>NZ_CP040602.1:0-1200000 GCF_005885815.1 Thiomicrorhabdus sediminis | reverse complement strand
GGATCGAAGGTATAGAGCGTGACAATCTCGAAACGCAGCCAGAAACTGATTGCCGCCATTAAAGCACCGATTAACAATGCCCATAAAAAACCGTTCACCAAGCTGATGCGAACCTGTTGCTTAGACTGCTGACCATAACCATAACCCACCCTCACAGTTAAGGCCATTGCAAAACTCAACGGCACCATAAAGGCGAGCGAGGTGACATTGATGGCAATCTGGTGTGCACCGATAATATGAGTTCCGAGTGGCGCGATAAAAAGAATAATAAAACTGAACAGGCCGACTTCAAACAATAGCGCCAGGGAGTTGGGCACACCCAAATTCAACAAAGACTTAACGCCATCATGCCAAACCACTTTAATGTTGCGGATATGTCTTAAATAGGTCTTGAAAAAACTGGAGCTAAAAATATAGATGACCCCAACGACAAACATCGACCACATGACCAATGCACTGGCGACCCCACAGCCAGCCGCACCCATTGCCTCAAACGGACCGTAACCGTAGATGAATACATAGTTCAGCGGAACATTGATCAGCAGGCCGGCAAAACTGATCCACATGGTAGGCAGTGTTTTACCGACCCCTTCCCAGAAGAAACGCAATGCCTGATACGCCGCAACACCAGGCATACCAAAAGATATATAAAACAAATAGTCTTCGGTAAGCTGATAAACATTAGCGGAAAGTTCAAGCACATCCAAAAGCGGCTGCAGATTCATCAGCAACAACATACTTAATAAACCAAGCGGCAACGACAACCAGACCCCTTGAACCAAAAAATGTCCAATCTGTGCAGGACTGTTTTGCCCATTTGCTCTGGATACCATTGGCGTGATCGCCAAAAGGATACCGGTGGCAAAGATAAAAACCGGTAAAAAGATATTGGTACCAAGACCAACGGCAGCCAAATCATCGGTACCGACCCGGCCCGACATCAAGGTATCAACCACACCCAAACCGGTTAAGGCTAACTGGGCAAATAAAATCGGCATAGCCAATTTTATCAATAGGTTAGATTCGTTCTTTAAATCTGAAATTGAGACTTTCATAAAGTGATTTGTAAGTTAAACGCGATCAAAAAGACTTAGTCGAGTTTTCACTATCAGATTTTTTATCCGGCAAGGAGCCCTCTGCGGATGTTGAATCTTTTTCACTCTGCTCGTCTTGTTGCCAATACTGGGCACCATGCTGTTTTTGCAGTTCATCAAGCTCATCTTCCGGTTCAATCGATTCTTCTACCTGATAAACAAACCTAGGCAGCAAAAAGATAATCAGCAGTTTGAAGCTCCAATACACCGAGGCATAGACCATTACCGCCATTGCCAAAACCAATGGAATACCAACCACTAAATCCACCAATAGCGCTTGCCCGGCAAACAACTTACTCATCAATGCTTTTTCAATAAAGGCGAAATGTAGCCAATAGAGAACAATTATCCAGCTGATTAAAATAACAAAGCGGTCGAGCTGCGCAACAATGTGGCTGTTTCTAAATAAACAAAACATAGTATCTCTGGGTAGTTGGGTCTGAATCGGGTCAGAAAAAAAATAAATTTGAAAATGTGACGGGATTATAACGACTTATCGCCAAGACCACTACGCTTTATGATAAAAAAGCCACTGTAAGGCGATAATCGTACTTGAAACATTCAAGCGCCCTTCAGCCAACTGCCGCTTGGCATCCTTATAGGACAGGGTCAGCACACGAATATCTTCATGTTCTTCGGATAAACCACTGAACTCATTGATTTGAAGGCTGTCTATCTCGGCGGCATAGAGCCAAAGGATCTCATCGCAAGCACCCGGGCTCGGGTAAAAATGGGTGATATAGGCAAGACTGTCTGTCGATTGGATTTGATAGCCGGTCTCTTCAAAAACCTCTCTAATCGCCGCCTGCTCTGGCGTTTCACCCTTATCGATCATGCCTGCCACAGGCTCTTGCAACCAAGCATTTTCCGGGCAATTCGCCTCTAAAGCGTGTTGCACCGCACCGACACGGCATTGCTCAACCAATACCACCTGCTCTTGTGCGCTATCAAACAACAAGACCACAACCGCTTGGCCGCGGGCAAACAATTCACGATCGATAACAGGGGTTTGTCCGCCTTGATAGAGTGAATGGCTAAAGCGAAGTTTTTTAAACTCGAAAAACCCTTTGAACAGCGAACTGACCTTAAGATTTGAGAGTTTTTTAATCGAGTTAGACAAATTGACTCCAAGAAATGGGATGGCTATTGGATTTCAATCATGGGAACGCGCTGAGTGACGCCACATAACAGTTCATAACCTATGGTATCGGAATGCTGAGCAACAATATCGACATTTAAGCCCTGCCCCCATAAGACTGCCTGATCTCCGATCTGAATGGAAATACCATCATTGATCAAGTCGGTCAGGTCGACGGTAATCATATCCATGGAAACCCGACCGACCAAGGATACCTGATGACCTTTGATCAATACCGGAGTACCATTTTTGGCATGGCGCGGATAACCGTCGCCATAACCGATCGCAATCACGCCAATCACCGATTCACGCTCGGCGTACCAGGTATTGCCGTAACCGACACTTTCCCCTTTGGCTATCTGTTTAATGGCAATCAATGCCGATTCCAGCTGCATAACCGGTCTCAGGTCGATATTATCAAATTCAACCCCGCCATATAGGCTGATCCCCGGTCTCACCCACTGAAAATGGCTTTGCGGATAATTGATAATACCGGCACTATTGGCGAAGCTTTTCGAATACTTGTCGATATTGGCAAGTGCGTCAAACTCAACAAGCTGCTGCTGACTGAATTTTCGTCCGCTTTCATTGTCTTCATCGGCAGAAGCAAAATGCGACATAAGGTGGATATTGAATTCGTTTGCAGAAGCCTCAAGGCGCTTGATTACTGATTCAACCTGATTTGGCGCAAAGCCCAAACGGTGCATACCAGTATCGACTTTAACCCAAATATTAGTCACACCGCTGATATGACAATCCAAAAGCCAATCAAGTTGATAGTCGGCGTGAATAACCAGATCAAAACGGTTTTGCGTTACCAACGCAATCTCTTCCTTACAAAACAATCCTTCAAGCAATAAGATACGGTGTAAAAAACCTTTTTGGCGTAACAACATCGCTTCGTCAATTGATGCCACGCCAAATGCATCGGCTCCACTTAGATGGTGTGCGACACGGATAATTCCATGGCCATAACCGTTTGCCTTGATCACAGCAAGAATTTTACTGCCGGCTGCCGCCTGCTGCATAACTTTGAGATTGTGGCGCAATGCCGGTAAATTGATATAGGCTTTGGCAGGACGGTAATTCATGCAATTGACGTCCTTAGTAGCTTTCATCAGGCACATCAAATGCCGCATGGTTTTCAAATCGGGTATAGGCACCGATAAAGGTGAGTCGAACCGTACCCAAGGAACCGTTACGGTGTTTACCGAGGATAATTTCGGCGGTACCTTTATCTTCCGTATCTGGGTTATAAACCTCATCACGATAAATAAAGATAATCAAATCGGCATCCTGCTCAATCGCTCCGGATTCACGCAAATCGGACATTACCGGGCGTTTATTCGGACGCTGTTCAAGACTTCGATTCAGCTGCGATAGAGCAATAACCGGAATATTGAGCTCTTTGGCCAAGGCTTTCAGACCACGCGAGATTTCGGAAATCTCATTGACTCGGTTTTCCGCATTGGCCGAACCGCGCATCAATTGAAGATAATCGACGACCACCAAACCTAGTCCGGTGACATGCTTATCTGGATTTTCATGGCCGGCCTCGATCGCCTCTTTACGTTGTAGATCCCGTACATCCTTATCAATACGTCTGGCACGGGCGCGCAACTCGGTAATCATTAATGCCGGAGTATCATCGATATAGACTTTCGCCTTGGATAAAACACCAACCGCTTTATTGAGTTTTGGCCAATCTTCCTGAGTCAACTTACCGGTTCGCATACGACCGGAATCGATACGCCCGATAGAACTGATCATTCGCATCGCCAAGGCCTCACCCGGCATCTCCATACTGAACACGGCAATTGGCGTGCCGTTTTTGGTGGCGACATTTTCCGCCAAGTTCATCGAAAAGGTGGTTTTACCCATGGATGGTCGCCCGGCGACGATAATCAAATCCCCTGCCTGAAGACCGGCGGTAATTTCATCAAACTCGGTCAGATGAGTTTCCTGACCGGTAATCGTTCCCTCGGTATTAAAGAGCTCATCGATTTTATTGATAGCCGATTCAAGCAGCACATCCATGGTTTTATATTGACGCTCTTTACCTTCTCCATGCTCGGCGATTTTATTGATTTTCTGCTCGGCGCCGTCAAGCACCTGACGGATATCGCGATCTTTAGGAAAGTAACCGGATTCGGCAATTTCATTACCGGCTTGAATCAATTTACGCAGAATCGATTTATCACGTACGATTTGCGAGTAATAGAGAATATTCGCCGCACCCGGTGTATTTTTCACCAGCTCGGCCAAATAGGTTTTATCACCGGCCGTTTCAATTTGACCGACACTGGATAAATGCGCTACCACCGCAACCAAATCATAGGGTTTGCTGTTACGGCTTAAATTGATGATCGCTTCAAAAATCACCTGATGCTGTTTGGTATAAAAATCTTCCACATTGACCACCACTACGACATCATCCAATACATCATCGGATAACATCAAACCACCGAGTACGGATTGTTCGGCCTCTAGAGAGTGCGGTGGGACCTTAAACATTTCATCAACATTGGTAGCGGGATTTTTTGCAGCCATAATTTTATAAAATTTCTTTGCGTTAGCGGTTCTCAAAAAAGTTACGGGGAAAATGATTCTTAACCCTGTGCTTCAACCTCTTATAAAAGGATCAAGCAAGTACTCTATTATAACGTCACGATTTAACATGACACGTAATAATAACGGTAAAAAATCCGCACCACAAACTGATAAATTGGAGACATAAAAAAAGCGGCGGTTCGAACTGGTCGAACCCCGCTTTTTTCAAGAGCTTAAAGCTTGCTGTTAAGTATATTACTCAGCAGCAGCCTTAACTTCTACAGTAATCGATGCAACAACATCAGTGTGCAGCTGAACGTCGATTTCGTAAGTACCCGTGTGGCGCAATGCACCTTCTGGCATACGAACGTTACGACGCTCAACTTCAAAACCTGCTGCTTTAAGTGCATCAGAAATATCCTGAGTACCTACAGAACCGAATAGCTTACCTTCATCTCCGGCAACTGATTCGATTGAGATAACCTGACCGTTCAGGTTCTCATAAATACCCTGAGCAACCGCAAGTTCAGCAGCAGCGGCTTTTTCTAATTCAGCACGCATTGCTTCAAACTCAGCTAGGTTTTCTTTAGTAGCTGCTTTTGCTTTACCTTGAGGAATCAAGAAGTTACGAGCGTAACCAGATTTAACTGAAACTTGATCACCCAAAGACCCTAGATTTTGTACTTTTTCAAGCAGAATAACATTCATCGCTTAAACCTCTATAGTTCTTTATTCGTCCAACGGTTACGGAAATCCACCCAAGTGTCTACCAAACCGATGGTTGCTAAAACCAACATGCTTTCTGGAACTAGAAACAACAGTATATATAACCCGACCAACCAAGCAGTACGCATCTCCTTGGTGGCAACGGTATGGTGGGCAATGGCAATGCCCTGCATCATCAAGCCAGCAATCAGAACCGATGATAAATCATTGATCATGCTGTTTTGCGATGCGTTTAACAGACCTAACACAGCCAAAGCGATGGCTACATAAGCGGTTGATTTCGGAAGTGCCAGCTGATAAAAGTCCGTTTTAAAACGGCCAGGATAATACAACTCGCTCTGCCACCATCTGCCTACGACCAAAATGGAGAACCATAAAACAATCATAAACACGGCTACCAGCATGGTGAAATGATCAGTGATCTGCGCAATGCGCTCCACTTCATATTCAATCTGCGATGCTTGTAGCACCGGTGCCAGATACTGGTTAAACAACGATAGCCACCATTGTGACGTATCGGCAACCATTAAATGGAAACCTACCACCAATACACCGACTAAAACCATTGCGAATTGCAATGCAGAAGCCAGTGAATTGGTCTGCCTGAGTACAACGGCCATCAACCAGACCGGTAACATGTATTCGGCAACCGCTAAAAAGCCACCAAGCATACTACCAGTCAATAACAGCGTTAGGCCGACATGACTCAAAACACCCCATACCAGGGTTTTAAAACCTTCGCTAACCGAGACTCTCAAGGTAACCAAGGCGATTAAAGCACCGACAATAATTCCAAACGGTGCTAAAAAAACACTTAATGCCGCAAATATAACGATCGCAATCAAGGCCTGCGTTGGCCCTTTCATTGCATAATTAGCTATTCCGAGCATTGTGTTCCTATTTCTAGTTCACAAAAATTATTTGTGCTGGTCAGTGTATGGCAATAATGCAATATAACGAGCACGTTTAATTGCAGTGGCTAACTGACGCTGATACTTAGCGCTTGTTCCAGTGATACGACTTGGAACGATTTTACCTGTTTCAGTAATGTACGCTTTCAATGTATCTAAGTCTTTGTAATCAATCTGCTTCACGCCATCAGCTGTGAAACGACAGAATTTCTTTCTACCAAATCCTCTAGCCATCTCTTACTCCTTTGGACCACGACGCTTGTCAGCTTTATCGTCTTTATTGCCAGCCATTACTGAAGGTTCAGTGATCGCTTCTTTCTGCTTAACTACCATGCTACGTAAAACGGCATCGTTGTAGTAAAAAGCATTTTCTAACTCATCTAGAGTTTCTTGTGAACATTCGATGTTCATAAGAATGTAGTGAGCCTTATGTACTTTGTTGATGATATAAGCAAGTTGACGACGTCCCCAGTCTTCAAGACGGTGAATCTTACCTTCAGACTGTTCGATAAGGGCACGGTAACGCTCTAGCATTGCAGGAACCTGTTCACTCTGATCAGGGTGCACTAGAAATACGACTTCATAATGACGCATTCATTTTCTCCTTATGGATGATAAAACAGTCTCCCATATAACCTTGATATGGTGAGACAAGGAAATTCATGCAAACGGCATGAAAGGCGCGCATTATATAAAAAAATGACGCAAAGCTCAATATATTTTACATTTAAACTTATAACGCCATTTATTTTCATAACCGATTGAAATATCGGTAATGTTTTACGATTAATAATGAATCAGGCTCGCATTGATTTCCGCCAGAGTATTGGCTGGTGACTTTGATTGGGTGATTGGACGCCCTACCACCAAATAACTCGAGCCTGCCTCAATCGCTTGCGCTGGAGTCATGATGCGCTTCTGGTCATTAATATCGCTACCAGCCGGACGAATTCCTGGCGTCACTAAGCAGAAATCCTTACCAACCATTTCGCGAATATCCGCCGCTTCCTGTGCTGAACAGACCACGCCATCCAGACCGGAATCCTTAGTCAAAGCAGCTAAACGCATGACATTGTCACGCGGTGAACCAGCCAGACCGATTTCCGCTAAATCCTCCTGCTCCATACTGGTCAGGATGGTCACCGCAATCAATAACGGCTTGTGTTCCATTTCATCCAACGCCGCCTTGGCTGCCTGCATCATCTTGCGGCCGCCCAAAGCATGTACATTGACCATCCACACCCCCATTCTGGCTGCCGCCTGAACGGCTTTGGCAACCGTATTAGGAATATCGTGGTATTTAAGATCCAAAAACACATCAAAACCCAAATCAACCAGCTGCCTGACAAATTCCGGACCAGCAGCGGCAAACAACTCCTTA
This sequence comes from Thiomicrorhabdus sediminis, assembly GCF_005885815.1. Lineage (NCBI taxonomy): Bacteria > Pseudomonadati > Pseudomonadota > Gammaproteobacteria > Thiotrichales > Piscirickettsiaceae > Thiomicrorhabdus > Thiomicrorhabdus sediminis. The sequence continues at coordinate 1,192,200 of NZ_CP040602.1, read as the reverse complement.
CCGACTTTCAATCGACAGGTACTACTGTCTAGCGGCGTAACAAATTCAAGTGCCTGCTGCGCATCGGCAAAGTCGAGCGCGATTAATACTTTAGGATCATTGATAGATTGATTCTGACTCATGGAAAACTCGTTTTATTAGATTTAAAGTTGCTGGTAACTAAGCGCTTTGGGCTGCTCCTGGTCGACTTCAACACGCTGCACATCCTTGGCTAAACGATCGGCAGACTGCTGCACCTGGGCTTTTTTCAGTTGGACGATTTGATCCGAAAGCTTTTGATTCTCTTTGGTTTTGCGTCGTAACATCCAGTTCAAGCGAATAACCTGCATCAGGATGAACAGGGCTCCGAGCAACATGCCACAAATAAACAAAACTGCCATCACCACACTTAACGGCAACTGCATCTGCACGAAAAACAGATCAAGCATTACCTCTGATGGGTTTAGTACGCCGAGGCTGACGCCAATAAAAACAAAGCAAAGTGTCAGAACAAGAGACAGTAACTTAAACATAAGAGAACTCTCTAACGGAAATTACTGATGATTATAGAGGATTGAGGGAAAAAAGCATAAAAAAAGGGGTGAGAAATTCCACCCCTTTTCGATTTTATTGCAATAGCTTACTGCAAAATATCGGTTGTATCTTTTGAATCATCAACTCGCTCACGCAAAGCCTTACCAGGCTTGAAATGAGGAACACGCTTGTCAGACAACTCTACCGTTTCACCGGTTTTAGGATTACGTCCAACACGTGCCTTTCTGTGATGAAGGCTAAAGCTACCGAAACCGCGAATCTCGATACGCTCACCTTTTGACAAGGTGTCTATCATCGAGTCCACGATTTGATTAACCGCAATTTCAACGTCTTTTTGAGCAAACTGAGTTTGCTTTCTTGCAATAAGTTCGATCAATTCTGACTTGGTCATTTGATATTACTCTTATTTATCTCTCCTTTGGAGAGTTTCAATAAACCCAATGCAAACACATTGGCGAGACCAATGGACGGCCAGTATAACCAGCCGCCCTCTTCAGGAGTGAAATGCAATTAAATTACATCTTGTCCTTAAGTAGGTCACCAAGAGTATTACCAGTAACCTGCTGTTCAGCTGAGTAACCTTTGATGGCTTCAGCTTCTTCAGCGGCTTCTTTAGCTTTAACAGATAAAGATAGAGAGCGGTTCTTACGATCAACGTTAGTGATCTTAGCAGAAACTGTATCACCTTCTTTCAATACTGAAGATGCATCACGTGTATCTTCTAACAATTCAGAAGCGCGTAGGTAACCTTCAACCTCAGGCGCCACATCGATAACAGCACCTTTCTCGTCGACAGACTTAACGGTACCTTCGATAATGCTACCTTTACCGTTCTCAGCGATGAACTGACCAAATGGATCTTGTTCTAGCTGCTTAAGACCTAGAGAGATACGCTCACGCTCTGGATCGATAGATAGGATAACTGTTTCCAGCTCATCGCCTTTCTTGAAGTCACGGATAGCTTCTTCACCAGGAACGTTCCAAGAGATATCTGTCAGGTGCACCAGACCATCGATACCACCGTCTAGACCGATAAAGATACCAAAGTCAGTGATAGACTTGATAGAACCGGAAATCTTATCGCCCTTAGCGTGAGTCGCTGAGAAACCTTCCCATGGATTAACAGTACACTGCTTGATAGATAGAGAGATACGACGACGCTCTTGATCAACATCAAGGATCTTAACGCGAACTTCTTGACCTAGGTGTACAACCTTAGATGGGTGGATATTACGGTTAGTCCAATCAAGCTCAGAAGTATGAACTAGACCTTCAATACCATCTTCGATTTCGATGAAAGCACCGTAATCAGTGATGTTAGCAACCTTACCGCCAACTTCTGCACCCATTGGGTAACGAGAAACCATATCTGCCCACGGATCTTCTTCAAGCTGCTTAAGACCAAGAGATACACGGTTACGCTCTTTATCGAACTTAAGAACCTTAACTTCGATTTCATCACCAACCTGTACAATTTCAGATGGGTGGTTAACACGACGCCAAGCCATATCTGTGATATGCAGAAGACCGTCAACACCACCAAGGTCGATAAACGCACCGTAGTCAGTAAGGTTCTTAACGATACCTTTAAGAGTTGAACCTTCTTCCATGTTAGCAAGAATCGCTTCACGCTCAGCAGAAGACTCCTGCTCGATAACCGCGCGACGAGAAACAACAACGTTGTTACGCTTACGGTCTAGCTTAACAAGCTTCAATTCAACTTCTTTACCTTCGAGGAAACCAAAGTCGCGAATTGGACGAATATCAACAAGTGAACCAGGTAGGAAACCACGAACGCCTTCAACGTCAACAGTCAGACCACCTTTAACCTTACCAGTAACAAGACCGGTAACCACTTCACCTTCTTCCATAGCCGCTTCAAGGCGATCCCAAGTTTTCGCACGCTTAGCTTTTTCACGTGACAAGCGAGTTTCACCAAGACCATCTTCCAGTGTCTCTAGGTAAACTTCAACTTCATCACCAACAGCAACTTCTAGTTCACCGTTAGCGTTTAAAAACTGAGACTTAGGAATGGCAGACTCAGATTTCATACCTGCGTCTACAAGAACTGTTTCTTTGTCGATACCAACAACAGTACCGATGATTAGAGAACCAGTGTTAAATTTGTCTTGCTGTAAAGACTCTTCAAATAATTCAGCGAAAGATAATTCACTCATGGATAGTATTACCAATTTTTCATAGCCGCTTACCAACCTCTTATGGGAGTATTGGAGGGAAAACGGGTCAGTTAACAATAGTCAGCTTCCCAATCACCGACAAAAAATACAAATCCCCGGGACCTCTTGGCACCAGGGATTCGATAAATTCTTTTTAATTCAATCAGTTAAAAACTTTTATTAACTTGTAAATTAACCATTTGAGATAGAAGTTTACTTCATTAAGTTCCTATCCCATAACAAAGCCATCGCCTTTTGACAGACTTCATTGATATCCAAATCGGAGGTATCAATGATAATTGCATCGTCTGCAGGCTTTAAAGGAGCTGTCTTGCGACTCGAGTCGCGTAAGTCCCTTTCTTCGATGTCTTTGGTTATCTGAGCAATGTTAGCATCAATACCTTGGTTTTTCAACTGTTTAACACGCCTTTCTGCGCGTACCGCTGCGCTTGCCGTCAAATACAGCTTCAACGGTGAACCGGGAAACACCACAGTTCCCATATCACGACCATCAGCAATCAAACCAGGTGACTGCGCAAAAGCCTTTTGGCGGTTGAGCAAAGCACTCCGCACCTCCGGAATCGCAGCTACAGTAGAGGCAACCGCGGCTACCTCTTCGGTGCGCACCTTTGCAGTCACATCAGTACCATCATAGATAATACTGGTTGCTTTAAATTCAACCGGTAAAGTTTCCGCCAGCGCCACCAATGACGCAACATCATCAATTGCAATCTGATTGGCAGTTACACCATAAGCCAAAGAGCGATAAATCGCCCCACTATCCAGTAAATGAAAACCGGTCTTACAGGTCAGGTATTGTGCCAGGGTTCCTTTACCGACGCCGCTTGGCCCATCAATGGTTATTACCGGAAACTCTGACATACTCAACTCACTCTCTTTTAATTATTGGCTTTATTATTCGCTGATTACTTCAACCTGCAGACCGACCTGATTCATCAAATCCACAAATATCGGAAATGAAGTATTCACGTTTGCGCAATCATCAATCACGATCTCATCACTGGCAAACAAACCGGCAACAGTCATTGCCATAGAGATACGGTGATCATGATGGCTTTCAATCACCGCATTCTGCTTAGACTGTTTGCCACCGTTAATAATCATTCCATCCGATGTCGGCTGCGCATCAATACCCACCGCCTGCAGCGCATCGGCCATAACCTGAATACGGTCAGACTCTTTAACACGCAACTCTTCAGCACCGGTTAACACCGTTTTACCTTCAGCACTTGCCGCCACCACAAACAACACAGGGAACTCGTCAATCGCCAGTGCAACCAACTCCTCTGGAATTTCAATACCTTTCAATGGCGCATAGCGGATATGCACATCGGCAACCGGCTCTCCACCCACTTCATGAGGGTTTTCCAGAGTGATATCCGCACCCATCAACTTAAGAATTTCAATCACACCGATACGTGTTGGGTTCATACCAACGTGTTCGATAACCAGATCAGAATCCTTGGCAATCGCCGCCGCCGCCATAAAGAATGCCGCCGATGAAATATCCGAAGGCACATCGATATGACAAGCGGTTAATTTGCCGCCGCCCTGCAGACAGGCTTTCATGCGTTGATTATCCAGTTTTTCACTATTTACCTGATAACCGAAACCATTCAACATACGCTCGGTATGGTCACGCGTCGGGGCGGGCTCGGTGGCGCAAGTTTGACCATCGGCAAACAACCCAGCCAGCAACACACAAGACTTGACCTGAGCACTTGCCATCGGCAAAGTGTAATCAATCGCTTTTAGAGGCTGACCTTGACCTTTGATCACCATTGGCAAGGTACCGCCTTCCGAGGTTTCCAGTTGCGCGCCCATCAAGGCAAGCGGATCCGTGACACGCTTCATCGGACGTTTCGATAAAGAAGCATCACCAATTAAGGTACAGTCAAAATCCTGACCGGCCAAAATACCGGCCAACAGACGTGTTGAAGTACCCGAATTCCCCATATCCATAGGTTTTTCAGGTTTTTTTAAACCGCGCAATCCCACACCATGAATGGTCACATTTCCATTCTCAGGGCCTTCGATCTGCACACCCATATCGCGAAATGCCTGCAAGGTGGCTAAAGCATCGGCCCCTTCAAGAAAACCGGTAACGGTTGTCGTGCCTTCAGCCAAAGCGCCAAGCATAATACTGCGGTGAGAAATGGATTTATCGCCAGGAACACGAACACGACCTTTTACTGTGCCGCCGGCCTGAACCTTGAATTTAACGTTTGCCATAGAAACTCTTTAAAAATGAATACTTAGCCGATCTTTTTAGACCCAATACCAAGTGGTTAATTTTGAATGGCGCCTATTATACGCATTTCACAATCAATTGTTGCGGCTAAGCAGAGATAAATATTATTTAACGATATGGGTATCACGGGCATTTTTTGCACTGGTGAAAATATCGAATAGCGCATCGCCGTCTTTATTTTCGACCAGCTTGATAATATTACTCAATTCATCCTGATAGGCTTGCAACCACTTAACGATCGCTATCGAGTTTTGCGTGCTGATATCGCGCCACATGGTGGCATCGCTCGAAGCAATACGGGTAAAGTCACGAAAACCGCCCGCGGTATATTTAAATACATCACCCAACTCTGGGTGCTCATTAAGCATATCCACCAGAGCAAACGCCAATAAATGAGGGAGATGACTGGTTGCCGCAAAAATCTCATCATGCTGTTGCGCAGTCATAGTTTCCACATTGGCGCCCAATGCCTGCCATAACTCGGTAACCAAAGCTATTGCGGCCTGATTGGTCGTTGCCAAAGGCGTCAAAATCACACGATGGTTAATATAAAGTTTGCCATCAGCAGCAGTTACCCCGCTTTTTTCTTTACCGGCGATAGGATGCCCCGGTACAAAATTATCCGGCAACCTGCCAAATGCTTGCTCAGCCAAAGCGATCACTTCACTCTTGGCACTGCCGCCATCGGTAATAACGGTGTTTTCATTGATATGCGGCTGCATATCCATCATCACTTGGCCCATCGCACCTAAAGGCGTGGCAATAAATACCAAATCACTGTTCGCAACCGCCTCAGCCAAATCGGTGCTGTAACTATCGACCACACCAAGCTCGACAGCCTGCTTAAGAGTAGATTCAGTTTTGCCATAGCCGACGATCTGTTCAACCAGATTCGCCTCTTTCAAGCCTTTGGCAAATGAGCCGCCAATCAAGCCAACCCCGATTACAGTGATTTTGTTCAGTTTTTTCAATTTCAATCCAAGCTATTTGTTTGTTTTTCGGTATGCCAACGCGTACTAACACGCAAGTTAATTCAGCAACCCCTTAAGCACATCAATAAAAAAGTCATTTTCAATCTGCGAGCCGACAGAAATGCGCAGATATCCTGCCATGCCGTAATTGGCAACCGGACGCACAATTACGCCCTGCTGTAATAACTGCTGATTCAATTTGGCGGCATCATCTCCGACATTGACACAAATAAAGTTCCCCACCGATGGAATGTAATCAAGCCCCAAGTCAGCAAACGCCTGAGTCAATTGGCGCATACCTAAAAAGTTCTGTTTCACCGATTCGGCAACGAATGTTTGATCGTTCAATGCAGCAAGCGCGGCAACCTGTGCCATCTGATTGACATTAAAAGGCTCACGTACCTGATTGATATAACCGATAATTTCTTCACAACCCGCCATATAACCTACGCGTAATGCCGCCAAACCATAAGCCTTGGAAAAAGTACGCGAAACCAATAAATTGGCATAGTCACTCAGATAATCGGTGCCATCAAAGAAACGATCTTGCTCAACAAAACTACGTGCATACTCGATATAGGCTTCATCAAGCACGACAATGATATGACTTGGCACTTGTGCAATGAATCGCTGCCAAGTCTGTTTGTCAAAATAGGTACCAGTCGGATTATTGGCATTGGCCAGATAAATCACCTTGGTTTTATCACTGATCGCCGCCAAAACAGCATCCAGATCATGCCCATAATCCTGAGCAGCCACCTCAATACCTTTGGCACCGACCACCTGCGCCGAAATCGGATAGACGGCAAAACCGTATTGCGAGAAAACAATCTCATCACCCGGCCCGGCAAAAACACGCGCCACCAACTCCAGCAGCTCATTGGAACCATTACCAATAGCGATCTGTGACGACTTTAGCTGTAAAAACTCAGCCAAGGCCGCCTTCAACTGATAACAACCACCATCTGGGTAGCGCGCCACTTCGGTTAACTGCGCACTGATCGATTGCTTAACCTGCTCACTGCAACCCAGCGGGTTCTCATTGGACGCCAATTTGACCACGCTCTGCAACCCCAATTCACGCTGTAACTCGCTGACCGGTTTACCCGGAACATAAGGATGGATAGCGGCAATTTGTGGCTGTAACCGTTGGCTGAAATCGGTTGTTTTTTGACTCATAAATATAATCGCTCGAAACAGGTCTTGAAACAGACCAAAGATTGTTACAGAGGAGAAACCGGAAAAGATCCCAACAACTTATAAAAAGCGGATTTGGTTTCCACCTCATCCAAGGCTTCTTTGAGGTTGGCGTCGTCTTTATGACCGATCACATCGATAAAAAACACATAATCCCAAGTCTTTTCGGTAGAAGGACGCGAAATAATACGTGTCATATTAATATTGCGTTTACTGAAACACTCCAGAACATCCAATAAGGCACCGGCTTTATTGTGAATGGAGATAATCAATGAAGTTTTATCCAAGCCGCTTGGCTGAGTAATATCCTTACCCACCACCCAGAACTTGGTGTTGTTGTCATGATAATCTTCGATATGTCTATCAAGAATATTCAATTGATAAAGCTGAGCGGCCTCTTCCGAAGCGATCGCTGCCAGCGTGGCATCCGCCTGCGCCATTTTTGCAGCCAGCGCATTCGATTCAACCGCTTCGACTTCAGCCCCCGGCAAATGGTTTTTAATCCATTGCTCGCATTGGCCTAGCGCCTGCTGATGGGCAACCACCTTTTTGATCTGGGCATGCTCAAGGGATTGCGACATCAAGCAGTGATGGATCTCCATCTCGACTTCACCGGAAACCTTCAGGCGTGTTCGCATCAACTCGTTTTGAGATGACTTGACCACACCTTCGGATGAATTCTCTACTGGCACCAGACCGTAGTTGGCCTCGCCTTTTTCAACCGCTTCAAAAACCGCTTCAATGGTGCTAACAGGGTGTGCGACAACTGACGAACCGAATTGTTTCAACACACTGGCGTGGGAATAACTGCCTTCCGGCCCCAGATAAGCGACCGTTACCGGCTGCTCAAGCGCCAAGCAAGCCGACATAATCTCTCTAAACAATTTAGCCATTGACTCGTCAGGTAAAACGCTGTCATTACGCTCTTTTACCGCACGCAATACCTGCGCTTCACGCTCCGGGCGGTAAAAAACGGCATCCACCTTGCCGCCCTGAGTTTTGATATCGGCAACCTTTTGTGCGCATTTGGCACGTTCGCCAATCAAAACCTGAATCTGACGATCGATTTCATCGATCTGGTTACGAATATCAGTCAATTGCTGTTGTTCTGTTGTCATCTAATACCCTGTTATCAATCCGAGTTATTAAAGCCATTAAGCTCGCCAATTAGCCATGTTTCGCGGCAAACTGCTGCATAAAGTCAATCAATGCATCTACACCTTCTTCCGGCATAGCGTTATAGATACTGGCACGCATACCGCCAAAAGCCTTATGGCCTTTAAGACTCAATAAACCGGCTGCTTTTGACTCTTCAAGAAAAACCGCATCCAACCCAGAGGTCGGCAAGTTGAAGGTCACATTCATCCACGAACGCTGAGACTTGTTAATATCGTTACTATAAAAACCAGACTGATCGATATAATCGTAAAGCTTTTGGGCTTTGCGCTGATTCACCGCAGCAATCGCTGCCACACCACCGGCTGATTTAATCCATTGGAATACCAAGCCCGCCAAATACCAAGCAAAGGTTGCCGGTGTATTGAACATCGATTCGTTGTCCGCATAAGTCTGCCAATTCATCAACGTCGGTGTCATTTTACGTGCTTGACCAATCAAATCTTCACGAACAATCAAAATCGCCAAACCGGCTGGGCCGATATTTTTCTGCGCCCCGGCATAAATCATGGCGTATTTACTGACATCAATTTCACGACACATGATATTGGAAGACATATCGGCAATTACCGGCTTACCTTGGGCAAAAACAGCTTCCAATTGATCTTCCTGGAACTCGACACCGGTAATGGTTTCATTCGAGCAAATATGGATATATTTGGCATCCGCGGAGAACTTCCATTCCGACTGGGGCGGAATTTCGGTTGGGTTCATTTCATCCGAACCGGCAACGATGTTGACATTACAGTAACGCGAAGCTTCCTTGATCGCTTTGGTTGACCAAACACCGGTCTTGAAATAATCGACGGTATCGCCTTCATTGGTCAAATTCATTGGGATCGCTGAGAACTGTAAAGACGCACCGCCATGAGTCAGCAGCACTTTATAGTTGTCCGGGATTTGCATAATCTCACGCAAATCCGCCTCAACCTGATGCGCCACCGACATATACTCTTTTGAACGATGACTCATCTCCATAACTGACATACCAGTGTCGTGCCAGTTTAAAAATTCAGCTTGTGCTTTTTGCATTACCGCCTCTGGCAGCATGGCCGGGCCAGCACTAAAATTAAATGTTCTAGACATTTATCATTTCCTTAAATATCAAAAAGATAAAACACCTAGTTAAAGGCGTTTTATCTATTTTGAAAACTACAAATTAATGGGTTTAACTAGGCTTTGCTATCAGGCTCTGATGGCTCGGCCGAATTGTCAGCACCCGGCTCAATGGCATTCGCTTCTGCGTCTTCTGTCGAATCGGCATCAAGCACTTCAGCTTCAAGCAGCTCTTCTTCCTCATTGATATCGACTACCGCGACACCAACAACCTGCTCACCCTTACCGACGTTAATTAACTTAACCCCCTGGGTGTTACGACCCACTACGGATATTTCCGAAACGCGAGTACGAACCAAAGTCGCCTTATTGGTGATTAACACCACCTCTTGTTCAGGCGATACCGAAACCGCAGAAACCACATTGCCGTTACGGTCTGTGGTCTTAATCGAAATAACCCCTTGACCACCACGATTGATCGTTGAGTAATCACTGGCTGGCGTACACTTACCAAAACCGTTTTCGGTCGCGGTCAAAATCAATGCGTCAGACTTAGCGATCTGCATACTGATGACCTTGGCATCACCAGCCAACTTCATGCCGCGCACCCCTCGAGCGGTACGACCCATAACGCGAACATCACTTTCTTTAAAGCGAATCGCCTTACCGATATCGGTAAACAACATGACTTCCTGCTCACCATCGGTTAACGCAGTACCAACCAGCTGGTCGTCATCCAGCAGGTCAACCGCGATAATCCCGTTGACACGAGGACGTGAGAAATCCTTCAAGGCAACACGCTTGACCACCGAGTTACGAGTTGCCATAAAGACAACGCGATCATCAAATTCGTCAACCGGCAATACCGAAGTAATGTGCTCCCCCTCTTCCAGAGGCAAGACATTAACAATCGGCTTACCACGGCTACCACGGCTCGCCAACGGTAATTGCCATGTTTTCTGCCAATACAACTTACCGCGGTTAGAGAAGCACAGCAGCATATCGTGCGTACTGGCAACAAACAGTTGACCAACTTCATCTTCCTCTTTCATCGCCGTAGCCGATTTACCTCGACCACCACGTTTTTGCGCTCGATAATCGCTTAATGGTTGCGTCTTGATATAGCCATCCTGAGATAGCGTCACAATACGGTCCTCAACCGCAATCAAGTCTTCCGCATCAAGGTCTTGATACGCATAATCAATCTCGGTGCGACGTGCATCACCAAAGTTCTCAACCACTTCAGCCAATTCTTCTTTAACCACTTCGGTCAAACGATCCGGGTTTCTTAAAATCTCCAGGAACTCGGCGATTTTCTCCAAAAGATTACGATATTCTTCAAGAATCTTGTCCTGCTCTAAGCCGGTCAAGCGGTGTAAACGCATTTCTAGAATCGCTTGCGCCTGAACCGGTGAAAGTTTGTAGATAGCGCCATCGGCACCAAAACCTTCCGGTAGATCTTCAGGACGCACATCTTTCATTTCAACGCGTTCCAGCATATCGACAACCGAACCGATTGCCCAATCACGTTCCAGCATCCGCTCTTTAGCGACCGCCGGACTTGGTGATGCCTTGATCAATTCGATCATTTCATCGATATTGGTCAGAGCGACCGCTAAACCTTCCAGCACATGGGCTTTTTCACGTGCTTTGCGCAGGTCGTAAATGGTACGACGTGTCACCACTTCACGACGGTGCTTCACAAAGGCTTCAATCACCTCTTTAAGGTTCAATAGTTTCGGCTGGCCATCGATCAATGCGACCATATTGACACCAAACACCGTCTGCATCGCAGTCTGCTTGTATAGGTTATTGATAATCACCTCAGGCACTTCACCACGGCGAATCTCAATAACAATACGCATACCGTCCTTATCGGACTCATCACGCAGACCAGTAATACCTTCGATCTTTTTCTCTTTAACCAGCTCAGCAATACGTTCAATCAACTTCGCCTTGTTCACCTGATAAGGCAACTCATGAACGATAATCTGCGCCTTGCCCGATTTATCGGTTTCAACACTGGTTTTTGAACGGATTTTAACGCGACCACGACCGGTTTCATAAGCCTCACGAATACCGGAAGTACCGTTGATCAAACCGTGGGTCGGGAAATCTGGTCCGGGAATGTGCTCCATCAAACCGGCAATGTCGATTGCCGGATTATCAATATAGGCCAAACAGGCGTTAACCGTTTCCGTCAGGTTATGTGGCGGAATATTGGTCGCCATACCAACCGCGATACCCGAAGAACCGTTGACCAGCAAGTTAGGAATACGTGTCGGCAAAACATCCGGTTCCGATTCGGAACCGTCATAGTTTTCCGAGAAGTTAACCGTTTCTTTATCAAGGTCAGCCAACAACTGATGTGAAATCTTCGCCATACGGATTTCGGTATAACGCATCGCCGCTGGTGAATCACCATCGACAGAACCGAAGTTACCTTGCCCATCTACCAACATATAACGTAACGAGAACGGCTGCGCCATACGAACTATCGTATCGTAAACCGCGGTATCCCCGTGCGGGTGGTATTTACCGATAACATCACCGACAATACGTGCCGATTTCTTATAGGGCTTGTTAAAATCATTGCTCAGTTCATTCATCGCGTATAACACACGACGGTGAACCGGCTTCAAACCATCTCTAACATCCGGTAGCGCTCGACCTACAATTACGCTCATCGCGTAACTCAGGTAGGATTGCTCCATTTCGTCTTCTAAGGAAATCGGAATAATTTCACGTGCAAATTCTGACATTGACCATCCACTTATTAAATGAATTAAGAAACTTTAATAAAATCCCATTATATAGCATGTGAAAAGCAAATAAAGGGCTTCATAAGCAATATTTTTCATTCTCGACACCCTATCGAGAATTTATTAAAAACCTCTCAGAGGCGCTTATTTTCAATTTAAAGCTAAATTTAGCAAATTATTAAACGCTAATCTCAGTAAAAACCGCTTAATTGCACTCGAATTTCGTATAATCTCATAAAAGCTTTTTCAGGGTATTTTCGCGCTCGATACAGAGTCCGTTGCTGGTTCAACCAACAACAGCAACAAAGAACCGCCCTATTACATTGTTTTATATACGTTATTTATTTAACACCGATTTGAAAATGGATGTTTTTATGAGTCAACAGACAGAAAATGCCAACCCGTCTGAAGTCCAGATGAACTTTGATCAACAGGAACTGGATAATTTCAATCGACTGTCCAGTACCTGGTGGGATCCAGAAGGTGAGTTTGCCGCACTCCATAAAATCAATCCGTTACGTCTGGAATTCATTCAACGACATAGCCACCTAGCTGGTCAGAAAATTGTCGATATCGGCTGTGGCGGTGGCATTCTGAGTGAATCCCTGGCGCAACTTGGCGCACAGGTCACCGGAATCGATCTGGCTAAAGAGGTTCTGACGGTTGCCAAACTGCACGCTTTAGATAAAGAAGTGCAATCGGTACGTTATGAGCTGGTTGCAGCCGAGGATTACGCCCAACAGAACCGAGCGCAACACGATATTGTCACCTGCATGGAGATGCTGGAGCATGTACCCGATCCACAAGCCATTATCCAAGCCGCCGCAGATTGCGTCAAACCGGGTGGCTGGGTGTTTTTCTCGACTCTTAACCGTAATATCAAGTCCTACTTATTGGGCATCGTCGCCGCAGAGAACATTCTCAACTTGGTTCCTAAAGGCACCCATACTCATGACAAATTCATTAAGCCGTCCGAACTTGATACAATGGCGCGCAAAGCGGACTTATACCTAAGAGATTCCGCCGGAATCGAGTTCAATCCGCTAATCAATCGTTACGGTCTAAATAATGATTTGGATGTGAACTATATTCTCGCGTATCAAAAAGCAAAATAAAAACACGAAAAAATTAGGCTAGGACAAAAGGCTGAACCTGGTGTTCGGCTTTCAAATTTAACTATTACAGCAGATCAATATTCATGAGCATTAAATGCGTTCTTTTTGATTTAGACGGTACCCTTCTGGATACCTCTATGGATTTCACCCAAGCTTTGAAAAAAACCTGCATGGAATTCAATCAGCCGGTTTTAAATTATCAGCACGTCCGCAACTCGGTTTCCAAGGGTGGTTTGGCGATGACCAAACTGGCTTTTCCACACCTTGAAGGCGACGCCCTTGAAGAAAAGCGCCAGCGTTTTCTGCAACATTATCTGACTGATATCGATACCCATACTCAGTTATTCCCTGGTCTACTTAAAGGTTTACAGCATCTGGCTGATAATAATATCGCTTGGGGTATTGTCACCAACAAGCCACAGCACCTGACAAAACAGTTATTGCAGTCATTTAACTTTCCTAGTCAGCCAAAAAGCATTGTTGCCGGCGATACCCTATCGGTTCGCAAACCCGATCCGGCACCGATGTTTTTGGCTGCCGAGCAGTGCGGGGTAAAACCGGAAGAGTGTATTTATATTGGCGACCACCCACGCGATATCGAGGCTGGCATTAATGCCAAAATGCTGACCGGCGCCGCACTGTTCGGTTACCTACCGGAAGAAGCGAGTGAAAAAGACTGGCCGGCGGACGTTTTTTTCCATACCCCGGCGGAAATCAGTGAATTCATTATCACAAAGCTGAATATTGCATAGACAAGACCAACAACACCGACAAAACCGAATTGGGTTAAATACCCGAATTAAAAAACAACGAGAAAAATTATGAAAACCTATCTCATCACCGGTGCCGCACAAGGACTGGGTAAAGCTTTAGCAAACGCGTTAATCCAAGCTAACCACCAAGTTATTCTATTGGATAAGGAACTGAAACGCCTGAATGCCTTTTATGATGAGATAGCCGCTTCAGATATGAATATCGACTTGGTTGCTTTGTATCCTATGGATCTGCTCGGTGCCAATATCGAAAACTACAAGGAATTTCACAATATTCTTAAGCAGGAATACGGTCAACTTGACGGTGTCTTTTTGAATGCGGCGATTTTGCCGGCTTTCACACCAATCGAGCATTTTGACTACACGCAATGGTATGAAGTCCTGCACACCAATCTAAATGCCAACTTCCATTTGATTCAACAAACCCTACCCTTGCTAAGAAACGCTGAAAATGGCGCATTGGTGGCGATTGGTGATAACAATATCAATAAACACCCGGCTTACTACGGTGCCTACGGTGTTGCCAAAGCCGGCTTGAAACAACTCATGACCAGCACCGCCTATGAAAACCGTAATAGCGGAATTAACTGTTATTTCGCCGAACTGGAAAGCTTCGCCACCGAAGCGCGCGGTCGTTTATTTCCGGGTGAAAACCCGAATGACTTGAATCAGGTTGAAGATATCGCTGAATTTATTTTAGGTACCATTTTGGAAAAACAGGAAACAACTGAAACTGTTGATTTTGGTGTAATTGAAAAGCTTTAATCTTTATACATAAGCGTAAGCAAGGCAATCATCAAACTAAAAATAGCGATAACGAGAGATATGACTGAAATTCTATTAGAAAACTTATCAGTCTTGTATTTTCTATGATTTTCCCTTCTTTGCTGCTCTAGCTTTATCATCTCAATGACTATCGGATCATAAGAAAGATGTAGCTCATGATCTGATAAATGGGAAAATTCATTTTTTCCCATAGCAACCCTTTGTCAATTTAAGCCGAAATCGCTTTACGAATCAGTTCCGGAGCCGATGCCAATAGTTGCTTGGTGTAGTCATGCTGCGGATTATGCATGACCTCAGCCACCGTACCCTGTTCGACAATCTTACCTTTTTGCATTACCGCGACCTGATGTGCGATAGACGGGATAATCGATAGATCATGGGTAATGAATAGATACGACAATTGATATTTCTGCTGCAATTCATCGAGCAGCTTTAATACCTGTGCGCGCACCGAGACATCCAAGGCGCTGGTTGGCTCATCGCAGATAATCAATTCAGGCTCTACCGCCAAGGCGCGAGCAATACCGATACGCTGGCGCTGTCCTCCGGAAAACTCGTGCGGATAACGGTATTTGGCTTCAATATCCAAACCAACCTGGCTCAACAGCTCATCAATACGCTGGTCTTGCCACACCTTAGTTGGCTCACCGACTTTCAGGCTCACCATACCCTCGCGAATAATCTCGCTAATGGTCATTCGCGGGTTAAGGGCGGAAAACGGGTCTTGGAAAATGACCTGAATCTTTTTACGCAAAGGTTTCATCTGTCTTTCCGACAAATCGGATAGATTGATGACATTCTCATTATCGATAAAAGTGACGGCGCCATCCGTTTGATTGACCAATTTAAGAATCGCCTGCCCGATAGTGCTTTTACCGGAACCCGACTCTCCCACCAATGCTAGCGTCTGCCCCTTGGCAATACTAAGGCTCACGCCATCCACCGCCTTAACATGACCAACCGTGCGCTGGAAAATGCCTTTTTTCACCGGAAAATGCACCTTAAGCTCGTTCAAGGTCAATAATGGCGCCTTGTCTTCCACAGATTTCAACTCTTGGGCGGGAATGGCATCACTTAACAGTTGCTGGGTATAAGGCTGGCTGGCGGCACTAAAAAACTGATTTTTATCCGCCATCTCGATGATTTTACCTTGTTTCATCACCGCAACACGGTCTGCCATTTCATACACCACTCCCATATCGTGGGTGATAAACAAAATCGATAGACCACGCGCATCTCGAATCGACTTTAATAAATCCAATACTTGCGCCTGAATGGTCACATCCAAAGCGGTAGTCGGTTCATCGGCAATCAACAGGTCCGGTTCACAGGCCAAAGCCATGGCGATCATCACTCGTTGTTTTTGACCACCGGAGAGTTGATGCGGATACCAGTCATAACGGGCATCGGCATCGGGAATACCCACCTCTTCAAACAGTTCCACCACGCTCAAGCGTGCGGCTTTGCTTTTCAAACCCAAATGACGGCGCAACACTTCAGCGACCTGATCCCCCACTTTCATCACCGGATTAAGTGAAGTCATCGGCTCCTGAAAAATCATCGCCACACGCTTACCGCGAATAGTCTGCATTTGTGATTCGGTCTGCGAAAACACATCGATCCGATCTAAAACCACATCGCCTGAACTCACTTGAATCGCTTCTGGCAGCAAACGCATCACTGCCAACGAGGTCAATGATTTACCACTACCGGATTCCCCGACCAATGCGAATATCTCTGCCTGATTGATATCAAAACTGATATTATCGATCAGGCACTTATCACCAACATGCAGACTCAAGCCTTTGACATCGAGCACCTTTGCAGGTAACTGATTTTGATTGGTGACAGTTTGTATAGGCTCATTCACAGAAGACATAGTTATTTCTCAGTATTATTTCTGGGGTTCAACACCCATTGAACTCGATCGGCAAACAGATTCGCCGCCAAAACCAAAGCGAACATAAAGCAAAACGCGGATAACAGCGACCACCAGACCATCGGCTCGCGCGCCATTTCCAAACGCGCCTGGTTAATCATATTACCCCAGCTTGGCGTGGTCGGATCAACCCCGACGCCAACATAAGAGAGCACTGCCTCCGCCAACACCAAACCACTAAAATCCAACACCAGAGCGATCAATACCAAGTGCATCAGATTCGGCATGATATGACGGCGAATAATGGTAAAAGGCCCCATTCCGAAAGCTTTTGCGGCGGTGACATATTCGATTTGACTGATTTTCAAGGTTTCCGCACGCAATAGACGGCATAACCCGGTCCAGCTGGTGATTCCCAGAATCAGAATCAAAAACAGCAAACGTAAATCGGCACGCTCTTCGGAAGAACCGAACCAGTCGGCGTTATTGGCCATAATCGACTGCATCACCAATACCGCCGCGGCAATCAACAGTACCCCCGGAATGGAGTTTAAAGTGGTATACAGATATTGGATGATATCATCGATCCAACCTTTGAAGTAGCCTGCGCTAATGCCCAAAACCAATGCCAGTGGCAACATCACCACCGTCGTCAACGCGCCAATCAAAATACCGGTACGCACACTTTTTAGGGATTGGTAAAAGACATCGTCACCGACTTTACTGGTTCCTAAAACATGGTAATCGAAACTTAACAGATACAAAAAGACCGCGGTAAAAACCAAAATAAAAACGGTGACATAAGCGGTTTGCCACGGCAACTTTATCGGATGCTCGCCAGCGTGCAGCTGAGCGAATGCGACAAATTTGCCGTAAGCATGAATGGAAGCGAACACAAAAAGCAATAACACTGCTGCCATAAATGCCCAGCTCGCTTGTTTCACCAGATACCAACTCGCTGATTTATCATCATTGCTGAAATAATCGGCAACGTGTTGTAACGGCAAAAACTGCTGGCTCACCTGCCCTTGTTCATCATAAACAATACTGCGACTGTATTCATGACTGGCAAACGGTGCCGAATAGGTACGTTCGGTTTTAACAATCAAATGACTGAACACCATATCCAATGGCGTCATCTGTATGGTCGTTTGTGCTGCGTTTTGCGCTGAGCTCTGTGTTTCCACATTGAAATGAATCGAGTCCGCAAGCGCCACCATAAAATACACCACCAAGACAATAGCGGCTGCCATCGCAGTTTTCGAACTGAAAACCTGACGCCATTGTTGGCGTTTCTGCTTATCTGCCAAAATCTGTTTGATCGCCACCAGCAATAGGCCAAACAATGCCCAAAGCATAATATCTGTCCAGTAGAAAGACGGCATCATGACAATTTCACCCTTGGATCGAAATAAGTATAGGAGATGTCGGTCAGAATCAGCCCGATGATATACAGCACCGAACCTAAAAATACCATCGCTTTGACAATGGCAAAATCCTGCGCCTGAATCGCCTCGATGGTATAGCTACCCAACCCTGGAATACCGAAGAAGGACTCCATTATCAGACTACCCATAAAAAGGGTTGGAATCACCACTACCACACCGGTCAAAATCGGTAAAAGCCCATTTTGCATGACATGGCCAAACAGCACCCTGACCTCTGAAAGTCCTTTGGCCCTGGCGGTTCGCACATAGTCCCTGTGAATCTCTTCGAGGAAGATACTGCGATACCAACGTACTCCGGCACCTATACCGGCAAACACACCAATCAACACAGGCAGAATCAAAAATTTCCAGAAGTCGGTACCGTCCGAATAGCCGGAAATAGGTACCCAATTCAGCATCTTACTGAACAGCACCTGCCCGGCAATGATGTAGAACAGCCCGGAAATAGACATGATCGCCACAGCGACCGCCATCGCCGTCCGATCGAGAGTGGTGCCACGAAACAGCACGATTAACAGCGCCAAGGCAATATTGGTGGTCAGACCGATAATAAAAGTCGGCAACGCAATGGCAAGACTCGGCCACATGCGTTCATAAACATCAGCGGAAATCTGTCTACCGGAATCGGATTGACCGAAATCAAACTGAAATAGCTTTACCGATTCCTGGACAAACAAGGTATCTGTAATGGTTTCAATACCGCCTTGTTCGCTATTGAAAAACAGCGGCTTATCATAACCTCGGTCAGCCTTCCAAGCGGCTATCATTTGCGGCGTTGTCTGTTTTGCACCGAGCTGCGCGCGCGCCATATCATCCGGCGTATTGACCATGAAAAACAGTGCAAAAGTAATCAGATTCACACCAATCAGAATCGGAACGGCGAATAACAGGCGTCTGACAATATAGGCAAACATCAATAGCCCCCCTGATCTGTTTGCGGCTTAATCACTTCAGCCTGGCGTTTTTGGTAAGCCCTGAAAAGCGGCCAGATGCTGATCAGCAGCAATGCCAACAAGAGCCAAAGCGGCCAAACAACCGGCTTATTCCATTGCTGCTGCGCTAGTAACCGCTGCTCTGTATCGATACGACGATATTTGATGGTATTGTTCGCCAGCGCATTCGGCCAGACGTTTTTCAACCAACCATGATAAAGCGTTAAGGACTTAGGATTGATCCCCCAAGCCCAAGGCGCGTCCTTTTGCACTATGGCGATCATCTTTTTAATGACCTCTTCACGCTCGGCTCCGTTTGCCATGTTTTTCATACGCTTAAACAACTTATTGAACTCAGGGTTGTCATAATTGGCGCTATTGATACCGCTTCCATTGGTATTGATAGTGGCATTGGCACCATACAGCAAAAACAGAAAGTTTTCCGGATCCGGATAATCGGCATTCCAGCCCCAGGAGAACAGTTGCACCTTGGCACCACGCACCTTATCCTGAAAACGATTGTAATCGGTGGCACGAATCACCAGATTGATGCCAAGCTTGGCCAACTGTTTACGATACCAGCTCAGTTGCGCCTGACTGTCCGGTCCGGTGGCTGCAGTATCATAATAAAGCGTAAGCGCTTCACCATCGGCATTGAGCCCGTTTTCATAACCGGCGTCTTTCAGCAGCTGTTTGGCCTGCTCGATACTACGGCGCTGTTGACGGTTTTCTTTCCACTCATAAACATAAGGGTTAACTCCCTCTTTGCCATCCCTATAACCGGTAATACCCGGTGGGATTGGTCCTTGTGCGGCAACCCCTCGGCCATTCATAAAAATGGAAATATACTCTTCGAAATTTAACGCGATAGAGATGGCTTGACGCAATTTTTGTTGTTTGACTGAATAGCCGCCGACAACCGGGTCTGCCATATTAAAGCCAAAGTAATAGATGGTCGGCTGCACCTGGCTTAAAAACTGAATGCCTTTTTGCTGCATCACCTCGGTCAAACGCATATTGCCTCCGGCAGAAACCTTAACCGCTTGGTCAAAACTGTCAGAACTGACACCGGAGGCATCATAATAGCCCTGCAAAAACTTATTCCACAACGGCACATTTTCTTTTTCAAGACTGTAAATCACTTCATTGATAAACGGCAGTTTTTTACCCGCATCATCCAACAATGCCTGATCGGCATCGTCTGCAAGGCCATCGCTCGGATAAAACTCTTGATGAAATTGCGGGTTCTTCAATAAACGCATACGTTGATTGGGATTGTTCTCAGCCAGATAATAAGGCCCGGTACCAACCGGAGAGGTATCAAGCGTCAGGTTTTTCTCAACCAGCAATTGCTGCTTATAAAACTTATCCGCTTCCCAAGGAATCGGCGCAAAGAAGTTCATGGTCAGCCAATATAAAAACTGCGGATAAACGCCATTAACCCGGATAGAAAAACGATATTTATCAATAACTTTAACACCACTTATTTGAACATTTGTTAAATCATAATAAAGTGATTTAGAGTTTTTACCACTGGCTTTTAACTGCTGCTGATAAAGCTTGGTCTGGGTCTCGGAAAACTCTTGCAAACCGACAATATAAGGCAACATAGAATCCAACACCGGTGAATGGTTTTGTCTTAACGCCATACGTTTAATGGCATAAACATAATCTGCGGCGATCAGCTCTCGACTTTGCAACTGATCAAAATCATAGACGCTTTTGATTGATTGCCACGGCTTCGAGAATTGTTCAAGCCGTGTGTCTGTTAAATCGTGATAAAGGTATTGGTCGGCTTTTTTGGCAAACGCCGGATGCGATTTGTAAAAAACATCGGGCTCGAGCTCGAATAGATATTCACTGTAAACCATTTTTTTCGAATTGACTTTGACCGACTGTAGGTTTTTATCCAAATAGGAAACAGTTGGCATTGCCTTTAATGTCAAAGGTTCCAATTGATACGGACGCTTTAAATAATGATACTGCAGGGGCGGCTCGTAAATCTGACTGAGAATCGCCCACTCATTCGAGTTATAGGAAACCACCGGATCTAAATGTTTTGGCGGTGAGCCGAATGCGGAAAACAGGGTTTGTTCAGCGATAACATCTTCCGGATAAGGCGAATTCCAGCTCGCTGCCGATTGCATTGTTTGCGAAGGGTTCTCTACAGCGGCCGAAACCGTCTGCATACTCAGCGCCAGCACAGCTAAAGGCATAATCCATTTATTGATGATTAATCCTGCTTTCACTTCACCGTCTCAAATTCATTCATTTCAATCAAAACACTTCAAGCGTTGATAATATTGCATTCCTCTTGAAATTGCCATCGCTAGCCTAAAAAAGAGCCTATCACTAAATAATCAAGCAAACGGCGCCGCTTAAAAACATGCAAATTGCGGCCACTAATTTAGCCATAAATAATAAGTATTTGCCGTTATAATATCGACAAACCATAATGGTCGGCCTAGATTTAAGCTGATTAGAAAAACAAACAACCTCGTTCATATTCTAAAGACGATAAACTGGAGAATACTATGGGATTCCTTTCTGGAAAAAAAGCGCTGATTATCGGTGTCGCTAACAATAAATCTATTGCATACGGAATCGCAAAACAGATGCATGAACAAGGCGCGGAAATCGCCCTGACTTACCAAAACGAAAAACTAAAAGGTCGTGTTGAGAAAATTGCTGATGAATTGGGTTCTAAAATCGTTCTGCCGCTTGATGTAGCCAGCGATGCGCAAATTGATGAGACCTTTGCCGAACTAGGCAAGCAGTGGAATGACGGTCTGGACATCTTGGTTCACTCAGTCGCTTTCGCACCGCGTGAAGAACTTGAAGGCCGTATGATTGATGCCTCTACCCGTGAAGGCTTCAGTATCGCTCATGACATCAGCGCCTATAGCTTAACGGCTTGCACCAAGGCCGCGCACGAAATGTTGAAAGCTAAAAACGGTTCGGTGATGACCATCTCTTATTTAGGTGCCGAGCGCGCTGTACCGAACTATAACGTTATGGGGATCGCAAAAGCATCACTAGAAGCGACTGTACGCTATTTGGCAGCAGATCTTGGTCAAGACGGCATCCGTGTCAACGCCGTTTCAGCCGGCCCTATCCGCACTTTAGCGGCAGCCGGTATCAAAGACTTCCGTTCTATGCTGGATAAAGCAGCAGCCTCAACGCCTCTTCGTCGTAATGTAACGATTGAAGAAGTCGGTAATACTTGTGCGTTCCTATGTTCGGAGTTGGCATCGGGTATCACCGGTGAAATTACCTATGTGGATGGTGGCTACAACATCACAGCTTCTAACTAAGCTTAAAACGTCTAAAAACCGCTAACTCTTTGTTGCTTAGTCGCTCGTTTAGTTTTACTAAACTTCGCTTATAGCGCCTTGATTTAAAAGCTTTTATCTCATTTGAGATTATAAAGATACCCGCCAAATGCGGGTATTTTTTTATCCATTAAAAAAAGAAATATTTACAATTATGGTTGAAGCATCAAAATAACCATCTCTTAAAACTGAAAATGAAAACAGTAAATAGCCAATTGGCTAACGAGAACAAATTTAAGATCGGCTAGCGATAAAGAATTCGATTTTAATACCAAAGCAAGCGTCACTTGCTAAAAACGGCTCAGAGCCCATTTTATGAAGTCGTTTTTTTGTCGGAAACTAAAAAAACGTCGTTACAAAAAATTCAGGCAATAAAAAAGGCGATTAACCATAAAGATTAATCGCCTTTCGAATACTGGCGGAGCGGACGGGATTCGAACCCGCGACCCCCTGCGTGACAGGCAGGTATTCTAACCAGCTGAACTACCGCTCCTAATTGTATGGTGGGTGATACTGGGCTCGAACCAGTGACCCTCGCCTTGTAAGGGCGATGCTCTCCCAACTGAGCTAATCACCCAGGATAGATAAACAAAGTTTTACTCAGTTAAGTGATACTTTGTCTATTTTTTACTTATTGCAAACTCCTGAAATTCGCAATAAAAAAGCTAGTTAAAAACTAGCTTTAAAAACTGGCGGAGCGGACGGGATTCGAACCCGCGACCCCCTGCGTGACAGGCAGGTATTCTAACCAGCTGAACTACCGCTCCGTGGTGGGTGATACTGGGCTCGAACCAGTGACCCTCGCCTTGTAAGGGCGATGCTCTCCCAACTGAGCTAATCACCCAATCAAACTGTCTAAAACCTCTGGAAGCCGCTGTGGCTCTTGGTCTCAGTGCTTAATTGATGTGGCGTATTATAGAGTTCTGAGAGAGCATGTCAATCAAATTTGTCGTTTTTTTTTGACTTTTTTGATCGCCTTTTTATAAGTTATTAATTTACAGCTTCTTTTAGAGCTTTACCGGCTGTAAACTTAGGAACTTTAGCTGCCGGGATTTCCATCGTAGCACCGGTTTGAGGGTTGCGACCAGTACGTGCAGAACGCTCACCTACTTTAAAAGTACCAAAGCCGATGATAGCAACAGAGTCACCTGAAGCCATTGCTTTAGTGATTGCCGAAACAGTTGCGTCTAGTGCTTTAGTTGCATCTGCTTTTGTTAGACCAGCTTCTTCTGCGATTGCACTTACTAATTCAGATTTGTTCATTACTTTCTCCATGAGTTTTAAGTATTTTGTTGTATC
Organism: Thiomicrorhabdus sediminis; assembly: GCF_005885815.1. Taxonomy (NCBI): domain Bacteria; kingdom Pseudomonadati; phylum Pseudomonadota; class Gammaproteobacteria; order Thiotrichales; family Piscirickettsiaceae; genus Thiomicrorhabdus; species Thiomicrorhabdus sediminis. The sequence continues at coordinate 1,168,491 of NZ_CP040602.1, read as the reverse complement.
CACCACCTAAGGCTTCTGCATTTATAGCAATCCTGACCAAATCGTGTCAAGAAAAAAAACCAAATTTTCCCAATTAATGCTGATTTGACGGCTTTTGTGCCGTTTTTGCGACATTCTCATCAGTATAAGTAATAGCCTCAGCCCCTTTTATTAATGGCTTTGGCTGCTCGAGCAAAGCCAATTCAAGCACCTCGTCTACCCATTGCACCGGATGGATATCAAGCTGGTTTTTGACCTCTTCCGGCACATCCGCTAAATCACGCACATTATCCTTGGGAATCAATACGGTTTTAATCCCCCCTCTTAAGGCCGCCAAAAGCTTCTCCTTAAGGCCACCAATCGGCAACACTTCACCACGTAACGTAATCTCCCCTGTCATCGCCACATCGGCCTTTACAGGGATTTTGGTAAATACCGAGGTAATCGCAGTACAAATGGCAATACCGGCACTAGGACCATCCTTTTTGATTGCACCTTCCGGGAAGTGCAAATGCAGATCATTGGTTTCATAGAAATCCTCGGCCAAACCAAGCATTTCCGAACGGCTGCGAATCACGCTCATCGCCGCCTGCACCGACTCCTGCATCACACTACCTAGCTGTCCTGTGGTCGACAACTTGCCTTTACCTGGCATTGCCGTCGCCTCGATACGCAGCAGATCACCACCAACACGTGTCCATGCCAGACCGGCTACCTGACCGATGCGGTTTTCAGAATCCGCCAAACCAACCCGATAACGCGCCACTCCAAGATACTCTTCGAGATCGGCAGCATCGACTTTAAGTGATTGAATGGAATCATCGGTAACGATCTTTTTGATCGCCTTACGGCAGATTTTCGCCAACTCACGCGCCAATAAACGCACCCCGGCTTCACGGGTATAGGTTTGGATAATCGCCATAATCGCCTGCTCCGTGACTTCCAGCTCACCTTTTTTAAAGCCATGATCTTTCATCGCGCGCGGCAATAGGTGTCTTTGCGCGATATTTAGCTTCTCAGGCTCGGTATAACCGGAAAGATTGATCACTTCCATACGATCCAATAGCGCCTCAGGAATGTCCATTGAGTTTGATGTCGCGATGAACATCACATCAGACAGATCATAATCGACTTCCAGGTAGTGATCGTTAAAGGTACTGTTCTGTTCCGGATCGAGCACTTCCAATAAGGCAGAAGCCGGATCACCACGCATATCACTGCTCATCTTGTCGATTTCATCCAATAAGAACAGCGGGTTTCGTGTTCCGGCACTATGCATCTTCTGGATAATTTTTCCCGGCAAGGCACCGATATAAGTTTTACGGTGACCACGGATCTCCGCTTCATCACGCACACCACCCAAAGCCATACGCACATACTTACGGTTGGTCGCTTCGGCAATCGATTTCGCCAACGAGGTTTTACCGACACCAGGAGGTCCAACCAGACATAAAATAGGCCCTTTCATTTTGCGTACACGCTTTTGTACCGCCAGATACTCGACAATACGTTCTTTGACCCTTTCCAGACCATAATGCTGCGCATCAAGCACTTCTTCGGCCTTATTCAGGTCTTTAGAGACACGGCTGCGCTTTTTCCACGGAATATCTAGCAACCAATCCAAATAATTGCGCACCACCGTCGCTTCGGACGATTGTGACGGCATCATTTTCAGTTTTTTCAATTCGCTTTTCGCTTTTCGCTGCGCTTCATCGGTCAAACCGGCTTCATCAATACGCTTATTGATGTCTTCAAACTCATTCACCGCTTCTTCATCACCGGATAGCTCACTGTGAATCGCTTTGATCTTTTCATTCAGGTAGTATTCACGTTGCGTCTTATCCATCTGCTTCTTAACTCGACTGGCGATACGTCTTTCCGACTCAAGCAACTCAAGCTCGGTTTCGACCTTTGTCAACACTTGTTCGAGACGCTCAACCACAGAGGCAAGCTCAAGCAATTGCTGCTTATCTTCGACCGACAATTTAAGATTGGCAGAAATCAAATCGACCATACGGTCCGGATTGTCTTCTTTTTGTACCGACGTTTTGATTTCCGACGGAATTTTTTTCTGCAATTCGGCATAAGCACTGAAGCGATCACTTAATGCACGCATCAATACGGTTTTTTCGGTTTCACTTTCTATCGGCTGGGCAATCTCGGTAATGTCACCAAGCAGCACATTGTCTTCAATATGCAATGAATCCAGATTAAAACGCTGCGCTCCTTCTACCAACACCTTAACGGTGCCGTCGGGCAATTTTAAAAGCTGCAAGATGTTTGCCATGGTACCGACCGAATAAAGGTCTTCCAGACTCGGCACATCCAATTCGGCACTTTTTTGGGTCACCAAAAAGATCTGTTTGTCACCCTGCATCGCTTCATTTAACGCATGAATGGAGCGCTCTCTGCCAACAAATAAGGGCATGACATTTCCCGGGAATACCACCACATCTCTTAGCGGTAACACCAATACATTCATTTTCATTGCTACTTGATCGATATCCATTTTTGTCCCTTATTGCTCCATAGCGGTATTTATACATATTAAACCGCAAAAAAACCCAGCATATAGCTGGGTTTAAAAACAGAATTTTGTTTTTTTACTTAAACGCTAGCTATTCGCTTGACGCCATTTTGCTCTGTTCATCTTCATAAACAAACAATGGCGACTTTTTACCTTGAATCACTGCTTTATTAATAACGACCTTATCGACATTTTTCAAGCTTGGCAGATCATACATCGTATCAAGCAACAACTGCTCCAAGATTGAACGCAGTCCACGAGCCCCTGTTTTACGCTCGATTGCCATATGAGCGATTTCTTCCAAAGCATCTTTGCGGAACTGTAATTCAGCGCCTTCCAACTCAAACATTTTCTGGAACTGCTTGACCAAGGCATTTTTCGGCTCGGTCAAAATCTGAATCAAAGCGGCTTCATCCAGTTCTTCCAAAGCGGCAATCATCGGCAAACGCCCGACAAATTCCGGAATAAGACCAAACTTGATCAAATCTTCCGGCTCAATCTTCTGGAATTTCTCGGTAATAGTCGCCTTCTCGTCCTTGGTTTTCACCTCGGCTGAGAAACCGATACCGATATTGGTCTCGGTACGCTGGTCGATAATCTTGTCCAGACCTTCAAAAGCACCACCGACGATAAACAGGATCTTTGAGGTATCGACCTGAATCATGTCCTGATTAGGATGCTTGCGTCCACCTTGTGGCGGAACCGATGCCATGGTGCCTTCAATCAGCTTCAACAGCGCTTGCTGCACACCTTCACCGGAAACATCACGAGTGATCGATGGGTTTTCCGACTTACGGGTGATCTTATCGATCTCATCGATATAGATAATACCGCGTTCGGCTTTTTCCGGATCATTATCACAACGCTGTAACAACTTTAACACAATGCTCTCGACGTCTTCACCGACATAACCGGCTTCGGTCAATGTCGTCGCATCGGCAATCGCAAAAGGCACATCCAATAGACGTGCTAGGGTCTGTGCCAACAATGTCTTCCCGGAACCGGTCGGCCCGATTAACAGAATGTTACTTTTGGTCAACTCAACATCATCTTTGACGTGTGCTTGCTGCAAACGCTTATAATGGTTGTATACCGCAACAGACAATACTTTTTTGGCATTGAACTGGCCGATGACATAGTCATCGAGAATCGCACTAATTTCATGCGGAGTCGGTAAGTTCTCCAACTCGAACTGACCAATGTCCTCTTCACCAAACTCTTCATGCAAAATATCGTTACACAGTTCGACACACTCATCGCAGATATAGACCGATGGCCCGGCGATCAGCTTTCTTACTTCGTCTTGCTCCTTACCGCAAAACGAACAATATAGGTTTTTATCTTCACTCATTCGTACTGCCTTAACGATTGGTTAACACTTTATCAATTAAACCATAATCACACGCCTGTTGCGCGCTCATAAAGTTATCTCGGTCGGTATCACGTTCGATGGTTTCAATATCCTGACCAGTATGATCGGCTAACGCCTGATTCAATTTCTCTTTAATCTGTAAAATTTCCTGCGCATGAATCTGAATATCACTCGCCTGCCCTTGGAAACCACCTAATGGCTGGTGAATCATCACACGTGAATTCGGTAACGCGAAACGCTTGCCTTTGGCACCGGCAGACAGTAGGAAAGATCCCATGCTTGCCGCTTGACCAATACACATGGTGCTCACATCAGGCTTGATAAAACGCATGGTGTCATAAATCGCCATACCCGCTGTTACACTACCACCTGGAGAGTTGATATACAGATGTATATCTTTTTCCGGGTTCTCTGACTCTAAAAACAGCATTTGCGCAACAATCAGGTTGGCCATATGATCCTCAACAGGTCCCACCATAAAAATCACGCGCTCTTTTAAAAGTCTGGAATATATGTCATAAGAGCGTTCACCACGGCTGGTCTGTTCGATTACCATTGGTACAAGTGCGTTTTCAATCATGCTATCCATATCCTGCTGGGTTTCCTATTTTATTTATTTTTTCATAATTCGGACTTCACTGGCAAAGTCTCTATAGGGGTATATTAGCCTTTTCCGAGGCAAAAAAAAACTTAACCCCGAGGACAAGTTTGAATTTTATCCTCGGGGCTAAGTTTATTTGCGGAATGACTGACTTTCAAAGCCGGGTCATTAGCAGGCAAAAGCACTTTAAATTAAGGCTTATGCTCCTTGTTGAGTATTGATGACATCATCAAATGACTTCTTCACTTCTTTCACTTTCGCTTCAGAGATGATTTTTTCAGCCACTTTGTTTTCTACCAATACCGCACGGATTTCAGATCGTGCACCTGGGTTTTTCGCATACCAGTCGATCACTTCTTTAGGATCTTCATAAGAAGAAGCCTGTTCAGAAATAAACGCTTCAACATCTTCGTTAGACGCTTCAAGATTATTCGCCTTGATGATATCTCCGATAATCAAACCAAGCTTAACACGCTGACGCGCTTCGTCTTCAAAATGGCTTGATTCGATATTAACGTCTTCCGCTTTCATTCCTTGCTGCTGAAGGTTCTGCACAGTGCGATCCATCAAGCTCTTAACTTCCTGATCAACTAAGGCTTTTGGCAATTCAACATCAACAACAGTCTGAACTGCTTCCATCGCTGCATTACGGTTATGAGCATCTACGGCACGCTTAAGCTCTTTTTCCATACTGTCTTTGATTTCTGTTTTAAGTGCTTCTTCAGTACCTGCTTCGATACCGAATGACTGAACAAACTCTTCATCAATTTCAGGAAGAACCTTAGTAGAGATAGAGTGAACCGTTACATCGAAAGTTGCCGCTTTACCTTTTAGGTTTTCAGCATGGTAATCTTCCGGGAAAGATACTTCGATAACTTTCTCTTCACCTTTTTTCATACCAATGATTCCATCTTCGAAACCAGGAATCATACGACCAGAACCTAGTTCTAGAGGAACGTTTTCAGCCGAACCGCCGTCAAACGCTTCACCGTCGATCTTACCTAGGAAGTCGATAATGACCTGCTCACCTTTCTTAGCTTTTTTCGCCGCACTCTTAGACGGTTTCCAAGCCATACGCTGTTCGCGTAGACGATCAATCATTTTGGTGACATCGGCATCAGTTACTTCTGCAGTGATGGTTTCCATCTTCACACCGCTGAATTCAGGCAAAGTAATCTGAGGGTAAACTTCAAAACGTGCTGTGAAAGTTACTTCACCGTCTTTGTCGTCTAGGTTTTCAAATACTGGGTAACCCGCTACCTGAATACCTTCTTGTTCTGTTGCATCATAAAACGCTTTTTGTAGCGCCTGACCCATGATTTCTTGCTGAACCTGAGCTCCGTGACGTTGTTTTACGACATTAAGTGGTACTTTACCAGGACGGAAACCATCCATTTTTACAGTACGACGAATTTCGTTCAAACGCTTGTTTACATCAGCTGTCATATTGTCTGATGGGAACGATACGGTCATTTTATGTTCAAGACCTTGTTCTGGTTTTTCTACAGTTACTTGCATGTTCAAATCTCAAAGTTCGATTATTGAAAGGGTCAATCAAGTCGGCGTTCAGTTACGCGACTCAATCGCTAAAAATTAGAGTCAGGATTATACGGATTTCAACGGAATATTTAAAGTAAAACCTATATTTTTGAATAAAAACAATAACAAATAACCTCTTTTCTACAAAAAACGCTATCTAACTATCGATTTTAAAAACTTGTTTAATTATATAAAAGTGCTAGAATCCACAGTCAAAATATTAATGTTTTCTTATATTTGGCTAAGAAACGTCATTTTGAATACATTAAAACGACACGGTTAATTAACAAGGATGTTTATTATGGCAATTGAAAGAATTGTAATGTTGGTTGCAGGTTTTATGGTTTTGGCAAGCGCGCTATTAAGCGTATACCACGCGCCGGAATGGTTATACCTGACTGGTTTCGTTGGTGTGAACCTGATGTTTTCAGCAATGACTGGTTTCTGCCCAATGGTTATTTTCTTGCGTAAATTCGGCTTCAAACACGGCGCCGCTTTTCGCTAAACAGCAAAACCGATAACGCCAAAAAACGCCTGCAGGCCTATGCTCGCAGGCGTTTTTTTTATTTTTAGCGTAAAACTTCGCAATAAACTAATCTTTACCATAAGCATCGAGACGCTTGAACCAACCGGTCAACCATCGCTGCTCAGCTCTATGTTTCGGCGCCAATTCAACCCGCCGTTGCAGACGCGCCTTGGCCGCATCGATAAATTTTTGCAAAAGCACGCGGTTGCTTAAGCCATCAATATCTATCGACGTCATCTGTTCCAAGACCGAAAACAAGCCCCACTGCTCCCCTTGATACTGTTCTTGGCTATTGCCGATACCTTTGAAATTGACATAGTCAATCAACGCAAAACGCCCTTGCTTGAAACTCAGCATTCGCTCGATAATCGCGTTATAACGCAATCGTTGCCGAGGCCGCAGCGACGGCCTTTGTAAACCGCTAGCGACACGCTGGGTAAACTGATCGACAATAAACGCCCCCTGCCAACGTCGGCTTGCTAACAACCAATCCCTAAGCTGTCGCATCTGCAGCGAATCCGACTGCTGATCAAATTCGGCTTTGTTACGCCAAGGGGCAACAAAAGGCTTCAATTCGGCAAGCCACTTTGGTGGCGCCTGATACTGGCTCACATAGGCTACCATTTGCGGAAAAGTCTGTTGGTAAATCTGCTCCTGCCCCTGTCTATACCAGATAAAATGCCCAATACCAAAAGAGGGAAACTCCTCCGCCTGGCTCCAATAGGTCAGGTACTTCGGGTTTGAAGCACATTCATTCTGATAAACCCTATCCGCAACCCACTGCTGCTCACTCTCACTTAAGGGCGCAAGTGTAAGCGGTTTTATTGCAGAATTTGCCGGCGGTTGCGCTTTGGCTGCATTGAAACAGCCTGCTGCTAACAAAGCAGCGCACAGCATGACCAGGTTTTGTTTATTGAGATAGCCAATTGACAGGTTTTTTATCGGTCTCATTAATATCCAGTATTGATTGACTAAAGGGTATTATCATCAAGCAACTTAGCGATATAACCATCGGCTTTGACAATAGAGTCTTTAAATATCTGCTCGAACTCTTCCACCACCGACTGCTGCACGCAATCCAAAGCCAATAAATTATCCACCCAACGGCTCAGGTTCGGACAATCCTGCAGCAGCTCCATACCGGATAATTCGGAGATATATCTATAACGCATAAATAAAGGCGCATAGGCCGCATCAATCAGCGCGAAGTCTTTACCGTTAAAATAACTCTGCCCGCTGTGAGCATTTTCCAATTGCATAAACTTGGCGCGCAGCTGATCGGCCTTTTCTTGGAACACCTTCTCCGACTTGGCATGACTCCAGCCATACTGCAACATAAACAGTTCCCCCCCAAAGCTGATCCATGCCCGGTTTTTGGCTTTTTGCAACGGATCCGATGGATGCAGACTCGGTGGCGTGACTTCATCAACATACTCTTGAATGACCGAGGATTCAAACAACACCTCATCGGCAACCTTCAATAAAGGCACCTGTCCCAAAGGTGAGATTTCTTTAAACCAATCCGGCGGATTGGAAAGATCAACATAACTGATATCGAACTCGACCGATTTATAAAGCAGCACAATCACCGCACGCTGCACAAAAGGACAAAGCTTGAAACTGATTAATTGCATTTTCTTTGCCATTGCAAACTCCTCTAACAGCACTAAATTGTAATAACTCCATCTTATCCCAAATAACGATAAACAAAAGCCCCTCACCATCAAGATAAGTAATTTCTAGCAATAAACTCTATTGATACATGGCGAATCGATAAAACCCGGCTATAAAAAAACCGCCCTGAGGCGGTTTCTACTTAACAAGTAATAAGCAAATCAAATTTTGTCTTCATGGACCAGCTTTTGAAACTTCTGGTAAAGCGTGTCCTTATCTTCGACCCGATCCGGGTCGGTGATAATGACGTCAATCGGACAGACGCTGATACAGGTCGGATTATCATAAAAGCCGACACATTCGGTGCATAAATCCGGATTGATTTCATAGACTTTTTCGCCCATTGAAATCGCCGTATTCGGGCATTCCGGTTCACACATGTCGCAATTGATGCAACCTTCTAGAATCTTTAAAGCCATGCGTTATTACCCGGCTGCCGACTCTTTAGCGGCTGAACGATTAACAGCATCTTTGGCTTCTTGTTCTTGTTTGACTTTACGTGCCGCCGCATCACGTTTGACGTCTCCGCCCCATGATTCGTTACGCATCACCAAACCAAACATCAAAGTCTCGCGATCCAGATCCTTAAACGGATTCGGGATTCGTACCAACCAGCCGGAACCTTTAGCACAATCAACCACTTCATCGTGATGGGTCTGCATATGATCCAATACCATGGAGACATTGCCTGCCGGGCTCATGATTTCAATCGAGTCACCAACGCAGAACTTGTTTTTCACATCTATTTCCAGCATCGAACGGCCATCGCGCTCAACAATATCAACCACCTCACCGACAAAACGCTGACGCTCTGATTTCGAGACACCGTATTCGTAGTTCTGGTACTCGGAATGCACGTGACGACGCAAGAAACCTTCGGTGTAACCACGGCTTGCCAGGCTTTCCAGGTCGTCCAACAAACTGCGGTCAAACTCTTTACCGGCTAAGGCATCGTCAATCGCCTTACGATACACCTGTGCGGTACGCGCCACATAATAATGCGACTTGGTGCGCCCTTCGATCTTCAACGAGTGCACCCCCATATCAACCAATTCAGGAATCAACTCGACCGCACGCAGGTCTTTCGAGTTCATAATATAGGTGCCATGCTCGTCTTCAAACGCCGGCATCAATTCACCCGGACGACCTTCTTCTTCCAGCAACAAGACTTCATCGGTGGTTTCACCAATGCCAAGTGTAGGTTCTGCCGCTTCTGGCACATTGCTCGCCACTTCCGGTGCGGCGCGATCGGTGGTACCGGTTAAATCGGTAATATTGGCCACATCCACTCTTGGTGTGCCCACGACATCACCGGTGACATCTTCTTTGGCTTCATAGGTGTTGTAGTTCCAACGACATGCATTGGTACAGGTTCCCTGGTTGGCGTCACGTTTATTGATATAACCGGATAACAGGCAACGCCCTGAATAAGCGATACATAACGCCCCGTGGACAAACACTTCCAGCTCCATTTCCGGTACTTTTTCGCGGATTTCGCGAATCTCGGCAATCGACAATTCACGCGACAGCACCACACGGCGCACGCCATTGTTGTACCAGAACTTGACCGTCGCCCAGTTCACCGCATTGGACTGCACCGACAAGTGGATTTCCTGTTCAGGATACTGTTCGTGCACCATCGCGATCAGCCCCGGATCGGACATAATCAACGCATCCGGTTTCATCGCGATAACCGGCGCAATGTCTTTCATATAGGTATTGACCTTGGAGTTATGCGCGGCGATATTTGATACCACATAAAACTTCTTGCCCAATTCGTGAGCGCGGTTAATCCCCTTTTCCAAGTTCTCTAAATCGAATTCATTATTTCGGACACGCAGACTGTAACGTGGCTGACCGGCGTAAACCGCATCGGCACCATAGGCAAAGGCGTATTCCATATTTTTTAAAGTTCCCGCAGGGGATAAAAGTTCTGAAACAACCGCAGGGTCGTTTGAGACATTATGGCTGTCTGCTTTCAAGGCAAATCTCCCAAAATAATGAATTGTAAGAACAGGTTAACGCCGACTTTATTTCATGACGTAAACAAGAAACGCGGTATTTTACACCAAACCAGATAATTTTTCTTGCCAAAACAACTGTTTATCTGCAAATTTTAATGCCGCGTTGGCCGGACTGGTCGACGGCAAGACAATCAGCTCTAAATCTTCGGGAAGATGCTGTTTTTTGATGACATGACGCTGAAACAATTGGGCGGCTTTCTGCCCGTTGAATACCACGGTTCTAATCTGCGGATATTGTCTGAACAACCACTCGAAATCATTCGCTTGCGGTGTTTTGATATCACTGTCCAAACTACCCTGACGCTGACAATGATCGAGCACATCCCAAAGAACCAGCTTAGCCTGTTTTACCAAGTTAACCTTATCCTCGATCGAATCCACCGGACAATTGGTTAAATGATGCATTATCGGCCAGAACGCATTTCTTGGATGCGCATAATAAAAAGCCTCTTTTAATGAGACCACACTCGGCATGGTTCCCAAAACCATCCAGGTAGGATTCTCCGCACAGATTGGCTCAAAGCCTTGGCAAAAACTCGTGTCAGACATCTTATCACTTAATTTTTTAATCTCCGCATATTGTAGCGCCCTACTTTATTGGAAAAAACCTGATTTCACTCAAGATAATTGAAAACGATTTAAAAACACCGAAACTTTGTTTTACAGCTCAACCAATTAACCGCTAAACTAGATTTATCCGGTAATCGTTTTACGGCGTTTTACCGATACTTACTTTGAGCCTATTTTAAATCATCAAGCTAGCGAGGCATTGATATGGCACAAATGCAATACATCCGTTTTTTCAATGAAATCGGTATTGAAGACATCCCTTTGGTGGGTGGAAAAAACGCCTCCTTAGGTGAAATGTATCAAGCACTCACACCCCAAGGCATATTGGTGCCGAATGGTTTTGCCATTACCGCTGAAGCCTACTTTGCCTTAATCAAAGAAAATCAGCTTGAAGACGATTTGCATCGCATTCTTGACCCGCTTGATGCCGATGACGTCACCGCGCTCGCGGCAAGCGGCAACGAGATTCGCCATTTAATTTTCAATGCCAGGTTACCGGACAAGCTGGAAGCGGAAATCATTCAGGCTTACCAGCAATTAACCGAACAGTTTGATAGCGACATCAGCTTGGCGATTCGCAGCTCGGCAACGGCCGAAGATTTACCCACCGCCAGTTTCGCCGGTCAACAGGACACTTATCTTAACGTGCAGGGTGAAAGTGCTTTAATCAATGCCTGCAAACGCTGTTTTGCCAGCCTTTTCACCGACCGCGCGATCCACTATCGTTTTGATAACGGCTTTGATCATTTCTCGGTAGGCCTGTCTATCGGTGTGCAAAAAATGGTACGTTCCGATTTGGCCTGTTCCGGGGTGATGTTCTCGATTGATACCGAAAGCGGTTTTAAAGACGCCGCCTTTATCACCGGCGCCTACGGCCTGGGAGAAAACGTGGTCCAAGGCGCAGTGGAACCGGATGAATTCTATATTCACAAACCGACCTTCAAACAAGGCTTTAGAGCCATATTCAAAAAACACCTGGGGAATAAGAAAATCAAAATGGTGTATTCCAAAGACACCACTAAAAATCCGGTTGTGAATATCGCCACCGCACCCGCGGAGCAACAGCAATTCTGTCTTGCCGAACATGAGGTTTTACAACTTGCCGATTATGCGATACGCATTGAAGACTATTACTCCGACAAAGCCGGTAAACCCAAGCCGATGGATATGGAATGGGCCAAAGACGGCATTGACGGCAAACTCTATATTGTCCAGGCTCGTCCGGAAACCGTCGCCTCACAGCAGTCACACAATCTATTACACAGCTATCAGATTGATGTGCCTAAACAAACCGAAGTGCTGACCACCGGACGCAGTGTTGGCCAAAAAATCGCTCAGGGTCAAGCGCATGTGATTGCCAGCGCCAACAACATTCATGATTTTAAGGCTGGCGAAGTGTTGGTATCGGACATCACCACCCCTGATTGGGAGCCGATTATGAAAATCGCCTCGGCGATCATCACCAACCGTGGCGGACGCACCTGTCATGCCGCGATTATTGCCCGTGAACTGGGAATACCGGCGATTGTCGGTTGCGGTAATGCCACAGAAACCCTGCATAACAACCCTTTTGTCACCGTATCCTGTGCCGAAGGGGAAACTGGCAAGGTCTATTCAGGTAAGATCCCTTATCAAGTGACGCAAACCGACTTAAGCAACCTGCCAGAGACTAAAACCCAGCTGATGCTCAATATCGCCAATCCGGATTTGGCGTTTCAAACCAGTTTTTTACCCAATCAGGGTGTCGGACTGGCCAGAATGGAGTTTATTATCAATAACTTTATTAAAGCCCACCCGATGGCTTTATTAAAACCGTATCAGATAGACGACAACGAGATTCGCGCCCAAATCGAACAGCTGACTGAGCGCTATGCCAATGGCGGCGATTTTTTTGTCGAACGCCTCGCTTCGGGAATAGCCACTTTATGCGCCGCCTTCTATCCAAAACCGGTGGTGATTCGTTTGTCCGATTTCAAATCGAATGAATACGCCAGCCTATTGGGCGGCCAGTTTTTTGAACCCAAAGAAGAGAATCCAATGATCGGTTTTCGCGGTGCATCACGTTATATCTCGAAACAATTTGCCGAAGCATTTGAATTGGAGTGCAAAGCGATTCGCCAAGTTCGCGAACAGATGGGCTTTAGCAACCTAGTAATCATGATTCCATTTGTGCGCCGTGTCGAAGAAGCCAAACAAGTGATCAGCACCTTGGCGCAAAACGGCCTGCGTCGTGGCGAAAACGGCCTAAAAATCTACATGATGTGCGAAATCCCTAATAATGTTTTATTGATTGATGAATTCGCCCCTTACTTTGATGGCATCTCCATCGGCACCAATGACTTGACTCAACTGGTTTTGGGGGTGGATAGGGATTCCGAACTGGTGGCGGAAAATTATGACGAACGCAATAACGGCGTGAAAAAAATGCTGCAATGGGCAATTGAAGGTGCCAAACGCAACAACCTGCATACCAGCGTCTGCGGTCAGGCACCGTCCGACTACCCGGAAATGGCAAAATTCTTGGTCAACTTAGGTGTCGATTCTTTAAGCCTCAACCCGGACAGTATTCTGACCACTCAACAGATGCTGCTAGAGTTCGAAAAGATGACCGGTCACGACTGATTTTACCCTAGGTTTCAAATCGTCTGTTTCAAATTGGAGGTTGTTATGAATACGACACAATTATCACCAAACCCGTTTTTAAAAAATGCGCTGATCTTCACAAGCTTTTTAGTATTCAGCCTGTTTTTGCAATTGGCCATCGCCGATAACCACGCTGGCGAAAAACCGAGTATGGATGACACACAAGCGGTTTGGCTCGATGTACGCAATGCGGACGAATATGCCGCTGATCACATCAAAGGCGATTTGAATATCCCCATTGATCAACTGCTTGATGACATCGGCTATTACATCAGCGATAAAAACACACCGATTAAAGTCTATTGCCAGCTTGGTAAACGTGCCAAACGGGCAACCGATCGTTTACTGGAAAACGGTTACACCGATGTCGAATGCATCGGTACGATTGATCAAGCAAGAGAACGTCGCGGCATGATGACCGAGCCTAACGAATAAGGCATTTTCCAAGCGCCGCAATAAAATCTTGCAGCCTGATAATTGGCTTGTGCGGCCAATCAGTAAAGCTTTAATTTGGGTTTAATGCGCTTTTGAATACTTGAAGCCAACATCATAATCAAGGTTTTAAAGCCGCCGTGCAATGCATGCTGATGCTGTCGATACAGACTGATATAAGCCCAGTGGGCGATTTTGCCTTCGATAAACCAGTTTTTATGAAACAGGTCATCAAGCAAGTTGCCCAAAGTTTGAAAACGGCTCAATGAAACCAGGGTGCCGTGATCGTGATAGACAAATGGCTTTAATGCACGGCGATTCTCATCGATACAGGCAATAAGGTTATCGCCACACAACTTAGCCTGTTGACTGGCCGCTTGCGCCGTGGCCGGAACAGGACGCTCATTTGCCCCCATTATCGAGGCGCAATCGCCTAGCGCGAAAATATTACTGCATCCTTGTACCAACAGGCTTTGTTGGCAAACCAGTTGATTGATTCGATTCGTCGGCAAACCGAGCTTATTAAGAAATTCCGGTGCCTTCACTCCTGCCGCCCAAACCAGAATATCGGCATTGATTCTTTGCTCGCCTTCAGCCTGCTGAGTCACTAAGCAGTTCTCTTCAATCGCTTTAACCTGCACATTGGTCAATACGTCAACCCCCTGTTTAAACAAGGTCTTTTGCGCTTTCAGGGCGATTTCTGCAGGCAACACCGGTAAAATCCGATCGGTCGCTTCAACCAGCGTAACCCTTAGGCTTTGATGATGGATCTTACGGATACCTACCTGCTCAAAACGATCCACCGCATTATAGAGTTCCGCGGCCAATTCGACTCCGGTGGCTCCGCCGCCGACAATGGCGATATGCACCGGCTGATTGGAACTACCCAACTGACCGGCCTGGGCTTCGGAAAATTGCAGAAAACGGTTAAGAAACGTCAGATGTAAGTCTTCTGCCTCAGGGGCGGAATCCAGACGGAAACAGTGTTCTTTGACACCCGAGATGCCAAAATCATTACACTGCGAACCGACCGCGATAACAAGATAATCATAGGAGATCTGGCGTGATTCAAGGATCTGTTTGCCATGATGGTCAAACTGAGGTTCTAGCACCACCTTCTGCCTGTCCTGATCAATCGAAGCCAAACGACCGAGACGGAAATCGTAGTGGTTGTCGGCACTGTGGGCACGATAACTCAATGATTCCATGCCGGTATCAAAAGAACCGGCAACCACCTCATGCAATAAGGGTTTCCAGACATGCACCCGGTTCTGATCAAGCAGCGTAATATGCGCCAGCTTTTGTTTGCCTAGAGTATTGCCAAGCCTGGTCGCCAACTCCAAACCGCCGGCACCACCACCGACTATTAAAATTCTTTGCATATCAATCTCCTAGCTTGGATTAATATCATCGAAACATTAATAGACTACCGTGATTTAATCATAATGAAAAGGCTTAAAGGTTATTTGAAGAGATAAAAAAAGGAGCTTAAAAGCTCCTTTTGAGAGGCATCGTGCAAGAGCACCAATTTATTGCTTGCGAGAACCTGGCTCGACAATCCTGTTCGACTAATAATTCAATTAACCCAGCTCAACATAAGAGTTTTCCTGTGGCTCAAACTCTTCGATGGTTTTCGCCCAAAGGTCATATTCATCGGCACCAATGATCTCAACCTTGACGAACTGCCCTGGCTGCAGATGGAAAGCGTCATCAATAAACACCATACCATCGATTTCCGGTGCATCGGCCATGGAACGCGCGACCGCACCCTTATCGTCAATTTCATCGATCAGAACCTGCATGACCTGACCCACTTTGGCTTGCATTTTTGCCGCACTGATCTGCTGCTGCAACTTCATAAAGTGATCAAAACGCTCTTGCTTGATATCATCCGGTACCTGCTCGGCGATCTCGTTAGCAGTGGCCCCTTCTACCGGTGAATACTGGAAGCAACCGACACGATCCAATTGCGCCGCTTCGATAAAATCGAGTAAGTCTTGGAATTCTTCCTCGGTTTCGCCCGGGAAACCGACAATAAAGGTCGAACGAATCGTCAGGTTCGGTACCATCTCACGCCATTTATTGATGCGTTCCAGTGTCTTTTCGACATTCCCGGGACGTTTCATCGCTTTGAGTACCCGAGGGTTAGCGTGCTGTAACGGCATATCCAGATAAGGCAGGATTTTGCCTTCGGCCATTAGAGGAATCACTTCCTCAACATTTGGATAAGGATAAACATAGTGTAAACGGACCCAGAATTCATCAACGCCACCTAGCTCGCCCAAGGCTTCGGATAAACCGACCATTGAGGTTTTGGTTGGACGACCTTCGGCAAATTCCATTTTATATTGGGTATCGACACCATAGGCAGCCGTATCCTGAGAGACCACCAGCAGCTCTTTTACCCCCGCCTCTTTTAGACGTTTCGCTTCGGAAATCACCTCACTGACCGGACGACTTACCAAATCACCGCGCATTGACGGAATAATGCAGAAGGTACAACGGTGATTACATCCCTCCGAGATTTTCAGATACGCAAAATGCTTAGGGGTCAGCTTAATGCCTTGCGGTGGCACCAAATCAACAAAAGGGTTATGACTAGGCGGCTCGACCACATTATGAACGGCGCTCAAGACTTCTTCGTAAGCCGCTGGACCGGAAACGGCCAGAACCTTTGGATGCACATCAAGGATCTGCTGTTCTTTGGCACCTAAACAACCGGTAACGATTACCTTACCGTTTTCCTGCAAAGCCTCACCGATAGTATCCAAAGATTCCTGCACCGCGCTATCGATAAAACCACAGGTATTGACGATAACGGTATCGGCATCCTGATAGCTATTGGTCAACTGGTATCCTTCAGTACGTAACTGCGTCAAGATACGCTCACTATCAACGGTCGCTTTCGGGCAACCAAGACTAATAACTCCAACGGTAGGCTGGCGAATAGACATAATAATTTACTCCAAAATTCTGCTGGCGCTATTCTACCCTATTCACCTGTCAACACCCAGCCTAAGCGCAAAATTAGATGACAAATAAAACGCTTCAATTAATAGTGTTTACAGACCGTTTTAACAACGAAATCGGAATGGCCTGCTCAATCTTGTTTGAATGGCAGTGCTCTCGCCACTGACAATGCTGGCAGCTTTCCTGTTTACAAAGCTGTAAACAAAAGTTTCGCACCTGTTGTTTTGAATCATGATCCAAGCACTGCAATTGATGCGCATTGATCTGACCGGTTTGCATCAGCTCAAATAACAAGTTGTCATCAATCTCTATCTTCATCTCCTGCCCCTTTTTATCAATTAGCTCAGAAAAAGCGTTAAATTTTCGTGATTTGATCAAAAATTCTATAATATCAACTTGTAAATAACAATTATTATCATTTACAATAGCATTGTTTTTATAACAACCAGATTGACAATATAAATTGACTAGCTAAGCCTTTGCGTTTAAACCTTTTCCGGACAGGATTCTATGATTTTTGCCATACAAGCCTTTTTTTCGTTGGCCTTCGCTGCCGCTTGCTCAATGAATAGCCCCCA
Source organism: Thiomicrorhabdus sediminis (assembly GCF_005885815.1). Taxonomy (NCBI): domain Bacteria; kingdom Pseudomonadati; phylum Pseudomonadota; class Gammaproteobacteria; order Thiotrichales; family Piscirickettsiaceae; genus Thiomicrorhabdus; species Thiomicrorhabdus sediminis. The sequence continues at coordinate 1,151,056 of NZ_CP040602.1, read as the reverse complement.
TAGCCGAGCAAAATATAACAGACCAAAAGACAAAGGTTGCCAAACATGGCTTTGACTTTAAAGCTTAGACAAACTTTACAGCAGCCGACGATGAAATTATTGATAAACCCTTGGTTTATGGCGACCTTGCTGATTACCCTGTTGTTAACCACACCTTTATGGGTATTGTTGAGCTTTTTATTTGAACCGACCAATGCCAATTGGGCGCATCTTGCCGACACCCTGCTACCGGATTATATTATCAACTCGCTCTGGCTGATGTTTGGCGTGACCATCGGTGCCTTGCTTCTAGGTGTGCCCAGTGCGTGGTTAATCAGTCAGTACCAGTTTCCGGGTAAAGATGTTTTTCACTGGGCGCTGTTATTGCCGCTGGCGATGCCAGCCTATATCATTGCCTATACCTATACCGGCCTACTTGAATTCGAAGGACCTGTGCAAAGTTATTTACGCCAGTTTTTTGCCGCGCAGACCGTTACCAGCTGGTTTCCCGAGGTGCGCTCATTAGGTGGCGCGGTTGTCATGTTCTCTTTAGTACTCTATCCTTATGTCTATCTACTGGCTCGTGCCGCCTTTGCCGCCAACGGGCAACAACTTATGAATGCCAGCCGCACCTTGGGGTGCGGACCTTATCAAAGCTTTTTCAAAGTGGCATTGCCGATGGCGCGCCCTGCGATCATTGCCGGCCTAACTCTGGCATTAATGGAGACTCTGGCCGATTTCGGTACCGTGCAGCATTTTGGGGTGGACACTTTCACTACCGGTATCTACCGGACTTGGACCGGATTTGGCGACACCACCACTACGGCTCAACTGTCACTGCTACTGCTCGGTTTTGTCTTGACCTTAATGCTGGTTGAACACTGGTCACGCAAAAAAGCGCAGTACTTTAGCCAGGGACGCAAAAGCAATGATAACAGCTTAAATGTCCTTAACGGACGCCAGGCTCTTATCGCAATCCTGATCTGTAGCATGCCGATTCTGTTCGGTTTCATCGTGCCTGGATTGCAACTGCTTTACTGGGCATTTACTACCGCAGAATACGGTCTAAACAGTGAGTTTATCGGTTTAATCTGGAACAGCTTCTATCTGGCTTTCATCACCGCAAGCTTAACTCTGTTACTGGCCTTGATGCTTGCCTATGCCAATCGTTTGGCGAATCATAAAGCGGTTGCCGGTATTAGCCGTTTTGCCACACTCGGTTACTCGATTCCAGGTGTGGTGATTGCCGTTGCGGTCATTATTCCGTTGGCAGGCTTGGATCAATTGATCAATAAATGGACTATGGCGCAATTTGATTATCAGGTTGGCTTGATTCTATCCGGCACCTTATTCGCGTTGGTATTCGCCTATATGTTCCGTTTCTTATCCGTGGCTTTGCAAAGCGTTGATGCCGGGCTCAAACAGGTCAAACCATCGCTGGAAAATTCGGCACGAACACTTGGTGCAAGCCGTTGGCGAATTATCAGACAGATTCATTTTCCATTACTGCAAACCAGCCTTATCAGTGCTTTTATTTTGGTATTTGTCGAAGTACTGAAAGAACTGCCGACAACCTTGATTCTCAGACCCTTCAATTTTAATACATTATCGGTAAGAGCTTATGAGATGGCTTCTGATGAACGTCTCGCCGATGCCGGTTTACCGGCACTACTGATAGTCGCTACCGGGATTATCCCGGTCATTTTATTGAGTAAACTAATTGGAAAACCACATGGCTGAACTCAGTTTAAAAAACATCAAAAGTGCCTATGATGGCGTACAGGTTTTAAAAGACATTAGCCTGCACCTCAAATCCGGAGAGATTGGCTGCTTGCTAGGGCCTAGTGGTTGCGGCAAAACCACCTTATTGATGAGTATCGCCGGATTACAGCCGATCAGTGACGGCGAAATCTGCTTTAGCGACACCTGTATAGCGACCAGCCACTATCAACTTGATCCGGAGTATCGCGATATCGGCATGGTGTTTCAGGACTATGCTTTATTTCCTCACCTCACGGTCAGGCAAAATATCGCATTCGGTATCAGTAAACTATCAAAAAAACTGCAAAATGAACGCATCAACGAGCTACTTAACCTGATTGGCTTGCCCGATGTGGGAGAGCGTTATCCGCATGAACTTTCCGGCGGCCAACAACAACGTATCGCCCTGGCTCGTGCCTTAGCACCGAAACCCAAGGCTTTATTGCTTGATGAGCCGTTTTCCGGACTGGATATCGAATTGCGCGAATCCTTGGCTTATGAACTGCGCAATATCCTCAAGGCCGAGCAGATCACTGCTTTAATGGTTACCCATAATCAAAATGAGGCTTTTGCATTGGCCGATTTTGTCGGCGTAATGAAAGACGGTAAATTATTACAATGGGATACACCTTACAACCTGTACCATAAACCGGCGCATCCGTTTATTGCCGACTTTGTCGGTCAGGGCGTATTAATCTCAGGGTTAGTCTGTGATTGTCATCAAGTGCATACCGAACTCGGTTTATTGAATGCACACCTGCCTTTCGGTGCCAAAACCGGTGATGAGGTTGCGGTACTGGTGCGACCGGATGATATTCTGCATGATGATGACAGCGAATGGAAACTTGAAGTGGTTAACCGCGCTTTTCGCGGTTCACACTTTTTGTTCACCTTGAAATTACCGAATGGCGAACGTGCTTTGTGCATGAGTCAATCCCACCATGACCATAAAGTCGGTTCGAAAATCGGCATTAAACTGGAAATGGATCACGCGATCGTTTTTCCGATTATCAAATAAAAAAACGGCTGATTAAAACAAAAAAACCGCACTGCTGCGGTTTTTTTATCGCTGAATTCTGCAACCACTAGTTAAAAGCTATAAGCCACCTGCATGGTATAGGTTGTTTCAGAATCATCGACATTATCAAGGTATTCGAACTTACCTTCAAAATTATCACTAAACTGCTGACTTAGACCAAACAGACGGTATCTCTTGGCATCGCCGCCACGTTGAATACCTGCGGCTGCCGTCATAAAACCGAAGTCGTAAGCCATTTCAGAACTCAATCTTGGTTCGACCTCACCTGCCATATTGGTGTATTGACTCATAATCACAAATTGTGAGATTCCAGCTTCTACACCTGCTGAAAAAGACGTCTCGCCATCCACCGAAACCCAACTGGCGTGAAATAATGCATTATCTGCTGGCACATAATCAAGGCTCACGCCATAAAGGTCACCAAATTGATTATCGCCGGTTTGCGTGTAGTCGTTATCAGGTGTTGTGGTATAGATGCTGTAAGCCAGATTGTTCAGCGATCCACTGAATTGCGCCCCCACTCCAACAGGCTCTTCCAAAGTCACAGGATCAGAAATCATAAAGCTGTCACCCATGGTGAATGGCACAGTCATCTTACCCAGACTCAACACACCGGCACCAAGATTGGCGTTGATGACCGCCCGATCAATACCTACACCGGTATGCGCATCGGTTCCCAAAGATTCATCAAGCAAAACCAACTCTGCATCAAAAGTGTTGTTGATCTTGGCAAGAAAACCGATCTCAACAGTATCAATCGCACCTTGAGCATCATTGCTTTCAACTTGTGACAAGGATGCTTCGATCAGTCCATTCACCTGAATATCTTCTATGGCATAAGCATTAGCAGAGAGCATCGCACCCATCAGCACGGCTGAGGCAACACGCTTTAGTTTATATTTCATATACCCACCTCTTTTATGAAAAGCATAATTTATTGCAGGCGCTATTATGCCCGCACCGCAAACAAATGTAAATGATATCTATTATTATTTGCATTCAATATTCATTTCGCTACAAATCAAATGGGTTTAACCACCACCATTATCAGAATAACCGTGGCAAACAGCAATGGAATCTCATTCGCCCAACGATAATAAACGCCACTGTGGTCAAGTTGCCCCTGCTGCATTTCCAACATCCTTGCCCTCGCCCAATAATGATAAGCGATCAACAACAGCACAAACAATAACTTGACGTGCAACCAACCCATACCCTCTGCAATCGGAAAATAAGCCAACCAAAGCCATAAACCACTTGCTAGAGTGAGCCACATCATAATGGTCATAAACTTATAGAGTTTAAGCGCCATTATCGCCAAACGACTGACATCCTGACCGGCTTCTTTGCCTTCAACAAAATGGACAAAAATTCGCGGCAGATAAAAAATTCCCGCCATCCAAGACATCATAAATAAAATATGAATTGTCTTAATCCACAACATGCGTACCACCCTCCTAGGCTTTAGTGCTGAAAATAATCTTAATTAAAGTATGATAACGTTTTTACCAATAAAAAAGACGGACACTTATGAAAATTGCAGACAATAGCGTAGCGTTAATCCACTTTGAGTTAAGCGATTCAAATGGCGACTTAATTGAAAAAACCGATAACGAGCCTATGGCTTATCTGCACGGTCACCATAACTTGATCCCAGGCTTGGAAAAAGCCTTAAACGGCAAGCAAGCCGGTGATGAATTTACCATCACAATCGAATCGGAAGAAGCCTACGGTCCGGTTCAAGAAAACCTGATTCAAGACAATGTACCTAAAGCGATGTTTCAAGGCGTTGACAACTTAGAAGTGGGTATGCGTTTTGAAGCCCAATCCGCAGAAGGGTTTCACTCGGTTGTCATTACCGACGTACAGGAAAACACTGTCACCGTCGACGGCAACCATGAATTTGCCGGTAAAGACCTGACTTTCGCCATTCAAGTGGTTGAGGTGCGTGAAGCCAGTGCAGAAGAATTGGAGCACGGCCATGCTCACGGTGTTGGCGGTCATCATCATTAATCTGTGTCGTTGATGGCAAAAGCACTGCAAGAGTTAACTTGAAACGTTATCATAGCCAAGACATTTTAAATTTTAAAATCTAGGAATCTATAATGAGCATCCAAAAAGACAAAGTGGCGCTAATCGAATATGTATTAACTGATGAAACCGGCGAGCAAATCGATGCATCCAATGGTAATCCGCTGGCTTACCTGCACGGTCACAACAATCTCATTCCAGGTTTGGAATCAGAATTGGAAGGCAAAAACGTCAGCGATAAGTTCAAAGCGACTATTGCCGCTGCCGACGCATACGGAGATCGTGTTGATGCGTTGGTGCAAACCGTACCAAGCTCAATGTTCCAGGGCGTTGATAACCTTGAAGTGGGTATGCGTTTTGAAGCCCAGTCTGAACAAGGCATGCACTCAGTAGAAATCACGGCTATTGACGGTGACCAGGTAACCGTTGATGGCAATCACCCGCTTGCCGGCATGGATTTGACTTTTGACGTCGAAGTTATCGGTTTACGTGATGCTACCGAAGATGAGCTGGCTCACGGTCACGCTCATGGTGATGGCGGCGTCCAGCACTAATTAAAGGCTTGGGCATCTTGCCAATCAAAAAAGCCCGCTAGATGCGGGCTTTTTTATGCCAAGAAAATTTTAAAAACCAAATTAACAAGGCTTTTCCATAATATAGTCTTCATAATCAAGATCGCCTGAATCGACCACCACAGCAATCGCCTTCAAGCTGATATTGGCATTAACAATCGCCTCGCTATTGCCGGCAACCAGCGGATGCCAATCGGCCAAACCTTGACCACGATAGATCATACGATAAGCACAGGTATCGGGTAACCAATCAAACTCGGCGACACGCTCACGCGTTAAAGGCACACAAGTCGGTACATTGCTGGAACGGTTGGAATAATCGGTGCATTGTGCGGTTTTGGGATCCGAATAACTGCAGACAACGCGAGTATAGACGATCTCTTCGGTCTCTTCGTCCTGCAACTTGGTCAGGCAACACAGACCGCAACCGTCGCATAAGGACTCCCATTCTTGCTGGGTCATCTCATCAAGGGTTTTCGTCTGCCAGAACGGCTGTTTAGCACCTGTATCATCCATAAAAAATACCGTAAATTCCATTCATCTTAATCAAACAACGACCAGACATCCTGTTGCGAAGTCAACCACTGTTGAAATTCAGCCGTTAAAAAACGCTCACCCTGCTTTGGTACGGATCTGAAGTCAAAATGCTCATTAGCATAATCAAACGCCAGGGCGTAGGCATGCAGATAACCGCGCTGATCAAGGCTTGCCTGCTCCAGGTTGGCATAGCGCCTATCGCCAAAAATAGGTACCGATAAAGACTTTAACGCGACTCGTAATTGATGAGTACGCCCCGTCAAGGGTTTTAACAGATACAGACGCTCCCCGGGCCTCAAAGCAAACGATTTAAAACGAGTTAGCGCAGGATTATTCTGGCTCGGAATCAATTTCCAACTGCCACGCCGTGCAGGTTGCATATCACCTTTGACCCAGCCCTGTTTCTTTTTCGGTTTATTTCCGGCCATCGCCAGATAGAGTTTATCGATCTGGCGTGCGCTAAACTGGGTTTGAAAATAGTTGGCCGCTTTTTTATTTAAAGCCACCAATAATAATCCCGATGTCATCTTATCGAGTCTATGCACGGCAAACAATTGCACATCTTGCTCACCCTCTGCTTGTAATTGCGCCTCTAACTGAGCAATCACACCAGCACCCTGCTCACTATGAAAACTCATCGATTCGGGCTTATCAATCACCAAAAAATCCGTATGTCGGTAAATAATCTCTATCATAAACAGCTAACTAAAAACTCCTGCCATCGACTGATTCAGTGATTGTAAAACGCACGAGGACTTTAGTGTCACTCCTCCTCTGACGATCCGTCCAATCTCTGCCACCGGCATAACGCTTGCGGATCGCGATTGGCTTAAAATGATGTCGGCAACGCAATTGTTTGGACCATTCGTCACCTTGCAAAACCGGCGATTTTAAAGCCTTGTGAAAAGAGGGCAAAGACGCGCTGAACACAAAAAAAACATATCGCGTATTCTACTCTTAATTCAACCAAGGATTGTGCGAATTGACAGGATTGTTCTTCGGGTTTTGCCCTTAAGGTAAACTGGCAAACCCTCTTTTGCCTAACGGCACAGTCAGACTAAGCTAAAACCCTGACACTCTGTGTAGGCTGGAGGACTGAAAGCAGAATGGACAGCGCCTTAGTATTTCTCTATTTTAATAAACGGCTAACGCATCTTTGACAATTCAAAGGTGCGTCTTATTCGTCTGCACAAGGTGAATTTAACCAAGCATTCACCTGTTTCAACAATTATTGCGCAATGGCAACCTGTTGCACAAATTAGAGCTAATCAAACGCCTTGATGAACTGCGCCCAAAGCAGTGACAGTTTTTCGACTTTTTTGTGGTTTAACTGATTTTTCAACACCACCAACACAATTCAAAAAATAAAAAAACATAAAAAATAAACATTAGATTACAACAAGTTAAAAAAACAACCTAAATGCATACATTAAACAATTAGGCGCATTAAACTCAAAGCTGGCACACCCTTTGATATATCACTGATAAACAAGCTTTTTATTTGCTAAAACAAGCTCAAACCGTCATTTTTTTGGCACCAGAAAAATGACTTTACAGCTTTTACATACAATTTTTAAAGTTCAATAACCTGCTTATCAGGAGCTAAATTATGGCCAGAATGAATACCACCGAAAAAGTGCAAACCTGTCTGGACTTTATTGACCAGCGTTTGGAAAATCAAGCCGAGCAAACCATTCGTATTGCCGAGCTTATTATAGAAGATATCAAAAACTTAACCGCCGGTTATCATCAAGCGATGCGTAATGGCAATCTAAAAGAGCATTCCGAGCTAGTCAGGCAAACACAGTTAAACTGGGTCAATCAACTGCATGATATTATTCTCGAGCAATCCAATCGCGATCTAAGCGGTCAAGTCATTCAAGCTCTGCAGAAGTTTGTCAGCAACCTGAACCAGACGCAGATGCAACACCTGCATTTTGAATTGCCAAGCCCGGTCGCCAGAGAATACGATGCGCAATATCAATACCTCAGCCAGGAAGAGATTGAGTTATTGATGGGTCAGCAACGCCTGTTTCCCGATAACAATGACAGCATGCATTAAAAACTTTGGTTCGCGCAGTTATTGTCATCAGAAATCATCACATTATTTGTGATTACCATTGCCAAGCGGACGCAGTATCCGTTGACAGACGGTTATTGAAGGTCCGCACTCCCTACCCTCTCATTAATTCACTCGCCCTGCTGCCAAACGCGATACTCGGCAAAATAATCCAATAGATAATCGATAAACTTTCGCGCAATCGGTGATAGATAACGATTCTGCGGATAAACCGCATAACCATAGGTTTCAGGAATGGTGTAATCGGGCAACAGTTCAATCAAGTCATTAGCTTGTAGAGCCTGCCAACTGATAAATCTGGGCATCAATACATAACCGTGCCCTTTTACCGCCATCTTATGCAAGAATTCGCCATTATTGGATTGCAAACGCCCTTGCGGATAGATAATTTCCGACTGACCTTGCGGGTTAATCATCTCCAGCGCTTGCGAATCGGCAGATTGATAACGTAGATAGGGCTTATCGGCCAAATCCGCCAAACTGTTTATGTCACCTACTTTCTCCACAAAACTCGGGCTAGCGCAAAGCACAAAATCAATTGGCACAATACGTCTGGCTTGAATACTGGAATCGGCTAGCTGCCCGATACGAAAGGCGATATCAATACCCGATTCAACCAGATTCACTGTCTGATCAGACATCAAAACCTGCAATTCCAACTTAGGATATCGTTTAACGAACCCGTCTATCGCATCACTCATATGCAATAAACCAAACGATAACGGAATCGAAATCCTTAATTTGGTTTCGATAGACTCATTATCATCGTTAACCGCATCATTCAGCTCTTGAACCGAATCGACAACCTGCAACGCCTTTTCATAATAGAGTTTACCGGCATCGGTCAGATGAAATTTACGTGTCGTACGCTGTATCAGTTTTGTTTGCAAACGCTCTTCCAATTCCGATAAACGGCGACTTACCGCCGACTTGGCGATATTAAGCTGTTCAGCTGCCTTACTGATACTACCGGCATCCACCACACGAATAAAAACCTGAATGTCTTCCAACTGACCCATTAACCTATCCTGTCTTCCACTTTATTTGTTCTAAAAAAGAGAACACTCAGTTTGAATTTTGCCTATTTATTGTTGATATAGCAAGGAGTAATCTATAGCCATATTCAAGCTAAAGCACTAAAAGCAGTAATTTTATTATTCTTATTTCCTATTGGAGGAACACAGCATGAAACTGAACGAATTGTTACAAGCATCGATTTTTGCCCCTGTCGCCCGTATTATGCTGGCACTGATTTTTGTCATCGCCGGTTTTAACAAGATTTCAGGTTATGAAGGCACTCAAGGCTATATGTCAGCGATGGGGGTTATGCCTGAACTGCTTCCGGCGGTTATTTTTGTCGAGATTGTCGCGGGCTTGATGTTAATGGTTGGTTTTTGCACACGACTAGCTGCAGTGAGCCTTGCCGGGTTTACTTTATTGGCCGGTTTCTTGTTCCACTTCAATCTGGCCGATCAGATGCAATACATCCTATTTATGAAAAACATCGCAATTACCGGTGGTCTGTTAATGGTGGCGCATATGGGCGCTGGCGCTTGGTCAATTGATGCCAAACGCGATATGGCTTAATTAAATCCTTAGGAACAGCTATGTCTTTACGAACCCGAAAAATTCAACTCAAAACGCGTGGCATGCCCGCCTCTGATGGTGCGGGGGTGCGTTTAACCCGAATGATTGGCAGTCCGGAACTTAATTTTCTCGATCCGTTTTTGATGCTGGATCATTTTCAATCGGATAATCCGGATGATTACATTGCCGGCTTTCCCCCACATCCACACCGGGGCTTCGAAACGGTAACCTATATGCTTGCCGGCAAGATGCGCCACAAAGACAATCATGGTCATGAAGGCGTTATCGAACCAGGCGGCGTACAATGGATGACGGCCGGAAAAGGCATTATCCATTCTGAAATGCCGGAACAGGAAAACGGCCTGATGAGCGGTTTTCAGCTTTGGGTGAATTTACCCAGCCACGCCAAAATGACCGAACCGGGTTATCAGGAATACAAGCCGCAACAGCTGGTGACCGAATCCCGTGCAAGCGGCGAGGTTAGAGTGATCACCGGTAAAACCCAATATGGCAGCCAAGGCCCGGTTATTAATAACTTCATCAACCCACAAATGTTTGATGTGCAATTGGAATCGAATCAAAGCTTTATTGAGCCGATTCAAAGCGATGCATCGGCTTTTATCTATGTAATTGAAGGTCGTCTATTCATCGAAGACAGCCCAGCGTTGCAAGCTAATGAATTGGCGGTATTGGCCGATGGTGAACAGATTGACATCCGCACCGATGCAGACGGCGCACGATTTTTATATGTCAGCGCCTTGCCAATCAATGAACCGATTGCCAGAGGCGGGCCTTTTGTCATGAATACTCCTGAGGAAGTCGAACAGGCATTTTCCGACTATCGTCACGGAGCTTTCTAAATTAAGCGCTTTATCAAAACCTGCTTTGCCCGGTATGATATCACTCAAATAATCTCTCTTAGCGGGCAAACAAAGGATTTATAACGCATCCATGGATACAGACAAGCTAGACTTTCAGATAGAGATCCACAACCAAATCGCTGAAATAGATGCCGATCAGTGGAACCGTTTAATCAAACACGACTACCCTTTTGCCAAGCATCAATTTCTTAAGGCACTGGAAGATCATCAATGTGTCGGCAAACGCTTTGGCTGGATTGCTCATCATATCGCCATCTTTGCCCAGTCGGCGAATGCTGAAAAGACCTTGATTGCGGCAATGCCGGTTTATGAAAAACATAATAATTATGGTGAATTTGTCTTCGATCAAGCCTGGGAACAAGCTTGGAACCATATCGGTTTAAACTACTACCCGAAACTGGTTTGCGCCATTCCCTACACCCCGGCTCTTGGTCCACGTTTATTGGTCGATCGGACACTGGATTCAACGAGTCAAAAACAGTTGCAACAGTTATTGATCAATGAATTTAAAGCCCTTGCCAAACGCTTGAATATGAGCGGCAGCCATCTGCTGTTTGCCGAACATAGCGACCAGGTGTTGCTAAAAACCGAATTTGCAGAAGACTTTATCAAAAGACGTGATTGCCAATTTCATTGGCATAACCAAAACTACCAGAGCTTTGCTGATTTTCTTAGCCAGCTCAAGGCCAAAAAACGCAAAAACATCCGCCAAGAAAGAAACAGTATTGCAAAGGCCAATATTCAATTTCGCATATTATCCGGCCATCAAGCAAGCAAACAAGATTGGCAGGAATTCGATTATTTCTACCAAAAAACCTTTATTGAAAAATGGAGCACTCCGACACTGAATTTAGGTTTTTTCCAGCAAATTGGTCAAACCATGCCAGACAATATCGTTTTGCTATTGGCCGAGAAAGACGGCAAAACGCTCGCCGGTGCTTTGCTGTTTCGCTCACAAACCCATCTTTATGGTCGCCACTGGGGTGCGGCACAAGAGATCAAGAACCTGCACTTTGAAACCTGTTTTTATCAAGGCATAGATTACGCCATCAAACACAAGCTGATGGTGTTTGAACCCGGTGCCGGCGGCGAACATAAAATCGCCCGTGGCTTTAGCCCGGTGATTACCGAGTCGTTTCATTATTTGACTGAAAACCCGTTTAAAGAAGCCTTACAACGTTTTGTTTATGAAGAAAAAGTCATGATTGCGGACTATGCAGATGACTGCCTGACACATAGCCCTTACAGCCCTGTTTAAATATAAAAAACCGCTTGGCGATTTATTCTCCAAGTGGTTTTTTTGCCTAAACAGAAATATTTTTAACCTGAAAATCGATCCATTATTAGTTGAATATCGATTAGAAACCGGCCAATCTGTCTTCAAGCTTATCCAATGCAATTTGTGCGCAGGCCTCATCTTTTTCACCGCCCGGCGCACCACTGACACCGATTGCACCGATTCGGCTGCCTCCACTGGTAATAGGAATCGCACCGACCATAATAATCAGGCCATCAATATGATTCAGTTCCGGGCGAATATCACCACGTAACTTTCTGAACTCACCCGATTTAAGACCGGACATAATGGTTGCATTGGCTTTTTCTTCGGCAATCTGCAAAGTGAATTTCGAGGCAAAATCATCACGTAAGGCGACACGCTGATTGCCATGTTTATCAACCACCACCGCACTGACCGAATAACCTTTGTCACGACAGGCATTGATCGCTTCACTGGCGAGGTCTCTGGCGAGCTCCATGCCGATATTTTTCTCTTCATAAAAGTCATTTGCCTGCACCGCAGAGGCCGCCATAAGTAGCGATGAAAGCAAAACGGATAAACGCTTTTTCAACATCATTACACTCCCTTGTCAACAAGGCTTAAAACAGAAGTTCAAAGTTTACCAAGACAATCGCTTGACGATGGTCTTTTTTATTTCGAGCCACGCTCTTTTTGACTGCTCACCGATGTGAAATAAGCCAAAGAGACAATAATCACCGCGATACCGATAATCAGATACAGAGCTGACAGCATCTGGGTAGGATCATGCAAAGCGAACTTGAACACCACCATCAATGCCTCAATCGACAAGGCGACAATAATAGCCGTTAAAAATTTCGATAACAGGCGCGCTTCATCTTTCTTATCAGAGTAGTCCTTATAAACCACTTCCCGTTCAAGGATGGTTTTCGCCAAATCGAAAATCGCCAAGCCCATCGTCAAGGCGATAATCGGTTTAAAGACGCTTTCCAGCGTGTATTCAGCCGGATTACGCAATTGCAAAATATAGTCATAAAACGCATAACCGATCGACATGATCGAGAAAAACATCAATGACAAACCTATACCCAAGTAGAAGGCTTTAGTCACATAGTTGAAAGTAGGATGGCGCTCGACCAGACCGAAACGCGCCAGTAATTTACTCAAATTAAAATCAAAAAAGAAATACTGGTTGTCATCTTTGACCATCAAGGTAATGCACGACTCGCCTGTTGCCGAACTCATATAGGGTGCGCTGATAAAGTAGTCGGTTTCTTTCTCTTGCATTTGTAATGCCAGATAATTACGGTTGCGCCCTTTGGCGGCGGCTACCTTGCGGTGTTTGAAGATATTTGCTGAGGTTTGGATAAAATTCTCATCACTGACATAAATCAGTTCCAGGCTTTGCAGAATGTGAAAGAACTGGCGCAAGGTATCGGTGTCATTGACAATGCACTGGGCATTGTTCCGAAAGGTCTCTAACACAAACTTTTCAATCGTGTCTTTGTTATTGTTATATATACTGATAAATTCTTGCATGACTAACCTCCTCTTTATTTGATATGTTTTGTGATGTGAAAACCATGCGACGCACCATCAAACAAGTCTCTATTGATATCGATTAAAGCGATTTCTCCACCAAGAAAAGATTCAACCAACGAATCAACAGTTTAATCGAAAATCAGTAAATCAAAGAAGGCTCAAAGACCGTCCAAATGCAGAAAACACCCTAAAACGGTACAGCAAGCTGCACCAACAAGCACCATAGAGTCAAGACTGGAGCACGACACTGCCGATATCGGGTTCTTGATGAATGTATTCCATCGCAATCGACAGCTCACTAAAATCAAATAAACGATCGATCACCGGAATCAGTTTACCTTGTTCTGCCAAATGGGCGACCCAGAGCAGATCATCGGCATTGACGGCATCGCGCTGCTTGATCGAGATGAGGCTGCGCTGTCTGATGAGCAGACTCCAAAGATGCCAGAAATAGGTTCGCCAGCTATAAAAAGCCACGATGTAGCGACCATCGTCTTTGATCAATTTACACAGACGGCTGTAATGATGGTTGGATTGCACATCGAGCAGGACATCAAAACTGTCATGCAACATCGGAGCAATCGGTTCATCGATATCCAATACAACCGTTGCCCCTAAGAAACTCAGTAAGGCGGCGTTTCTTGATTGGCAAACCACGGTGACTTCGGCTTGCATTGCACGAGCCAACTGCAGAGCACTGATGCCTATCGCCGAGTCGGCACCATAAACCAACACTTTTTGCCCGGCTTGAATCTGTCCTGCCTTAATGAAATATAAAGCATTCAAGGCACCAAACGGCAATGCGGCGGCCTCGGCATAACTCAAGTTTTCAGGTTTATGACGTACCAGGTCAAATTCGTTAATGTTGATCAACCTATCATAGTTGGACTGATAGCTGATACCGAAGACCTGATCACCTACTTGGAAATTTGTCACTTGTTTACCGCGACCTATCACGACACCTGAAAAGTCATAGCCCATCAATTTATAAAGCTTGCGGCAATAGGTCTTTTTTGCGAGAGAACTTAAAGGAGGCGAAACCTGACTACTGCGCTGTGCGCAATAGTCAGGCATGACTGACATTGCGTGAACCTGAACCAGTAATTCATGCGCTTCGGGTTGAAGTGCCTCGGACTTTTCAAATATTGACTTGGTCACGGCTTGGTTAACCTCGCACTTTGTATTTCATGCTAACTTCCAATTCCACCGCTCTAAGTTATTGTTGCTATCGAATCCACTGATGTTCACGTAATCGAACCTATTGATAACCGTCTAGCCAGAGAAACACCTCCAAACTAAGTGAACAATAGATTACTCACAATTTCAGTCTACTCTTTTTGTCCGCTTTTAAAAGCCTAACAATATGGATTTGTTATTAAAATTAACTATAGTTGGTTATAAATCAAAAAATATTTACCTGCCTATTCAGTCTTTATCAGTGCATAGAGTGGACTTTTAACGCTTAAATGTAACCCCAATGTCATTTTTAACACTTAAAATAGTCGCAAACAAGCAAATAAAAATCATATGAACACACAACTTTATTTCATCGCTGCCGTTGGCAACGGACAGTTATCGGTAATGCCAAAACCCAGTACAGAAAACTTAACGACAGATATCGAGTTTTATCATGCCAAAGGTGTCAGCAAAGTGGTCAGTTTGCTGTTGCCGCAAGAGATCGAAAAGTTCAGTCTGCAAACTGAAGCACAGACTTGCGAGCAATTCGGTATCGACTTTACCCATTTTCCGGTACAGGACATGAATGTGCCTGAGCCGGAAAAACTCAAAACACTGATTCAACAATTGAATGAGGATTTGCAAAACGGCGCACATTTGGCCATCCACTGCCATGGTGGACGCGGTCGTGCCGGCACCTTAGCATTATGTTTGATGATCGAACACGGTTATCAAGCCGAACAGGCCATGCAGTTGGCTCAAGCCGCAAGAGGCGATAAAATGCCGGTCAATGAGCTGCAAACCGAGTTTGTCATCAATTATCGAAAAACCGCCTAAAACAGCAGAGGCCGTGAACCCGGATATGGACACAACGCATCTAAATGAATTTTCAATTCATACCATCGGTTATCTGCACAGCCCGTTCAAGGATAAGTTTGCCGTGCCCAGACAGCCCGGCTTGATTGAAGGTGACCTAGGAGAGATTGAGCTGTTACCCCCTTGGAATCGAATCGAAGCCTTACAGGGCCTGGACGGTTTCAGTCATATCTGGGTAATGTTTATTTTCCATCAGGCAATCAAGCCTGTTGAACAATGGCGCCCTACTGTCAGGCCGCCTCGTGAAGGCGCCAAACGTCAAGGTGTGTTTGCCACCCGATCCCCATATCGCCCTAACCCTATCGGCATGTCGGTAATGAAATATCATGGCTGGGAAAAACGAGGCAAAAAACTATTTATCAAAGTTTCCGGTATCGACATTATCGATCAAACACCGGTTATCGATATCAAACCCTATCTGCCCTATGCCGATACGATCGAGGGTGCAACGGGAGGTTTTGCCCAGTCCGCTCCGCAATCCTGTGACCATATTCAAGTCACCATCTCTCCAAACAGCCAACAAGCTCTGAACAAGGCCAAGCAGCAGTATCCGCAGTTTGAGGCTTTGCTACGCAGCACCTTAACCCACAATCCAAGACCTGTTCATTTCGGTAATATTGAAAAACGTAGCCATTTTAGCGTGCAACTCTATCAATACCAGATTGAATGGTTACTGGAAGACGACAACATTCAAGTGATCCAAATCAAGCCTATCTGATTGGCATATGCCACGCATCAATCAAGGCTGCTTTTATCACATAACTTCAGACGGTTTCTGCCACTTCGTTTTGCCGAATACAATGCTTGGTCGGCCAATTCAAATAACTGTTTAGCATCATTACCGTGTATTTTGGTGCAAGCCATACCTCCGGAAAGGTTCACTTTAACGATATCATCAATCTGGTTGATAAATTGCAGATTGCCAACCCCATGACGGATTTTTTCGATTCGTTCCATGCCCGAAGGCATTTCGATGTCGTTGAAAATGACAACGAATTCCTCGCCACCAAAACGACAGACAAAATCTGAATCACGAACCTGCCGCTGCAAATACTCGGCCACCCCTTTTAACACTCTGTCACCAAAATCGTGGCCATAGTTATCATTAATTTCTTTGAAGAAATCGATATCGAAAATGACATAGCAAAGGTTTTGCTCCTTAATGACAGAATTATCAATCAGACTATAGATATTCTCATCAAGGAAACGTCGGTTATAAACGCCGGTTAAGGGATCGTGATAAGCTTGATCTTCAAGCTCACGTTCTTTGGTGATGTCTTGAATGGTGCCAATCAGACTAACCGGTTCGCCATTAATGCGTTGCATCTCAGCACGCGTCTCAACATAACGGCTGGAACCGTCCAACAACTGTAAACGATGTACCAAATGGTAGGGAGAATAATCGGTTAAACAACGCTGGTAATGGTCTATCACTCTTTGACGGTCGTCACTATGCACATACTGTAAAAAATTGTTGAAACTGGCTTTGACCACCTTCTCATCGGCTTGCAGAATATGGTAAACCTCTTCAGACCAAACGGTCTCTTTGCTTTCCAGGTTGAATTCCCAGCTACCTATATGGGTAATACGCTGCGCCTGAGCCAACTGCTCTTGTTTGCGAGCGAGGCTTTCCAATGCCAGTTTTCGTTCGGTGATATCTGCAATAAATAGACAAATATAATTCTGCGAGCGGTATTTGAAAAAGACAATACGTACTTGAGAAAAGAACTTTTCCGAGTTGCGGCATAAATGCACACCATCCAAAACCAACTGATGGTGTTCGCTAAACTGCTCTCGCAACTGTTTCCAACTATCAGGCACTAATGCCGACTCAAAGCGTCCTATATGGCTATTGATCATGTCATCAGCCTGAACACCGAGTTTTTGTTTGACCGCATCATTCACCGACAGAATACGCCCATCATAATCCAGCCAATAAATCAGATCTCCGCTATTATCTACCGCATACTGCGTCAACAATAACTTTTCGACACTACGCTGCTCCAATTCCTTATAAGGTCTGGTGATGGACGCCAAAAACAACGCCTTGAAAACCATAATATAGGCGACCGCTTTATAGACATGTCCGGCCAGGTTATATAAATCGCTGACGCTACTATAAAGCGTGAAAAACAGCTCTGCCAAAGCCATTAACCAAACCGCACAGGCAAACCAGATAAAATTGACGCCAACGGCATCTTTTTTGGTCAATAACAGCGCCACCGTGGCAAAGTGAAGCACCACAATGAAGTATTCAATAATGATTTTGAAGTCTGTGAGTCCATAACCGTCCACAAAAAACACGGGATACCATTGAGGATAATGAATTCCTGACAGTAAAACCCCACCTGTGACAAATACCCCGCCAATCAATACTAGGTATTTATTGTTTTCATAACTGTTATTGAACCACGGCATCAAAGCAACCATGAGAAACATGATGGCGGCAATCAAGCGTGCAGAAATCCAGAATATCAACGCTTTCTGTGTCGAATTCTCACCAAAAAAATCCGGCATGCCAAAATAAGAGAAAGAGTGGAAAAAATCGATTACGCCAACAGCAAGAAAGGTCACCGCGATAAATATCAGATTGATCGACCTGTCATTATTGAAACTGTTCCAGACAATGGCAAACACCATTAAGGAGACCGTGACCGAGAACATCTCAAGCATGGAGTGGTAGGGTAGAAACGCTTCAACGTTATCGAATATGGGTGTCTCAGGCCAAAACTGGGAACTGAAAAATCCAACGGTCATTAAAACGGTTATATAAAACAACGGATGTCTGAATTGACTGCTACTGGCTTCGTATTTTAAAAAGTCACTTTGCAACGCTTGGCTCCACTTGAGACGACTTAAGCAAATTGGCTTTGCTTATTGACCTATGACGAAAAGGCTATATGCAATTAATCTTAAACCAGAAAATAACGCAGATGTTGTCCTTTTTCAGACAGCTAAGCATAAAGACTTATTAAAAATAGCTGACATAAAGATTTTTACCCTACTTTTTCCTCAAGGCTTGATTAGATTCAACAAAGGCGATAATTTTTTAGCAGCCAAAATGGCATCAGGCATCTGTCAAAAACCAAAAAGGCCTGTAAAACAGGCCCTTGAAATTGACAGTAATAAGAAATGGGTTTAACTGTTAGCGCCGATATAACCGCTGGTGACGATTAACAGTACGCCGGAACCGCTACGGATAATATCCTTGGCAGGAGATTCCTTCAGGGCATTCTTGGTTTTTTGTGCCACTAAAACATATACCATTAAGACTCCGCCGATCGAAAACAGGTTGATGACATACAAGATCGCCATGTCACTCAAAGTCACCGAGTTTAAATCGATCAAAGCCGGAAAGAAGCTGACATAAAACACGATCGCTTTTGGGTTACCCAAGGTAATCATGGTGCCGGTAGCGATACTTGAAAAGATACTTTTTGGTGCCGGCTCAATACCTTGCGGATGCTTGCTTAAACGCTGTTTATAGTAGACCAGTGTCAGACCTAAATAGAACAGATAAACGGCACCGATATACTGAATTATCACAAATAGGTTGCCCAGCACTTGCGACAAGGTGGTCAGTCCCCACAAAGCCAAAGTCAGATAAAACAGGTCGCCTACTACGGTGCCAAATACGGTAGCGGTTCCATGTTTGACACCCCCTGTTACGGTGCGTGATACGGTCACCAAGGTTGCCGGTCCCGGGATCAGGGCCAAAATCAACATAGTGGTAAATACTGCCAAGATTGTTGCTGTTGTCATTGCTTATCTATCCTAAATTAAATCAAACCAATACAGCTGAAATAGTTTCGAACGAGTCTTTATCCCTGTCTTTTGAACGCGATAACGACCATAATTAACTAAAAAAGCCCGCAATGTTTGCGGGCTTTGTTGCTCGGCGATTATAGAGCCTAATATTATCACTGGCAATAGCTTTTTAAATTATTTACAGTATTTTCTAACAGATTGTTTTAAAAGTGTTTTCCTCCTAAATCAACATTATCAGTCGAGCTTTCAAATAAACGCATCGCAGTGCCTAATCAGTCATTCGACCACTGATAAATATTGCCGTTATCTGTGGCGATATAGAGTCTGCCCGAATCATCTTCGGCAATTGCGCGAATACGCTGTTTGAGTGATTCAAAATGTCTTTTTTCAAGCAGAGGTCTGAGCTGCTCATCTAGCACAACCTGATTGAGATGTTGTAATTTTAAAGCCCCGCTAAAAAGGCTACCCCGCCATTGGACAAACCGCTCGCCCTGATAAACCAATAAATCACTCGGCGCTATCGACGGAATATAAACCTTAACCGGCTCTATCATGCCGGCCTTATGAGGCTCGCCAACCGGCGCACCACTAAAGTACTCACGCCCCTGCGAAACAACGGGCCAACCATAGTTGCCGCCTTTGACAATCAAATTGATTTCATCTCCACCTCTTGGCCCATGCTCCATTTCCCATAAACGCACGCGCCGGCTATCGAAAAACAGCCCTTGCGGATTACGATGCCCATAACTCCATATTTCCGGTTTGACATTATTCAGGCCGGCAAAAGGGTTATCGGTAGGAACACGACCATCCATCGTCAGCCTTAACACCTTACCGGCATGATTTTGCAAATTCTGCGCATTGGCTCTTTGCCCTCTGTCACCGATGGAAAAAAACACATGACCGTCACCATCAAAGGCAATTCGGCTGCCAAAATGAATATCACTGTCGGTTAAGGAATCACTGATCAGCAGATCCTGCCAATCGGCGAGTCGAAAACGTTCATCCACAAACTCAAGCCGCGCTCTTGCCAAGGTGGTTCTGGCATTGTCGGCAAAGGGTTTGGCATAGGTGAAATACAACCAACGAGACTGAGCAAAATCAGGAGCGGTTTTAACATCCAATAAGCCCCCCTGACCATAGCCATAAACTTGTGGCAAATTATCCAACCAATCAACTTGCCCATTATTGATATTGAGAACCCCGGCTGCGCCATTTCGTTCGGTAAAGACAAGATAATCAGCGTTGATAAAATCCATTGCCCAGATGATCCCTAGACCTGATTTGATTTGTGTCAGTCCAGCAGGATCACTAGTGCGCTTTTGATTATTGAGCTGACTTTGCGCAAAACTATGCGAAAAGTAAAAACTGAAGACGCAGATAAAGAAAAACTTAGCACTGCTTCGTAGCGAACGCGGATGATTTTCCAACCAATCAAGACAACGCATTGCACACTCCTAGGTTGCAAATATCCAGCGAATACCGGGCAAATGTCTCACAAACATCCTGCGATCACGCTCAAGCTTTTAGCTTTTCTCTCGCATTAATGTAAGCTTGTCGCGATTAGAATAATTGCCAACTAAACTAACCAACCATTTGATTATATGCCTGTTTCAACTCTTTATAGAGATTATCACCGGAAAACTCCTGCAGGGTTTCCATCAGTTCGAACATGACGACATTGTCTTCTTTGCCGTTCCATAACTTGATATAAACGCCCTCTTTATAGCCGTGATCCTGACGGAATTTATTGAGTACATTTTTTGCCATATAGATACGATACATCTCGGAAAACTGCAATGAAACCGCTTGGCAAGATGCAAAAAATGCACAGCCCAGATCACCGATATAAGAGATTGACCGCGCATCCCGCAACAAGGCCAAACGCATCAACTGCTCGTGAACATCAACCTGCTCTGGATTGGACAGATTCTCTGGCAAAGCTGATTTGTGCACTTTTTCTAAAGCGTCATGCAAAACTTGCAAAGCCTGCTCATCCGATAATTTTTCCATTGCCAAGCTCAATAAAAAGTGCCAGATATCGACCAATTCGACACGTACATTTTCCATATCGGTTTGTGCATCGACACTTTTCCAGTGCTTCCACGGGTAACTGTCGATCAATTCAGCGGTTTCCATATAGATACAGCGTTGCCAATCAATCGGTTTGCCAAGCGATGTCACCCCGGCACGCCAGTCTTTACCGTTGGTCATCTCGTTTAAGGCATTTTGCATGGCAAGCATTTCTGCTATGGCAGTGGCTTGATTGTTTGTTGGCGATTGCATAATAAAATCCAGTAATTTTTGACTTGTTATAACGACTGAGGAGTTTCATCAGTCGTTATATTGGATAGATTCAATAAAATTGATTTTTACATTATAACGAAAGCGGTTATTAGTAACCGGCAAATTCGAACCTATTGATACCAGACATACATACTGGTTTGTTTGGTCAAAATCTGCAAACGATAAAACTTGTCACAAGCAGATTGTGCCGCGCCATAGCAGACATGCAACGGCAATAGATGTTCTTCTCGCGGATGGTTATAGCGTGCAGCCGGCGATACCTTCAACCAGTCCGTCAATCGCAAACGACGCTCATCTTCAGTAATTGCCATGTCACTAAGGGTTTGCACTAGCCAATTTTCAAAATCGATATTGTATTGGCGTTCCTTGTCGCCTTCATCACTAAAAAACGCACGCATATTATGAAAACTGAAGCCTGAACCGATAATCAACAGATTTTCAAAGTCGAGCCCAGCCAACACCTCACCCAAAGCGATATGCTTTTGTGCATTGAGGCTATCCAGCAAAGAAAGCTGAACACAGGGAATATCGGCATCTGGATAGAGTATTTTCAAGGGCACATATAAGCCATGGTCAAAACCGCGAGCCTCATCCAAAACCGGGTTTAAACCGGCACGGTTTAAAGCCTTATAGAGCGCTTGAGCCAGCTGTGGTTCCCCTCGGCAAGGATACTCAATATGATAAGCCGCATCAGGAAAACCGGAATAATCATAAATTAACTGCGGGTTTTTGCCTGCGGTAATGGTCGGCCTACTTGCTTCCCAGTGGGCACTGATAACCAGTATCGCTTTAGGTCTTGTTAAGAGTTTGCGTATTTGCAGCAAGGTATCAATCATCTGTTGATTGTTTTTAGGCTGCAATAAAGGCAAAGGTCCACCGCCATGCGAGATAAAACAGATCTGTTTATTTGACATCAGCCACCTCCAAATAGATTAAACCTCTATAGACATATTATGACAGCCGGTTGCGATAATATTTACCTCATTATCGGCAACACAGAGTTGTGCAAACCAGATATTTTGACTTAGAAATATTCGCTGACAACCGCAATAATCGACAACACCAATAAAAATACCATGGCGCGGTTGAAGCAACGTTGCTGCAAGATGCACTTAATAAAGGCGGCAGGCTGCTCTAAAAATAAAGCCAACTAAAGATGCAAGGCAAAACCAGCAAAAAAACGCAAACGCCATCGTTTCAATCAATCCTTTATTAACTTAGTGATAAATTTCGTAGAATATTAAGACACTTGCCAAAAACAATTTTTGTATTGGCCGCGAAAAACAGAAGGCGCTATTTTAAATAAAAATCAGTATCAAATAACCGCCTTGGTACAGTTTGGCACAGTTATTTAGCGCAATTATTTTTCCCAGTAAATCCAACAGCACAATTGAACCTGCCATGAAGCCATTAAGCGATGATCAATTTATCAAGCAATTTGAAAATCAAACCTTGAACCCAGCCTATTTCGATCATCAAGGACACGTCAGAATTGCTCGCCTTTATTTACAGCAATACCCGTTTTCAAGCGCTGTCGAAAAAACACTGCATGGCATTCAGGCCTATGCCGCCAGCTTAGGTGCCAGCGATAAATTCCATGCCACCATCAGTACCGCGACCCTGTATTTATTGGCGGCACAAATAGAAAATAATGAAACGCCTGCAGTGACTGATGAAGATAGTGAATTAGTGACCGATTTACTCGGACTGCTTAAACAGTTTTATAGTGAAGAACGGCTTTTTTCGGCACAAGCCAAACAGCAATTTATCGAGGCCGATAAAAAACCGCTGCCGCCAATTATCGATAAACAAGAACAAAAGGCCTAACCATGCACCGCAACAAACCGTTCGCCAGCTCCAGTGAAGAAAACAAACAGGTCATTTTAGAAGCCATCCGCCCTTATCTGCTGACACGACAACAGGTGTTGGAGATCGCCAGCGGTACCGGACAACATGCGGTGTTTTTTGCCCAACAATTGCCGCAGCTTATTTGGCAAACCTCGGAATTACCGGCTTGTCACCCTGGCATCAGACAATGGATTGAAGACAGTGGCCTTAGCAACGTGCTTGACCCGATTGCGCTTGATGTCTCACAAAACCAATGGCCAAAAACGCACTATGACGCCCTTTTCAGTGCGAACAGTTTTCATATTATGAGTGAAGCCAATGTAGCCGATTTTTTTGCCAGGGTATCTCAGGTATTAACAGACAAGGCATTGCTGATGATTTACGGACCGTTTAATTACCATGGCCGCTATACCAGTGACAGCAACGCTAATTTCGATCACTGGCTCAAACAACGAAACCCGCTCAGCGGCATTAAGGATTTTGAATGGTGTCAGCAACTCGCCGAAAATTCGGGTTTATCAATGCTAGAGGATATCACGATGCCGCAAAACAACCGTATCCTTGTCTGGCAAAAAGACAGCAAACCTAATCAACAGGTTAAAAACCGGACATAAAAAAACACCCTATCCATTTATCTGGATAGGATGTTTGGCGATTCTCCAAAACCGGCTTTACCAGCTCTAAAGCATCTTTAGTTACGCTGCACCGAGATAAATGGATTTGGCCGCAAGGTCAGCAGCTCTTGAACGTCTTCTTTGTTGTAGCCGCAGTCAAAAGCGGCTTTTGCCAATAGCTGTGCACGGCTCTGCAACGTTTCCATCGTCGCACCGCACTCCAAGGCTTCTTCGAGATAGTCAGCCAACAGATCAAGCAGACGTCCTTCTTCTTCACACATCTCGACATTAAAATCTTTTTGCTGTAAACGATTCAAATTCACATCGAAACAGTCCATCAACTGTGCGATACGGCTATCAAGCTGCTCTTTACTTAAAGGAATCTCGACCTTTTCTACTTCAGCTTCATTCATGGCTATTTCTCCTAAAAACCGTCAAACATGCGAATCATACCAAAATCGATGGCGCACCTAGATAAATTTTCTATCACGAAGTTTGATAAGACTCAATCTGTCATTCTGGATAAAGCGGAACTAAAAACCGCTCGCCTGAAACGCCCAAGGATGCCGTTTCCAACCCGCTAATGCCGGGTTATTTATTTCACCACGGCTTTCACCAACCAACGATCTAGCTGATTAGCAAAGGCTTGGCGGTCTTTTTGCGAAAACGCATCCGGCCCACCGGTTTGAATGCCACTGGAACGCATGGTTTCCATAAAATCGCGCATATTCAAACGTTGTTTGATATTGCTGGTGGTGTACAGCTCACCTCTAGGATTCAAAGCCAAGGCCTTCTTATCGATCACCTCAGAAGCGAGAGGAATATCGGCGGTAATCACCAGATCATCGGGCTGACAATGCTGGACGATCCAGTTATCGGCAATATCGAACCCCGACTCGACTTGGCGAAACTGAATATTTGCCAAAGCCGGCACGCGCATAAAATGATTGGCAACCAAAATCAACGGTACCTTGGTGCGTTGCGCCGCCTTAAAGAGAATCTCTTTAATCACGACCGGACAGGCGTCAGCATCGACCCAGATGGTTTGCGCCATATCGATTACCAATAGCTCGGCTCTGGTGGCGCCATCAAGTGATCTTTAATCAAAGTGTAGGCAAAATTTTCATCGAAATTGCCGCTCAATACATCATCAATCCAAATCGGACTGGGCTGCTGACCATCAAACATAGCAAACCCGACTTTATATTCATCACCGAACTTGGCAAGCATAAACTTGAATTTGCTGCCGTTGCTATTGTTGTACATGGTGCAAGAACCGTTGTCGGCGATTTCAAACTTAATCGAAGCCTCGGCATCTTCGGCTTTATATTTTTCAATTTGAGATTGAATCAATTGATGTAGGTCGTCAAAGGTCTGAATCACAATAGTCTCCAAAAATTAGCGAATCAATCGCTTAAATAGCAAGTGTCATAAATTTACAATTAGGGTCCGCTGCATAGTTCGCAAAAGGCGCACAATACTCGAAACCGTACTTTTCATAAAGCTTGCGGGCAGCCAGAAAATGCTCCTCCACTCCGGTTTCAATACTGATACGGTTAAATCCCTGCTGTTTGGCAAAAGCCAACAAGTGCTCCAACATTTGCGAACCTATGCCTAGCTTACGCGCCTTGGACACAGTTCGCATCGATTTCAACTCGGCATGGGTCGCGTCCAACTGCTTGATCGCCGCAAACCCCATTAACTCATTATCAAGCCAACCGCTAAAGAAAGTGACGCCAGGCGCTTTGAGTTGATTCGCATCCAGTGAGTGGACACTTTGCGGATCGGTGACCGCATACATTTCCGCAATATGTTCGTCAATTAACTTGATGACCGCTTGGTCATCGAGATTACCCTGTCTTATTTCCATAGCAGTCTGACCACTATTTTATTACTTTAGCGCTATGAGGTTAGTGCATGATTAACAGCTGATTTTGCGCGTCATTCTACACAAAGCCGACATCGACCATCTAAAAAAACCTCAACAATTGTTTATCACAGAACAAACAAAGGCGTAAAAATCATCAATTTGCGCTAACGCCGAGTGGTTTTTTTAGATATCATAAATCCATTAACCCGATTTTTACCCGGTTACCTTTATTCTGGATCGGATTTGATTAGATCCAGTTTCTGCAAACCGGATTTTGCGATAGGCATTTAATGACGATTTCCAGCCTTTACACCAATATCATGACATCCGGCCTGGCACTGGATACCAATGACCCGAACTACAGACGCATTCGCATCATCAATTTCATTCTCTATTTGAGTGTGATTATCAATGCATTGTTAATCAAACCGAACCTGGACGATGGTCAGACGATCTATCCGATCAGCAGTGCCATCGTGGTGATAGTCGGCAGCATCGCCATTTGGCTATTACGCCGCGGTATACAACATTTTAAATTGGTCGCTCATACCTCTTTGTTTGTCATCTATATCATTCTGTTTCCGGCATTGTTCGAAGGAGGCATCGCCAATTCGGGCTTTGTCTGGTATTTTTTACTGCCTCTTTTCTCGGTTTTTCTGCTGGGTATGAAGCCTGGCATGTTCTGGATTGGCTTGATGTTTCTCACCGAAACCGCCGGTTTGATTTTTCTTGACCCGCAAAGCCTGCCCTATCGCAAAGAATTCCTTTTCTACCATATGCTTTCTCTTGCGGTCGGAACTATCTTCATCAGCTATATGCAGTCGATTACCGAGCAGTATGAAAAAGCCTGGCAAGCGCAAAACGAGATACTGCATAAGATGTCGATTACCGACCCCTTGACCCAACTGCATAACCGTCGTCATATCGATGAACAGCTTGCCTTGCATATCGAAAAGGCCAAACGTTACCAACGTCATCTGTCATTGGTACTGCTTGATGTTGATAATTTTAAAATGATTAATGACACCTTTGGTCATCATACCGGTGATCAGGTTTTAATTAAGGTCGCGCAAACCCTCAAGAATACCTTACGAAAGGTCGATTTTATCGGCCGCTGGGGTGGCGAGGAATTCATTATTATCTGCGACAGTTGCAACCCGGAAGAAGCCGCCAATCTGGTCGAAAAAGTGAGAACCGCTTTGGAAAATACCGATTTCGGTATCGGCATGCCGGTGACCGCCAGCTTCGGTATTACCTCAATGTGTAACCAACCATCAATTCACGCCATTATCAACCGCGTTGACAAGGCGCTCTATCAAGCCAAGGCACAAGGTAAAAATACCATTATCATTAACTGAGCCTTCAACGGCTAAACCGCTATTGATTGGCAAATTCTTGTAATGCCTCACCGGTTAACTGATAGCCAAGCCACTCCGATTTGGGCTTGGCTACAAGCGATTCATAAACCCCATAAATAGCTCACCATCAGCAGTTCGGCCAAGCCATCACGGCTTTAACAGATAATGCGCGCTTTTAGGTTTAAATCAACGTATAATCAGCACAACTTTATTGCCAATACACTCACAGACCAACCGGCTGATTTATCACTATGCCGAAATCACCCTGGCAGTATGCTCTTCCATATTTATAATCGAGATTCAATGAAATTTAACGACCTTGGCTTAAACGCCCATATTACCAAAGCGATTGACAACGCAGGTTACACAACCCCGACACCCATTCAGCAGCAGGCGATTCCTGCGGTCCTGCAAGGTAAGGATGTCATGGCGGCGGCACAGACCGGAACCGGAAAAACCGCCGCGTTCACCCTGCCGTTATTGGAAAAGTTAAGCCAAGGTCGTAAAGCCAAATCCAACCAGGCAAGAGCCTTGATTTTGACGCCGACCCGAGAACTGGCATTGCAAGTCAGCGAAAGTGTCGAAACCTACGGCAAAGAACTGCTTCTTAGCTCAACCGTGGTCTATGGAGGCGTTAAAATCAATCCGCAAATGCAGCGCTTGCATAAAGGTGTTGATATCCTTGTGGCAACACCGGGGCGCTTATTGGACCTTTACCAGCAAAACGCCATCGGTTTCGATGAATTGGAAATTCTGGTGCTTGATGAAGCTGACCGAATGCTTGATATGGGCTTTATACGCGACATCAAAAAAATAATCGCGCTATTACCGAAAAAACGCCAGAACCTGCTTTTTTCAGCGACCTTTTCCGATGATATCCGCGCCTTGGCAAAAGCACTGGTGCATCAACCGGTAGAGATTTCCGTGACCCCGGAAAACTCAACTGCGGAAACCGTTAAGCAGAAAATCTATCCTGTCGATAAGGCACAGAAAACAGCCTTATTGATCAAGCTGATTCAAGACCATGCCTGGTATCAGGTTTTGGTCTTTGCGCGCACCAAGCACGGCGCTAACCGTCTCGCTACACAACTGGGCAAACACAAAATCAAAGCCGCGGCGATTCACGGCAACAAAAGCCAGAATGCCCGTATCAGAGCCTTGAACGAATTCAAAGACAATCAACTGCAGGTATTGGTGGCGACCGATATCGCCGCGCGCGGCATCGATATCGACCTGTTACCTCATGTGGTCAACTTTGATTTACCCCATGTATCGGAAGATTATGTGCACCGTATCGGTAGAACCGGTCGCGCCGGTGAAAAAGGTGAAGCCATCTCGCTTGTCTGCGCCGAAGAGCATAAAGAGCTGGTCGGTATTGAAAACCTGATTAACCAGATATTGCCTAGAGAAATCGTTGCCGGGTTTGAACCGAAAAACCCATTGGGCGAATCCAAACTGGGTATAAAAAAGAAAAAACCGAAAAAGCCAAAAAAGAAAAAACCGTGGCAAGATTCTGCTGCGACCAATGAGCAGAAAACGTCACCCAAAAAGAAAAGACCGGCAAACAACAGTCGTAACCTTCAAACCTCTGATGTCAAACCCGGCAAGCCGCGTAGCAACAAACCGACAAATAAAAACGCTACTAAACCGAACAATTCGTCAAACCAACGCCAGCCTGTCAATCGAAAAAAGCCAAATATCGATCAGGGTAAATAATCCCATAACAGCCGTCTCGGCAGAGCTCAAACAAAAAAACCCGCTTAAAGCGGGTTTTATTTAATTAATGGGTTAATGTAAAAATCGTTTTACCGTAAAAACCAATCCGATAAAATTTAATACTCTTTTTCATCCTCATCACTATGATCGCTGACGGCATTGGTTCCAATCATTAAAGCAGCCGGTTTCATCGATCCGACTGAAGTGCGATTGATTTGGAAAAACGCCATATTTCTGTCCAGAGTTTCCGCTTGCTGGCTCATGCTGTCGGCCGCCGCAGCGGTCTGTTCAACCTGAGCGGCATTTTGCTGGGTCACGCCATCCATTTGGCTAATCGCCTTATGAACTTGGCCGATACCATTCATCTGCTGTGAAGAGGCTTGGGCAATCTGTTCCACCACCTCGACCACTTCATCAATCGCATCCTTAATACCACTCAACACTTCGCTCGACTCAGAAGCCAACTTGGTTCCCTGATCGATACGGGTAACACTTTCGCTAATCAGGTTGTTAATCTCTTTGGCCGCATCGGCGGATTTTTGAGATAAAGAACGCACCTCACCGGCGACCACCGCAAAACCGCGACCATGCTCCCCGGCACGAGCCGCTTCCACCGCCGCATTGAGCGCTAACAAGTTGGTCTGAAAAGCAATGCCGTCAATCAAGGTGACAATATCTGAAATCTTATGGCTCGATTCCTGAATCGCGTTCATCGCAATAATCGTCTGATCCATAACCGTTGAACCGGTATTCGATTTCTCTTGCACGGCACGCACCACTTGAGAAGCTTCTTTGGCATGCTCGGCATTATTTCTTACACTGGCCGACATCTGTTCCATCGTTGCCGAGGTCTGTTCCAATGCTGAAGCCTGCTCCTGAACACGTTTGCTTAAATCCATCGAACCTTGCGCCACTTCATAAGCCCCCTGAGAAACGGTTTGCGAAACCTCCATGGTCTCACTGATTACCGATGACAGCTTAATCACGGTATTGTTTACCGCCTGTTTAAAGTCGCGTAAATCACCCTGATAATCTCCCTCTACCGTCCGGGTAAGATTACCCTGCTCAACTTCTTTTAATACGCTGATGGCCTCATTCAATGGCTGCACGATACCGGACAGAATCTGATTGATGCCTTCAATCATCACTTTCCAGTCACCTTGAAACTTGCTCGCATCGGCCGTTTTATCCAATTCACCATTAGCAACCGCTGCAACCAGCATACTGGTATCGGCGGTAATCGCTTGTAAATTGTCACGCACGGTTTCAATACTGTCATTGATAAAGGCTTTTTTGCCGGGCAGTTTTTCCATATCAGCACCGAAATCACCGCTGCCGAATGCTTTGAAAACCGCCATCGCCTTTCGGTTCATATTGACATGTTCGGCCACCATACTGTTAATGGCATGGGCCATCTTGGCAAAATCACCTTGGAAGTTAGCTTCATCGATGCGCACGTCAATATCGCCGTCATTATGCTTGGCTGACATCTTGTTGCTGTCCTGCAATAGCGACTGGATATTGTCTTGCATACGCTGCATAGAATGCAGTAATTGACCGGTTTCATCGTTAGAATTGACTTCAATTTTATTTGATAAGTCACCGTTAGCAATCGCATTTGCCGTGTTAATGGTTTTTTGCAACTGTCTGGAAATATTACGAGGAATGATATAACCGATCGCTAGCGCAATAATCAGAATCAATCCCAAGACGACAACGGCAACTTGCTTAAATAATAAAATTTGCGCATTCAGTTGTTGCTGGACTTGTTCGGATTTTGCCAGCGCCGCCTCTCCGGCTTTATCCAAATTATCACGCAGTGCGGAGAATTTCTTATCACCATCTTTTCTCAGCGCCATAATGTCATTCTGCGTGGCGTTAGCCATTGCCGCCACCACTTTATCGGACTGACTTTTCCAGGCATCGAAATCCGCCCTGAAACTTGTGCTTTGCGCCAACACATCGGGATAATCTTTCATGTTTTCGGCGTATTTGGCGTAACGGTCAAAAACCTGTTGGGCGTTTTCAATACGTGAAGCTTCGTTTTTTTCAGCCGAACCATAGCCGGACAATAGATTAAGTTCGGCTACCTTGGCTTGATACAGGTCCCTATCCGCATTCAGGGTTAAGGAAACCGCTTGCAAAAACTTCTCGGCCTGAAGTTTGATGGCCTGCTCCTGCATCTTGAGCATCGAATAAGCGACAATCAAAACAATCACCATTGTGATTGCCAGCGCGACGGTAGGAATGGAACTTTTAAAACGAATACTGTTGAATTTATTATTGTTTGACATAAAGTACACCCGAAATTACTCATTGATTAAGTATATGCCAGACAAGCAAGCATAAAAAATAAAGTTTTTCTATTACCAACTAAGTCCTTAGACTTAAAACGCCTGCGATAAGGTCACAACAAAAAGCCTAACTCGGCTTTTATAGGCTTTTAAAAGCTATTCATTCTGCTAATGGTTGCGCTGATTTGTTCTTAAAAGCTCAATCAAACCTGCCTTAATCTTCAATCAACGCTTCAATGACCGCCTTCACCTCGGCTTCATCCCACTCTATTGCGGTATTCACCGAATAGCGGATATTACCTTTGGCATCGAGCAAAAAGGAACTCGGGAAAGCAAAGATTTGATAAGCATCCGATACCTTGCCATCCAAATCCATCAATACCGGAAAATCGACCTGCACCTGTTGCATAAAGTCTTTAATGGTTTGCGGTGTTTCTCTGAAATTGAGCGAAACGATTTCAAACTTATCTTCCGAAAATGATTGCGCCAAACGGTTCATTGATGGAATCTCTTTGACACAGGGGCCGCACCAACTCGCCCAGAAATTGAGCAAGATCACCTTGCCCTGCTTGTCTTTGAACTGCACCGCCTTGCCATTGATATCTTTCAATGCGAAATCCAGCGATGGCCTTGCTCTCACTTCAACCAAGCCTTTGGCTCGGACAGTGGCCTGCTTGCTGGCCAATTTCTCAACCGGTACAAAGACCCTATCCTCGCTAACTTTTCCGGCCTTGAGCCAGATGGCGAGTAAATCGGCTATATCATTGGCTGCCTTTCGTTCCAGCTCGGTACCGTCGTTTTTGACGAAATACCAATCTCGTGCATTGGCAACCGCCACCAGAGCGACTTGACTGTGATGTTTTTCCAATGCCGTAATGGTTTCCGCTAATTTCCATTTAAAGGCACCTTCTGTCGGCTGGATAATGGTGATCGGTAAACTGCTGGCCGATACGATAGGAAACAACTCTGGAGTATCACCGGCTTTTTTCGCCACATCATAGATATTGGGAAAGAAACTCAGCACCTGTTGAAGTTTGCCGATACCTCTATCCGGCTGATGTTCCAGCTGCCATAGACGCACCCCGCGGAACATCGCAAGATTCATGCGCCCCGAACTGATGACCACAAAGGGGCGATCCGTTTGATTGGCATATACCAAAACCGCAGCGACCCCGGCACCACTCAAGCCTCGGATATTGACCGGAGTACGTTCAAGAAAATAGGACTCCAACAGATCGACCTGCCAGATTTCATAACCGACATCATTAAAACGGGTAAGTTGCTCTTTAAAGGTTTTGCGATGCGCATACCCCTCGGTGAACCAAATCAGTAAAGGTTTTTCAGAATCGGAAAAGGTCGGTGGATAGATATTTACCGCGACTTCTTCGCCGCTTTCAATTGGCAAAACAAGACTTTCCGCCGCATTTGCCTGCAGCGAAAACAAGAAAGCCCAACATAAGCCAATCCAGCTTTTCACCTGTTCATGTCCTTCTACAACAGTTATTTTATTATTTTACGGAGCCACAGTGGTCAAGCCGGCGGCCTGCCATGCCTGCATACCGCCTCGATACCAGAAGATTTTATGTGCCGGATAACCCAAATTCACCAACGCTTTGATATTGGTTGGCGATTGGCCGCACCATGGACCGTTACAGAACATGACCAGTGTTTTGGCATTGGAAAAATCCCAGATGTTATCCGCCAGTGTCGCACCGAACTGCAGTGATAAAATCCCCTCGACTTCAAACGGCTCATAGGACTCCGCCTGAGGAAACAGTTTTGTCCAAGGAATATTAATCGCACTCGGTATGGTACCTTTGGCGACCCAGTCTGGAGTGCGTGAATCGATAACAAGAATCGATTTATCACCTTTGGCTTTTTTCTCGAGCAATTCGAGCAGCTCCAACTCACCGATGGTCTTGACCCCCGGTAGCAAATTCATCGGCTGTAAGCAAAATGGCGGACAGGCGCGTGAAGTCAAGGCGAAGTCCTCGTCAATCATATTGCCCTGATCTTGATTACGCTGAATCACCACAGGCTTACCATTATGGATCACCTCAAGCTGGGCAAGTTTATCGGTGATTTTAACCTCGAGTTCTTCTGAAGCAAAAGCAGGAATAGAGAACAACAGAGAAAGGATGACTAGGTAAAGTTTGTTGGATTTACTGCACATACATTAACTCCTTTGCATACAACAAATTTGTTAAAAAGCAAAAGTGGTCCTTCGAAACCCATTAACAAGTGATTAACAAGTATTTGATTGATAAACGCTTTGCAAGCGTTAGCTACCATCTTATAACGATAAACAGGGAAAAGAAATCGCTAAAATTTAATTTTTCGATAGGAGTCGATATTTCAGTTCTGGCGCTGCTGTTTGCGTTCATACATCCGCAAATCTGCAAGATGCTTTAGATCCGAGGTATTGGCGACCTCATGCATATAGGCGACCCCATAACTGGCGCCAGCATCCTTAAAACCGCCCTCCTGCATCTGTTCGATCACCCTCGTGATCAACAATTCCACCCGGGTTACATTACCATCCGGACAAGTCACGGCGAATTCATCACCACCGACACGATAAATACAGCCGTTATTGCCCAAGCCTTTAAGCATCAGCTTGGCAAACATGGCAAGCATTTCATCGCCCTTGGCGTGGCCGTAACGGTCATTGTAATATTTGAGATTATCCATATCGATATAGATCAACGACGAGTGCTGATCAAATGACGCCAAAGCGATTTCCAATGCATAACGGTTGGGGATTTGTGTGGCCGCATCGGTATGCGCCATCTTTTTACTACGATCCAAACGTAATAATATATTCATGCGCTCGCGATATAACTCGCCGACCTGATAGGTCAACACCAGCGCCAACAAGACGATTTCCACCGCAATGGCGGCTAAACCATAGTGTTCGACATTAATGCTATTCGAACTCAAAGTGGTCGGAATGGTGGCCATGCTCGCCAGACCAATAAATGCGCTCAAAGCCACCAGATATAAACGTGCCACGACACTGCCCTGCATGGAACGGCCTATCCCGGCAATCAAGCCATACAATAAAAACACCCAAACACCGAAACGCGCCATCTCGTTAATCCAGTTCGGGTTAAGCATGCCGTAAAGTGCAAACAGCGCCAATAAGGCCAGTGCGCCATTGCCTAAATGATAAAGGCGCTTGTTTTTCGCTTGATGGATTTCCAGCAGGCGCATCACAAACAGAATATAAATGAGGTTGGATATCAGGATGGGAAACGACACCAGGTAGAAATTGTGCCAGCCGAAAACCTGGGACAAAAGCAAATGCGCGCCAGAATTAAATAACAGATTGGAAAAGATAAACAACGCATAAAAAATTTCGGTCTTGCGTGAGCTGACAAAAGACAAAGCGCCATAATAAATGCCCATTGCCAGAAAAATACCGATGCCGATCAAGACAATCGCATCGCCCAGGCGAATCTGCTTTTGATAAGCATCGAGACGATTGATATATGGTTCAGGTTGGGCGATATAGTATGGAGAATTGACTTCCGCTATCAACTGATACTGCCCTGCCGGCAAATCGAACTTGCGCCCATGTCGCATAAAAAAAGGATTGTCGGCATCGTTACCTATGCCGCCTTCGGCTTTCGCGATCAAGGTGTTTTGCGAGTCATAAAGATAGAGTACAAACCAATCGATGGCAGAGGTGTTTTTAAAGTCGATGACATAGTATCCGGCTTTATCGACACTGAAGTCACCGGCATACAGATAGTGCCCACCCACCAAAGAGATATTATCGGCCTTGGGCAAGTATTGAACGCCTTCAGGGTAATCTTCATTAAAGCGTTGATTGTCATCGATACTGTAAAGCTGCCAGTCGATTGTTGGCGCCTCTGTAGAGACTTGTGCATAGGCATGGGTCGACCATGCCAACCACAGCAGCAGGCTCAACGACAACAATGTCTTAAAACGGGCAAACGAAAAAAACGTAGACACCTAAATCCTTTATTACGACTTAAACCACAAAAACCATCAATCCAACCCTAACAACCCTGTTCAATTTAAGCAAAAATCAGCATCAATTACTATTTATATTATAGTTAACCCCTGCCGCAACATGGCCAGTCAACCGCATATCGCCAACCCCCTTTTACTCTCAATCGCTTATGACACTGGTTAGCTTATGTTATTGAATCTGTTGAATTGTAACGCGAACCAAATAATAAATAACTTATTACGCTATAAACAGAGTAATCCCTGGATTCCTGAAGTTTTCAGCTCCACTTGTTAGAATGAAAGCAAGTTTTCAACAATATGGAGTACCCATGCAAGATGAACAGCCATTAATTGACACCGACTATGAGGTCGGCCAAGACAATGTCCAAGTACTTGGCCTTGATATTCACAACCCTGTTTTCCTCGCTTCTTCAGCACTGATTCTTACCTTTGTTGTCGCCACCTTGATGGTTCCCGAAGCCGCCAATAACACACTCAACGCCGCCAAAACCTGGTCCATTGAAAACTTCGACTGGCTCTTTATGATCGGCGGCAATATTTTTGTATTATTCAGCCTGTTTATTATTCTTAGCCCAATGGGAAGAATTCGCTTGGGTGGCAAGCAAGCAAAACCACAATACTCACGCCTATCATGGTTTTCCATGCTGTTTGCCGCCGGCATGGGAATCGGCTTGATGTTTTGGAGTGTTGCCGAACCCTTGGCCTATTACACCGATTGGTGGGGAACGCCATTAAATGTCGATCCCAATACCCCGCAAGCGGCCGATATGGCAATGGGGGCGACCATGTTTCACTGGGGGCTCCACCCTTGGGCAATGTATGGCATAGTCGGTTTGGCGCTCGGCTTTTTTGCCTATAACCACGATTTACCCTTTACCGTGCGCTCGACCTTCTACCCTCTTTTAGGGGAGCGTGTCTGGGGACCGATCGGCGACTTTATCGATATTCTTGCTGTACTCGCGACCATTTTCGGTCTGGCGACCTCGCTAGGCTTTGGTGCTCAACAAGCCGCCGGCGGTATCGAATATCTGTTTGATATTCCCGCCACCACCAATGTACAAATCGCCATTATTATCGGGGTCACCGCTATCGCTATCTTTTCTGTAATGCGCGGAGTCAATGGCGGCGTTCGAGTTTTGAGCAATATCAATATGTCGATGGCGGCACTGCTGCTTCTGTTTGTACTGATTGTCGGGCCAACACTGGCCATCCTGGGCACGATTTACAGCACCACGACCAGTTATGCCACAGAGATTCTGTCACTAAGTAACTGGATTGGTCGCGAAGACGATAAATTCTACACCGGCTGGACCGTGTTCTACTGGGCATGGTGGATTTCATGGTCACCATTTGTCGGGATTTTTATCGCCCGTATCTCCAAAGGCCGCACTATTCGTGAGTTTCTGATCGCAGTAATGTTAGTCCCAACCGTGGTATCGATTATCTGGATGTCGGTTTTCGGCGGCTCGGTCTTGGAGCAGGTTCAAGCCGGTGTCGGACCTTTGGCAGATGGCTTGGATAAGGTTGAATTGGCGATGTTCCAAATGTTGCATGAATTGCCGTTAGCGCAAATCACCTCATTTGTCGCCATTGTTCTGGTGCTGGTGTTTTTTATCACCTCATCCGATTCCGGTTCATTGGTGATCGACAGCATTACTGCCGGAGGACAAACCAAAACGCCTTATACACAACGCGTGTTTTGGGCGGTTTTGGAAGGTATCATTGCCGGGGCCTTATTGTTTATTGGCGGTAAGGAGGCATTAAGCGCCCTGCAAGCTGGAGCCATTACCACTGGACTGCCCTTCACCATAGTGCTACTGGCAATGTGTGTCAGCCTTTATATCGGCTTGCGCCATGAGGTCAAAAATAACCTTTAAGCATGAAGAACTGACCCAATCAATAAAAAACCCGCTAGTGCGGGTTTTTTTATTGCTCTAATATTTTAAAGCTAATCGTTTTCCGAAAATACCGCCACATCAGGCTCACCGGATTCATTGATCGATACCTTGAAAACGATCGGTCGACAACAGACTTCACAATCCTCGATATACTCTTGCTGGGCCACCGAACAATCAATCACCGCCTCGATGATTTCACCGCAATAAGGACACCGCACTGTTAAGGTCGTAATGGCTTGCATGACAAATCACCCGCTAAGTATTTTCCTATCATCAATCGTCGGCTAATGGATCACGCCTTTAACGGCTTCACATTCAATAAGGAGACAAAAAGAGAGATGACAATCGTACCAAATACAAAACAAAAAATGGCCTGGGAAGTACCCACCAGCCAGGTAAAGGCATCGGCTGGATCAAAGGCGGTATTCATCGTAAACTGCAAATGGATTGATTGAATCAACCCGGCTAATGAAGACATGCCACTGAAGAAATCCGGTAACTTAACAAAAGCCCCTTTAAGCTGATAAATTGCTGCATATAAAAACATCACCGTTAAAAAATTGGTCAAAGCCAAGACAATCACCCTGCCGGTAGCCGAGACCATTGAGCCTTCGGTAATCTTACAAATACCGAATAGAATCACGCCTAGCTCTTTATTAAGCACCCCTAAAATGCGCAATAGAAAAAGCATCACCAAAACATCCGCCAAACTGAAACCGGCAATAAAGGTTGCCGATAGCGCGCGGGTAACATCCGCTATCGAAAAAACCAGCACCAATAACATCGACAATACCAACCAGCCGACGATATAAAACTCGGATAAAAAAAGTCTTTTATCACGAATAACCTGCCAATCGGTTGATTCTGCCGCAAAGGCGAACTCCTGATGTTTGTAGTATCTGTCCACCCAAAAATAAGGTGACAACCCATACACCCATCTAATCACTTGCTTAACCAGTGCCGCGATATTCATAATTTTTACAACTCTTTACCTTGATATTTCGTGTTCTAAAATGACTAACTTAACGGTATTCAAAACTGAATGCGTTGCCCCGCAAGCAATAAAGGCAAATCGGGATATTGCCTCTGCGCTTCTTCAGGGGTTAAACCATGACCTAAAATATAACGCTTATCGGTCAACCACGGCTTCACTTCTGCAAAACTGGCATGCCAACGGTTTTCTTGCGCACGTGCATCCATAATGAAAACTTCGGCCTGTGACAAGGTTTCATATAAAGAAAGGCATAGGGTTGAGTCTGCGCTATAGGACAACCGCTTTGTGCCGACATCATCGGTCAGGACAAAACCGTAACTGGTTTCCGAATGGACACCGGGAAAAAACTCAATAGACAAACCATGACCGATCGCCACGCTTTGATTATCGTCCAGAGCTTGCCAGCTTGCCAATTCATCTGCGCTCAACTGCTCTAGATGCTCGGCGATACGAGAGCTTTTCAATCTTTGTGCGACATTTGCGTGACAGATGACCCGCATTTTGTTTTCCTGCGCCAGCTCTACACGCAATACCACAGGAAGGTCGCCGGCATGATCTGAATGATTATGGCTAATAATGACTTGCTTGGGAAAACAGCCGAAATATTGCAGAACGGCTTGGCCCACACCCAACCCCAAGTCGACCAGGCAAAAAGGCTCACCCTTATGGCAAAGCATAAAACTACTGCTGGTTAAATTATCATAAACCGCTGAAGCTCCCGCCCCACTACCTAAAACCAACAATTCGAATTGTGATGCCATCTAAAGCCCGTTACCGCAAATATAAAGTGGCTCCATTCTACTGCAAATAAGCGACTACAAAGCTATGGAAATATTAATCAGAACATAAACTGATTAAATCCATATTTAACAGCCGATAAAGCCCAAATGCTTTATTACAGGTACAAAAAAACCCGCCTGAAGCGGGTTTTTTAGATCAATCGGATTCTTACCGATGATCAACTGACTGATTGTATCGATTAAACCGCTACAATGTTCTCAGCTTGTGGCCCTTTTGGCCCTTGAGTCACGCTAAATTCTACCTGCTGACCTTCTGCTAGAGTTTTGAAACCGTCGCCCTGGATAGCGCTGAAGTGAGCGAAGACGTCTGGACCAGACTCTTGTGCAATAAAACCAAAACCTTTTGTTTCGTTGAACCACTTAACGGTTCCTGTAACTGTATTAGACATAATAATAATCCTGTAATTTAAAAAATATGATTGCCTATTCAAAGGCGGTAACGCTTAAAAATGGAGACTTGGAACTTAAAACTGCAGGACGAGGTATTACGAGTAAAACAGCGAAATGTAGATTGTAAATATTAGGCCTAATTTCTAGCTACACAAACAATACAACGAACGCTTTACTTTGTCTAGGATTATTTTCAATAACAACGAATTTAATCATACAAATCAAACGCGTAGTTACCCAGCGTTTTCTCAAAACAAAAGCCAAACAACGCAGCTCGGCATTGCTTTAACAAAATTGAGACAAAACAAGATTGCATGGCAATCACTATAAAAAACATATATTTATGTCTGTCTTTTTGTTATGTTATTTAGGCAAACTCAAAAAGGAGGAACGATTATGAGCAAAATCATCGGTTATGTCCTACTTGCTGACCTTGGCAAAATCAAAGTATTCACCATCCAACAAACAGAACAAAAAACCGTCTCTCTACAGGCCTACCAATCTATTGAAAGCATTGAAGGACACGGCAAGCTCAGTGAAATCTACAGCGACAAATCAGGCGACTACAACAACTCCACCGCCGGAGGCAGCAGCTCCTACGAAACCAAAAGCGATCTGGAACGCACCAACCGAGTGGTAGACGGCCTCGCGGAATTCATCAACCAATTCGCCGAACAGAACAAAGAAAAACTCTACCTCTCGCTTTCGAGCCCGATTCACGCTCAGGTGGAAAAGAAACTCAAAACCAGCACCACAGAAAAAATCAAAGCCTTTCTAACCAAAGACCTCACCAAACAAAACGTCGATACGGTTATGCAAGCCTTTGCACTATAAGCTGGATTTAAAAAATAAAAACCCGCTTTAAGCGGGTTTTACAAAAAAATTAATACGCCAAACGCATCTTGTTTGCAAAAACGCCGATTAAAATCAGTTCAAGATATGTCTTTTTGATTCAAACTATCAATAAATCCCTGGCATCAACCGATAACGCACTCGCTGGCTATACTCCCGATAACCTGGCAGTTCTTGCTGTAAAGTTCGGTCCTCTAGCCCTGTTCTAATCACCGTGATGAACAAAGCGACTATTGCAGGTATCAATGCCCACAGCGAATCCAGAGCCATTACAATACCGAATACAGCCACAATATTTCCGGCATACCCCGGATGACGCACCAACCGATACGGACCCGAATCACACAGCTTATGACCTCGTTCCGTT
Source organism: Thiomicrorhabdus sediminis (assembly GCF_005885815.1). Classification (NCBI taxonomy): domain Bacteria; kingdom Pseudomonadati; phylum Pseudomonadota; class Gammaproteobacteria; order Thiotrichales; family Piscirickettsiaceae; genus Thiomicrorhabdus; species Thiomicrorhabdus sediminis. The sequence continues at coordinate 1,110,662 of NZ_CP040602.1, read as the reverse complement.
CGAACGCTCACTACACTGTAGAAAAAACGATTAACCAACAATGACCATGCGGAAAAAACATAACCGAATGCAATCAGCGTAAATCCAACCGCATTCAGCTCAAGCGAAAATTCCGCTGACCAATGAAATCGATGATCCAGCCCCGCCACAATCATCATCGGGTAACTGATACTCAGCGCCATTAAAGGGGCTAGCACTTTATCCCAAGATTTGGCACTTTGGATAATTTCAAGATCTTGCCGTTCAGCGGTCAATCCGGGATGCCGACGATTCGCCAATATGCGGCCGCCCATACCAACCACAACAATCAATAAAGTATAAATCCATGCCTGCCACCAATCGATATCGCCAGCGCATATAAATAAAATCAACGGAATAAGCAGATACACCAGCGCCAACCTGCTCCATTGTCTGATGGATGCGGATTGAGAGGTCTTATCAATCGGTTTTACTGCCATACTATTCTCCCTCTACCCACCGGATGTTTTACCACCTATTTACGACTAGCGTATATAACTAGAAACCAAAAGCCCCATACCTATTAAAAAAAGAATAGCCACAAACGGTATCAATATCCAAGTAGCCCAATTACCACCAGCGGATTGTTTGCCATCATAATAAATCCAAACAAAGCCCAGAACACTTCCAACGATTAATAACAAACCACTGTAGAATGCACCCAACAAATATAAACCGTAGAGAGCCAATGCGAGGATGACCCAAAAAAAACTGGTTATCCAGAATTCTTGTCTTTTCTCTTTGCGTAGCCGTTGCTCTTTCTTTTCTCTGAGCTCACCCCATAAACTTTCAACCTCTTCACCACTCATTTCTTCGTCAGATCCACCGGCTCCTAACAGAGCTTTAAATGCCTTTAAATCCTTATTATCAGTAGAAACTTTGTTTTGCTTATCGGAAGCCATTCAACTCTCTTTTTTTTCAATGGAAAATAAATAAAAAAACCGCTTTTTTCAACGCGAGTTTTAGCGTATCACTTTTATAAATGAAACATCCCTTTTTTACGCGTAAAATACCTGCCGATAAAATCCACCCATCAATAAACTACAGGGCAACAACAATGGCAGGTTCTTTGTTTGATCAATTAAAAAAATCCGGTTTGGTAACCGATAAAAAAGCCAAACAAGTGCAACGCGAAAAACAGCAGCAAAACAAAAAAAGTAAGGCCAATAAAGCCAAAAAAGGTCAAATCCAGCAAAGCGAAGCCGCCCAACTTGCCGCCAAAGCCGCCGAAGAAAAAGCGCAACGCGACCGCGAACTCAATCAACAACGCCAGCAACAGCAAGCCGAAAACGCCAAAAAGGCCGAACTGAAACAGATTATCGAAGCCAATCAGTTGAAAAATTACCAAGGTGATATCGCTTACAACTTTGCCGATGACAGCGCGGTGAAAACATTAAACATCAACAGCAAAACCCAAAAAGGCCTCGCCAATGAACAGCTGCATATTGTGCGTTTTAATAACGGTTATACGGTTGTGCCAAATGAAGTGTTGGAAAAAATCGAACAGCGCGATGCCACCGTGATTATCAGAAACAACAACAATCACGACAGCCACCTATCCGAAGAAGACAAAGCCTACTACGCCAAATTCGAAATTCCAGATGATCTGGTTTGGTAAACCGCCTAAGAAGCCCACGAAGAAGCCGGAGTAAAAGGCATTATCAGCCGTACCCTATTCGATGAATACAACCATAAAAAATGGGGTGGCAAAATGCGCGTTAAGGTCTATATCTTGGAAGTCAATAAAGTCTACGGCGAATGACCGGAAATGCACGACCGCGACCGCCAGATAGTCAGCTTGGTTCAAGCCATTGAATTGGTGAAATCAGAGCAAAAAAACACCCTACAAAAACTTAAAAGTACCTTAGCAACAAAATAAAAACCCGCATAAAGCGGGCTCAAATAGCAAAGCATCAAATCAATCGAGTCTGACACCGATTATTTCCCCAGTTATTTTCCCTGTTATTTTCGTAACGGATCAAGCAGGCTTTTTAAACCATTGTGATCCAACTCATGCATCAAAGCCAATAACTGCCCTAAATTACCCTCTGGAAACCCCTTAGCTGCAAACCAATTAAGGTAATTACCGGGCAAATCTGCAAGCAAACGCCCCTTGTATTTGCCATAAGGCATAGTGACTTCAACAAGCTTTTTTAAGTTTTCTGGATTCATAAATTAAACTACATTCCTTGGAAAAATAAAGCGCCTCACGGCTCAGGCCTTGGCTGGCATTTGGTGTTGCAGAATAAATACCTGGTCAAACAAAAACGTAAAAACAAACGTGTAAACCAAGAAAAACAACAACAATGCCGCTTCCATGGCAAAAGCCGTCCATAGGTCAACACCATACCAAACCATATACAACGGAACACAAATCAAAATCAATCCGCCTTCAAAACCAAGCGCATGAAGGCTTCGCACCGCCAAGGTTCGCTTGTTAATTTGCTGACGCGTCTCCCAAAATTCAAACGCGGTATTAAAAAGATAATTCCAAACCACCGCCGCTGTCGACATTAGAATCGCAACAGGTAAGGATTCGTCAACATCACTGTTACTCAACAGCATCAACACAAAGGTTGAAAGGATAATCGCGGTAATTTCAAAAACAATAACGTAAAGCAGACGACGCTTAATTCGGGTTAAGGTAATCAACACAAAACTCCACAGAGCAACTCAAGCTCTCAAATAGAATAAAGAGCCGGCCCGCCCCGGATGATAAAGAAGACGTAGGATCAGAATAGCCTACCGCAAAGCGACGGTTTCCGCTTGCGCCAATAATGTTACACGATGTTTATAACAATGCCAACCAAGAACATTGGTGGGCTTTTTTAAAACAAAACCCGCATTTAGCGGGTTTGAATAGAAAATCAATCGAGTCTGACCCCATTGATTCTTTTTCACAAGCTGACCTTTTTTACACTGCCCTCAATTATTCACTTAAACTAAAAATAAGTAAAAACTTTTATATAATTAAACTTATTACTAAATTTATGGATACAAAATGACCTGTTCAACAAATATTGCGGATACATTCCTATCCTTATCTGATTCATTAAGCAAATATCGCAGAGCTGAAATAAAAAACGAGAATGGTGATAGTCTCATTGAGAATCTTTACGTTGATCCATTAGAGAATGAATTAATCTTAAAATCAATGTTAAAAAATAATACTACTTTACTGCTAGGTAGAAAAGGAACAGGTAAGTCTACAATTATTAATAGATTTCAACACGAAATTAGAAAGACTAATGACAAGCTTTCACTCTACATAGACGTGAAGGCTTTATTCGAACAAACAAAAAAATCTTCATACACAAACATAAATAATACAGAACTTAAACTTTCAAAAGAAAACCTCGATAAATTAAGTTTGTATGTCTTCTTTATCGAAAAAATAATAGATGAGCTAAAAAAAGAGATCAAAGCAAGTGTTTTTCAAAACCGTTTTTTAAATTTCTTTTCTAATAAAGGCATAACGAAAACACAATTTGAAACTGAACTTAACGAACTTTTCCAAAATATAAAGCAACCACTATTTAAAGACATCACCGCTCAAACTAAGTCTTCCCAACACTCTTCATCAAAAAGCAATAAGACCGCTGAATCAGAGCTAAATATAAACTTATCAGATCAACCTTCTATAGGAGGTAAACTGTCACACATTACATCCGCAGAAGAATATAAAACAGAAGACTTCACTAGGGCTCTAGGACGTTTTTTTGACATTATTGGTTTCATGAATAATTTAAAAGAGTTATTACGAAGAATACCGATTAACCATGTTTTTATTTGTCTTGATGATATGTCTGAAATAGATAAAGAATCAATGGAAGTGTTCACAGATTTTATTGTTGGGCCCCTAAATAACCTATCCGATGAATTTTTCAAATTTAAAATATCTCTTTATCCTGGAAGAGATTATTTACCTTCAATCGATAGACAAAAAGTAACGACTTATTGCCTCGATTACTACGATCTATATTCTATTGGAAGTGCAGATAAAGTCGAAGAGTCAGCAATCAAATATACAAAAAGGCTTTTAGAAAGAAGATTTAATTACTATTTTAATGATACCGATTTAGGCGTTTTTTTTGATCTTAAACAAGGTAGTTCAATAGATGATTACTACAAACTTATTTTTCAAATAAGCTCCAATGTACCAAGAATCATTGGAAAAGTTTTAGAAATTGCTCTACAAAAGACGAATAGTTTAGAGAAAAAAATCACAAAGAAAATACTTCAAGAATCAGCAAGACAGCATTACAAGAATGACATTGAGTTTGTTCTAACTAAAAGCGAATATATTGAATATAAGAGCTATGATGAATCCTTTGAAAAATTTCACCTACTTGATCTCTTAAAACAGTTCATCCAAAAAGCAGTAGAAAATAAGAAACACATTGGTACTTCGAATGCAAAAATCTTTGAACAATACACTACAAATACAGCTCCATCTAATTACTTATATGTACATGAAGATTTAGAAGAAATCTTAAAAACCTTAGAGTTTAACTTTTTCATTACAAAATTTTCCCAACAGAAAAATAAAGACACCGAAACCGTTAGTGTTTTCTCTCTAAACTATGGATTATGCATTGATAACAATTTAATTTTTGATGAAAAAAGTGATCGAAAATTTAGAATTGAAAGAGTATTTGATTTCAACCCTGTCGTTGTAAACTGGATGAAAAGCTCTAAAGAGCTAGTGTGTTCTGCATGTGGTCAAACCTATGATCTTTCAAAAAAAGAGATTTTCATTGACCATAAAATTCCATGTACAACTTGCCAAGGCAATGTTGAGCTGAGATCAATTATTGATATCGATCTTAAACGATCAATTGAAAGTAAAATTCAAATACCAATGAAAGAGTACGAAATATTAAATGTATTGAAATATAAAAATTCTTTAACTGCTTCGGAGCTTGGAGACGAGCTAGATAGAGCTTACCAATCCATAAATCACAGCATAGGAAGAAAAAGCAAAATCAATAACTATAAATATATAGAAAGATTAGATGGCAATCAGCCACGTTTTAAATTAACAAGTAATGGTTTAGCCTACTTAAACCAATAAAAAAACCCGCTTTATGCGGGTTTCTTATTCATACCAATAGGGAGATAAAACGCTCAAATTCGCGGCGGTGAAATGTGAGCTTACGAATAGTAAGTGACCATTTCACCAACAAAGAAGTTGGGCGTTTTAGACCCTATTTACGTTTTTTTGGTGGCATTAGGTCGGTGATTGTCCCCTCCGCCATCTCCGCCGCAAAGCAGATCGTCTCACTCAATGTCGGATGTGGATGGATGGTCAGCCCGATATCTTGCATATCAGCCCCCATCTCAATCGCTAGCATCGCTTCGGCAACCAGTTCACCGGCGTTAGGCCCGACAATACCACAACCCAACAAACGATGTGTCTTGGCGCAGAACAACGCTTTGGTCAGACCTTCGTCACGCCCCAGACTCAAGCTACGACCCGATGCCGCCCATGGGAAAGCACCTTTTTCATACTCAACGCCTTCGGCCTTAAGTTCAGTTTCAGTCTTACCAGCCCAAGCCACTTCCGGATCGGTATAAGCAACTGATGGAATCCCCATTGGCGTAAAGGCACTGTTCATGCCAGAGATCACTTCGGCAGCGACCTTGCCTTCGTGAACCGCTTTGTGCGCCAGCATTGGCTGACCAACGATATCACCGATCGCATAGATGTGATCAACATTGGTTTTCTGGCGTTCATCGACTTCGATAAAGCCCCAATCGTTGACCGCAACACCGGCTTTCTCGGCATCGATCAGTTTACCGTTTGGTGTACGCCCTACCGCAACCAAGATACGATCAAACGTATCGGTTTCCGGGCAATCCTTACCTTCGAATGTCACCACCAGACCTTCGTCTTTGGCTTCGACATTGGTGACTTTTGATTTTAGGAACACGTTTTCGTACTGCTTTTTGATTTTCTTCAATAGCGGCTTGGAAATGTCCTTATCGGCACCCGGAATAATGGTATCGCCCAGTTCGACCACGGTGATGCTCGCACCCAGTGAGTCATAAACCTGCGCCATTTCCAGACCGATAATCCCACCACCGATAACCAGCATACGTTTTGGTACTTCTTCAAGTTCCAATGCATCGGTTGAATCCATAACACGCGGATCGTCATGCGGGATAAACGGCAGTTTCACCACGCGTGAACCGGCAGCGATAATCGCTTTTTCAAAGGCGATGGTCTTGGTTGAACCATCAGCCATATCAACCGTGACGGTATTGGCCGAGCTGAACTTACCGTAACCTTGAACGACTTCAACCTTACGCGCCTTGGCAAGACCCGCCAAACCACCGGTTAGCTTACCGATAACCGAGTCTTTGTAAGCTCGCATTTTATTGGTGTCGATTTCAGGCTCGGCGAAAGTGATACCGTGCGCACCCATTTCGCGGGTTTCGTTCAGTACGACCGACATATGCAATAGCGCTTTAGACGGAATACAACCAACGTTTAGACAAACACCACCGATGTTTTCATAACGCTCGATCATCACCACTTTTTTACCTAGATCGGCGGCACGGAAGGCGGCAGTATAACCACCAGGGCCCGAACCTAGCACCAACACTTCGCATGTCATATCGGCAGGCGGTAAATCCGCCGCTGAGACCGCTTGTGGAGCTTCGGCCTGCTGAGCTGGAGTTGCTTCAGGCTTAGGAGCTTCGTGCGCCACGCTGTCTTCAACATTCGCCGCCACGGTTTCGGTATTGGCGATTTCCATGGTTCCGATAATCGAACCTTCAGAGGCCTTATCACCTACCGCCGCGGTCAGAGAAACAATTTTCCCGGCAAACGGCGCCGGAATTTCCATCGTCGCCTTATCCGATTCCAAGGTGACCAGAGAATCGTCCTGCGCCACTTCATCACCGGCACTAACCAGCACTTCAATCACATCAACTTCGGCAAAGTCACCGATATCAGGAATAACAATATCTACAATCTTGGTCATGGTCTTTCCTTAAAGAATCAGTTGGCGTAGATCAGACAGGTAGTTACCTACCGTTGTGGTAAAGCGCACACCTTCGGCACCGTCAATCGCACGATGGTCGTAAGACACGCTGAACGGCATCACCAGACGTGGTGCAAATTCGCTACCGTTCCAAACCGGCTGCATCTTCGCTTTAGAAAGCCCCATAATCGCCACTTCCGGCGCATTGACGATTGGCGTGAACTGAGTTCCACCGATACCGCCAAGGCTGGAGATGGTGAAAGTGCCACCGGCCATATCGGCAGGCCCTAGCTTACCGTCACGCGCTTTGGCAGAGATTTCCATCAAGTCTTGCGATAGTTCATAGATGCCTTTTTTATCGACATCCTTCACCACTGGCACCACCAAACCGTTTGGCGTATCGACCGCGATACCGATATTGTAGTAATGCTTTTTAATGATTGATTGGCCATCAGGCGATAGCGATGCATTGAAACTTGGGAAGTCCTGCAGTGCCTTGACCACCGCTTTCATCACAAACACCAGTGGCGTCAGCTTAATGCCCTGCTTCTCGGCGGCAGCTTTCTGATCCTTACGGAACTGATCCATCTCGGTGATGTCACACTCATCGAACTGCGTGACGTGCGGTACGTTCAACCAACTGGCGTGTAGGAACTTACCGGAAATTTTCTTGATTCGGCCTAACTCTTCGGTTGTGGTTTCACCAAACTTGCTGAAATCAACTTCTGGCACCGGAGGAATTCCCATTCCACCAGAAACTGCGCCGCCCGGAGCCGCTTTTTGACCGGACATAACCGCTTTTATCGCCGCTTCCACGTCAGTCTGCTGGATACGACCTTTTGGCCCAGTACCGGCAACGGTTGTCAGGTCAACACCTAGCTTACGTGCAAATGCACGTACCGATGGCGAAGCGTGTGAAGACGCGCCCATCTCTTGTGCATTGACCGGTTTTGACGCTGCTGCAATGGCCGCAGGTGAAGCCGCAGACGGCTGTGGCGCTGGCTCTTGTGCCGAATCCGGTGCTTGTGCTGGAGCTGGTGCCTGTGGTGCCGGAGCCGGTTCTTGTGGCGCTGCCGGCTTTTCTTCTGCCGGAGCTGCTGCATCGCCGGAAACTTCGACATCCATAATATAGGTGCCTTCGGAAACGCTGTCACCAATCGAAATCGCTACGTTTGTGATTTTTCCTGCCACAGGTGATGGGATCTCCATCGTGGCCTTGTCGGATTCAAGCGTTACCAGTGAATCGTCTACCGCTACCTCGTCGCCTGCTGCAACCAGGATTTCAATTACTTCTACTGCGTCAAAATCACCGATATCTGGGATCGTAATTTGTTGTGTCGCCATGTTTAAAATTCCTTTATTCGTGTTTAAGCTACTTATAAACACTCAAAAAAACCTGTCGAACCATACGGTTATGGCATTAGCTCACTAACCGTATTGTCAATAAAAAAGCCGTAGCGGGCTTGCTACGGCTGACATGATTAAGCGTGAGTCGGGAAAGGCTTATCGCTATCGATACCATATTTTTCAATGGCTTTAGCCACTACATCGGCCTTGATTGTGCCGGCGTCGGCAAGCGATTTAAGCGCAGAAACCACCACGTAATAACGGTTAACCTCGAAGAACTTACGTAGTTGCTCACGAGTATCGGAACGACCGAAACCGTCGGTACCTAACACATAGTATTCGCCTGGAACATATTGACGGATACGCTCAGGGTAGTCACGGATATAGTCGGTTGCGACAATAAACGGTCCTTCTGAACCTTCCAATGTTTCGGTAACATATGGTTTTTTCGCAGTCTCTTTAGGATGCAACGTATTCCAGCGAGTGACTTCCATACCGTCACGACGTAGCAAGTTGAAACTTGGTACACCCCAGATATCGGCTGCCACATCCCATTCGGATTCAAGCATTTCCGCCGCGGCGATAACTTCACGGAAGATTGTCCCTGACCCCATCAACTGCACCTTGTTCTTATGCTTGGCAGAAGAATCCTTGAACTTATAAAGCCCTTTCAGGATACCGTCTTCGGCACCTTCCGGCATAGCAGGATGCGAGTAGTTCTCGTTCATCGCGGTGATGTAATAGAACACGTCTTCTTTCTCAGCAAACATGCGCTTGATACCGTCACGGATAATCACCGCCATCTCAAACGCGAATGTTGGGTCGTATGTCATACAGTTCGGTACATGGTCAAACTGAATCAGGTTATGACCGTCCTGGTGCTGCAGACCTTCACCTTCAAGCGTGGTACGCCCTGCGGTACCCCCGATCAGGAAACCGCGTGCACGCGAGTCACCGGCTGCCCATGCCAAGTCACCGATACGCTGGAAACCGAACATTGAGTAGTAGATATAGAATGGGATCATGCTCACGCCGTAGTTGGCATAAGCGGTCGCCGCAGCCACCCAGTTCGCCATAGCACCAGCTTCGTTGATACCTTCTTCAAATACCTGACCGTTGGCCGATTCCTTGTACCACATCAACTGGTCCGAATCCATCGGCTGATATAGCTGACCGGCCGGATCGTAGATACCGACCTGACGGAACAGACCTTCCATACCGAAAGTACGTGCTTCATCAGGAATGATCGGCACAACACGTGGCCCCAAAGTCTTATCGCGCAATAGGATTGAGATCAGACGCACAAATGCCATCGTAGTCGACATTTCACGCTCACCAGTACCTTCCGTCAGCATTTTGAAAGTATCCAATGATGGCACAGGTAAAGCTTCGGCATTGTCCTGACGTGACGGCAAGGCTCCACCCAACTCTTCACGACGCGCACGCATATACTGCATCACATCTGAATCTTCCGATGGCTGATAGAAAGGAACCGGGCCTTTATCAATCTCTTCATCGGAGATTGGAATCGCGAAACGGTCACGGAAATACTTATAACCTTCGTTATCCAATTTCTTCTGCTGGTGAGCGGTGTTCGCCGCTTCACCGTAAGCACCCATACCGTAACCCTTGACGGTCTTGGCAAGGATTACCGATGGTTGACCAACGGTTTCGGTAGCCCGCTTATAGGCGTTGTAGATCTTACGTGGTGAGTGACCGCCACGGGTCAGACGGAAAATCTCGTCATCGGTCATATCGGCAACCAACTCGGCGGTTTCCGGGTATTTACCGAAGAAGTGCTGACGCACAAAGGCACCGTCTTTGGCTTTATAAGCCTGGTATTCACCGTCAGGCACTTCGCCCATACGCTCAACCAGCTTACCGGTTTTGTCTTTTTGCAATAGACGATCCCAACCAGACCCCCAAAGCACTTTCAGTACGTTCCAGCCGGCACCACGGAAGACACCTTCCAGCTCTTGGATAATGCTGTCGTTACCACGTACCGGTCCATCTAGGCGCTGTAGGTTACAGTTGATAACGAATACCAGGTTGTCCAGCTTCTCACGTTTAGCCAGCTGAATCGCACCACGTGATTCCGGCTCATCCATCTCACCGTCACCCAGGAATGCCCAGACCTTACGTCCGGTTGTTTCGGCCAAACCACGCGCTTGCATATATTTCATAAAACGCGCTTGGTAGATCGCCATTAGCGGTCCAAGACCCATCGATACCGTCGGGAACTGCCAGTAATCGGACATCAACCAAGGGTGCGGGTAAGACGATAGACCGTTACCGTCTACTTCTTGACGATAATTACGCAATTGTTCTTCGTTTAGACGACCTTCCAAGAAAGAGCGCGAGTACATACCCGGTGAAGTGTGCCCCTGGAAAAAGACCATATCGGCACCCTGTGGATGCTTAGGCCCCTTAAAGAAGTGGTTCATCCCTACTTCATATAGAGTACAACTCGATGCGTATGAGGCGATATGCCCACCCACACTGGTGTTTTTATTGGCACCAGATACGATTGCCATCGCATTCCAACGCAAAATCGCGCGAAGCTTTTTCTCTAAAGTCAGATCACCTGGATAATTAGCCTGATTTTCTTCAGCGATGGTATTGATATAAGGGGTGTTGGCTGAATACGGGATATCTATGCCGTGAACACGGGCTTTTTCGATAAGGCTGGCAATAATGTGCTGTGCCTTATCCGTGCCTTCAAATGATACAACGGCTTCTAGAGCATCGATCCACTCTTGGGTTTCTTGTGGATCTTGATCGACAAAATTCTCGCTCATACTAAAATTTTCCTCATGGGTTGGAAGGTTTCCTCAGGTGCTGGGTGGGCCTGAAAGGATCAGTTCAAATCGTTCATCACTTGAACTGCCAACATTATCTTGGGTTCCAGCTACTTAGTTTCCCAAGATCGTATTTTGCTTCTTCAACGCCCCGAACGAGAGGTTGTCGATTGATTGTTTTAACTGGCAAAATACGCAAATAAATTCTGTGAATCATAACATTTTTAAAGTAAAAATACAGGCTTCAAACATCACTAAAACGCCCTCTGACCGCCATATAATTCACTAAACGCATGATAATTAAACAATATAAATCGGTTTTTTTATCGATAAATCACATTTTTTGCTAAAAACTGTCACCTGCTCCGCCATCAAAGCAATTAAATGGCAAATTCAGCTATTTCGTTTCGCGCATAAAAAAACCCGTCAGCGACAAACTTAACGGGTCTTTATAATTTACTTTCTGTTTAGCCAAAAAGTTTCCAAGGTAGGCAGCAGTTCAGTCAACGCCTGATGATAGACCGCCTGTTTAAAACTGACCACCTCTTGAACCGGGCGCCAATAGTCGACCCAATCCCAATCCTCAAATTCAGGTGATTCGTGCTGGGTCAGGTTGATATTTTTGACATCACCTTCAAATCCCAACATAAACCAGATCTGCTTTTGACCGACACAGACAGGTTGACTGTAATGGCGAATCAGGTGTTTGGGTAAATCGTAGCTAATCCAGTCATCGGTTCTGCCTAAAACTCGCACATCGGACGGTTCCAGACCCACCTCTTCCTTTAGCTCCCTAAAGACGGCTTGCTGCGGAGTTTCATTTTCACGAATACCTCCTTGTGGAAATTGCCAAGCATCTTGTTGTATTCGTTTTCCCCAAAACAGCTTACCCTCTTTATTAACAATAATAATACCGACATTAGGCCGATATCCGTTTTCATCAATCATGTGAACCTTAAAATAAAATCTTTATATATGCGGTAATAGTGCCGAAAAAATCAGTTTTTTTCAATGTAAAATAGCGCCATGACGGCAATTAATTATCAATCCCCCTAAAAGCTAAACCAAAAGCCTCTGCGCTTTCATTGCTTTTTATCCGGATTCAACATCAATACGTAACAAAACCTATGAAAAACATTGATCCAATCGTTTTCCGTCAAGCAACTTGTATCAAGCGCTTAAATCCCTTAGCATTTGCGGCAAAACCTTAAATAAAAACGTTGATAAAAACATAGATAAATAAACATCTATATAAAAAGTAATACAGCAAAGCAATATAAAGAGAAGACAATTATGGCCCTGGCAATTTTTGATTTGGACAACACCCTGATCGCCAACGACAGCGATTACCTGTGGGGTGAATTTTTAGTCGATAAAGGCTATGTCGATGCCGACCATTTCCGTGAACAAAACGCCAAATTCTATGAAGACTACAAAAGCGGCAACCTAGATATCTTCGCTTACCAGCGCTTTGCTTTAAAACCTTTGAGCCAACAGAGCATGGAAACGCTGCATGAATGGCACAAGCAATTCATGCAGGAATATATTGAGCCGATCATTCTGCCCAAAGCCCAAGCCATGGTTGACCATCACAAAAACAATGGTGACCGCGTCATGATCATCACCGCCACCAACACCTTCATTACACGCCCTATCGGCGAGCGCTACGGCATTACCGAATTGCTCGGCACCGAAGGCGAAATTAAAGACGGCCGTTATACCGGAGAGGTTGCCGGCACACCGACTTTCCAACATGGCAAGGTGACCCGCTTGAACAGCTGGCTGGCAGAAAACGATGAGACATTGGAGGGCAGTTATTTCTACTCCGATTCGCATAACGATCTGCCCCTGCTCGAACTGGTCAGCCACCCAGTGATTGTCAATGGCGACGACAAACTGCTGGAAATTGCCAAGCAACGCGACTGGCCTTTAATGGATATGCGCCAATAGACATTGACGGCAGACATAAAAAAACCGCTTAAAAGCGGTTTTTTTACTGTTCAGATTTAAAAGACCAAAAATACGCTAGGCGATTCCCATCTCTTCTTTAACCTGTGCCACCCACTCGTCAATTCGCGAGTCGGTCATTTCAGGCTGCTGATCCTCATCAATACCAAGACCGACAAAAAACTCGCCGTCTTCGGTAACCGCTTTCGATTCATCAAATTCATAACCAGCCGTCGACGTATAACCGGCAGGAGTCGCCCCGTTTTCTACCGCGATATCGTGCATAAAGCCCATCGCATCCAAAAAATACTCGGAATAATCGGCCTGATCACCCAAACCAAAACAGGCGACGGTCTTACCGCTGAAATCGATACCTTTAAAATCCTCCCAGAAGTCATCCCAACTGCTTTGTAACTCACCGTAATACCAAGTCGGTTGACCCAGAATAATATTCTGATACTGGGCAAACTCATCTGCTTTGGCGGTAGCGATATCATGCACTTCGACAATATCCGCTCCCATCTTATCCTTGATCAAATCGGCGACACGTTCAGTATTTCCGGTATCCGTACCGTAAAACAGACCTACCTTGCTCATCTCTCACCCTTTAGTTTTTCTTTTTATCACTCGATTCTCGCAGCGCCATTCAATAAAACCCATTCAAATATCCTTGATGGTTTTTTCAGTATTGCCAACAAACCACCAATCAAAATAAGATTTACTAAATTGGCACTTCAAAGCGCAGCTTTTTCGCCTAAAAATCGAGTCTGTGGCACAATATTAGTAACTGTCGATAATCATAGCATAAAGCCCATAAACTCAAAAACCGCGAATAAAAGATAAATTGATGAAAGACAAGAAACCGATTGATTGCTTTCAATGCAAGAATTTTTATGTCACCTGGGATGCCAACGCGCCACGTGGATGCAAAGCCTTTGGCTTCAAAACCCGCCGTTTGCCAAGTGAAGTGGTATTTGAAAGCTCCGGTGAAGAGTGCTTAATGTTCAAGCCGAAACACCCTACGCCGCGCAAAAATCCTAAAAAGGACGGCTGGATTGCCTGATTAGACGGTGATCACACAGGTTTTTTCCTGTTTTTACCCGATTTAATCCAGGCTAAAATATTTGCTTCATAAAACACATGCTAACGCACTATATTAGGGCGCACCTTATCTTTACCAATAAGATAAAAACCAACAGTCAACCACAAGCCACTGAATTCAAATGATTTTTAAGTCCTAGCGTGACCAGTTACTTTTTGGCACGTTACTCGCTAAGAATTTTCGGACATTCCGCGTTTCATTGAAAACAACGAAACTTATTTAGAAAATTACAACGACGTAAAAAATAATAGTTATCACATATGAGCCACACAGCGCAAAACGATTACAAAGAATTCATCGATTACCTTCCCGAAGTTAAAGCCTATCTTGATGAACTGGATCATCAAGACCTATGGTGGAGTACGGTAGGCATGGTGGGTAAAATCAATAATGAAAACATCGACCCGCAACTGCTGGTCTCGATTGTCGAAACCCAAAAAGAGTTTCAAGGGTTGCGTGAAGTCATGATTGATGAACTGATTGGCCGCTACCTAAACCAAGCCAACAGTGAAATCAGCTTAAAGGCGCAGACCACCATCGATATCGTTATCCGCAACCTATTTGAGCGTACCGCCGATGTTGGCTTTTTGGCCACCGATGACGACTTGGTCGATTTTATGGCCAAGGAAGAAAATTCCGAGGATGAACAGCGATTTATCCATAATCGCATTGTCGAGTACGTCAAAAAATACACCGTATACAACGATGTGCTTTTGATTAAACCGAATGGCGACATCAAAGCCAAGCTCGATTTAAACAACCCTGTTAGCCATAGCCATGACCCGATTATTCAAACCGCGTTGACCACCAATGATGATTATGTAGAGCAGTACCGTCCTACCGATCTGTTCAATCAACAGAAAAACAGCCTGATGTATGCGAAAAAAATCATCAAACCTAATGTTCAAGGTAAAGATGAAGTGGTTGGCGTTTTATGCCTGAGCTTTAATTTCGAAGAAGAGATGAACGGTGTCTATAAAACCTTGGACAGCAGCAACCTATATGAACTGATGATTCTTGATGACCAAGGCACCATCCTTTCCTCCAATCATCCGGATGTCAACCGCGTTGGCAGTAGAATGTCGAATCACATTGAACAGTTTGATCGCCCGATGCGCATTGGCCAACAACTGCATTACGGTACCAAAACCAACGGTTACCAAGGCTTCTATGGTCTGCCGTGGTTCGGTTATGTCAAAATCAACAACCAAAAAGCGTTTGATTACGGCGATAACAACCAGGATCTAGGGGTTAAGATCCAACCGGATTCCCACCTTTACCTTAGAGATTTGGAGGAGTCTATCGTCAAGGTCAGTACCTTGCTGTTAATCGTCATCCTCAATGGTAAGATCATGTCGTTGAAACGAGATGTCAAGGCGTTTTTACCGATTCTCGACAGCTTCCAGAATATCAGTTTCGATATCCAGAATATCTTTACCCGCTTTATCCACCATATCCATCAGGTTCTGGTTGATACCATCCAGAAAAAAGCCGCTTTCAGTGCCGCGCTTGCCGTGGAAATCATGGACAGAAACCTTTATGAAAGAGCCAACGATTGCCGCTGGTGGGCGCTCAACAGCACCTTTAGGCAACTGCTGACCAAAAAACTCTCCAGCGGCAGCTTGGAATCGACCGAAGTACAAAAATTGACCGATATCCTGTCTTATATCAATAGCCTCTATACCGTTTATACCAATATCATTCTGTATGACAAAAACGGTGTGATTCTTGCGGTTTCCAATCAGGCCGAAGGCCACCTTGTCGGAACCAATATCCCACGAGGCAATGACACCACGCGCTGTTTAGGCTTAAAAGACACCCAGCATTATGTGGTTTCGGATTTTCATAAATCCTCACTTTATGAAGACCGTTATACCTATATCTATCATGCCGCGGTGAAAAGCTGGGATAACATGGACACCAATGTTGGCGGTATTGCTCTGGTGTTTGACTCGGAACCGGAATTCCGCGCGATGCTTGATGACACCGAACCGAAATACATCAATGAGGCACTCAATGAAACCACTTTCAGTATTTTGGTAGATCGCGCCGGCATGGTTATCGCCAGCAGCAACGACGATATCAAAATCGGTCAACAACTCAAGCTACCACCTGGAATATTGGCTGCCGAAAATGGCGTCAGCGATACCATTTCTTACAACTGGGATGACAAACCTTACATCATCGGCTTTAAAGTCAGTGAAGGTTATCGCGAGTACAAAAACGGAGACGGCTATGACAATGATGTCATCGCCTTGATGTTAACCGGGGTATAAAACCGGCTTGGGATTTATACCAGTAGTTCAGGTCTTGCAATCTTTGGTTCCGCGACTAAGCGAGCCAAAGAGTTCCACATAAAATACTCACCCGGATCGGTCTTGCGTCCCGGAGCGATATGACTGTGGCCGACCACAAAATGCTCATGCAAACTGGGATAAGCTTGCCATAAAGCCCTAATCAACTTCGCCAGAGAGTCATATTGTGATGCGGTATAAGGAGTGTGATCGGTGCCCTCCAGCTCGATACCGATGGAAAAATCATTACAGCGCTGACGGCCTTGAAACTGAGAAACTCCGGCATGCCAGGCGCGCTGATAAAAAGGAACAAACTGAATCACCGAGCCGTCACGACGAATAAAAGCGTGAGCAGAAACACGCAAATCCTTAATCGCTTCATAATACGGGTGCTCATCACCATCCAATAGGTTATGGAACAACTGCTCGACACCCGCACCGCCAAACTGATTCGGCGGCAAACTGATACCGTGGACCACAACCAGCTCCGGGACATTGTCGCTAGGCCTGTCATCACAATTCGGGCTTAATTGAACCTGAACACCATAGCCGGGAGCCAATAAACCGTTTTTAGGATCTAGCGAAATCTCGATTTGCGGTTCTTCTTCATCATAAAGCGTGGCTTGGCTATTCATTCTGGTAATTAGCTCCTAAGTCTGGTTGATTACTCAAACGGGTTGTCTGTGGTTATAATACCCCCCATTAATAAATCGGCGCAATGTAAACACCGCGCCCATATCACAGACCAATATAACTGATATAAGTCGATTATGAACGATATTAACTATTTCGAAAACATTGAAGCCACCGTTGCCGCCGCACTCAAAGAAGATATTAAAACCGGCGATCTTACCGCCGATTTAATTCCTGATGGCATTCAGGCCACCGCACACATTATCTGCAAAGAGAAAGCCATTATCTGTGGTCGCCCCTGGTTTGATGAAGTCTTTCGCCAAATCGATGAAGAAGCGCATATCGAATGGCTTTGCGAAGAAGGCGAAGCGGTGCATGCCAATCAACACATCTGCACCATCACCGGCTCGGCACGTAACATCCTTACTGCCGAACGCAGTGCACTGAATTTTTTACAGACATTATCCGGCACCGCAACAACTACCGCCGAATATGTCGAACATTTGAATAGCCAACACACCAAACTGCTCGATACACGTAAAACACTGCCGGGGTTACGTTTGGCGCAAAAATATGCGGTCGTTTGCGGCGGTGGAAAAAACCACCGTATCGGCCTGTTTGATGCGATTCTGATCAAGGAAAACCATATTATCGCGGCCGGCGGCATTGCCGAAGCGATCGGTTTGGCGAAATTCAAACATCCGGGCAAGACCGTTGAAGTCGAAACCGAAAACCTCGAAGAGGTGCAGCAGGCGCTGGAAGGTGGTGCCGACATCATTATGCTCGACAATTTCGAGCTGGAAATGATGCATGAAGCAGTCAAGCTGGTCGATGGTCGCGCCAAATTGGAAGTCTCCGGTAATGTCGAGCTGATGCATTTGGCGACTTTGGCCGAAACCCAGGTTGACTATATCTCTACCGGGGCGATTACCAAGCACTTGCAGGCAATCGACCTATCAATGCGATTTAAAATGTCAAAAGCCTGATTTTTGCGCAGCGTTTCTATAAACTAGTGCTATAGAAAGAAATTATTCCATTCAATAATGACAAATAATGACCGGCCGCCTTAAAAGCACCGGTCATTATCGTCAACTTATTCGACCATAGAGAGAATAGTGTGCAAGACCACCTGCTGATAAATATTGTTTTACTGCTGATTGCCGCCGTTATTACAGTTTCCATATCACGCCGACTCCACTTCCCGCCTATTCTTGGCTATATCATTGTCGGGATTATCGTCGGGCCCCACGCTTTCGGTTGGATCGATAAAGAGGAAAACATTGAACTGCTTGCCGAATTCGGTATCGTGTTTTTGCTCTTCGGTATCGGGCTTGAATTCTCTTTTTCACAAATGGTCGCGATGCGTAAACAGGTGTTCGGCCTGGGTACCGCACAGGTTTTAACCACCGCAGTGGTTATCTACCTTATTGGCCACTTCGCCGGATTGGATGCCAATACCAGTATCGTCATTGCCGGTGCCTTCGCGCTTTCTTCCACCGCGATTGTTATCAAGCAGCTTACCGAACAGTCCGAGATACACTCGCGCCACGGCCGCTCGACTGTCGGTATCCTGATTTTCCAGGATATTATGGCGATTCCGTTATTGATTCTGATTCCGACACTCGCCATGTCCGGTGGTGAAGAAAACGCTTTGACCTGGGCTTTGGGTATCGCTTTCTTCAAAGGCGTTTTGGTGGTCATTATTATGCACGTGATCGGTAAATACATGCTGCGCCCGCTATTTCATGAAGTGGCATCGGCCAAGTCTCAAGAGCTTTTTACCCTGACCGTTTTAACCGTTGCCATCAGTGCCGCCGCCTTTACCGAAGAGATGGGCTTATCGATGACTCTGGGCGCATTTTTGGCCGGTATGATGTTAAGTGAAACCGAATACCGCCATCAGATCGAATCCGATATCCGCCCTTTCCAGGATATTTTACTTGGCCTGTTCTTTGTCACCGTCGGCATGATTATCTCACTGGAGATTCTGTTTAATAACTTCCTGATGATTATCGGCCTGACCGTGGCGATCATTTTCGTCAAAGGGGTCATCCTTTACAGCATCTCCCGTGTTTTCGATAAAGAACCCGGCGTTTCAGCACGTATTTCGCTGTCGCTTTCTCAGGTTGGTGAATTCGGTCTGGTATTGATGACGCTGGCATTTACCTACAAGCTGTTACCCGAAGAAGAAGGCAATATTTTGCTCACCGCTGCGGTCATCAGCATGGCCATAGCGCCATTTATGGTTAAGTTCAACGGCCATATCGCCAGAATGCTGCATAAGGACTCCTATAAGGCCGACCACAATGAGATTGCCACCACCATCTCCGAAGATAACAAACACATCAGTGACCATGTCATTCTCTGTGGTTTCGGTCGTGTCGGTCAAACAGTAGGTCGTTTTCTGCATTCATCAAACCGCGCTTTTCTCGCTTTGGATATGGATATCAAACGTGTCCATGAAGCGCGTGCCGCCGGTGAACGAGTCTATTATGGCGACGCTTCCAAACAAACCATTCTTGAAGCCGCCGCTTTACGTAAAAGTAAAATCGTCATTATCACCTTTAGTGATTTTCACGCCTCGATGAAAATCCTCAAGACCATTCGCTCCATGGACCCGGACATTCCGGTGCTGGTGCGAACCCTTGATGACCAACATGTCAATGAACTGACCGAAGCCGGTGCCAATGAAGTGGTGCCGGATACCTTTGAATCGAGCATTATGCTGGCTTCACACCTGCTGCTGATGATTGGACATCCGCCCAGCCAAGTGTTGAAACAGACCCGTAACATCCGTAAAAACCGCTATCAGACTCTGGCTAACTTCTATCCGGGTGAAGGGGATAATCCGCTGGAACAGCATCAGGTCATGAAAGGGATTATTCACAGTATCCATCTTGATGAATCGACCTATGCGGTGGCGAAAAAACTGAAGACTTTGAAATTGAAGCGTTTCGATGTCAATGTCGATGCGATCAAGCGCGGACATGTCCGTGGTGAGAACCCATCTTCAGAGACCACTTTGCGCTTGAACGATCACTTGGTAATCAGTGGCTTGCCGGAAGACATCAAGCGTGCCGAGAAGTTCATTAAGACCGGTAAATACACCAAGAAATCCCACGCTAAATACGCGCTTTGATTGCGCTGAGGTTTGATTAAGACGTTATTGCTTTGGTGTGACGGTTTTATGGTGCTTTAAACTAGTTTTCCAGCCAGATCAAACTTGCCATACGCCCGGTGCGCCCGTGCTGGCGATAAGAATAAAAACGCTTGTCGCCAAAGCTGCATAGCCCACTTTGACTGATTGCTTCAGCGCCAACCCCCAAACTCAACAATTCCTGCTCGGCAAGCCTGGGCAGATCGGCCATATATTTGATTTCATCTTGGTTATTGTCGCCATCAAGCTTAAAAAAACATTGGCCATTGTCGGCTGATTTTTCCACAAAGGCGGCATACACCTCTTCGCCGACTTCAAAAAACTGTTGCGAAATAGCCGGACCAATCCACACCAACAACTTGCTTGGTGCAACCGGTAATTGCATCAATGTTTTGCTGACAATCCCATTCGCCAGCCCTTTCCAGCCGGCATGAATGGCGGCGACACAACTGCCGTCCACATCCGTGACCAGAATCGGCAAACAGTCCGCGGTCATCACACAACAAACCACCCCGCTTTCCGTGGTCCAGCTGGCATCGGCAATCGGCGGGCAGGAAAACTCCAGCAACCGGTTTAATTGAATGGCGTTAGGGGTGTGTTGTTGATCCAACCAGACCGGTTCTGCAGGTAAAGCCAATTGCTCAGAGAGGATTTCACGGTTGGCCTGCACCGAGCCGGGTTCATCACCTACATGAGTGGCTAGATTGAAATGATCGTAAGGTTTGTCACTATGCCCTGCAGCAAGGCGTGTGGTACAGAGAGCTTTGATATTTTGCGGTGCCGACCATTGCGCTCGGATAATGGATTTTTCAAATTCATGCATACAGTGGGTACTCTTTAAACTTGCGCTTAATCGAAATTAATCGGGAATATCCTCATCTGTCACCCACTCTACTTCAACACCGTAGTCATAATCAAATTCATCATAACCCCACTGCTGTGCATGGAACTCCTCGACGTCTTCACGCAATACATCGATCAGCTCAAGCATATCTTCCGGCATCGGCGCTTTCCATTTCATGGTTTTACCGGTGGTTGGATGGGTAAAACTCAAAGCACCGGCGTGCAGCGCCTGACGATCGAAACCACGCAACACCTCGACAAATTCCGGCAACATCTTGCGTGGAATTCGGAAACGCGAGCCATAAACCGGATCACCTACCAGAGGATAACCAAGATGCGACATATGCACGCGAATCTGATGAGTACGTCCGGTTTCAAGCTTGACGCGAACACGGGTATGTTCTCTAAAATGCTCCAACACACGATAGTGGGAAACCGCCGGTTTACCACCCATCGCACGTACCGCCATTTTCTTGCGGTCATTCGGGTTACGCCCGATCGGTTTATCGACACTACCGCCTTGCTTCATAATGCCGACCAAAACCGCATCATAGATACGTTCCACCGCATGACGCTGCAGCTGCTCGACCAGATGTGTCTGCGCCGGAACCGTTTTCGCCACCACCATCAAACCGGAGGTATCCTTATCCAGGCGATGGACAATACCGGCACGCGGAACTTCACGCAATTGCGGATAATGATACAACAAAGCATTCATTAGGGTTCCGTCCGGATTACCCGCTCCCGGATGCACGACCAAACCGGGCGGCTTGTTGATCACCAGCACCGCATCGTCTTCATGCAGCACATCGATACTGATAGCCTGCGCCTCGACTTCGGTGGCATTTTCCAGTTCAGCAAGCAGCTCGACTTTTTCGCCCCCCAAGACCGCATGACGAGGTTTCTTACAGATAACACCGTCAAGCGTGACATTACCGTCTTTGATCCACTGCTGGATACGGTTACGCGAATAATCGGAAAATAGCGGCGCTAAGGCAACATCAAGTCGTTGTCCCATTGCATCATGTGGAATTTGTGCGCTTAAAAGTTGCTGAGTCAAAATGACACCTTTTTAAAAATGAATACTCAATTAATATGGAGGCAAAGCCTGATAAATCAAGGCTTAAGCATGAGCAAAAAAGTTTTTTGGGAATTTTTCGTAGCAGGACTCGTGTAGAACACGCTTTATGATACAATCATGCCAATTCCATGCTAAATAATCAGGTATTTTACCTGAAACGCTTATTGTACCGAAGAGTACCGAACAAACATGAAAAAAACGCTATTACCGCTAATATTTATTGCTGCTCTTGGCCTGCAAGGCTGTTCCTCTCTAAGCTCCCTGATCGAGAAACCCGATGAAGAAAAGACCGTAGAAGAGTTCTATGTTGACGCTACCGAAGCTTTTCAGAATCAGGATTGGGAAATCGCCATTCTCAACTATGAAAAACTGAAGTCTTTCTACCCTTACGGCCCTTATGCCGAACAGACCCATTTGGAGCTGGCCTACGCCTATTATCGCTATGACGAGCCTGAATCAGCGATTTTGGAACTGGAAGAGTTTATCCGCATCTTTCCGAAACACAAGCAGCTTGCCTACGCTTATTATCTGAAAGCTTTGGCGGCCGATTCGGTGGTGCGCAGTTGGTTGGATAATTTCATTACCGATCCGGCAACGCGTGATGTCAAATCCGCAAAACGTGCTTATCAGTACTACACCGATGTGCTAAACCGTTTTCCCGACAGCCAATACGCCACCGTCTCGAGCAAACGCCTGATTATCTTGCGTAACCAGATGGCGCGCCATGAATATAAGGTGGCGCAGTTCTATATGGACAAGCAAGCCTATCTGGCAGCGGCTAATCGCGGTAAATACATTCTGGAAAACTATCCGCAAGCGGCGGTCACCATGAAAACCTTGCAGATGATGCAGCTAGCTTATGCAAAACTGGGGATGACCGATAACCTTGCCGATGTGCAGAAGGTATATGAAATCAACCAGAGTGATGACATCTATGTCATAGATGCCGACTTTAAAACCGAGCCACCAGCGAGCGCTGGCAATGCTGACAAACAGTCGAAAAAACAGGATGAATCCTGGTGGTCGAGCATGACAAGCTGGGTTAGCGATCTATTTTAAGATTGACTTAAGATCGACTCTAAGACTCGATCTCACCTAGATTGCAAACCTTTCATAACTCATTAAAAAACCCGCTTAATGCGGGTTTTTTAATGTCTGCTATTGCAAGAGTTCACCATCCAATTCGACCGCTTTATTCGCTATATCGGGAAGTGATCGGATAACGGCGGTCACGGCCATAAGCCCTTTGCGTGATCTTGATGCCCGGTGCCGACTGACGACGCTTGTATTCGCTAACATTGATCAGACGAATCACCTTATTGACCTCTTCCGGGTCAAAGCCCAGCTCGATAATCTGTTGCGGGGTTTTGTCCTGCTTAACGAATAGACGAATAATCTCATCCAATACATCATAATCCGGTAGGCTGTCCTGATCGACCTGATCCGGTCGTAATTCGGCCGAAGGTGGACGTGTGATAACGCGTTCCGGAATCACAGGTGAAAGACTGTTGCGGTATTTAGCCAAACGATACACCAAGGTTTTCGGTACATCTTTTAGTGGCGAGAAACCACCGACCATGTCGCCATACAGCGTTGAGTAACCGACCGAAACCTCACTTTTATTGCTGGTGGCAAGCACCATTTTGCCGTTTTTATTCGACAAAGCCATCAATAGGGTTCCACGGATACGCGCTTGCAGGTTCTCCTCGGTGAGGTCTTCGGACTTACCGGCAAACAGCGGAGCCAAAGATTGCTCGAAAGCTTCATACATCGGTTCGATCGGCACGGTATGATAGGACACCTGCATGGTTTCGGCCTGTTTGGCGGCATCTTCTTTGGAGATATCCGCGGTATAACGAAACGGCATCATTACCGCCTCGACCTTGTCCGCTCCCAACGCATCCACGGCAATGGCTAAAGTCAGTGCCGAATCGATACCACCGGATAGACCTAACAACACCCCCGGAAAGCCATTCTTGCTGACATAGTCATAGACACCCAGTTTCAAGGCTTCATAAATGCGCGCTTCGCCATGAAAAATTTGCGCTTGCTCTCCTTGCATCACCTCAACCGAGTCAACCTGTTTTTCAAGTTTAACCGCCGTTAAGGCCTTTTCGAATTGCGGACTTTGCACCATGACTTCACCCGTAGATGAAATCGCAAAAGAGCCGCCATCAAACACCAAATCGTCCTGCCCACCAACTTGGTTGACATAGATAATCGGGCGTTTAATCTCATCGACACGACGCTGCAAGGTGGCGATGCGGTCTTGATGTTTTTCTTCCGAAAACGGTGAGGCGTTCAGATTGAGAATCACCTCGGCACCAGCCTCTTTTGCCTGTGTACAAGGTGAGATTTTCCAGATATCTTCACAAATCAATAAACCGAAACGAATTCCTTTATATTCGATAACACAAGGCTGGTGACCTTCGGTGAAGTAACGCTGTTCATCGAATACGCTGTAATTCGGCAGATTCTGTTTGATATAGCTGGCTTTGATGGTGCCTTTATGGATCCAGGCCGCCATATTGAATCGCTCACCCAGGTCATCCATCATCGGGTAGCCGACAACACAAACAATATCATTCAGCTCATCGCACAACTTGCCGAGCGCTTGCTCTATTTGCGGGTATAAACCATTGCGCAACAATAGGTCTTCTGGCGGGTACCCCAGCAGCGTCATTTCCGGAAAGACGATAATATCGGCATGAAACTGATCCTTGGCCTGCTCGGCTGCTTTGATAATACGATGTACATTGCCATCGATATCACCGACAACCGGATCGATTTGTCCCATTACCACTGTGACTGCTTCAGTCATGACTCACCTATTCACTGTATTACTGAGTTAACGGCTCAGTCCATGCGTTGCACTGAAACCGTTAAAAGAAAAGACCTCAAGCTTGATGCTTGTGCACGCACCAAGACTTATGCCATCATCGACTGCATTGCCGCACCGAGATCGGCCGGAGAAGAAACGATTTTCACGCCTGCGGCTTCCAGCGCGGCGAACTTGGCCTCGGCCGTGCCTTTACCACCGCTGACAATGGCACCGGCATGACCCATTCGCTTACCGGCAGGAGCGGTCACACCGGCAATATAAGCGACCACCGGTTTGGTGACATAGGCTTTAATAAATTCGGCCGCGTCTTCCTCGGCCTGACCACCGATTTCACCGACCATAATAATCCCTTCGGTCTGCGGGTCTTCCTGGAACAGTGTCAAACAATCGATAAAGTTCATGCCTTGAATCGGGTCACCACCAATACCGACACAGGTCGACTGTCCCAGACCGTTTTGTGTGGTCTGGTGCACCGCTTCATAGGTCAAGGTACCTGAACGCGATACAATACCGATTTTGCCCGGCAGATGGATATGCCCCGGCATGATTCCGATCTTACAGCCATTGCCGTCATTGGCCGGAGTAATCAACCCCGGGCAATTAGGTCCGATCAAATAGGCATCGGATTTATCCAAAACGGCGCGCACTTTAAGCATATCGGCAACCGGAATGCCTTCGGTGATACAGGTAATCACTTTGATTCCGGCATCGATCGCTTCGATAATCGAGTCGGCGGCAAATGCCGGTGGTACATAAATCATCGAAGCATCGGCACCGGTCTGGGCAACCGCTTCCGCGACAGTATTAAATACCGGCAGTCCCAAATGGGTCTGACCGCCCTTACCAGGCGTCACCCCACCAACCATTTTGGTGCCATAGGCAATCGCCTGTTCCGAGTGAAAGGTTCCCTGCTTACCGGTAAAGCCTTGGCAGATTACTTTAGTATCGCTGTTAATTAAAATACTCATGCCTATGCTCCTGCCACTTCAACAACTTTTTTCGCCGCATCGGCCAAACCGTCGGCGGTAATAATGTCTAAACCACTCTGCGCCAACTTCTGCTTACCAAGCTCGACATTGGTACCTTCCAGACGCACGACTACCGGAATACTCAAACCGACTTCCTGTACCGCTTGGATAATCCCTTCGGCAATCAAATCACAACGCACAATACCACCAAAGATATTGACCAGAATCGATTTGACATCTTCAGAAGACAAAATCAATTTAAAGGCTTCGGCAACACGCGCTGGTGTCGCGCCACCGCCCACATCCAAGAAATTGGCTGGATTACCGCCGTTGAGCTTGATCAAATCCATGGTCGCCATCGCCAGACCGGCACCATTTACCATACAACCGATATCACCATCGAGAGCGATATAGTTCAATTGGTGCTCCGAGGCTTTCGCTTCACGCTCGTCTTCTTGCGAGAAATCGCGCATTTCCACCAACGCCGGTTGACGGTATAAGGCATTGGAATCGATATTGACCTTGGCATCCAGCGCAAACAATTCATTATCGCCGGTTAACACCAATGGGTTGATCTCCAGCTGCGACACATCCTTATCCAAAGCGAGCTTATAGAAAGCCTGCATCATCTGTCCCAACTGTTTGAAGGCACTGGCTTTCAGCCCCAACGCAAAACCGACTTCACGACACTGATAAGGCATAACCCCGACGGTAGGATCGATATGAACACTAATGATTTTTTCCGGCGTTTTTTCCGCTACCTCTTCAATGTCCATACCACCGGCTGCGGAAATCACAAAGGTATGAGTACGGCTAACACGGTCGACCAATAGGCTTAAATAGAGTTCGGCCTGAATATCCAATGTCTGCTCAATCAAAAGGCTGTTAATCGGCAGTTTTTTACCCGCGGTCTGGATCGTCGCCAGCGAGCTCCCCAATAACTCTGAGGCCACTTGCTTGGCTTCGTCTGCGGATTTGACCAACTTAACGCCACCTGCCTTACCACGGGCTCCGGCATGAATCTGCGCCTTGACTACCCAAGCATCGCCACCAACATTGGTCAACGCCTGCTGCAGTTGATTTAAATCAGTAATAAGTTCGCCTTTAGGTACGGCAATACCGTAGTCGCTAAATAACGCCTTGGATTGGTATTCATGTAAATTCATTGTGTTATCTCTTGTCTCCGGCATCATAAAACAGTTCCAATAAAGCACTTAGGCTCGGGCTTGACTGGATTCCTGTTTCGGCTTTACGCTGGATCAGTAAAAGTCTGATTTTTGGCCTTGTCGATGGGTATTGACCGGCTTTGTGAAAATTGCGTTTATTGTATGATTTTTAGGGGCTGATTGCATCAAGTATGCAACCAGAAAGCTGCAAATTACGTTAAAATTGGAAATAAAGCGAAAGCCATTGTCGCTTTTAATAATTTTTCAGCTTAATTTAAGGTCGCTACAGTGAGAGCAGTCGTATTTCTATTATTGGTCGTTTTGGTGTTTTTGATTGTGCGTTTTACGCTCAACCGGATCATTGCCATTCGTGAACAACAAAACCGTGAAAATCAGGCTGGGAATGAAAATCAGAACAACTCAAGCCAGTCCTCTGCCAATGGTGAAATGGTACGCTGCGCGCAATGCGGTGTGCACCTACCGCAATCCGAAGCCTATTATGACGGCAAGGATACCTTTTGCAGTGAAGGCCATATGAAGGCTTACCATCATGAGCATCAATCCTGAGCAGCCATATTCTGAGCAGGACCTTTCGCTCTGACAATCAATCGCTCTTAACAATCAATCGTTATAAATCGCCTCGATGGTCACGGTAAAGATTACCGTTGCACCGGCCAATGGATGATTGAAATCAATCAACACCTTGTCATCCTGAACTTCATGCACGGTTCCGGGAATCTCTTCACCGGTTGGGGTATTGAAACCGATAACATGACCGACTTCCAAAGCCATATCCGCCGGAAAATCACCACGACTCATGGTTTGCACATTGTCCGGATCAGGCATACCGAAAGCACGTTCCGGCGATAAGCTCAATTTAGCTTGAGTACCCAACTCCAGACCGACCAGAAGCTGTTCTAGGTTAGAGACAAAAGTACCGTCACCGATAGTAAAGCGAAACGGTTGACCTGGTTCCGATTCCTCCACCAAAGTCCCGTCTGCAAGTTCCAATTTAAAACTGATGGCGATATCGCTATTTTCACCAACTACAGGTAATTGAGTCATTGTTCAGCCCTTTTCCAATTTGATTTATGCTTTGCTCTTTGCCGTTTTCGCCTTGCTGGTTTTAGCCGCCGCTTTCGCTTTGGAAACCACCACTCGATTTCGACCTGTACGCTTGGCTCTATAAAGTCCTTCATCGGCGAACTTCATCACCTGTTGCGGGGTCTGATGCTGCCCATCCGGTTCGGCCACGCCCATACTGATGTGGACATTGACCGTTTTCGGCGCTTTTTTCGATTTTTTATCTTTATTATCGATTGTCACCACTTGATGAGCCACCGCCAAACGCAGTCGATCCAGCTCAGGCAAGACCTGCTCCGGCGTTTTGCGCGGAAACAGCAAGGTGAATTCCTCCCCCCCGTAACGATAGGCTTTACCGCCTTGCACCGTATCCAACGTCTGGGCGACCATTTTCAACACCTTGTCACCAATATCATGCCCATAGGTATCGTTAAACTGTTTGAAGTGATCGATATCAACCATTGCCAGACTATAGCGTTTACCAAGCCCCATAAAGGATTCCATTAAGGCACGGCGCCCGCGCAAACCGGTCAGTTCATCGGTATAAGCAATATGATGAGCATCGAATATCAAAGCCAACAGCACCATAAATGCGACCAGTGTCAACACCCAAGCCAACAACCCGGGCTGCATTGATTGATTGATGGCAAAAGCGCTCAACAGCACGGCAAACAGACAAACATGAGTAAAGACCCGCAAACTGTTTTGCAGATATAACTGTAGTGAAATCACAAAACCGGCCAATAGAAACATCAAAGAAGCGGCAAAGCTCAAATGATAGATTTGCTGTCCGGCCATCACCGGTAGTGTCAGCCATTCCACCCAAGCCAGTGGCAGTTCCGTCATCAACCAATAGACAGTAAGCGCTTGTGCGCCAACTAACCCGGCGATAAAAAAGTTATAACCCAGATGCTGCACTCCTCTTTCCGGCAATAATAACCAAAGCAGGAGATTAAGCGGTAACAGAAAACTCAACAGGGCCAACATCAGAGTTTGCCCGATTGATGTCGGCTCACTCAGGTTGAATAGAGTAAATAGCGTGTGCAAGGCCAATAAGGACAGCAGTATCAATAACGGCTGCATTCGGTTAAGCCAGATACTGATAAAAGCGGCAACGAAAATCATTGCATAGGGAGCGAATTCAATTAAAGACAGCCAGGTTTGTGGCCATTTGAGCATGGCGAAACTTTGCCAAATGGCTAGACCACTGAGCAAAACCATCCAAAGATAGTGGCGAGTTAGAATATTAATAAGCGGATCTCTTTACAACCAATCGAAACACAAACATTGTCGACAAGGCTGTCACATTGATCTATAGCGCTTATCGACATCGTCAAGGTGAATTAGCTTTTACCGAAAAGACTGAATGGCTCTTCCGGCACATCGGCGCATTGAATTTGCCATTCCAACTTATAGCTACAGTTCATCTCGCCATAACATTGCTCGGCGGAGTAGGCAAATTTGCCCATTTTACGCGCATTTCTTGAAAGGTAGATATAGCCCTGCGGACAGACTTCACGTGACTCGATACGCAGTGCCCAACTGTCCAGACTATTAACCGGTTCATCAAAACTTTGCGCTAGGAAAAACTGATCCTGCTTTAACTGCTTAACCTCGACATCGGCAATTTTTCGTTGCATCGATTCCCCCACGGAAACGACACCATGCCCGACTGAATCAATACCGCTGGTAACGGTTGAACAAGCACTTAAACTCAGTGCTGCACCTGAAAAAAGACTGATAAGAATTCCAGTTTTTAAAGTGTTGGTTAGCATTTAGACACTCTTTATTGGTTTGATATTGTTAATCGC
Organism: Thiomicrorhabdus sediminis; assembly: GCF_005885815.1. Classification (NCBI taxonomy): domain Bacteria; kingdom Pseudomonadati; phylum Pseudomonadota; class Gammaproteobacteria; order Thiotrichales; family Piscirickettsiaceae; genus Thiomicrorhabdus; species Thiomicrorhabdus sediminis. The sequence continues at coordinate 1,080,583 of NZ_CP040602.1, read as the reverse complement.
ACTGTTCAATACAGGCTAAGCCAGCCATATTAAGCTAACTATATTCACTAGCGGCCTTAATCATAGCAGAATTGGCACCCGATGCTAATTCAAAATGCGAATTCAAAGGGTATTATTTGCTTTTGAGAATTTTCTCTTCTTTGGTGCCGATTTCGGCAATCACATAACAAAGATTGGTATGCACTTTCTTGCCATCGACCAAAAATGACGTACCGTTAACATCCTCGATATTCAAACGCACATCACCACGATAGACCTTGATCAATTGTCCGGTCATACAGCTATAAAGCTCAACGCTTCGATCTAGGCCAACCCAGTCGGATTGGATGTTTTTCGCACTATTGGCAACCTTCTCACAACCACTTAATAACGATACCGAAATTAAGGCCGTAAGGACCAGCGCTGTTTGTAAAAAAGGGTTTGCTAAAGCCTTTTGAGATTTCATAAATTCGCTCCAATTATCGGCGGCAACTCTATAACGCAATAGAACCGATTCATTCATTAATCTGGAATACCGTGTTCATCCGATGACGGTTGTTCGGGGTTTTTCGCGCTTTGTTTGATATCTTCCCAGGCTTTGACATAAGTCTCTTTATCGGCCAATTTTTTCACATCAGACAATTGCGCTTCATCAGGGTTATCTTCTCTATTCCATTCCTGTTTAACGCTTTGTGATCCATCAGAGGCGGCATCCTTAGTAGCATCCCAGGCATCGGAAGCGCCCTCTTTGGTCGCACTCCAAGCGTCAGCTGCCACTTCCTTGGTTTTATCCCACCAATCCGCCTGTGCGGTCGGTACCAAACATAGGCCCAACAGCATTACTGCCGACAAGCTTTTGAAAGACTTTATTTTTTTATCAAATGGTTTCTGTTTAACAGCCATTATTTGCTCCTAGCGCTACAAAACAATGGTTTTATCTTACCCCATAAGAGCAAATTAACAAGCCATCAAGTTTTAAAACACCGTTACAATAAGCCATTGGAGGGAGCATTGTCATACATACCTTTTAATGTACTTTGACATCGTTAATTTTTATCAAAACATTCGAGAATACTTTGAGTCACAATAATAAGCTACTGATTATCGGTTATGTTTGGCCTGAACCGAACTCTTCCGCCGCCGGCAAACGTATGATGCAGCTAATAGAACTGTTTCAGCAAAACCAGTGGCAGATTATTTTCGCCAGCCCGGCCAACCTAGGCGAGCACCGCCATGATTTAGGCGCCCTTGACATAACGGAACAGCAAATAACCGTCAACGACAGTGCCTTTGATGATTTCATCAAAGACCTAAAACCCGACGTAGTCATTTTCGATCGTTTTATGATGGAAGAGCAATTTGGCTGGCGTGTTGCCGAACATTGTCCGAAAGCAATACGAATTCTCAATACGGAAGACCTGCACAGTTTGCGCGACATTCGCCATAAACTGCTAAAAAAGCGGTTATCAGCGCAGACCGCCCCGAATCTCAATATCGATTTATCGACACTGGGATTAGACACCCCTGACCAACTGATGCCTCTATTTGCCACAAGTGACTTGGCAAAGCGAGAAATCGCCGCGATTTATCGCAGTGATTTAACGCTGATGATTTCAGAATTTGAACTGCAGTTATTGCTACAACGTTTTGGCGTAGCTGAACCGTTTCTCAATTACCTGCCTTTTCAATTTGCCAAAGGCAGTTCGACTAGCCGTGTCAATGACGGTTTTGAACAGCGCGATCACTTTATCAGTATCGGTAATTTTCGCCATGCGCCTAACTGGGATGCGGTACTCTGGCTCAAGCAGGAAATCTGGCCATTGATTCGTCAACAGCTGCCGCAAGCGCAACTGCATATCTATGGCGCCTATTTACCGCCCAAAGCAAGTGCATTACATAATGACCAACAAGGGTTCTTGATTAAAGGCTGGGTCAAAGATGCCGAAAAAGTGATGCGCCAAGCTCGTGTCTGTGTGGCACCGCTGCGCTTTGGCGCCGGCATAAAAGGCAAACTGGCTGATGCCATGCGTTGCGGAACGCCTTCTGTGACCACCTTGATCGGCAGCGAAGCGATGCAATCTCATGACATCTCTTGGCCGGGCGCCATTGCCAACCAGGCGGAGGATTTTGCCCAAAAAGCCATTGCGCTTTATGGCGACAAAACACTATGGCACAAGTCGCAAAGTAATGGCTATCAACTCTTCAGCCAACGTTTTTTAGATAAAACACCCAGTGAACAATTCTGGCAGCAGCTGACAAGTATCCAAAGCAACCTGCAACAACACCGACAAGCCAATTTCATTGGTGCCATGCTCAATCATCACCATCACAAAAGCACGCAGTACATGGCGCAATGGATTGAAGCGAAAAACGCCTTAAAAACCTGACCACATTAACGGTGATCTATTGGATGCAAAATATTCCATTTAGCTTGTCTATAAAAGTCGTATATGAAAAAGGCCGCATAAAACGGCCTTTTCACTGCACACAGTCAAACCGACTGCATTTTATAAAACCACTTTGGGCTTTGTGTAATTATTATAATCGTTTTATTTCGCACCGATAAAAGCGGCAATCGCTTCCATCTGCTCCGAACTCAAACCTTGAGCCATTGGTGCCATCATTCCTGTCATAGGCCCCATTTGCTCACCGGCTTTATACTTTTCCAGTTTCGCGACAATATCTGCCGGAGCCTGATTATTCAGTTGCGGCCCAACACCACCTTCGCCATTAGCACCATGACAACCGATACAAGTTGAATAGGCTTGCTGTCCATTGACACCAGCAGAAGCCGTTTCGGTTGAAGCTTCAACAGCCGCTTGCGCATCTTCAACCACTTCTTTGGTCATGGCTTCGGCTTTTTCGACCGTTTCCGCTACCGCTTCTTCAGCTTGTTTGACTTGCTCTTCAACCTTTTCGATAACCACTTCAGGCTCTAATGTCGCTTTAGGGGTTGCCTCAGGTTCAGGCTGTTTGACGGCCATGGTGTTTTGTGAACTTTGTGAGGTTTCTGCCGCTTTTTGTGCATCGTCATTGTCGCCAGAGCAACCGCTTAAAACTAAACTTCCGCTAAGCAGAAGCATTGCCAGTGTAGAACCTGCTGTTACATTAAAACGCGTTTTCATGTCGTATCCTTTTTTAATCATTCATGCTAATCAACTTGATTAAGTGATTCATATTGGAGTCCGATCTTCACCCGGCCAATCACCAGTCATGGCAAAATATTTTAAGCTGTCCCCGAATAGGCAACCCCTTTTGATTTGCGCCTATTGCACAAACATAATAAAGGCATGGATCACAGCGCCAGATTACATATCAGTTATCTTTAAAGCTCGTAGCAAATCAGGTCAATTGCTAAGATTACTAACAACTTTCCTTAAAATTGTACGCTTCCAGTTTAAGACCCTTTCCAAGCACTGGCAAGCCCAACACCGAAAACATTATGTAGATAGCATTGAGTATGCACGATTTAGTTTCTGCAAACGGCCGATAAATTCCTTAGAATAGCGCTCAATCCAGTTAAACACTTTCATTTTCAGACTTAAGGCAAACACTCCATGACCGACTCTACAGAACAGACGGATAAACGCCATAAAATTATCGCTTTTGGCCTAATGGCTTTATCCACCCTACTTTGGCTGATCGCCTTAGCGATTCCATTTCTCGACTACAGCTTGACCGACAGCGCCTGGATTATCGCGACTTTGATCGTTGTCGCCGAGGTGCTTTTTTATATAGCGATCTGGGTACTGGGCAAAAAACTATGGCACAAATACAAAAGCCAAATCATGGTCAAGCTGCAACAATTAAAAGACGATGCCAGTTCGAAATAAAAACAAATTCGCCCTCTAAATAATTATCAATATTCATTTTTTGTCAAATCGGTCGTTAACCCTATATGTAAATGAATTTAGCGAATCAACTCTCTCGCCAAATTCAGTATCGCAAAAAATAAAAACAGATAAAAACAATAAAACAAGCATCGACCACTAGGGAAATTATTCTTTTTTAATCTTATTAAAAACGGATGGTTTCTTATGAAAATTCTCGACCAGAACCTCAATATGAGTGCCCAGCACTCAGCATCACAACAACTCTATCAGCATGTCAGCCGCGAGCGTTTTATTAACGGCCAACTTGTTGAGAGAAACGAATTACAACAACAGCAAAACGCGGCGCAACAAAGTGCCTTGTCAAAAAGCCAAGGCACGCAAAAGCTCAGCGACAGCATCCCCGAGTGGCGTTGGCTCAAAGAGAAGCAGCCAGAATGGTTTGCCGGCAAAGAAAACCGCTTTGATAACCTAAACAGTGCCGGGCTGCGCATTCAACGTGATCAGACTCAGTCCAGCACTCATCTGACACTGCAGAGCACAAACCATACAAGCGAAAAAACGGACACCGACAAACCTCGTCTTCCAGCACATCTGGTAAAAATGCTTGAGGTGGTTGAGGCGATGATGGAACGTTTTACCGGTAAACCTTTTAAAATTTCGGTATATGGCTATGAACGCAGTGACAGTGCGCAATCAAATCACAAACACTCATGGATAGGCAGTCGCGAGTTTTATGCGCAATTTAAGCAAGCAGCGCAAAAGCTGGATCAGAATTTCGACATCAATGGACAACGACAGCTCGCAACGACCTCGGGGCAGCGCCTGCAATTTCAACAGACCTATCAAGAACTGGAAACCAGTCGTTTTCAAGCAAAAGGCCATGTTACCACCGCCGATGGACGTCAAATCGATTTTAATATGGACATGCTGATGCAGCGCCAATTTATCGATAAACAATCCCTCACTATCGAACAAGGCGTGGTTTTTAAAGACCCTTTAGTGGTCAACTTCGGCGGTCAACCGGCGCAACTTACCGTTGACAAATTCGCATTTGATATCGATGCGGACGGCAACAGTGAAGCCGTCTCTTTTGTCGCTAAGGAGTCCGGTTTTTTGGCTTTGGATAAAAACCAAGATGGTCAAATCAATAACGGTGCCGAGCTGTTTGGTGCCTTAAGCGGTCAGGGGTTTGAAGAACTGTCCGCTTATGATGATGATAATAACGGCTGGATTGATGAAAACGATGCGGTTTTCTCACAACTGCAGATTTGGCATCAAACCACACAGGGTTACAAGCAACTCTCCGGGTTGCTGGAACTGAATATTGGTGCCATCTCCTTGGAGCACGCCGCCACCCCGTTTGCTTTAAAGGATGAAAACAACCAACAACATGGCCGAGTCACCGACACTGGCATCTATCTGCAGGAAGATGGTAAAGTCGGCTCCATTCAACAAATCGATCTGGTGGTATAGGCACTCTTTTGTCTATTTCGCCTGCCTCCAACCTGAACAGCTTTCAGCAATCATCGCAAAGTGCGGCGATTGCTGAATACTTTCTAATAAATATCATCTTTTAAAGGTTTTATTCAACACTTAATTTATGAAGCCTTTTTGATTTGTCGCTCTAAGCCCTGACCAACACCACATAAACTATGGTTTTTTTAGCCTGTTTCGCTATACTGAAAGCAGACAAAGCTAGGTTGGAGTGGTATGACAGATACAGCGGCAACAGTCTTTCAAATGCAGGCCGTCACCAAAATCTATCAGATGGGTGAAGTGCAGGTACACGCGCTGCGTGGTATTGATTTATCCCTATACCAAGGTGAACTGGCGGTATTATTAGGCGCATCCGGTAGCGGCAAATCGACACTATTGAATATTCTCGGTGGTTTGGATACACCGACATCGGGTGAAGTGTGCTATTACAACAATCAAACCACCCCGGCGCAAAGCATTGAACTGACACAAGCGAGCGAGTACGAACTTACCGAATACCGCCGTTTCAATGTCGGTTTTGTGTTTCAGTTCTATAATCTGATTCCCAGCCTGACCGCGCGCGAGAACGTCGCCATCGTCACCGAAATCGCCAAACAACCGATGACACCGGAACAAGCGCTGTCATTGGTGGGCCTAAGCGAGCGACTCGATCACTTCCCGGCACAACTCTCCGGTGGTGAGCAACAACGCGTGGCGATTGCCCGCGCCATTGCTAAAAACCCCGATGTTTTGCTTTGTGATGAACCCACCGGTGCCTTGGACTCACAAACCGGCATCAAGGTCTTGGAAGCTCTTGAACACGTCAATCACGAGCTTGGTACCACCACCGCCATCATTACCCATAATGCCGGCATTGCCCAAATGGCAAACCGAGTGATTCAGTTGTCCGACGGGCAAATCACCCATATTCAAAGCAATGACCATCGTTTGGCGGCCAAAGAGTTGAGTTGGTGAGCGCATGCAGGCGATAGACATTAAATTATGGCGACAACTTTGGAATATGCGCATGCAAGCGATCGCCATTGTTATGGTTATAATCAGTGGCGTATCGATTTTCATTATGTCGCTGAGCACCTATGACTCGCTCTATGAAACGCGCGCCAATTATTATCAGCAACACAACTTCGCCGAAGTCTTCGCCTCGCTCAAACGTGCGCCACAATCGCTGGAAAAACGCATTGCCGAAATCCCCGGTGTGGACAAGGTGGAAACCCGTGTGGTCACCTATGTCAATCTACAGATCGATGGCTATGATGAACCGGTCAGCGGCCATTTGATTTCCATTCCGGCACAAAGTCGCGGCAAACTTAATCGCATTTATCTGCGTGATGGACGCCTTACCGAACAGGGTCGTGACAACGAAATAATCGTCAGCGAAGAATTCGCCGCCGCCCATAAACTCAAACAAGGCGATAAAATTCGTGCCACCATCAATGGACGGCAAAAGTCACTCAACTTGGTAGGTACCGCCCTGTCACCGGAATATATCTACCAGATTGCTCCCGGTGCGATGTTTCCCGACTATAAAAGCTATGGCGTCATGTGGATGAATCGCAAACCGCTGGCAAGCGCCTACGATATGCAAGGCGCTTTTAACAATGTCTCGCTGACGCTGACTCGTGGCACCAATCCCCAAGATGTCATTGACCGTCTCGATAATCTGCTTGCCGATTACGGCGGTATCGGCGCCTATGCGCGCAGAGACCAACTCTCCAACCGTTTCCTCAGCGAAGAGCTGAAGCAGCTGAAAAATATGGCGACCATGTTTCCAATCATCTTTTTTGCCGTTGCCGCGTTTTTATTGAATGTCGTGATCAGTCGCCTGATTGCACTTGAACGTGAACAGATCGCCACCTTGAAAGCTTTCGGTTATTCCAATTTCGAAGTCGGTCTGCATTACAGCAAACTGGTGATGATGATTGTCGCTATGGGGGTTGTACTGGGGGTGATGGTCGGCATCTGGATGGGCAAAGGCTTAAGCCAGCTGTATCAAGATATCTACAGCCTACCGTTTATGCATTACCAACTCAATGCCGACATTATTGCCTGGGCGGCCTTCATCAGTTTTGCACTCGGCATTATCGGCACCCTCTATGCGGTTAAAAATGCCTCGCAAATGCCACCTGCGCAAGCGATGCGTCCGGAACAGCCGGCAGACTATAAACCGACGATCATCGAACGTTTAGGCTTGCAAAAACGCTTATCACAACCGACTCGTATGGTGTTGCGTCATCTCGAACGCCGCCCTGTGAAAGCCTTATTGACCACTATCGGCATCAGTATGGCGTGCGGCATTATGATGGTCAGCCATTTTCAGGAGAGCGCCATCAACGAAATGATCGATGTGCAATATAAACTCAGTCAGCGCGAAGACTTTATGGTGCTTTATTCCGAGCCGGCCAGCCAGAATTCGCTGCATTCACTACAAGCCTTGCAAGGCATCGATTATGCCGAAGGGTTCCGTAGTGTTAATGCCAATATCCGCTTTGAGCATCGAGAATACCGCACCAATGTCAACGGTATGCCCGATAATGCCAAGCTTACCCGTCTGCTCGATAATGAGCTCAATAGCATCACCCTGCCCGAAGAAGGTGTCATTATCACCAACTATCTCGCCAAGCTTCTACAGATAAAGCCCGGTGACATGCTCACCATTGAGGTGCTTGAAGGTCGCCGTCAGATTTTGCAGATACCGGTTGTCGGCACCGCCAAACAGTATCTGGGAATCAATGTCTATCTGCGCCGCTCTACCCTTAACCGTCTCTTAAAAGAAGGCAATGTCATCTCCGGCGCTTATCTCAAGGTAGATAAACTGCACCATAAATCGGCTTACGCCAAGCTCAAGGAGATGCCGCGTATAGCCGGGGTCGTGGTGCAACAATCGGCCATAGAAGGTTTCTACGAGACCATGGAAGACACTATTCTGTTCTTTTCGTTTATCAGCACCCTGCTCGGTGCCAGTATCGCCTTTGGGGTCATCTATAACAGTCTGCGCATAGCCCTATCGGAACGTAACCGCGAATTGGCAAGTTTGCGGGTTTTAGGGCTGCATCGTAGTGAGGTTGCCTATATCTTGCTCGGCGAGCAGGCCTTATTGACGCTCATCGCCATTCCACTCGGCTTTGTGGTCGGCTATGGTCTATGTGGTTATCTCGCGGTCAGTTTTGATAGCGATCTTTATCGCATCCCTCTTATTCTCGAAAAAGAGGTCTACGCATTCGCCGCATCGGTAGTGATAGTTTCTTCAATGGTTTCTGCTGTCATGATATGGCGCAATCTGGCGCATCTTGATATGGTAGCGGTATTAAAGGCAAAAGAATAACCCTAGGGTTATCGTTAAACAAAGGCAAAGCGATGTTTACCACCTTAAAAAATCATCCTGGCATTTTTTGGACCAGTCTACTGATTATCGGCTTGTTGGTTTGGGGCTTCTGGCCTAAACCGGTGCTGGTGGAAAGTGTTCATGTGAAAACCGCGCCTTTACAAGTCAATATCGAGGAAGACGGACAAACCCGTGTTATTGACCGTTATATCATTCGCGCACCGGTTGCCGGCATGACCTGTCGCATGCACTTAAATGTAGGTGATACGGTACAAAGTGAGCAGACATTGCTCAATATCACCCCATTGGAATCACCGGTATTGGATTCACGCAGTCGCGCTCAGGCCGAGGCTCAGGTGGCGGCGGCAAAAGCGGCCTTAAAATCCAGCAAACAGCAAGCCCAAGCCGCCAAAGCCAATGCCGAATTGGCGTTTGCCGAATTTCAACGTTATCAGTCTTTATTACAAAAAGGTCTGGTCTCTCAAGACAGCTTTGATCGCGCCAAGACCCAATCGCAAACCGCTCAGGCACAACAGCGCTCGGCAGATTTTCAGGTAGAGGTTGCTAATTACGAATTGCAATCGGCGTTGACCTCATTGCAATATTCAGGCAGCAACAAAACCACCGATAGCAATGAAAAGCTGGCAATCAAATCACCGATTAACGGCAAGATTTTGAAGGTCTCACGTGAATGCGAAGGTCCGGTTGCCACAGGTGAAGCCTTGCTTGAAGTCGGCAATCCGCAAGCATTGGAAATCGTCGTCGATGTTTTATCCGCCGATGCGGTGAAAATTCATCCGGGCATGAAAGTATTACTGGAACGCTGGGGAGGAGAGAATACACTTGAAGCGGTAGTTCGTCAGGTAGAACCGATCGGCTTCACCAAAGTCTCCGCTTTGGGTGTTGAAGAGCAGCGCGTGTTGGTGATTTCCGATTTCATCTCGCCTGCCGAACAATGGCAAAGTTTGGGTGATGGCTACAGTGTCGAGGCTAAATTCATTCTTTGGCAGGATGATGAAGTTTTACAGGTGCCATCAAGCGCCCTGTTCCGTTACCAAGACGGTTGGGCGGTATTTGCCATCGATAACAATACGGCAAAACGCCAAGTTGTCAGCATTGGTCAACGTAATGGCTTAAGTGTGCAAATACTTGAGGGCTTAAATGAAAATCAAACCATTATCAACCACCCAAGTGAAGCCATCGAAGACGGTACGGCTATCCAGATCAGATTAACGAATTAATACGCATCGATTAAAGAGGACAAAACTCTGAGGAATGATTATGTCTTGCAATTGCGGCAGTGAACAATCGGATAGTTTGGAACGCCACACTTTACTGTGGTTATTGGCTATCAACGCCGTCATGTTTGTCGTTGAACTGGGTTTGGGCTGGTATGCCCAATCTACCGGTTTGATCGCCGACTCCTTGGATATGCTTGCCGATGCCATGGTCTATGGCCTGTCGCTCTATGCTGTCGGCAAAAGCCTGACCATGAAAGCCAATGCAGCACAACTCAGCGGTTATCTGCAAATATTATTGGGCCTTGGAGTGATATTAGAAGTATTGCGCCGCTGGTGGTTTGGTAGCGAGCCGCAAAGCGACCTGATTATGATTGTCGCCTTTATCGCCCTACTTGCCAACCTTACTTGTATGGCATTGATTGCCAAACATCGCAATGGCGAGGTGCATATGCGTGCTTCATGGATATTCTCCACCAACGATGTCATCGCCAACCTGGGCGTCATGGTTTCCGGTGCATTGGTGGCCCTGTTTGCCAGCCGTTATCCGGATTTGATTATCGGCGGCATTATCGCCGCGCTGGTAATTCGCGGTGGCTTTAGAATTCTGGCAGAAGCGAAAAATACTAAATCACAAATGAAAACCAGTTGCTGTAGCTCTTAATCGAGACACTCTCGATCCCTAGCGCGGCAAAATCATAAACGAATGCCGTGGTCTTTAAGCGGATTAACTCGAGTTAGAATCGGCCAATAAATTACCGACAGTAACAAGAAGCCCAGTATCCAACCCCACTGGCTAACCTGAATCCAGAGTGAATAATTCGCAGCATCTAGCAATGGCAACAACACTCTAAAAAGGGCAGCAACAACCAACAACACAAATACGAGCAACAAAGCGCGCGGCGGTTCAAACACATTACGGTTGGTATGGCCTAAAGAGATTCTGGCCATAATGGATGAGCATAGCAAACCGATGCCTCCTGCCGCCAGCGCGTGAATCGCTAATGACAAGGTAACCATACCTAAGCCATAGAAACCGAATAACAGCATGCCGATAATCATAAAACCATAGGACAGATACAACGGCCAGATCAGCAATACCGTCCAAATTTTAGCGTGATACCAGTTATACCAGCGCAGTGAATGAAAGACAGCCAACGGAAACGCAATTACAGAAACCATCCAAGCAGGCAGCCAGCTTTGCAGTAACAACGCAACCATCAATAAAAGAAAACCGGCAATCGCCAAACGATCCAACCATTTCGGGTTTTTAAACTCTGCTAGAGCAAAGGCCTTTTCGGTAAAAAATGGCATCAGACGGCGCATCATCGTCAGGTTAATGGCTAAAATCAAAAACAGTCCGGCAACTAGGCTAGTCAACACATCAATCTGCAAATAACCCAAGGCACTGCCATAGAACAGAGCATTGGTCAGAATCAATAACAAAAACTTAATCGACAAGCCGCTCTGCTGCCATTGCTTGGTTTTAATAATCGGTATGGAGAAGTGTAGCCAAAGACCGATATTGAAAGCGATATCAATCAGCATGAGCGCAAACAAATCAACATCGAAAAAATAGCCTATACGAGCAGCCAGCCAAAGCAGAAACAGTGCTGCCAATCTGATTCCCGAGGCAGAGTTTAATCCGGTCCAATTCATCACTGCGGTCAGTAAAAAACCTGTGATGGTCGCTAATGCATAACCATAAATCATTTCATGACCATGCCAAATCATGCTGTCGATACCGGAAAAACTCACCTGCTGCTGATAACTCAGCCACCAGAAAAACATTGCCAAAGCCGAGAACAGGCCACCTGCTAAGAAAAACGAACGGAAAGCACGGTTGAAGAACATAAAGAATCCTTTGCTTGCGTTATTTGGAACGAGTCGCTAAATCTTGCTAAGGGTTTTGCGAGTGCCTTTGCGAGTACCTTTGCCAAAAGGCGGCAAAAATCGAACCTGAGATATTGTGCCAAACGCTGAATATTGCTCCCGGCAAGGCACTGGCGGCACCGAAATATTTAATCGCTAGCGCGACACTTAAACCGGAGTTTTGCATTGCCACTTCTATCGCCACGGTTCTGGCAACCACCGAATCATAGCCTAGTTGGATACTGACAAAATACCCCGCTGCCAAACCGATCAGATTATGCAGCATTACCGCCAATAGCAGAGCGATACCGATATTCGCCATATTGTTGGCATTCAATGCCACGACTATGGCGATGATCAATAGGATCGTTGCCACCGAAATCAAGGGGAACAGCTTCAAGGCGACTTCACTCTGCCTATGGAAAAAGCGGTTGATGATCATACCGATAATCAGTGGCAACAATACGATTTTCACCATCATCCAGAGCATCGAACCTGCCGGAACATCGACCGTCTGATCGAGATAAAGCCATGTCAGCATAGGTAACAATACCACTGCGGCCAAAGTGGAAATCAAGGTCATACTCACCGATAAGGCGACATCACCTTTGGCCAGATACGCCATCACATTGGATGCGGTGCCGCCTGCTGTCGCACCGACCAGAATCATGCCGATCATCCATTCAGTCGATAGATTGAACGCTAGCGACAACAACCAAGCGGATAAAGGCATAATCACAAACTGCAAACCGACACCGATTGCAACCAGCTGTTTTTTCTGCCAGACGGCGACAAAGTCGTGCCATTTCAGACTTAGCCCCATGCCGAGCATGACCAGCGTCAGCAATGGTACAATCCAAGACTTTAAAGCGGCAAACAGTTCGGCAAACCAAAAACCGAGCACCGCAGCAAGCAACGCTAAAATGGGAAAACTGCGCACAATAAGCATAAAGTCGAGTTACACCAGAGGAATGACTAGAGCGGAAATCAGACCGATCAAACCACCGAATACACCACCCCAGACGACCAGCCAGCCCAAATGCTCACTGATCATCTGTTGTACCATTTGCTTGACCAATTGCGGTGTCAATTCCTCTAAACGAGCTTCGACAATCTGTTCGACTTGAGATCGAATATCCGCCATCACATCCGGCTGGTCGATTTCATCCTGCAACAATTGATGAAAAGAATCCTGCTGCGTCATTTCAATCAATGAGGCCTGCATATTCTCGATAAACGGCTCTTTTAAAGGCTCCAACGCCCCGGCACCACCAAACATACCGAGCATGGAACCGAAAGAAGAGTTCATAATCACTTCCACCAAACGGTCATAAGCCGGAGACAGATCGACCTTTTCAATCACAGGCTGCAAATTAAAATGCGATTTTTCGGTAGAATTGGCAACAAACCGGTCGATATTTTCCTGATTGAAAAACTGTTCCATCATCAAGTTTTGAATCGCATTTTTGAATTCTTCAAAACGCGCAGGAATCACACCGGAACCGACCAGGCCCGGCACCTTTTCAAACAACATGTGCACGGCCAGCCAGTTGGTTAAGGCACCGGATAACGCGAATAGACCAACCATTAAAACAATATCGTTTTCTATCGCAACACCAACTGCCAATAGAGCCAGAGATAAAAGATTCGTTAATTGAGATTTATTCATTTTTTTAATCCATGAAAGTTAAAAACAGCTTACGTGCCTCATTTTGTTGATATTTCAGAGCGTAGCGAGAAGTTCGGTAGCTAGGCAAAAAGCTTGTGAAAAGGATGAATTTACTGATAGTAAATGATTCCTTTGAACAAGGTTTTAACAACGCTGCAGAGTTTCGCAGTAGCCCTATCGAGACTCAGCGATTACGAATGCTACCGTGTGGTGTTTCTCATCACTGACACTTATCGCCCAGTCGCTAATGCCCAGTTCATTGGACTTATCCAGGGTGGTGCCGGCTAAAACCAGATAGGGTTGACCACTGTCTTTATGGGCGATGGTCATATCTTTAAACCGCACGCCTTGAGCAATACCGGTACCCAAAGCTTTGGAAACCGCTTCTTTTAACGCCCAACGCTTCGAGAGATAATTTTCCGGATGCAACTGGTGTTGAAATTCCAGCAATTCCGTTTCGGACAGCAAACGTTCTGCAAAGGCTTGTGATTGCTTTTGATAAACTTTGGCGATGCGCTCGACATCGACAATATCCGTACCGATACCGACAATCATATCGACTACCTCAGCAACAAGATGATTTATCTGTTGAACAACAATCCTCAGATTGCGTCGAACAGCAATCTTGCAGATAGGCCTGCTGACGCGCTTCAACCATTAGACGTTTCATCTCTTTGACCGCTTCCGGCAGTCCGGAATAGATGGCTTGCGCGATAATGGCATGACCGATATTGAGCTCTTCGATTACCTTAATCGCGGCAATCGGCTGTACATTGTGATAATGCAGACCGTGACCGGCATTGACCACAAGTCCCAAACGATGAGCATATTCGGCCGCATGACGAATGCGTTCAAGCTCGGCGGCCACTTCAGCTGGCTTTTCCAATTCGGCATAGGTACCGGTATGCAACTCAATCACAGGCGCCCCAACTTCTTTGGCCGCTTCAATCTGCGCTTCATCCGGATCAATAAACAAAGAGACTCGACATCCAGCTTCTGCCAATCGTGCACAAACCTTGGTCAACCACTCTTTTTGTCCTAGTACATCCAAACCGCCTTCGGTGGTCAGCTCTTCTCGTTTTTCCGGCACCAGGCAGATATCTTCCGGCTGAACCGCACAAGCAATCTGCACCATCTCTTCAGTGGCGGCCATTTCCAGATTCACTTTGGTTTGACGAACCTGTGCGATACGCAGCACATCTTCATCCTGAATATGACGACGATCTTCTCGCAAGTGCAAGGTAATGCTGTCGGCTCCGGCCATTTCAGCATCCAACGCCGCTTTGATCGGATCCGGATAACGTGTTCCGCGAGCCTGACGTAAAGTGGCGACGTGATCAATATTCAAACCTAAAAAAATCGGATTCATTGCTTGTGTCCTTTAGTGATAAAAGCAAATTAATGTTTAATGAAAGTCTTCACAAAATAGTCGTTTCACCGTGAGGGTTTAACGACCTTTTGCAAATAACTCTCTGGCCATAATCGGTTTATTGCCTAAATATAGCGCCAAAACCTGACGAAAAAGGCGTTTCAGACTGCTTAAACAGTCCGGTTCATAATGCATTCGCGCCAGCGCCAATAAACATTTGCCCTGCAGCGCTATGCCGTTTCTTAATTTATCTTGCGACGCCAAAATCGCACCCTGTTGAGGATAATAAAAATATTCTGAATCTTCATCTATAGGCTGTTGATAGTAATCCAGTTCACACTGCAAACCTTCACCCATATACTGCAATAATTGATATTCAAACTGGCGTAACGCCCAGGCCTGCTGTTCGCGTTGCGGTGTACGGCTCAATTGGTAAAGCGCCTGCTGATAATCATCAACCAGTCCCTCAATAGCCACTTGCGGAAACAATAAACGATATAACAGTTCATTCAGATAGAGTCCGCAGATATTGGCTTCGCCCTGCAGGGGAAAACGCAGTGCCGCCATTTCCAACTCTTGGATACTGAAAAGGTCACTGGCTTGATTACGCTCGCGCCACTGAATCACGACTTGCTGAAACGGTTGTAACATCGCCATTTTCTGAGCGCTCGGCTTGCGTCCGCCGCGAACACCGCGAACCACCGCATTGATTTTGCCGTAGTCCTCGGTCAAAAAAGTCACCAAGGCACTGGTTTCCTTATAAGGTCGTGAATGCAATACATAGGCGCTTTGTTGTATCTGCATAGCTAAAAAACCTGTCACCTCTTTTCGACTTTACACAGCGTTTCATTGGCGTTTGCCGGCGCTAATCCAGCATGGCCATAAAATTAACGGCTATGGTTGTCGTCATATCCCAGACTGGCTAAAGCACGTGCATCATCCGACCAGTTTTCTTTGACCTTAACCCAAAGTTCAAGGTGAACACGGGCATCCAATAGATGGATCAGGTCTTTACGTGCCTGCGTCCCCATTTTTTTAATCAATTCGCCTTTTTTACCGATGACGATCTGTTTTTGACCAGCGCGTTCAACCAAAATCAAAGCGTTGATCAACCAACGCCCTTCTTCTTCATCAAACTCGAAGCGTTCGATTTCAACGGTAGAGCCGTAAGGCACTTCTTCACCCAAGGTACGCATCAATTTTTCACGAATGATTTCCGCCGCCAGAAAACGGGTCGAACGGTCGGTAATATAATCATCGGCGAAAATCGGCGGCTGCTTTGGCAGGTACTTCAGTACTTCGGCTTCAATATCGCTCAGGCCGATTTTCTTATAGGCGGAAACCGGAATTAACGCATCCATTTTAACTTCTTCGGAAAGCTGTTGAATAAACGGAAACAGCTCCTGCTTGTCTTTGAACTTATCCACCTTATTGACCAAAACAATCACCGGCAGCTCAAGGTGCTGCAGTTTTTTGGCAACCGCCTGATCTTCTTTGGTCCAACGCCCGGCTTCCACCACAAACAACACCACATCGACATCGGCAAAAGCGCTGTTGGCAGTACGGTTCATATAGGTGTTGATGGATTTCTGTCCTCCCAGGTGCATACCCGGTGTATCGACAAAAATAATCTGATGACTGTCGGTGGTATGAATACCGTGAATACGGTGACGAGTGGTTTGCGGTTTAGGCGAGGTGATGCTCAGCTTCTGCCCAAGCATCTCATTCATAATGGTGGATTTACCGACATTGGGGCGACCGATAACCGCCGCAAAACCGGATTGGTAATCGCTACTGACAGCAGACTGTTCGTCTTGCCCGGCAGCTAGAATCTCTTCTAATGATAATTCTTTATCTGACATAGATTTCTCTTAATTGCATATGCCGAACAAGCCCTGTCGAGCACAAGTGCGACTGACCGCTTTTATAACTGGTCCAATGCTTCCAAGGCAATTTCGGCGGCTTTTTGTTCGGCTTTACGACGGCTTGAAGCAACCGCTTCAAACTTACTGTTTAATTTGGCGACAAAACATGACACGGTAAACTCCTGCGCATGTGCGGCACCATTGACACTGATAATGGAGTATTCCGGTAAAGCCTCATTGCGCGATTGTAGGAACTCCTGCAAACGGGTTTTAGGGTCCTTACCGACTTTTTTCGGATCAAGCTCTTGCAAGCGTTTATCGTAAAAACGCATAACCATGGCACGGCAAGCTTCCAGACCACCGTCTTCATAAACCGAGGCGATAATCGCTTCGACCGCATCGGCAATAATGGAATCACGACGGTAACCACCGCTTTTCAGCTCGCCCGGCCCCAATACCAAATAATCGCTTAAATCATATTCTCGGCCGATTACCGCCAGCGTATCACCCTTGACCAAATGGGCGCGAACACGGCTCATATCACCTTCGGGCAACTTGGCAAACTGATGGAACAGGACATCGGCAATCACGAAGTTAACCAGGCTATCGCCGAGGAATTCAAGACGCTCATTGTTTCTCGCCCCCATACTGCGGTGCGTTAAAGCGTGCTGCAGAAAACCGATATCCTGATATTGATAACCCAGTTTGTTAGCCAACTGTTGCAGTTTTGCGATACGTTCCTGTGTCAATTTAGTCGCCTTAGCCATGACTAATCGATCCCTTTTCCGATTCGATCAAAATGTAAACCATTGTCCCAGTTCATCCAGATACCGAATGCTTTACCTTTCAGGTTACGCTCCGGCACAAAGCCCCAAAAACGGCTGTCATTACTGTGGTCTCGGTTATCACCCATCATAAAATAGTGGCCATCCGGAACCACGACCGTATCCATGTCTTTAGAACCTTTTTCCATATCCAGTAAAACCTGATGAGCCTGACCATCCGGGAAAGTCTCTTCTACCACCGAAGCACCATTCATAATGGCACCGGACTCAACGCCCTTATATTTACCCAGATAAGTCTGGCTAACAGGCTTGTCGTTGATAAACAGGGTACGGCCGATATAGGTGATACGGTCCCCCGGTAAACCGACAACACGTTTAATATAATCGACATCCGGATCATCAGGATATTTGAATACAACGACATCACCGCGTTGCGGTAACGAGATCGGCAGAATCTTGGTTTGTGTTACCGGCAGCTTGACCCCGTATGAGAACTTGTTTACGGCGATGAAATCACCGATTTCCAAAGTCGGATACATCGATCCCGATGGGATTCTAAAGGGTTCGATAATAAACGAACGTAGAATCAAAACCACCAGAAAAACCGGAAACAACGAGCGCGCATATTCGATAATGATCGGTTCTTTATCCGGCATCATCGCGGCTTCACGTTTTGGGCGCCAAACAATGCGGTCAACAAAATAAATCACACCGGTAATAGCGGTGACCATTACCAAGATTAATTCAAAACTCATGGATTAGGACTCTCCTGTATCTAGAATTGCCAAGAAAGCCTCTTGCGGCAGTTCAACGCTACCAATCGACTTCATACGCTTTTTACCTTCTTTCTGTTTCTGCAACAGTTTCTTCTTACGAGAAACGTCACCACCGTAACATTTGGCTGTTACGTTCTTACGCAAGGCTTTGACATTCGAACGTCCGATAATCTTACCACCGATAGCGGCCTGAATGGCAACATCAAACATTTGGCGAGGAATGACTTCTCGCAATTTTTCGATAATCACCTTAGCACGCTGTACCGCAAAACTTCTGTGCACAATCAACGCCAATGCATCGACTTTTTCACCGTTGACCAAGAAGTCGACGCGAATCAAATCATCAGCCTGGAAACGTTTGAACTCATAATCCATCGATGCATAACCACGACTGCAAGATTTCAGACGGTCGAAGAAGTCCAATACCACTTCGTTAAGCGGCATTTCATAGTTGATTGAAACCTGACCACCGGAATACTGCATATCTTTTTGCACACCGCGCTTTTCAATACACAGCTTCATTACCGCACCGACATACTCGTTCGGCACTAGGATATTGGCCTGAATAATCGGCTCACGCACCTCTGCAATGGTCGCCGGATCGGGCAATTCCGAAGGGTTGTCGATCTTAATCACATCACCGGCCTTGGTTTCCACCTCATAGACAACGGTCGGTGCAGTGGTGATCAAGTCCAGATTGTATTCACGCTCAAGACGCTCCTGAATGATTTCCATATGCAACATACCCAGGAAACCACAACGGAAACCGAAACCTAAGGCTTCCGAAGTTTCCGGCTCAAAATGCAGCGCCGCATCGTTCAGACGCAGTTTACGTAATGACTCACGCAGATCTTCATAGTCTTCCGAGGAGATTGGGAATAACCCGGCAAATACGCGCGGTTGTGCCGGCTTGAATCCTGGCAAAGCCTCGATTTCAGGTTTGGTTGCATCGGCCAAGGTATCACCAACCGGCGCACCGTCAATATCTTTGATACCGGAAATAACATACCCGACTTCACCGGCTTGCAAAAACGGCTTGGAGGTACGCTTTGGCGAGAAGATCCCTACATCGTCAACCAAATATTCTTCCTTGGTCGACATCACTTTCATTTTGGTCTTTTTGCCGATTTTACCGTCTATCACTCGTACCAACGAGACAACACCCAGGTAATTATCGAACCATGAGTCGATAATCAGGGCTTTTAACGGCGCATCCGGATCACCTTCTGGTGGTGGAATCTTATTCACGATATCTTCCAAGGTCTCTTTGATACCGATACCCGATTTGGCCGAAGCGCGCACCGCATCGGTGGCTTCGATACCGATAATATCTTCGACTTCTTCGATAACGCGCTCCGGATCCGCCGCCGGCAGGTCGATCTTGTTCAAGACAGCCAAGACTTCGAGCCCCTGCTCGATCGCGGTATAACAGTTAGCAACCGTTTGCGCCTCAACCCCCTGAGACGCATCGACTACTAATAGCGCCCCTTCACAAGCCGCCAAAGAACGAGAGACTTCATAGGAGAAGTCAACATGTCCCGGAGTATCGATAAAGTTCAGCTGGTAGGTTTCACCGTCGTCAGCCTTATAGTTCAAAGTCACACTTTGCGCCTTGATGGTAATACCACGCTCACGTTCCAGATCCATTGAATCCAAAACCTGTGCGGCCATTTCTCGGTCGGTCAAACCACCGCAGTGTTGAATAAAGCGGTCGGCAATAGTCGATTTACCATGGTCGATGTGGGCAATAATCGAAAAATTTCGAATATTTTTTAAACTGTCTGACATTTCAGCTCCAAATCCGTTAGCAGTTTGGTGGTATTTGGCTTGCTTTTTTCCGGCAATCTGCTGCAAAAAAGTAGTCAAAAAACCACCATAAAAAAAGGGGCCACTGCCCCTTTTTATACAACTTGTTTTTGACTTTCTTTGCGGCGTTTTCGCTCACCTGCATAGCAAGTTGTATTGGTTATCAATGAATGGCGCTTATTCTACGCTAATTTGTCAGATTTCGCATTGCAAATTAGTGATTTTAAAAGCATTGAATCCGCCCCATTCAGCGAACAATTTAATCTTCCAAAGTAATCGGTATAAACATGGAACGTTTATTACGAATAATTCGCAGCGGTAACGAACGCCCTTCGGGTAACTTCTTCAATAGCTTTTTCAAACTGGCGACATCCTTCACCGGTTTGAAATCGATACTGACGATGACATCCCCCTGTCTCAAACCGGCCTTTTTAGCCGGTCCGCCAAACACTTTGGTAATCGCCACACCAAATGGTAGATCAAGCGCTTGCAGAGCCTCCTTGTCCAAGGTCTGCACATAAGCACCTAAACGGTTGCCAGCCGAGCCACTATCCGAACCACCTGAGCTGGCTACTTGATTGGCTTCATCCAGTGACTTCAAACGCACCTTGATACGCTTGGTTTTGCCTTGACGAAGAATCTTCAACGCGATGGGCTTATCAATTGGCGCAACCCCTACCATTGGCGGTAAGTCGGTCGACTTCTCGACTTTTTGACCATTGAATTCAAGAATAATATCACCGGCTTCAATGCCCGCCTCCTGTGCAGCCGTATCGGGATAGGTTTCCCCCACCAACGCACCATAAGGCTTATCCAAACCAAACGACTGCGCCAAATCGCTAGTCACCTCTTGAATCTGTACCCCTAGATAACCACGGGTCACCTTACCGTCGGCCTTGATCTGGTTGGCAACGGTCATGGCGATATCGATTGGAATCGAGAACGACAAGCCCATTGAGCCACCGCTTTTGCTGTAAATCTGCGAGTTGATACCAACCACTTCACCATCTAGGTTAAACAAAGGCCCCCCCGAATTCCCCGGATTGATCGGCACATCCGATTGGATAAACGGGACATAGGTATCATCCGGCAAAGCACGCCCCAGTGCGGAGATAATGCCGTGGGTCGCGGTAAAATCGAGTCCGAAAGGTTCCCCGATTGCCAATACCCACTGCCCGACCTTTAAATCAGCGGAACTGCCGATTTTGGCATAGGGTAAATCTTCACCGTCAATCTTCAATAGAGCGACATCGGTTCTTTTGTCCGAACCAACCACTTGGGCGACCATTTCTTTGCGATTGCGTAAACGCACAATCACTTCATCAGCGCCTTCAACCACGTGGTTATTAGTCAAAATATACCCGTCCTCACTGATAATGAACCCCGAGCCAAGCGAGTGCTGTTGCTTAGTTTCGCCTTCACCACTCCGAGGTTGCGGAATGCCGAAGAAGTAACGCAACATCTCTTCCGGCATGCCTCTGAACTGCGGCGGAATCTGCTGTTGTGCATCAATGTTTTTGGTAGTACTGATATTGACGACAATCGGATTGGTCTGTTCCACCAGCGCGCTGAAATCGGGC
This sequence comes from Thiomicrorhabdus sediminis, assembly GCF_005885815.1. Taxonomy (NCBI): domain Bacteria; kingdom Pseudomonadati; phylum Pseudomonadota; class Gammaproteobacteria; order Thiotrichales; family Piscirickettsiaceae; genus Thiomicrorhabdus; species Thiomicrorhabdus sediminis. The sequence goes on along the minus strand of NZ_CP040602.1, from coordinate 1,058,992 downwards.
AAGCCATACTTATTAGGCTGAGCCGCATAGGCATTGAGCGGATACAACAGCCAAGCACTTAGCAACAAGCTTGTAATTAACACCGCTTTTTTCATGGTCGTCTACTCCTTAGATATTTAGATATATTATGAATAACTATCGCTTTATAAACTTGATCAGAATTTGTATCGATTTGTATCGGTTTATAGGGTTTTGCACATTTCAATTCAAGGCAATGCTCTACACGGTCACCGAGCCTTTACTCACCTGCTGGCCAAACCCGACCCAGTTTAGGTCGAGCCGGCCGATAGAACCTGCGGGTAAACCACCAGCCTACTAACAAACCTGCTCCGCCGCCCACAACCGCCAACAGGTCTTCACTGAACTGCTGTTTAAAAATCCAACTTAACAATATAGCCCCGACAAACATTCCCAATAATGGCAAACCATAAGCCATAAAGGTATGTTTAAGCAGTTGTGATTCATCCAGGATCAACTCTACTCGGTCACCCACATGGCAAGCCGTGTTTTTTTCCACCTGAATCGGTTTGGTTGTACCGCCAAACAGCTGTGAAAGCGCCGAAGTGCCGCAAGATTTATTGGCACAACCGCCGCACGCCGAGGCTCTTTGCGTCTGCACCCAAACATGGCTTTCATCGACCGCAAGCACAACGCCCGATTCAATCAAAAGATTGGCGTGATTTTCCGCAGCAGACTCTGGGCTGTTTTTGGAATCCAATTCTGACAAAGTCATCTCCAGTTAAGTTTTGTTAGCCGCTGGCGCTAAAACGGTCGAATTTAAAGCAACAGCCCTTTATTTATCAGGGGGATTTCATTAAATATGGCTTATAATATGGTACTATTCAGACGAAGTTTCAAGCCAAGAAGCTGAATAGATATTGAAAAAACCTGAATAAAGTTTGACGATAGTCAGCTGCACAGCAGACGGCAACCCGATATTCACTCACGCAAATTCTTCTAATTCATTGACTTAGCATTTTAGGACACCACCTTGAAAGATAACCAGCACCATATTCAGACCGATATTCTTGTTATTGGCAGTGGCATTGCCGGCTTATCGATCGCCCTGAAATTGGCCAAAAACCATCAAATCACCATCCTTGCTAAAGGCTCTTTGACCGATGGCAGCACCAATTATGCACAAGGCGGTATTGCCGGAGTGCTCGATCCGTTCGACAGTATCGAAGCGCATATCGACGATACGCAAACCGCCGGGGCAGGCCTGTGCGACCCGAAAGCGGTTGCAGTAGTGGCCTCTCATGCCGCCGAGACCATTCAAGAGCTGATTGAACTGGGTGTGCCTTTCAGTAAAGAATACAATGAAGATAATGCCGAAAAATTCCCGTTTCACTTGACCAAGGAAGGCGGTCACAGTCACCGACGCATTATCCACGCAGCCGATCATACCGGCCAATCGGTACTGAGCACACTGGTGCAACGCGTCAGTGAACACCCAAACATCACCCTATTACCCGATCATATCAGCATCGATTTGGTTAAAAACGCCAAAGGCAACCGTTGTATTGGCGCCTATGCACTGAACCAGACTGAAAAACAGGTCTATGCCATTTCATCTCTGTTTACCGTTTTGGCAACCGGTGGCGCCAGTAAGGCCTATCTTTATACCAGCAACCCGGACACCTCTACCGGTGATGGTATTGCCATGGCATGGCGTGCCGGTTGTAGTGTCGCCAATATGGAATTCAATCAATTCCACCCGACCTGTCTATTTCACCCAAAAGACCGTTCCTTTTTGATCAGTGAAGCGGTGCGCGGCGAAGGCGGTATCTTGCGCTTACCAAACGGCTACGCCTTTATGCAGGATTATGATGAACGTGCCGATTTGGCACCGAGAGACATTGTGGCCCGCGCGATTGACCAGGAAATGAAAAAGCACGGTATCGACTGCGTCTATTTGGATATCAGCCATAAACCTGCCAAATTCATTAAAGCACACTTTCCGACCATCTATCAGCGCTGTAAAAACGTTGGCATCGACATCAGTAAAGAGCAGATCCCGGTAGTGCCAGCCGCGCACTACACCTGTGGGGGCATTCTTACCGACCTGGAAGGCAAAACCACTTTAGACGGCCTTTATGCAATCGGTGAAGCGGCTTACACCGGTTTACACGGTGCCAACCGTTTGGCAAGCAACTCGTTGGCCGAAGGCTTGGTGTTTGCCAAAATGGCGCACAAAAGCATTGAAAACACCTTGGCGCATAACGACTTGGCGGAAAACCAATATAAACACCTGCCCATTCGTGCCTGGGATACCAGCCGAATCACCGATCCGCGGGAAAAGATTCTGGTTAGCCACGACTGGGATGAGTTGCGCCGTGTGATGTGGGACTATGTTGGTATTGTCAGAACCAATACCCGTTTGAAAAGAGCGCGTCAGCGTATCCGCAACCTGCACAAGGAAGTACACGAATATTTTCGCCAGCACACCTTGACCCGTGACCTTCTCGAACTGCGTAACCTGGTATTGGTTGCCGAATTAATGGTAATGAGTGCACAACGCCGTAAAGAAAGCCGTGGTTTACACTACAACCTGGATTATCCGCACCTGCAGAAAAACCCTCGCCCAACCATTTTAAAGAACAACTCCGCACGCTGATATTGGCGCTTTGGCGTCATCCTAGGTATAGATTTCAATGGGTGGTTCTTGTGCCAGTCGGGTGATCAAATCCTTTTCGGTGACAATTCCCAGTAACTTTTGATAGTCATTCAAAATCACCAGTGAATCGACATCAAACTCGGTCAACACCTGGGCGACATGGCGAATTTCGGTTTCTGCAGTGGTGGTAATGACCTGCGGATGCATAACCTGCGCCACCGTCTCTCGTTTGACCCCTTCTATCTGCCCGTCTCGATCGACCAGCATACGCGCCAGCAAATCGGTCTGCGAACAAATCCCGACCAGTGAATCGACATCCAATACCGGTAAATGTTTAATATTGTGCTTTTGCATCAATGCCCAAGCATTCTCCAGGCTAGCATTGGATTGAACGCTAATGACAGGCGTGCTCATGATCTCAGCCACTCTGACAATGACACGGCGCTCACCGCTGTTTTGCTGATTCTTTTTATAGGCGTTCAAGGCTTCTTTTTTCTGGCTGCTATTAGAACCCTTAACATCGACCTTGACGCCCCCCAGTTCAGTGTCTTCCACCCGGTTAATGCGCTTAGCGGGATCCACCTTCAATACCGGCAGATTTTGCGCTGCGCCAATAAAGCTTTGCCCTTCTGGGCTATAAACCATAAACATTCGCTTACCTGCCGAAATAAATGACCAATTTTAGCAACGGTTATAGAGCGTTCATCGAAAAACGTTCGATAACCCATATATTCACCATACCATATTAGTATTATCGGCTAGAAAATGCTAAAGCTTTAATTTTCATAATGATAGTCGAATAACTTGATAGTCAAATTTGTTTTTTAAACCCTGACACAAACCGCGCTATAAAGCTTACATCAATGCGCTCAACCCACGGCTATTTATTTAGCTCGCTTTAAAGGCTAAAATAATGCTATCTGCCCACAGGTCAGCATTGCTGACTGGATTTAAAAGGCCGTCTTTGACGGCCTTTTTTATTGTAAATGGAGTTTAGCGTTGCAAACACAATTAAGCGCCTATCAAATGCGTATCAATCTGGTTCTGGAAAGAGCCATCAGCCAATTCTCAGAACGCCAAATCGGTGACCGACACCCGCTGTTTGATGCGATTCGTTACGCCACCATGAACAATGGTAAACGTGTCAGACCCGCTTTGGCTTATGCTATTGCCGACGCTTTACAGATTGAATTGCAATACATCGATAGTGCCGCCGCCGCTTTGGAACTGATTCATAGCTACTCTTTGGTTCATGACGACTTGCCGGCGATGGATGACGATGATCTGCGCAGAGGTCAACCAACCTGCCATATTCAGTTTGACGAAGCCACGGCGATATTGGTTGGTGATGCGCAGCAGAGCCTGGCTTTCCAATTGGTCAGCGAGGATGAAACACTCGATGCGGAACACAAGGTTGAAATCCTGCATCTACTCAGCGCGACCAGTGGCCCCTTAGGTATGATTGGCGGGCAGATGCTCGATCTTCGTGCCGAAGAACAGCCTGTTGATCTGCAGCAGCTGAAAACGCTGCATATTTTGAAAACCGCCCGCCTCATCCAGTGTGCTTTACTGATTGGTGCCATTCATCATCAAGATTATGCGACCCTGAAACCGGCTTTATGGCAGCTCGGCGAGCTGATTGGTCTGGCCTTTCAGGTACACGACGATATTATCGACATTGAATCAAGCACCGAAACCCTTGGCAAACCGCAAGGCAGCGACCAGCTCAACGATAAATCGACCTATCCAAAACTGATGGGCTTAGACAAGGCCAAGCAGTATCGTGATGAGCTGCTTAATGAAGCGAAAAACTTATTGAGCAACAGCGCTTTCAAACATCCATTTATTGCCGATCTGATCGACTATATCGGCTCGCGCGATCATTGATCGGCTAGATGCTTGAAATAAAGCGTAAAAACCACGATAAAACAATAAATTTTTCAGCCACTTAGGGAGTTTAAACTTGCATCCCCCGTGGATTTCATTATAATCCGTGGCCTTTAATGACAACACATGCTTTAGTACTCCAATCGACGAGAGCTTGCCAATCAATACATTTGCAAAACCGTTGAATAAGGCGCTAAATATTCTAAGCTGGCAAATTAATCGGCTTGCTTGACTTACTTAAGAGATAGAAACAGTTATGGCTCAACGCTTTGTTTTAAAAACCTTGTTAGATTTTGCTTCCGCCCATAGCCTAAGAGGTTATCCGGGTGATTGTGCAAAACTGCATGGACATAACTGGAAAATCGAAGTTCAGGTCAGAGGTGAAAAACTGAACGAGATCGGTATGGTTATCGATTTTAAAGAGATCAAACGCCACGCCAAAGAAGTGATCAAAGAACTCGATCATAGCTTTTTAAATGATCATGAGCACTTCCAAGAAGTTAACCCTACCGCTGAGAACATCGCGGTTTACCTGTTTGATGAAATCAATAAACGCATCAGTACAGACGCGGTTGCCATGCACAGCATTACCGTTTGGGAAAACGACCGTAACTGCGTTACCTACTCAAACGATTAGGCAACAAGCCAATCGACAGACAAAAAAACCGGCATAAGCCGGTTTTTTTGTATTGAATAAGAAAACAACTTTAGCCGTTTCTAACCGGCAGATTCTCATCCTCTTCATTCTCGTCGATCTTTTCAATCAGACCATCCGATGCCAACTTATCCAAATCAACCAGAATCACCATTCTTGACTTGGTCGGCTTATCTTCGGCATTGGAATTGACATTGCCGGCGGCACTTTGCGCTTCTTCCGGCTTAATCGAGGTTAACCCCAACATAAACTGGTTATCCAATGACGCTGAGATATCCGGTGGCGGCTGCAGACTGCTCATATCGAAGCTGTGCACATCAGAAACGGCATCAACCACCAAACCGACAATACGCTCTCCCAAAGAGGTAATCACATGGACAACGATAACAACCGTGGTACCGCCATAACTGGCAGGTAACTTAAAACGTTCACGCAAATCGATAATCGGAACAACCGTACCGCGCAGGTCGATCACCCCTTTTACATAAACCGGTACATTAGGTAAAGGTCTCGGCTTTTCCCAGCCACGGATTTCCTGAACTCGCTGAATCTCTACACCGAACTCTTCTTTACCCAAGATAAAGGTCAAAAACTCTTGCTTAGTCGTTGCCACAAGCATTCTCCATAATAAAACCAGAACTTGACGCCACTATTGTCCAATTAAGCCTAGGGCTAGTTTTCTGTTTGGCAAAGCCGTCAAATAATATTTATCCATATTACTGAGTACACCCATTAAATTCAATGAAATTTAAACCGACATGACAACTAAATGCCTTCAAACTCTTGAGAAAAAATATTTTATCCCTATAAAAAATTCTACAAAATGATGAAACGGCAACGACTTAAAGATAGATAACTTGTTATTTAACGTCAGTTAGGTATCATCACGCACAAATTAAAAAATCGTAATCCTAATGGTCTTCAAAAGGTCTACAAACATGACAGCAAATACGCAACTAGATCCAATCTGGGCAGAACATCTGGCCGAACAAAATGCACAATTTGACGAACACGGCAAAATCACCACTTTTGGTCATGCCGAACTAGAGCGTATTCTCATTAAAAACGGGCCTGTGGTTACCAGCCTGACCCACCAAGCCTTGATCAAGGTGGCAGGTTCTGAAGCGCAACAGTTTTTGCAGGCGCAGTTAACCAGTGACATTAACAAGGTCGATGATCACCACGCACAGATTTCCGCTTACTGCGATCCGCAAGGTAATGTGCTGGCAGACTTTTTGGTATTTAAATACCAAGGTGATTTTTATCTAAGCTTTGACGGCTCTTTGCGTGAACCGATTCTCAAGCGCCTGCAGATGTTTGTCTTGCGTTCCGATGTGCAACTGACTGAAGTTTCACAGGAGCTGATCCACATCGGTTTTGCCGGAGAGTTTGGTGACCTGGATATCCAGCGCCGCTTAAACACCAAGGTTAAGCACGACTTCGAATCCGGCTTTATCTCAAGCCGTCATATGAAAGATGTTTTGGTTATCAAGGTACCGGGTCCTTACCACAAATATGCGCTATTCGGCCCTGCTGAGCAGATGAAAGAAGCGTGGAAAAAAATCCGCGATAACAGTGATGTCACCAATAGCTATGACTGGCGTTTACTCGATATCGCCAGCGGTGTCGCTCACATCACCGAAGCCACTACAGGGCAATTCACTGCACAGTTCCTCAACCTGGATAAATTGGATGCCATCAACTTCCAGAAAGGCTGTTTCCCGGGACAAGAGATTATTGCCCGTATTCACTACCGCGGCAAGGTCACCAAACGTACTTTACGCCTTCATCTGGCAGAAAACCTAGACCTAAATCCGGGCGATAGCTTGGAGCTTAAGGATGAAGCCGACAAGACTCACAAGCTGACCGTTTTAAACGCCAGCAGCGACATCTTCACCGGCACCCTATGCTTGGCGGTTGGCACCTTAAAATCACTGGAAGGTGCGACCGGTGACTTAACAAGCGAAAACGGCGCTAAAGTCAGTATTGAACCCTTACCTTATCTGGTGACAGAAGAAGAATAATTCTTTTTCAACAGATAAATAAAAAACCCGCTTAATGCGGGTTTTTTATTGGCTTTAGAAAACCAGTTCCATATGCTTATGCTCAATATCCGCATCCAGAAAAATATCACCATACTCTGCAAAACCAAGCTTTTGGTAAAATGGTATGGCAGTTAATTGCGAACCAAGATAGACTCTATCAAGTCCTTTTTTCTTAGCCTGATCAATTAAAGCATTCATCACCGCCGAACCAATGTTCTGACCACGATACGCCTTCAATACCGCAATACGACCTATATGTCCGTCGTCTTGCATTCGCCCTGTAGCGACTGGCTTACCATCGACAAAAGCCAAGGCATGAATAGACACTTCATCAAACTCATCCAACTCTAAAGCCGGATCAACGCCCTGCTCGTCACAGAAAACCGTAAAGCGGATTTGATTCATCAATGAACGATTCGGTTCTTGATAATCGGTTAATACAATCTGCAACATAACAAGCTCTTATAACTCTCTGCATTTACAAATAAAAAAGCCACTTTCCTAACTTTAAGAAAGTGGCTTTTGTGTAAACTAAATCGGCGAGGAAATTAGTTTTGACGCATATGCGGGAACAATAGAACATCACGGATAGAGGCCGAATCGGTGAATAGCATCACCAAACGGTCGATACCGATACCTTCACCCGCTGTTGGTGGCATACCGTGCTCTAGCGCGGTGATGTAGTCTTCATCGAAGTGCATCGCTTCATCATCACCGGCATCTTTAGCTTCTACCTGAGCCTTGAAACGCTCTGCCTGATCTTCAGCATCGTTCAACTCGTTGAAACCGTTAGCCAATTCACGACCTCCGATAAACAGTTCGAAACGGTCGGTGATAAACGGGTTTTCATCATTACGACGCGCCAATGGAGAAACTTCCGCCGGATACTCGGTAATGAAAGTCGGATCCATCAGTTTTTCTTCAACGGTCTCCTCAAAGATCTCGGTCATTACCTTGCCAAGGCCAGCACCTTCCGGTAGCTTAATATGCAAAGACTGTGCGATTGCCGTTGCAGACTCAAGTGAATCCAACTGCTCAGCAGTGATATCTGGGTTGTACTGCATGATCGCATCTTTCATGGTTAAACGTGCGAACGGCTTACCGAAATCGAACTCCTGACCTTGGTATGGCACCTTGGTTGAACCCAGAGCCAGTTCTGCCAATTCTTTCAACAGTTCTTCGGTGTAGTCCATCAACTGGTGGTAATCGGTATAGGCCGCGTAGAATTCAACCATAGTGAACTCCGGATTGTGACGCGTCGATAGCCCTTCGTTACGGAAAGAACGGTTGATTTCGAAAACACGCTCAAAGCCACCAACAACCAGACGCTTTAGATAAAGTTCCGGCGCGATACGCAAGAACAATGGCATATCCAAAGCATTGTGGTGTGTGGCAAACGGCTTGGCTGTGGCCCCCCCGGGGATAACATGCATCATCGGCGTTTCCACTTCCATAAACTCTTTACGGATTAGGAAGTTACGCACGTGCTGGACGATTTTTGAACGCAGCATGAACGTTTCGCGGCTTTCCTGGTTAACGATCAAATCCACATAACGCTGGCGGTATCGCATTTCCTGGTCTTGCAGACCGTGAAACTTATCCGGTAATGGACGGATCGATTTGGTAATCAACTCGATGCTTTCAACATGGATAGACAGCTCACCAGTATTGGTTTTGAACAGGTAACCTTCGGCACCGATAATATCACCCAAATCCCATTTCTTGAATTGAGTGTTATAGAAACCTTCCGGCAATTCATCACGAGTCACATAGACCTGGATACGGCCTGTGTGGTCTTGCAAAGTCGCAAAACTGGCCTTACCCATAATACGACGCAACATCATACGACCGGCAACCTTAACACGTACCGGCTCCATCTCAGCCAACGCCTCTTTCTCAAAACCACTGTATTCAGCCTGTAAATCGGCGGCACTGTTCTCACGACGGAAACTGTTAGGGTAAGAGTGCCCTTCTTCTCTTAGTGAAGTCAATTTCGCCCGACGTTCGGCAATAATTTTATTCTCATCAACTTCAGGCACAGTATTTTGTGTTTCCGACATGAACTTTCTCTCTTAAATTCTGTAAATTTTGTAGCACACCGCTGGCTTTTTGAGCTGACCAACGGTTGAAATTAAAGCCGATATTTTACGGCTTTCGCTAGTGAAACTCTAGCCTAAAAGCCAATTAAATACCGGCTTTTAGACTGGCGACAATAAACTGGTCCAAAGCACCATCAAGCACCGCCTGAGTATTACCGGTTTCGACACCGGTACGCAAATCCTTGATTCGTCCTGAATCCAATACATAAGAACGAATCTGACTGCCCCAACCGATATCCGACTTGGAATCTTCCAACGCTTGTTTTTCCGCACTGCGGTTTAACATTTCCAACTCATAAAGCTTGGCGCGTAACTGTTTCATCGCCTCGGCTTTGTTCTGATGCTGGGAACGACCGTTCTGACACTGAGTAACCGTATTGGTCGGCAAGTGGGTAATACGCACCGCTGACTCGGTTCGGTTAACGTGCTGACCACCGGCACCACTGGCGCGGTACACATCGATTCGCAAATCGGCCGGGTTGATATCGATTTCGAAACTGTCATCGATTTCCGGCGAAACAAACACCGATGCAAACGAAGTATGGCGTTTGGCATTGGAATCAAACGGCGATTTACGCACCAGACGATGCACACCCAATTCGGTTCTTAACCAACCATAGGCGTAATCCCCCTGAACATGGATGGTTGCCCCTTTGATACCGGCGACATCACCATCCGAAATTTCAGTGATTTCCGCTTTAAAACCGTGACCGTCCGCCCAACGTAAATACATACGCAGGATCATATTGGCCCAGTCTTGCGCCTCGGTTCCACCTGAACCGGACTGAATTTCCAAGTAGGCGTTATTGGCATCCATTTCGCCAGAGAACATACGCTGGAACTCAAGTTTATCGAGGCTTTCACCCAAACGGTCCAATTCAGAAACCACTTCATCGACCATTTCCTGGTCTTCGTCCATCTCTGCCATTTCCAACAACTCTTTGGTGGCTTCGGTACCGTCGGCCAACTCTTGCAGAGTATTGACGATATTTTCCAGCTGAGACTTCTCTTTACCCAAAGCTTGGGCTTTTTCTGGATCGTTCCAGATATTTGGGTCTTCAAGCTCCTTGGAGACCTCTTCTAAACGTTCTGCCTTGCTCTCATAGTCAAAGATACCCCCTAAGCACATCACTGCGTGCCTGGTAATCTTCAATACGACTGTAAATTGGATTCAGTTCCATCTAACCATCCGTTTGTTAAGCTTAAAAAATTTAGTGCGCATAATAACAGGAAACGTCCATTTCTGCTTAATTTATCTAATAAAAACAGGCTTTATTGGGCAGGCAAAACGACAGTATTTAAGAGCACTGAATCTATCGTCGTCAAATTAGGCGAAAATTATTTTCAATCCAGCTATTAACTTTTCAGTCATCCTGCCGATAAACTCATTACCAGCTCTATATTTGCTTTAACAATGAAAAAAACAGTGTTAAACATGTTAGCATAAAACTATAAATATCAATGCGCTAGAGCATAACGACCAGCAAAAGGAATTGATGATGGCTATTGATAACAAAGCATTGGGGGTGTTAAACGCCCTGAAAAATCAAAACGATTATTCTCACCCATCGCAACATGCTCTCAACAAACGCAGTGAGCAAGCGGCTATTCACAGTAATGCCCAGCAAAACCGCGAACTGCCTGAACAGGCCTCAATCAAAGCCAGTCAGATGGAAATTCGCAATGAGCGTCAAGCCAGCTTGGTTGCCCATTTATTCGGAGATGGCACGCTAACCCAGCAAAACACCTTAAAGATTACCTATCAAGCAGCCATTGAAAAGCTTAATGAAATTCTTTCCGAACAGATGCAGATTACACCGAATGAAAATCAACCGGCTCCTATTAGTGAAGAGGCCTTGAAGTCACAGGGTGGCTTGGATTACTGGACTCCGGAAAATACCGCTAAGCGTATCGCCGATGGTGCGATTGCGTTTTTACCGGGCTTTCAAAGAGCCAACCCGGAACTGGAAGGAGAAGAGTTGATCAACCACTTTTTGGATGTGGTCGGTGGCGGCCTAACCTCCGGGTTTGACGAAGCACGTGATATTCTCGGAGACTTAAATGTACTCGAAGGCGAAGTCGCCAATAATATCGACAGAACCTATGGCTTACTACAGGATCGATTGACGATTTTTAGAAACCAGTTTTTAGGAATTGAACCCACACTAGACAATAGTGCAGAGACAACCGTAGCGACTGAAACAGAATCGGTTGCAACAACGGAAGATAAATCCTAGTCATTGCTTAAGACAGAGTGGATTAAAAACAAAAAAGGCGCCAATTGGCGCCTTTTTCTGACTCTGAACTTTAAGAGTTATTCAATCTCTTCCAATCCTACCTTAGTTAAACCAGACTCATTCGCATAGTTGGTCAACTCAGCTGTTGAAGTAATGCCCATTTTGGTCATTAGGTTTTCACGGTGTTTTGAAACGGTACGATCACTAATATCGAGCATTTCTGCAATCTCTTTGGTCTTATAACCTTCCGCGACCAGCTTCACCACCTGCTTTTCACGAACAGACAGACGTTTGCTATTAAGATCGCTTTCCGCATCCAAAATCGGTTTGATTTCAGAGTGGATAAAGGTCTCACCAGCCATGACCTTTTTAATACCGGCTACCAACTCATCTGGTGAAACCGATTTCATTGCTAGACCATCAATTCCCATATCCAACACTTCTCGCCAAACATTCAAAGTTTCCGCCGCGGTTAAAACAATAACCTTGGTTTCAGAATAACGTTTTTGAATGTGCGTAATGGCGTTTAGGCCACTTAGCTTGGGCATAGACAAGTCAAGTAACACCACATTTGGCGACTTAGCACGAATAAGCTCTAAACACTCAAGGCCATCTTCTGCTTCAGCAACAACTTCAAAGTCGCTATCATTTTCAAGAATAGATTTGAAACCTGCGCGAACAAGCGCATGGTCTTCAGCCAATAGTACAGTGATTTTTTCTGACATATTCGTCGCCACCTAACCTGTTAATTTTACTTATAAAATAAGGAGTTGTAATTTATCCCTACACATATTATGACTAATTCATAACGACTTCTCAAGAAATTTCACCGCTTCAAGCAGATTAGTGATAATTTCTTCACCTGTTTTTACCCGCGTTTTTGCTTGCTTTGATTGCAAATTTTCTAATGTTTTTAATTGCATACTCCAGTTTTCCAGCTGAAACAGCATGCAATTACCCTTCAGGTAGTGCGCCATTTTTTTTATGCTTTCTGTTTCGTTCTGCGCGTTATACTGCAATAGCAATTCAAGGCTTTGCTTCATCTCATCAATAAATCGAGGAATCAGGCTTTCAAACTGCCGCGGAATATCGCTAGGGTGATAAATCAAGTCTTGATTAGATGCTCCAGAAGCTTTAAGTTCAGAGTCACTCCGCTTGATGATTGTCTTGGAACCTTTTTTACGGAAATTCTCGCTGATCAATTCAATGATCTGTTCTTTTCCTACCGGCTTGATTAACCATCGGTCAAACCCGTATTCACTTGGGCTTTTGGCTTCATCGCCAAAAGCCGATGTCTCGCCACCTGCTGTAATCGCAAAAACCCCTTTGAGACGTTTTTTCAGTGATTTATCTGCATGGAGAATTTTTTGCCCGACCTGTAAACCGTCCATAATCGGCATTTGAATATCCAACAACACATAATCAAACTCACCTTGCTGGAACAGATCCCAAGCCTGACGTCCATCGGCCGCTTCATAAACATCACAATGCAGATCGTGTAGATAACCTGCCAATACCATGCGGTTGATACCGGAATCATCGGCAATCAGGATTTTTGTCTTGGGAGGCCTTTGTTGTTTGCCGGTTGGTTCAGATGGCGATTGCGCCGAACTTTGCTGTGGCTTGAAAGCCGCAATCGGTTTCACTTTAGCAGACAAGGTTTCAGTCTCAACCGGCTTATCTTGCTCGGCTTGCTCTAACAATTCGATTTCGGCTGAATCCATCAATTCGAGTTTTAGGTCAAATTCGAAACTGGTGCCGACTTCCGGTTTTGAGGAAACGCGAATATCCCCTCCCATCAAAGCAACCAGCTCTTTGACCACAAACAACCCCAAACCGGCGCCAAGAGAGCGTGTATTGCTTTCTCCGACATTGCTTTCTATCTGCGCAAAAGGCTCAAAAATAGACTGCTGAACCTCTGCGGAGATCCCCTCTCCCGAGTCGGTCACTTTAAAATGGAACACACCTGTATGCGGTTCACTGACTTCGATATTGACGCCGCCATACTGGGTGAATTTAATCGCATTGATAATCAGATTGATAAGTACCTGAGTCAAGCGCACACTATCAACATAGACCCAGTTGTGACGATTGATTTGCGTCAATGCAATCATCAGTCCCTTATCCGCACCGATTGATTGGGTCAGGCGCTTAACATTGCTTAACAACTCCGCCAGTGAGGTTTTCACAGGCCTGAGACTTACCGCGCCGAACTGGGTCTGTGAATAGGTCAAAATATCATTGACCAGATAATTTGCCTGCTCGGCGGTCATATTGATGGTTGCAAGCATCAAAAGAACGTCATCGGAAACCTGATGATTGTCTTTGATACGTTTAACCAGGCTGCGAATTCCTAACAATGGAGAACGCAATTCATGACTGAGTAAACCTAAAAAACGCGACTGCTTATCGTAAGATGAACTGATCAGGTTGTTCTGCTCTTGCAGGAAGTTTTGCTGCTCTTGAATCTGCTGCACACTCAAGCGTCCCTGCGCATCAACCATCTCTTTCTCAAAACGCGCCATTTCGGTGATTTCCACGGCTTGCGCCCAAATCACATCGACACCATTCTGCTCGATAATATGCAAGGAATTCTGGAAAAATCGCTGCTCAACCCCAATATCGAAGGTGGTCATAAAACGAATATCTAGTTCGCTTTTATTCTTTTTTTGCAAGGCTTCGCTTAATTTATGGCGCACCATCGGCCATTCCAAGACATTGAAAAACTGCTCTAAAGTATGCGGCTTTTGCTGAATCAGAGCGGTGAACGGCTCAGAGACTTCAAACTCTTCCTTACCGTCTCGAACACAATAGGTCCACCAGTAACTATGGTGAAACACCTGATTTGCCAAAATATTACGTGGAATTCTCATAGCTGATAGGTTGGATTGATCCCTGTATTTTTATCCCAAAAGTGCGTAAAATATCTCTAAAATTTTTGCCTGAGTTTATTTAACCATGATTTAACTCTGCACAGGCGTATTTAGCACTCCTTTCCTCGATTGACTCGACGGACACAATTAAAAGAATACAGCGGTTATGTCTCAAAATACAGCTACAGAATTTAGAATTGAAAAAGACAGCATGGGCACCTTGGAAGTACCTGCCGATGCTTTATATGGCGCGCAAACCCAAAGAGCGGTCAATAACTTTCCCATCAGCGGCATGCCGATGCCGGAAAGTTTTATCAAGGCGTTATGTCATGTTAAAAAAGCCTGCGCCCAAGCCAACCAAGCATTAGGCCTAATGTCCGAGGATCGGGCCGAGGCCATAGAAAAAGCGTCGCAGGCGGTGATTGATGGTGATTACCTGAAACACTTCCCTGTCGATGTGTTTCAAACCGGTTCCGGTACCAGTACCAATATGAATGCCAATGAAGTGCTGTCTCATCTGGCCGAACAGCTTACCGGCACCAAAGTGCACCCGAATGACGACATCAATATGAGCCAAAGTTCGAATGATGTCATTCCAACGGCGATTCACGTGGCGTCGGCACTGGCGATAGAAAATCAATTGCTTCCGGCACTAAAACATCTGAGCTCTACCCTGGCTGATAAAGAACAGGAACTGGCAGGCATTGTGAAAACCGGACGTACCCACCTGATGGATGCGATGCCGATTCAATTCAGCCAGGAACTTTCCGCTTGGCGCGCGCAAATCGATGACAATATCGAGCGCCTGCTGGAGTGTCAGAAACGTATTCAAAAGCTACCGCAGGGTGGAACCGCCGTCGGTACCGGCATCAATGCTGAAGCCGAGTTTGGACCGAAGGTTGCCGAATTCTTGAAACAGGCCACCGATATCGATTTTAAACCGATGAATAACCTCTATATCGGTTTAAGCTCGCAAGACAGCGCTTTGGAATTAAGTGGACAATTAAATGTCTTGGCTGCCAGCTTAATGAAAATCGCCAACGATCTGCGTTGGATGAATTCTGGCCCGCTTGCCGGTCTTGGTGAAATTCAATTACCGGCACTACAGCCTGGCAGCTCGATTATGCCCGGTAAAGTCAATCCGGTAATTCCGGAAGCGGTTGCCATGGTTGCGGCACAGATCATGGGTAACCACACCGCAATCACGGTGGGTGCTCAGGCGGGTAACTTCCAGTTGAATGTTATGCTGCCAATGGTTGCTTATAACCTGTCGCAAAGCCTGCACATTGCCTCAACCAGCGCGGTTCAGCTGGCCGACTTGGCAATCAAAGGCTTTAGCGTCAATCAGGACAATATCAAAAAAGCACTTGATGTTAACCCAATATTGGTAACCGCCCTTAACACTGTGGTAGGCTATGAGAAAGGCGCTGCCATTGCCAAAGAGGCCTATGCCAGTGGTCGACCTGTTTTAGAGGTGGCATTGGAGATGACCGATCTTGATGAAGATACCCTAAAACAATACCTGAACCCGGCGCTATTAACCGAAGGCGGCAATCCTTCGGTCTGATATCTATCTCACAGGCTTTCGATAAAATCATTGGAAGCCTGCCGTTATCCCGGCAATAGCAGTGCAATAAACCAACAACCCAAAAATCAACAAAGGAAGACAAATGGCTGTCATCAATCTAAAAACTGAACAATTCGAAGATACAATTAACAACAATGACATCGTCATTTTCGACTTTTGGGCTGAATGGTGTGGTCCTTGTAAACAGTTTGGCCCAGTCTTTGAAGAAGTTTCAGAAAAATTCCCAGAGATTGCGTTCTGCAAAGTCAATGTTGAAGAAGAAGAACAACTGGCCAATATGTTCCAGGTTCGTTCAATTCCTACCTTGGTATTTATGCGTGAAAAAGTCGTGGTTTTCTCAAACCCAGGCGCAATTCCTGGCAATGCATTTGAAGAAGCAATTGGCGAATTAATCAAACTGGATATGGAAAAAGTTCACGCGGATCTAGCTGCCGCTCAAGCTGAACAACAAAGCTAATTCAACGGCTGATTTGATACCATTTCTTTTCGCTTCAATACCTTAGCCGTCACTTCTGACAAAGGTTTGAAGCGAATCCCCCTCTGCCCTTACCCATCAATTTTATTCCTACTGCAAATTTACAGCGCTGTTTAACTCAGTATTCCAGCAACTAAGTTATAATCTCAGTCATTCATTTATCACTTTGTAGACAGGATTTTATATGAGCCAGATCAATCACCGCTTAATGCCGCCCAGTTCCATTTTAATCACTGGCTGCTCTTCGGGGATTGGATTGTATTGCGCCCAGCACCTGCAAACACTCGGTTATCAAGTCATAGCCAGCTGTCGCCGTCCGGCGGATGTAGAAAAACTTCAGCAACAAGGCCTGCAAGCGGTAGAGATTAATCTGGCCAGTAGCGATTCGATTCAGCAGGGTTTTCAAGCCGCTTTAGCATTGGCCGATGGACACTTAGATGCGCTCTTCAATAATGGCGCTTTCGGCTTGCCCGGTGCCGTGGAAGATTTAAGCCGTGATGCGATGCGCCACCAATTTGAAACCAATGTATTCGGTACTCAGGAGCTGACCAATCTGGCGGTGGCGCAAATGCGCGAACAAGGCTTCGGTAAGATTTTTTATAACTCGTCCATTCTCGGCTTTGCCGCCATGCAGTATCGCGGTGCTTATAATGCCAGTAAATTTGCCATTGAAGGCTTTGCCGACACCTTACGAATAGAGGTGAAACAAGACAATATCCAGGTAAGTTTGATTGAACCGGGTCCGATACTGTCAGATTTTAGAAAAAACGCCTATGCGCAATTCAAACAGTGGATTAGCTGGCGCAAGTCAGCTCACGCCAACAATTATCAGACGATGATTGAGCGCTTGGAAACGGTTGGCCCGAGCGCTCCTTTTACCCTCGGTCCCGATGCGGTATGTGATTGCTTAATACACGGACTGCAAAAACCCAAAGCGAAAATCCGTTACAGAGTCACCGTCCCCACCAAAGTCTTTGCTGTTCTCAAGCGTATATTACCGACCCGCTGGCTGGATACTTTATTAATCAAAGCCGGTGGTGATGGCAAACGCTAAATCGTCAAAAGGCTTTAATCGAACATCATAGAATAAGGTCGTTGGATATCATCGACCAATTTCTGCACGCTAAAGCTTCGCACTTCTTCAATAAAACGCTGCCCGCCAAAAAACACCTGCACCACCGGCAAGGTGAAAACTGAATTCTGAGAACAGATACCGGTATCGGCATGACAGTCGATATAGACCATCTGAATCTTCGGATAATGCTCACTGACCAACTCAATCAACTTGGGCTTAATCGTGTGGCAAACACCGCACTCTTTACCGCCATATAACACCAATAAAGCGTCCTGCTCATATTTAAGCGTTTCCAGCTCTTCCAGCGTATGCACGTCTTTCATATCTATTCTCGACCGATTCAAAAATTAAAGCCGTATTCTAACAATCGCGCTAAAGTTACGAAACAAAAACCGGTTTTATTGATTAAACGCAATTTAATAAATTAGGTTGTCGGGTTTTTTAAACGTTTTTTATATAAACTGACACGAAACCTTATGTGTTATCGGTTTAAAGACAACTCATTATCCGTGAGCGTATTTTATGAATGATAAAAAACGAACACCCGAATTGGAACATAGCCACAAACCCGAAGCGGTGGCTCAACGTCTGCAAAACACCTCTGCGGACAATGTGTTTTCTGATGCGGTATTAGGTGGGATTGACGGCTGTGTCACCACTTTCGCCATAGTTTCCGCAGCCGTGGGTGCCGGGTTTTCCGCAACAGTCGCGATTATCCTCGGTTTTGCCAATTTAATCGCCGATGGCTTTAGTATGGCGGTCAGTAACTATGAGGCCCATCAGGCCAAACAGCAATACCGTGAACATCTGAAAAAAACCGAAGCCCAACACATCAAACTGATTCCCGAAGGCGAAAAAGAAGAGGTTCGCCAGATTTACGCGCAAAAAGGTTTTAGTGGCAATCAATTGGAAGAAATTGTCGCAACCATTACCGCCGATGATAACCTTTGGATCGAAACCATGCTGCGCGAAGAGTATGGCTTACAAGCCGTTGATAAATCCCCCAGACAAGCCGCCCTGGCGACTTTCATCGCGTTTGTCATGGTCGGAACCATTCCACTTATACCGCTGTTTATCACCAGTTTAAATATCCATATGCAATTTCTCTACAGCTCCTTATTGGCGGCAATGATGTTTTTTATGATTGGCAGCGTCAAAGGCTTTTATGTCCACCAACCAATCTTCAAATCCGGTATCAAAACCTTGCTGACCGGTGGCAGTGCTGCCAGCTTGGCTTTTTTAACCGGCTATGTTCTACAAAACTATCTATTATCTGCGGGTTAGGCCAACCGTCTTTGTTAAAAGGAGAACTGAAATGACAGCTGACAATCAAGTTAAGGTTTGGGATCTATTTGTGAGAACCTTTCACTGGTCCCTAGTGACATTTTTTGTAATCTCCTACCTCAGTGGTGACGAATGGGACGAGATTCATGCTTATTCCGGTTATGTGATTTTGAGCTTAATCACATTACGGCTTATTTGGGGGCTCATCGGTTCGAAATATGCCCGTTTCAGTCAATTTATCTATTCTCCAACAACCACCATCAATTACGCCAAAAGTGTACTTGGGGGCACAGCCAAACACTACATAGGACATAACCCGCTGGGGGGTTGGATGGTCATTGCTCTATTAAGCAGCATTAGCGTAACGGGGGTGACCGGGTTAATGGTTTACGGAGAACAAGGTCACGGGCCTTTGGCTTCGATTAAAACTCTCGAATTACAAGCGCCGAACCTGATCAGCGATGCGCAAGCGGATGACGATGAGCATGAAGAACATAAGGGCAAAGAAGACGATGAAAACGAATGGCTCGAAGAAATCCACGAGTTGTTTGCCAACTTCAGCGTATTTCTGGTATTGCTGCATATTGCTGGAGTGCTATTTAGCAGCGTACATGAAAAACAGAACCTGCCCAGAGCGATGATTTACGGTTACAAGCGCAGTGATAATACTGCCGATAGCGAAAAACAGTAATCCGCTCTACAACCAGGCGGCTCCCCTGACACCACTGGAGTCGCCATACATCGGCGGCTTCAATAAAGTATTGACCTCATCACTAAATATCCACTGCTGCCAGATATGCGGCACACGCTGATAAATCAGATCCAGATTCGACATGCCGCCGCCAAGTACAATAACTTCCGGATCATAAATATTGACCACGCTCGCCAGACCTTTTGCCAGCCAAACGCAATAGTCCTCTAACAGCTGATTGGCGTGCTCATCACCATCCAGAGCCAATTGCTCGATCTGCTTGGCATTTAAAGACTGGTTTTGACGCTGTTGGTAATGACGTTGCAAACCCGAGCCGGACACATAGGTCTCCAAACAGCCCTTGAGCCCACAGTAACACTCTAAAGGAGTATCGTCTGCTGTTGCCCAAGGCAACGGGTTATGCCCCCATTCTCCACCGATGGCATTGGCACCATTGAGAATCTCACCATTGAGCACCATGCCACCACCGCAACCGGTACCTATAATGACACCGAATACACTATTAAACCCTTGCGCGGCACCATCGGTGGCCTCTGATAGGGTAAAACAGTTGGCATCATTCGCCAGGCGTACCGTCTGGCGCAAACTTCGTTGCAAATCGCCCTGTAAATCCTGACCAATCAAACAGACCGAGTTGGCGTTTTTAATCAGACCGGTTTTCGATGAGATGGCTCCGGGAATACCGATACCGATTCGCGTCTGCATCCCTTTCATATCGAACTCATCATGGTTATGCAGATCACGTTCGGCTTGCAAAACCAGTTGAGTAATGGCGTTCAGCGTTGCCCGATAATCACCTTGCGGCGTATCGATACGTTTGCGATACACCTCTTGGGCTTTGTGCAATGGCTGCGATTCATCGACTAATAAAGCGATGATTTCTATTTTAGTGCCGCCTAAATCCACACCCAAACGTATCATAGTGATTCAATCCTTATAAAGAAATACCGTAAAATCATTATCCAGATAATCGTCCTGCCAAGTGACTTTATCAGCAAAAATCCGGCAATACTCGACAATTTCTTCCGGTTTAAAACTTTGTAGATCAACGCGTGACCTAATCCATTCATGGCGAGCATCCAACAGATTAAACGCTACCGCTTTGCGACAGCTCTGGTACATTCGCTTAATCACCGCTTTGGCATATTCACCGCTTGATTCGGTCTCTTGTTCAGTTGTGGATTCAACCACCTCATTCAAAGCACCGGATAGCAATATATAATCGTAACTTTGCTCTGCAGGATTGAAATCGAATAGGTCGCCCTGCTCGACCTTGATGGTTTTATGCTGGAACTTGGCGCTTTGTACCATATCCGCCGATAAATCTATGCCTTGATAATCGATTGCGAATCCTTGCGCAAGCAAATAATCATACAGATCGGCAAAACCACAACCGACATCGAGTACGGAAACGGTATCGCCACCCTCTGCCAAGACCTGAGACAACACCTCAAAGCGCTTGAACTGCACCTCTTTACTGCTCCAAAGCAACGCCTGCGCACTATAACCAAAGCGTTCGATTGAATGCTTATGGCGCAATTGAATACGTTGTCGCTGCTTATCGCTCAGTAAGGTTGAGCTTTGACTCTCTCTCATTACAGTGTTTTCAACCAGGCAATTTCATCATCGGAAAAACCGGCCTGCTGACGCGCCTCATAATTAAAAGGGCCATTCAGATCACCATGATAATAGTGCTCGATAATATGCTGGAACTGCTGAAAAGGATTCAGGTTCTGTTGCTCGCATAGATAGCGGAACCAGCGAGTACCGACTTCGACATGACCGATTTCATCTCGCAGCAGAATTTTTAGAATTTCCACGCCGCGCTTATCACCGATAGAACGTAATTTATTGATCATTGGCGGCGTCACATCCAAACCTCGCGCTTCCAATGTTCTGGGCACTAACGCCATGCGTACCAGCGGGTCATGATCGGTTTCATAGGTGGTTTGCCAAAGCCCGTTATGGGCCGGAAAATCTCCGTATTCATAGCCAAGATGCGCCAGATGTTCACGAATCATCTGAAAATGAAACGATTCCTCACCAGCCACGCCCAACCAATCACCATAATACCGTTCAGGCATATCCTGAAAACGATAAACCGCATCAAGCGCGAGATTGATGGCGTTGAATTCGATATGCGCAATCGAATGCATTAAAGCCGCATGGCCTTCCTCGGAGCCTAAGCGACGGCGCGGTAAATCTTTTGGCGACACCAAAATCGGCTTTTCCGGTCTGCCAGGTTCGGCAATGCGATGAATCACATCGAGCTTATCGAAACTGAATTGTTGCTCCGACCAGAGATTCAACAGTTCCGATAGCTGTTGCATTTTGCGGTCAATATCCGGTTCCATCAAGCAGTCATAAACAGACTGAAAAAGATTGTGCGTCATAATAAAATTCCTTATAAACAAAAAAACCGGCTAAGAGCCGGTTTTTTCTTAGACTAAATAGCCACCAATTAACGGTAGTATACAGCCTGTAGGTATGGAACACCTTTGTACTGCTTAGCATCGATAGCGTCGAAAAGCTTAGCCCAAGCTGCACGATCTTCTGGAGTCATTACTGAAGATGGGTTTCTAGCAACAGTTTTGTCACCGTATTTAGCTTCAATCTTAGCTAGCTCAGCCATACATTGAGCTACATCTGTTTTCTGCTCAACTTCACGTGCAGCTGTACCGCCATCTTTCTTAGCTACTGAAATTACTGTTTCAGCATCAGCGATACACTGACCGTATACATCGTCTGCTGCTTGTGTGTTCATAGACATTGCCGCGATAGCAGAAATGAATAATGCTTTTAGTGTTAACTGTTTCATTAAAATAAACTCCGAGGTTTTAATTTGTCGTTTAACCATTCAATTCTGACGTTTTTCGCAACAAATTGCAAGCCTAAAGGGGTTAGAAAATAAGCAAATGCTTATAAATATTTTTTATCCCTAGGCACAGCTTTTTTCAATCATTTTACGACTTTGCCAGGTTTGCAAAATTAACATAGCAATAACAACAAGATAGCCTAACTGGTAAATTCCATGCAAAGCGGCAAACCTAGGCCAGTCAAGCGATTCCCTTAAATTTTGCATGGAATTTTGTACTTTGATCGAAGCCATTTCCGGCGCAAAATAAAACAGTAAGCTGAGCATTAGCATAAAAGCCAACCCCGCAGACCAATGCGTTTTAAGTGAAACCAATCGAAGCTTAAAGGCGATAACCAACAATCCTAACAATAGCAGGACAGTCACCACTGCTATCAGATTAAACAAAACAGCGGCAAACTCACCGGCCTGGCGTTCATTAAAACTGGCAAATAAAATCGGCGTAACCACATAACCGAGCACCATCAATAGCAGCGCTAAAATCAGAGAGACTTTAAACTGCGCTTGCCAATAAAAACAGGTATTTTTTATCATCCGTATCACCTTGCCATCTGTTAGCTTATGATCACCAGAAACAAAAAAGCCGAAGCTAAACTTCGGCTTATTTGACCGCCATATCAAAAGAGCCTAGCTCTCTAAACGCTTGGCTCTCTGTTATCGACTATCAGATATATTGAACCTCAACAATCTCATAGTCAATATTTCCGCCTGGCGCCTGGACCACAACCTCGTCGCCCTCTTCCTTGCCGACCAAAGCACGCGCAATTGGAGAGTTGACCGAGATCTTATTGGCTTTGATATCAGATTCTTCATTACCGACAATCTTATAGGTGATTTCATCATCGGTATCCAAGTTAACCACCGTTACCGTAGAACCAAATACGATCTTTCCGGTTTGCGGTAACTTGGTGATATCAATCACTTGCGCCAACGATAAAATGTGCTCAATCTGATTAATACGCGCTTCAACTAAGCCCTGCTCTTCACGCGCAGCATGATACTCGGCATTTTCTTTCAAATCACCGTGGTCACGGGCGACGGCAATTGCTTCGGAAATACGCGGGCGCTCTTCTTTTTTTAGTTTATTCAATTCCGCTTGCAGTGCATCAGCACCTTCTTTTGTCATTGGATGTTTTTGCATACACTTCAACCTTTGTTGTGTCGCTAACTCAAACATAGCCAGCACTATGACCCTGCATAGTACCTAGCGCTTTTATATTTTTTCTATCAGAAATCAAAACGCCAAAGCTCAGAATGAACTTTGGCGCTTTTTACTCAATGTACCAATTTTAGTGAACGTTTTGCAAACAATTCACTGGCTGGTCATCAAGATAATCCATTGCTGCAACCATCGCGAAACCGGCTGCAATGGTTGTGGTATAACAGGTCTTATGCATCAAAGCTTCTCGACGGATGCTCGATGAATCCTGAATACTGACCGAACCGTCAGAAGTGTTGACAATCAACGCAATCTCTTCATTGACGATTGAGTCGACAATATTCGGACGCCCTTCCGTCACCTTGTTCACCGTTTCACATTCAATGCCGGCTTCAATTAACGAAGTGGCGGTACCACGAGTTGCCACGATTTCGAAACCGCGAGCAATCAGCTGCTTGGCCAGATCGACGACACGTACTCTGTCTGCTTTACGCACCGATAAGAACGCTTTACCTGAACGAGGCAATACAGTGCCACCCGCCAACTGCGCTTTGGCATAAGCTTGGGCAAAGTTTTCACCAATACCCATCACCTCACCGGTCGACTTCATTTCCGGCCCAAGAATCGGGTCAACACCCAGGAACTTGATGAACGGGAATACCGCTTCTTTTACCGAAAAATGTTCCGGCTTAACTTCCGCAGTAAAGCCTTGATCCGCCAACTTCTGCCCAACCATGCAACGCGCCGCGATTTTCGCCAACGGCTGACCGATCGCTTTAGAGACAAACGGTACGGTACGTGAAGCACGAGGGTTAACCTCTAGCACGTAAATATCATCACCTTTGATCGCGAACTGAGTGTTCATCAAACCGACAACACCCAACGCCTTCGCCATTTTCTCAACCTGAACACGGACACGATCCTGTACATCGGCAGAAATACTGTAAGGAGGCAATGAACAGGCCGAGTCACCCGAATGGATACCGGCCTGTTCGATGTGTTCCATAATCCCGCCGATAACCACCTGTTCACCGTCGCAAACCGCATCGACATCCAGCTCAACCGCATCATCCAGGAAACGATCCAGCAATACAGGAGAATCATTCGATACACCAATCGCCGCTTTCATGTAGCGAACCAGATCCGCTTCACCGTAAACGATTTCCATACCACGACCACCCAATACATAAGATGGGCGTACCACTAGCGGATAACCGATTTCGTTAGCCAGCGTTACCGCCTGCTCAACACTGGTTGCCGTGCGGTTAGGTGGCTGCAACAAATCATTGTCTTGCAGAATTTTCTGGAAACGCTCACGGTCTTCCGCCAAATCGATTGACTCCGGTGAAGTACCGACAATCGGTACACCCGCCGCTTCAAGATCTTCAGCCAGTTTCAACGGCGTTTGCCCACCGTACTGGACGATCACACCTTTTGGCTGTTCGACTTCAACGATTTCCAATACGTCTTCCAGCGTTAACGGCTCGAAATAAAGACGATCCGAAATATCGTAATCGGTAGAAACCGTTTCCGGGTTACAGTTAACCATAATGGTTTCATAACCGTCTTCACGCATCGCCATGGCAGCGTGAACACAACAGTAATCAAACTCGATACCTTGACCGATACGGTTTGGACCACCACCCAATACCATGATCTTGTCTTTATCCGACGGATTCGCTTCACACTCTTCATCGTATGATGAATACATATAAGCAGTCGATGTCTCGAATTCCGCCGCACAGGTATCAACACGCTTGAACACCGGGCGTACATTCAAGGTATGACGGAACTTGCGGATAAACGCCGCATCGGTATTCAACAGTTTGGCAAGACGGTTATCTGAGAAACCTTTGCGCTTCAACTGACGCAGATAAGTTTCATCCAAGGCATCCAAACCACGCTGTTTCAGCTCATCTTCCATGTCGATAAGCTCTTTAATCTGCGCCAGGAACCAAGGATCGATTTTCGATGCATCAAATACCGCTTCGATATCCCAACCGGCACGGAACGCATCCGCCACATACCATAGACGCTCAGGCCCAACATCGCGCAATTCACGACGTAAAGTATCCTTGATGTCTTTTTCATCCATCTCAACAGGGATGATTTCATCAAAACCGTTCTTGTCCGTTTCCAGTCCACGCAACGCTTTTTGCAAAGATTCCTGGAAATTACGACCCATCGCCATCACCTCACCGACCGACTT
The DNA here is from genome assembly GCF_005885815.1 of Thiomicrorhabdus sediminis. Classification (NCBI taxonomy): domain Bacteria; kingdom Pseudomonadati; phylum Pseudomonadota; class Gammaproteobacteria; order Thiotrichales; family Piscirickettsiaceae; genus Thiomicrorhabdus; species Thiomicrorhabdus sediminis. The sequence continues at coordinate 1,033,202 of NZ_CP040602.1, read as the reverse complement.
CATCTGAGTCGACAGACGCTGCTGTGCTTGCGGGAATTTCTCGAATGTGAAACGAGGAATCTTAGTGACAACATAGTCGATCGTCGGTTCAAACGATGCAGGTGTCGCACCGTTAGTAATATCGTTTTTCAATTCATCCAGGGTATAACCTACTGCCAATTTTGCAGCGACCTTGGCAATCGGGAAACCTGTCGCTTTTGAAGCTAAGGCCGATGAACGCGATACTCGCGGATTCATCTCGATAATGATCATACGACCGGTCTCAGGGTTTACCGAGAACTGTACATTCGAACCACCGGTTTCGACACCGATTTCACGCAATACCGCCAAGGAGGCGTTACGCATGATTTGATATTCTTTATCAGTCAATGTCTGTGCCGGCGCCACAGTGATAGAGTCACCGGTATGCACACCCATTGGGTCAAGGTTTTCAATCGAGCAAATAATAATGGCGTTATCTTTCTTATCACGGATAACTTCCATTTCATACTCTTTCCAACCCAGAATCGATTCTTCAATCAATAACTCATTAGTTGGTGAAAGATCTAGACCAAACTTACAGATCTGTTCGAATTCGGCTTTGTTATAGGCGATACCACCACCGGATCCCCCCAAGGTGAATGATGGACGGATAATAGTCGGGAAACCGACACGTTCTTGAATCGCCCAAGCTTCTTCCATATTTGAAGCCACATCAGAAACCGGCATATCCAAACCGATCTTGGTCATTGCCTGACGGAAACGGTCACGGTTTTCAGCTTTATCGATCGCATCGGCATTGGCACCGATCAGCTCAACACCATGTTCTGCCAAAACGCCATTATCGTGTAGATCCAACGCACAGTTCAGTGCCGTCTGCCCCCCCATGGTCGGCAGGATCGCATCCGGCTTTTCCTTGGCGATGATAGAGGCAACGGTTTTCCACTCGATTGGCTCGATATAAGTGGCATCGGCCAGTTCTGGATCGGTCATAATGGTCGCTGGGTTAGAGTTCACCAAAATAACACGGTAACCCTCTTCTTTCAGTGCCTTACAGGCCTGAACACCAGAATAGTCAAATTCACATGCCTGCCCGATAATAATAGGACCGGCACCAATAATCATAATACTTTTTAAGTCTGTTCTTTTTGGCATTGCTAATTCCTATTATTAAGCTTTCTTGGCGCTTTTGATATTGTCGATAAACTGATCGAACAATGGCGCAACATCATGAGGACCTGGGCTCGCTTCTGGATGCCCCTGGAAGCTGAATGCCGATTTATCGGTACGTGAGATTCCCTGTAGGGAACCATCAAACAATGATTTATGAGTGGCTTTCAAAGTCGCTGGCAAGCTGGCTTCATCTACCGCAAAACCGTGGTTCTGAGAAGTAATCATGACCTGTTGAGATTCGCTATCCTGTACTGGATGGTTAGCACCGTGATGACCGAATTTCATTTTCACCGTTTTGGCACCGCTGGCCAAAGCCAATAACTGGTGCCCTAAACAGATACCGAACACAGGGATATCTGTTTCTAGAATTTCTTTAATTGCATTGATCGCATAATCACATGGTTCCGGATCACCCGGACCGTTTGATAAGAAAACACCATCAGGGTTCAGTGCGAGCACATCTTTAGCCGGCGTTTTCGCGGGTACAACCGTCAACTTACAACCACGATCGGCCAGCATGCGTAGGATATTACGTTTAACACCGTAATCGAATGCTACAACATGATAGGGCTGGTTTGCAGAGCAATCCTTGTGGCCTTGACCAAGCTGCCAAGAACCTTCTGTCCATTCATAGGTTTCCGCCGTGGTGACTTCCTTGGCAAGATCCATGCCTTTCAAACCGCTGAATGCTTTGGCTTTGGCTACTGCATCTTCTGCATCGATATTATCACCGGCAACAATCACACCGGATTGCGCCCCCTTGTCACGCAAGATTCGAGTCAACTTACGGGTATCGATATCGGCAATCGCAATCACACCCTGTTCGGTTAAATAATCCGGTAGCGTTTTCTGGGCGCGGAAGTTGCTCATCAGTGGAGGACAATCTTTTATGACCAGACCCTGAGCCATAATACGCGGCGATTCTTCATCTTCCTCATTAACACCAACATTACCGATATGCGGATAAGTTAATGTAACGATTTGTTTGAAGTACGAAGGGTCTGTCAGAATTTCCTGATAGCCTGTCAAAGAGGTATTAAATACTACCTCACCAACAGTTTCCCCTTGCGCACCCAGAGAGGTACCCCAAAATAATGTACCGTCTTCTAATGCTAGCAAAGCCTGTGTCATGTAATGTCCATCCAATGAATCTAGTATTAAGCAGTATGCTGGATCACAGCTAAGAGGCGATTTTTTTAAAGGGCGTATATAAAAAAACGGAGCCAGTCCCGTTAAAGAACTCACTCCGTTTTCCAATATGCTAAATGACCCGTGTCATCCCGCTAAAATCCCCGTTAATTGCCAATAACTGCTTAATTTCAGTCGCAAAAATTTAATACGCGGATTGTACTGTATTTCGCCAAGCGTGTCTATATTAAATGGCGCTTAAATTCAGGCAAATAGCGGATTTATTCGCGCTGGGCAATAAAGCCACTGATTAAACTACCCAAGAACCACAAGGTGACCAAAACAGTTTGGACAAGTTAAAACCAATGCGGTCGATAAGATACATCCCGTTTAGTTAAAATAGCGTCGTGCATGCAGATACGTTTTTTGCCAATAAGGATTGGACAGATATGAAATCGTCACTCCCTTGCTTGAAGACGCATGCATAAACTTTCCCTTCCCCAAATAAATACCATTGTGCAGAGTATTTCTCGATACCTTAAAAAAGACCACATCACCCACTTCCAGCTGGGTTTTGTCGACAGGCACCCCAAACTTGATCTGTGTTCTGGTAGTCCTGGGCAACATCAATCCCAAACGGTTGGCAAAGGTATTTTGCACATAGGCGGAACAGTCCACGCCGTGCAGACTTGTGCCGCCATACTGATATGGCGCGCCCCGCCATAGATCAAACTGTGCCAAAAGTTCATTTCGGACTTGCTGAGAATCTTGTAAATCAATACCAGTCGATTTCAATTGCAACGCAAATGATGCGCTTTCACTTCTCTCAGTGGTTGAACTACAGCCAATCAGGCTAACTAAAAGACTTAGCAACCATAGATGTCTTAATGCATTCGACAAATATATCACCATAAATTAATTTTAAACACCAAACCCAACATATAGCGTTTAGACCCGAATTTTTACCCGTTTTTTCACATTATTTAGATAAATGCCTATATCAAAACTTGCCTCGAATACTTTATAATATAAGCATTATGTAATTCTCATTCATCATCAGGATTACACTCTTTAAGCCTGAACAGAGGTTACCGCATGATTCAATACAGTCAGCCTGTAAACAAATCTCGTGATATCTATCAAAGCATCACTGAAAAATTCAGTCAAATCAAAATCAACCCGACACCGATTAACTACACAGTCTGGTACGAATATTTTCTTGGCAGCAATCTCGATTTGAATGCGGAAATCAATGACCTTCTCAGAAACAGTAAACACTTTCCTGACAGATTAGGCTTACGTCTATACGAACAGTATATTGAAAAAGACGAACCTCACGCGCAAACTCAATATGATGCGGCAGTGGCCTCTCATGTTCAACAAACTTCCCATCAAATGGACGTATTGAAACAGAACATGGCGCAACACTCGAAAACCATGCAAAGCTATGCCGACAACTTAACGGTACCTAACCTGCAAGGCAATGACATTGAAAACCTGGCGCAGAATATCCGCAGTGTTACAGAGCTGATGGAAAGCGACACCAATAAGATCTGTGATGACCTGCAAAGCAGTAGCCAACAGGTTAAGTTGTTGCGTAAACAGCTTGAACAAGCTCGTGCCGAAGCGCATACCGATGACTTGACTCAAGTGGGCAACCGTAAAGCCTTTAACAAGGCGCTACAATACTTAAGCATCGAGCAAAGCGAAACCGAACAGCCGTTATGCTTGATTATGACCGACATTGATCACTTTAAAAGCTTTAACGATACCTATGGCCATCCGGTTGGCGACAGTGTACTTCGCTACTTTGCCAAGATCATGACCCAAGAAGCAGAGGAAAATGAAACAGTTTGTCGCTATGGTGGCGAAGAGTTCGCCATTTTAATGAAAAACACCAGCATTGAACAAGCTACTCGGCGCGCAGAACAGATTCGTCAGAAAATCGCCAGCTGCCGTTTAACTTTAAAAGGTGAGAAAAAACCGATCAAGCCAATTACCGCTTCATTTGGTGTCGCCCTGTTTAAAGGAAAAATTGAATCGCTGGATGAATTTATCAACCGTGCCGATAAAAGCTTGTACCGCGCCAAAGAATTCGGTCGCAATCAAGTTGTCCATGAACAGATGATGACTTAACTGCGAGAATCATCGACCAATAAAAAAGGCGCCATAAAGCGCCTTTTTTTTGTTTTGAATAAGAAAAGCCTTAACGCAGATTCAATACATCCTGCATATCGAATAAGCCTTTGTCTTTGTCAGCGATCCAGTTACAAGAGCGCGCCGCGCCCATGGCAAAAGTCATACGGCTTGAGGCTTTATGAGTAATCTCGACACGCTCGCCTTCGGTAGCGAACAATACGGTATGATCACCGACAATATCTCCGGCACGCACCGTAGCAAAACCGATGGTATTCGGATCACGCGCACCGGTAATGCCTTCACGACCATAAACCGCACACTCTTTCAGATCGCGCCCCAGCGTTTCAGCGACCACCTCACCCATTCTCAAGGCTGTACCGGATGGCGCATCAACCTTATGGCGGTGGTGACCTTCAATGACTTCAATATCATAGTTTTCATTCAGCACTTCTGCCGCTTGCTTTAACAGCTTCAAACAAAGATTAACTCCGACACTGAAATTGGCCGCAAAAATCACCGCCGTGGTTTGCGCTGCATCTTTAATGGCTTGCAGACCCGCTTCATCAAAACCGGTAGTACCGATAACAATCTTCTTATTGTGTTCGGCACAAACCTTAAGGTTGTTAAGCGTGGTTTCCGGAGTAGTGAAATCGATTAACACATCAAAATCATCCACCACCGTTGCAATATCACCGACAATAGTGACACCAAGTTTTCCAAGGCCGGCTAGCTCACCGGCATCGGCACCGATCAAGGAACTGTCAGGGCGTTCAATCGCCGCGCTCACCGTTAAACCATTAGTTTGATTGACCGCATCCAATAAATTTTTTCCCATACGGCCTGAGGCACCGATGACTGCTACTCTCATTAATGAATTCCTTTAGTTGATCCTGGCAATAATAGATAAACGGAAATTTAATTCCAAGGCTCATCCTTGTTATTTTTGTCTTTTTTCGTATCGTCATCATCACCGGTAAAAAAAGCTTTTACCGAATCAAAAAAACTGTGCGATTTCGGGCTGTGCTGTTTATAGTGCTTGCCCTGCAGGCTTTGTTCAAACTCTTCCAACAACTCTTTTTGACGAGCGGTGAGTTTAACCGGTGTTTCGATATGAACCAGAACAATCATATCACCAACCATTGATGAACGAACCGACTTGACCCCTTTTCCGCTCATTTTAAAGCGCTGACCGGACTGAGTACCGGCCGGAATCTTCAAGCTGGCTTTACCGCCCAAGGTCGGCACATCTACCGAACCACCCAAAGCGGCCTTGGCAAAACTGATTGGCAGTTCACAATAAAGGTTATTACCGTCACGCTCAAAAATGGAATGCTGCTTGACGCGGATGCGGACATACAAATCACCACGTGGCGCACCTGGTTCACCGGCTTCCCCCTCGCCTTGCAGACGAATACGATCACCGGTATCGACACCGGCGGGAATTTTAACCGACAAGGTCTTATGGCTATGAGTATAGCCTTCGCCACGACATGACTTACAAGGTGTCTTAATCAGCTTACCGCTACCGTGACAACTTGGACAAGTACGGTTTACCGCAAAGAACCCTTGTTGCATCCGAACCTGACCGGCACCATGACAAGTTGGACAGGTTTCCACATCACTACCAGACTCTGCCCCTGTTCCATCACAGGCATCACAAACATCCTTGGTTGGAATACGGATATCGACCGTAGTACCGGCAACCGCATCTTCCAGCGAGATTTCCAGATCGTATTGCAGATCGGCACCCGGTTGCGGACCTCGACGACCACCAAAACCGCCGCCAAAGATATCGCCGAAGATATCACCAAAGGCATCGCCGAAACCGCCACCGCCAAATCCACCTCCGGATTGGCCGTCTAGACCTGCATGACCAAACTGATCGTATACCGAACGTTTTTGTGAATCCGAAAGAATTTCATAAGCTTCCGAAGCTTCTTTGAATTTGTTTTCCGCCTCAGCATCATCCGGGTTACGATCCGGGTGATATTTCATGGCCATTTTACGGTAGGCTTTTTTGATTTCCCCCTCGGAGGCGGTTTTGGCGACGCCTAAAATTTCATAGTAGCAAGCTTTACTCATTGAATTCTCATCTGTGCTTTATCGCGTTTACTTAATCTTAAAATCACTATTTAAAAAATCGCTTCACCAAGCAGTTTTTTAAATAGCCATTCAGCTTTTATCAATCAATTCTTACAAAGAAAAACGGGCAACCCTGTTTGGAATCGCCCGAATTATACCGAGTTTTAAAAACAACTTCTAAAACTCTTCTGATATGGACTTAAGAAGTTCTTTTATTTTTTGCGATAGCTTGCAGAATCAAGGCGGGAAATGTGAAGCTACAATGAGTAGCTGACCATTTCCCAACACAGAGGCTGCAAGACTAGCGCGTAAAATAATTACTTCTTGTCGTCGTTAACTTCTTCAAACTCCGCATCAACGATGTCATCGTCATCGTCTTTTGCTGAACTTTGCTGTTGCGCTTCTCCACCAGCCTGCTGCTGAGCTTGCGCTTTTTGAGCAATACCTTGGCTCGCTTCCATCAACTTCTGAACAGACTCGTCGATTGCCGCTTTGTCGTCGCCTTTGATTGCCTCTTCAACCGCTTTGATCGCTTCTTCAACCGGTGCTTTTTCTTCAGCTGTCACCGAGTCACCCGCATCTTTGATCATTTTGTTGGTTGCGTGAACCATACCATCAGCCTGGTTACGCGCTTCAACAAGTTCTTTCAGCTTAGCATCGGCTTCAGCGTTCGCTTCGGCATCCTTAACCATTGCTTCGATTTCTTCTTCAGATAGACCAGAAGATGCCTGGATAGTGATGTGCTGCTCTTTACCAGTGTTCTTATCTTTCGCAGAAACATTCAGGATACCGTTAGCATCGATATCGAAAGTTACTTCGATCTGCGGAGTACCACGTGGTGCCGCGGCGATTTCATCCAGGTTGAATTGACCTAGAGACTTGTTGCCGCTTGCCACTTCACGCTCACCTTGAAGAACGTGAATCGTTACCGCAGACTGGTTGTCTTCAGCCGTTGAGAACACCTGAGACTTACGAGTCGGGATCGTTGTGTTTTTCTCAATCAACTTAGTCATCACACCACCCATTGTCTCGATACCTAGAGACAAAGGTGTTACGTCAAGCAGAAGAACGTCGTTGACATCACCAGACAATACACCACCTTGAATCGCAGCACCCATCGCTACCGCTTCATCAGGGTTAACGTCTTTACGTGGCTCTTTACCGAAGAACTCTTTAACCGCCGCTTGAACCATAGGTACACGAGTCGAACCACCAACTAAGATAACGTCATCGATTTCAGATGCAGACAGCCCCGCATCTTTCAACGCCACCTTACAAGGTTCGATTGAACGCGTAACTAGATCGTCAATCAAAGATTCAAACTTGGCACGAGTGATCTTCATGTTCAAGTGCTTAGGACCTGTTGCATCCGCTGTGACGTAAGGCAGATTAATATCTGTCTGCTCACGAGATGACAATTCAATCTTCGCCTTCTCAGCCGCTTCACGCACACGCTGTAGTGCCAGTTTGTCTAGCTTTAGATCAACGTTCTGATCTTTTTTGAACTCTTCGGCGATGTATTCAACGATTACGTTATCGAAATCTTCACCACCTAGGAAAGTATCACCGTTAGTCGACAATACTTCGATCTGCTTTTCACCGTCTAGGTCAGCTACTTCGATAATAGAGATATCGAAAGTACCACCACCTAAATCGTAAACCGCGATCTTGCTGTCAGAAGTCACTTTATCCATACCGTAAGCCAACGCCGCCGCTGTCGGCTCGTTGATAATACGCTTAACTTCTAGACCAGCGATTTTACCGGCATCTTTAGTCGCCTGACGCTGCGCATCGTTGAAGTATGCAGGAACGGTGATAACCGCTTCTGTGACTTCGTGCCCCAGGTAATCTTCTGCAGTCTTCTTCATTTTCATCAAAGTACGCGCAGAAACTTCCTGTGGAGACAATTTTTTGTCTTTAACCGATACCCAAGCGTCACCGTTATCGGCAGCCACGATCGCATAAGGCACCATGTCTTTATCTTTTTGTACAACCGCGTCATCTGCACGACGACCGATCAAACGCTTGATTGCGAATAACGTGTTTTCAGGGTTAGTTACCGCCTGACGCTTGGCTGAATCACCAACCAGGATTTCGTCATCTGTGTAAGCAACGATAGATGGCGTGGTACGCGCACCTTCCGCGTTAGGAATAACTTTTACTTCTTTACCTTCCATGACCGAAACACAAGAGTTTGTTGTTCCTAAGTCAATACCAATAATCTTAGCCATTTGTCTAGTTCTCCAAAATTGCTAACGGACTTTCAAACAAGCGTTTGTGATGCTGACATACAATGCTGTCAAAGTCGTTTTAAAATTGATTAAATTCTTAATTATTTAAATGCTGTTTCTTATAAGTTGAATTCTTTATAAGGGTGCTATTTTGTCTTTCAAGTAAAATCCACATTTTTTTTGGATTTTTTTGCTTGGCAACGCTTTTAATCGACAAACAACAGCCCAATCAACTTACTGAGCCACTACCACGCGAGCGGCGCGAACCAGACGTTCATTCAAGGTATAACCTTTTTGGAAGGTTTCAATGACCGTATTCGATTCGTGGTCCGGTGATGGCACCATTGTCATGGCTTCATGCAATTGCGGATCAAACTTTTCACCGGTCGGGTTGACGCGCTCGACATTGAATTCCCCTAAAACATCCAATAGCTGCTTGAAAGTCATATCCAAACCTTCGCGGATACTATCGATACTGGCATCTTCCTTATTCGCCGCATCAATCCCCATCTCCATTGAATCCAATGCAGGAATCAAAGCATTGACGAATTTTTCCAATGCAAATTTATGTGCGCTTTCCACATCCATACGGGTACGGCGACGCAAGTTTTCCATATCCGCCTGCACACGCAACGCCATATCCTTATGCTTTTCCGCTTCAGCACGCGCTTCTTCCAACAACGCTTCTACATCATGTTCTACCGCTTCTTGAGCTTGCTCCAGCGTCTCTTCTTCCGGTTGTACCACCGCTTCGTTTTCATTGTTTACGGTTTCTTGATTTTTTGCTTCACTCATAAGGTTTCCCTATCTGTTTACTTCCTGACGGAATTTACAATAAATCCGCCACACTTAAATTAAAAACGGTTAATGGCTGACTCAAAATTTCAGCCGATGTAATACTTCTAATGCTGATTTTAGTGGTGATGATTGACTATTTTTTCAAGAGCGAACCTAAAATTTTCGCCGTCACATCAACATTTGGCACCACTTTTTCATAATTCATTCGGCTTGGCCCGACCACACCCAGAACGCCCAGAATCTCACCATCGGAAATATAAGGCGTGGTCACAATACTGCAATCCTGATAAATCGGATTACCACACTCGCCACCGACAAATACCTGAACACCTTGCGCTTGCATACTTTTATCAAGCAAATTGACCACTTCATTATGCTGGTCAAAAGCATTAAACAAAGCTTTGAGCTTTTCCGAGTCGGCAAGTTCCTTGTAATTCAATAAATTGGTTTTTCCCGACACCAGAAACGGCACTTTCTTCTCCAGCTGCTCTGTGAGGATAAAATCGGTGGCCTCAACAATCGATGACATAAACTCATTCGCAGTGGCGCGAATCTTATCCATGCGCGATACCAGCATGCCTTTGGCCTCGGACAAGGTTTTGCCCAGGCAATTCTCATTTAAGAAATTGGCGGTTTTTTGCAACTCATCAATCGACAAACCACCATCCAGTTCAATAATTCGGTTCTGTACATCCTGATCATTAAAAACCAATACCACCAAGACACGCTTGTCGCTCAGGGCAATAAAATCGATATGGCGTAATACTTCACGCTCCTTATTGGGCATCAAGACCAAACTGGTCAAACCGGTCAAATCCGATAACACTTTGGAGGCGTTTTCCAGCAGTTCATCCTGATTCAACCCCAATGTCAGCTCACTGCGAATACTCTCGACACGCTGATTAGACAAAGGCTTGTAGGTAAGAATCGAATCGAGAAACAGGCGATATCCCTGGTCTGTCGGTACTCGCCCCGCCGAAGTGTGCGGCGAATGAATCAACCCCATACGTTCCAAATCGGCCATGACATTGCGCACCGTGGCCGAGCTCAAGCCAATTTCCGGCAGTTTTGCCAAGGTGCTCGAACCAACCGGTTTACCGTCATTAAGGTATAACCCCATTAAGTTTTTAAACAACAACTGTGAACGGTCATTTAACATAGCAACACTCTGGCTTGTGGGTGGTTTGCGAATGACAGCCTGATTTGACTGCCATTCAATTCAATATGTCATGGAAAATACATAGTGCCGATTCAATTCATTTCAAGTCTAAATCAGCACTCTTACAATTAGAGTGCTAAATTATAGATAGGCTTTAGCGGCTTATTCAAGCGCTAAATTCGACAATCCTATGACTGGTTACAAATTTGTGACTGAAAATTATTTGTCAATTAAGCTGACAGCGAAATAATGGTTGCGTAAAATCGAGTTATTAAGCAAACTAATGGGTTAAATTTAACCACTTATTTTTGACGCAACGGCGCACCCAGAATACAGGCAGATCTATGTTTACACGCATCGGCATTTTTGGAAAATACTCCGGCATCGAGTCCTGGGAAAGTATCGACAAATTATTGCAACACCTTATCTCCAGCAATAAAACGGTTATGTTGGACGATGCTTCCTGTCATGATTTTCCGGTTGAGCGCTATGGCGTTGAAGTCATCGAACGTCAGCAATTGGCACAACAGATCGATCTGGCTGTTGTTGTCGGCGGTGACGGTACCTTTTTGGATGTGGCTCGCTCCATTGTTGATTCCGAAACACCCATTTTAGGGATCAACCTGGGGCGTCTCGGTTTTCTTGCCGACATCTCACCGAAAGAGATGCTGACCACGCTGGACGATATATTAGCCGGCAATTACGAGTGCGAAGAACGTAATTTGATTCATGTAAAAATCAGTAAAGACGAGAATGAACTATTCAATGAATTCGCCTTTAATGATGTGGTGATCCATAAAACCGATTCGCCACGCATGATCGAATTTGAAACCTTTGTCGACGGGCGTTTTCTTAATAGCCAGCGTTCAGACGGGATGATTATCAACACCCCTACCGGTTCGACCGCCTATGCGCTTTCCGCCGGCGGTCCTATTTTGGACCCGCGTCTCGATGTTATGAGTCTGGTTTCGATCAACCCTCATACCATGAGCACACGCCCTTATGTGGTCCCGGGAAACAGTGTGGTGGAAGTTCGACCACATGAAAACTGTGCCGGTAAAGCCCAAGTGATCTGTGACGGTCAGTTGTCGTTCCAAATCAGCCTCGGATACAGCACCACCGTCAAGCGTCACAAAAAGATGGTCAAAATGCTGCACCCTAAAGGCCATGATCATTTTGAACTGCTTCGAGCCAAGCTACACTGGGGCGACAAACTGTCTTAAGGACTACTTGAGGCCATTAAAGACCACTGAATTGAGAAATTTAACAAAGCGTATTCAAATATGTTGCAAGAACTGACGATTCAAAACCTCGCGCTCATCGAAAAATTAAACCTGTCCTTTGAAAGCGGTTTCACCACTCTTACCGGTGAAACCGGTGCCGGTAAATCGATTTTATTGGATGCTTTAGGACTCGCTTTAGGTGAGCGTGCAGACACCTCCCTGGTTCGTCACAACACACCTAAAGCCGATGTCACCGCGCAGTTCAATGTGAAGCAATTGGCTCAGGTTAAAGCTTGGCTGCAAGAGCATGATCTTGAAGATGACGATAGCTGTTATCTGCGCCGTACCGTTACCGCCGAAGGTCGCTCAAAAGCCTATATCAATGGTTACCCGGTTGCCGCCAATCAGCTGAAAACGTTAGGCAGCTTTCTTATCGACATTCACGGTCAACACGAACACCAGCGATTATTAACGGCAAACAATCAACTGGAACTGCTTGATGCTTATGCCAATCACAACGATTTATTGGCCAATACCCGACAAAGCTATCAAGCTTGGCAAGCCATTAAAAAAGAGCTGCAAACTCTGGAAGAAGCCCAAGCCGATTACCAGAGCAAATTGGAACTTTTAAGTTTCCAGCAAAACGAATTTGAACAGGTCAATCCACAGGCTGAAGAGTTTGAACAGCTTTCAGAGGAACAATCACAACTGTCTCACGCCAGCGAAATCAAACTTGCCTGCCAACAGGCCTACGATGCGATTGAAGGGGAAAACGGTTCCATCGATCAACTCAACCAAGCCATTCACAGCTTGGAAAGCATTATCCATTTCAGCCCAAAACTGGAATCGGTACTGGCGCAACTCCATAGCAGCTTGATTGAAGTGCAGGAAGCCGCCACTGAAATCCAACACCAAGCCGAACATATCGAACTCGACCCACAGCAGCTTGAATCGGTTGAAGAACGACTTTCATCCTTGTTTGCCTTAGCCAAAAAATACAACTTGGATGCCGACCAACTGGTGAAAAAGCATCAACAGATCAATGATGACCTAGCGCAATTACAACACTCGAGTGATTCTCTGGAAAGCCTGCAAATCGACTTGAACAATGCCTGGCAAGCCTTTCAAAAAGAGGCTAAAAAACTAAGCGATTCACGCCTTAAGGCGGCAAAAAAATTAGCTCATTTGGTGACCGAAGGCATGCAGAATCTAGGTATGCCGAATGGTCAATTTGCCATAGAATTGCACAACACTGAACAAGCGACCGCACTGGGAATTGATAAAGCCGTGTTTATGGTCACCGCTAACAAAGGTCAGCCATTGCAACCGCTTGCCAAAGTCGCCTCGGGTGGCGAATTATCACGAATCAGTCTGGCTATTCAAGTCGCCACCGCCGAAGTCGCCAGCCTGCCGACTTTGATTTTCGATGAGGTTGATGTCGGCATCGGTGGCGGTATTGCCGAAGTGGTCGGGCAAAAAATGCAGAACTTAGGCGAACACAAACAGGTATTATCGATCACCCACTTGGCGCAAGTCGCTTCTCATGGGCATCAACACCTGTTTATTGAAAAACAGACACAAAACGATTCGACGACAACTCAGGTCACGCAACTAAGTAACAGCCACCGCATTGAGGAGTTGGCGCGCATGCTCGGTGGATTGAAAGTCACCGAACAAACCCTTAACCATGCCAAAGAGATGCTTGAAGTCGCCCAGGGCAAAGTGGCTTAAACCAACAACTGCAAAGAAAAATCCAGAAAGCAAAAAGCCGGCAGAACTTGACGCAAACTGTAAGTTCTGCCGGCTTATTAATCGTCTTTTACAACGGTATGTTATTGTTCGCCGTTAAAGGTTCCGTAAATCACCAGACTGTGACCTGAAAGCTCATAGCCGTTTTCTTTAGCGATCTCTTTGATTCGTTCTTCAATCACCGGATCAACAAACTCTTTAACTCGACTGGTTTTCAAACATACCAAATGATCGTGGTTATCACCGGTATCCAATTCGAAAATCGAGATATTGTTTTCAAAGTTTAAGCGGCGCACAATGCCAGCTTGTTCAAACTGAGTTAAAACTCGATAAACTGTTGCCAAGCCGACCTCTTCTCCCTGGTCAAGCAGAATCTTATACACATCTTCAGCACTCAGATGGTGATCTTCTCCCTGAGTTTCCAAAATCTCTAAGATCTTCAGTCTTGGCAAAGTGACCTTAAGGCCGACTTTCTTTAACTCTTCTCCGCTCATAAATTCCTCTAACGCCCTAATTTATGCCGCTTGAAACAAGCTCTATCGTTAATTATTTTATTCTTGCCAGAAATGACCGGGGAATGGACACTTTAATGGAATCCATCAGCCCTTCAGCCAATCTCATTATACGAATTTTAGTGTGTATAATACCTTAAAACACTGATAACGAGAATTTAGATTCGTTTATCACTACACAAAATTTCCTAGACATATTACACTAGCTCGCTAAAAGAGCTTGTTAACTTGAGGAACCCATGGCGAAATTCACGCAATTGACTCGTTTTACCGCTAAATGCAAAACCACCTTGCGCACTCTATTTATTGGTGCATTTGTCACTGCTGGACTAGCCAGCCTAAGCGCATGTTCTTACCTTGAACCTTATAAAGCGCCAACCGTGCAAGGCAATATCATGACTCCGGAATCGGTCAACTTATTGCAAGTAGGCTTGACCCAAGGACAAGTTAGAGAACTACTCGGGCCCCCAATGGGGAGCAACCCGTTCAATCCGTTACACTGGGAATACATCTACTACAGCACCGCGGAAACCAAAAACAAAAAACGTGTGCGCAAACATCTTGTGCTGAATTTTGATCAGAATAAATTTCTCAGCAACTGGAAACAGCAAGATTTACAGGTTGAGCTAAAAGAAGATAAATCCTGGTTAGGTCTAGGTTGGTTTTAACAGTAATACTGCAAACCATCAAAAAACAAAAGCCCGCATCATGCGGGTTTTTTGTAGGCATTTTAGCGATCCCTTCGGCTGACAAACTGCCATATCCAACCAACTGGTTGAGGTCTACAATGAAATCGTCGGTACTCTGAGAATCCCTTTTTCAGCGTTACCGTTCACTTTCTACTTTGGCAATCTATAAAGGAGAAAGATATGACAACCTTGTATCAAAGATTGGGCGGCAAAGCAGTGATTAGGCAAATTGCGTCGGACGTTGTTGCTATTCATTATCAGCACCCTTATACCCATCACCGCTATTCGGCAAAACATATCCCGACAGTTGAAAGGGAAACCACCAACTTCTTTACCACCATTACCGGCGGCCCGCACTGTTTCAATAACAATACGCTGGCTCAAACGAAGCAGGATTTAGCCATGGAAGAGGCTGAATTCACCAGTATTTTAGACGATGTTCTGCTTGCATTAGAACGCAACCAGGTCGCGCAACGAGAACAAGAAGAAGTGCTTTATATGCTCTACCAGTTAAAACACAGCTTTACCTTGAATTAGTGCAAAGCTTTGGCCTGAAGTCACTGATAACCATTCAAGCTTGACTGGATTTAACTTCGATAAACAGAGATTAACGAGCTATTGAGACCGATGAAAAAATTCATAGCCTCAATAGCTTGTTAACAGGAGAGAGACTTATTTTTTAGATGCGTTTTCTTTCGATTGTTTTTCCGCTTGGCGTTCCTGCTCCACCTGTTTGCGGCGACGATCCTTTGGATCGGCTTTTAAAGGACGATACACCTCGATTCTATCGCCCTCTCTTAAAACCGTATCCGGCTTTTCCAAGCGACCGAAAATCCCCACCTTATCAATATTCAAATCAGGCAATTCATGCAGCAGTCGTGATTGCGCCAAGGCTTCGGCAATAGTAGTGCCGGGCGCGACTTTTTCAGTAAAAAGATACTGTTCATCCCTTAAAGCATAAGCGACTTCAATATTGATTTGCTCTGACATGATTCTCCCGACGTCCTATAACAATAAATTAAGCATACACCTGTTTGGCGCGTTCGCAAAAAGAGTCAACCAAGGTTGTCGTGATATTTTCGAATATCGGCCCAATGGCCGCATTTAACAAACCGCTATTAAGCTCGAACTCAATCTCAAACATTACCTTACAGGCATCAATATCCAGAGGTTTAAACACCCACTCGCCACGTAAATGCTTAAAAGGACCATCCACCAAATGCATCTCGATTCTTTCTGCCGGAACCAAATGGTTTTTGGTCTCAAACGTCTGCTTGATACCCGCTTTACTGATGGTCACCTGAGCCTGCATGGTCATAGAAGTTTGACTCACGACTTTTGCATTGCCACACCACGGCAAAAACTCCGGATAAGCGGCCACATCGTTTACCAAGTCATACATTTGTTGCGCCGAATAAGGTAGCAGTGCCGTTCTTGCGATTTTTTTCATAACTTAACTAAATTATCTGATTGCCTCAATAGGGCTGAACAATTTGAAACTAGCGGCATTATAACAAACCCGTTGATTCAACCGTTATTAAAGCAGCAAAGAGAGAATAAATTTAAGCGCTGCAAACCTATTGATTAACAATGTTAGAATGAATCAGCATTTGCACATGACTTGTAACCGGTGATCAAACAGGAAAAGAAAATGGCAGCTAACACTCATCAGACAAAATTTACCACTCCGTTCTGCTTTGGCTTATTGATCTCAGCCATATTGATTAGTGGTAACACCCTCGCCTTTGAGGAAAAGTTAATCGAAAACCCAGCCCACAAGCCATTAAAGAATACTTGGGTGGTTAATTATGAAGGCGATGATTTTAGCGAAAAACTCGATACCGCCAAGGTGTTGTTTATTCCCGCTGACTTCAGTCAAGAAGCGGCCTTTTTCTTGCGCTGCAACCCTTTCTTCACCAACTTCAGCATACAATACACCGAACAACAAAAAAACTTAATGGAAGACGGCGAACTGCCCAATGCCTCGTCAAAATATGCCAAACACGGCTATATCTATGACAGCAAACAAACATTAAAAGTCAAAAGCGAATCAAGCTCGGAGAGTTATCGTCTTTCCATTGGCGGACAAACCAACCACCTAAGCAAGCTGTTTAAAACGGAACTCAAACAAAGCGAAGGTTTGCTGGGAATGAGTGGATTCTTCTCTTTTACCTTTGAAGAGATGCCCAGCTTTAGACAAGCGACAACGAATGACGAGGCCAGGGATTTCTTTGAACAGCTGAATGAAGCGATCGCCAACCAAGAAAACCTGGATATCACTTTAATCAGCGATAACGGCCATAAGCGCCAATTCAACTTAGACACCCAACGTATGCTAAAAGCGGTACCGCAAAACGTGATGGAGTTTTGCCTGACCAAACGAAAAATCAAATAAAAGGCTCGACCTGTTATTTGCCTGAAACCGAGCGTTTAACAAAGCAATCCATAACGATATCTTTGCTATAATGCCTGCGCATTGAGCAATAACAGGCTAAAACAATCAAGTATCGTTTTATTTCAGTTTAGGATTTAGAAGAACACCATGGCAAAAAAGAAAAAAGGCGCAAACCCAAATTCTATTGCAGTCAATAAAAAAGCGCGTTTCGACTATTTTATCGAAGAGACTCTGGAAGCCGGACTAAGTCTTCAAGGCTGGGAAGTGAAAAGCCTGAGGGCCGGTAAAATACAGCTCGGCGAAAGCTATGTGATTTTCAAAGACGATCAAGCGTTTCTATTTGGCGCCTTGATTACTCCGTTGATTACCGCCTCAACTCATACCAATAACGACCCTTTACGTACTCGCCCATTGCTACTGCACCGCCGTGAAATCAATCGTCTGCGTGGTTTGGTCGATACTCAGGGAACCACCGTTATACCCCTAGAGCTATACTGGAAACAAGGTAAGGTCAAACTGGCCATCGGTCTCGCCAAAGGGAAAAAGCAGCACGATAAACGCGCCACCATCAAAGAACGCGACTGGAATCGTGACAAACAGCGCCTAATGAAAATGACGCGCTAAAAGCATCCCCGTCCTCAGGGCGAATTATTTCATCAATAATCGCACCCTGCCCTTGAATTTTACTGACTTAGCCCCAATAATACCCACTGAATTAAACGTTCTTTAAAAGTCTGGTTTGTATATCTTTGCAAACAAACTTTTCCTATTCGGGGCTGCACTGGTTTCGACGGGGAGTACAAAGTTTAAAATGCATGTCGTGCCTGAATGATGCACGTAAATCTTTATTTCATTTTGTTATAGTTGCAAACGACGATAACTACGCTCTAGCGGCTTAATCCCGCTGGTGCAGCCTAGGAAAGCTGTCTGTGGCCCCTAACGCTGTATCATATCTCACAGAACCGTGTCCGCTGCGTGTTTGGGTAGTTGGCATTAAACTTTACAAACTCGCCTAATGTGATCCCTGCTGGTCGGGCAGCATTCAGGTTAAATTAATAGACCAAATAAACATGTAGATTTTTAGATGGAGGCTCCGCGGACGGGGGTTCGACTCCTCCCAGCTCCACCAAATTTTCAATAATTCAGCAATAAAATGTGAAACAGACTCTGCCATTTTTTTTCAACCGGCCGTTTTCTTGGTTGTAATATCTTCAATCTGAAGATCAATTTACTTAACAACTTGCATGACTAACCAATGTAAAAAGAGTTAACGACGTTCTTGTAAACCGTCTCAATTTACTGCAAAAAACATTGCACAAATCAGATATTAAACCAAAGTTTTTCCGGCGGAACAGGGTGACCGTATAAATAGCCTTGAGCCTGATCACACCCTTTACTATTTAAAAGCTCTGCCTGTTCTTCAGACTCTACACCCTCGGCTATTACATTCATCTGCATGGCTTTTCCTAAAGCTATAACAGACTGCACAATCGCCAAATCGTTTTCATCCTCCAAAATGTCGCGGACAAACGACTGATCTATCTTAAGCTTGTCTATAGGCAACCTTTTCAGGTAACTTAAAGAAGAATAACCGGTACCAAAGTCGTCAATAGCGATTTTGATACCCATTTTTCTGAAAACATTGAGCTTTTCAATTGCCTCCTCTGCGTTGCGCATTACAAACCCCTCAGTAACCTCAATCTCAAGAAGCTCCGCTGGAAATCTGGTTTGTTCAAGAACATCAATAAGTCGTGCCACACAGTCATGGTGCTGCAATTGGGGGCCAGCAACATTTACAGAAATACGCCCAAAATCAATACCTCTATCAAGCCATTCCCTGCCTTGTTTACACGCATTAAACAACACCCAATAGCCTATTTGCCGAATAATTCCTGTCTGCTCCGCAATTGGGATAAAGCGTGCTGGGGAGATCAAACCTTGATCAGGATGAAACCATCTTAACAACACCTCCATACCTACGTATTCATTATTATGTAAGTCGATTTGAGGCTGGAAAAACAATCTTAATTCTTCACGCTCTATAGCCCCACGTAAAGCATTTTCGATAAACATGTGCTCAAATGCGATATTGGTTAAATCTTCTGTATAGAACTGATACATATTTCGGCCAGCATCTTTTGCACGGTACATTGCCGCATCGGCATTTTTCATCAATTGACTACTATCTGCTCCATCATCAGGATAAAAAGCGATACCTACACTGGCTGTAATTCGAATTTCGTTACCTGAAAGCTCAAATGGCGAACTGATTTCCGACATAATTTTATTAGTAATATTAACGAGGCTTTCCGCTCCTGAAACATCCTCCAGTATAATGACAAACTCATCACCACCGATGCGCGACACCGTGTCCTCAGAACGCACCAAACCGATCAACCTTGAAGCCAACTCTCGAAGTAATTCATCGCCAACAGAGTGCCCCATGCTGTCGTTAATATACTTGAAACGGTCAACATCAATAAACATCACAGCAAGCTTTCGTTTATTACGAGAAGCGTGATTGATACTGTGACCTAACCTTGCGTCAAGCAACAGTCTGTTGGGCAGCTCTGTCAAGGGATCATGATGTGCTAAAAATCGGATTTTTCGTTCTGACTCTTTTATATTCGTAATATCAGAAAATACACCGACAAAACCTTTTAGACTCCCTAATTCATCAAGTACGCTGCTGATAGTAAGAAGCTCTGGATAAACTTCACCGTTACAGCGTCTATTCCAAATTTCGCCGCTCCAATGGCCACTCTTCTTTAAAACCTCCCACATTGACTGATAGAAAGCTCGATCATGATGGCCAGAACTTAGAATTTTTGGGTTTTTTCCGATTACCTCTTCTTTGCTGTACCCGGTGATATTGATGAAGGCATTATTAACATCCTTGATCAGGCAGTTTTCATCAGTAAGCATTACGCCTTCACCAGAGCTGTGGAATACTTCAGCAATATCACGCAGCTTGTCTTCGACTTTTTTTCGTTCAGTAATGTCATTTGCTACGGCATATATTATGTTGTCTTCTTTAGATATCGTCGAGGTCCAAATAAAAGTATGGTAATTGCCTTCTTTATCTCTGTATCGATTCTCAAATTCATAAGTCGATTCACCCAGTATGACGTTCTGGTGCTCGGTTGCAGTATTTTCCCTGTCATCCGGGTGTACAAAATTTATAAAAGGCTTCCCCTCCATCTCATCAACGCTGTAACCCAAGACCCGTTCCCAAGCGGGGTTTACACGTTGAATCCTACCATCCATGGTAGCAATCATATTTAGCGACATTCTTTGATTGAAAAAGCTATTGACCGCGCGTTCAGCCTCAGTTCTTTGTTTTTCAAGCTGCTTTAATTCCGTAATATCTTGTTTTATGCCAATAAAACTAAATATCTCGCCATTCTTATCGCGAACAGGGCTAATGGTTGCATACTCGATAAATTTATCACCATTTTTTCTCTGATTTATTAATTCACCTTTCCAGACATCACCTCTCATCAGGGTTTGCCACATTTCATCATAAGTTTCTTGGGGAGTTTCGCCACTTTGAAGAATACGCGGGTTTCGCCCCACAACTTCTTCTGCCAAATATCCTGTATTTCGCGTGAAAGCCGCATTCACAAACTCAATCTTTGCATCTAAGTTGGTTACGATAATACTGTCCCAACCTTGTTCAACAGCCATTGAAAGACGTTGGAGTTTACGCTCGTTAAGAGAACGTTCAATAGACATCGATTCAAGCGCCCGAGCTAATAAACCAATTTCATCAGCGGTTTTGAAAGGGATGTTTTCAACAACGTCTCCATTACTCATCATTTCTACCGCATTGGAGAGGTGTTTTAACGGTTGAGTAAGCCTGTTGTGTAAATAAAGCCAAAGCATTAAACTGACAAACAGCATTATTAAAATCAAACCAAACAATTCATTTGAATGATCCAAAAATGCCTGAATTCCCTGATCCAAAAGTACATATTCAATGACCAAAACATATCTTTCTTTGTCTAACAAATTGCCTTTTGGAGCAATCAAGGGCACATAGACTATGAACTTTTCATACTGATCAAGAAAAACATATTCACTGACTCCACTTCGAGCAACTTTTTCAATGGTGGAAGTGCTTCCACCAATAAGAATATCACCGAGACATCTTCCCAAATCGTAAGAGTGAGGCGTGAATAATAATTTACATTTTTTGTCAGTGATTGAGATATTACTAAAATGAGGGTTTACAGAGAGTTCAGACAACACCTGATTGACATATTTATGACCGCCGTGTCTAAGCATTCGGTTTAGAGTGCCCTGTAAAAGGGTTCCCGTGGTCACCAATTCACTATAGGCTTTATCTCTTGATTCAGAACGCAAATCATCCACAAAGACATAAGTAAACAAAGCCATAAGAGATATGGTTAAGATCAATACTGCTAGAGTTATGCGATTACGAATACTCTTCAGAAACCAAAGAGGTTTTTGCTGCATATTATTATTCCTACTCACACCTGCCTAGCTCAACCCGATTGTTGATCATGCCTGATTCGATAAGATAGTCACTCATTTTCTCAATAGAGTCACTTAATTGACTGTCAAGTATCACTTTATTTTCTTCAACAGAGACCAAGTGAATCCCTTGCAAAGCGTTGTCAAATTGTTCACTGTCCATGCCTGTATTACTTCTAATTAAATTCAATGAACTAGGTTTTTTTTGCAGCACATGCTCCATCCCATAAGCCCACATGACTTCAATGAAACTGATATATTGATTACGATTACTTTTCCATGAATCCTTGAGCACTGCGAAAACATCTATAATTTCTTTTTCGATATGTCGGCTGGAAAAAGAAACTTCCCCCCCAGCATCAACTAGCTTAGTCAAAAAAGGTTCGAAACTGATAATTGCGTCCACTTGCCCCTTCTCAAACATCATGACATGATCAACTGGTTCGACAAGGACAGGTTCGATATCGTCCCATGACAGCCCTAGATGCTCGACTGCTCGTCTCAACATATAACCTCCAAGAGCACTAGACTCATGGCCAATTCTTATTTTACCGTTATGATTGTTCTCAAAAAGACCCTGCTTGGAAACCATTGCGTCACCACCAGATGAGTAATCAACCACCTGAGCAATACATAGCTCCATGTCAGTCTCGTCGATAAATCGAATCGCCTCATCCAGAGTCAGCAGGGCTCCATCCAACATACCATTAGACATCAGTCGCATTACCGAAGTGGTAGAATTGAGTGAGGTGATATTAAAGTTGCTTCTTAACGCCTGAATTTCACTCTCAGGTTCCGGAGCATCGATATTTTGAGCTGTTCTCAGAAAGGCATTCGCGACATAATATGGCTGATAACCCAGCCAGTTATTTCCAGCGATATTTATTGTCTGTTCTGTTTTCGAACAAGAACTAACAGTCAACGCTATTAAAATAATTCCAAATACATATCTCACTATATTGACCCCCTTCTTTTGGAAGGTAGAAATAAACGATTGGCTTTCATTAAACCATTTTTTCTTAAAATGTGTGATAAAACCGTTAAATTGAATAAAGGCTCACCTATACCTAGCAAACTTAGACTTACTCAAAAAACCGTTTTTAGATTGGCTGCGAACTGCAATACATGGACAATTAGACAAACCAACCCCTGATATTTGCAAAAAATAAAACCACTCACTTCTTATCAGCTTGATCAAAGCCGCAAAACACCAGAATATCTGCAATAACTGTAAAATACTCTTGGCCTTGAAAACACCTTATAAAACATGAGTACAAACTGCACCCTCTCTACAGTAAAAAACTAATGGACACATAAGCTTTTTTTCTTTGCTTATTTGCGTTTTTTCCAGTCCGTGCATAACCTTTTAGTTATGGCTTGACATGACTATTGAAAGCCATTATCTTCGTGTCATCTTTGTCTAGAGATTGTTAATTTTTGAACCTAATTCGTCGAAAAAATTAGGCCAATTCAATGATTAAACCACTAATAAAATAAATACTAGAAAAGGGTTACATACCTTGGAAGAGTTAATCAAATATTTACCGGCATTGCCCTTGGTCTCTGCCATACTCACGCACCTGCTGAGCCAGAATATGGGCAGAGCGGTTTCTCAAATCAGTATCGGTATAGCGACGCTGACATTTGTCATTGCTGTTGTGCTGTTTGCGCTGAATGTGTCGGGCGCGCCAAACGCCGTTTATTCATGGGGTAGTAACTGGGGCAGCATGATGTTTGACCCTTTAAGCACCTTGATGGCAATGGTGATTTCCGGGATCAGCTTGATTGTCCGTGTCTACTCAGTGCGCTATATGGCCGAAGAAGCCGGTTATGGCCGTTTCTTTGTCTTGCTTGATCTGATGGCCGCGTCACTGATATTGATGGTTGCTGCCGGTGATTTGATTATGCTTTTGGTTGCCTGGCATTTGGTCGGGGTCATTCTGTATTTTCTTCTCGGTCATGATAACCGCAGCCACTCGGCTTTCCGTTATAGCTTCTGGACATTTATCACCTACCGTTTCGGTGATGTACCCATGGTGATTGCGGCAGTGCTGTTGTTCCAAGCGACCGGCAGCTGGTCTTTGAATGTTATCTTTGATTTTGTCGCGCAAAACCCAGATGCGACCACCTACTTCGGACTCTCTTTAACCGAAACCGTTTCTTCTTTGATTGCGGTCTCGGCATTTGCCCGTTCCGCACAATTTATCCTGCATATCTGGTTACCTTATACGATGGAAGGGCCAACCCCGGTTTCGGCCTTGATGCATGCCGGTATTGTTAATGCCGGTGGGATTATTATCAACCGTTTCGCACCGATTTTTGTGCACACCAACGATATCCTTCACTGGCTCTTTATCGTCGGTTTGATTACCGCCGTTATCGGCTCTGTATTGATGTTGAGCCAAAGCGATATTAAAAAGGCTTTGGGCTACTCAACCATGGGACAAATGGGCTTTATGATTATGGAAGTTGGCTTGGGGGCTTTCTCTTTGGCGATTTTCCATCTGATTGCGCATGGTCTATTCAAAGGCACGCTATTCTTAAGTGCCGGTAATGTCATTGGTGAAGCGCGTAATAACGACGGTATACCAAAAGACGACCTCTACACCTTTATTGTCGAAAGACGCTCGCCTAAAGTTCGCCAGCCTTGGTTGATTATGGCGATGATCACTTTAATAGTTCCGGTAGTAGTGTTATTTGCCGCCCACTATTTCGTTTCTGCCGACTTTATTCAGAAACAAGGTGCCATCATCCTATTGTTCTTCGGCTGGGTCACCGGTGCCCAATTGCTGTTCAGTACCTACAGCATGCGCTCCAGCAATCCATGGCGCTTGATTGCCCTGATCGTGTTCTCGTTTATAGTCGTGGTAATCGGTTATACGGTAATCAGTCATGCATTTGATTCATTCCTATACCCTGATCAGCAATTCGGTGATCAGCTATATGCCGCTGCCGGTATCGATCTAGGATGGTTTATCACCCTAATCAGTGTACTTGCAATCATCATTATTATTGGCTGGCTGCGTGTCTATTACACTCACAGCACCTATGCCAACAAGAGCTCGAAACAGAGCCATGTTTGGATGAATTTCTATGCTTTGGTTTCTCGTGAGTTCTATATGACCGACCTGTTTGCCAGCCTAAACCGAAAGCTGCTGGCATTAGCGGCAAAACTCAATGTATGGTTCAAGTGGTGCTGATATGACAAATCTAATGATTCTTCTTGCAGCCGTATTTTTACCGCTGTTTCCAATGAGTATGCTGTTTAACGCCATCATGGCAAAAATCAGCCAACCTTACCTGCGAATGGCTTTGTTTGTCATCTGGCCGCAAATCGGCCTGCTGATTCTAGCCAGCAGCCAGATTGATATTCCTGAGTGGATTATTATCTGGGCCGCTGCGACAGCAATGTTCTATGCCTTCCGTTTAACGGTAATCCGCGATGTCGGTTTATGGACAAGCTTTCTGGCCACATCCACTTGGGCATTGCTATGGATTTTCAGTGCCTCCGCAATGGCAGAGCAAGCGATTTATATCGCTTTGACCATGAGTATTCCGCTAGTGGTGTTAACGCTATTGGCTCACGCTCTGGTCACTCGTTACGGTGCCGCTTATGCCGGTTTATTTGGCGGTTTAGCACAAAATATGCCGCGTTTTGCCGGCGTATTGGTCATCACAGTATTGGCCGCTACGGCGACACCAGGCTTTCCGAACTTTTTTATGATGATTAAGGCAAGCGTTCTTTCAACACCTTTGCTGATGGTCATGCTCGGTTTGACTTGGTTACTCTGGAGCTGGTCAGCGGCCCGTTTTATCCAAGGCATGATTGTCGGTACCGAACCGGAAAACAAACAGCCTGACATCAGTCTTCAGGCCACTTGGCTTTATGCCGTAGTACTGGTTGTTTTAGCTCTTGCTGGTAGCTTCTTCATTGGAGGATTATTATGAAGATTTCGCTAGGTCATAGCCTAAAAATTCGCTCAATGATTCACGTTGCCGCAGAACCGATCCCGTTCTTCTGGCCAATGCGTACCTTTATTCACCATAATCCTTTACACGGTTTGGAACACTTGCATTTTGCCGAAGCCGCCAAAAAAGGTGCCAAACTGTTTCATGGCCGCTCTTTTTTGCCACGCGATCTTTATCAAGAATATCTACAAGACGGTAAGATTCAGCACAATGCTCTGCAAAACGGAGTTGACACATTTATCGCTGACAACTCAAACCAGACAGGCCTGAATCTGTCGGCTTGGTTTATGAGCGTGCTAACAAAAGTCCAAAACCCGGTGATCAGCAAACTGACCTTGGCAGATAGCGAGGCGGTTTATCAAGCCTTACATGACCAGACGTTACAACACGCTGCAATCAGTCAAACCGCTGTAGCCGATGAATTGGAAAAAACGCTTTTGGCCGACCGCCCTATTTATGAGGCGGTGGATGCCCTTTATGGCAGCAATATCGGTAAAGAGCTTGATGAACTGGTGGTTAAAAGCTGCCTTGATTTCTTCGATGAAGGTCAATCGGTTTGGGAAATGCCTGAACGCGAACAAGGCTTCTTTATGGCTTGGCGTAATATCGCCAGCCGCAACGTGCCTTTTATCATCCGTGGTCTGGAAATCGGTCATATTCTGGAAAATGCCGATACCGCCGAAGACATGATTAGCCACGTACTACAAACGCTTGGTGTACCTGAAGAGATGTGGATGGATTATTTCACTCGTGAACTGTCTCACCTACACGGCTGGACCGGATTTATTCGCTGGCGTTCCAACGCCAAGAGTTACCACTGGAGCCAACGCTTCCCGGGTGATCTGGTTGATTTGATGGCGATTCGCCTAACGCTTGCTTTGGCACTGCTTAATGAACGTGGTCATAAGCATTATGAACACACCACCGACGGCATTCGCAATGCGATTCAAAGCAATACCGCTGAAACCTATTTGCGTCAGGAGATGTTCAGTCAACAAACATTACCGGCAATGGCATTCGCAGTGGAAAAAGCGCTCGCATCAGGCAAACAAAAAACGATTGAAGAAACCTTTGCCAAATATGTGCAACAAAAACGCGTGCAAGAAGCGCAACAGCTTGCACGAAACCTGAATAACTTAGCAATTCAAGCCAACCAGCAAGACGCACTGATGCAATTAAGCGCCGAACAACTGGCTGAAATGATTGGTTTACTGGCCAAGTTTGAAGAGCAAGAAGGCATGCTGTGGCTTAAAGCCATGGAAGGCAAGGCGATTGATAAGCTACTGGGCAATATCAACTATGCGCCTAAAGAAAACGAGCAGCAACGCCCTTTTGCGCAAGCGATGTTCTGTATCGATACTCGTTCTGAACCGATCCGTCGCCACCTTGAAGGTATGGGTGAATACCAAACTTATGGTATCGCCGGTTTCTTCGGTGTGCCGGTAAGTTTTATGGAGTTGGGCAAAGGCAGTGAAAACCATTTGGCTCCGGTGATTGTCACCCCACGCAACCTGGTACCGGAAATTACCGCTGCAGGCCCCCAGGATGCGCCGGCATTAAGCGCCTTGGAAAAAGCTCTGCATGAATTAAAAGAGTCGGTATTGACACCGTTTGTCACCGTTGAGGCGATTGGTCTGCTATTTGGTTTTGACATGATCGGTAAAACCATCGCACCACAAAGCTATCATCATGTACGCAAACACCTGCATCACCATAAGCCACATACTCGTCTATTGGTCGATAAGCTTAGCCGTGAACAGGCCGATTCGATTCTGCGTGCGGTGCAGCGTGCGGTGATTGAAAAAGCCATTGAACAGGATTTAGGCCTAGAAACCGAAGACATCAACGATGCCATGGTTCGAGATTTGCGTGAAGCGGCAATGAATAACCACTATGAGCTGGAATGCGCTGACGACTTAGGTTTGGATGCGCAAAAAGCCAAAGAGTTCATTCAGCGTCTGCAAACCGCTTATCGTATCAATGAATCTTTTGCCGACAACCAGTTGGAAAGATTAGGTCGAATCGGCTTTACCGTCGATGAACAGGTCAACTATGTGGCACAGGCGCTGAGCGCGATCGGTTTAACCGACAATTTCTCACGCTTTGTCTTGATAACCGGTCACGGCAGTAAGTCGGAAAACAACCCTTATGAGTCGGCGTTGGATTGCGGTGCCTGCGGTGGTAACCACGGTATTGTCAGCGCCAAGGTGCTGGCGCAAATGGCCAACCGCCCTAATGTTCGTCGTAAGTTACGTACCAAAGGTATTGATATCCCTGACGATACTTGGTTTGTGCCGGCTATGCACAATACCACCACGGATGAAGTTCAACTCTATAACCTTGATTTGATTCCACCTTCACATCTGGTTTATCTGGATCGTTTGCGCAGCGGTTTGAATGCGGCATCGAGACTAAGTGCTCAGGAGCGTATGCCATCGCTTGAGGTGACCAAAGAGATTCAACGTCATCCGGCCAAAGCCTATAAATTGGCACAACGCAACTCGATGGACTGGTCTCAGGTTCGCCCTGAATGGGGTCTGTCGCGTAACGCCTATTTCATTATTGGACGCCGCCAATTGACTCAGGATTTCTCATTGGAAAGCCGAGCCTTCCTGCACTCCTACGATTACCGCGTAGACCATAAAAACCGCCTGCTGGAAAATATCCTGACCGGCCCGCTTGTGGTCGGTCAATGGATCAATATGGAACATTATTTCTCGGCGGTTGATAATGAAAGCTTCGGTAGTGGCTCCAAGGTATCGCACAACGTCGCCGGCCGATTTGGGGTTATGACGGGAAACCTAGGTGATTTGCGCACCGGTCTGCCATCGCAAACTGTATTAAAAGATGGTAAACCTTATCACGAACCGTTACGATTGATTGCTGTCATCGAAGCACCGTTTGAAAAAGCCAAAGATGCCATTGAAAGCGTGGTATCGGTGAAAAAACTGGTGACCAATGCATGGATTCGTATGCTGGTCATCGATCCTGAAGACAAAAACATTTACTCATTTGAAGACGGTGCATGGCAGCAAATTTCGGCACCACAACTTCAACAAACCCTTGCTGAGGAGAAACAAGCATCATGAATAACTTGAAGTTCAGCCCACTTAAGAAATTAGAGATCATCCTTGAAGGTGAGCATCAGGAGTTTGTTACCGACCTGCTGGATCATGCTGGCGTCAAAGGCTATACCATTGTCAATAACCTTTCAGGTAAAGGCAGCCAGGGCTTTCATGAGGGCCACTTGATGTTCAATGAAGATGCGGTATTGAATATGATTATCACCGCCGTGCCTGAACATTTGGTCAACCCGATTATGGAAGGCTTTGCACCGTTCTTCAATAAACACTCAGGGGTGGTTTTTGTCTCCGACATCCAAGTGACACGCTTGGAAAAATTCAATAAAAACTAAGCGCTGCTTGTCCTTTGGATGCCTTACTTCTAGGTAGGCATCCAAGGCTCACTAAATAAGGACATTAACCTTATTTCAGAAACTTTTTTTCTCTTCCTCTTTCAACCTTCCGATACAACTTGTCTACCCTAAAATTTTGCCCCTGCAATAACAAACATCTACGATCAATTTCCGCTATAATTTTGTGGAATTTATTTGGAGAGATTAATAGATGAAAAATAGATGGTTGATGGCCTTAGCGGCTGTTGGTGTTCATATCTGTATCGGTTCGGTATATGCATGGAGTGTTTATGTAAATCCGATTAAAGATTCCATGAACTGGACTTTGACCGATGTCACTATCGCATTCAGTATCGCGATTTTCTTTTTAGGTTTGTCTGCCGCCTTAATGGGCAAATTCGTTGAGAAAAACGGCCCTAAGGTCTCGGCAATCATTGCTGCGGTTTTGTTTGGTTTGGGTACCGCCGGTTCCGGTTTAGCCATCTTTATGGAATCGAAACTGTTGCTTTACTTCTTCTACGGCGTACTCGGCGGCTGTGGTTTGGGTATCGGTTATATCTCTCCTGTCTCAACCCTGGTGAAGTGGTTTCCCGATAAACGAGGTTTGGCGACCGGTCTGGCGATTATGGGCTTCGGTTTCGCTTCAGCGGTTTGGGGGCCTACCATCAAGGTGCTGATTAGCTCGATTGGTGTCGGTTCGACTTTTATCGTTTTAGGGATTAGCTATTTTATTATCATGTTCGCCTCGGCGATGTATCTGGAAAAACCGGAAGAAGGCTATATGCCTGAAGGCTTCAAGAAAAAAGTGGAAGCCGGTCATAAGAAAATCAAACCCGATTTGGCGATGCTAGGTGTTCATGAGGCGGTTAAAACGCCTCGATTCTACGGCCTATGGCTGATGCTGTTTATTAACGTAACCTGCGGTATTGCGATTATCGGTGTAGCTTCACCGCTACTGCAGGAAGTATTGGGCGTGTCGGCATTGATTGCGGCGGCGGCAGTCGGTTTAATGGGGATATTTAATGGTGCCGGACGTATTTTCTGGGCATCTTTATCCGATTATCTGACGCGTCCGGTTGTTTATGTGATTTTCTTTGCCGCTCAGGCCGTGGCGTTTTATATGCTGCCATCGATTACCGAAATCATTATTTTCCAGATCATCCTGTATTTTATTATGTCCTGTTACGGTGGCGGCTTTGCCTCTATTCCGGCCTATATCGGTGATATTTTCGGCACCAAGGAACTGGGCGCGATTCACGGATATATCCTAACCGCTTGGGCGGCGGCCGGCTTGGTAGGACCTTTGATTATATCAATGGTGAAGGATGCCACCGGCTCTTATGCCGAAACCCTGTATGTGTTCTCGGGATTCTTCGTGGTCGCGTTATTGATTTCCATCGCCATGTTAATCAATGTCAAGGCCATCCGTAAACAATTGGGACACTGATCACCATTTCCATTTGAACGCATTTGGAAAATACAATCCGGTTGTTGCTATAAAGGTGCCAGGCATTAAGCCCGGCACCTTTTTTTATAAACCAAGCTAAGTTTGTTTGGCGCTTACATTTCTCTGAGCCAATAAAAGCCCAGTGCCGGAATCACCAGTGTATGATTGAATATCTCCGGTTCCTGACGGGTATGCAAATCAAACACATCTCCGTTTTCATAATTACCCCACCCTGTTAAGCCTTGCAGATCGAGCGTTTGCGGCTGGTCATTGAAATTGGCGACCACCAATACTCTGTCATTGCACTGCCTTGGATTAAAACGACTGAAGACAAACAGGTTTTCATTATCAACATCAATCATCTCCCGGTTATTGAAATCGGCAAACACATTGATTTCCTTGCGAATGGTGATGAGTTTTTTAATACCGTTAAAAATATCATATTCAATCGTACCCGGCGTATGGCGTTTTTGCGCTTTTTGCCAGTTGATATTCGGTCGATGCACCCAACGGTTATCATCCATCTTATCCGGATCATTCAGATAGGAATCATCGTTTAGGGTGCCGATTTCATCACCATAATACAAAAGCGGAATACCACCGAATGCCAAAATCATACTGTTGAGCAGAATAATGGTTTTAACCGCCTTTTCTTGCGCCGAAAAATCTTCACTTTCAATGGCGTACTGCAATCCGGCCAGAGATGCGAGGGAGCCCGATATTCTAGCGTCTCCGGTTTTGACGTTTTCTGCAAACGGCAAACCTCGAGCATTGGAATCGGCATAGCGACCGGTCAAATAATCGATTAAGAAACGTCTATGAGACTGAGGATCGTATCCGGCTTGGATAATATCCTTGTCATCAAAGCCCAAACCGATATCGTCATGACAACGAATATAATTCAGCCAAGTCGCCCTTTCCAGCTTATTGGGCAGACTCTTAATGCCCTGTGTCAGCAATTTGGTGTTTTTGGTCGCCACCGCATCCCAAAGCAATGCCATAAAGGTGGCGTTATAAGCGATTTCGCACTCTTTGGCGATAATCGCATCCTCGCCGAAATACTTGGTCACCTCCGATGGCGCGACAATCGCCTCGGCAATAAATAAAACACCCGGGGCTGTGACCTGACAACAATCCTTAAAGAGCTGCAAAAGCAAATGTGATTCATGCTCATTCTGGCAGGTACTACCGAGTTTTTTCCATAAAAAGGCGACCGCATCCAAGCGTAGGATATCCGCGCCCTTATTGGCCCAATAGAGAATCACATCAAGCATTTCAATAAATACCGCCGGATTCTTATAGTTGAGATCCCATTGGTAATTATTGAATACCGTCATCACCCAACGCTGCATTTTGTCATCCCAGGTGAAGTTTCCCGGTGCCGTTTCCGGAAAGACCTCCAACATGCTCTGCTCGAACATATCCGGAATGTCGCGGGTTTTAAAGGTGTAATAATAATCTTGGTATTTGGCGTCACCTTGAGCGGCTTTTTCAGCCCACTCATGGTCGTGTGAGGTATGGTTCAAAACCACATCCAATGCCAACAACATATCACGCTCGCGCATCCCTTCAGATAAACGCTGTAAGTCTTCCAGGGTTCCGGTACGTTCATCTATCTGACGAAAATCGCTGACCGCATAACCACCATCACTTTGGCCTTCTGGACACTTCATGATCGGCATAATATGAACCAGATTGACTCCGAGCTCCTGCAAATACCCCAGATGATCTTGAATATCGTTTAGATCCTTGGCAAAACCGTTGGCATAAAGCGCCATACCGACCCATTTTTGGTGAACAAACCAGTTATGGTCTCGCTCACGATCGATATCCAACTGCCTGAGTTCTTCTGAACGCTCGATATATTTATGGGCCATGGTCTCAACCAGACGCAATGCCTGTTGTTCAAAGTCGTCACGATTGCCATACAATTTGGCAAACAAGCCATGGATAGCATAAAAGTTGGCTCCGAGACGGGTATAAAAATGGCGTAAATCCTGGGTGTAGATATCCGGTTTGATCTGGTTCAATATTTCATTCAACAGCGAGTGAGAAATTTGCTCGTACATGGCGATTCTTCTTACCTTGTTTTAGTAATGGTTGGCGTTTTTTGATTGTCCTGTTAATTCAAGACATCAATTCTGTATAAAAACCTTTATCCTTTGCGATAGCACCGCGTATACCGATAACCTTGGCGGCGAACGCTTGCGCTTCTTGTAGGGTTTTGTCGATCGGCCAGTCATTGACAAGGCCATGCATATAAACCGCGGTAAAGGCATCTCCGGCACCGACCGTATCGATAAAATGACTGATTTGGGGTGGCTTGCACGCATAAAATTGGTTGCCTGCGAGCACGGTCACGCCTTCCTCTCCTTGGGTGACAATAACCTGCTCATTATTAAACTGCTGTTGAAACGCAAGCATCGCTTGCTGCAGATCTTGATGGGCAAAACCCAGTTCTCGCAATTCGTTGATATTGAGTTTGACCCAGCGTGCCTGTTTGATCCATTTGAAAAGCGATACCGTATCCCACCAGGGTTGGCGAAGATTAACATCCAGAAAAATATCCCACTGCTCGGCCGAAACGGATTGCTGGAAAATCTGTTTCGCCACCGAACTTCGTAATGCCAAGGAGCCATGATAAAAAATCGGCTTATCATTATTTTGTGGCATCAGGTTTTGCTTTAATTCGTCCAGATCACCCAGTTCGATATAGTCATAAGCACTATTGGTTTTGATATCGTAATCCGGTTCATTATCGATAAAATTGACCTTTACCTGCCCGGTTGGATGGCTTTTATCTATCTGAATCGCGTCAACCGAAATCCCCCAGTTAGACGCTTTTTCGATAATTTGATGGCCCAGTTCATCATTACCGACTCTGGAAATAAAAACGGGCTTATCGCCTAAGGCCTGCAAGTGCCAACAGATATTGAACGGCGCGCCGCCGAGCACGTTAAGCTCTTTATCGCCCTCATCAAAACAGTCAAATAAAACCTCGCCAAAAATCGTAATAGCCGTCATTGCATCCTTACCCTTTAGACAAAAAATGATTTTCCAATTGCTTTTTCAATGCGGGCATATAATGCAACACCCCCTGTAACACACCGGCACTGTAGTTACCGCAAGCATCGTTTTGATTGGTCGCCAAATACAGCCTATTGCCATTTTGCTGCCGAGCGGCCAAAGCTTGTGCCTGGGATTTGACCGCATCGCTGGCATTGGCCACCAGGACCGCTTGCACCGAACTACTCAAAACCTCCAAATCATTACCGCTATCACCGGCAAAAACCAGCTCTCGATCAGCATAACCGAGTTGTTGCTGTAAAAATCTAATGGCGTGCAGCTTATTGGCTGTTGCCGGCAGGATATCCAATAAACCGGTACCGGTGAATTCATCGATACTCCAAATCAGATTGCTTCGCATATTCAAGTCAGCTAGGCGCTGCGCCACTTGCGCCAAACAATCCTTTTCATTGCAAACCCTTAAATCGATATAAAAACTGATTTTATGTTTATTCTGTTTTGCGCTTTCCTGTGCCGTCATTCCAACTATTGACGCTAAACGGTCAAATACCTCCTTAGGTTGGATATGCGCCCAATCCTGATCGATTTCCTCTTGCCACGATGGCAATAAACACCAGTTGCTATCCTCTCGATAATAGATACGTGTTCCCACATCGGTGATGGCATAATCCGCCGCTGGCAAGTCATAATCGCTAATCGCCTGTTGCATCAACTGCAAATGCCGGCCAGTGACATAAACCAGCTGCAAGGATGGCAATGCACATAACTCTTTGAAGCGCTGCCTAGCATTGCTTGATTCGGGCTGTAAACCGTTAGGAATCACGGTTCTGTCCATATCGGTACACAATAAGATTTTATTCACGCGCTCTGCTCTCTACTCTCTTCAGGGACGCGACATTCACCGAAAAAATCATAGTATTCGATCGCTTCGATAATGCCGTCCTGATAACTGTTTTTGGCATAATAAATACGTTCAATATCATGCAATTGCGATAACTCTTCGTTATGACGGTTAGCCACCACAGCAGCCAAAGTATTGCCGCGCATCATATCCTCATCGGCACCGGAACCGCCGATTACCAGAATTCTCTCCAATGGAATCTGGCGGCAATCCGCCACATAGCGTAACGCCTGCCCTTTGGAGGCACGAATTGGCACGATATCGAGGTACTTACCAAAGGAGAACTCAACATGCACGGCATGATCCTCTTCATGCAGAATGCCTTTGATATGCTCGACATCGGTAATATCGGCATTCAGGTAATAACTTAATTTATAGGGAGTCTGTTCAGAGCGCGGTTGCAGGTACAACCCGGGATGATCATCGAGTAAGGCGCGCACTTTATGGGGTTGCCAATGAAAATCAATATGTTTATTCCAATGTTCATCTTTAGTCAGTTTCGGTGCATAGTTGATTTCGGTTCCCAGACTGGTAATCAATACATCAGGCTCGGGAATCTGATAATGCTTCAATAAGCGCAACGCTGAATCCAGGCGCCGGGAGGTGGAAACGATAAACGCAGTCGATTTGCGGTGCTGCTTGATCATCGCCATTAATTTCTGCAGCGACTGCGGATCTCCCATCAAGTTCTGGTCAAGACTGGTGACAATCGCGCGGTCTCGATAAAGTACCGAACGCCGCTCGATAACCTGACGCTCAAGTCGTTCAGAGTTTTCAATCAATGGCGTAATCAATGTCATATACTGCTCGGCATGAGCCTGCCAAGAATAATATTTATGCACGCCCTGCAAGCCGTTTTCAATCATCTTCTGACGTTTTTGCGGCTGCTGGAAAAGCTCTAACAGTGCATCAACAATCGTATTGGCTTCAAGTGGATCGATCAAAATACCGTTATGGCAATTTTTGGTGATATCTCTTGGCCCACCATCTTCTGTGGCGACAATCGGCAACCCGGAAGCGGCCGCCTCGATTAATGTCAAACCGAAAGGCTCGGTCAAGGCAGGATTGACAAAAACCCCGCCGGAGGCTGCGGCAATCCGATAGATATTACTGACTTCATTGCGTGAGTGGTGCTTAGGCATCGCCACCTTGCCATACAGATCATAACGATCGATCATCCTCCAAATATCGTTAAATACCTGCTGGGCACCACTTTCCAAGTCTTCGACATTATCTCTATTACCGGCAATAATCACCAAGTTGGCTAACTGCTGCAACGCTTTGGATTTTCCGTAGGCTTTTATTAAACAGGCGATATTTTTACGCGGATCGGGACGCGAAAGCGCAAGGATAATCGGTTTATCCGGTTGCGTTAAAGAATAGGTCATACGCTGGTGTAACTCCGAATGCAATTCCTCAGCGTTATTCGAATCAGGTGGCTGAAATTGACTCAAGTCGGTACCGGGTGGTATCACTCGCATCTGCTCGGGCTGATAGAAATCATAGATTTCATACTGTTCTTCAATCTCCTGATTGGTGCTGGTAATCACCCGTTCGGCACTGGCAAGAACAAATTCTTCGGCATCTATTCGCCGACTCATATGGTAGACATTTTCAATCTCTATTGAAGACAAACCGTTGGCAATCAGCCGCGAACGTTTTACCCGTCCCAGAGAGTGCCCGGTATGCACTAAAGGAATGGAAAGTTGATTGGCTAATTGACCACCGACATAACCGGCATCGGCATAATGGCTATGGAAGATATGCGGATAGGATTTTTGCTCGCGAAAATAATCCATCATGTTATCGGTAAAACTATCGAGATAATCCCAAAGCTGTTCCTTGAATATATACTCGTCAGGACCTGCTTCAATCCTGACAATCGATAATTTATCGTTGAGTTGCTCAACCGGTTGAGCATAGTCCGAATCAACATTTTCATCCCTGACTAAACGTGTAAAAAGCTCAACCTTGGCCACTTCAGGACGCGCGGTCAAGGCTTGCGCCAACTCCACCACATACAGAGTCTGCCCGCCAGTATCGGCATCACGACCCAGTTCCAAGTTATTACCACGAATTAAGCCATGCACGCTTATCAAAGCGATATGAAATCCATTTTTTGAGCCGTATTTCGATTCGGATTCGGAATGCAAATTGTCTTTCAAATTGTCACTCAAACCATACCCCCTCAGGCTATTTTCTATTGCGTATTAGGCCCTATCCAGATTTGCTGGACATTGACAAACTCCATAATGCCGTGAGGACCCAATTCACGACCATAACCGGAACGTTTAATGCCGCCACTAGGCAAACGCGGATCGGTTTTAACGATACCGTTAATGGTCACCTGACCGGCTTCGATTTGCGTCGCCATCTCCCGTGCCTTGCTAATATCGGCTGTCCAAATGGATGCCGCTAACCCATAAGGCGTATCATTGGCGATTGCCAACGCCTGTTCCGCCGACTCGGCTTTCATGACCACCGCAATCGGGCCAAACGTCTCTTCACAAGACGCCTGCATTTCTGGAGTGACATCGACCAACAGAGTCACCGGATAAAAATAACCCGGCATATCGGGTATCTCGCCACCAAGCAGACACTTAGCACCTTGTTCAATGCTCATTTTCACCTGGCGATGTAAGCCATCACGCAGATCCGGACGAGCGATAGGGCCAACCTGCGTGCTCGGGTCACTTGGATCGCCCATTTTCAATAGTGCTAATTTGCTGTGCAATTTGGCAATAAACTCATCATATACCGGCGCTTCGACAATCAGACGTTTTGCCGCAATACAGGATTGCCCGGCATTGATAATACGCGACAGAGCCAATACTTCGACCGCCGCATCAATATCGGCATCAGCCAACACAATACTCGGATCGGAGCCGCCAAGCTCCAATACCGCCGGTTTGATTTGCGAAGCCGCCAAAGCGGCAACCTGAGAACCGGCACGGCTCGAACCGGTTAAGGAGACCGCCTGCACCGCATCATGCTTAATCACCATTTCCACCTGGTCACGATGAATCGGCAAATTCTGCATAATGCCTGGCGGCGCACCGATCTTATCGAACACCTCGGCAATGGCGATGGCACAAGCCGGAACATGTTCGTCATGTTTCATTAAACAGGTATTGCCCGCCATCAGCGCTGGTGCACAAAAACGAAACGCTAACCAGAAAGGCGCATTCCACGGCAACACCCCTAATAAAGGCCCCAATGGTAAATGCTGCACATAACTCTCGCTGGCATCGGAAGGCAAACTGACGGCTGACAGATATTGCTCGGCATTTTGTGCATAATGCTCGGCGCACCAGGCCGCTTTCTCCACCTCGCCATAGGCTTCATTAATCGGCTTGCCCATCTCGATGGTCATTAAACGAGCCAGACGTTCTTTGTCTTCACGCATAAAGGTCGCAGCTTTTTGCAAAACCTCGGCACGTTCAGCAAAACGGGTACGCCTCCATGATTTAAAGGCTTGTGCGGATTTTTCCACCGCTTGTAACAGTTGTTTGTCACCCATTGGTGCAAAGCGATGCACCTCTTCACCGGTGGCTGGATTGGTTGCTATTAACATCGACCTCTCCTTTTAGGATTTATTTCACTTTCTTGTGTTTTTTGTCAGCAGAATCTTTGTTCACCAGCTTGGTTTTGGGCTCAATTTTGCCGGCAATCTCCAAACTTTTTTTGCCGGAAGACGCCGAGGCACCGGAAGGTTTAATAACAAAATCCTGATCAAAATCATCAAAGAAAGAACCGCAGCCATCTTCGGTAATATAGAAGGTATCGGAAATACCGCAGGTCTTATCGCCATCAACGCCCCATAACCAAGGAATTACATGAAATGTCATGCCCGGTTTTAAGACATCGGATTGCCCCTGGTTAAGACTAAGGATATACCCCTCATCCCAAGACGGCGGGAAAGCGATGCCGATCGAATAGCCGGAACGGGTAATCAAACGCGCGCCGACTTTATTTTCATGCAGGATGCTGCGCACCATGCGGTCGACATCGGAAACCGTCATGCCCGGACGCAGTTCACTTCTCAGCCAACTGAGCGCTTTTTTCATGACTTCTTGCGCTTCATACATACTATCGGAAAGTTCACCACAGATCGCGGTGCGCATCATTGCCGTATGGTATTTACGGTAACTACCGGCTATTTCAATAAACACATGTTCACCGGGCTGGACGGTACGCCCTTCCCAGGAAGCATGACCGATCATGGTTCTCGGCCCGGAGGTCACATAAGGCATCACCGCCGGAATTTCGCCACCGGCAGCAAACATCGCCTGACTAATCGCCCCGCCAATCTCGTTTTCGGTAACACCGGCTTGCACCGCATCCAGCCCGGCTTTCATTCCCGCCTTGGTGGCTAGCGCGGCCTTTCTCATGACCTCAAGCTCGTATTCGGATTTACAGATACGGCTCTGCTCGACAATCCCGAAACAATCCATTAAACGGCTGCGCACAAACGAGGTGCGGAATACATCCTGGTGATAGGCATTAAAATAGTAGGAATTGCGTTCATAACCGATGGTTTTGCCGGCTAAGCCGAATTCGACCAAAGAGCTGATCAAAACCTGAATCGCATCACCGGTATCTGGAAAAGGACGGGTGATTTCCACCCAGGTACGGTGAATAACATTGGATTCTTCGAGCTTACGAGTCACCATAAAGGGCTCGCCTTCCAAGGGTACAACCAAGGCTTGGAAGAATGAATAACCGGTGGTCTGGTAATCGGTCAAGTATAAAATATTTTCTGCATCGGAAATAATCACCGCATCCAATAGACGTTCTGCCATGCGGCCTCTTAGCTCATTGACGCGACGCTGATATTCAGAAAAAGGAAAAGTCATATCATCTCTTTCACGCATAGTGTTCTCCTTTTCAATTCAGTTGACGTTCAATAGACTGGGCAAAAATCTCAAGACCTTCATAAAGGTCTTCATCCGGGATAGTCAAAGGTGGTATCAGCTTCATCACTTCACCACCTATACCGCAAGGGCCAAATAGCATGCCGTGTTCAAAACAGTCTTTGGCGACCGCCTTAGCCAAGGTGCCATCGCCGATATCCAAGGCTTGCATCATGCCTTTACCGCGAACTTGCATGTTTTCATTGGGATATCTTTCAGCGATGGCCTCTAATGCATTGCGCATCACTTCGCCTTTACGATGCACCTCATCAAGCAAATCATCATCTTCAAAATAACGCAGCGCTTCACGACCGGCGACAAACGACAAGTTCTGGCCTCTAAAGGTGCCGGTATGTTCCCCCGGCTGCCAGTGTTTATCATGTTCCGGTTTAACTAGGTTCATCGCCATCGGCGTTCCCATACCACCAATACCTTTGGCTAGGGTGATGATATCAGGCTCTACCCCCATTTCTTCAAAACTGAAATAATGTCCGGTACGACCACAACCAGCTTGAATATCATCAATAATCAATAAGGCACCGAGTTCTTTGGCGAGTTTTTGCAAGGCTTGCAGCCATTCGCTTGAAGCGACATTGACACCGCCTTCGGCTTGAACCACTTCGACAATAAAGGCCGCCGGCAATTCGGTACCGGAAGAGCTGTTTTTATAAATAGCAGCTAAGGTCTCGATACTTTCAACACCGCCGCCATCATGTGTCTCAAATGGCCATCGATAAACGTTTTCTAGAGAAACACCGGCGGCATTGCGAAAATAACGGTTCGCGGTGCAAGCCAGTGCCCCCAGAGTCATACCGTGAAAACCTTGGGTAAAAGCGACCACCTGTTCGCGACCTGTGACCTTACGTGCTAACTTGAGTGCCGCTTCAACGGCGTTGGTTCCGGTTGGCCCCATAAACTGGAGCTTGTAATTCATATTGCGGGGTTTAAGAATGGTTTCAACAAAAGCTTGGATAAACTCTCGTTTCGGGGGCGTCATCATGTCCAAAGTATGGATAACGCCGCCGGATTGCAGGTAATCAACCATGGCATCAGTCATTTTGGAATTATTATGTCCAAAATTAAGCACTCCTGCACCAGAATAAAAGTCTATATAGACTTTGCCCTCCTCATCAACTTGACGAGCGTTATCTCCTGATACAAATACAGCAGGATAAGCTCTACTATAGGCTCTAATGTCGGACTCATAAGCTTCAAACCAATCCATAATACCTCCTTAATATGAGTAGGTTTCTGTTGATTCTTTCCTTTTTAGGGCGAACAATAGGATTAAAGCACTAAATAGACCAAGGCAATGCTAAGACACTTTTAGACCTACTGTTTTACAAAATAGACGCATCACCAAATCAATTAAGCGATCATTGAATTGATAACTCGGGTTATGGCAAGAAAAATGGTATTTGGCATCGATATCCTCTTGCTCCGCCATACCGATCAAGGCAAAACAACCCGGAACTTCATTCAGGTAATAACTGAAGTCTTCCGAGGCCATAATCGGCACCATTAAATCGACATTATCAAACCCTTCCCCTAATTCTTCGACTAATAAGTTTCGAAACTGCTGGGCAGGTTCGGCATGATTCACGGTCGCCTCATAACGAGACTGGATATCCACCTCGGCACTAACACCATAAGAGGCGGCGGTATCCTGGGCTATCTGGGTAATCAATTGATTGATCTGTTTGCGCCAGCGCGGCGCGGAAAGTCGAATACCGCCAGCAAGCTCAACCGTTTGCGGAATCACATTGACTTCACTTGGCGCATAAAGATGGGTGACACTGACGACCGCTGCGGCTTGCGGCGGTAAACGACGACTGACAATCTGCTGGAGATTAAGAGTAATGGCGGCGGCGGCCAATACCGGATCTCGACAGATCTCCGGTTGCGAAGCGTGACCACCAAGGCCATGCACCTTAATATGGAAACTACCATTACCCGACATCACCGCTCCATCCGGACAGACCGCTTTACCAAACGGCATGGCTGGCCAGTTATGCCAACCGAAAATCTTATCAACCCGCTCTAGAGCCCCATCTTCAATCATTTTTTTGGCGCCGTGCCCGCCCTCTTCTGCGGGCTGAAACAATAAAGAAACGGGACCGTTTAATTGCTTTTCATGACTTTTGAGCCATAAAGCGGTACCGAGTAACGCCGCCATATGACCATCATGACCACAAGCATGCATCTTGCCGGCATTCTTGGAACGAAATCCCAGCTCACTTAACTCATTAATCGGCAAGGCATCCATATCGGCTCTTAACGCAATATGCTCACCCTCAGCATCGGCATTCAAGGTGGCAACCGTGCCCAGTTCGGCACAAGGACGCCAAGCGATTTGCCAATCATCCAAACATTGACGAATCTTCGCTGCGGTTTTTTCTTCCTGCCAACTCAGCTCGGGATACTGATGAAACCAATGGCGCAATTCAATCGCCTGCTTAACCGCTTTTTGCCAATCCACTCAATACTCCTACAAATAAACCGACACGAAATTAAAGTCATTTCGCTGCCGGTTTAATCCATTCTGACAAGCTAAACAATTGTCAGATAAAAGATAAAGCCTTTTTTCATCCTAGCGTTTTAAAACGCATCTTTAAAGTCTAATGAGAAAATTTAATAGTTTCACCATACGTTAAACTTTATAAAAACGAGCGATTGTTTTACCCTCTAGCAAAACAGCGATAAGGATCATTACGATGCAATACACAACACTGGGTCACACCGATATTAAAATCAGCCGAATCTGCTTGGGCACCATGACATGGGGCGAACAAAATAGCCAAGCCGAAGGTTTTGCACAAATGGATTACGCTTTGGATCGAGGCGTTAATTTTTGGGATACCGCCGAACTCTATTCGGTACCGCCAAAAGCGCAAACCTATGGTGCGACCGAAACCATTATCGGTAACTGGTTTGCCAAGCATGGTCGCCGTAATGAAGTGGTGCTCGCCTCTAAAATTGCCGGACCCGCCGAATTTGTCGAGCATATCCGTAACGGCCAAACCCGTTTCAATAAAAAAACCATTGAATCGGCATTGGATGCTTCTTTACAACGATTACAGACAGATTATCTGGATCTTTATCAGCTCCACTGGCCGGAACGACCAACCAATTTCT
Organism: Thiomicrorhabdus sediminis; assembly: GCF_005885815.1. Lineage (NCBI taxonomy): Bacteria > Pseudomonadati > Pseudomonadota > Gammaproteobacteria > Thiotrichales > Piscirickettsiaceae > Thiomicrorhabdus > Thiomicrorhabdus sediminis. The sequence goes on along the minus strand of NZ_CP040602.1, from coordinate 990,641 downwards.
TCGGCAAACTGGGTTTTGATTACCCTGAACAGGACTCGACCAATTTAACTCCGATTGAAGAGACCTTGGCGGCTTTATCTGAACAGGTTGAAAAAGGCAAAATCCGCAGCATAGGTCTATCCAATGAAACCGCCTGGGGGACCATGAAGTTTATCCAAATTGCGGAAAAAATGGGCTTGGAGAAAATCGTTTCGGTACAAAACCCATATAGCTTGCTGAACCGCAGCTATGAAGTCGGCCTATCGGAAATCGCCCATCAGGAAAATGTCGGGCTGCTGGCTTACTCACCGCTGGCGTTCGGGGTTTTAAGCGGAAAATACCTCAATAACCAATGGCCGGAAGGCGCTCGTATCACCTTGTTTTCACGTTTTGACCGCTACTTTAACGAACAGGCGGACAGCGCGACTCAAGCCTATGTCGACTTAGCCAAAGAGCATAACTTAAGCCCTGCCACCATGGCGCTGGCTTATGTCAATTCGCGCCCGTTTGTGACATCGAATATTATCGGAGCAACCACAATGGATCAACTTAAAGAGAATATCGCATCGATCGAGGTAGCGCTCAACCATGAACTGCTTGAGCAGCTGGAACAGATTCACCAGCGCTATACCTACCCATCACCTTAGTTGAAGGCGATAAACTTAAATTAAAAACCATAAAAAAGCCGCTTGTTAAGTTAAGTAACAAGCGGCTTTTTTCATTTACCTATCCAACAATCCTAGCGGCGACTCGCCATCCGTTGAGCCAAACCGATAGCGTCGTGCGATTTTTTAGCATCAAAATCCGGCGTCTTATCGCCCTTATAACGTGTTTTCGAGTCGACGCTTTTCTTAATCACCGGACGCAACAACAATAGGCTGTTCGGGTAAATGATCTTCTCATCATGATCATCACGCAAAATGACTTGGAACATATTGATTTCCAAAATCTCACCCTGCACCGAAGCATTACCGTCAATAATCTCGACCCTATCGCCAATTCGTGCGGGAAAGGCAAAAAACACAATGACTCCGGCGGTGATATTACTCAATATCGACCACTGGGCAAATAGCGCCACCCCCAATACGGCAACAATTGATGAGGCAAAAACCAACAAGCCTTTATAGTCCGCACCCCAGATCATCATCACCACCAGTAAGGCGACAATCCAGGTTAGAATCCTAAAGTAACGCAGAATCGGTTCCACTCGACTCATGGTCACCTGTTTCTGGTCGCCAAAACGCTGAACGAGATTGAACACACTCCACTTTACCGTTGGGTACACGGCAAACAAAAGCAAAGTCAGTAAAATCTGAACTACCGGCAATTGTTGCAGAATCTCTTTTATCGTATCCATCATATCCGTTGCAAACCTTAGGGTTAAATCTCTGTTGCAAGCACTTTTATATAAACTTTGTTAACTACGTTCTAAAGAAGGAATATCATCTGTTGGATAAGGCAAATCGGCATCGGCGATAATCTCTTCCTGGAAACCTTCGACATAACCTTCGGCAATATCACTGCGCGGGAAGCGCGCTATATGAAACAAAGCTTCGCCTTCATTGACCAATGGCATTTTCATCTGCCCGATCACCAAACCGTTATAGGGCGCATAGATTTCCAGCTCGGTTTCACCAAACGGGTCAGAAATCATCCCCATCAAGGTTTTATTGGCAACCACGCGAGTTCCATCACTGACCAGAGAACGAAAGATACCGCTCTGCTCGGCTCTGATCCAAAAACTGGCGCGCGCTTCGACGGTCTTGTGCTCAACTTTGTTTTTCAACTGGCGCAGCATTCCCAGCTCTCGCATAACATTGATAATGCCGCGCACTCCGGCACGAATGGAGACCTCATCAAAGCGCAAAGCTTCACCGGCTTCGTATAATAGCGTTGGAATGCCTTGTTTGACCGCCGCCGCTCTTAAAGAACCATCTCGCAAACCGGCATTTAAGATGACCGGCGAGCCGAAAGCCTCGGCGATTTTACGGGTCTCGTCGTCTTCCAGATTGGCACGGATCTGCGGAAGATTGGTGCGATTAATCGCCCCGGTATGCAGATCGATACCATGCGTTGACTTTTGCACGATCTCGTTTAAAAACGTATAAGCCAGACGCCCGGCGATCGAACCGGTTTTCGAACCCGGAAAACAGCGATTCAAATCACGTCTGTCAGGCAAATAACGACTATGGTTGATAAAGCCGTGCAGATTCACGATCGGCACGGTAATCAAGGTGCCTTTAAGACGTTTTAGCGATTTTACCTTTAAAAGGCGACGGATGATTTCCACTCCATTCAGTTCATCACCATGAATCGCTGCGGACACAAATAAAACCGGTCCGGCCTGATGGCCGCACCAGACTTGCACCGGCATAATCAATTCACTGTGGGTATAAAGCTGACCGATCTGCAAATCGATGGTTTTGCGCTCACCGGGATTAACGGTGACATCACCGATTGTGATGGATGTGTTTTTGATGCGTTGAGCACTCATTTTGAGCGTAACCCTCTAAAAGGCGCAGACCAGTGCGCCACACCAATCTAATATTAAGACTTAACCTTTACCTTTGGTACGTGTGCGATTCACACCTTTGGTGGCATTTTTCTCGATAAACTCAATCACCATACCGGCAATATTCTTGGCGGTAGCTTTTTCAATACCTTCCAGGCCAGGCGAAGAGTTCACCTCCATCACCACCGGACCATGATTGGAGCGCAAGATATCCACACCACAGACATTCAAGCCCATGATTTTCGCCGCATTCACCGCCGTGGCACGTTCCGCCGCAGTAATTTTAATCAATGATGCCGAACCGCCTTGGTGCAGATTAGAGCGGAACTCCCCTTCCTTACCTTGGCGTTTCATCGCCGCGATCACCTTGCCACCAACTACGAAACAGCGAATATCGGCACCACCGGCTTCCTTAATGAATTCTTGCACCAGAATATTGGCTTTCAAACCGTTAAACGCCTGAATTACCGAAGAGGCCGCCGACTTGGTTTCGGCCAATACCACACCCACACCTTGGGTACCTTCTAGTAGCTTAATCACCACCGGCGCACCGCCAACGGTTTTCAGTAAGTCATCGATATCATCCGGAGAGTGGGCAAAACCGGTTACCGGCAAGCCAACGCCTTTACGCGACAGCAACTGCAAACTACGCAGCTTATCGCGTGAACGGCTGATCGCCACCGATTCATTCAACGGAAACACATTCATCATTTCAAACTGGCGTAAAACCGCAGTACCGTAGAAAGTAATCGACGCACCGATACGTGGGATTACCGCATCAAAGCCATCGAGAATCTCGCCCTTATAGTGAATCTCCGGGTTGACCGAATTGATATTCATATAACAACGCAACGCATCGATAACACGAACCTCATGGCCTCGTTCTTCAGCAGCTTCGACAAGACGACGGGTCGAATAAAGCTTTGGTCCTCTGGATAGAATTGCAATTTTCATTTAGGTTTTCCTTTTAAATATTCTGCTGAAGAATCCACCAAAAAATTTCCTTTGCGCAAGGCGGTACGCCCTAGCAACATCCTGAACGCCATATTGTCGCGACGCGTCAATGACATTTCCACCGGGAAACGGTCTTCGCCAATATGCAGTTCGGTTTTTATGAAATAACGTTTTTGCGCCACACCACCTGAATTGGTAACCGGACGCGTGTCGATCACTTCAGCTTCACATTCAACAAACTCTTCTAGGTTATCAGGATTTGTATGAATACTAAAGCGCACCCACTTTTTGCCTTTTTTACGAAACGAATGCACATCAAAAGCATGTAAAGCGGAGTTTTTTGCACCGGTATCGACCTTGCACTCCAAATTCAAATTCAGCCCCGGCAGAGCCACATGTTCTTTCCAACCCACGGTTGTCTTTTGCATTATTGTTTGCCTCTTATTGCAAAATAAACACAGTGGCTAAGCCTAAAAAAGACATAAAGCCAACCACGTCAGATACGGTGGTTAAAATCACCGCACCCGACAGAGCGGGATCTTGTCCCATTCGATGCAACACCATTGGAATAATCACACCAGCAATTGATGCAATTGCCATATTAATCCAAATCGCCGCACCTATTACAGTACTGATAGCGCTGTTTTCAAACCAGAGGTGAGCCAGCAAAGCGACCACCAAAGCCCATACTAAACCATTTATCAGGCCAATCCATAACTCTTTATTAAGCAGCCAGCTGCGGTTGGAACCGACAATCTGGCCCATCGCCAAACCACGTACGGTAATCGCCAGAGTCTGGCTACCGGCAATGCCACCCATACTCGCCACCACCGGCATCAGAATCGCCAGAGCGACCACTTGGGCCAAGACTTCTTCAAACTGACCGATTACCCAGGTTGCCAAAAAAGCGGTAATTAAATTAATTCCCAACCAAGTGGAACGATTCTGTACACCGCTGCGAATCCCGGAGAACAGTTCTGAATTCTCACCGATACCGGCCATATTCATCATGGTGGCTTCGGCACGTTCGATGCTCAATTCGTTGATATCTTCGGCATTGATCTGTCCAAGCAAAACTCCCTCACCATCAACCACCGGAACAAAATTCAAATGGGCGGCACGCGAATAGACCATCAACTCATCCACCGATGCGGTATCGAAAATGCTTTGCGGTTCATTCATATATTCGCTGACCTGTGCACTCTGCTCACCGTTCAACAGATCGATCACATTCAGGGTTCCAACCAATACGCCGTCAATATCGACCACCATCAAGTCGTGGTTACCGTGCTTCAAACCACCGCTGATACGCAGATAACGCTGAATCACCTCCAGACGTACATCGGCGCGAATCGTTACCGTATCCAGATTCATATAACGACCGACCTGGTCTTCATCGTAGGCCAGCACACTTTGCACCTGCTCGCGCTGCTCATTATCCAGCGCCAAGGTCACCGCTTCGGCAATGGTGTCGTTAACGACCGATAGAATCCAGACCATATCGCTGGAAGACAAGGTTCGACAGATACGTAACACCGCCTTGGCGCCCATCTGGCTTAATAACTGTTCTCGGATATTATCACTTGAGGCGACCAACACATGACCGCGGTTTTCAGGAGTGATCAGAGCCCATAAGGCGACACGCTCTTTGGGAGGGAAGGCGCTCAATAATCGCGCGATTTCCGCTGCGGTCAAATCGTTGATAAAATCTGCTGTCTGCTTATCGTCAGCCTCTTCCACCATAGTCTGTAATTGCACCAAGTGGTCAGTCGCTTCAAACAACTCTTCTTCAATCAATTGTGCAGACATCTATTCTCCCCAATATAGACAGCAACTCTTATTCAATCAAATTTAAACGAATCTTTCATCACGTCACTAGGTGAGTCACGTTAGCCAATTGCCTGGCCTGTTAAAAAGCAATATCGTCAAGGAATGACAAGGGTGGTCGCTTTGCGAAAGCGCGAATTCTACCCGTTATTTGCAGAAAGAAAAGCCCTAATAAAGACAATTTTAATAATAAATTTACTATACCCGAAAAATTCCAGCGTTTTTACCTTTGTCGAAGCCTTTTGACCACATTCATTGAAGGCTGAATAACCGGCTTTAATCGCTGTTAGCGGCCTGATAGAGCATCACTTGTCGGCACATAAGTTTGCCAAAGCATCGTTAATATCGGCATAGTCAAATGTAAACCCAGCCTGCAATAGCTTAGTCGGGTAGACCGCCGCAGAATGCGTCAACACCTGAGCTCCTTCACCAAACATTATTTTTAGCTGCCACAGCGGTAAAGGCAACCAAAATGGACGCTTCAACTGCTTGGCTAAGGCCTGGCCAAAAACTTGATTACTGACAGGCTTAGGTGACGTCAGATTATAGATACCGTGTATATCGCATTCGGCCGAGCCAGTTTTCTCTATGGCAAACAGCAAAGCACGACACAAATCATCGATATGAATCCAACTGAAACACTGTTGACCGCCAGCAACCGGACCTCCCAGTCCAAGTTTGAAAGCCGGTAGCATTTTCGCCAAAGCGCCACCATCTTTACCCAGCACCACACCAAAACGGAAAATCACCACCTTATCCGCCAGGTTTTTGCTCTGCGCTTCCCAAGCCTGTCCGAGTTGCGCTAAAAACCCACTATCACTGGTCGCGCTGTACTCATCCAATAAATCATCACAAGCGGTTTGCGGATAGATACCGACAGCTGATGCGGCAAAAACCTGTGCCGGCGGTTTCGCACATAAAGATAACGCATCCTTTAACTGTTTCGCAGTATTGATTCGACTGTCAAGCAGCGCCTGTTTATAGGCTTTATTCCAACGCTTACCGATATTTTCTCCGGCCAGCATAATCACCAGATCCTGATCATTAACGGCATCAATCAGGGCGGCACCAGCTTGCTCGCCGTCTGTGAACACTTTACGGCCATAAGCTTTTACCTGATGACCGTGCTGCATCAAAAACTGCTGTAAATGTCGACCGATAAATCCGGTCCCCCCCAGAATAACAATCTTCATGGTACCTCCGAAAAATTAACGACTCTGCAATAGCTGCAAATCTTTTAACACCTCACGTACATGATTATCGGCATCCACTGAACGATAGATTTTGGCAATATTTCCCTGTGGATCAATAATAAAACTGTGGCGTTTGGCAAACCTGATCACCTTCAAATCCAGCAAAGCACCATAATCGGAGGCCACCTCGCCTTTCACATCGGCAAGCAGGTCAAACGGTAACTTATGTTTGGCGGCAAACTTACGATGACTTTCCACCGAATCCAAGGAAACGCCTAAAACTTTCGCATCCTGGGCAATCAAACGATTGATATTATCGCGAAAACTGCAGGCTTCGGTGGTACATCCCGGTGTTTCGTCTTTCGGATAAAAATACAGAACCACCCAAGCACCACGAAACGCTTCTAAAGAGAGGGGTTTGTCTTGCTGGTTTGGCAAACTGAATAAGGGTGCCTGATCGCCAACCTTTAACGTATCCGCTCGAGAAGTTTGACTGAACACCAGCGCCCATAAAATGACCGATGCCAATACCAATAAAAAAGGCAGTTTTTGGCCTAAATAAAACATATCATCTCCCCTTCGCACAACGATGCATTGAAACCCTGAACCATTATTTCAATGTTTACAACAGCGTAATAGGCTTCACTATAAAACAGCTTAAAATCAAAATCATGCGGACAATATTGAAACCCTGACTTAATTAAACCATAAATAGATAAAACCTCACCCGCTAAGACGCCTCCATAAAACGTTTATTTGCTGGCGTTAACGATATAATGACCAACAGACAGAACAGATAAAAAACCCCACAAGATAGATTTAACCACCGCTATGACCATGCCAGAAAATTATCAACTCATCGAGCTCGATTCGGTCGATTCCACCAATCGTTATTTAAAAGATTATTGTCGACAGCAACTACCCGACAAAATGCTGTTCTGCCAAACCCACCGACAAACCGCCGGTTATGGTCAATTGCAACGCAGTTGGTCGAGCAATAAAGATTCGCTGATATTTTCCATTGCTTATCCTTTAGCCACTAAACAGAGGATTAACGGATTGGTAAGCTTGCATCTCGCCAGCTTGATTCAGCAAACCTTAGTGAGCCTTAATCCCACTGAAACGATCAAACTGAAATGGCCTAACGACCTGTACAACGCTCAGGGTAAAATTGCCGGCATTCTCATCGAACAAGTCATTAAAAATGACTATCAGGCTCTGATTATCGGTGTCGGCATCAACCGCCAAAGCGAGCAAACTCATCAAATGCTGTCTGCAATCGAGCAAGTCGGTGCCGTAGCGTTTTTTGATGACCAGCGCTTTTTTCAAACCCTGCATGACAAGCTCATCGCACAACCGCTGACAGAGATCGATTACGATGACTTGCACGGCTATTGGCAGGCGCACGACTACTTCGCTTATCAAGAAACTTTACAACTGATCGAACAACAACAGAGTCAGCTTGTCCAATATATCGGCATTGATGAACAAGGCGCCGCACAAGTGCTACTCGAGCATCAATTAAAAACGCTCTCTTCCGGACAATCCTCTTTACGAAAACTCAATTAATCCATGTAAAAGGCACAGCGCACCACTAGAGTGCACCATTTGAGCACCACCAACCACTAAAATGGGTTTAGGTGGCTTTAAAAACACCTAAAACCCCTAATATCAACATAAAAAACACATATTAAACAACAGCTTAGCAATACACCTTAAATACTGGCACACCCTCTGCTTATTACGTTTTTATAATTTTGTAATACACAAAAAAATGGAATCGATACGATGCAGAGCTCTTCAAGCTGGACCACCCCAAGAACACAACTCGATAAAAAATCCGTTCGCATTCTCACTTTCGCGAGTTTCGCTGTACCCATACTGCTTTGGTGTTTGGTCAGCTATGCGCCGTTTATCTGGCACCCGCAAATGGAGATCACCCATTCTGGTGGTGTGAGCTTTTTTAGAGAAGGCAACCTGGTCGATAAAGAAGTTTTCGAACGAGAATTAAATAAAAAACTTGAAGCCAACCCTGAACTGACTGCCGAGCAACTGCCGCAAGGAATTCCGTCCAACCCGGTCTATCTACCGGCGCCACACGAGGTAGTCACCGCATTCTATACCGCTTTTACCACAGAACCGAAACGCGCCAATGAACCCTGGTTACATGAAAGTCTTTGGCACTCTATTCAGATCATCGCTTGGGGCTTTTTTTGGGCGATGTTGTTTGGTGTGCCTTTAGGAGTTTTGGCAGGGACATATAATGCCGCTTCACACGCTATCGAACCCTTTACCGAATTCTTTCGCTATCTGCCTGCTCCGGCATTTGGGGCGCTCGCGGTGGCGATCTTAGGTATCTACGATGCCCCGAAGGTTGCCATTATCTTTATCGGAACCTTCTTCCAGATGGTACTGATTGTCGCAGCGACTACCCGTAAATTGAATATGGCACTGATCGAAGCTTCTCTAACTTTAGGTTGCCGCGGTCTATCCATGATTCGTCGCGTCATCCTGCCGGGCATCCTGCCGGACCTTTATCGTGATATGCGCATTCTGTTAGGCTGGGCATGGACTTACCTGATCGTTGCCGAATTGATCGGAACCAGCTCGGGTATTACCTGGTTTATTACTCAGCAAGCCCGTTATAAGAATTTTGACAATGTCTTTGCCGCCATTTTGATTATCGGCATGATCGGTCTGATTACCGACCTGATTCTGGCAAAACTTGGTAAACGCCTGTTCCCATGGCACAACGCAAAATAAGCAATACAGAGGCAACCCGAAGATGAATACAGAACACCCGTTATACAAATGGTTTACTCCTGAAATTGCAGATCGTAGCGCACGCATTCTAAAACGCCCTGCGGCTTTGAAAATCGAAGGTTTACATAAAAGCTTTGATCATAAAGGCACGCCGGTTAAGGTATTGAACGAGATCGACTTCACCGCCTACAAGCGCGAGTTCATCTGTGTGGTTGGCCCTTCTGGCTGCGGTAAATCGACTTTGGCGCGCCTGATCGCCGGATTGGAAACCCATGAACAAGGTGCGATTGTCATCGATGACAACACCGTCACAGGCCCTGGCCCTGATCGCGGTATGGTGTTTCAAAGTTATTCGCTGTTTCCGTGGTTGACCATCAAGCAAAACGTCATGTTTGGTCTGACTCAGGCCGGCATGGCTTATAACACTGCCGAAGCCGAAGCGTTTCAATGGATTGATCTGGTCGGCTTGACCAAGTTTGCCGATGCTTATCCGCATCAGTTATCCGGGGGGATGAAGCAGCGTGTCGCGATTATTCGCGCCTTGGCCAATCAACCGAAAATCCTTTTGATGGATGAGCCGTTTGCCGCCTTGGACCCGCAAAACCGTTTGAAGATGCAGCAATACCTATTGGAAATCTGGCAGAACATCGATATCACCATTTTTTTTATCACCCACGATTTGGACGAAGCGATTTATCTCGCCGATCGTATTCTGGTTTTGGAAGCCAATCCGGGGCAAGTCGTTGAAGCCTTAGAAGTGCCGTTACCTCGTCCGAGAAAAGCCGACACTTTGCTTAGCCCTGAATTTTTAGCGACCAAAGCTTATTTGGAAAAGCTGGTTCATCCCGAACATGAAGAGATTGATATGGATGACAAGCTCAGCATGGTTCGTATGGTTCCGGTTAATTCCGAAGTACCGGATATTTTTTAACGCCATTTAACAGAAGGAAGACAACGATGTCTCAAAGTAATTTAGTTAGAACAAGTGCGTCTCTTCCAGCCAATGTATTGGAAGATTTGGAACAGCTCACCGCTGCACGTGGCTTTAAAAACCGCTCGGCCTTACTGGCGGATTTGATTCGCAAAGAATCGGCCTCATTCAAACAGAATTTCACCAATGACATTATGGCCGGTACTTTCACCTTGGTTTACAACCATACGGTGCCAGGATTACAGCAAAAGCTGAATCAGCTCAAACACCAACATGTCGCCGAAATCATTTCCAGCACGCAGATTCAACTGATGGATCAGCACACCCTAGAGGTGAACCTGATGCAAGGCCCTGCTCAGGAGCTTAAACGCATCAGCGATGAGATGCAGGCGTTTCGTGGCGTGAAGAACTCAAACCTATACCTGACGCACTCTGCGTTGCCCCCTATTTATACTTCAAGCAGTCCTGATAAGGACAGTCAATCAACTACAGGAGAATAACCATGGCTGAAGTTAGCGAATATAACGGCCTTATCTGGAAAGAGAGCTTTCCCGGTGGCGCCCACTGGTCTGGCGTGATTCGCCGCGGTACGGTGCTTCGTCTGACGGATATTGAAGGCGGCGCCAATATCGCCATGTTAATGAACAATATCGAAGTCAAAAACGAACGTTTCAATATGCCGGATACCTTGAAGGCACAGAAAACCGCCTTTTTGACAACACCGAATATGTGTTTCAGCGATATGGGACGCGTTATGTGCTCGGTCATCGCCGACAGTTGTGGCTGGCACGATACCATCGGTGGTATCAGCAACGCTGCGATGGTGGAACGTAAATACGGCGTAAAAACCTATCAGCAAGCGCATAACGACTATTACAAAAATGCCTATGACGGACTGATTAACGAGTTGTCCAAATGGGGATTGAACAGTAGCGATATCGTGCCCAATATCAACTGGTTTTCCAAAGTCCGTGTCGAAGATGACGGTGCCATGACTTTTATCGAAAACAACTCAAAAGCCGGTGACTATGTCGATTTACGTTTTGAAATGGACTGTATTGTCTCACTATCAAGTGTGCAGCACGCCATGGATCCAAACGCGGAATATAAGCCAAAACCGATTGAGTTAAGTGTATTTAAAGCACTGCCTGTCGCTCAAGATGATCCATGCCGCATACACCGAGGCGAAAACGAACGCGCCTACTACAACACCAAAGTATTTTATGGGGAGAATCCTAATGACTGAAAAATTTGACGAAAGCCGTATCGTTTACCGTGAAGTGGTCGAGGCTGGCAAACCTTGGATGCATGAAGTCAAAGCCGGGCAATTCTTCCGTATTGTTGATCTGGAAGGAAATGAAGCGGTCGACACCCTGTTTTATAACGCCACTGACCACGATGAACGCTATTCAGCGACCGATACCATTCGTGAGCAAGGTAATATCTATCTGACCACAGGCAGCGTATTGCGCTCTAACTTGGGTAATCCGATGCTAACCATCGTCGATGATACCTGTGGTCGCCACGATACCATTGGTGGCGCTTGCTCGGCGGAAAGTAATACCGTGCGTTACGCCATTGAAAAACGTCATATGCACTCTTGCCGTGACTCTTTTCTCATGGCGCTGGGTAGCTGTTCTTGCAACCACGACAAAAAAATGAGCAAAGACGATCTATCGAGCAATATCAACTTCTTTATGAATGTGCCGGTCACCCCAGACGGCCATCTGGATTTTGATGACGGTATCTCCGCTCCAGGCCGTTATGTGGAAATGCAGGCGCATATGGATACCTTGATTTTGGTGTCGAACTGCCCACAGCTCAACAACCCGTGCAACGGATATAACCCGACACCAGTAGAAATGGTTATCTGGGAGTAAAAAACTATTGTGAAGCTCAAGAGCTGCGTTAGGCGGTGCTCAAAACGCAGAACTCGACGCCCGAAGGGGTAAGTTGAGAAATCCTCATGTATTCAAACATACACTGCGGTTTCTGCGCTCCGTCCGCCTTGCTCTTGAACTTCTCATCACGTTTTTACAACGCCATCAGAAATTTAATGGCGCTAAACCTAACACTTAAGTCACTGCTGACGTTTTTGAGATTAGATATAAGGACTCAAATTTTGGTTCTCATTACGCTCTCATAGATAAAACGCAAATCCTTGATTGATTTGCAGCAAACAAATTTTTAAACAATATAAAAACAACAATATCCCAGGACGACCTGGGTCGTAGACTAAACGCGCTCAGAACGATCTGAGAAAAGGACATACAATGTTTAAGAAAGTACTCATTGCCAACCGCGGCGCCATCGCCACCCGTATTATGCGCACGCTGAAAAAGATGAATATCGCTTCGGTCGCCCTCGCCTCAGATGCGGATCGTGCGTCATTACATGTTCAGCAAGCCGATGAAGTCATCTTTCTTAAGGGTAATACCGCCTCGGAAACCTATCTGAATGTCCCGTTTATTCTTGCCGAAGCAAAAAGGCTTGGCGTCGATGCGGTCCACCCGGGTTACGGTTTTTTAAGCGAAAACACCACTTTTGCCTCGGATTGTGAAGCCGCCGGTATCACCTTTATCGGCCCGACCAATGAACAGATTCGAGATTTCGGCCTGAAACACACCGCTCGCGAACTTGCAATCAAAGCCAAGGTGCCTTTACTGCCGGGTTCGGGTCTACTGGATTCTGTTGAACAGGCTTTAAGCGAAGCAGAGCGCATCGGTTATCCGGTCATGCTCAAAAGTACCGCCGGTGGTGGCGGTATCGGTATGCAAAAATGTGACAATGCCGAGGATTTGAATAATGCGTTTGAACAGGTCAAACGTTTGAGCCAGAACTCTTTCGGTCAAGCCGGTTTGTTCCTGGAAAAATTCGTTGTCCATGCACGCCATATCGAAATTCAGATTTTCGGTGACGGTCAAGGTAATGTCGTGTCTTTCGGAGAACGTGACTGTTCTTTACAACGCCGTAACCAGAAAGTGGTTGAAGAAACTCCCGCACCGGGCATCAGCCGTGAGCAAGTCCAGCAGATGGAAGATTATGCGATCGAGTTATGTAAACTGGTCAATTATAAATCGGCCGGTACCGTCGAATATGTCTATGATGCCGACAGCAATGAGTTCTATTTCCTTGAGGTGAATACCCGATTGCAGGTGGAACACGGTATTACCGAAACGGTGCGCAATGTCGATTTGGTCGAGTGGATGATCAAAGTCGCCTACGATTCGAAACTGCCTTTATCCGCCGAACAGATTCCAGCGCCGCAAGGTCACGCCATTGAAGTGCGTGTTTATGCTGAAGATCCATTTAAAAACTTCCAGCCAAGTGCCGGAAAAATCACCGGCTGGCAAATGCCAAGCAACTGCCGTGTCGATACTTGGTGTGGTCGCGGCATCGAGGTCAGTTCGTTTTATGATCCGATGATGGCGAAAATCATTGTTAAAGGCGAGAGCCGTGAAAGCACGATCAGCGCTTTGCAAGACGCATTGCATGAAACGCAGATTCACGGCTTTGAAACCAATGTCGCTTATCTTGAAGCGCTTAGCCATAATGATACCTTTAAAGTCGGTGCTCAGCTGTTCACCCAGTTCTTGAACGGTTTTAAACACACCCCAAATACGATTGAGGTCACTAATCCGGGAACTCACTCTATGCTGGTGAGCTATCCGGGGCGAGTCGGCTATTGGGATATCGGTGTGCCACCATCAGGGCCTATGGATGCGCTTTCCCATCGTTTGGCGAACCGTTGCCTAAACAACCCGGAAGATGCCGCGACCATTGAAATGACGGTATCGGGTATCAGTATGAAATTCGATACCGATACAATGATCTGTATTACCGGTGCCGATATTAAAGCCACCCTGGATAAAGAGCCGATTGCCCAAAACCGGGCGATTAAGGTCAAAGCCGGTCAACAACTGAAATCAAAAGTCATTAAAGATATCGGTCAACGCGCCTATCTGGCAGTATTAGGCGGCTTTGATGTGCCCGATTATATGGGCAGTAAAACCACCTTCTCTTTAGGCGGCTTCGGTGGTCACGGTGGTCGCCTGTTACGTATTGGTGATGTGTTGCGTGTACAGAATCTAGATACACAGGATGAACTGATTAAACTACCTGACAACGCTATTCCAACTTTAGGCAACCTGTATGAAATCGCAGTCATTTACGGTCCGCAAGGCTGCCCGGACTTCTTTACCGAAGACGATATCGAAAACTTCTTCTCTGCCGAATGGAAAGTACATTACAACTCAAGCCGTACCGGGATTCGATTGATTGGCCCGAAACCGCAATGGGCTCGCAACAGTGGTGGTGAAGCCGGCCTACACCCTTCCAATATCCACGACAATCCCTATGCCATCGGTGCAATCGATTTCACCGGTGATATGCCGGTGATTCTCGCGCAAGACGGTCCAAGCTTAGGGGGGTTTGTCTGCCCAGCCACCATTATCGAAGCCGAACAATGGAAAATGGGGCAACTGCGCCCGGGCGACAAGGTCAAGTTCAAGGCGGTTAGTACAGCGGAAGCGGAAAGAGCGTTAAAAGCCCAAGAAGCGGCAATTCTCTCACTAAATGACAAGGTCACGCCTACTCTAGAGTTTTTAGACAGTTCAACCGAACAATCCTGCATTGCTTTTGAACAGGACCATACGCAACATGAAATCGGCGTTAAATACCGCCGTTCCGGCGACTCTCACCTTCTCATCGAATATGGAGCGATGGAACTGGATCTGGCGTTGCGTTTCCGTATTCAGGTGTTGTTCGAAAAGCTGCGTGATTTGCGTGATAACGACAACCCGGCGCAAAAATGGGCGTTTTTGAAGGACCTGACACCAGGTATCCGTTCGTTGCAGGTGCATTACGACCCAAGACAAATCTCACAACAAGATTTACTGGAAAAATTGATTGCGCTGGAAAGCGAAGTCGGTTCCGGTAAGGACCTGACGGTAAAAAGTCGCATTGTTCATCTGCCGTTATCTTGGGATGATCCGAGCACACGTTTGGCAATTGAAAAATACATGACCACGGTCCGTCCTAATGCCCCATGGTGTCCGAGCAATATCGAGTTTATCCGCCGAATTAACGGCTTGGACAGCATTGAAGATGTCAAAAAGATTGTCTTTAACGCCAACTATCTGGTGATGGGCTTGGGTGATGTCTATCTGGGCGCTCCGGTTGCAACCCCGCTTGACCCTCGTCACCGTCTGGTCACCACCAAATACAACCCGGCACGAACCTGGACACCGGAAAACGCCGTCGGTATCGGTGGTGCCTATATGTGCGTTTACGGTATGGAAGGCCCGGGCGGTTATCAGTTTGTGGGTCGCACCATCCAGATGTGGAACGCCTATTTCCAAACACAGAACTTCAGTTCCGACAAACCTTGGTTATTGGATTTCTTCGATCAGATTAAATTCTATCCGGTCAGTGAAGAAGAACTGAAACAGGCACGTCTCGATTTCCCTCTGGGACGTTTTGACATTGAAATCGAAGAGACCGAACTGTCATTGAATGCTTATCAGCAGTTCCTTGCCGAAAACGACGACAGCATTGGCGAATTCCAAGACACTCAGCAGGCCGCATTCGAAGCCGAGCGTTTGTACTGGGAAGAATCAGGATTGGCGAACTTCGAATCGGACACCGAACAAGAAGAATTGCAAGCCGATGCACCTTTACAGATTCCAGAAGGGTTTGCCGCGGCCAATTCGCCGATTACCGGCAGTGTCTGGAAACTGCAAGTCAAACCAGGAGACCGCGTCGAAGAGGACCAGGTGATCGCCATTTTGGAAACCATGAAAATCGAAATCCCTGTCAATGCCGAATTCAGCGGCACAGTAAGCGAAATTTTAGTGAATGAAGGCGACCTGATTCAAACCGGTCAGGCACTGATGGTATTAAAGGAAGACACCCATGCATGAATTAAACCTTAGCCTTGAATCGCTACAAAAGCTCTACCAAACCGGCGGTTTAACGCCGCGTGGTCTGATGGCGATGCTGCGTGAAAAAGCCACCCACTATGAGCATTACAATGTGTTTATTCACCTGCTCAATGAGGCTGAATTGGAGCCCTATATCAGCCGCTTGGAAAGCAGCGAGCCGAACAGTTTGCCTTTATGGGGCGTGCCGTTTGTCATCAAGGACAATATCGATTTAGCAGGTATTCCTACTACCGCGGCTTGTAAAGAATACAGTTACATTCCAGAAGAGTCCGCGACTGTGGTGGAATTATTGATCGAGGCCGGTGCGATTCCTTTAGCGAAATCGAATATGGATCAGTTCGCCACCGGATTGGTCGGTACACGTTCTCCTTACGGGGTTTGTCATAATAGTTTCGATTTCAAAATGATTTCCGGTGGTTCCAGTTCCGGTTCGGCAATCTCTTTGGCATTGAACCTATGCACTTTCTCGCTCGGCACCGATACAGCAGGTTCCGGCCGAGTACCTGCCACCTTCAATAATCTGGTGGGTCTAAAACCCTCCAAAGGGCTATTGAGTACAAAAGGCGTGGTGCCGGCTGTGCGCTCTCAAGATGTGGTGAGCATTTTCGCCCTGAATGCGCAGGATGCTTATAGCGTCATGCAGGTCAGTGCACAGTTTGATGCCGAAGATGAATTCAGTCGAGAACTGGACAGTCTCAATGCGCCGGCTTGGGCAGTCAAACCGATTATCGGCATTCCCGACAAGGCCTCGCTGTTTTTTGCCGGTGATAAGGATGCCGAGCAAAATTTCTTGTCAAGCCAAGCTAAAATCGAAGCTTTGGGTTACCAGACCAAAGAAGTGCCTTTCGCTATCTGGATTGAAACCGCCAAGCTGCTTTATGGCGGTGCCTGGGTTGCCGAGCGTTATGTCGCGATTGAAGCCTTCTTCGAACAAAACGAAGAGATTATGGATCCGACGGTAGCGAATATCGTTGCCGGAGCGCGAAACCTTTCCGCCGCCGATGCCTATAAAGGCAGTTATGCGCTGCAAAACGCGCAACGCAAGGCTGAAATT
Source organism: Thiomicrorhabdus sediminis (assembly GCF_005885815.1). Classification (NCBI taxonomy): domain Bacteria; kingdom Pseudomonadati; phylum Pseudomonadota; class Gammaproteobacteria; order Thiotrichales; family Piscirickettsiaceae; genus Thiomicrorhabdus; species Thiomicrorhabdus sediminis. The sequence continues at coordinate 973,486 of NZ_CP040602.1, read as the reverse complement.
ATCTGGAATGAGTCTGGCATTGATTGCATGATGACACCGACCACTCCGACCATCTATTCCATCGAGCAGATTAAAAACAATCCTATTGGACTAAACTCGATCTTAGGAACCTATACCAACTTTATGAATCTATTGGATTATGCCGCTGTCGCGATGCCGACCGGATTCAGACAAGACCACCTTCCCACCGGCGTGACCTTGTTTGCCCCTGCAGGCAGTGATGCCAAGCTATTGCAACTGGTCGACAGCCTGCAACCGCATTTTGTGCAAACGGCAGGCGCAAAAGAGCTGCCTTTACCTCAGAGCAATAGCAGCCATTTTACCAATAGCCAGCATATCGAATTGGCCGTGGTCGGCGCACATTTGAGTGGTTTTCCGCTGAATGGCCAATTGCTTGAACGCAATGCCAAGCTTTTGCAAACCACCAAAACCGCTGAAAAATATCGTTTTTTTGAGTTAGCAAGCCGCCCTATTCTTAAACCGGGATTGATTAAAACCGATCAAGACGGACAAAGCATTGAGGTTGAAGTCTGGTCGATGCCCAAAGCGCATTTAGGTTCGTTTTTGGCATTGATTCCTTCACCGCTCGGCTTAGGCAAAATCGAGTTGATTGACGGCAAGGAAGTGGTCGGTTTTATCTGTGAACCTTACGGTATTGAAGGCGCTGAAGATATCAGTTCAACCGGAGGTTGGCGTAATTGGATGTCTAAGCGATCGGCTAGTTAATTCGTAGAAAATGACGCTGTTTAACTAGGGTCAACTGAATTCTACGGCAAACGGCGCATTCTCTTTCAAACCAATAGCCGAGCATAAATTATTTGATTCTCTGGCTAGCAAAATAGGCCGCGCCTAATAAGGGCGCTTCCGGGTTATCGACAATCCTGACTGGAATTTGTTCAATCGCGTGACGCATTCGGCCCTTATCCAGAAAACCTTCCATAAACAAGCCGTCCTTCATCGCTTGTTTGATTTTTGGGGCAATGCCTCCAGCAATATAAACACCTCCTAAAGGCAGGGTTTTCAAGGCAAGGTTACCGGCTTCGGCGCCATAGATACGGCAAAACATTTTCAATGCTTGAGAACAGAGTAAATCATGATCTTCCAGAGCCGTTTGACTGATCAGCGCATTGCGATCTTCAGATTGCATACGTTTCTCCAATTCCATATCGGATTTGGCAAACTCAATGCTTTTCAAAAAGTCATAAATATTACCAAAACCGTCTCCGGACAAAAGACGCTCGATACTGACATGACCTTGAAAACGTTGGCGTAAGAATAGCAGCAAATGGTCTTCAAATTCATTTTGTGGTGCAAACTCACAATGGCCGCCTTCGGTCGGCATGGCGTGGTGTTGTTCACCATCAAAAAATAGAATGGCCTCCCCCAAACCTGTACCGGCGGCAATCACCGCAATATGCCCTGATTGCTCTATAGCATTAGGGTTCAGCTCATGAAAGCTATCCAGTTGCAAAATGCCGTAAGCGGCGGATTCCAAATCATTAAGCAGATGCACTTTTTCGATATTGAAGGTTTGCTGGATAGTTTTCGCATCGATTGTCCAAGGTAAATTCGTGGTAACGCAACATTGGTTTTTGATAGGTCCGGCAATCCCAAACGCGGCGCAATCAATAGAAGAATCTTCGCCAAGGAATTCTGCAATCAGGTCTTCAAAACATGAATGTTTACCACTTGGATAAATGGCTTTGCAAATCTCTGCAAGCTCGCCTTTCTCTGCCTTATAAATCGCCAAAACCGTTTTGGTGCCACCGACATCGCCAGCCAATACTCGAGACATAAACCACTCCCATAATGATTGCTAATTTGTAAATGGATGCATTACCCTTACTTCGATTTATGCAAGAAACAAAAAGCATCCACCACCGCATTGGCAACATCATGCGGCGCCAAATAATAAAATTCCTGCCAAGCTTGGGCTCGATTATCCTGATAATCAATGATTTCATTGCCCGCTTGCGATAACCAATGTAAGCGTACAGCATGTCCCAAGATGACATCGATAAACATCGAATCCTCTGTACGTAACTTAGGATTCGCTCGCATTATCAAGCCCAACACCATCAGCGCTTCGTAATAAAGTCTGCTCACCTCAGGAATCGGTGTTTTGTTTAACAAGTGATCGACCATGTCCTGAAAGAGTTTCTCACCACGCGTCATATTCGAACACAGCGCATGATCGAGGCGACGCTTAGGGTTCCACTGATCACCGATAACCAAGCCCGCAGTTTGATTGACAATATCCCAGACCCCTTCATAGAAGCCATCGGGGTGCCTACCGATACTGCCGTTGATTTTTCGCCAATGATGCCAGTCTTGGGCATTACCGAGTTCAGGATCCATATTCGATTCGAATTTAGGCAAGGACAGCTCGTCATCGCTATTATCGAATGTCATCAATTCCTGCTGATAAAGCTCCTCCTGCACATCGGCATGGTGTTCCAGCACATAGTGCAAAGCTTGTGCGATTTCATGCGGCGCCTTATTCATTAACAGTTCCAAGGCATCATCCGCGCTGGTACCCTCCTCAATATATCGAATATGACCCGCGAGCAGTTGTAACAACTGACCGGTCCGAATCATCGTCAGATTATGGAAAAATTCTTCGCTTGATCGTATCATCAAACCCAGGTTCAAAATGAGTTCCTGAGTCAGGATCTGGGCTCTTTGGTCATCGCCATTGAACTCTTTGATAATATTGAGTATTTCGTCAGCCCCCATCGGCTGGCGAATAGTCGATGGTTTACTGTATTGACGTGATACACTGAGTGCGATTTTACGTACTAGAATTTCAGTGACGGCACCTTCCAAGTTGATGTCATGCTTGCCAAGGCAAGCGGCAGCACGACGCAAGATACTCCAATCATTTTGCTCGCCAGCGTAGAGATAGAGCTCCTCCAGCAATTGCTTGATAGCGCACTGCTTGCCATCCGCATTTTTCAGCCCCAAATCGAAGTCGGCACCATGTCTGATCAACAGAATTTGCAAAATGAAAAATTGCTCCCTGAGGTTATCACTGTGGATGAGTTTGGCGATGAGCGCATCATCTTTCCATTTTTCCATACTGACAATATCCAGATCGGTGTTATGGTTCGCTTCATTGACAGGCAGAATCAAACAAGGTTTCTGCTGTTCAACAAACGCTTGATTCTCGCCAGGAGGCCTAGGCAGATAATGCAAACTACGTTTTGCGGAAGTCGGCAAGAAGGTTTTCAATAAACCGAGCTTAACGGGAACATCACCAAACTGTCCTAGACGACATTCCTCCATGAACTCCAACAATGCCTTGCTCCCTCCCTTACTTAACATGGATTGGTTGACCACCATCACAACCAAGGGGCGTCCAGGTAAATTCCATTGACGGTGGATATAACCCATTTCCATTTTGAGGCGCCGCACCAACATGAGATTATCCTGTGTCAGGTAAAAATCATGGCGGTTCAAAAACTGAGGTTGGAAAATAAATTGATTGCCTGCGTATTCATACACACAAGAAGTGGTCAAACCACGTGGATTACGATGTGGCCTGCCGGTCAAACCCAAGCTATCACAACAGCCCAACCATTCAAAAGCGTCGGCAAGCGAACTGGCTTGCTGAATTTGAATAGGATGAAGCTGTTGTAGGGTTTCGGTAACCAAGCCATACTCATGGAGTTTGTTTTGCACCTGCTCATCTTCAGCAATCAGGCAGAACTGAACCTGTTTACCGAATTTTTTACCGATATTTCTATGTCGTCCTAAAGGGTCGATATCGGCGGTACCAAGCAAGCCGTCCTGTACCAATGAACCAAGGATAAACAGGCTTTGTGCCCAGACCAAAGGTACGTTTTCATTCGGTTCACGAATTTGCGAACCGGGGTTTTCACGCTCCGCTTCAATCTTATCGAGTGGCACCACATAAAGTTCCGGCAGCAACTTCTGACCATTGCGTTCGACCAGTAAACTCTCCAGTTTATCGCGATAGAAGCTGGCCTGTTCGGCTTGACCCGTAAACAGGAAATGAAGGAATAAATAGGTGAAAAACAGCGGCCATTCGCATTCGATGTGCTCGAACTGTTTCATCTCCTCAGGTTCATAATAAAGACGCTTGGCATCTTCATTGGCTGCCTGATGACCATCACGCAAAAAACGTTTACAACCGTAATTGCCTGAGAGTTTGCCAATCACCTCTTCAAGGGTTTGATTGACAATGTCTTCGTCCTCAACGGCAAATGCCGGGAAACCGATCACACTCAAGGTCGCCGCATCGACTTCTTTGGAAAGCGATTCGGATGGTAAGGCGCTTTCCAAGGTGATACGGGCACGAGCGATTTCATCCGGAATGGCATGAATGATACTGCCTATTCCACCTTCGGCGCCAAAACAGTTGAAGCCGTCCATCGCCTCCAGAGCGGCTTTTGCCATACCGACCGAACTGCTGTTGACCTCGGCGATACCGTGATTGATCTTATTGCCCCTCTCCCAGATACCATAATCAGGGGTACGATAAGCCCGACCGATGTAATGCACCAGGTTCTGAATGAAACGCACTTCATCCAAGCTAAAGATAATACGCAAACCGGAAGCGGTCATCTGCGCCAGCATCAATAGAAAAATACTGGTGGCATCAATCTGCAAATGCCCCCATTCATCATCCCCTACAACCGGATCACCCGTTGCGGTGGCGTATTTGGCATGCAATGCCTGCATCGGATCTTGAGAATATTTGAAGGCTTCGACTTTAGGTGATTGCTTCATCATCGAAATCAGCAAACCACGCATCAGCTTGACGACACTCTGCTCCAACTGGAACGCCCGACCTTGGGTATCGTCGACCTTGCGATAAGCCAACGCCAGCCCCCAAGCGGCCAAAATGCTATAGACGTTATCTCGAACCCAGGCATCGGTGTAATCCCCATGTGCGGTAATCGCCGTACTGGCAGGCAATAACCCGGTAATGGGATTCTGTCGCGCCAGAATAATATCCGCCACTTGTTGGTAATACTGATTAAGAATTGGAACAACGTCTTTATGCATCAAAAAATCCCTCTAGCCTGAGAGTTTTAATAAAATTAAGGTTTTGAGAAACTATGCGTCGTTGAATAGCTGTATTGTTTAATCGATGGTGCTTTACAGATTGTGATAAGCCAACCGAAATATTAATACCGATGAAACTCAATGAATTCATCAAAAGCCGACTTTCTAGTGTTTTCAAGATACGGCAGACAAGAAAATTTTCAGATAAGCTTAGTTAGAATAATATCAAAGCGCACTAGGAAAAGTGCCTATTTTTCAAAAAAATAATCAACGATATGGCGCCAGACAGGCATCCCAACACCTCTTAGGACAAGAGGCGTTGAAATAAGATGAACGTGTTTCTAAAATGGATTAGAACAGGTGGCTATAACGTTTGATTTCCCAAGCGGAAATCGTTTCGTGATATTCACGCCATTCACGTTTTTTATAGGTAATGAATTCATCCCGCAACTCTTTCCCTAACGCCTCTTCCACAAACGGGTCGGCGGCAAACGCTTCCACCGCTTCAAGCAGGTTTTGCGGCAGAAACTCAATACCGCGTTCGGCACGCTCTTGTTCGCTTAATTCATACAGATTATCTTCCTGAGCATGACCCGGATCGAGCTTTTCACGGATACCTTCTAGCCCCGCCGCTAATACTAGCGTTGCCGCCAGATAAGGGTTGACTGCACCATCAGCATTACGTGATTCGAAACGTCCGCCACCCATCGGTACACGAATCGAGTTGGTACGGTTGTTCGAACCGAATGAATTGAATACAGGCGCCCATGAGAAGGTCTTCATATCTCCCTGACGCACCAGACGTTTGTAACTGTTGACCGTAGGCGAGAACACCGCACATAAAGCCGGACCATGTTTGATGACACCGGCGATAAACTGATAGCCCAGCTCGGTCAGCCCTAAACCGCGAGGGTCGTCTTTGGGATCACATTTGAAGACGTTCTCACCGGTTTCCTTATCGAACAGAGACATATTGAAGTGCGCACCGTTACCGGTCTTATCGGCATAAGGTTTAGGCATAAAGGTCGCCAACAGCCCTTCTTCTTTGGCGTAATGCTTGGCCATATAGCGGAAGAAAATAAAACGGTCACACATGGTCAACGCATCGCTGTACTGGAAGTCGAATTCATACTGGCCATTGGCATCTTCATGGTCGAATGAATACAGATCCCAACCAAGTTCATTAATCGTGGTCGCCATTTTATCAAGCCATTCGAAACGGTTCATAAAGCTACGCACGTCATAACAAGGCTTGATTAGTCTATCATCCGGGTCTGGCACCGAAAGACTGCCATCCTCTTCTTCTTTTAGAACGAATAGCTCACACTCGATACCCAAGTTAAAGCCAAAGCCCATCTCTTCGGCTTCTTTAAGCACTTTTTTCAAGGCAACACGGGTATTGATTTCATAAGGTTCGCCATGCAAGGTGTTATCGGCTGCCATCCATATCATTTCCGGCTGCCAAGGCAGTTGAATCGCGCTATTTAAATCCGGAACCGAAGCGATCTCATCTTCATTCGGTTTTTGTCCCAATCCATCCAATGCATAACCGGTATAAAGTTCTGAACCTTCTACCATATGCTCAAGGTGATCGATCGGCACTACCTTACCCTTCGGGATACCGTGAATGTCGACATAGGCACCAAGGCAGTATTTCACCCCGTTTGATTTCCACTCTTCTTTAAGCTGTTTAACATCTACTTCGCTGTTCATTGAAATCTCCTTGATTCGATCCGCGTAGTTATTGACTTGATTAACGTTTGCGACCTTCGTTGGCAGCGTCGTCGATTAATGATTGGTGATAGGAATAATCCAAAGGCGCCTGTTCCTTAAGCCCTTGGTTGATTTTGGCGAGCAAATCTTCGCTCATCCATTGAAATAACTCTTCTCCCTTGGCTTTACTGGCCAAACTCGGTTTTCCGGTCACCCCGTTCAAACTGGTGCGATTGACCGGATGTGAAAACACGCATTGCTCGGTTCTGTCCGGATCATCCGCTTCGGTTAATAAATCTTCGCGCACAATTTCAGGGGTAAGCGCCATCATTAACGATGTTTCGGCTTCATTGGCGTGCCAGTCATCGGCATCTTCAAAATGGCGCGCGCGAACCCGTTCACTGATCGTGGCTGAATTGATAATCGCCACCTTCAAATCGTCGTGCTCGGCACGCAGCATTTCCAAGGCGCAACGCAATGGCGCGAAATTGGAGACATGACTATTTAAGATAAACAGACGTTTAAAGCCGCTATAGGCTACCCAGTCGCCAATTTCTTTAACCACATCGATCAGTGTTTTCGGCTGCAAGGCGATAGTACCTGGCCAACGCTTGGAATGACCTATCGAGCAACCATAAGGCAAGGTCGGTAATACCGCGATATCGGTAAGCTCGCCAACCACTTTGGCTAATTGGTCGGCAATCTCGCTATCCATACCACAGCCTAAATGCGGACCGTGCTGCTCGGTTGCCCCAACCGGCAATAATGCCGCGGCGGAATCCGTTTGGCTGAACTCTGCCACTTCCGGCCAAGTCATTAGATGCCACTGCATAAACACCCCATTAAAATTATTACTTTTTATAAAATTCGTAATACCATATAAACAAAAAAAAGCCCGAAGGCTTAATTTTTCTTTTAAAACAGAAGGTTATGACTATTTTAGCAAGATTTCAAAATGCCCCCCGCAAAATCAAGCTTATAGCGCACCCAAATTATTCATTTTGGTGCGTTCTTTGCCCGTATTTTGCGGTACGGTTTCCAACATGGCTGCCAAGAGAATAAAGCCGCCTCCGACCATCTCCCAAAAACTCATGGTCTCTCCCAAAATCAAACTCGCGGAAACCACGGCGGTAACCAATTCAAGAATCAGAATAATCGATGACTTACCCGACTCCATTTTGGTGACCGCCCACTGGGTTGCCAAATTTGCCAGCATCATCCAAATCGCGGCATAGGCGAACAAGATCCACCACGCATCCACAGAAACGCTCGGCATTAAAGGTTCCTGCATGGCGATAACCACCAATGTGGAAAATAGCACCGCACCTAAAAACATAAACGGTACCTTGAGCATTACCGGCGTTTCCGTAGAAGCCCTAAAGGTGATATTGTTCATGGCAAACAAAAAGCCCGAAGCGATAGCCAAGGCATCGATCCAGGTAGGTGGTGATTCAAACGCATCAAACCCGCCAACCACCAAAAAGGCGCCAAATACCGAAAGCACCATGCCCAGCGCTCGAATCGGTGTAATGAGCTCGCCAAGAAAGATTCGACCGCCTAAAACACCCCAGAGCGGAATCAGATAAAACAATACCATGGCACGAATCACATCGCCGTATATCATTGAGGTATTGAATGCCAGTTGCGCTCCACCACCAAGCAACATCACTCCAAGCAGAGGCTTCCAGTGTGGAGTGATATAAGCTCGGTAACGCCAGACGAAAGGCATCGCCAAGGCAAACATCAATAGATACACCCAAAGCGTAATAAGAATGCCGTCAAAACCTAACTGATGTAGATATTTCAACGGTAGCCAGGTCATGCCCCATAAGATGGACGCGCCCAATAAAGTCCAAACTGCGATAGATTGCATTAATTCATTTCTCCTGACAGCCCAGAACAAAGCAAAAGATAGATTGTCATCATTGACCTGCCCTGTAAATTCGTCATAAATTGACATCCATAAAAGCTTTGAAGTGTTGTTGCTGGTGAATATTCATCCAGCGATTCACTTCCCAGATATCGACTACCGGTTGCTGAGTATAGGGTTGCAGATGACAATAGCCATCCGGGCCAAACTCAGGGGTTAAGGTACTGATAGCATGATTGTTATTGAGTTGTTCGGTCCACACCATCTGCCAGATTCTTTCATGAGAAGCCAAAGCGTCTTCATATTCCGGCGCTCTGGGGTCAGGTACCTGTGGCCCTTGATCATAGCCGACTCTGGCATGGATGTGATGCACATTATCGACAATCGCCTGCAAGGTCTGGATTTCGCTATCCATCAATCTTTCACAAACCACACACCAGTGACTGATATCCAAAGTGAGTTTAATCTCCGGCAAGGCTTTGACAATCGCTTCGGTAACCCATGGAGTAAATAAACTGCGACTGCGATGGGTTTCAAAACTCAATGTCATATTGCGCTCTCTGGCCAAATCCATCGCTTTTGCGAAGAACTCGATATTCTGCTCTAGACTCCAAGCGTCACAACCGGTGATAGCGGTGGCGAATATGGGTTTCAATAAAGCCGCATTATCCAGTTGCTCGGCAAGGTCATCCAGATGCTGCTGCATCGTCCACTGTCTGTCGGGCACATAGTCGCCACCTGTGACAATCTCGGCAATATACTGACAATGGTTGTAAGACAAGGCATCCAACCATAACAGACGGTGCTCTTGATATCTGGGTGCTTGGCCTTCTATACCATCGAAGCTCGCCAAGCGCGCCTGTTCACAGGCATCTTGAATACTGAGTTGGTTACCCCAAAGAGTTTTAAAGGTGCGTAGCTGCATAGTTGTTCTCACCGAAAATAACGCGGGAAAATATCGTGTCTTTGAAAAAACTCCCAGTCATGGTTCGGCCATAAATCGGCATGTTTTTTCTCGGCTATCTGTTTGAGTTTTTGAATACTGGCTATCGCCAAAGATTCATTATCCTGCCAACATAATCCCGGAGCGATTTCTTTATCAATATTCTCTTGTAAATCGGCGGCATCACCGGCCAACAGGATTGGCGAGCCTTTTGGCAGTTCAATCAACAATGACATATGTCCAGCGGTATGCCCCGGAGTTTCAATGGCATCCACCCCTTCGACAAGAGAGTACTCTTTTGTTTGCAGCTTCCAGTTTAACGGTAACTCGAAGTCATCGGCAAAATAAGCGTCATCCGCCGGCTCCTTGGCCGCCGCCAACTCTTTGGCGTGAACATGCACCTCAGCACCACAAAACTCACATAGGCCACCGGCATGATCGAAATGCAGATGACTGCAAAACACCATATCAATATCGGTCGGTTGCAAGCCCAAAATCTCCAGTTTATTCGGCAGGCGCTGCGCTTCTTCCATTTGCGGCGGGCCGAACTCAAAGCCGTCGTGTTCGTAATAATGTTTTCTTAAATCCGGCTGATTGATTTTTTTATAGTCACAACCGACATCAAACAAAATGCGCCCCTGAGAGGTTTCGATCAAATACGCCAGAATCGGCGCTTTGATCAGCTCGCCATGCCCGACATTACGGGTAGAAAGCGTCTTTTCATATAAATGTGTTCCGGTCAGAATCGGCCAGAATTTTTTCACCTTAGTCATAATTCCACCCTGTTTGTTAATGCGCCGTCAAAAACGAAACGCCATCGACACCGATAAAACTCTCGCCTTCATCTTTTTTGACATTCAGATCAATCGGGTCGGCATTGAGCATTCTCGGTATACGGTATTTATGAAAACTTTTCACAAGATGCCTAAAGGTCAATAACTGCTCGGTATTGTCACCGTATAACTGTTGGTGCAGTTTTGGCAGACGATACCAAGGCTCGAGCTGTTTATCGTGATGCACATTGTGATAACAAAAGTTAAGCACCAATAGGTTTAGCCACGGATAGGACACCGAGAGCAAATTGGAATAGGTATTATGGCTTTCAAAAGCCCTATCGCGCAGACGCGCTTCCGGACCGCGTTTTTGATCCAGCGTTTCATAAAGCTCATAGGTGTGCTGATGCACATCCATAAAACGCATGACCGTTAAAAACAGCAGATACGCCAACGGATAGACCCATAACACCGCTAAGGACAAATAAATCAAATAGCTGAACAACGACACGCGTACCAAGCTGACAACGATGACTCTGGTTCGGCGTTGCTTACGATCTGGTTTGATAAACGGCAAAATAACCACCAAAGCATGCATCATCAATTCCAGTGCTGGAATATAAAACCATTCCAAGATCTGCAACAATCGCAGAAATTTAGGGTGATTGGCCAGCTTGGGACGAAAATCAAATGACACGATATCGGCTCGATCGGAATGATGGCGGTTATGTTTATGGGCGATGTCGTCAAAACTGGAATAGTTCATACCGCAAATCCAGAGCATACACTCGGCGAACCAACGGTTATGTTTTTTGTCCTTGAAGACCGCCATGTGCGCAGCTTCGTGAACCATATAAGCGGCGATGACCATAGCATGTGCCAATAAGGGCACAGCCAAAAGCGCCAGCCATGGATTATCAGTCAACGCCAACATCCAGCCTGATAGATAAGTCAGCAGGATATAACCTATCACTGCAAGCGTAGGCCATAGCGCATCTTTATGTCGAAACAGTCGAGATAACACAAACAACTCCTTTGTCAGCAACAACTGGCTTTAATTCGAATTAGGTCTGGACAAAAAAACAGCCTTCAAAAGAAGGCTGAAAGACTATAAACGAGGAAAGTTTATATAAGGTTTACATTGCGTTGGTCAAAGACCCGTCAAAGTATGATTCGATATCTTGTGGAGCATCGTAAACTTTGTTAGCAACGTTGAAATCGTCAGAGACCTTTGAAGAACCGTAGATTGATTCAAGCGTATCCGCTTTGGTATAAGCCGCTTTCGCTTCTTCCAAAGTCAGTAGCTTAGTTCCCTTAAGGAATGGCTTATACTCAGCCGCGGTCAGACCGACACGGGAAGCCATGATCTCAACCGCTTCATCTGTTGTTTTAGGATCATTGATAAAGTCGATAGCTTTGTACCAAACATCAACCACTTTCTTCCAATCATCACGACGCTCAGCCAAGCTTGCAGGGTTTACAGAAAGACCGTCGAAGATAATCCCCGGTTTGTCAGCTGATGTGAAAATCGCTTTAGAACCTGGTACCAATTTAAGTGCTTGCCCAGAACTTGGCTGCCATGCCACAATCGCATCCACTTCACCTGAAGCCAATACTTGAGGGCTTTCATTCGTTGGAACATTCACCAAAGTCACGTCTGATTCAGACATGCCGTTGGCTTCCAGACCGGTAAGCAGTAAAAGGTGTCCAACGAAACCGACCTCAACACCGACTTTTTTACCTTTTAAATCTTTGATTGATTCAATACCAGGCTGACCAACGACCATATCGTTACCGTTAGAGTAGTCGTTGATTAAGATCATTGTGCTTGGCGCACCAGTAGAGCCGGTTACCAATGCATCACCATTGGTCATACCAACCGCATCCAACTGACCTGCCGCATAAGCATCCATAGAAGCGACATAGTCGAACCATTCGAATTTGACATCCACACCGGCTTCTTTAAACCAATCTTTCTGGATTGCCACTTCCCAAGCAACCCATCCAGGCCAATCGCTGTAACCGATCTTCAAAGGTTCCGCGGCATTCGCTTGCCATGTCATGGCACTCATTGCTAAACCAGCAATCACACTAAATGTCTTTGATACAAACTTAGACTTCATTTCCTGCTCCAATTATTACTAATTAATAAAACCGTAATAACCCATTAGCACCGATAATGCCAACTTTCAGGAATTGCCTTTTTATAGGAAATAATTAGGAGTAAAGAATAGAAAACATAAAAAAAAGAATAATATCGAACCAGATAAAAACAAAACCCGCACCTTATTGGAACATTACAAATGCCCGGTTTTTACCCAAATCAAAGTGTCCTGCTCGACATAGGGAAAATGCTCACTCAAATGTGGACTTCTCAACCAGGTTCCTTGCGGATAACGACCGTGCTCATCGATCAGCTCACCATAGATAACGAAAATCTCTTCACCGCCCCAGTGGCGATGCGCTTGAAAAACCTCACCTGCAGGCCAAAACACCAGCGCACAACTTTCCGTTTTAAATTGATGCAACCCCATTACCCGCAGATTGCCAATACCGGGACTGACAGGGTTAAAGTCGGTTTGGACCTTTACCGGCTCTTGGTCTTCAGGATCGAACTGATCAAGCTTGACCAATAAGGTACAGCCTTGCTCTGAAAAAGGTTGATGCGATGTACCAGGCGGATTTCTGAAATAGGTACCCGCAGGAAAATCGCCGCTTTCATCACTGAACACGCCTTCCAATACCAAGATTTCTTCTCCAAGAGGATGAGCATGTGGTCTGAATGACGCTCCCGGCATGAATTGAACAATACTGGTCGTGCGCCCGCTTTCTTGGTTTTCTCGCTCCAAAGGCTTACGCAAAACACCGTCAGATGGGCTACCCTGCCAAGGCATGTCAGCAGTATGGACAACCACCTTTTTCGCTAAGTCCATTGCCAAATTCACTTCTGAATCACTCTTACTCATAACTCAACCCTCTATTCAAAGCATTTACCGCACACAACCACATCAAAAACCATAACAACGAACAACGACGGTTTAAGTTTATCGATAGTCATATACAATAACATTCAGGCCCAATACATTTAAGCGTTAAACTTAGATAATTATAAATCGGCTTTGCATATTTTATTTTCTGGAGTCGCTATGGAATTTCCTCGTATTAAAATCGCTGTTTCCGACTGCTTACGCGGTACAGAGTGTCGCTATAACGGCGGCCATGCTCAGGATGATTTTGTCAATAAACAACTGGCCAAATACGCCGACTTCTATCCTTTCTGCCCGGAAGCGGCGGTAATCGGCACGCCACGAGAAACGGTGCGCCTGGTTGGCATAGGCAATGAAGTGCATGTGGTCGCCCCCAAATCGAACACAGACTATACAGAAGGCCTGCAAGCCTATAACGATAAAATCATCCCCAAATTTGTCGACAAGCAACTGGATGGTGCGATTGTAAAGTCTCGTTCACCAAGCTGTGGTTTGGAGCGCATCAAGGTCTATCAGCCCAGTGGAGAATGGCACGGCTCAAAAGACCCGATGCGCGCCGGACTATTCACCAATGACTTGGTGACCGCCATGCCGCATTTGGCCGTCGAGGAAGAAGGACGTTTGAGCGATGCCTGGCTAAGAGAGAATTTTATGCTACAAGCTTTTACTTCGGCTCGCTGGCGCGAATTCCTTAATAAGGAGCCAAGCGTTGCCAAGTTGCAGGCATTTCATCGCGACCACAAATATCTGCTACTTTCCAAAAATGAAGAAATCTATCGCCGCCTAGGTGCTTTGGTGGCGACGACGCGCAAACACAATTTGGATGAATGCCTTGCTCAATATCAAGAGGATCTGTTTGCACTGTTATCCTACCGCACAAAAAAAGGCCACATGCGCAATACACTTGACCATATCTACGGTTATTTCAAAAACGAGATTACCGAGGCGGAAAAAACCCACTACCATGAAACGGTGGAAGAATTTATGCAAGGCATCGTTCCGTTGATTGCAGTAATCAAGGTATTGGAGCAATTTTTAAAACATTACGGTTCCGAATACCTCGAAACCCAAGTGTTTTTCCATCCTTACCCGGCGGATTTGGCATTGCGTTCCAAAATCACCGCTTACCGTTAATAAACAACACTTGTCTGCGGATTTAAGAAGTTGCGTTGATTTGCTTGAGCAGCTCAACGCGCTCTAAATGCTGTTTGCGACTCTGCTGCAAGTCGACCATCGGGTGAGGATATTGCTCTCCCAAGGTTATGCCTTTCATCTGACACTCCATGGCATGATTCCAAGGTTCATGAATCGCCTTATCACTCAAGGCCGCCAATTCCGGCAACCATTTACGCAGATAGCGCCCTTTAGCATCGAACTTGAGGCTTTGTGTCACCGGGTTGAATAAGCGGTAATAAGGTGCGGCATCAACACCGCAACCAGCGACCCACTGCCACCCCATAATATTATTGGCCGGATCGGCATCGACCAGGGTATCATCAAACCATTGTTTACCGGCCAACCAATGCTGATTTAGGTTTTTGGTCAATAAAGAGGCAACCAGCATACGCACCCTATTATGCATCACGCCCGTTTGCCAAAGCTCACGCATACCCGCATCGATAATCGGAATACCGGTTAAGCCTTGCTGCCAGCGCATCATAATATCGGCCCGCTGATCCCACTGCATTTGCGCGTATTTGGTTTGAAACGGTTCGGTTTGCAACTGTGGAAACCAATAAAGCAGATGTCTGGCAAACTCCTTCCAGACCAACTGCCTAAACCAACCCATCGCAAACTCTTCGTTTAATTGACCGTTTTCAATGCGCACCAGCATATAAAAATAGAGGCTCTTTAGGGTTAATTCACCAAAATGTAAAGGCGCCGATAAACAACTGGTCGCCGCAATCGAAGGAAAATCACGTTCTTCAAGATAGCTTTCTAAGTGATTGGCAATAAATTGCTCGGCATGCTGCCATGCCTGTTTTTCCCCAACCGACCAATGCGCCATCACTTTTTGCGCCCACGGCTGATCCAACAAACGCTGTAAGGATTCAGGCAAGACCGCATGATTTTTCGGCACCGCAATGTTGGCCGTTGCCGACAGATCTTTTTGGGTCGCTGACAAAGGGGTGATCTGGAATCGCTTTTTACTCAGCGACTTATAAAAAGGTGTGAAGACCAGATAGGGTTTATTTTGCAAATTGAGCATTTGCTCGGGCTGAAACAGAAACTCGGAATAAAACGGTTGCAAGGCTATTTGGTGTTTCTGACAGACCTGCAAGGCAATCTGCTGCATGGCAACAAAAGGCTCGCCTACCTGATAGGAGTAGTTGATCTGCTTGATAGCAAACCGCTCAATCAGTTCATCTAAAGAGGAAGAAAAATCCCCTGCCACCAGCCAAAGCTCACCGCCGCGTCTTTCATAGTCTTGTTTAAGCGTCAGTAAACTCTGTGCCAGCCAAGCGCTATTGGCTTGCCCAACCTGAAACCTATCATCATGAAAATACGCGACGATGACCGAGCCATCGTTTTCCAACGCCGACTGTAAAGCCGGTAACTCATCAATGCGTAACTCTCTTTGCAGCCAAACCAGAGTGGTCATAACAAAACCCAACTATTCACTTATAACCACTATTGTAATGGGCTTGGCAGTCGGTTTTAAATGGATTTAGCGTATTTCTTTATTTTAAAACGGCATTTTCCAAAATAAACTTCTGAAAAGTTTCAGCAATCAAAGATAGACGCTTATCTTTGTGTTGCACCAGATACCAAGAGCGTTTGATCGGCGCACCTTCCACATCCAGTATAACCAATTTATTGTATTCCAGTTCAGACTGAATGGTATGCACTGAAACCAGCCCCACTCCCAGCCCGGAAATCACCGCACTTTTGATTGAATCGTTGGAATTAAACAAAGTACCGATATTGAAGCTGCAATGCTTGCTCTGAAAAAACTTCTCCATCGCCTGACGGGTTCCCGAACCTTCTTCTCGAACCACCAAGGGCTCTTTACTAAGCTCTTCAATGTTCACCTTGCGACCGACCAGCTTATGATTGTTTGGCGCAATAAAAACCAAAGGGTTATCCATAAAAGGTTCCGCCTGGAATTGATGGTTTTCAGGCGGAACCCCCATAATGACAAAATCGACCAGATTGTTTTCCAGGTTTTGCAGCAGCGTTTGACGGTTGCTCACCTCGAATTCGATATCCACCTCAGGGTACAGCTGTCGGAACTGGCCGAGCATATCAATGGCAAAAGAACTGGCGGTGGTGGCAACCGCGACCTTTAAGCTACCACTATAGCCTCCGCGCATCTCAATCAAATGCGCTTTGGCTTCAGCCACTTGGTTAAGTATCGCCTCGGCATACTTTTTCAACTCCTGTCCGGCTTCGGTCAGGAATATCTTTTTACCGACCTGCTCGAACAGAGCCATGCCGACTTGCTCTTCAAGATGCTTGACCTGCTTGGAAACCGCCGGCTGACTCATATATAGCTGCTCGGCAGCCTTGGTGTAACTGAGCAATTCCGACACCTTAATAAACACTTTTAATTGGCGCAAAGTGATTTGCATAAATGTATCCGCCTAACTCCCTAAAAACGATGGCCTATATTCTAGCATAACCATTTGGTTATTATCTTAATATAAAGATAGAATTTTACTTATATCAAAAACCCAAATAAACTACGCCCATCTGAAATTTCAGAACTCTATGTTCTCCTCATAGAACACTTATGATTAATAACCGAAAGGATTAAATAATGGATCAGTCGAATCGTTACGCTGACTTAGCGCTACAAGAAGACAAGCTTATCGCTGATGATAACCACCTACTTGTTGCATACCGCCTAAAACCAGCTACTGGTTACGGATTTCTAGAAGTTGCTGCTCACGTTGCAGCGGAATCTTCAACAGGTACTAACGTAGAAGTTTCTACTACTGATGATTTCACACGTGGTGTTGACGCACTGGTTTATGAAATCGACGAAGCGGCCTTTGGTGACAAAGGTGGTCTGATGAAGATCGCTTACCCTGTTGACCTATTCGATCCTAACTTGATCGATGGTCACTACAACGTTTCTCACATGTGGTCTTTGATCCTAGGTAACAACCAGGGTATGGGTGATCACGTTGGTCTACGTATGTTGGACTTCTACGTTCCTGAGAAAATGATCAAGCGTTTCGACGGTCCAGCTACTGACATTTCTGACCTATGGAAAGTGCTAGGCCGTCCAGAAAAAGACGGTGGTTACATCGCTGGTACTATCATCAAGCCTAAACTAGGTCTACGTCCTGAGCCATTTGCGAAAGCTTGTTATGACTTCTGGCTAGGTGGTGATTTCATCAAGAACGATGAGCCTCAAGCTAACCAGGATTTCTGCCCAATGGAAACTGTTATTCCTATGGTTGCTGAAACTATGGATCGCGCGCAGCAAGCGACTGGTCAGGCTAAATTGTTCTCTGCGAACGTGACAGCTGACTTCCACGGTGAAATGATCAAGCGTGGTGACTACATCCTGGAACAGTTCGCTAAGTACGGTAACGAAAAGCACGTTGCTTTCCTTGTTGACGGTTTCGTAACCGGTCCTGCTGGTGTAACAACATGTCGTCGTGCATTCCCAGATACTTACCTACACTTCCACCGCGCAGGTCACGGTGCTTTGACTTCTTATAAGTCACCTATGGGTATGGATCCACTATGTTACATGAAGCTTGCTCGTTTGATGGGTGCTTCTGGTATCCACACTGGTACTATGGGTTACGGTAAGATGGAAGGCCACGGTGATGAGCGCGTACTAGCTTACATGCTTGAGCGTGATGAGTGTCAAGGTACTTACTTCTACCAGAAGTGGCACGGTATGAAGCCGACTACGCCAATCATCTCTGGTGGTATGAACGCGCTACGTCTACCTGGTTTCTTCGAGAACCTAGGTCACGGTAACGTAATCAACACTTGTGGTGGTGGTTCATTCGGTCACATCGACAGCCCAGCGGCTGGTGGTCTATCTCTAGGTCAGGCATACGACTGCTGGAAGACTGGTGCAGACCCAATCGAATACGCGAAAGAGCACCCAGAATTTGCTCGCGCATTCGAGTCTTTCCCACACGATGCGGACAAGATCTTCCCAGAGTGGCGCGAGAAACTAGGTGTACACAAGTAATTGATGCCAAAGCCGCCTAATTGGCACGATAGCTTTGTTGGCAAATCGCTTCCGTTGCTCATGTATCAACATACATTCTGCTCCGGTTCCTTTTACCGCCTCGCTCTCATCACCCATTAGGCAACTTTGACTATCAATTCTTATATTGATACCTAGAAAAACCCCGCTTTTTTTGGCGGGGTTTTTACTCCCCTTCCCAAACCTTACTTTGTTTAAGGTAAATACCATTTCAGTTTTGTCTTAAGCCATGCCGCTTAAAAAGCAGAACTTAAATTGAATTTACTTTTAATGACATTTTTTCCAAACCACCTTGCTTCACAGGACAAAGGGACAGACCATGGATATTTCACAATATAAAATCGATAACGAACCTTTTTACGATGCGCAGTCAAACGAAGTTGAACTTTATCAAGCCGCTTATGACGCTCGTCTACCGGTCATGGTAAAAGGCCCGACAGGTTGCGGTAAGTCTCGCTTTGTTGAACATATGGCATGGAAACTGGGCAAGCCGATCATCACCGTGTCTTGTAACGAAGATATTACCGCTTCGGATTTAGTCGGTCGTTACCTATTGGATGCCAACGGTACCCGCTGGGTTGATGGTCCTTTGACTATGGCCGCTCGTTACGGCGCTATCTGTTATTTGGATGAGATTGTTGAAGCACGTCAAGACACGATGGTTGTTATCCACGCCTTAACCGACCATCGTCGTGAATTGTCTTTGGATAAAAAAGGGGAACTGATCAAAGCGCATCCTGATTTCCAATTGGTTATCTCCTATAACCCAGGTTATCAGTCGCTAATGAAAGACCTTAAGCAATCCACCAAACAACGCTTCTGTGCACTTGATTTTGATTACGCCGATGCACAAACCGAAGCTCATATCCTGCAAAAAGAAGGTGGTGTTAACGAAGAAACCGCGAAGAAACTGGTGCAGATCGGTGAAACCGCTCGTAACCTGAAAGGTCATGGTTTGGATGAAGGTATCTCTACTCGTTTGATGGTTTATGCCGCGACATTGATCAACAAAGGCATCGACCCGGTTGAAGCTTGTAAGATGGCATTGGTGCGTCCGATTACCGATGATGCGGATATTCGCGAAACGCTAGATAACGCCATCACCCTAATCTTCGGCTAAATTACTTTTTTTGAATTCTGCCGTTTTTAAGCTCTGTGCGGCATTGGCTTCGGTCGTGTGCTTAATGCACACTCCCTTAGCTGGCTTTGCACAGCACTCAAAAACAACATTTTCAAAGAAGCAATTACCTATTTACAAGAATTAAGAAGTTAAAGCTTTTTAAAACTCTCATCTTAAACGCAAGAGTTTAATTATGAATGAAGAATTATTAGCCGAATATCAGCAGAAATTCACTTGCGGATTCCCGCAGGCCAAAGAGGTCTTCCCTGCTTGTATTATTGATGCCCATAACACCTTGTCACCGGAAGGCGTTAAGGCCTATATGGATGGCGCCAATTTCATCTGTAAAATCGGTATGGGCGTTGAGCCGGTATTGATTTATCTTGAAATCATGCCGGAAATCGCACGTCATATCGGGCGTGGAACCATGAAAATGGTCGCTGATTATTCTTATCAATTGGCGCGCAGCCCGAATAAAAAGGCGTTAATTCCGTTTTTAAATTCTTTAAGCAGTATTTGTCGCCGTATCGATACGGTTGAGGAATTACAAACTTATTTCGATATTCTTGAAGAATATATCGATAAAACCCAGACCGTCATTCATGGCCATCACTCTATCCATGAAAGCCCGGGAATGGTACCTTTATTGGAATCCATGCCACAACTGATCTCTAAGCTGTGTCTGAATGGTATCCGCAACTTTATTGATTATGGTGCGCGCAATTACCTGAATGCTCCGGAAGAACAGATTGCCTATTTCCAGCTTGAGTCACAAGATGCACGCAGCATTATCACTCGTGAACGCAAAGGCACCACCTTCAAGGATGTCGAACGTCATTTGAATATGCTGAAAGAGTGTATGTGGGAAGTGGATTTACCATTCCAGACGTTTGCGACCGCTTTTGACCAATTGCGTAAACCGGTGCCTTATCTGGACGATCATATTATTGCCGTACCGGACGTCTATACCGAAGACAATGGCGTGAGTGGACTAGATCGTTACCGTGCCACTCTGGCGCATATGATGGCGCATAAGACTTGGTCCGGTCAGCTAATGGCCGATAACTATGCGCCACACATGCAACTGTTTGTCTCGATTTTTGAAGACTGTCGTGTCGAGTATCTGGCGATTCAACGTTATCCGGGTCTGAAAAAACTGTTTTTGGATCTGCACCCTTACCCTGAAAAAGGTGCTTGTGACGATTCAAAACAGTCATGTCTACGTTATCGTGCGACCCGTTTATCCCGAGCGTTGCTCGATGAAAACTTCGATCCGGAAAACCCGTTACTGGAAGATTTTCGTCAGCGTTTTCATGCCGTCATGCAAGAGAAAGGTGAAAACTCGACCTCGGCCGATATGCTCGAATTGGGAATTGATTTCTATGTCAAAACCCGTAAGCAGAGCTCGGACAGTTTACCGGATATTTTCTTCGACAATACCGAAGTCTCCTACCGCGATGATAACCGTTGTATCTGGTTCTATTATGAAGAGTACGATGAGCCGGATGAGATCGATACCAATGAGTATGAGCCGGAAGACCGAGTGGTCGATGACGGTAACAGCCTGCCACCCCGTCACTATGACGAGTGGGATTACCTGTCGGAAAGCTATCGACCTGATTGGGCGACGGTTTACGAGCGCCTGCACCCAAGTGGTAATGTCGCAAAAATCGATAGCTTGATGGATAAGCACGATGGCCTCGCCAAACGCCTGAAAAAGATGATCGAGATGCTCAAACCGCAGAACAAGAAACGCATCCGCTTCCAAGAAGAAGGCGAAGAGCTTGATTTGGATGTCGCATTGCGTTCGATTATCGATTTCAAGAGCGGCCAGGCACCAGATCCGCGTATCAACTACAGCCACACCACCGACAGTCGAAATATCGCGGTGATGTTGCTGGTGGATACCTCTCAATCGTTGAATGAACGTGTTGAAGGCGGTAGCCAGACCTTGCTTGAATTATCCCAGGAAGCCTTGGCGATTATGTCTTGGACAGTGGATAAGCTCGGTGATAAATTCGCCATTGCCGGTTTCAGTTCGGATACCCGCCATGACGTACGTTACCAACACATCAAAGGCTATTCGGAGCGCTATACCGATGAGGTTAAGGCTCGTATTGCCGCGATGGAAGCGTCTTATTCGACACGCATGGGAGCCGCCATGCGTCATGCGGCACACTATCTTGAAGCGCAGGAAGCGGAGAAAAAACTGATGCTGATCTTGACCGACGGCGAACCGGCGGATATCGATGCCAAAGACCCGAAGATGCTGATTCACGACACCCATAAAGCGGTGGAAGAGCTAAAGGGCAAAGGCATTTACTCTTACTGCATCACTTTGGATCCCAATGCTGACGAGTATGTTGAAACCATCTTCGATAGCCACTATACAGTGATTGACGATGTGGAAAAACTGCCGGAGCAGTTGCCACAGGTATTTATGAAATTGACGCACTAAGACTTGGCAAGAAAAAGGAACGGCAGATGAAATCCACTATTAAGGTTCAGGCAAAATTCGATTTTCGTGGCGAAACCTTTTGCTACCAAGCCGATATCGATTTACCGGCGTCATTTGCCGATTTCGACCTGTTTTTGCAACAGCTGCCAAACCGTATTGCGAAGTTGAATAACTTGGACGTTATCTCCTATAAATTCGAAATGTTGGAATCCAGTGAGATTGAAGTCATTGGCTTCCAGTCACGCATTGCATCGACCATTACCGAGCTGCCAATGCGCGTGGAACAATTTCTGGAGACTTACCTTCAAGTAGGCGCCGATGCTTTTCTACAAGTCATTGCCGAAGACCATCAATTGGACCTGAAAGCCAACCCTGACATCGCCAAAGCACTTAAGGCCGCTTATGAACTCGGTCAGCAAGGACAACCCCACAAACACTCTCGGGCAAACCATAATGCCCTTTCCAATCAAAACTGGTTTTAATTTATTTTTCTTTACTCAATCACTAGAGTTAGTAGAATGACTTCCATTAACGCCAAATAAGTACATAACATTCGCTCTAGAGCGCTTGGATAGTGAAAAATTATGCTCAATATAACCTTTAATCAAATTCGTCTGTTTGCCACGGTAGCCCGTCACAAAAGCTTTACCAAAGCCGCTAAAGAACTGAGCATATCTCAACCGGCGGTATCCAGCCAATTGAAAAAACTCGCCGAATCGATTGGAGACCCCTTAATTGAAGTGGTCGGTCGCAAGGTCTACCTCACCCCGATTGGTGAAACCACCTATCAACAATTTCAGATACTGTTGGAAGATTTCGAAGACTTCAACACCCGCTTACGCACCGCTCAAACCGACAATCTTGAAGGTGACCTGGTCATTGCCGGAGTGTCGGCAAGCAAATACTTCCTACCGTTTATTATTGCCGAATTCTTAAAAGAACACCCTAAGGTAAAACCTAAGCTGTCTATTTTAAGCAAGGCCGACACCCACAAAAGCTTGCAAAACCAAGAACATGAACTGGTGATAAGCGGTCGAGTCATCGAAAATATCGATGCGAAATTTGAGCCTTTTGCCAACCACACCCTAGCGGTTGTTGCCCACCCGAACTCAAGACTGCACGATCACGCCAAACTGAGTTTAAAAAGTTTGTTAAAGCAAAATCTGATTCTGCCTACAACCGAAACCAGTGTGCGCAAGGCGATTGATGAAGTCTTTGCCGATGCCGGTCTGACCTTAGAACCTTATATGGAACTGAGCAGTTATGAATCGATTAAGCAATCGATTATGGCCGGGCTGGGTGTCGGTATTCTATCAACCGATGCCTTCCGTCTGGAAGAGCATACCGGCCACTTAATACGTTTGAATGTTAGTGATTTTCCAATCGAAAAACACTGGTACTACGCTGTTCACAATAACACACAGCTTTCGACAGTCGCGCTAGCCTTTATCGAGTTTTTAAACCGCGCTTCAATCGAAACCCATATCAAACAGATTTACAGCCCTAACCTGTAAATCTTTACCCCGAAAAAAAGCGTATAGCAAAGCTTGACCCGATTTACTAGATTGCGTTTAATAGAGCTACGGCAATCCTGCAACTAAGGCAAGAATGAAAGATCCTAAACTGAGAAATAATCTATTACTGCAACTTGTTGAAAATGCTCAGGATGGTGTAGTCGTCTCTGAAAAAGAAGGGGATGACACCATTTTGATTTATGTCAATCCTGCTTTTGAGAAGCTGACCGGCTACAGTGCGGACGAGATCCTTTATCAAGATTGCCGTTTTCTGCAAGGAGATGACCGCAAACAACAAGCGGTCGAACAGATTAGACAAGCCATTGATAAAAAAGAACCTCTCAGAACCATTATTAAAAACTACCGCAAAGATGGCAGCGCTTTCTGGAATGAGCTGAGTATCACCCCCTTCTTTGATGAAGTTGATGAACTGGAGTACTTTATCGGTATTCAAAAAGATGTCAGCGAAGAAGTCGTGCTAAAGGAAAAATTGGCTCAGGCTGAGAGCAAAATTGCCTTACTGGAGGCTGAACTAGCCACGCTGAAAAACGCTTAAACCACCGTTCATGCCTAGTTCAAAACAATCCCGTCTGCGAACCTAAAGGTTGCAAAGTTAACCGGTTGATTGGTCAATTCTATTTGCTCTTCGCTGACAAACAGTACCTCAATAGACTGGTGATTTTTCGCCCATTTTAGCCATTCAGAAAGCTGGTTGCTTGCATCGGTTACAGCATAGACAAGCACAATCCCGCAATGTAGCGCTTTTAATTCGTTTAACAATAGCTTATCTGTGCTTGGGCTTGATTTAAGCCTTCTACCTATGACGGGTTTGGCACCTATGGCAACCACCTCATTGCTGATAATCGCCTGAATCAACTGACCGTCTAAGTCTGCTTGTCCGGCTCCGATAAGCATGATCTTATTAGATTGACTCAATCTGGCTTGTTTATTCGCTTGGTAAACTCTACTGAACAATAATGGTAAGACACTGTTTTGCCAGAGCAATCTGACCGCACTTTGCTCTTCAGTCAAAGCAAAAGTGACCTTAAAAAGAACCTGCTGAATCTGTTCATGCCAGAATTCTGCATATAACTGAAAAAGTAACTCTTTGATTTTGCTGTCATTACAGGCACGACTCGCGTTGATCAACTCATCTACAAAGCTGTTCTCATCTCGGTCTAAGGTACTAAGTCTCTGCTGCTCACGCTCAGCCAAAATGGCTTTCACTTTACTAATCGCAACACCTTGTTTAGTCAGCTCAACGGCTTCATTGATATAATCAATATGCGCTTGATTATAGAGTCGATGACCGCTATCGGTGCGAACCGGTTCAATTAGGTCATAACGACGCTCCCATGCACGCAAGGTAATCGGACTGACACCGGTCAACCTTGCTATTTCCCTGATTGGATAAAGTGCCTTGTCATGACTCATGACTGAACTTCCTTAAAAATTTGCAATTATGTTATACATAAACTTATACAAAATCAATTATGCAACGCCAATACCCTGTAAATAAGGCTTCTGTTATTAAAACACTTCAAGCAAACTCTGCTTTAAATCTTGCGATAATGACTCTGCTCCCAACCAGATACCGAAATAAGCCTGCTTGAACCCTTTAGCTTCGGTTTCAAACAATGGCTCGGAGTTCAGACTCAACTGGGTAATGCCATTATTGAAGTGCTCTAAGGCATAACAATCCCCACTGCCTACATCACGATAACTCCGATGTAACCTTTCAACCTCGGTTGATACCTGTTCAGTTAGGTTTTGCGGTAATATTTTTTCCGCTGCGGTTATGATTTGTGAAGCAGTCAAATCACGTTGATAACAAAGCCTTAACTTAACAGCAATCGAATCATTCAATAACTGCTGCTTGAACAACTTTCCGGCATTGGCATACTCAGGCAAAAATAAGCTTGCCTGATAAATGTCTACCCACAACCATGTTGCTGTCGCTTGGGAAACCATTTGCCATTTTTCGTTTTTTTGTGCACCTGGCTCTGCTTTTTGCCATGCATCACTAGCATAAGAGATATTCAAAAATAAACTCATTAAGATGGCGCTAATGACATTAAAAAAGCCTGCTTTGATGTACATAAAGCATCCCTCTGAATCTACTCTTGCTTAATGAAGACCAATGTGACTTCACCGACTTTGAATCCCCACTTAGTGACTTCCGCCCGATTCAGCATTATTTTGTCATTATGCAAATACATCCAATCATCAAATTGGACATGAATGGTTCCATTCTTATAAGGCAAATCCAAGGTGTATTGCCAACGAAAAGCGTTACCAGCTACTTTGCCGTTCGCTTGGCCAATCACATCGTCGGCCTTTCCGCTGTAACGCTTGTCCCCTGCTCTGTCGATATACCAAACACGGGTTTGCTTTTCGCCATCATGATATACAAAGCTTTCATCCAGCTTGAGTTGTTCCGCCTGCTTATTAAT
This sequence comes from Thiomicrorhabdus sediminis, assembly GCF_005885815.1. NCBI lineage: Bacteria > Pseudomonadati > Pseudomonadota > Gammaproteobacteria > Thiotrichales > Piscirickettsiaceae > Thiomicrorhabdus > Thiomicrorhabdus sediminis. Next base: position 947,445 of record NZ_CP040602.1, on the reverse strand, counting down.
GGAGCCTTGTATATCGACCTCGAAGCGACGTATCAGTTGACCCGAACGATTCTGAAACTGACCATAAGCCTTAGTATAGCCATCAAAGTAGCTAAATAGATCCAATTGAGGTTTCTCGTTTTGATACATATCCACATTCATACTGGAACATCCTTGCAAAAGCGTCATAGTAGCCAAAGCCAATAAAACTTTTATTGATTGAATTTTCATAAAAGCCTCCACATATCGTCTTATGAATCGCCATGTCTACTGAGCACGAGCTGATTGACCGAAATATGGCCTTTTTCAAATCCTATGGTGCAATAATCCAAATAATAGTTCCATAATCGTTGAAAGGCTTGATCATAGCCTTTTTCAGTAAGTATTTCGGCATGGTTATTGAAGTCGTGCTTCCAGATTTGACAGGTTCTGGCGTAATCGGCACCGAAATCAAAGTTTTGCTCAACGCTAAAACCGTTCTCAGTACTCAATAGATAAAGCTGCTCAACACTCGGTAATAATCCGCCCGGAAAAATATAGGCTTGAATGAAATCAACCGAGTTTTGATAAGTTTCAACGACAGCATCGCTAATGGTAATGACCTGAATAGCAACCTTTCCTCCCGGTTTCAAACAGCGCTTTAAGGTGGCAAAATATTGCTGCCAATACTCTTTACCTACCGCTTCGAACATTTCTATACTGACGATGAAATCGTATTGCTGTTGCTCCAAACGGTAATCTTGTAGCTTTATATCAAAACGGTTTGCCAAAAATTGCTGCTGCAAACGGTGTTGGGCGTATTTCTTTTGCTCTTCCGATAGGGTCAAACCAGTTACCTTGGCACCTTTTTCCAAAGCCATCTCCATAAAACCGCCCCAACCACAACCAATCTCCAATACAGTGCTGTCTTCACCAATACATAGATCATTGAGAATTTTGCCGTATTTTTGTTGTTGCGCCTCAAACAACGAATCATCTTTGTGCGCAAAGATACCACTCGAATAGGACATGGTTTTATCTAACCAAAGACTGTAGAAGTCGTTACCCAAATCGTAGTGATAGGAAATATTGCTTCGACTATTGACCATAGAATTATGGTTTTTTCTGTGCTCAAGTAACTTCAGAAAAGACAGTTTACCTTGTGCCAATAACGGTTCAAAAACGGTTTGATTTTCAAAAGCGAGATCCATCAATTGGTACAGAGAACTGGTATCAATGGCACCTTCATAATATGCTTGGGCAAAACCAAGTTCACCTTGGGTTTTTATCAACCAATATGCACGCACCGGATGAACAATTATCAACTCGGCATGCGCGCCTAGGCTGGCACCCTCAAAACGATAACTTTTCTCTGCCAGACTGATCACTAAAACACCCTTCTCGATGTTTTTAAAAGGCAAATTAATAATAAAACGCTGCAATAAAGAAGCAGGCAGTAATTTTTCTAAAAAGGCCAGTTTGGCAAAAGAGGAAGATTTTAGCGCTGCATTATTTCTTAACATAACGTCATCTCCGTATGGCTGTATTGAGTATTAGCCAGATATTTCGGTGTCGTATGAAACTTGCCTCCTTTGAACCAAATTTTCATCGCCCACCAATGAATCATGACAATCACTTTAAAACTATTGAATGGCAATTTTAAAAATGCCTTGAGCAGATTGCTGTTAACCAAATCCTGTTCTTTAGCGACCTGAATCGCATTTAAAACCGGCCGTTGATTCTGAGTCTCATAGATTCCTAACTGATAATTGAGATCGGGCTTTCGTAACCGAAAACGATAATGGCAATTCATATTCAAAAATGGTGAAACATGAAACTCTTTGTCGGCTCCGGCACATATTTTCTCGTTCAATGGTCGTCCCTGATCACTTAAAACATAATGATGCCATTGGCCAAAAGTGTTACTGACTTCGGCCACCACAGCAATCAGTTGCCCCTGTTCATCGTAGCCGTACCACATTGCCAAAGGATTAAATTGATAACCCAAACATCGAGGCATACAAACCAACTCGATGCGTGCAAATTTATTATGGACACCATAGTACAAAAGCAGTTGTTCAAACCAACTACGCCACGACTGTTCTGATCGTGCTCCAAAGTCACGACGATAAAGACTTAACAGATTGAATCTATCAAAACTGAGAATTGCCAATGAGTCAGTCTCTGATTCAATCTCATCAATATCGACACGCAGGCTAAACACTCCATAGTTGAACCGGTATTCAAATGGGAAGAAACGTTGGTGCATTACCTGTCCTATATATAAGGTACTTGGCATTTATAATTCTCCGCTTGGTTTAACCGTTCTAGCTCGCTTTTGACTCAAATTCGTATTGATTGGTCAGATCGGCGTTATTGGCCGATGATTCCTGATCAAATCCGACAGCTCTTTCCCAAGGCAAATCAATACCCCATAGACGCATCAGTGCCACAGAACTGCTTAGGCCGTCTTCATGAAAACCATAGCCAAAATAACTGCCGCACAACCAAATATGGTGTTGCCCTTGTAACTGGCACAATTCGCTCTGCGAATTCACAGCGGCTTCATCAAATACCGGATGTTCATAAACGATTTTTTTAATGGTTTTATCCTGCTGCGGAACTACCGATGGATTAAGGGTGACAAAGTAATCTATCGAAGTATCAAGTTGTTGCAGCAAATTCATCCAATAAGAAACCGCGACCGATGATTCCTGTTTTTGCATATCGCGCAGATAGTTCCAGCTTGACCAGGCGCGTTTTTTTTCAGGCATCAATGAACTATCGCAATGCAGGTAGGCGATATTTTCTTGGTATCGAAAATTTGCCAAAGGACTGAATGTTTGACGAAGATTGGCATCCATCATTCGCCAGGCTTGATCGGCATGGCAGCCCAGGATCACTTCGTCAAATACCAATAATTGACCTTTATTGGTGTGTAATACAACTTGATCGTTTTCTTGCTCAATACTCACTACTGCCGTATTGAGGCGACATTCAAAATTTCCCTGTGCAAGGATTTTATCAATATAGGTCTTGGAACCATTAGTTACCGTTTCCCACTGAGGGCGGTCCTCGATGTTGAGCAGTCCATGATTCTCAAAAAACTGTAAAAAACTTCTTGTCGGAAACCTCAACATCGTCTCCACAGGGCATGACCAGATAGCGGCTGCCATAGGTAATAAATAATGCTCCCGCATTTTTGTGGAAAAGTTAAACTTGTCCAGGTAATCGCTCAAGCACATATTCGAACAGCTGTTAGCTTTGAGTTGAGATTTGGCCAAGCGATTAAACCTCAGAATTTCACCAATCATCGACCAATGTTGCCAGGATAAAATATTGCTCCTCTGGGCGAACAAACCGTTCAAATCGGTACCTGAATATTCAAGCTTTGAGTTATTCCCTTTATCAATCGATACCGAAAAACTCATATCTGTATTCTGAGTAGTAACGCCTAAATACTTAAACATCTTGGTTAAATTCGGGTAGTTTGGGCGGTTAAATACAATAAACCCTGTATCTATAGACAAGGCTTTACCGACTTTTTCATATACATCGACCGTATTGGTATGACCGCCAAGACGGCTATCCTTTTCAAACAAGACAACCTCATGCTCTTGACCCAAAAACCAAGCCGCACTTAAGGAACTGATACCACTACCAATGACAGCGATACGTTTAGGCTGATTGGAACCCTTTATAGTCTGATTCGTCTTGTGCATTGAGTTATCTTGATTTATTGAAGATTTCATATTCGTTCCAGTGACTCGATGAGCCTTTTGCTGTCAATCGCTAACAGACTTTCTGTATAGGTTTTACATACAATTTATACAATAACTATACAATTAGTCAAGCCATGCTGTACAATTAAATACAATCTCTGTATAAGTTTTAACAACTATCGAGGTCAAAATGCATAGCGAACATAAGCTTCATCGAATCTGGTTGATTGGTGGCTCACAGGGAATCGGTTTTGAGCTGACTCAGATTTTGCTTGATCAAGGCCATAAATTGGTGGTTTCATCGCGTGGCGCAGAATCTTCACTATCGCTACTGAAGCTGCAAAAAAAACATCACTCTCAACTTAAATTACTAAACCTAGACGTAACGAAAAATCAACAGATCGAAAGCGCAGTTAAAGAAGCCATTGCCTTTTTAGAGGTGGTCGATATCGCTTTTTATAACGCTGGCACCTATACTCCGATGAAAATGTCTGAATGGCAAATGACAGAATTTGAAAAAACCAACGATATAAACTATCTGGGTGCAGTTCGCATGTTAATAGCCTTAAAAGAGTGCTTTTTGAATCAAGGTCACGGCCGCTGGATATGGAATATCAGTCTTGCAGCTGATTTCGGCTTGCCCTATGGAGGGGCCTACTCCGCTCCCAAAGCGGCTTTAATGAATCTGGCTGAATCACTGCAACCCGAACTCAAAGCACACAATATCCAATTACAGGTCATTAACCACGGTTTTGTGAAGACCAGATTGACCGCAAAAAACGATTTTGTCATGCTGGGATTGATGGATGCCGAACAAGCTGCAGCAAAGATTGCCAAGGTGTTCAACCATAATAAATTTGAAACCCGCTTTCCATTTTCACTTTCCAGCTTGCTGGGAACCCTTAAACGACTCCCTAAAAGTTGGACTTTAGCGATCACCCAAAAGGCTTTGAAAGATGAAGACCGCAACAGACAACCCCATAAACAATAATCTTTTAAAACAATCACTTGAGGATTATTTGGCATGCTTTGAAAATTTGTCTATCAATAATCTGGCTGAGGATTTAACGCCTAGATGGCATCCTCAAATAGAGTTTAAGGACCCCTTTAACCATGTATTTGATGCGCAACACTGTGAGCGAATCTTCCTCCATATGTTCAGTCAGTGTTATGAGCCTGAATTCAAAATTATCAACGTTTATTTTGACGAGAACCAGGGTAGTGCTTACTGGCAATTCAGTTTTAAGCTTTCACCAAACGCCAATCAGCTGGAAACCATTATTGGCAATAGCCTTATTCAACTGGATGAAACCGGATTGATAACCAAGCATATCGATTTTTGGGACGCGGCAGAGTACTTCTACGAGAAACTGCCTCTATTGGGTAGCCTGATTAGATTGGTAAAACGCAAACTCACCGTTGCTTGAGCATAGAGATAGATCGATGCGACCCATAGCAAACCATTTTTCCTATGCTTTACTGGCAATGCCTATTGCCATGCTTGGCTTGCCGGTTTATATCTACCTGCCCTCTTTTTATAATCAACAATTCTCATTGAGTTTAACCGCGATTGGCTCGGCGCTATTGTTAGCGAGAATACTGGATGTGTTTACAGACCCATTAATTGGTTACTGGAGTGACAAATTCAGGGTAAAGTTTGATCGAATCAAACAGATCTTCATCGCCAGCATTTTGTTGTTGATCAGCTTATTATTCCTGTTTCAACCTACCTTGATTAGTGAGAGTAACCCTTCCTGGATTTTAATCTTTGCCCTGAGTTTCATCAGTTATTTTTTTTGGACACTGGTACAAATTCCCTACCTTGCACTTGCCGCAGAAATCTCTCCTGCAGACAATTCTGCAACAGGCCGTAATATTGAAAACCGACAAAATCCATTGATAAGCGCCAGAGAAAGCCTTTCCATCATTGGCGTTATGGCTATGCTGCTACTGCCTTTCTTGTTACAGACAGAGGTCACAGAACAACGCTTTTACAACAGTTTCTGGCTTATTCTGGTGGCCATTTTCATGTTCTCATTACTGCTTTTGATAACGCAAAGAGCAAAACTTCAGCCTAGCCCCCCTACCGACCACAAAGCGCATAGTTTTTTTCAGCAGTGGCAAATAATCCGTTGCCATCACTCTTTTGCCTTAAAGATTTTCAAACCTTATTTTTTAAATAACCTAGCCAATGCCATTCCTGCGACGCTGTTTATAATTTTTGTCGACCAATATCTGCAGCTCAAAGATCAAGTCGGCGTATTTCTGTTGGTTTATTTTTTAACCGGGTTACTCGCCCTACCAGTTTGGCTTTATTTGGCCAGACGTTTTGGTAACATCAAAATTTGGCGTTTATCGATTGCTCTGTCCGCCATGAGTTTTTTAGCGGTGTTTGCTTTAGACGAGGCCAATGAAACCCTTTATCTGATTATCTGTGTTTTAACCGGTCTCAGCCTGGTCGTCGATATTGCCATTCCAGCATCAATACAAACCGATATTAGCCGACAAGTTTCGCAACGTTCAGAAAATTTAAATGGATTTTTATTCGGTATTTGGGGAATGACAACCAAATTAAGTTTGGCGGTTGCCATCGGATTTTCTTTACCGGCGTTAGACGGCCTCAACTGGCTTGGCATAGAACCGGATACGGGGTTATTACTGTTATATGCATTACCGGCAATCGTATTGAAAACTTGGGTACTGCACATACTAAAGACACGGATTTTTTTGCAATTTTGAAGTGCGTTTTGTTGCACATTGCTTAACTCAGTTTTCCTTAGACTCGAACATTGATATACCTTACGATTTGCTATAGTTAACGCAAACACAAACTGTTCAAGCGAATTTATTGAAAACTAAATGAGCAGTTATTTATCTGTATATCTAATGGGAAGCACAATATGTCTGATCAATTTCCAAATCTATTCACGCCACTAAAACTCGGTGCTGTAGAATTACCGAATCGTTTCGTTATGGCACCGTTAACACGAGCAAGAACCGAGCAAGACCATATTCCTAATGAATTGATGGTGGAGCACTATGCGCAAAGAGCCAGTGCCGGCCTGTTAATTGCCGAAGCGACGATGGCAATGGAAGGCTGCAGTGCATTTTGGAAAGAACCGGGAATCTATTCAGAAGCACAGATTGAAGGTTGGCAGAAAGTCACTCAAGCCGTTCACGATAAAGGCGGGCGCATTTTTGTGCAGGTCTGGCACGGCGGACGCGCATGTCACCCGGATTTAAACAATGGCCGCACACCTGTTGCTCCTAGCGCAATAGCCATCACCAATGCCGATGTGCATACCCCAAATGGAAAACAGGCTTATACCCTTCCACGTGCTTTGCAGACAGCGGAAATCCCGGCAATTGTGGCAGGCTTTAAACAAGCGGCGATCAATGCCGTCAAAGCCGGTTTTGACGGCATCGAAATCCACGCCGCCAACGGTTATCTGATTGATGAATTCCTCAGAGACGGTTCAAACAAACGCGAAGACGAATACGGCGGCAGCTTGGAAAACCGCTCTCGTTTATTATTTGAAATCCTCGATGCTTGTATGAGTGTTATCGATGAACAGCGTATCGGTATCCGAATTTCACCAATCAATAGCTTCAACTCGATGCGAGACAGTGACCCATGTGGCTTGACGCAGTATTTGTGTGAAAGGCTAAACCAGTATGACCTGGCTTATCTGCATATTATGCGCAGCGATTTTTATGGCGAGCAAACCGAAGACGTTTTATCGGTCGCGCAAAAAGTCTACCAGGGCAATCTGATTACCAATATGGGTTACAGTGCTGAAGAAGCCGAAGCGGAAATCGCCACCGGTAATTCAGCGGCGGTCGCCTTTGGTGTGCCTTTTATCGCCAATCCCGATCTGCCGGAGCGCATTGCAGCCAATGCAGAGCTCAATCAGGCCGATCCCGATACCTTCTATACACCGGGAGCGAAAGGCTACAACGACTACCCTTTTATGTCGGTATAGTGATTTAAAAAACGCTAAATTAAAAAGGCCCGTATCGCGGGCTTTTTTATAAGCAAAAACATTTAAGCGAATTTTGAATATGAAATTTCTACAGCCAAAAGCAACCTTGGTTGCCTTTGGCTAACACTGATATCCGGGTTGATGTCGCTTTTGATGCCCCACCGCCAATAGCATCTCAGTGTTAACGCATTTGAGGCTTATTGAATTTCTCACGGGCCTTTGTTACCTCAGCCCTAAAAACACAGCCTTCCGCATGGTCATTGATCAACCCCATAGCCTGCATAAAGGCGTATAGGGTTGTAGGACCGACAAATTTCCAGCCCTTTTTCTTTAACGCCTTTGATAACGCTTTCGATGCCTCTGAGGTTGAAACGGTTTGAGGCTTGGCCAACTCTTCTTCGCGGGGTTCATAACTCCAGAAAAACGCCGCCAGAGACCCAGCTTCGGCGACCAAATTTTTGTGCGCACTTGGCATTGTTGATAACCGCTTCTATTTTTCCACGGTGACGAACAATGCCTTTATCTGTCAATAAGCGCTCAACATCCTTTTCTGTAAATCGCGCTATTTCGTTAAAATCAAAGCCGTGAAACGCTGAACGAAAATTATCCCGCTTGGCGAGAATCGTGCGCCAACTTAACCCTGACTGAAAGCTTTCAAGGCACAATTTTTCAAATAGTCGGATATCATTATCGACAGGGTAGCCCCATTCTTTATCATGATATTCAACGAACTCTGAGGCCGCAGAACACCAACTGCAGCGCGGTTTTCCATCATCACCAATAACGGTTGAACTCAATTTATCGCTCCCATGAACTAATCAATAACAAACTGTAAGCGCTGGCCGGCTTTCTTAGGGTCAACCTAAAGGATTTCGGCTTTAGCTTTGACATTGCCTTCAACCACAAATGCATCTTCGCTAACTCTTGTTTGCAGTTCAGACACATAAATATTGTGAACAATTACTAAACCCCTCGCCTAGACTGCAGACGAAACAAAACTAAATGGGCATAAACTCAAACTATTGGTAGCTGGCTTGTATTTGAATTTGAATAATTCTAGATAAAATAAAGGTGCCTTTATTGTCGAACAAGTCAGTTTTTTGCCAACTAGCTTTTGACAATTTTCAACAGTTCGTCCGACAAAGTGATCGGATCAAAAGGTTTTTTGATCACACCTTTCGCCCCCAAAGATTGCAAAAACTTGATCTCGTCAGGTTGGACCTTAGCTGTCATAAACACGACAGGGACATCAGAAAGGTAATCAAAATTTTCCCGTAATGCCTTTAGTGTTGAAGGACCGTCCATTTCCGGCATCCTTACATCTAGTAACAGGATATCCGGACAAAAATCACCTAAATTCTCAAGTGCCGCATGCCCAGAAGAAAAAGCGGTCACCTCAAAACCGCCGATTTTTTCCAGTGTCATACTGGCAACCATCTGGATATCCAGATCGTCTTCAATATAAAGAATTTTTTTAAAATCTTTCATTTCAACCCTCTATCAAGCAGACGCTTCAACTTTTTTATTGGATTAAAGTCTGCATGGATCATTTATACTCTGTCACACACTTCGATATAGCGGAAATTCAAACCAGAATTCCGCACCCTCACCTTCAACCGAATTAAAGCCTATATGCCCTTGCATGCGCTCTACCAATTCTCTGGTAATAGCCAACCCAAGGCCTGTTCCACCTTTTTTTCGGGTATCGGATGAATCCGCTTGAGAAAATTTATCGAAAATCTTGTCATGGAAGCTTTCAGGAATACCACAGCCATTATCGGTCACACGGGTTCTGACGTAACCATTCAATACCTCGACTGAAACGGTAACCAAAGAATCATTCGGAGAGAACTTTATCGCATTTGACAGTAAATTCGCCATCACCTGCTCAAAACGAATGCTGTCTACTTCAACTTCAAGGTCTGCATCAATCGATTGAACTTCAATACTGACATTTTTTTCGACACCATAAGTTTTGTGAGCATCTACCGAATGCTGAATCATATCCGCCACAGATTCGCGTTGCATGGCAAGCTTTAGCTTACCGACGGAAAGCTTTTCCATATCCAGTAAATCATCTATCAAATGCGACAAACGCCCGGTATTTTTATAGGCGATCAACAACATTTGCAGGACATCTTTGTCCAAATTGCCAAACCTACCATCGACCACCAATCCCAAAGCTCCGGATATCGAGGTCAATGGCGTTCTTAATTCGTGACTGACCATGGAAACAAATTCACTTTTCATGCGCTCAATTCGCTTACGCTCGGAAATATCTCTAACAATGGCAACAAATCTTGGCTGCTCGTTTTTCGGTGAGATATATTGTAAGAACACTTCAACATCAATAAGCTTGCCATCCTTATGCTGATAAATGGTCTCAAACCTGATTGAAGGGCTCTCTCCATTTAACAAAGGCATGATCTTCTGCTTAAACTGTTTCTTATCGAATTCCGATTTAATATCGTATGCATGTTTTGCCAGAAGCTCTTCTTTGCTGTAACCCAGTTGCTGAATCGCCCCCTGATTGACATAAAAGAACTTTAACTGATCGGCATCGAACATAAATACGCAATCCAATGTCTGATCCAGAGTGGTTTTGAATTGATTCAATTCTCTTTGGTTCTTTCTGCTTTCGGACACATCTTCGATAAAAGACCAAATCAATTTACGCCCACTAGGACCTTCGATCAGCATACCGTTTAACACCACCGGGAAACGGCTGCCGTCTTTACGAATATATTCTTTTTCATAAGGGCCGTAGCGCCCTGTGAGTTCTAAGTTTTTCAACTGTATAGCTTCAGACTCTTGATATTCTTTAGGGGTCAGCTCCCAATAGCTCAGTGCGTTAAACTCTTCTCTGCTATAGCCGGTCTGTTGCAGCAAGGCATTATTGAATTCGATAAATGCACCGGTATCGTAATCGTTCAGAGCAATCCCCATGGAAGACAATTCAAACAGACCGCGAAGACGTGTCTCACTTTCCAATAGCGCTTGTTCATATTTTTTTGACTCTGTGACATTCGATTGAACCGCGATATAACCCGTATGCTTTCCCTGAGCGTCTCTAAGTTGATTACATTGGATATGCACCCAATAAGGCGTTTGGCTCTTGCTGTAATTCAATAACTCTACATCAAAACCCGTAGACGCCGACAAAGCCTCTCTTATTTGCTCGACAACAGACGGATCGGTTTCTGGCCCTTGCAGAATATCTCCCGGTTTTTTCCCGATCAATTCTTCGTTCTCATACCCTGTAAGTCTTTTGAAACTCGGGTTTACCCAGGTTATTTTTCCATCCAAATCAGTAATTACTACAGCGTTAGTGGTTTGGTTGACCACCTCGGATAAAAGCACTAACTCTTCTTTACCCTGAATAAACTGTTGTTTGATCTTGGCCGATGAGACTAATTGCCCTATGGTCACAAGCAAAGGATTCAAAAAATCGATTAATTTTTCATCGTAGCCATCAAGACGATTCGCAATACCGATCATCGCCACCAATTTACCATCGTAATGAATTGGCACCCCCAAGAAGGCGTTAAGATCAGGATGCCCTTCAGGTAAGCCACCACGCCGTGGGTCTTGATATGGATTATTGGAAATAACCGGTTCTCCGGTTGTCAAGGCGACACCAAACAAGGAATGTAGGTTATAAAATTCCATCCCTACTGGTGCATTTTTCTCATAAAACGTACGAGTATTCTCATTCCAGGAAATATTGGTTATGGCATAGGTTTTTAAGTAAGGCTCGTTATCCTGTCTATATAAGACCTCGCCAATAAATCCATATTCACTCTCTGTCAAAGTCAAAATATCGTTGAGTAACCCATCAAAGGCTTTTTGGCGGTCATCCTGCAGAATAAAATTCAACTGAGCTCTTGAGACAATCTCTGTCAGTTTTTTGGAACGCTCCATTTCGTGGACAAAAATTCGATTATCGGAATATTCGATTTCGGTCATCACCAAACTGGCGAATTCTTGCAACGATTTTTGCTGTTGTGCATCAAACGTTCGAGGTTTGGTATCAATAATGCACAAGGTACCAATGACAAAGCCGTCTCGGGTGACAAGTTGAGCTCCCGCATAAAAACGGATATGTGGCGGATCTAAGACCAATGGGTTGTCTGCAAAACGCGTATCTTCCAACGCATTTTCAACGACAAAAACATTCTCTTCTAAAATAGCATGCGCGCAGAAAGAAACCCTTCTATCGGTCTCACAAACCGAAAAGCCTTGGCGGGACTTGAACCACTGGCGGTTTTCATCCACCAAAGTAATTAATGCTATGGGAGCATCAAACATCGTCTTGACTAAACGGGTAATTCGATCAAAACGTTCTTCTTGCTCGGTATCGAGAATTTCAAGCTTATACAGGGCTTCTAAACGTGCCTTCTCGTTTTCAGGAATGGCAGCCTCTTGCATCACAATATCTCTTTTTCTTGAAACTGGTTTTTAATCTGCAGCATCTCTGGCAGCACTTGTTCAAAAACTTCCACCAACTCAGGATCAAAGTGTTTGCCACTTGATTCCTTGATTAAACTCACCGCATCTTCGACAGACCAAGCTTTTTTATATGGTCTTTCAGAAGTCAAAGCGTCAAAGACATCGGCAATTGCAGCGATTCGACCAACTAGCGGAATCGAATCTCCAGCCAGACCATTTGGGTAACCGCTACCATCCCACTTTTCATGATGGGTCAATGCGATTTCACGAGCCATCTTTATTAAATCACTGTCATCACCTTCTAACATTCTTGCACCGATCGTGGTATGGGACTGCATGATTTTCCATTCTTCGGCATCCAGTTTACCCGGTTTCAATAACACTGAATCAGGAATCCCTATTTTTCCAATATCGTGCATGGGACTGGCATTAAGAACCAAGTCACATTGATAATCGTCCCATCCAATTGATTTCGCCAGATGGGCGCACATATGACTCATTCGCAAAATATGATAGCCAGTCTCTTCGTCGCGATACTCGGCAGCCTTACCCAGCCTTTGCACGACTTGCAAACGCGTATGATGCAACTCTTCGGTTCGCTCCTGCACCACAGCCTCCAATAAGGCCTTTTGATTGTATAAGGCCTTATGCGCAAGCTGACTCTGTAGAAAGTTACGTACCCTCATTACCATTTCATTGACATTGAAAGGCTTGACCAAAAAGTCCTGAGCTCCTAGTTGCAATGCTTTCAATAGAAATTCTTCGCTACTCTGCGCGGTCAGAATGACAATCGGCGGAAGCAAAGGATCATTCAACGCTTTCAATTGCTCCATGACCTGATAACCATCCAGGTAAGGCATATTGATATCAAGCAAAATCAAGTCAGGCATTTCTGACTTATATAGGGCAAGTACATTCCTAGGATCGCTCTCCAAAACAATGGATCCATAGCCTTGAGATCGTAAAATTCTATCGACCAACTTGAGGTTTACAGGTTCATCATCCACCACCATTATCTTGGCAGTATGGCAATCATTACTATCGTGAACAGATTTCATCAATTACCCCTCTAGCTGCGTTTTGACAGTTTCTATGAAGCCTTCAATTTCAAACGGTTTAACGACGTAATCATCGAATCCTGCCGCCTCGCCTTTTTTTATATCGTGCAACATCGCATTAGCGGTTACCGCAACAACCGGAACCGATTGTAACGACGGTTCAGATTTCAAAACCTTAATCACTTCATAGCCATCCATATTAGGCATGTTAATATCCAGCAAAATCAAATCTGGACAATGTTGTTTCGCCAAATCGATACCCATTACAGGATCCTCAGCCGTCAATAATGAAATATCCGGTAAACCGGAAAGGATTTGAGAAACCAACTTGATATTGGAGATATTATCCTCAATGTATAGTATTTGATGTCTTTGTGATTGGTCATCAGCGATAGAAGCATTTTCACCCGCCCCACTCTGCTCATTATGCGAACTAGACTCTGGCTGCAGCTCTTTTTCTATCGGTAAGAAGATGGTGAATGTGCTTCCTACATTGACTTCACTGGAAACCTCAAGTTCACCCCCCATCATCTCGACCAGGCTTTTGGTGATTGTCAGACCGATACCGGTTCCCTCTATTTCTGCTTGATTATCCGCAATACGCTTGAAGGGCTGGAATAAATCCGAAAGTTTATCTTCAGCAATACCAATACCGGTATCGATAATCTGAATAGCCACCTTGTGTTCGATATAAACTGAAATGGTGACCGAACCGTTTTTCTTATTGTATTTAATCGCGTTGGAGATCAAGTTCAGCAACACCTGTTTCAAGCGTGTTTTATCGGCTCTTAAAGTCACGTTTTTACTGCAAGTGTGCTGCACCCGGATACCTTGTTTAACAGCCATTGGCACCAATAATGAAAGGCTTTCATCCAATACCGAACAAAGTCTCACAGGTTCCAGGACAAGATTGACATGACCGGCTTCAATTTTCGACAAGTCCAATATTTCATTAATCAGCTCTAGCAGGTGTTTACCGGCATCGATAATCTCTTTGACATTGTCTTTTTGCCCGCTATTTAGGCTATCGTCATATTCCAATAATTGGCCAAAACCTAAAATGGCGTTCATCGGTGTGCGCAGTTCATGACTCATTGAAGACAGAAATTCCGATTTGGCTTTGCTTGCCCTTTCCGCTTCCTCTTTGGCTTTTGCCAGCTGTTCTTGGCGATTGAGTTCCTTGGTATAGTCACTCATAATGTCGAACAAATACTGAGTTTTACCATCCTCACCGACAATATGGCCAAAATTGGAAAATGTGATTAACTCCTCACCATCTTTTCTGATTACCGGTAACTGCCCTGTCCAGTTTTTACCACCATTTAGAGCCTCAACAATCGCATCAGATACCCATTGAAAAGCTTCTTTTGAGAGAAACTCGCTATAATGCATGCCAACACTTTCTTGCTTCGAATAACCAAATAGCTTTTCATGCGCCGCATTGGCATAAATTAAATAACCCCCAGCATCCGCAACCCAGACGGCTTGATCAGAGGATTCGAAAACGCGTCTGAAAATTTGTAATTCCTGCTCTGCCTGTTTAAGCTGAGTGACGTCCTGAACGGTTCCAGTCATGCTCAGAGGCTGCCCGTGACTATCGACTTTCATTTCGACGAGTTCATGGACATAACGAATGGAGCCATCAGGTCTGACTATTCGGTGCACAACATCATGACGTCCCGTTGCGACAGCCTTCCGCTCACTTTCCCTGACAAGCTCGACATCATCCTTATGGACCGCTGAATGGAAAAGCTCGACACTGGGCGTGATACTTCTTGGCTCATAACCGAAAATTTTGTATATTTCATCTGACCAAAACAATTCCCCCGTTTTCATATCGGCACTCCAGTTTCCGATCGATGCCAGGTTTTGCGCCTCAAGCAATAACTGCTCACGTTCCGCGAGCTTCAATTCCGCGCGTTTGCGGTCATCGATATCCTGAACAACCCCCAACATACTGATAGCAGAGCCATTATCACTGCGCATCACCGCACCGCGTTCCTGTAGCCAGCGAACGGTGCCATCAGGCCAGATTACACGATGCTCGAAATCATAAGGTTCATCATGTTCTATGGTGGCATTCACCGCATCGATTACGGCTTGTCGGTCTTCCGGATGCAAAGCCGCAACAAAGTTCTCGTAAGAGGTTTCCAAATCCCCTTCTGGATAACCAAACAAAGGGGCAATTCGTTCCGTCCAGAAGAGCTCTCCTGTAACAATATTCCATTCCCATGTACCGATATTGGCATAAGCCTGACCGCGTCTAAGACGTTCCTTAGCCAACTCAACCGCTTTTTCGGCTAAACGCTGTTGTGTCACATCCGTTCTGATGGAGGCATATTGATAAGGCCTGCCTTTTTCATCCATAAAGGGGGTTATAGTTGACTCAACCCAATACAGGCTACCATCCTTTTTACGGTTGCAAACCTGTCCCTGCCAAACCTCTCCACTTGAGATGGTACGCCACATTTCTCTATAAAACTCGGGGGGATGCTGGCCTGATTTGACAATACGGTGATTATTGCCTAAAAGTTCAGACCTGCTATAACCGCTGATTTCGCAGAACTTGTCATTAACACTGATAATATTTCCATGTTTGTCTGCAATACTGACAATGGCATGCTGGTTCAATGCCAGCTGTTCTCGTTGTCTCTCATAAAGTTCGTTTGTCAGACGAGAATGCATCTCCTCCATTTTTCTGGCTCGCTTGGCACGAGCGGCTATCGCAGAAACGAAACAGTTGACCTCCACAGGCTTAACCAGAAAATCGTCTCCACCAAGAGCCAAGGCTTTAGCGTGTTTTTGCACATCGGTTTCTGTAGATAAAAACAGGATAGGCAAATTCAAAAGCGTCTCTTTATCACGCAATATTGCCGCAATTTCAAGCCCGCTGATTTCTGGCATATAGACATCCAAAATCAAGACATCAGGTTTAAACACCTCTATACTGTCAACCGCCTCAAAAGGATTACTCATAGCTAGTACATTCATGCCTGCCGACTCTAAAATCGTTGACTGAACTTTTAATAAAAGCTCATCATCATCAACCAGCATGACTTTGTAAGGTTCCTGCGGTACTGTTTGCAGAAGCTCATTTAATGATCTGACAAGTAGCTGATTGTCTTTTTCAATTGAGCTTAACAACAAGTACCGGCTGATTCCGTTGCGGTAGGAAACCAAACGTTCTTCTAGGCTATCTTGCGGAGCAACAAGAATAATCGGTAACTGTTCATTCTTTAAAACAGCGCGGCAATCTTTTAGTACGCCAAGATGCAAATTATTGTCTTCAATAGTCAACGAACTGAAAAGCACTATGGCATCAGGAGTTTCAGACGTTTTCAGAATGGAACAAACATCTTCTTGTGAATTAAATACCTTGACCAGATAACCTTGCTTTTCTAGCTGCAGGTTGTTTACTGATGAATAAATGTCATTTTCTATGAAAAAATATACTAATAAGCTTTCATTTGAACCTTCAACTTGTTTGATAAAAGGGGTATCAACCGGAAAATCGACTGGATCAAATTGTTGGATAATATGCGTTAAGGTATTCAGATCACTAGCCAATGTTTGCCACAGATCATTATCTGGCACTTTTTTATCATCAACAAACGGTTGTATCTGAACCTCAATCTTTTCAGCCATTTCAGCTAAAGCCTTAAAACCGAAAGTACCCGCCGTGCCTTTTAAGCTATGAACGGTGTTGTAGAAGCTCATCAATAAAGCTTGATCGAAAGCGGAAAGATCCAAACCCTTGAAAGACTCTTCAAGCGAAGATAACCTTTTTGGTAAAGACTCGATAAATTTAAGTTTCAACTGTTGAAAAATATCATCAAATTCAGACATATAAATACTTTATGTTTTTAAAGTAGTGAGACATCAATATGAAAAAAACGTGCATCACTGTAGCGTGTATTTTACCTTAAAAGACAAGGTTATGATTAGGTAGGCCCCCTATAAACAGAGTGCACTAATATCCGTTGGATAATTTGATAAAA
This sequence comes from Thiomicrorhabdus sediminis, assembly GCF_005885815.1. Taxonomy (NCBI): domain Bacteria; kingdom Pseudomonadati; phylum Pseudomonadota; class Gammaproteobacteria; order Thiotrichales; family Piscirickettsiaceae; genus Thiomicrorhabdus; species Thiomicrorhabdus sediminis. The sequence goes on along the minus strand of NZ_CP040602.1, from coordinate 930,277 downwards.
AGCATGTAAAAAAACCGTTAAACACGGCTTATACTGTTTAAAATGAAGTTTTATAAAATCTACCCCAGCAACTCAGAAATCAAGGCATTAAAATTTACTTTATTGGTCGGCTTTTCTAGGAAAGCACACATTCCGGCTGCAAAACACTCTTCCTGAGTACTCTCCCTGTCATGCCCGCTTAAAGCAACAATCGGTGTGTCAATTCCCAAAGCCTGAATTTTCCGCGTACATTCGATGCCGTTGATGCCTGGCATATTAATATCCATGAAAATAATGTCGAAGGTCTGTTTTTTTAACACCTCCAAACCCTTTTGACAATCTTCAACCCCTGTCGTGCTATGTCCCATTGAATCGAATAGCTTCACCTGAAGGCGTTGTAAAAGCTCGTCATCTTCAAACAGAAGGATGTTTAAATTTTGCATAACCTTTCCAATCAACAGAACAAGTAATCAGAACATTACTTTTTCTTTAAAGAATACTTTTTCTCATCAAGCGTCTTCGTCTCTCCCAGTTTGAAATAAGACATTTCTTCTTGCAAAATCTCGGCCTGATTTTTCAAGTCTTCTGCAGAAGCGTTGGTCTGCTCTACCAAAGCGGCATTTTGTTGGGTCACATCATCAATTTGCGTAATCGCTTTGTTTACCTGATCAACCCCTTCTGCCTGTTCTTTTGAAGCTGCGGCAATCTGAGAAACCATATTTGTGACAGACAAGATTGCCTGGTTAATTTCATCCAGCATATCACCGGATTGGCTAGCCAATGAAGAACCTTGAGAAACTCGCTGCACAGTTTCTTCAATCAACACCTTGATGTCTTTAGCGGCATCGGCCGATTTTTGCGCCAGGCTTCGTACTTCACCAGCGACCACGGCAAAACCTCTACCGTGCTCTCCAGCCCTCGCCGCTTCAACCGCCGCGTTCAATGCCAACAAATTAGTCTGAAAAGCGATACTGTCGATTAAAGTCACAATCTCGGAGATTTTATTGCTTGATTCATCTATTGCGTTCATGGCTTCAATCGTTCTTTGCATCACAGTTACACCACTTTCAGCCTTGCTCTGAACATCACTGGAGAGTTTATGCGCTTCTTGCGCATTAGCACTACTGCTTTGTACTTGAGAGTTGATTTCCTCCATTGTGGCAGAGGTCTCTTCTAAAGCAGCGGCCTGTTGCTGAACTCGACGACTCAAATCACTTGAACCTTGAGCAACTTCAATCGCTGTAGTATTGACTTGATTGGAGACATTAACGGTCATACCTACAACTTCTTTCATTTTATTGGATGAAAAGTTCATCGCATTTTTTAGGTTATGCACCTGTCCTTTGAAAACCCCCTTAGGCAGCTCTTGGGTAAGATCCCCGGATGCTTGGGCGGACATCACATCGCTCATTGCCGTCATGACACCGCCCAATGTGGTCATAGTGCTATTGATGGCGTTACCCAACTCCTCTAAATCGCCAGGCTGTACATCAACACGGTAGTTGAAATCGCCTTCCTCAATATGATGCAGCACTCGAGTGATATCTTTGATATTGTTGATTTCATCCGTCTTATCCAACCATTCGACCACATAGCCGTCATTTTTGTTATTGTGAACGATCGGCACCACGGTCAATTCAAGAATCAAGTCCGAAACGAACAGATCGCCATTCCATGGCTCACGTAATGCAGCAACCATCTTTCTTTGGTGCGCCGGGTCCTTATGGAAAACATCCATATTGGAACCGACAACGGCATTTGCATCGAAATCAGGTAACGCCTGCTGGATACGCTGCTCATTGCGTTTAAACATTTCCGCTAACGATTGGTTGATACTGGTGATATTAAAGTCTGCGTCCGCAACCATCAGGTTAGTACTGGCGCTACTCATCGCTGTGGTTAGAATGGCGGACTCTTTTGCCGCGTCATAGTTTTTGGCTTCAGCCTCAGCCACCCTGGTTCTGATCATATTCAACATAAAACCAAGCTCAGATTTATCTTCAACAATTTGCTGAAGTTTGCCGTTGGCGATATTTTCAATGCCTTTCAACAGATTTTCATTGATTGAATTCGTTTTAGACAAGGTCACCAAGGTAAATAGCATCGTTAAAATGCTAAGTACAAAAAAGCCAGTCGCTGCGGAGTCCATAGGGGTGTTCATGAACAACCCAAAGGCAGCCAGACCGGCAACAACAGCCCCTGTTAGAGGTGCTGCAATTTTTTTGATTTTAGACTCTTTTTGAGTCCAAGGAAATGAGGCTTTACCTGCCTTGATATTCGCATAAAGCTTGGTAGCGAATTGTTTTTCAGCATCGGTTGCAGGATAACGAACAGAAAGATAACCGGTGATTTTTTTGTTTTCAATAATTGGGGTAGCATTAGCCATTACCCAGTAATAATCACCGTTTTTGCGCTTATTTTTGACCAGTCCTCGCCAAGGCATGCCGGCCTGTATGGTATTCCAAAAATCTTGAAAAGCTTCTTTAGGCATATCTTCATGCCTGAGGATATTATGTGGCTTACCGGCAATTTCTTTATCTGTGTACCCCGAGGCTTCGCGAAAGCCGGCGTTGTAGTCGATAATATTGCCTTGTAAATCAGATGTTGAAAGTATTACCAAATCATCAGGCAGGATATATTCCTTGGCAGAACTCATTAAACCTCTCCTCTAAAAGCGCATGGTTTAAAGCTGACAATAAAAACCATACAGGCAGGTAAAAATAGGCAAAAGTACTAAATAAACTGGAATAACAACCAGTTAACCACTGACTTTTAATCATTTTTCCCGAATTATTTTTTAACTCAATATATCAGAAAGAAATAAGCGTGCCACATTTTTTTGTAGCGCAGATCTCAAATTGACTTTATAGAGGCCAAATGCCGAGCTAGAAACACTTAGACATGACCGATTCACTCAGTATTCAATAAAAGCGACAAATAAAACCTGCCCACTTATACACGCTAGAATTTGTGCTGAACGGATCATCATTTTTCAAGTAAGGTTCCATTCATATACATCTAATGGTGCTAAATCACTGTTAAGATTATTTATCGTGAATGTGATTTAATGTTTTCAAGCAAAGCATCACAAACAGAAAACAATCGGAAAATTCAATGAATGACACTGAGTTTAAAAATGCGGTAATTCTTGCAGTAGATGATGAACCAATCAATTTAAAACTACTGGAGCGTATATTAAGCAACAACGGCTATACATCGATACTGACAGAAACCGACCCCAGAAATGTATCTGCCATCTATCAAACCAACCGCCCAGACCTGATTTTACTTGACCTTAATATGCCACATTGCGATGGCTATCAAGTAATGGCACAACTAAAGGCATTGAATGACCCTTTACTTCCTCCTATTGTGATTTTGACCGCACAAAACACCGAACAGTTTTTAGTCAAAGCCCTAGAAGCTGGAGCTCGAGATTTCGTTACCAAGCCATTTAAAGTCGATGAACTACTGGTGCGAGTGAAAAATCTAATTGAAATACAACTCGCTCATAAATCGCTGTACATGCAAAAAGTAGATCTCGAAAAAATGGTACTGCAACGCACCCGACAGCTACATGAAGAACGCTTGCAGATTATCCAACGTGTAGGTTGGGCGGCGGAGTTCAACGAAAAGGAAAACGGTAACCACATTCTTCGTATAAGCAATATTTCCGCCCTCCTTGCTAAAAATCTGGGGTTTGATGACTATCAATGTGAATTGATTTTAAATGCTAGCTCAATGCATGATATAGGGAAAATCAATATTCCCGATAGCATTCTAAGCAAACCCGGGAAACTTGACGCTCAAGAGTGGGAAGTGATGAAGCAACACACTTTATTAGGTGCTCAAATACTGGATGGTAATGACAGTGACTTGATGACAATGGCCAAAGAGATCGCCTTGACGCATCATGAAAAATGGGATGGTTCGGGATACCCAAACGGGCTTGCTGGTGATGAAATCCCCATGGTAGGTCGCATCGTTGCCGTTGCCGATGTATTTGATTCTTTAACTTCGTCTAGACCTTATATGCAAAAATGGACGGTTGAGGCCGCTATTGAACTAATAAAGGATCTGAGTGGAAAACATTTCGATCCCAAAGTGGTATCGGTGTTTGAATCTGAGTTAGAAGAAATAATAAAGATCAAAAATCAATTTGCATAATACAACGCGCAGATCGATCAAACTAAAATCCATTTAGCGATTGTCACAGTGTCAAGATATGATTTGGCTCAGCAACACCCGCTTAGCTTTTGAAATCATTCAACTCCTTACGGAACAAGGCGGATTCCTCTTCTATTTTTTTCATATTTTCTTTTAGAAAATCAATATCCGGCTCAGACTTCGCATTTGTCTCCATGGCTAAAAACAAGCTGTTCAAGTTAGTTAAACCTAAGGTTGCCGCTGGGGTTTTTAGCTTATGTGCCGCAGCAGACACTTTGGGAAAATCAAGCTGAGCCAATAAAGATTCAAGTTCGGGCAGATCATCTGTCAATCTTTGTTCAAACTCATCCAAAAACATCAAAAAATCGTCTTTATTCATACCGAATTGCGCTTCAAACTTTTCAAAATCGATCATTGATTCACCTTAAATTAAAATAAGATTCCAATAAATTTATTCGGGTTAAGCTCACCGATAATCATTGGAATAGCTTGAATGATGGCGTAATAAATTTAGCAAATATTTGTAGAGTGGCTTTAATAAAAATAAACCTATAAGAGGAGAGCTCTTATAAAGACAGTATAAAGCAAATGGAACGAATGATAGAGGTCTATATCCTGAAAGCCATCAAACAAGCATTGTCACTTGATTAAATTGAACCTCAGACATCAATGAAAAGAACTTCAAAATAAAGTTATAGAAACAGATCGTCGAACCAGGATTAAGCAAAAAGATATTGAAGAATAATAAATATGAGGATAATGGTCGGAGTGGAGGGATTTGAACCCCCGACCACCTGTACCCAAAACAGGTGCGCTACCAAGCTGCGCTACACTCCGAACAGAAATGCCCTTATCTAAGAATTGAGATAAAAACATAAAGAAAATGGGGCGAATGACGGGGATCGAACCCGCGACAACAGGAATCACAATCCTGGGCTCTACCAACTGAGCTACATCCGCCATGGTAGATATTGATAAACGAACCAAAAATGGCACGCCCATCAGGATTCGAACCTGAAACCCTCGCCTTAGAAGGGCGATGCACTATCCAGTTGTGCTATGGGCGCTCTATCGAACCTTTTGACTCATTATGGTGAAAACAACAGATTTGTCTTCACCATAATCAGAATATGGTCGGAGTGGAGGGATTTGAACCCCCGACCACCTGTACCCAAAACAGGTGCGCTACCAAGCTGCGCTACACTCCGTAAGATGGGGCGTATTGTATAGACGCCCCCGAAAACTGTCAACTGCTATTTATAAAAAAAATGGTTTTTTTCGCATATATTTTACGCCCGCTCCAGCGGGCTTTTGCTAAGTATTTGATTCATTATTTGATTCAATATAGATTGCGATTTTGCCGGCATTTTCGACTCTATAAAAAAACCTTTTAAATAATGGCTTTTTTTTCTGAAATTTAAGAAATCGGTTAAAATAATCGACATTATTTTTCTCATATTCAGCTAAATGATTTTAAGGAGCCAGCGATGACCGCAAAAATTCTTGACGGTAAAGCGATTGCAGAAGAGTTACGCAACTCAATTAAAGACGAAGTGGAACGTCAAGTTGCCCAGGGAAATAAGCGCCCTGGCCTTGCGGTGATTATGGTTGGTGAAGACCCGGCTTCTCAAGTTTATGTGCGCAATAAAAAACTGGCTTGTGAAAAAGCCGGTTTTAAAGATGTCTCTGAAGTCTTACCGGCTTCGACTTCACAAGAGGAAGTGTTGGCATTAATCGATAAGCTAAATGCGGATGATGATGTACACGGTATTATTGTGCAGTTACCGGTTCCGGACCATATCAACCCGGAAGAAATCATCGAACGTATTCACCCTTGCAAAGATGTCGATGGCTTCCACCCATACAATGTCGGTCGTTTGGCGACACGTATGCCGCAACTAATGCCTTGCACGCCACACGGTGTTATGACCATGTTGGCAAAAACAGGGATTCCATTGCGTGGTTTGAATGCGGTTGTGGTCGGCGCGTCGAATATCGTTGGTGTACCGATGATGTTGGAACTGTTAAATGAACGCGCTACCGTAACGATTTGTCACAGTGCGACCAAAGATTTGGCGGAACAGGTTGGCCGCGCGGACTTAGTCGTGGTCGGTGTCGGGATTCCGAACATGGTCAAAGGTGACTGGATTAAAGACGGCGCAATTGTCATTGATGTCGGTATCAACCGTATGGACGATGGCAAGCTTTGTGGTGACGTTGAATATGATGTAGCCAAAGAAAAAGCCAGCTGGATCACACCGGTTCCGGGCGGCGTTGGTCCGATGACTATCGCGACCTTATTGGAAAACACCATGAAGGTGGCCTATCAGTTGGATTGCAAGCTGAAATAATTGAAAATTCCGCTGCAAACAAAAAGGCCGGAATGATAATTCTCTCCGGCTTTTTTATTGCCTGCCATTTCTCACCACGCTGTTAGCGATACAGCTTGTGATAAGTCCCCTCCTGCTGTATTAACTCATCATGACTGCCGGATTCGATAATATGACCGTCTTCAAATACCATAATGCGATCGGCCTGACGAATCGAGCTTAAACGATGCGCGACAATCAAGGTGGTACGGTTTTCTAAAAACGGTGCCAGATCTTGATACAACTGGCGTTCGGTTTCCATATCCAATGCCGAGGTGGCCTCATCCATAATCACCACTTTCGGATCTTGTAGAATCATGCGCGCAATTGCCAGACGTTGACGCTGACCACCGGAAAGCTTGATACCACTGCGCCCGACAACTGCATCGAGCTGCTTATCCAACTCTTTAATCTTATCCGCCAGCTGAGCCAGTTCTAATGCCTGCCAGAGCTTGTCATCATCAATCTCCTGGCCAAGCGTCAGATTAAAACGGATGGTTTGGTTGAACAGTGCCGGATGCTGCAGTACGGTGGCGACATGTTCGCGAACTACGGATTGACCTATCTGCTCTATCGGCACATTGTCATAGAGCACCTGTCCACTACTGGCTTCATAAAACCCGAGCAGCAATTGCACCAGCGTGGTTTTGCCGCCGCCGCTGGCACCCACCAGTGCCAACTTCTCCCCCGGTGCAATGGTAAAGTTGAGGTTTTGCAAGACGGTATCGTTTTTACCCGGATATTTAAAACACAAATCTTTGACGGAAACCGATACCGGGTCAGCACCGATAAACGGATTATGCTTTTCTTGATAACGCGGCTCTTGTTGTAAATCCAATACCTCGTTGATACGTTGCAAAGCGCCGCTCGCGGCACTGTAACCGTACTGAATCGCCAAGACCTCCTGAACCGGCCCCATCATAAACCAAAGATAACCGAATACCGCCATCATCTGCCCGATGGACAGATCGGAAAACACCACCATCAGCATACTGGCACCGCGGAAAATATCGAAACCGACCAAAAAAATCATAAACGAGAAACGACTGGCCGCATCACTTTTCCAGGTAAAGGCCTCCGAGGTCTTTTTAATGTCCAACGCATTGCCGCGAATGCGATCGAAAAACGATCTGTCCTGATTGGCGGCGCGCACCTGCTGCAGCGCATCAAGCGTCTCGGTTAAGGATTGCTGAAAAATATCTAAAGCCGAGTTTTCATCTTTTTTCAGCGTTTTGACCTTACGCCCCATGCGCATGGTGAAATAGATTACCAGCGGGTTCATAAACAGAATAAACAGCGCCAACTGCCAGTTAAGCCAAAGCAATACCGCGGTCACCCCAACCAGACTGAACAGCGCAATCAACAATTTGCTAACGGTTGTACCAAGAAAAGTATCGATGGTATTAACATCGTTCACCATAGTCGCTGAAACACTACCGCTACCCATGGTTTCATACTGCGCCATAGCAACATGTTGCACCTTGGCCAATAGATCGCGGCGAATTTGAAAGGTGACCTCTTTGGCAATCACGGTGAACTGCTGCATCTGCCAGACTCCAAACAGCAGTCCGGCAAAACGCAGTACGACGGTTACAATGGTAATGGCAACAATATAATAGACAGGACCGTGCCAGCTAGGCGATACCCAGTTATTTAAGGTATTAACGATAAATCCGGGTTGATTCAGTAATACCTCATCCACCAGAATGGGCAATAGCAACGGTAAAGGCACCGTGGCGAGCATTGCCAGAAGCGCAATAATATGCGCTTTGATTAACGCCGGTTTATGGCGCTTAACCAAATTGAAAATACGTTGCCAAGTATAGGAGTGCTCACTTAAAGCCGTTACTTTGACCTTTTGTTTTGGCATTTCCTGTGCATAACCACGCATTTTGTACCGCCTTAACTTGCTTGTTTGAAAAGGCGATTAAAATTATCGGTGGTGGCTTGCGCCACCGACTCGAAAGGCAAGGCCTTCAAATCGGCAATCTCCTGCACCACGTAGTGGGTATAGCCAGGCTGATTGGTTTTACCACGATAAGGCACCGGTGCCAGATAAGGTGAATCGGTCTCCACCAAAATTCGATCTAAAGGCATCTGTGCCGCCACTTCTTTGAGTTCTTTGGCATTCTTGAAGGTGACGATACCGGAAAACGAAATATAGAAATTAATCGCCATGGCACGTTCGGCGGTAGCCATATCCTCGACAAAACAGTGCATAATGCCGCCCACTTCATCGGCACCTTCTTGTTCCAAAATGCTCAAACAATCCGGAGTAGAGTTACGTGTATGGATAATCAACGGCTTATCCAACTGTTTGGCGATGCGAATATGCTGCTTGAAACGTTCGTGCTGCCAACTCATATCCGGCTCGTTTTCAAAATGAAAATAATCCAGCCCGACTTCGCCGATCGCCAAAACTTTCGGGTGAGAGGCCGCTTCGATCAACTGCTCATCGGTGACGACCACTTCTTTGTCTTCGCAAGGGTGAACGCCGATTGAGGCATAAACTTGCGGGTGCTTTTCCGCCAAGGCGATTACTTCATGCCACTGCTCTGGATTAATCGCCACGCACAAGACTTTTTCCACACCCAGCTCTTTGGCATTGGCCAATACCTCTTCAACGCTGCCCACTTTGTCTTCTGGCAAAATATTTAGATGGCAATGTGAATCGATAATCACGCTAACTGTCCCCTTTGAATTTTTGATTTAAATACACTCTGAAGCGGTGCCTGACTCTGTTGAATCTGCAACCATTCCATACACAGACTTTCCAGCAAAAGCTCTTTATTGGCATTACCTTGCCAATACTGCTGAGCGGTCAATACCGCTTGCTGGAAACGCAGCCAATTCTGCACATTGGCCTGCTGGCTGTCATCCGTCGGTGCATCGCTTTGATACATCACCGAACGAATCGCCCCGACCGTCCACTGATAGAAATAATCGAATACGCTTTCCGGTTCCGGCCATTTGAGCCAATCGCCGATCACCTGCGAAGGCAGTTTACGCCCGCTTTGTAACTGTTTGAGATCGTTTTTCCACTGATTATCCTGTTCAAAACGGGAGTTTTCAATCCACTGCAACGCATTCACCGGAGTGCCCCAATTCAGCCGCAAGGCACGTTTAATCAAAGCCGCATCGGCTTGCGGGGCTTGCTGATGAATCCAGTTTTGGGCATCGGCTAAAGCCGGCGCCTGCAAACCGATCAGCTGACAACGACTTTTAATCGTTGCCGGTAAACGCTCTATTTGATGAGTGGTAAGGATAAACAGGGTATTGGCCGCCGGTTCTTCGAGGTTTTTCAAAATCGCATTAAAGGCCGATTGATTAAGATACTCGACCCCATCAACCCAGGTAATTTTATAGCCACCTTGGTGAGAGGTCTCGTTGAGTTTATAAATCAACTCACGTACCTGATCGACGGTAATCTCTTTTTTCTCTTCAAGCCGACGCAGCACAAAATAATCCGGATGCTGATGTGTTTCCAGCAGATGACAATTGGCACAGTTTCCACAAGCCTGGGAACCGTTTTGACACATCAACGACATCACTGCGAGTTCGACAAACTGCTCCACCCCAATACCTTTTGGCCCGGAAAGCAGATAAGCATGACCCAAGCGCGTCTGCATCTGCTGCCAACGCTGCCAGACCGGCTGTAACCAAGGATATAGGTTTTCACTTGTCAGCACTTAGCTAACCTCTCTTTTGCTTGAAATAAACTTAATGTTATCTGCTAATGTTAGCTGCCATTGGCAAGCATCTGTTCGAGTCGCGCACTGATATCGGCTTGCACCTGTTGCAGGTTTTGCGAAGCGTCCAAAACTTTATAACGCTCTGGTGCAGCAGCGGCACGCTGCAGATAACTTTGACGCACCTTTTCAAAAAACGCCTGCTTTTCCTGCTCAAAACGATCCGTTTGCCCGCCCCGCGCGGCGACACGCGCCATACCAATCTCTATCGGCAAATCAAAAATAAACGTGGTATCCGGTTGAAAGCCACGTTGCACCCAAGTTTCGATGGTAGCGATTTCACTGAAGTCCATACCTCGCGCACCGCCTTGATAAGCGTAGGTTGCATCGGTAAAACGATCGGAAATGACCCATTTACCCTCGGCCAATGCCGGTAAGATTTTCTCTTGCAGGTGCTGCGCTCTGGCGGCAAACATCAATAACAGTTCGGTCTGCTCATGCATCGCGGTAAAGTCTTTATTCAATAAGACTTCACGAATCGCTTCACCGATTTCGGTGCCGCCCGGTTCTCGAGTCACCAATACATCAACGCCCTTTTTCGCCAACCACTCCTGCATAAACAGAAGATTGGTTGATTTTCCAGCACCTTCGGTGCCTTCCAGAGTGATAAATTGGCCTGCCATGAATGTCCTTAAAACTTAATTAAAGTGAATAATGTCTGTTAAGTATCTATTTATTTAAAAGATATTTGTTTACCGCTCTATTGTGTTCCACCAACGTATTGGAGAAATGGTGTTTGCCTTCCCCTTTGGCGACAAAATACAACGCCTTGGTCGCTTGCGGGTGCATCACCGCATCAATCGCTTCTTTGCTAGGTAAGGCAATTGGGGTCGGCGGCAGTCCGGTTATTGTATAGGTATTGTAAGGCGTTTTGGTGCGCAAATCGCGTTTACGAATATTACCGTCATAGTTGGCACCAATACCGTAAATCACGGTAGGATCGGTCTGAAGGCGCATACCGCGTTTTAAACGATTAACGAACACCCCGGCGATTAAGGCGCGCTCCGGTGCATAACCGGTCTCTTTTTCGACAATCGATGCCATAATCAACGCTTCATAAGGTGTTTTATAAGGCAGGTTTTTGGCACGATTCTGCCAAGCATTGGCGAGATAATCCTGCGCGGCTTTTTTGGCTCGCAAAATAATGGTTTTATCACTGTCACCGGACAAGTAATAATAGGTTTCCGGCAACAACATGCCTTCGATATTGGCATAAGGGTATTTTGTATCAACCTTTTTATCGACAGAAAACAATGCCTGCAAAGATTCTATATCACTGAAATCCAATTCACGTTTGATTTTTTCCAGCTCGGCAATAGCCGCTAAGTTCTGTGCAATGGTCTGCCCGGCAATCAATGTCACCGGATAATGTTTGATGGTCGGGTTTTCCAGTTCACGAATCAGTTCGTCGACTGTCCACTGAGGGTTGATTTCAAACTCACCCGCCTTAACCACATGAGACTTATTCAAATAACGCATATACCAGACCAACATTCTGGCATCGCTGATCAAGCCCTGCTGTTGCAGTTGATTGGCAACCTTGTGTAAAGAGCTGCCCGGTTTGATTTCGATAACTTGGCTTTGCTTAGTCTGGCTGTCCTGACCGATCGGTTGACTGACAAACTGCTGAAATTTGGCATAAATGATAACGACAAAAATCAAGGCCAATAGGGTGACCAATAAAAGTAAAAAACGTCCAAGGGAAAACCGTGATTTCGTCGTCGCATGATGCTGTTGCGGATGTTGACCTGAGTGCTGATGTGAATGATGATCGCTATTATGCTGAGTCATTAAAATGCCGTTTTATTGTTTCTCTTGATTGAACCGACTAATGGGTAATGCATGACTATATTGCCAGTCATTCCATAGTTTTTGTAAATTTGTCGTCTCTGTTGTCTCAAACTCGATATCAACCTCATCCAAACACAACTTATCCACAGACTGGATACCTCGCACCGCATTACAAAAGAACAGTTCTATCGCCTGGGTGATTGAAGCCAAGGCAAAATCCGATTCATTAATCTGCCAACCATGCTCTTTCAATAATGCAATCAGACTTTGTCGAGTCGTGCCGAGCACTCCACTTTGACAGAGTCTAGGCGTGCAAATGATTTTCTGTTCTCTGTCTTTAGCTGATGCGATAAAAAACAGATTCGATTGAGTACCGCAAACCGCTTTTTGATCGGCGTTTAGCATCAGCCCTTCGGCACAGTGCGCCGCGTTTAAGAGTTCAGAGCGCGCCATAACATTTTCCAGACGGTTTAAATGCTTGATTCCGGCAAACGGCTGAATGGAGGCTTGCGTTTCGCAGAGCATGGCATTAATCGCGCCGTTTTTTTGCAATAACGCTTGTGGTGCGGGTTTGATATAAATCAGACAGCGAGGCTTTTGCGCTTCAGGCAGTTGATAACCGATGCCTCCTCGTCCGCGACTAATGAGTATTTTGGCCACCGCATTACTAGCGTGGTTTTGGGAAAAATAATATTGCAAAGCTTCGGCCAACCATTTTTCAATCAAAGTCAAATCAATCGCGGTGATTTTCAGCTTACTAAAACCGTTATGTATACGCTGTTGATGCGCTGACCAATTCAAAACCTGCTGTTCAAATACCGCAACCGTGGTAAAGAAACCGTCACCATACTGAATGGCCCGATCATCAAGATCAAGTTGGCTTTGTAAGACACCGTCAATCCATAGGTTTGGCTTGCTTGCGCTCATCGGTTACCGTTACCCTTTTTGCAAAGCCATCACCAAGCCCTTGGCTTTATGGCGACTTTCCACCAGCTCAAACTGCGCTTCGGAATCGGCGACAATTCCGGCTCCGGCTCTGAACTGCACAATCGGTTTATTATCCTGCTCAAACTGCATCATGGTACGAATCAGGATGTTCAAATCCATTGAACCGTCGATATTGATATAACCTAAAGAACCGGTATAGGCTTCGCGCGGCATCTGTTCAAGCTCGGCGATAATCTGCATACAGCGAATCTTCGGACAACCGGTAATGGTGCCGCCGGGAAACAGCGCATGGACAATATCCAATGGTGAGAAGCCTTCTCTTAGACGACCACGAACATTGGAAACGATATGATGCACATGCTGATAGGTTTCGACCACCATCAACTCATTCACCTCGACCGTTCCCGGCTCGCTGATGCGCCCCAGATCATTGCGCTCCAGATCAATCAACATGATATGCTCGGCGCGTTCTTTCGGGTGTTGGATCAACTCTTCGATCAACGCCTTGTCTTTGACTAAATCATCGCCCCTTTTTCGTGTACCGGCAATCGGTCGGGTTTCGACCCAGCCATTTTTATATTTGACCAAACGCTCCGGTGAGGAGCTGATCACCTGCCAAGGTTTGCCTTGAGCATCGCTCATACAGCATAAAGCCGCAAAAGGTGCCGGATTGGAATCCCGTAAGGCGCGATAAACCTGAAGATAATCCGTGTTTTGCGCCAATGCCACCTGCCATAAACGCGACAGATTGACCTGAAAGATATCGCCGGAAAGAATATAGTTTTTAATGGCTTCGACACCTTGCAGGTATTTGCTTTCCGGCTCTTCCTGCTCAGCGCTGACTTCGATATGCTCGGCGCTCTGCTGCGGGCTTTGCTTGTTGTCGGCCTGGCTAAGCAGCAGCGCTTCGATATCGGCTTGCATTTTAGGCAATAGCTGCGCGAAACCGGTTTCGGCGACCAGCAACAGTTTACCGTTTTCATGGTCGATAATCACCGCAGCCGGAATACGACTCAAATAAGCAAGCGGAAACTCCGATTGCGGTAGTTCCAAAACCGGCTCGACAATCTGTGCATAGTCATAACTGAAATAAGCATACCAACCGCCAATAAACGGTAAATCATATTCACACTGATGTTGTGGATTGATGGATTCGATGAACTGTTGTTCAACCTCTTTAACAAAGTCCGTCGCTTCGGCTGGGTTATCCAGCTGTAGGGTGTGCTGTGGAAACGCCATCAAAATATCGAAACGCCCCAACTCGCCTTTGGCGACGCTTTCCAATAAAAACGGATAGCGCGCGCGGTTGATTTCATGCAGAGCACTCAAATCGAAATCACTAACACGAAGATTATCCAGAGCAACCGTTTCGACTTGGCTACTGGCTTGATGGGCTGGTGAGGAAATTAAGGTTGTCATACTTTGATTGTCATGTGGAGTGACACAATACGCCTTGATTCAATGCGTACAGTTTACTTGAGTTGATTGTTTTTTGCTTGTTTATTAAACGACAAAAGCGCCACAGAGAGACCCTGTAGCGCTTTTTGCAGCAAACCCTGAAATTAAACTTTTGCTAACACTATAGTCGCGTTGGTACCGCCAAAACCGAAAGAGTTCGACAAGGCATAATCGATTTTCGCCGCACGCGCACCGTCGGCGACATAATCCAGATCACAACCCTCTTCCGGGTTTTCCAGATTGATGGTCGGCGGTAACATCTGGTTTTTAATCGCCAATGCGGTAAACACCGCTTCCATTGCACCAGCCGCACCCAAAGCGTGACCGGTCATCGATTTGGTCGAGCTCATCGCCAAGTTATAAGCGTGCTCGCCAAACACCGACTTCACCGCCGAGGTTTCGCAGACATCACCGGCAGGCGTTGAAGTCCCGTGCGCATTGATATAATCAATCTTATCCGCATCAATGGCGGCATTTTGCAACGCGGTCTGCATACAACGTGCCGCACCTTCACCGCCCTGAGCCGGCAAAGTCATGTGATAAGCGTCGCCGCTCATGCCAAAACCGATCACTTCAGCGTAGATATTCGCACCGCGCGCTTTGGCGTGCTCGTACTCTTCCAAAACGACCGCGCCGGCACCGTCACTCAAGACAAAGCCGTCACGATCTTTATCCCAAGGACGACTGGCCGCTTGCGGGTTATCGTTACGGGTAGACAAGGCACGAGCGGCGGCGAAACCGGCCAGCCCCATTTCGGTGGTGGCGTATTCGGCACCACCGGCCACCATGACATCGACATCGCCATATTCGATCATACGTGCCGCATCACCAATACTATGGGTACCGGTGGCACAAGCGGTGCCAATCGCCATATTCGGTCCTTTTAGGCCGAACATAATCGACAGGTTACCAGAGATCATATTGATAATTGAGCTCGGCACAAAAAATGGCGACACACGACGTGGGCCACCTTTTAACATGGTGTTGTGTTGTGTTTCGATAGAACCGATACCACCAATCCCGGAGCCCATCGACACACCGATTCGCGGTGCGTTCTCATCAGTCACTTGCAGTCCTGAGTCGCGAATCGCCTGAGCACCGGCTGCAATACCGTAATGAATAAAAGGATCCATTTTCTTGGCTTCTTTCGGGCTGATGTATTGAGTCACATCAAAGCCTTTCAACTCACCACCAAACTTGACCGCATAAGCTTCGGTATCAAATTTAGTGAAATAGTCTATTCCACTTTTACCAGCCATTAGACTTGCCCAGTTCTCTTCAACATCCAAACCGATGGCGGAAAGAACACCTAAACCTGTAATCACGACACGACGCTTAGACAAAATTTCATCCTCTTACCAAATAGAACCGATAGCTAAGGGGAAAGCTTTTCGGTTCTCAACAGATATGATCTCTGCTTCACAAATTCTTTATACATAAAAAAAGCCGCTTTAACACGGCTTTTTCGAAATCTCACTGCAAGCAGTAAAACTTATTATAGGTTAGCTTCTACGTAAGCTGTAGCTTGAGCTAGAGTAGAGATTTTCTCTGCTTCTTCATCAGGAATTTCGCAATCAAACTCTTCTTCCAAAGCCATTACTAGTTCAACTGTATCTAGAGAATCCGCACCTAAATCATCAACAAATGAGGCATCAGCTGTTACTTGATCTTCTTCAACACCTAGTTGCTCTACTACGATTTTCTTTACGCGTTCTTCAATACTGCTCATGGAATTCTCCAATATAAATATATGTCTGTTTAAAAAATGTTATTGAAATTCAATTCGGGTATTTTCCCTCTAAAGAGCAAGTTTTTCAAGCCCTAAAATAGGTGAATCAGAAAACCAAAATCCAAATTCCAGTTAATAAAATCTACTTTATTGATTTAAAAGCCTTTTTTTGACTTTTAAACCATATACATTCCGCCATTAACATTCAGCGTCTGACCGGTGATATAAGCTCCGCCATCACCAGCCAGGAAAGTTACCGAACGAGCGATATCTTCCGGCTGCCCCAAACTCTGCAATGGAATCTGTGCTGCCAAGGCTTCACGCTGCTCTTCAGGCAAGGCTTTGGTCATATCGGTTTCGATAAATCCAGGCGCAATGGTGTTAACGGTAATATTACGCGCACCGACTTCACGAGCCAAAGACTTGCTGAAACCGATAATACCGGCTTTTGCGGCCGCATAGTTAGTTTGACCGGCATTTCCCATCACACCGACTACAGAAGCGATATTGATAATACGACCGCCTTTGGCTTTCATCATGCCGCGCAAACACGCCTTACTCATTCGGTATACCGAATTAAGGTTGGTTTGGATAATATCATCCCACTCATCGTCTTTCATACGCATCAATAGATTGTCGCGAGTGATACCGGCATTATTCACCAAAATTGTCGGTGTGCCATACTCCTTAGTGATTTCTGCCAGAACTTCAGTAATCATTTCCGGTTCGGTCACATTCAGGCACTTTCCACAACCTGTTGCACCGGCTTCTTTTAAATAGTCGCTAATCGCTTGCGCACCACCTTCCGAAGTCGCTGTACCAATAACTGTGGCACCGTTTGCCGCCAAATCCAAGGCAATGGCTTTACCAATCCCACGGCTCGCACCGGTAACAAAAGCGATTTTACCTGTTAACATCATTTCCACCCTGATTCTTCTTTATATAAAGTGTCGTTTTAGATTATCTGATTCAGCACAGCAAGCGCCTAAATCTGTATTAATTTTTTGCTTATTCTAATAATTTGCTTACAAACTTGCCAAGGCTTTTTCCAGAGAGGCATTGTCGAATACCGCCTGCATCCCCATTTTACGGTCAATGCGACGGTTCAAGCCCATCAAAACTTTGCCAGGACCTAATTCGTACAAACCTTCCACACCTTGCGCTTTCATGGCATTTACCGTTTCCACCCACTGTACCGGACGGTAAAGCTGCTGAACCAGTAACGCTTTAATTTCATCGGTTGAAGCCGCCTGACTGAAATTGACGTTATGCAATACCGGTACTAGTGGCATCTGCAAATCCATATCCGCTAGAGTCTTCGCCAACTCATCCGCAGCCGGTTTCATTAAGGAACAGTGCGACGGTACCGATACCGGCAGCGGCACCACACGCGAAGACCCGGCTTCAGTCGCCAGTGACATCGCCGCATCAACCGCAGGCTTATTACCGGCAATCACCACTTGCCCCGGAGAGTTGAAGTTAACCGCTTCAACCACACCTTCAGCCTGTTCGCAGACAGCCACAACCTGAGCGTCTTCCAAACCCAATATTGCCGCCATCGCACCTTGACCTGAAGGCACTGCATCTTGCATTAAACGACCACGCAACTCTACCAACTGCACACCTTGAGCCAAGCTCATAGCGCCACTTGCCACCAACGCGGTATATTCACCCAATGAGTGCCCTGCCATAAAGGCCGGTGCAGTTTCCACCTGAGACTTAAGTGTTTCATATACGGCAATCCCGGAAGCCAACATCGCAGGCTGCGTGACATCGGTCTGGTTTAATTTACCTTCAGCATCGTTTTGCACCACATCCCAAAGATCATAACCCAGTGCTTGTGAAGCCTCTTCAAACACTTGAGTAACGGTAGCGTGGCTTTCGGCCAACTCTGCCAACATTCCAACCGATTGTGAACCCTGTCCCGGGAAAACAAAAGCATATGACATAGCGTAATTCCTGTAAGTTTATCCGACTATAAAAGTACAAAACCCTCGTTTTGAGGGTTTTTAGAAAAGTAATTTAATATTTAATCAAGGCTGAGCCCCAAGTGAAGCCACCGCCAAACGCTTCCAGCAGGAGCGTCTGGCCGCGCTGAATGCGGCCGTCTCGGATCGCCTCATCCAACGCCATCGGTACCGATGCGCTTGAGGTATTTGCGTGCTTGTGTACTGTAACCACGGTTTGGTCATCACGCAATTTCAATTTTTTAGCGGTCGCATTAATAATACGCATATTGGCTTGGTGCGGTACCAGCCAATCGATATCTTCCTTTTGCATATTATTGGCAGCCAAAGTCTCCGTCGCGATACGGCTCAAGGTATTCACTGCAACCTTGAAGACCTCATTGCCTTTCATCGACATGGTTCTTTCCGCAATCTCGTCGGTCTGCGGCTTTTTCGAAGGCCCTGACGGCACATGCAACAACTCTTCATATTCGCCATCGGCATGAATATGCGTCGATAGGATACCGGCTTCGTTTGAAGCTTCCAAAATCACCGCACCGGCGCCGTCACCAAATAATACGCAAGTATTACGGTCTTCCCAGTTGGTAATACGAGACAGGGTCTCTGCACCGACCACTAAAGCGCGTTTCGACATACCGGTTTTAATAAACTGGTCGGCAACACTTAATGCATAGACAAAACCGGAACAAACCGCTTGCACGTCAAATGCCGGGCAGCCGTGGATATTCAAGCGCTGCTGCAATAGGCACGCAGTACTTGGGAAAATTTTATCAGGAGTGGTCGTAGCAACAATAATCAGATCAATCGATTGAGCATCAATTCCCGCCATTTCCAGCGCGCGTTGAGAAGCGACCTCGGCTAGATCACAAGTAGTCTGCCCATCGGCAGCGATATGGCGCTGTTGAATACCGGTACGCTCACGAATCCATTCGTCACTGGTATCGACCATCTTTTCCAGATCCGCATTAGTGAGAATTTTTTCCGGTAAATAACCGCCCGTACCGATAATACGGCTATAGATTTTTTCGCTCATACTATATTCTTATCAGTTTGTAGCCGATCAGCGCAGTGCGCTTTTATCATGCTGCATTAAAGCTGTGAGTTAGGGGTTAACTACTGCTATCGAGTAATTAAACACCGCCAAGTCAGACTGACTTAGCAGTTTTTACCTGTTCGACCTGAGCTGCGTCATCGGCAGACTTTAGCGGTTTTAGTTCCTGCAAAAGCTGGGACACTTCCGCCGAAATCAAATCGGGTACGTTTTTCGCCACTTCAAGACGCGCTTCAGAGATCGCATTCAAAAATGAAAACTGATCCGCGCCGCCGTGACTCTTAATAACGATCTTACGTAACCCCAACAAGGATGCACCATTGTAACGGCGTGGATCAACCTTGTCTTTAAAAGATTTCAAAACCGGATAGGCAATCAGCGCAACGAGCTTGGTCAATAGATTTTTACTAAATGACTGCTTGAGATAGAAAGCGATCATTTTGGCAACGCCTTCACTTGATTTCAGGGCGACATTACCGTCAAAACCGTCACAAGCCACAACATCCACATCACCCTTATAAATATCATCGCCCTCAATATAACCGATATAGTTAATTGACGTTTGAGTTAACAAGGCGTGGGCATCTTTGATTCGTTGATGACCTTTAATCTCTTCTTCGCCGATATTCAACAAACCAACACGTGGTGCCGGGTTGTCGTCTACCGCGCGAGTCAACACCGATCCCATCAGGGCGAACTGCATCAAGGCTTCGCCATCACAACCGACATTGGCACCCAAGTCCAAAACATGAACATGGCCTTTCATTGTCGGCATAGAGGTACAAATAGCCGGACGATCAATTCCAGGAATGGTTTTTAAAACAAACTTGGCTACCGCCATCAAAGCACCGGTGTTACCAGCACTGACACAGGCTTGAGCTTGCTCATCCTTAACCAGATTTAGGGCGATACGCATTGAAGACTGGCGTTTGTTACGCAAAGCCTTGGAAGGAAGGTCATCCATCTCAACCACCTGTTCAGCATGCTGAACGGTGATACGTGAGGAATCATATTGATACTTAGCCAGCTCTTCACGAATCTCGGATTCTCGACCGACTAAAGTGATATGAATATCAGAGTAAAGTTTTAAAGCATCTAATGATGCCGGAACGGTGACCGGAAGACCGTGATCACCGCCCATTGCATCAACGGCAATATTAATAGCCAAGATAAATTACGCCTTATCTTGAACGACTTTTTTGCCTTTGTAGTAACCGTCTGCAGTTACGTGGTGACGACGGTGTACTTCACCTGTTGTTTCATCAACAGTCGTTGCTGGCGCGTTTAAAGCGTCATGTGAACGACGCATACCACGTCTTGAAGGTGTTTTACGACTTTTTTGAACTGCCATGGCAATCTCCTAAAATTACAACTTAATCTATTTTTTTAACCCTTGCAATGCAGCAAAAGGGTTAGGCTTCTGGGCTTCATCATCGATCAAACCCTGCGATTTCTTATTTGCTTCCGGTGACTCCGCTTTATAAGCCGGTGCACTGCTGCTTTCATCAATAGGCGCCAAAGGCACACACAACAAAAGCTCTTCTTCAATCCAATCGAACGGTGAAACCTTCTCACCATCCAATTCGTAGACTTCGACGTCCGTCGGCAAATCTTCAGTTAATGCCAGCGACTCCGTAAACACCCCTTTAACTTCGGTATTCACAGGCAAGTCAAATGCTTGTAACGAGCGCTGACATTGCAAATTCAAACTGGTATTAAGCTTCATAATAAAGGCTGGAAACTTCAGCGCTTTATCATAAAAAAAATCTAACTGAACTTCGACCTCACGATCAGCATCGACAACCGCTTCAACCAAACGTTTAAGGCGGCTCTGATTGACGCTTCCAGTAAATCGCTTATTGTGATTTACCGAGTAAATCGGGTCAATGAGTTCAGGTAGCTTATTAAACATAGGCGCGAATCATACTCGTATCGTGTCTTGAAGTCAAAAAAAACTCCGTAAATTAACTAAAAAAATTGCGGATTGTTTCTGCTGGCAATTTTCCGTCTCGACAAACCCGCAATTCAATCGCCATATTTTAGCTTTTTTATTTAAAAACAAGCAATTATAAATAGTGTGCAACACGATTCACCACAATAGATTTTTTGATTTTAAAAAGCGTACTTTTGCCCAGCGTTTCGCTTATCCGTAAATTCGGGTAAATAGTGGTAAGATGCGTTAAATATTCCACAAAAACACCTTAACCATCGCACAACACGAGATTGACTATGACACCAACACCCAGCCCAAACAATAGCGAACTGAAATCCACCTCAGCGCCTTTACCGGCCATTGTTTTAGGCTCGACCTCAATCTATCGCAAACAACTGCTTGATAAACTGCAATTGGACTTTATCCAAGACAAACCGGAAATAGACGAAACCCCGCACAGCAGGGAATCGGTACAAAAAATGGTAATACGTCTTGCCAAAGGTAAGGCCAAGGTTTTTCAAAACCAATACAGTGAACACATCATTATCACCTCGGACCAGAGCGCCAGCTTCAATGGCAAACCGGTTGGCAAACCCAAAGACCGGACCGACGCCATTAGACAGCTGCAAGACTTTAGTGGCCAAGCGGTGATTTTTTATACCGGCCTAGTCGTGGAGAACACTGCAACGGGAAACAGTTATGAATACCTAGACACCACCATCGTACACTTTCGCGAGCTAAGTTTAGAGGTTATCGAAAATTATATTGATCGGGAACAGCCGCTGGATTGTGCCGGCAGCTTTAAATCGGAAGGTTTGGGAATCACCCTATTTGAGAAAATTGAAAGTCGTGACCCAAATGCACTAATCGGCCTGCCTTTAATGGCTTTGACCGATATTTTCTATCAAATGGGTTACGCGTTACCTAGAGCACTTTAGACGCCAGACCCTATACAAAATCGAATCAGTGCGCGAGCAACCAGTTATTCAGCTCTTGCAATGAATGCAACACCGCCACCGGTTCATAGGCTTGCAACACTTCGGTTTGATGCACACCATGGGTCAGCGCGACTCGATCCATACCGATATTCTGCGCCATCTCCATATCGAAACTGGTATCTCCCACCATTACCGCATCGCAAACATCGAGATCGAACTCTTGTAAAATCTGCTGCAACATCAAAGGATCCGGCTTGGAGGCCGACTCAACCGGAGTTCGAGTCATATCAAAATAGACTCCAAAACCGGTTTCTTCAAGCACTGCATTCAAGCCCTTGCGACTTTTACCAGTGGCGATAGCGGTGATCAAACCCGACTGTTTTAAATTCAGCAACAACACCTCGGCGCCATCAAACGGTACCATTTCGACATCACTTTGCTCCAGGAACGATTGGGTATAAGCCTCCGACATCGCGACCACCATTGCCTGATCAAGCGTTGGATACAAACCTAAAATCGCGTTTTCCAGACTCAACCCGATAATCTGCTTGGAAACATCATATGGCAAAACCTCTAAACCGCACTCACGAGCCGCCATTTGTATCGCATCGACAATTCGCGCTTCGGAATTCATTAAGGTGCCATCCCAATCAAAAATAATTGCTTTATATTTTTTAGGGGCTACAGCACTACTCATAATAAATTCCTTTTTTAACTTTCTACTCACGCCGAACACCAACAATAACGAATCAACTCAGCGCCTTGATAATTTTATTAAAATCCGGCCACAAAGGCGCTTCGAACAACATCTTTTCACCGCTCACCGGATGGGTAAAACCTAAAAACTGGGCGTGCAACGCTAAACGTTTCATCCCCAACGGGCGATATTTTTTATTGATATCGCGGTTACCGTATTTATCGTCACCCAATAAAGCGCAACCTTGCGACAAGGCGTGTACGCGAATTTGGTGGGTACGCCCGGTTTGCAGCTTGACCGACACCAAATCGGCATCCTTGAGGCGTTTTTCCACCTTAAAGAAACTCACCGCTCTTTTACCGTTTTGCGCTACCTTAACATGCCAACCACCATCAGGCAGGTGATCTTTACGTAACGGCAAATCGACTTTTTTAACGCCCTGCGGCCAATGATTGGTGACAATTGCCAAATAACGCTTATCGAATTGGTTGTCACGCATCTGTTGATGCAGGTGTTTTAACACCGAGGCTTTTTTCGCCACCAACAGACAACCGGATGTATCTCGATCAATACGATGCACCAGCTCCAAACGTTTTGCCAACGGACGCAAGGCGCGCAACACTTCAATCAGTCCGAATAAAATACCGCCACCACCATGAACGGCAACTCCGCTGGGCTTATTGACAACCAACAGGTCCTTATCTTCATAAATAATATTGGCTTCGATGCGTTTCAGCTCAGACTGAGGAATTTGCGAATCAGCAATTTCAACCTTGGGCGGCACCTTCACCGGCGGAATGCGCACCACGTCACCATTTTGCAAACGCGTGCTGACTTGGGCTCGGCCTTTATTGATACGCACCTCGCCTTTACGGATAATGCGGTAAATCAGACTTTTCGGGGCTTTACGCAGCTGACGCATCAGAAAATTATCCAAACGCTGCCCGGCATCTTCCTCACCAACTTCAACCCACTGCACTTTTGCTGACATATTTATCCTTGATTGACCGCTTTTAATCTACGCCATGCATCAGCCCTGCACCTCACCTTAAAACGGCACACTTTTATCTGATTTAACAAAAACATAGCAAGGTTATCTCCCGTTGTGAATGAGCAGTTATAACCCTATAAAAATAAAATTGCGCACAGTTTACCCTTATATCACCATCTTGTCATTGCATGCATAGAAAATGAGTGATATATTTGCCGTGCTTATAAAAATAAGTAATGTACTCGTAGCACGCGAATATGTGCAGGAATTTTTAATCTACAGACTCTATAACTTATTAGAAAGACTGTATTTTTAGTTAAAAACCCTGAGCCATAATCCTAAGATACAGATGACGATTACAATACGTATAACCGCTGTTTAACCGCTAACGAAAGCGGGCTTTTCCTAAAAAGCTATAAATTCATGTTATACGGCAACATTTAGTTAGTGCAGCACTAAATGGGCAATAAACAGACCACAGTTGTTCTGATTTACTGTCCTTGCAGTAAGACACCAACTAAGTGACACGAGTGAAGCAAGGCCACAGATTCTAGAAGTACCCGGCTAGAGCAGAATGAAAAAATTCAAATAACAAAACTCATTCTGCTCGATAACAGTGTTACACAAAACAAGATGAATGCGACAACGCAACCGGTTATGCATACGGCCTAACCAAAAACAGCCACCTATCACAATGACCTCACGTCATTGAACAACATAAAGATAGGTAGATAATTTGTGATAACAAACCGCCCTAACAATCTCCGTCTTAGCAGCTTCTCGTCTGCCCCGCATCGGTCTTAGGCTTAAGGTTCAGCTTAAACCATAAAGAGACAAGCATGAAAAGAATGCTCATAAATGCGACCCAAGTCGAAGAGACTCGCATTGCCCTTGTAGACGGTCAAACCCTTTACGATTTAGATGTGGAAACCCCACAACACCAAAAGAAAAAAGCCAATATCTATAAGGGTAAAATTACCCGAATCGAGCCAAGCCTGGAAGCAGCCTTTGTTGATTACGGCGCTGAAAGACACGGTTTCCTACCTTTTAAAGAAGTCGCCGAAGAATACTACCCTGACAAAAAACCGGATTCAGGCCGTTTAAGCATTAAAGATGTGCTTAAAGAAGGTCAAGAGATCATCGTTCAGGTGCAAAAAGAAGAGCGTGGTAACAAAGGGGCCGCCCTGACCACGCAAATCACTCTCGCCGGCCCTTATGTGGTAATGATGCCGAACAACCCTAAAGCCGGTGGTATCTCTCGTCGTATTGAAGGTGATGACCGTAGCGATATTCGCGATAATCTTCGCGACCTAGACACGCCTGAAGGTATGGGATTGATTATCCGTACTGCCGGTGTCGGTAAAAGCACCGAAGAACTGCAATGGGGTGTTAACTACCTGATTCAGCTTTGGGAGGCGATTCAATCGGCTTCTGAACAGCGTGAAGCGCCTTTCCTAATCCACCAGGAATCGGATATCGTCATTTTGGCGATTCGTGACTACCTACGTCAGGACATCGGTGAAATCATTATTGATAATATGGATGTCTATCATAAGGCGCGTGATTTCATTCAGCACGTTATGCCGCAACAGGTTTATAAAGTTAAGCCTTATCAGGACAAGATTCCATTATTCACCCGTTTCCAGATCGAATCGCAAATCGAATCGGCTTATCAGCGTGAAGTGACCCTACCGTCTGGTGGCTCAATCGTCATCGACATCACCGAAGCTTTGACTGCGATCGACATCAACTCAAGCCGTGCAACCAAAGGTGGTGATATCGAAGAGACCGCCTTTAACACCAATATGGAAGCGGCTTGCGAGATCGCCCGTCAGTTACGCCTGCGTGACTTGGGTGGTCTAGTGGTGATCGACTTTATCGATATGCACTCGAACCGTCACCAGCGAGAAGTGGAAAACAAAATGCGCGAAGCGGTGAAAACGGACCGCGCCCGTGTGCAAATCGGCAAGATCTCACGTTTCGGCCTACTGGAAATGTCACGCCAGCGTCTGCGCCCTTCTATCGAAGAATCGACACAGATCGTCTGCCCTCGCTGTCACGGTGTCGGCGTAATCCGTGGTGTCGAGTCACTGGGTCTTTCAGTATTGCGTCTACTTGAAGAAGAGAGCATGAAAGAAAACACCAAACGCGTAACGGTTCAGTTACCAGTTGATGTGGCGACTTTCCTATTGAATGAAAAACGTAACCAGATTACTAAAATCGAAGACCGCTATAGCCTACATATCCTGATCGTTCCAAATGAACACTTGGAAACTCCGCAGTATATGATGGAGCGTACCCGTATTGGTGAAGAAACCAGTAGTGCAGCCAGTTATGAAGTCAAAGAGATTATCAGCGAAGACTTGGAACAAGTGGCAGAACCGGTTAAACCAAAGGTTAAAGAAGAGCCGGCTGTACAGAATATTCAGCCGACAGCTCCACCACCGGCACCTAAAGCAGAACCGGCAAAACCGGGACTATTTGCTCGTGTTTGGCGCGCTTTATTCAGTAAAGATGACGAAGAAGAGACCAAAAAGAAAACACGTGGTCGCAACGACAGCAATCGTCGTAATAACGGGCGCCGCCGCAACAATGGAGAGAACCGTAATGATGGCCGTCGTCGTAACCGTCGCAACAACCGCAATAACAATCAAGACAACGATGACAACAAGTCACAGAATCGCGCTCATGACAAGAATCAAGACCGCAATCTAGATAAGCATCAAGACAATAAAGCGCAAAACGACAGCACTCCAAATGAACGTGGTGGCCGTCGTCGTCGTCGCAACCGTCGTGATCGCGATACAAACGTTAACAATACCGCTGCGAACGAGCTAGATAACAATCAACCTCAAGAGCAACAAGCGGATAACGCTGCCGAAAGCAATGCACCGGCAAGCGAAGCGAAAAAAGAACGTAAACCTCGTGAAGAACGTGGCGGCCGTCGTCGCGGAGGGCGTAGCAGCCGTTACAACAGTCGCCGTCGTGCACCGGCTAATGCCGCGACCATGTCGATCGACTCGCCGGCTCCCGGCACGGAACACGCTGAAAACAAAGATAATCAAGCGCCAGTCGATAACAACATTGAAACAAACGTCGAGACAAATGAAGCGGTAGTTGAAAACACTGCGGTAAATGTTGAACAAACAGCCGAGGTGAAATCTTCCGATGAGTCGGCCAAAACTGAACCCCATGTTGAAAGCCAAGCCGATACCAAAGTTGAAGCCGCTGACAACGACGCTACAAACGAACCGGCTAAGGTTGCGCAGACTAAAGAAAACGCGTCTGAACAAGCCGCTCATGAGCCTGTAGTTTCTGACTCTGAAAACGAAACAGCAGCTCAAGCTGAAACGGTTGCAGATAATGAAACTGCCTCGGAAAACAGTGATGAGTCTGCCAATCAGGATGAAGATAAGCCGCGTCAACGCCGTCGTGCGCGTCGCCCTCGCCGTCCTAATACACGTTCACGTTCAAACCGTGGCCGTAAACCAGCGGAGAGCTCAAACTCTGATGGTGGATCACCAGCTGAATAAAACTTAAGTTTTAAACAGCTCAATAAAAAAGCCCCGCTTAAAATTATTTAAGCGGGGCTTTTTTTATCTGTGACATTTAACAATGGATTACAGATGATGCTGACGAATATGGGTCAATAAGCCTTCAGAGGCGGATTCAACCAAATCAAAAACATGTTCAAAACCTTGATCGCCACCATAGTAAGGATCAGGCACCTCCGTTTCCGAGAACTCATCTGAGGCAAACTCTAAAAACATCTGGATCTTGTCGTAATGCTCGGGAAGCGCCAACTCCCTTAGGTTATGGTAATTGGAATCATCCATCGCCAGAATATAATCGTACTGATAGAAATCCCCCATATCCACTTGTCGGGCGCGAAGATCCAACATCTCAATACCACGGTTTCTCGCCACTTGCATAGAACGTGTATCCGGATGCTTACCGATATGATAAGCCGCTGTACCGGCTGAATCGATATCGATATGCTGTTGCAGACCTTGATCAATCACCAATTTACGAAATACCGCATGCGCTGTAGGCGAACGGCAAATATTGCCCAGACAGACAAATAATACAGATACCTTACTCATTGATTCACTATACCCTTATTTATAAACTTGTCTCAAACCGTGAAAGCCCTCATTTAAAGCCACGATTAAGATAAAATATGCGCTTAGTTTACAAGGCACGCCATCAAAATGCACTCTTTACCCCCTGCAAGGTTCCGTTATGAAGATAACTGGATCATCTACAGCGATGACGATATCGTTGTCGTCAACAAACCCAGCGGACTACTGTCTGTGCCCGGGCGCGGCGAGGATAAATATGAATGCCTCGGTTATCACTTGGAGCCGATTTTCGGCGAACTGAAAATCGTCCACCGCTTGGATATGGACACTTCCGGCATTATGGTGCTAGCAAGAAATAGCGATGCTCACCGCCACCTGAGCCGCCAGTTTCAAGATCGCCAAACCGAGAAACGCTACCATGCGGTCTGTGCCGGAATGCCTTCGGTAAAATCCGGTAAAATTCAACTGCCGATGCGTTGCGACTGGGAGAACAGACCTTTGCAAATGATCGATTGCATTCATGGCAAACACGCATCGACGCTTTGGCAACTCAAGCAACAAGATGCAGAGCGCTGCTTAATCGAACTTACCCCGATAACCGGCCGCTCACATCAACTGCGTCTGCATATGAAAATGCTCGGCCATCCAATTCTGGGCGACAACCTCTATGCCGATTCCACCAGTCTAATGAAAAGCTCTCGCTTAATGCTGCACGCCAGTGAACTGAGCATCACCCACCCAACTCGCAAAGAGCGGCAAACATTTTACTGCCCTGCTGAGTTTATGCTAACGTTATCCGTATAAATTCAAAAAACCTGACAGCTTTATTTAATGAAAAACGGCCGATAAACCTCTTACAGGCCGGAAAATTCGGCGAATAGACCATACCGAACCAGTGGCACAGTTTATGCTTTCGAACCACTATTGAATTGTAACTCTTGGCTTTACAAGGCATGTAAAGCCTGCAAAACCTAAACAGGATTTAGCGTCATGGCAGAGATCGACCAAGAAAAAGATGACCAAGCCACCGAAGAAATGCTGGCAATGATGAACGATGCCTCAGAAGACTTGAGCGAAACGCTGGATGATGCATCTCTCGATGCCGACGAACTGCTTAATGCCATTGCCGATTTACCGGCTGAGGACATTCAACTGCCTGATGACATGGGCGATGAAGTCTCGATAGACCTCTCACAAAGCGCTGAAACCACCTCTGAAAACGATCAAAAGCAAAACGACAGCGCGATTGATGAGTTGGATATGGACGATTTGGACGCCTTGATGGCAGAAATGGGCGATGAAGTAGAAACACAGGCTGAAGTTAATGATGTCGCTTCCGAAGCGCCCGCTGAAGAATCCGCCAGTGTTGATATCGAAGAAATGGATGATATTGATGCCCTGCTGAGTGAAGCCGAAAGCGCCACAGACCCAGAAGAAACTGCGGCCGATGTGGATGAAATTGTTCCTGATGCGGACAATCTGGATGATTTGGCAAACCTTGCCGAACTTGAGGCCGCGATGAGTGCATCGGACGATAAAACAAACGCAACAACAAACGAAACGACTGGTCTGGATAGTGAATCAGACGATACAGAACCTGCAAGCGCTGACGCCGCCGATGACCAGACTGATATTGCTGACATGCCTGATGCAGCTGATTTGGATTTAGACAATATGGATTTAGCGGAAAATGAAACTCAATCAAGCGCTGAAACCGTTGAATCCGCCGATGACGACTTGGATGCGATGATGGCGGCAATGACTGATGACAGCGCATCTGCCGAAACCACCGTTGAGGATATCGCTAGCGACGCAGCAGAAACCGGCATAACCGAAACTGAAGACCTTGAGCTCGATGAAAACCTGGCGGCGGATATCGCAGAAGCCAGCGATGCCGGTTCAATCATTGATGACAGCGACCAAACTGGTGATTTCACCGATGAAGCGGCAATGATGGCCGATATCGATGACATGGACGACATGAATGAGCTTCCAGAGCTAGATGAAGTCGAAGCGGCCAGCGAAGTCGAAACGCCAACGGATGAAGCGGCATCTGAAATGGATAATATTGATGAGCTTGATGGTGTTAATGACAATAGTGCTGACGCAGAAACACCTGCTGCAACAAATGCTATTGCGACCGAGGCAAACAGCGACAACACTGCTAGCGATGAGGATTTGGCGATTATTGAGCAGACGGCGCAATCGGTCTCGGCAATGGAAGAATCGATTGATATCGATCAATCCATTCAAGAAATTGCCCAACAGGTCAAGCAGACCGCTCGTCAAGCTAATAACTTGGCTTTGGAAACCTCAAAGCAGGCACAAGCCTCAGCCGAACAGACGCAAAAAGCCATAGAGGCAACCTTTGCCGCCGCGGAACGCGCATTTGAAGCGGCAAAAAAAGCAGGATACAGTGTGGATTTGAATTGTTTAGAAAAAGATGTCAGTGCTGATGACATCGCTCAACAGATTAGTCAAATCCAAGAAAAGAACCAGCAACTGAAATCGGTCAATGACAGCATCAAAACACGAATTGCTGAATTGAAAGCCGATTAAGTAGACAGATTAACCCAGCTGATTAAATTTATGCGAAACATAGGCCAAACCAATGAGTGAAATTGTTGACGACCTTTTACAAGAAGTTGAACAACTTGAAGAGTCCACCCAGGAACTAGAATCTTCGGTGGAAAAAGTTAATCAACAAGTCAAACAGGCGCAAAAAACCTCTGACAATGCCAGCGCAGATGCCAACCTGCTTGTTTTAGAAGCGTCTAAAACAGCACAAGCGGCAGCTGAGCAGAGTCATAAGGCTGCGCAGACCTCAATCAAACAAGCCGAACAACTTAAAGCGCAAGCGCTGGAATTGAATGAATCCAATTTTAATTGGCGCCAATCTGTCCGTAATGCCGCCAAAGACTTTCAAGCCGCTAAAACCAGCTTTGCGGTCATGATGGGCGCAGCCATTGTCATGAGTGCGATCGCCATCGGCGTAGTCAGCTATCAGATGTATGCGATGCAAAAACAGCAGGCACAGTTTAAAGGCGAGGTGCTTGATATCATCACCACTGAAACCACTCTCTTAACCAAAAAAATCACGCTTAAAATTGATGAACTTGCCGCGGTGGTGGAAACCCTGGGACAACAGGTGAGCATGCTAAACACAGTAACCATGGCGCCAACCGCAACACCCCCTGAAAAGATGACGGAGGCTGAAAAAAAAGCGGTAGACAAGAACGAAACAACAATCACCAGTGTCACGGATACTGTCACCGAAAACAGCGAGACAGCGCTAGAGGCGTCAACAACAACCGAACCGCAAAATACAGCAGTTGAAGAGAAAACCATGGCTGATGAAATAATCTCTTCTCAAGCGATGCCAAGCGTTGCTGAGACGCTGGACAACCAAGCCATTGCCGAAGCGGTAAAACCGGTTATTGATGAGGCGATTGCCCGTCATAGCCATACAGCAATGCAGAATGCGGTGAGCAAACAAGAGTTGGCCAAACTTCGTGAACTGGTTGAAAAAGTCAGTGCTCAACAGCAGGCTCTACAACAACAGATGCAAAGTAGCGATAAACAAACCACTGTAGACCCGGATAGCGCGACTATCGCCGGTTCGGGACTGACTGCGGAACAGGTGAAAAAACTTAATGGAATCAGCTGGCTGATTCGTAAACAAAGCAAGACTCTGGAAGCGATTGAAGGCCGCTTAGGTAAAGCGCAACAAAAATCATCCGCTACTGTCAGCCAAGAACTGCAGGCTCTGAAAGAACAGCAGTCGATTTTGCAACAGCAAATAATCAGTATGCAAAAGGCATTGCAGGTTTTACTCGATAAAGCGCAAAACCCTCAGCCGTATAGCTATAAAGCGAAATAATCAACACCTTAAATTAAAATCCAAATCCCGTTTTATGCGGGATTTTTTATGTCCACGGACAAGTTTCAATAAACCTATCTAAATCTAAATCACCCTTTTAGCGTAAACTCCGCATGTATTTAGCATAAAATATCAATTTACGGTCAGTATCATTAGTAACTTGATTTAGCCTACTGCGTTTAATATCCAATAAAAAGAGAGTCATTTTGAGAGGCGTTATTTTTACAACCTTTAACGAATTCGTTGAAAATGAATTTGGTTACGAAACACTGGATTACATTCTGTTACAAGGTGAATTCCCCAATGACGGTGGTTTTTGCGCCGGAGAAACCTACAACCCTGCTGTACTGGTAGAAATGTTGCAACACCTGTCTGCAAAGACCGATATTGAAATGAACTCACTCTGGTACAAATACGGTTTTTATGCCTTTACCAGCCTAGTGACGCAGTTTAGAGAAATCTATGATGATAAAGAAAGCCCTATCTTTAATGACAATGTGTTCGATTTCGTCGAACAACTCAATATCATGCATTTTACCGAGTTGAAGAAAATCTATCCGAATGCACAGTTTCCACGTTTTGGTATTGAGCGTGAAGACGACCAAATCACCCTGATCTACAGCTCGGAGATGAAACTGCATCACTTTGTTAAAGGCTTGCTGTCTGGCTGCATCCATTTCTTTGACGAACCGCTTGAGCTCAGCATGACGATTAACGATGACCCGCAAAACACCTTCTCCAAATTTACCATTAAACGCCGGTAAGCACCAAGCACGTTCCAGCGCTCTCGCTTTGTAATTCAAAAATCAAAAACGCCGTTAAACGTTGATCTCAAAGGTAATCTTTACTGTTAAAATACAAACCAAGTCAACTTAAAGAACACGGCATGATTCCCTCACTAAAACAATATCAATTCCTTCCTTTGGCATTAGCTATAGTCTTGTTATTGATTGCTGCAATTTTCAGTATTCAAAGCGAAAGAAAATTTAATGAAGTTGAAAAATCCTGGTTAAGTTATGCCGAACGCAGTAATCAGCTAGACCGCCTGATGATAGACATTCAAGGCGCAATGGGCTATGGCGGCTTTATTCACAACTTTAAAAACCTGGTGATTCGTCAAGACCTGGATACCTACGGAGCAAAAATTGAACAGAACTATACCAACCTAGAGAATTCATTGAGACTGCTTCAATATGAACTTAAGGTCGACACTGACATACTCCACTTATCAAATATTCACGCGACCATAGAGGAGTATTATTCTCAATACCAAACCGTCAAACGTTTGATTAATAAAAACCGTACCAGTGAGCAAATCGATAAACTAGTTAAGGTCGACGATACTTTCGCTTTGGAATCCTTTAACTTTCTCAAAAACCGAATTAATGAACGCTTAGTAGAAATTAAGTTAGCCGTCGAAAAGGAATATTCGGAAGCGCAGCAGTTTTTATGGTTTAGCCGGCTAGTCATCTTAATAAGCTTTTTCTTAGCGGTTGCCATTCTCTACAGATACCATACTAAATTCGCTTTTTTAACCACTGAAGCCGTTAAAGTAAAAGAGGTTATTGATTCGATCAATGTCGGCTTATGGGAAATCGACCTAAAAGATCAAAGTAAAACCAATTGGAACGATACCTGCAGTCAGATTCTTGAAACTCCGCAGGACATGCAAATGGATACTGATCGATTTATAAGCTTCTTCAAATATGGTGAAAACGCAAAAACGATTGATACTGCGATTCGCAATGCCATTAGCAAGGGCGAAAGCTTTAGCGAAGAGCTTGAAATTATCACATTTAAAGAAAACAAGCTTTGGGTACGAGTTGAAGGTATTGCTCTTTATGAAGCCGGTCAGTTGACCAAGGTTTTTGGACTGATTGAAAACATCTCTGACAAAAAAGCATTGGAAAAAGAACTGGTCGAAATGCGGGATCAAGCTCTTGAAGCAAGTCGTTCGAAATCAGAGTTTCTTGCCAATATGTCTCATGAACTGAGAACGCCTTTGAATGCAATTATCGGATTTAGTCAATTACTCGAACGTGATCCAGAAACTTCACCGCAACATAAAGAAGATATTCAAACCATTCATAACGCCGGCAAACATCTTTTAACCATTATAAATGACATCTTGGACTTAAGCGCTATTGATGCCGGTAAATTAAGTATTTCTATCAAGCCTGTCAAACTAAGCTCTGCCGTCGACAGCAGCATTGCATTCTTAAAGACTCTGGCCAGCAAAAAGAACATTCAAATTGAATGTCACAACCTGGATGGAGTTTACGTCAGAGCCGATTTAAGCCGACTCAAACAGGTACTTATTAACCTGCTCTCGAATGCGATTAAGTATAACCATGACAATGGTACTGTTGTCTTTAGAGCAGACATTAAAGCTGAACACATACGCCTCAATGTCATAGATAACGGCATGGGAATCGATAAAAACCAAATTCCGCTTTTATTTAAACCGTTCGACCGCTTAGGTCGTGAAAATCTAGCGATACAAGGAACAGGAATTGGCCTATCCCTGAGTAAAAAACTAATCAGTATTATGGGCGGCGAAATAGGCGTTACCAGCACTTTGAATCAAGGCAGTTGCTTTTGGATCGAATTACCTCTTGAAAAAACCCTTGACTATCAACCCGAACATACTCAAAGCAACGCTCACAACGACTACAAAATAGGACTGGAAAAGACCGTTCTCTATATTGAAGACAACCCTTCAAATATCAGTTTAATGAAGTCTTTTATTGAAAAAGAGACGAAACTCCAATTACTAACTGCACAACGGCCGGAACTAGGCATTCAGCTGGCTTTAACACACAAACCCGATCTTGTTTTATTGGATATCAATTTGCCGGGAATGGATGGGTATGAGGTGCTAAAGCAACTCAAAAAAGACGACATTACAAAGGATATTACTGTTTTCGCAGTCACTGCCAACGCCATGCCTAATGATATTACTAAAGGCAAAGCTTCAGGGTTTTCCGAGTACATCACCAAACCCATTGACTTTGATGTTCTAGCGGAATTGATAAAAAAGATTGTTTGATTATCTACCCACGAGAACAACATTGAATATCGCAAACAATATTGACTGCGCTCTGCAAGCCTTTTAATACTCATTAAAAAATGAATGGTATAAATAAACCTTAATCTTCTAACATACAAGACTTATGCTTAAGGTAAAAAGTATCTAGTTCTTTTACTGGTAAAGGTTTAGAGCATAAATATCCTTGATAACATTCACAACCAATCTTTTTAAGATACCTTGCCTGCGCTTCAGTCTCCACCCCTTCTGCAATCACTTGCAATTTCAGAGTCTGTCCCATCTTTACAATGGTCTCTAAGAAAACAGCGCCATCTGGCGTATTATAGTCCCGAACAAAAGCTTTATCTATTTTGAGTTCACTAATAGGAAATGTCTTCAAATAAGACAAGGAGGAATAACCCGTACCAAAATCATCCAGAGAGATTGAAAAGCCTTTACTACGCAAGCGCTTCATTAGATTTAGGTTTTTGTCGTTTTGGTCCATAAATAAATATTCAGTGATTTCCAAGTGAATCTTATTTGGATCAACACCTGTTTCTTTAACAAGATGTTCTAATAAAGACTCGAATTGATTATCCAAAAGTTGCTTTGTGGCTACATTGACTGACACATGCAGATCCATTCCTTGTTGCTGCCATATTTTCTGTTGACGAAAAGCTTCTTGTAACACCCATTTTCCCAACTCTAAAATAAAACCATTTTCCTCCGCCAAAGGAATGAATTGATCAGGCATTATCATTCCTTTAGTAGGACTAAACCATCTGATCAGCGCTTCTAGGCCGATGATATCTCCATTCAGCAGATTCACTTTAGGTTGGTAATACAAATGATATTCATGGTCTTCCAGAGCTTGCCGCATTGCTTTATCCAGTGCTATATTTTTTTGCACCGTAACATTTAACTCTTCAGTATAAAAATAATGCTGATTGCGGCCTCGCTTCTTGGCTTCATACATAGCAATATCTGAAGATTTCATTAACCCAATCATATCTTGAGCGTCCTTTGGATAAAGCGCTATACCGATACTACTGGTAATCTTTATTGGGTGTCCCTGAATGATCCACGGAACATTTAAACGACTTTGAATTCTTTCCAATATATTTGAAATCTCGCTTAAAGACTCGTAGTCATGCAAAACTATGACAAACTCATCGCCACCAACACGAGCCACAAAATCATTGGTTCGAAGCACCTCTGAGATTACTCCTGCGACCTGTTGCAATAACTCATCACCAACATTATGACCAAGAGCATCATTCACCGCTTTAAAGTTGTCTAAATCCAAAAACAAATACGCAAATTCATAATTTTTTCGAGCAGCATCAGCAATCAAACATTTTAGATTCTCATTTAAAGCATGACGATTTGCCAACCCACTCAAAGAATCAGTTCTAGCTAAGTTAAAAAGTTCTTTTTGTTCACTATCTAAACGTGAAAAAGTCTGAGCCATTGAGCTGCGAATATATTCAAGCTCTTTGAGATTGAAAACACTTGGTGTTTCACTCTGGTAATAGGCATATTGACGTAAACGTTCCAACGGTTTGATAATGTAGCGAATCATCAATAACCACATCACAAGGATAATCAAACCGGGCAACAAGCCAAAATACAGCAAAAATTTTAAACTGTTTTGATTTAAGAAAGCCGCCGCCTCTTGATGATCAAATAAAAATACCAGCGTTAGTTTCTGTAGATCTTTTCCTTTATAAAATCTAATAGTCCCCTCAAACCCGACATGGTCCAGCAATATATTTTCTGCGCTCAAATCTGGATCAAGAAATACATTTTTTTTATCTGGAACTTTTCGGTATCTTGGGTCAGTCGTCAGTAAAACCTTCTGGTCATCTAGAATCATAATCGCCTTAATAAAGTCATTGTTTGACACTGCCCTATCCAGCAAAGAACGAGTGGTTCGAACCATTTTCTTGTCTACTATCTGCTTAGACAGCAAATAACTGATTTCCGACATATCATCTTTTAAACTGCCCAGAATAACCTCAGCGGTATGGCTTTTCTGCTCTTGATAATAATCTGCGAAAATTGCATAGAGGATGACCAATATGGTCAATAAGTTGATTATCATGAAATGTTTGATGCTCAAGCGCACTTAAATCAACCCTCTAATTGGAAAGCCTAGTTCCTGAATACGTTCTTCAAGTTCAGGACTTATGCCACTGTTGATCCAAACAATACTATCAAGGGATTGCACAAACTCCTCATAACTGAGTTCTAGCATATAAGGCTTGATTGTTGTATAGAATTCTTGTGGATTTTGTTTGAGCGCTTCTGTGGCCTTGTTAACCAACTTTTTTAGCTCTTCAAATTGTTTACGGTGTTTATTCAGAGAAGATTCACGTGTAAACAACGCATCCACCACCAAAAGATTCAAGCCATCTTTAGTGGAAGCGACCTCTGCAAATCCCTGTTTTTCCAGCTGGATGTCATAGGGCGTATAGGTCACCAATAAACTCGGGCGTGATAACTCCCCGGCCTTTAAAGACGACAAGGTGGCTTGATCCCGGTTGATATACTGGATTTTTTTACCTTCAAGCCCATAGTGAGGAATGAAATCCTTCAATAAAGTGCTATTAATTGAATCCATCTCCAAATAAGCATCAATGGTTTCTGACGTGTTTTGCAATTCCGCCAACGAGACATTACTCAAAATGATATCTCCGCCATAAGAACGGTCAAACAACATAACAGGCATTAGTGAAGGATCTTTTTCAATCAACAGACTGTACTCATACTGAGTGCCCACATAAGCATCAGCATTGCCAGCCTCAAATAAATACATATTTTCACTAAGGGAAACAACATGGAGTAATTTGATATTCAAATCGTCCAACCAGCCTTTCTCTTTCGCATAAAAAAGTGGCGAATAGCCGACCCAAGTGGTTGCTGAAATTTTTAATTGACTGTATTCATTCTGCGAACACCCCGTAAGCGAGAACAATAATGATAAAAATATTGCCAGTTTTTTAAACACATCCACCACCTTTAAGCCAGCCAATAGAAATAAAATCTCAGTCCAAAATACTCTTTTAGAAAGAGAATAACATAAAAAATTACTAGATAAGTCAATAAGGTAAGTTTCAAAATTCAGGAGAGCATCGTCACCCCATTCGAGTTTGCATCCATTATTGATACGTAATAGCCCTCTAAGTTAAACTCAGTCCATATATACTGACTATTTCCAATAGTTATGGTTAAATGACTGAGTATACATGATGCAAATTTCAAAGACCTAATATGCCTAGTTCCGTTCGACGTTTTGTTTTAATGATTATTGCCACTGCATTTTTCTTACCAAACACACAAGCGGCAGAATCCATCAAGGTACAACTACGCTGGCTACACCAGTTTCAATTCGCCGGTTACTACATGGCTTTAGAAAAAGGCTATTACGCTAATTATGCATTGGATGTCGAACTGATTGAAGGCGGTCCGAACTCGCTAAAACCGATTGACGATGTCCTTGAAGGTAAGGTGGATTTCGCCATTACCGGTTCAGGAGTGGTGATTGACCGCATGGAAGGTAAACCGGTGGTGGCGGTCGCCGCAATTATGCAAACCTCGCCAATCGTCTGGATATCGCTCAAATCGTCCAATATCCGTAGCCCGATTGATTTGGCAAATAAACGTCTATTGATTATGCCGCCCCCTGAGAGCGCTGAACTACTCACTATGCTCAAGCATGAAGGGATTGATATCGACCAGCTTGATATTCGCAATACCAGCTACCGAATTGAAGACCTAATCGACAACAAAGCGGACGCCTATGACGGCTATATCTCCAACGAACCCTATTACCTAAAACAGCGAGGCATTGAATACAACCTTATCAATCCGCGTGAATACGGCATCAACTTTTATAGCGACGTACTCATTACCAGCCAAACCTTTGCCAAAAACCAGCCCGAATTGGTGGAACATTTCAAAGCCGCCACCTTAAAAGGATGGGAATACGCACTGGATAATATAGAAGAGACGGTGCAACTCATCCATAATCAATATGCACCGCAGAAAACGCTTGACCACCTGCGCTTTGAGGCGCAAACGCTGAAAAAACTGATTATGCCCGAACTGGTTCAGGTAGGCCATATGAATCCTGGTCGATGGCAGTTTATCGCCAACAGTTACCAACAATTGAATATGACTCAGGCAGATGCCGGCCTGAAAGGTTTTCTTTTTGAGGCGGACTTCAAACCGAACTACACCTTGGCAATAAATATCGCACTGGGCAGCGCTCTGCTGTTGCTCATCGCCGCACTGATTATTTTTAAGTTCCGCAAACTATCCCAACAACTTCACAAAAGTAATCAACTATTGGCTCAACAGGCTTTGATTGACCAACTCACCCAAGTCAGAAATCGTCGCGGTTTTCTTGAACAGGCTAAAACGGTACTCAGTCAGGCAAACAGGGAACAATCCCACAGCAGCTTTTTAATGTTCGATATTGACAATTTCAAACAGATAAATGATCGTTATGGCCATTCCGCCGGTGACGCCGCCCTGATTAAATTCGCCAATATGCTTTCCTCACATCGCCGCCAACAGGATATTGTTGCCCGTATCGGCGGTGAGGAATTTGCCATGTTATTGATTGATGCCGATATTAAAAGTGCCGAGAAAATCGCAAAACGCATTTTAGAAGATATTCGTCATGCCGTAATCGA
Source organism: Thiomicrorhabdus sediminis (assembly GCF_005885815.1). Taxonomy (NCBI): domain Bacteria; kingdom Pseudomonadati; phylum Pseudomonadota; class Gammaproteobacteria; order Thiotrichales; family Piscirickettsiaceae; genus Thiomicrorhabdus; species Thiomicrorhabdus sediminis. Next base: position 890,820 of record NZ_CP040602.1, on the reverse strand, counting down.
ATCCCCAAACTCCGATAATCAATTCAATATTACGGCCAGTATAGGTATTGCCGCCGCACACGGTAGCATAGAAGAGTTCTGCGAAAAAGCGGATAAAGCACTTTACCAGGCAAAACATAACGGCCGCAATCAGATAGTGATCGCAGAATAATCCCTCGACAAATCACATAAAGGTTCTACAGCCGTTGAAATCGCAAAATCTATCTACTGCATTACACAGACTGAAAAAAATGTTTTCAATATAAACATATTTATCCCTCTTTGTATTTATGCATTCACACAGTCTCAACCTAACTTCTTAGCATACCCCGGATTGATTTGATCTAATATGTGTCTGTTTTGAAAATTCCAATTCATAAATAGAAGTTCATATCCCCTTTCTGGTTAAACTCTTTAACTATCATAATCTCAACTCTTCGGTTAATTTTCTGATTTTCAAGTATAGGGTTCTCATTTACATCTCTGTTAGGAACCTTTGGTCTTGTATCCGCATAACCAACAGCCTTAAGTTTATTATTGTCTACACCTCGGAGAATAAAGACTTTCAGTACGGAAATAGCACGACTCGAAGACAATTCCCAATTAGATGGAAATCGAGTCGTGTGAATGGGTTCATCATCTGAATGGCCTTCTATTTCGACGCGAAAGTTATCCAGAGGAAATAACTTTATTCGATCAGCTATATTGGATAGCAGCGTTTTTGATTTTTCACTTAGTTCACTTGATGCACTTGAAAAGAGTAATTCACTTGGTAATTCGATTTTAAGGAAGTTATCACCCTTAGTTAAAGCCTCATCAGGATTAATATTATTACTGCTGAAAACAAAAAAAAGACTTTCATGAAGGTCATTTAATGGCGATTTATAATTTTCCCTCTCCAATAGTTCTTTATTAATTCCTTGGGTGATATATTCGAATTTTTCTTGGCTAATTTCAGAAACTGACAGGATTAATACAAAAAAAGCCAACAATAATGTCACTGCATCGGAGTAAGTAATAAGCCAGTCGTCATTTTCTTCAGTTAATTTTTTCTTTTTTACAGGAGAAACAGGCTGAAAAAAACCTTGGTTTTTTGTCTCTTCTGCCTGTTTGTTTTGAAATGTGACTGTACTTTTATGTCTCATCGTTCTGTTCTATTAAATTGGTATCTCGGTTCGATATATGCATTCATCGCATCTTCAATAATAAGAGGGGACGCTCCTTCCGATAAAAGCGTAAGACCTTCGATAAGAATCTGATTTCGATAAAATTCCAAATCTTGTTTTTGCTCAACTTTCCTTGCCGCAGGCTTAAACAGTAATTGGGCCAATAAAACGCCGTACAAGGTTGTAAGCAAAGCTACCGCTAACCCAGTACCCATCTGAGAATAATCGCCTTCCATGCTATTGAGCATAATAATCAACCCAACCAAAGTACCTACCATTCCAAAAGCTGGTGCCGAAGAAGCCATGGTAAGCAACACTTTCGCTTGGACAAGATTTCGTTCATAAATGTATTGTTGCTGATGCAACATTAGATTCTTCAACTTATCCCCCGAGTAGCCATTGACCAAGTAAAGGTATGACTGTTTCAGAAAATTCAATTCATGCTCTGGAATCATAATAGTGTTCTCGAGCCTTACAATTCCTTCTTGCCTGGCAATTTTTGACCAATCGATCAAGGTTCCAACATCCTTATATAAAGTATTAGGATTTACCTTTGATGCGATTAGCGTATAACCTAATTCTTTCAATGCCAATAATACATTTCGCCCTTCATAGGACATCATCGCTGATGCAAGGGTCCCTCCCAAAACAATCAGAAGGCTAGACAAACTGAAGAACATAAAAAAATTATTAGTATTTAAAATAATTGCAGAAGTAAAAAGAGATATGCCCAACAGGAAGCCGATTAGGGCTGATTTTGATATATGCATTAAGGAATATTCCTTGTCTAGAAAGATACCAAGAATTGGTAATTAACTTTATACATCAATTTACTCATAAAACTTTAAGCTGTCAAAGTACAACAAGGACAATAAAACAGGAAAAATACACGTAACTTATTGATATTACGTTTTCGGAGACATAAAAAAACCCGCATGATCGCGGGTTCTTTTGAAATATGGCGGTGGACTAGGGATTCGAACCCCAGGTAGGCTACAAACCTACAACGGTTTTCAAGACCGCCGCCTTCAACCACTCAGCCAGTCCACCTTTGTTTGATGTGGCGTATTATATAGGGCTATGGAGATTTTGCAAGGCGTTTTAAACGCTTTTTTTACAAAATTTATTATAAAATTTGGCCATGGTTTAATCGAAATATATAAAATAGATGAAAAACAAAGATTTAAGTTTTAACCAGCAGTGCTGGCAGCTTTTAAAAAAAATTCCGAAAGGCAAAGTCACTACCTATAAAGCGTTGGCGAATGCTTTGAATACTAAAGCCTATCAAGCAGTAGGCAGTGCAATGGCCGCTAATCCTGACTTAATCAGCGTTCCCTGTCACAGGGTCATTAACAGCGATGGTCGTATTGGCAAGTTTGCCTTAGGAGAAGCAAAAAAGATTGAATTGTTGCGCTCGGAAGGCATTGAAATCAAAGACAACAAAGTTGTCGATTTAGAGCACTGCTTTTTTGATTTTTCATAACACTCGATAAAGTTCGACAGCAGCTCAATATATAAATTAGCGAAAAAAAAAGCCCGTTTAATGCGGGCTTTTTTATTGCCATGAAAGCTGGCTTATAAAACCTCTGCGCCACCCAGATATGGACGCAGTGCCGTTGGTACGGTAATGGTACCGTCGGCATTCTGATAGTTTTCCAGCACAGCGACCAAAGTACGCCCTACTGCCAGACCGGAACCATTCAAAGTATGCACCAATTGCGGTTTACCCTCTTTAGCCCGGAAACGCGCCATTAAACGACGAGCCTGAAAATCCTCGAAGTTTGAACATGAAGAAATTTCGCGGTAAGCTTGCTGGCCCGGTAGCCAGACTTCCAAGTCATAAGTTTTGGCCGCCGAGAAACCGATATCGCCGGAACACAAAGTCATTACACGATATGGCAATTCCAGTTTTTGCAAAATCATTTCGGCATGACCGGTTAGATCTTCCAACGCCTGATAAGACTGGTCAGGGTGAACCACTTGTACCATTTCGACTTTTTCAAACTGGTGCTGACGAATCAAACCACGTGTATCACGGCCGTAAGAACCCGCTTCGGAACGAAAACATGGCGTATGCCCTGCCATTTTAATCGGCAAGCAGTCTTCATCGATAATCTCGTCACGTACCAGGTTGGTAATCGGAACCTCGGCTGTCGGGATAAGATATAGGTCACGATCATTGGTATCATGCTCTTCATGCTTGCCCAATTTATAAAGATCTTCCTCAAATTTAGGCAGCTGCCCGGTACCGCGCAAACTATCCTGATTGACGATATAAGGCACATAGACCTCTTCGTAGCCGTTTTCGGCATGAGTATCGAGCATAAACTGGGTAAGCGCGCGCTGCAATTTGGCCATAGAGCCTTTCAAAACGGAAAAACGCGATGAGGTTACCTTGACGGCGGCATCATTGTCATACCAACCACGCGCTTCACTTAACTCAACATGGTCTTTCACCTCGAAATCGAACGTTCTAGGTGTTCCCCACTTACGCAACTCGACGTTATCGTCTTCACACTGACCAACCGGTACCGATTCATGCGGCAGATTCGGAATATGCGCATAAAGCTCTTCGATTTTACCTTGTACTTCATTAGCCGCCTGCTCCGCTTCTTCCAACTGACTTTTCAGGCTTTCCACCTCAGCCAACAGCGGTGCGATATCTTCGCCCTGCGCCTTGGCTTTACCGATCCCTTTGGATTTGGCATTACGTTCCGCTTGCAGGTTCTGAGCATTGGTCTGCAACTCTTTACGCTGCGCTTCCAGTTCTTCAATTTGCGCAGTATCAAGAGTGAAACCACGCGTTTTCAGTTTTTCGGCAACGGTCTGTAAGTCTGTTCTTAAGAGTTTGGCGTCTAACATTGTTGTATTCCAGTTTTCTAGCAAGAGTTTTTCTTGCTGTCATCCTTATAAAATTTTACTTTAAGCTTTATCTGGCTTATAGAAGATTGCAACTACAAGCCGGCATGAAATTGTTGCGTATTTTAGCATTTATTTTCAGCGCAATTGCGCCAATCCCCAAGCAATCGCAAAGAGAGTTTTGATGATTGGGCAGAGCGGTCAGTTTTCGCTAGGCTGCAACGCGATATCGACAATCAATTCATTCGCCAAATGCTCTAACTCCTGCTGTATCAATGCGGCACTGACATCAGCAGGCACCTGTAGTTCGATATTGGCTTTAAACAGTTGCTCACCCGACATTGAAGCCTCCACCACTTCGGTATAGAGTTCATCGACACTGGCATTCAAACGCGCCAGCACCGAAGATATCTTATGAATAATACCCGGCTGGTCCTGCCCCAATAGTTCTATATGATAGGTTTTTGAGGCAATGCCATGATTACTGGCCAGAGAGTCCTCAAACATCACTTTCAAACAGAGCTTTTCAGAGTTTTGCAAAGCCGTTTTGAATGACTCGATATTCTCTTTTGGTAGACTGACACTCAAAATCCCGGCAAACTTACCGGCCAGACTGGCCATTCGGCTTTCCACCCATTCCCCCTGATGCTCGACTATCAATTGCGACAAGCTTTCCACCAAGCCCGGCTTATCATCACCCAATACGCTGATTACAATTGACTGCTTCATGATTCGGCCTCCTCGTACATATAATCGCTGATTGAAGGACAAGAGCAGATCAGATTACGGTCGCCATAGACATTATCGACCCGGCCGACCGGGCACCAGTATTTATCACTGCGCAAACTCTCTAAGGGATAAGCGGCCAATTCACGACTATAGGCGTGCTGCCAGTCATCGGTCATTAACATGTCTGCGGTGTGTGGCGCATTTTTTAGAGGATTGTCTTCTCGATCCAAAACACCGGCAATGACATCGTTGATCTCTTTTTTAATGGCAATCATCGCATCACAGAAACGATCCAGCTCATATTGCGATTCCGATTCGGTCGGTTCAATCATCAAGGTTCCGGCGACCGGAAAAGACATGGTCGGCGCATGAAAACCGTAATCGATGAGACGCTTGGCGATATCCTCTACACTGATACCCGATTCCTCTTTAATGGCGCGAATATCGACAATACATTCATGAGCGACACGACCATTGTCATCGCTATATAAAATCGGATAGTGATCGGCCAGACGGCTGGCGATGTAATTGGCATTTAAAATAGCAATTGCTGTTGCTTGGTACACACCTTCTCGCCCCATCATGCGGATATAACTCCAACTGATCGGCAGAATCCCGGCACTTCCCCACGGCGCCGCAGATACCGCGCCCACATACTGAGGCGCACTATCGTCCTGCACAACCGAATAGCCCGGTAAGAACGGTGCCAGATGGGCTTTGACACCAATCGGTCCTACTCCCGGTCCTCCCCCACCATGTGGAATGGCAAAGGTTTTATGAAGGTTGAGATGGGAGACATCTCCACCAAAATGCCCCGGCGCGGCAAGGCCGACCATCGCATTCATATTGGCGCCATCGATATATACCTGTCCTCCGGTTTGATGCACCATCTCACAAACCGTCTTCACCGAAGGTTCAAATACGCCATGAGTGGACGGATAGGTAATCATAATCGCGGCGACCTGATCGGCATACTTATCCAGCTTGGCTTGTAGATCTTCAAGATCGATTTCTCCTTTAGCCGAGGTTTTCACGACAACGACGTCCATGCCTACCATCTGTGCCGAGGCAGGATTGGTGCCATGTGCCGATGCCGGGATCAGGCAGATATTACGCTGCTCCCCCTTGGATTGGTGGTAGGCGCGTATCGCCAATAGACCGGCATATTCACCCTGCGCGCCGGAATTGGGCTGCAATGAGACTTCATCATATCCGGTGGCAGCGCAGAGCATCTGCTCCAATTCCTGGCAAAGCTGTTGATACCCCTTGGCTTGCTCTAATGGAACAAACGGGTGTAGTCCGGCAAACTGCGGCCAGGAAATCGGCATCAATTCGGCGGCGGCGTTTAATTTCATAGTACAGGAACCTAGAGGAATCATTGCCCTATCAAGCGCTAAATCCTTATCGGCAAGCTTGCGCATATAACGCATCAACTCAGTTTCCGAGCGGTGCTGCTTAAAGACATCCTGTTGCAGGAATTCGCTGCTACGGTACAAATCGCCATTGATAATGCAGCTTTCACATTGCGGCAGAATATCTTCGGCAAGAAAGGTGATGCCATCACTGCCGACAAACACCAGCCATAGCGATTCGATATCTTCAATCGTAGTGCTTTCATCAATCGATAAACCGAGATGATCATTATCAATCATGCGTAAATTGATTTGATGATCTAAAGCGCGCTGATAAATTTCCTGCGCCTGATTCGGGGTATGGATTTTCACCGTATCGAAATAACACGGGTTGGTGATTTCAAAACCGAGACTCTGCAAGCCTTTAACCAGAACCTGAGTATAGCGATTGACGCGATAGGCAATCTTAGTCAAACCTTCAGCGCCGTGATAGACCGCATACATACTCGCCATAACCGCCAATAACGCCTGGGCAGTACAGATATTACTGGTCGCCTTTTCACGGCGAATATGCTGTTCTCGCGTTTGCAGAGCAAGACGTAATGCCGGTTTACCACGGCTATCCAGCGACACGCCTATCAAACGCCCCGGCATGGAACGCTTGAATTGATCCTTGGTCGCCATATAAGCGGCATGTGGCCCACCATAACCTAAAGGCACTCCAAAACGTTGGGTATTGCCGACGGCGACATCCGCGCCCATCTCGCCGGGTGGTTTCATAATGGTCAAGGCCAATAGATCGGCCGCCATGACCACCAATGCTTTTTTAGCGTGCACCTGATCGATCAACGCCCGGTAATCAATGACATCGCCATAGGTATTCGGATACTGCAATAAGATACCGAACAGATCATAGTCAGCAATATCATCGGCCGGATTGCCGATGACCACTTCGATGCCCATCGGCTCGGCTCGAGTTTTGACAACATCGATATTTTGCGGATGACAGTCTTCGGCGACAAAAAACACCTTACCTTTGGATTTGCTCATGCGCTGACACAAGGTCATGGCTTCAGCGCAAGCGGTCGCTTCATCAAGCATGGAAGCATTGGCAAGCTCCATCCCGGTAAGATCTGACACCATGGTCTGGAAATTGAGCATTGCCTCAAGGCGGCCTTGAGAAATCTCGGCCTGATAAGGCGTATAGGCGGTATACCAAGCGGGGTTTTCTAAGATATTGCGTTGAATCACAGGAGGGGTCAAAGTATTGTAATAGCCCATGCCCAGATAGGTCTTATAGCAAAGGTTTTTATCCGCAATCTGCTTGAGTTCAGCCAGCGACTGATGTTCGGTCAGCCCTGCCGCTAATGCCATCTCGTCTTCACGACGAATCGCCCGCGGCACGATCGCTGCAAGCATTTCATCAATGGAATCATAGCCAAGTTGTTGCAGCATCGCTTGCTGCTCACTTTCATCCGGCCCCAGATGGCGCTGGATAAAGGACTCACTCTGCTGTAATTCCTTTAATGATTGGTTATTTAACTCAAACAGATTAAATAGCATAAAAATTCTCCGCAATGTCGAATCTTATTTTCGGCGTTGTCATTTGGCTTGTTTTATGACTGATCGCAAGTTAATAAAAACCGGATACAAAAAAAGCGCTTGAGGTTTTGCCTGCAAGCGCCTTTTTATTTAAGCTTCTTCTTCGGTTAGAGCTTGATAAGCATCCTCGTCCATCAAGTCATCCAAATCACTGGCATCGGACAACTCGACTTTGATAATCCAGTTGGCCATCGCATCTTCGTTAATCAGTTCGGGCTCGTCATCGAGAGATTCATTGACCTCGACAATGGTACCGTCAACCGGTGCAAATAAATCACTCGCCGCCTTAACCGATTCGATAACGGAGATCTCCTCTCCTTTGCTGATGCTGTCACCGACTTCCGGTAACTCAACAAACACCAAATCACCCAATTGCTGTTGAGCGAAATCGGTAATTCCGATTAGCACGGTGCCATCGCCATTGTCCTGCACCCATTCGTGCTCTGCGCTGTATTTAATCTGACTCATGAGGTTGCTCTCCTTAAACGCAATCTGTATGGTTTTGTCATCATTTGAAATGATGAGTACTCACCCTGTAATGTTGCTTATTTTAAACCGATTGCATTGGCATTTGTAAGCGCTTTAACGCCATTTGTAATTTTTTCTGTTTTTAGTTGCCGCGATAATAATTGGCTTGAATAAACGGTAAACCGACCACCTCTACCTCGACCAGTTTATTGCGCACCTTGGCAAATAAACGGGTACCGTTTACGGCCAACTCTGTGCTGACAAACCCGATCGCAATCGGCGCATTGACACTCGGGCCGAAACCACCGCTACTGACAAAACCGATAAGGTTATTACCGGCATCGAACAACTCCGCCGGGTCACGTACCGGCATTTTACCCAGCGCTTGAATGCCGACTCTTTTGCGACTTACTCCCTGTGCCAGTTGCTGCATAATGGTTTTATCGCCCAAATAACCTCCCGGGCGAATGCCATCGGCACGGCGCGCTTTCGATAAAGCCCAATTCAGGCTCGCCTCAACCGGTGTGATTTCTGTGGATAACTCGTGACCATATAGGCATAACCCGGCCTCCAAGCGTAATGAATCACGCGCCCCGAGACCGATCATTTGCACATCGTCATCGGTGAGCAACACTCTGGCTAGATGTTCGGCCTGTTTGGCAGGCACCGAGATTTCAAAACCGTCCTCACCACTGTAACCGGAGCGGGTGACGAAACATTCAATGCCATCAAGCTGCAGCCATTTAGCCGTCATAAACACCATCTGCGCCGACTCCGGTGCCAATTGCGCCATAATGCGCGCCGCCTGCGGCCCTTGCAATGCCAACAAAGCTCGATCACTAAGCACTTCTATATTGCATTCGTCTTCAAGGTGGTTTTGCAAATGCGCGATGTCCTGTTCTTTACAGGCCGCATTGACCACTAAAAACAGGAAATCCCCCGCATTGGTGACCATCAAATCATCGAGCACGCCGCCCTCTTCATTGGTGAATAATGCATAACGCTGACGCATCTGCGGCAGATCGACAATATCAACCGGTACCAGTTTTTCCAATGCCTGCGCGGCCTTGGCACCGCTGAGTTTGACTTGCCCCATATGTGAAACATCGAACAAGCCTGCCGCTGAACGGGTATGCAGATGCTCTTTTTTCACCCCTAAAGGATACTGTACTGGCATTTCATAACCGGCGAACTCAACCAGTTTTGCTCCCAGTTCCTGATGCAGGTCATATAAAGGTGTGCGTAACAAAGCGGATTGTGTCATGGCGTCATCCTTAATAGCGGTGAGTGCTTAAAATAATAAACTTTGCGTTAAAACTGTTTTCCGGCCAAAAGCCCCAGCCAGACCGCAACCAGACAAACGACAACGCTGACAAGTATATTCAACATCGCCTTGCTCAGCTCGCCCACTTGAATGTATTGCATGGTCTCATAAGAAAAGGTGGAGAAGGTGGTAAAGGCACCAAGAAAGCCGACCAGAAGAAATGAACGCCATTCGGTGGTCAACGCCAATTTATCGATAATAATCACGCTGAGCAACCCCATTAGAAAAGAACCCAACACATTGACCGACAAGGTACCCCAGGCGAAATCACGCCCCAACCATTGATAAACCTGATGCGACATGGCAAAACGCGCGGTCGCCCCCAAAGCCCCACCCAAAGCGATAGCAATCCACAGATTCATGGTTTCCTTATCCTTTATTGATCCAAGTTAATGCCATTGATAACTGGCAAATAAAAGCTTTTAAACTGTTCTATTTACGCCTTTTATAAATCGCTTGCTGATTTAACTGTTGCAAGTGGCGCATTTTCGCGGCAATCTTAATTTCCAAACCACGCTCATTCGGCTGGTAATAATCTTTTTCCGCCATCTCTTCGGGAAAGTAACACTCACCGGCGGCAAAGGCTTCCGGCTCATCGTGTGCATATCGATAACCTTCACCATAATTAAGCTCCGCCATCAGCTTGGTCGGCGCATTGCGCAAGTGCAAGGGCACTTCATGCGAACCGTGTTCGCGAATATCGGCCAATACCGATTTATAAGCCATATAAACCGCATTCGATTTGGGTGCCACCGCCAGATAGCTGGCGGCATGCGCCAAAGCCAAATCACCTTCCGGCGAACCGAGACGTTCGTAAGCCTCGGCCGCATTGACGGCAACCTGTAAAGCCTTCGGATCGGCATTACCGATCTCTTCACTCGCCATGCGAATCAGGCGGCGCGCCAGATAACGCGGGTCGGCACCACCATCAAGCATTCTCACCAACCAGTATAAAGCGGCATTGGCATCGGAACCGCGGATCGATTTATGCAAAGCGGAGATTTGATCATAAAAGGCTTCACCGCCCTTGTCGAATCGACGTACACCTTGATGAAGCACTTCCTTGCAATGCTCCATCGTCAAAATGACTCGACCTAGCTCTTCACTGATCACCTCGTATTCGGCAAAATCCATCGCCTGTTCAAGACTGTTCAGCAAGCGTCTGGCGTCACCGTCGGCGGCATCAATCAGCATCTGCTGAGCGGCGTTATCGATCTCTACCTTAACCTCGGTACCGCTGCTTAAATCCTGCTCAAGCAGGACAATCGCTCTCTGTAACACCTGTGCCAACTCGTCTTCATCAAGCATGCGCAGCACATAGACTTTGGCACGGGATAACAGCGCATTATTCAATTCAAAGGACGGGTTCTCGGTGGTGGCGCCGATAAAGATAAAGGTGCCGTCTTCGACAAACGGTAAAAACGCATCCTGCTGAGCCTTGTTAAAACGGTGCACTTCATCGACAAACAATAGTGTGCCCTGCTGAAACTGCTGGCGATGCAGTTTCGCCTGTTCGACCGCGGCACGTACTTCCTTGACCCCATCGAGCACTGCCGACAAACTGATAAACTGTAAACCTGACTGTTTGGCAATCAAACGCGCCAACGTGGTTTTACCGACTCCCGGCGGCCCCCAAAAGACCATCGAATGCAAACGCTGCGAAGCCAGCATTTTACTTAAGGCTCGATTCGTTCCCAGCAGATGCGTCTGGCCGACATACTCTTCAAGCGTCTGCGGGCGTAACCGATCCGATAAGGGCTGATAAACAGACATGACTATTTCGGCTGACCAATCAAATCGATGCCAGCAGGCACTTCAAACTGAAAACGTTGCAACGGAATGACCTTATTGGACTCGATATTTTTGAATTTCACCTTGGTGATATTATCGATGCCTTGATACATCCAGACCTCGACCATCTCGCCGTTTTTCATACCGACATCGATACTCTGAAAAAAGGTTGGCGACTTTGGCGTCAAATTGAACCAGTTCATACCGTTACGGCTGCTCGATTCGATAATGTCGTACTTCTGCTCAATCGGCTCGTTATAAAGCAACCAACTTAGTGGAATCTCATTTTTGATATCTTTAATCGGGCGCACCGAGACCTGGTCTAGATCCAAGTCATAAACCCAAAGGTTTTCGCTGTCGACAACAATTTTCTGTTCACTCGGTTGCTGATACTGCCAAATCAAACGCCCCGGACGACTCAACTCCATCTGACCTTGAGAGCGGTTTTCGGTAAAGGTCGATTCATCCGGCTGAGTCTGGATAAAGTCGGCCTTAAAAGTCACCAAGTTATTAACGTAATCCTGTAATAACTGGCCTTTGGCGGCCTGCGCATTGCCAACCAGCAATAGCGAGACAATAAAAAGCAAACGGTAACTAGAGAACATACGATTCAAAATAGATAAGGGGCAAAGCGCGACCTGCACTGAAAATTCCTTTAGATTCATTTCATTATTCTTGTGGTTTAGGAGCCAAGACTTCACGGTTACCATTGGCTCCGGCAGTGGAGACAACACCGGCGGATTCCATTGCCTCAACAATACGCGCGGCACGGTTATAACCGATCTTGAAACGACGCTGAATCGATGAAATCGATACACGGCGCCCCTGGACAACAAACTCGACCGCTTCATCATACAGCGCGTCTTGCTCGGCGTCATCCGAACCACCGGCACCACCATCATTGCCGTGATTGGCCTGAGTAATCGCTTCAAGATATTGTGGCTGCCCTTGCTGCTTGATGAATTCGGCAACACTATGCACTTCTTCATCGGTCATAAAGGCACCGTGAACACGTTTAGGCGAACCGGAACCCGGCGGCATAAAGAGCATATCCCCCATCCCCAATAACTGCTCGGCACCGCCTTGATCGAGAATGGTACGCGAGTCGATCTTGGTATTTACCATAAACGAGATACGAGTTGGAATATTGGCCTTGATCAGGCCGGTAATAACATTCACCGACGGACGCTGTGTTGCCAGAATCAAATGGATACCTGCGGCACGCGCTTTTTGCGCAATACGGGCAATCAACTGCTCCACCTCTTTACCGACCACCATAATCATGTCGGCAAACTCATCGACCACGACAACAATATAAGGTAAAGGCTCCAGCGTTGGTGGCATTTCGCCCATTTCACCGGCAAAGCTCATTTTCTGCTGGTAAAGCGGATCGATAATCGGCTGTCCCTTATCTATGGCCGCTTGCACTTTTTGGTTGAAACCGGCGATATTACGTACACCCATTTTCGCCATCAATTGATAACGGCGATCCATCTCGAATACACACCAGCGTAAAGCATTGGCCGCATCACTCATATCGGTGACCACCGGGGTCAACAGGTGTGGAATGTCTTCATACACCGATAATTCGAGCATCTTCGGGTCGACCATAATCAAGCGTACTTGTTCCGCAGTGCTTTTATAGAGCAGGCTCAAGATCATACTGTTGACCCCGACCGATTTACCGGCTCCGGTGGTACCGGCCACCAACAGGTGCGGCATCTTGGCAATATCGGCGACGACCGGTTTACCGGAAATATCCTTACCTAAAGCCACGGTAAGCGGTGATGAAGCTTGCTGGAACTCTTCCGAGGAGAGTACTTCTCGGAAACTGACGATTTCACGCTGCTCGTTCGGAATTTCGATGCCGACTACTGCCTTACCGGGAATAACATCAACCACACGTACCGATTTGACCGACAAGACTCGCGCCAAGTCTTTGGCCAGGTTATTGATTTGACTGACCTTAACTCCTGGAGCCGGTAAGATTTCAAAACGCGTGACCACAGGGCCCGGCTGCACCGACTCGACTTGTACGGCAACGCCGAATTCCATCAAACGCTGTTCCAATAAACCGGAAAGCTGGGTCAATTCCTCTTTGGAAAAACCTTCATCATAAGATGGCGGCGGATCAAGCAATTCCAGTTTAGGTAACTCGGCTTTTTGCTGAATGACCGCATTGCTGGCTTGCTGTTTCTGACCGACTTTGACTTGGGACACCGGTTGAGATTGCGGCTCTAATGCGACTACTGCTGGGGCAATATCACTGTCTTCAGCGGCTATATTTGATTGCAAAGAAACCGGTTCATTACTGTCAGCCAACTGAGAAGAGTCGCTGCTTGGTTCATCAGTCATTGGCTGGTTTGCCAATTGTGGCGCAACGGTGTCGTTTTCTTCGGTTAATTTCGGCGCGCTATCCGGTTCTAATTTAAATGCCGAACTATCTATGGTTTTTTCCATATGCTCATCAGCAGGCGAAACATTACGTCGGCTTTTAGCCATGACTTTATCAGTCAAACCCTGCTTCACCGCTAACGCTTTATGCAACCACTTGTTGCGTGCGGCAACGCCATCGCCGGATGCGGCAAATTTATCGTTGATCTGAACTCGCGGCTTCTCTTCATCACTGTCGCTGCGGTTGGCAACAACGTCATTGAATTTTTGCTCGACAAACTTCCAGAACCGATAAGCCTGCTCACCGGTAAACTCAATAATCGTTAACCAAGAACAACTGCTTAACATACTGATGGAAACCGCGAACAACACCAACAATAAAAGCGTCGCGCCCAACAGATCAATAGAAGCGACTAGCCCATTACTCAATTCATACCCCAAAACGCCACCGGCTGAATAAGGTAAAGGCACCAGTGCATCCGGTTGCATAAACAGGTTTGCCAAACCGGCACCGGAAGAAATCAATAACAATAAACCGAGCAGACTGACGACAAAACGTAAATAGTCGGTTTCATTACCATTGCGCAGCTTTAAGGTAATCCAACCGGCCAATAAAATACCGAATGGAATCAGAAAACCGAATACACCGAAGACATACAGCAGCATTGACGCCAACCAGGCTCCGGTTTTACCGCCGTAATTATTGATGGCATAGCCGTCACCGACCGAATCAAAGCCAGGGTCGGTATTGGAATAACTGAATAGAACTAAAAAGAGGAAAAAGGCCAAGCCGATGCAGCTGAGTACGACTCCGTCTTTTATGATCCAAGCACAACGTTTCATTTTTGATACGCCGCTGTCATCTTGACTGCTCTCGGCACTAATCGCATTGCTTTGTGAACGATTGGGTTTAAAAGACATTGATTACAACGAAGCCCTTTTATTGAAATCTGAAAGATGCTGCGATATCTGATCAAATCAAATCGCAACTCTATTAGTATTGTTTATAGGCAAAAACAGCCCTAAACCAGCATTAGGCATAGCTTAACGCAACTTATCTGTGCAATGAATAGCGAGTTAATTCAACTCAAGCTATCAGTCACGATTGCCGCCACAATTTAAGCGAACTTAAATTTCCAAAACTGCTAAAATTTTAGCACAGTTAACAAACAGAGTTGGACTATAAGCACCAAGCCATTTAGCAGGCTGTAAAACGGGTTTGAGACCTCAACTGCCTCTCTGTTATAGTACACAGAAATTGAATATCACATAGACAACTTTAAAGGATAACTTTATGGCCACTAAACATTGCAAGCTACTTATTTTGGGTTCCGGCCCTGCCGGCTATACCGCAGCCGTTTACGCAGCACGAGCAAACCTTGAACCGGTGATTATCACCGGAATGCAGCAAGGTGGTCAGTTAACCACAACTACCGAAGTCGACAACTGGCCTGGAGACCCTGAAGGCCTGACCGGTCCGGATCTGATGGTTCGCATGCAAAAGCACGCCGAACGCTTCGGTACAGAAATCCTGTTTGACCACATCCATACCGCTGAACTCAGTGAAAAACCGTTTAAGTTAATCGGTGATTCAGGGGAGTACACTTGTGATGCGCTGATTATCGCCACCGGTGCATCGGCCAAATATCTTGGCCTGGAATCGGAAGAAGCCTTCAAAGGTAAAGGGGTTTCCGCCTGCGCGACTTGCGACGGTTTCTTCTACCGTAAGCAGAAAGTTGCGGTGATCGGTGGTGGTAACACGGCGGTTGAAGAAGCGCTTTATCTATCGAATATCGCTGATGAGGTGACCATTGTGCACCGCCGCGACAAATTCTCCTCGGAAAAGATCTTGGCCGACCACCTGCATGAAAAAGCGGCCAACGGCAATATCAAGATCGAATTCAACTCGACCCTAGAAGAAGTGGTCGGTGACAATATGGGCGTAACCGGTATCAAGATCAAAAACACAGATTCCGGCGAAATCAAACAGATTGATCTTGCCGGCGTCTTTATCGCCATCGGCCATACCCCGAATACAGCCATGTTCGAAGGTCAACTGGAGATGGACCACGGTTACATCAAAGTACAAAGCGGTCTTCAGGGTAATGCAACGCAAACTTCGATTCCAGGCGTGTTCGCCGCTGGTGACGTCATGGACCAAACCTACAAGCAGGCGATCACCTCGGCCGGTGTAGGCTGCATGGCTGCGCTGGATGCCGAAAAGTATCTGGATAACCTATAAAGCCCTTTTCCATAATCAAACGTTAAGCAGGATATGGTCTTCATACTTGGTTAACGTTTGAGTATTTCAAATAACTCGATATTGAGTTAGCATCAATCCCTCCAAACAAAATAAGAAGGTTACTTTATGAAAAAGCCGCTGATTCTTGCTATTGGCTTATTAATCTCACAAAATGCATTTGCTGCCGAACTGACAACAAATGAGCAGAAAGCCAGCTATACACTGGGTACGGACATGGCAAAAAATCTGACTCAACAAGGCCTGACCATTGATGCCGAAGCATTTAGCCTGGGTGTAAAGGATGCATTGAGTAACAAACCATCTCGTCTATCCGAAGAAGAGATGATGAAAGCAATTGCCGAAGTCAAAAAGACCATGATGCAGAAGCAAGAAGCGATGCGTAAACAGCAAGCAGAAGCCAATCTTGCCGCCGGTAAGCAATTTATGGCCGAGCACGGCAAACAAGACGGCGTAAAAACGCTGGATAACGGCATTCAATACAAGATCATCAAATCAGGTAAAGGCGAATCACCAACTGAAAACGATACCATCTTCGCCCACTACGAAGGAACCTTTATCGACGGTAAGGTATTCGATAGCTCGTACCAGCGCGGTACCCCGCTTAAGTTCCAGATGGGCAATGTCATCAAGGGCTGGGGCGAAGTACTGAAAATGATGAAACCTGGTGACAAATGGGAAGTGGTAATCCCATCTGAACTGGCCTATGGCGAGCGTGGTGCCGGTCAAGCAATTGGACCAAACCAAACACTGCGTTTCACCATTGAGTTGATTCAATTCACCAGCGATAACAGCTAAGCTCACTAGCCTTAGCTGATTAGGCCGCTTGGATCCATGAGGACAAGCGGCTTTTTTATTGGTCTAAAATTTTACGATAATAGAGCATAAAAAAAGGCGAGTAATCCATTGATTACCCGCCTTTTCTGAAACCGATCAAACAGTTGGTTTAATTCGCTTTACGACCTAGAGATTGCTCATCGTCAGTCGGTAACCTAAAGCCAAGTTCCACGGCACGCTCTTTACAGTAATCGACTGCAAAATCAAGCAACTCACCTACCGCACGATGACGGAACTTGTGTTTCTGACGAACATGGGAGAACGGACGTAAAATAGGTGGATCCAGAGGAATTGCTTTGAGCGTACCCAAACGCAACTCTTTAGCAAGCGTGGTACGAGATACCACAGCGATACCGACATCGGATTCAACCGCCATCTTAACCGCTTCAGGACTACCTAACTCCATAACCACATTCAAATCACTATAGCTGAAACCTTGCTCACGAATATAAGCATCGATTACCTGACGAGAACCGGAGCCCTCTTCACGTGAGATATAAGCGTACTTACGGAACTCTTCAACCGTTACCTTATCGCGTTTCGCCAAAGGGTGATCCAACGGACAAATTAACTGCATTTCATCAATACGACAAACATCCACCTCAAGGTTTTTGTTTTGCACCGGTGCTTCAACAAGCCCCAAATCGATCATGTTGTTTTCGACCATAGATACGATTGCTTCAGTATTACCTACCTGCAAACGGATATTGACGTCTTCGAACTGTTTCTTGAAAGCGCCCAGCAGACTAGGCAACATATATTCGGCAATGGTGGTACTCGCACCGATTACCAAAGAACCTGTTACCTCACCCGTTAATTCTCGTACCTCACTATTCATCTTCTCATAGTGTTCAAGAATCTGATCGGCATAGTCGTAAACAACCTTGCCCGCATCGGTCAATGTAATCTTGTTATGGGTACGATCAAATAGACGAGTATTGAAGAAATCTTCAAGCTGCTTGACTTGGAATGTCACCGCTGGCTGAGTCATATGAAGCGTTTCCGCAGCCTTGGTAAAACTCATTACTTTAGCAACAGTATGGAATACCTGAAGACGTCTGTCTGCCATCCGCTATTTCCTTTATAGATCAATATAAATTCTAATTATGGTTTATGAATATAGGCGTTTACTTATGAAATGTCAAACAACTTGGCGGACCGATTGGTTTTTTTTTGACGATAGCTCAAAATGACTACAAAACCTTGTGGATTAAGCATTGGAGGTTGCTCAATAAAAAGACAACGACAAACATCAAACAGAGATTAATTGGCAAAATCAACAGCTCAAGACAACCTCCCACTAACGGTTCAAATCGTTCTTTAAAGCCTTAATCTCTTTTTTCAATTCTGAAATCTCATCACTCATGTGTTTGACGATATGCTCGACATGCTTTTGATTTCTTTCTTGTTGTGCTGCCAAACGCTGATCGGTCTGCTTCATATAATTAAGGATATCGCGCTCCAACTGGCGCTGTTCTGAACCAATCAAAAAAGCGGAAATATTCGCCGTGACCAGCGAGAAAAAGACGACGCCGAATAAAATCAGCACCATACCGAAAATACGCCCCTCGTCACTGACCGGCACCACATCACCATAACCAACGGTGGTAATGGTTACCAAGGCGTACCAGATACCTTCATGGAAAGTTCGGTCTTCCAAAAATGCAAAGAGCCCACCCGCTGCAATAATAATAAAGGCAAACACCACCAATATCTGACCGAAGCGGTTGCGCCCCATGATCTGTACCAGATCGCTAAAGAAACCGGTAAAGAAACGGATAAACAACACTAACCTCAAAGAACGGATAATGGTCGCCCAATCGCTGCCCCACTCCCACCAAGGAAATGCGGCAACCACAATCGCTATATTGAGCCAGTTCTCCTTAAGATAGAGCACACGATTATTGACAAAATAAAGGTTGACCACCAGCTCAAGAAAAAACACCAGCCAGACAAGATTGGTCAGCCAATTGGCATCATCGAGTTGATGACTGTAGAGCATCAATAGTTGGGCAAAGACAACAAACAACGCTATCAGGACAAGATATTCAAACGCTCGTCCGATTCGACGCGCTTGACGATTCTCTGTCGGGTTAACCCCCGCCACTCCCAATAAGGCATTGATTCTCATCAAACTGTCTCCCCTATAGTTATATTCAGAGCTTTAACTGAAAATGTTTTAATCTCGTTTCGCCAAGTTCGGCAAGGCTTCGCGGCCATTCAACGCCTGCCCCATCAACCAGTTCTTCACCCAGGTCATACGGTTTGCCAAGGATAAAAAAGGCTTTCTTATCTGTTGTTTGATTTCGCTGTCTTGCTTAAACAGCCAATCAAAACCTTCCATAGAACGTTGTACTATCGCATTGTCGCCACGACGCCAACGTTCGTATTTACGCAATACCGACTGACGCCCCCACGACTTACCTTGTTGACGCGCTTGACTTAAGGTTTCCACCAACGCGGCAGCATCCAACAGACCTAAATTAACTCCCTGACCTGCCTGTGGATGAATGGTATGGGCGGCATCGCCCACCAAAGCCAGATGGGGCAAGACGTAATGTTTGGCATGTCGACGCACTAGAGGAAAGGCACCTCGCTGTGAAACTTCCAACACCTGACCTAAGCGAAAACCTGACGCCTTTTCCAACTCATTGGCGAATGCTTTGTCATCCAACTCTAACGCCCACTGTTTTTTATCTTCCGGCAGATACCAGGCGATAGAACTGACATTGTCCGACATCGCCAAATACGCAAAAGGACCGTTTGCGGTATAGCGTTGCCAACAGGCATCTTCATGGGAAAGTTCGGTTTTCACACAACCGACCACCGCACACTGCTGATAACTGTGCTCTTCGACCGCAATACCGGCAAGTTCGCGAACCTTGGAAAAGGCGCCGTCGGCACCAATCAATAATGGCGTTTGCCAAGTTGTCTCGCCGATTATCACCTCCGCATAATCGGCATAAAGCTTAACATCAGCTAAGGACTCATTAAGACACAAACTGATCTTGTCATGTGCTTGCAACTGCTCCCATAAAGCCGCCTGAATCACATCGTTTTCCACGGTATAGCCAAGATTGGGTTCATCCATTTCCGCGGCACTGAAAATCACCTCGCCAGGATTCACTTCATCCCAGACGCGCATAGAGGTAAAGGCATGATAACGGCGCTTTGCAATCCCCTGCCAGGCTCCGAGATTTTTAAGAATATTTTCCGAGGCTCGCGTTAAGGCGCTGACACGTAACTGATAGGGTTGTTGCTCAGTCCATTCAACTGATGGAACATTTTTTTCAACCACCAGGACATTAAACCCCATTTGCGCCAAACCTAAAGCGGTTGCGGCTCCGACCATGCCGCCGCCGACAATAATCACATCATAACGATTATTTTCATTCAGCTTATTGACCACTTTATGAACCACTAGTTACGTCTCCCGTACATAGAGAATTTGGCAAAACGACGTTTCAATCCAGGCATCGCCTGCAGTGCCATTAAACCCAGGCCTCGTAAATGCCCGACCAGCGGTGAGCCATGCTGAAAAAGTTGAATCAGACTATCGGTCATGCCCATCACTTTTTTATGATCGTCCTCACGCGAAGCGGCATAGTTTGCCAATAGCGATAGATCACCAGGGTCTTGAGTCATCTGCTTGCCTTGCAACACCTGTAAAAATTGTTCTATATCTCGAATCCCCAAATTCAAACCTTGTGCGGCGACAGGATGTTGGGTATGGGAAGCATTACCCATCAATAAGGCGCGCCCTTTGGTCATTCTCGGAGCATAGGATTCGGTTAAAGGATAAGCGATACGAGGACTGACTTTGGTGAAACACCCAAGACGCTCGCCCATTTTCTCGGCAAAACGCTCGATATACTGTTGATCGTCCAACGCTTGAATTTCCGCAAGCTGCTCTTCCGGGCAAACCATTACCGCTTTATGAGCATGACCAAACATCGGCAATAAAGCCACTGGACCCTGCTCGGTAAAACGCTCAAACGACCAACCGTTTGGATGCTGTTCGGTTTCGATTTGCGCGAGCACCGCATAGGCATGATACGACTTCTGTTGCATTGGCAAGCCTAACTGCTGGCGAACTTTGGATTCGGTGCCATCCGCCCCGATAATCAATTTAGCGCTGATCGTAAGCAGTTGATTCGAGTCATCAAGGGGTTGGATATTGGCACTGATTGCATCGCCGTCATCAACGAAACTCACCAATTCGGCAGGACTGATGATTTGCAGATTCTTTTGCGCAACGGCCTTTTGCCATAGTACCTTGCCCAGATCTTGCGACTGAACACTGTAACCAAGAGCTGGCACCGACAGATCGTCAGCATGCAACGTCGTTAACCCCATATAACCCTGCTGGGAAACATGAACATGCTCGATCGCGGTGGTTAAAGGCTCTAGTTCGGACCAGACCGAAACTTGTTGTAGAAAATCGCTGGAACCTTTTGATAAAGCCAGTACACGTCCGTCAAATGCGTTACGCGGCTCGGTTTGGGCCTTTTCATTGCCGGCTTGTTTGGCGAACTCAGGCAAAAAACGCTCGACCATCACAACCTGATAGTCTTGTTGCGCCAGAGCAATCGACAATAGCGTACCGACCGGTCCACCGCCGACAACCAAAATATCGGCATGGATATCAGCACGCAGATCAGCCGGTTGTGCCGATTGAGTCGATTCGGTTGGGTTATTAAAAGAGTCGCTTTGCGTCATAATTCAGTCTATTGATACCTTGCCTTTAAAGCGGTGTATTGACTTGATGATTTTGCATAATCGCATGGCTTTGCATCCAGCTTTCGATTTCTTCAACCGTTCTTGGCAAACCTTCGGTTAAGACCTCATAGCCGTTTTTCGTCACCAACACATCATCTTCGATACGGATGCCGATATTATGCCATTTAGCATCAATATCCTCATGCTCATCAGAAACATACAACCCCGGTTCAACGGTGATCACCATACCTGGTTCAAGCTTACGCGACTGGCCATCGACTTTATATTGGCCGACATCATGCACATCAAGCCCGAGCCAATGACCAGTACCATGCATAAAGAAGGCTTTATAGGCTTCTTCTTTAATAAGCTTTTCAACATCCCCCTTTAAGATGCCTAAATCGACCAACCCTTTAGTCAACACCTTAACGCTGGCTTGGTGCATCGCATCGTAATTCACTCCGGGAGCGATCACTGCAATAGCCGCCTGTTGCGCTGCCAATACCAAAGAGTATAAAGCGGCTTGCGCCTTACTAAATTCGCCACTGGCAGGAAAGGTCGTGGTGATATCACCGGCATAGCCTTGAAACTCGGCACCGGCATCAACCAAAACCAATGCCTTTTTATCCAAGATGGCACTATTTTCGGTGTAGTGCAAAATGCAGGCATTATCGGCCGAGGCGACAATTGAATTGAACGCCACTCGCGGCGAACCGTTGCGCTTAAAGGCCGCCTCTAATTCGGCTTGTACCTGGTACTCATAATCCGCCGTTAAAACCGACTGCATCGCACTCAAATGCCCCTGCACAGAAATTTGTGCAGCCTGACGCAGGCGCTCGATCTCTTCCTCACTCTTCAATAGACGCTGTTCATGCAGTAACGCGTCCAGATCCTGAATTGAGCCCGGAGCGGCAATGCCCTGTCGAACCTTCGACTTGGCCTCACTGATGGCTTGATTGAGCCAATCGTTCCAACCCGCCAAATGAGAAAAACTCAGCCAAACGCTGGTTTTACCTTGTAGCAAAGGCATGCCTTCCTCATCCAACTCATCAATACCATAAGCGCTGTCCACCTTAAGGGTTTCGCAAGCCTGCTCAACCCCCAAACGTCTTCCCTGCCAGATTTCCTGCTGCTTATCCTTTTCTCGCAAAAATAGTACGGCCTTCGCTTGCTTGTCTTGTTTTACGAGAAACAGAACCGAATCGGGCTCGGTAAAACCGGTGAGATAAAAGAAATCACTCTCGGCACGAAATTCATATTCGACATCACGGTTACGAATCTGCTCTTCACCGGAGGCGACAATCGCCACGCTATTGGCAGGCATCGATTCGATAAGACGTTGTCGGTTATGCTGATAAAACTCGCTAGATGGCATCATAGTTTAGGCTTTATTGAAGTGAATTTAGTGTCATTAATGCAATGTATCGTTTTCCGGCATGGCATCCATTATCGGCGCCGCCTGAGTTGGGTTTAACTCTTCATTAATGGTCAAAATCGCAATACGGACAAATTCGATCAATTCCATAAAGTCGGATTCTTCGTTATCACCGATCGATTTCATTTCATTTAATGACGCCACATCAATACGGGCAATCTGCCCCAGATCATCGACCAGCTCACGAACATTTTCCGGAATCTCATTTTCTGCTTCGTTTAATGCGCCGACTAATCCCAAACCGTAAAGCACACCTTCACAAAGTTGACCAAGCATGGCGGCACGAAACACCAAGGCTTCGTTATCGTCAGGAATGCAAAGCTCCAATTCAAAGCCGGAACCGTTTAAACCTTTATTGGTATCCTGAAACATCTCGTCAAGCACCATTAAAAACGATTCTTTAACCGATTTGACTTGCGCTTCTTCAAGCAGTTTTTTAATCCAAACCGATTCTTGTATATCGTTGTCACCACACAATAAACCGATCAACATGCCTTGAATAAACGCCGGTGATTCTAATTCTGGAAATGGGGCAACCGCCTCATTGACCTTTTCAAAATTCATTTAATACTCTCTTTGCGCTAAGTCAAACTATGACTTGTGTAAGCCTATTTATTGGTGAATAATATCACAATCCACTAGGCAGATTCTGACCTTGTTAGCTTCGTTTTACCGGTTAAACAGCCGGGCAAATAGAATTCTAAGCCATTTACAGAAACTGTCATCTGATGTTTGTCACAAAAACAATTCAATACAAACAGGCAGAACCTATTTAAGCGCATAACCTAGGAGTATCTCTGTGCTAACACTCACTTTAATGGACTCTACTTTTGAATTCGATTGTGAAGACCATGAGCGCGAAAAACTCATTGAAGCGGCTACCATGCTTGAAGACAAGCTCGAGCAACTGCCGACCATGAAAGATAAAAACAAAGTATTGATGACGGCATTGAACATCTGCTTTGATTACTTGACCCTAAAAGAAGACACTCTTGCCTACACCGAGCGTCTTGAAGGGCAAATTCAGCAGATGATGACGCAAGTCGCCAGCGAATCGGAAAAAGACAGCGCTTAAGATCCCCTCAGTTCCCTGTAAAGGCTTAACGAAAATCGCCGTTAATTCAATCGACTATCACTGTCAATCTATTGGTGATAGTCAAAACCACCATTTTCTACCATTCCAGCAAACACAAATACAGCGCTATTTTCAAATCTTTCTTAAGCAATTATTCGCACCTTATAACAATCATAACCAAATGATTTTAAAGATTAATTTTACTTTTAACAACAAATCAAAATAACTGATAGAAAAGTTCTGTTTCAAGGCAGATTCTGACTATCCAGTTTGTTATAATACACACAGGCACAAGGTTGGCGGACATAAACCCCGTTCCGATAATTACAATATTGGGGTCAGACTCTTGTAATGGTGAGCATCTCGCTAGTTTTCTAGCCCGAGAAGCCTAAGTTCCTGAGAAGACCGCCACCTGGACTTCACGGTTCCAGGGATTTTAGTTCGTCGGCTTTGTGCTCTCTTTCCTTTATTGTTGCATCATCGATCTCCTTCCCACCAAATACAGTTAGATTAATTCGCAACTTGTTATACAGGTTTCGTATAATCTTAGTGCATTCATTAATTCGTTAAGCAAAGAGTCAATTCATGAATTCAGGCCTGCTTCGTAAGACCCTAAGAGATCAAAGACGTCAATTACCCTCAAGCATCCAGCAACACCACGCTAAACAGGCTTTACAGCATCTAAGCGACTTGCTCAGTCAGAACCCGGCCTTTCAAACACCGCAGAATATTGCCCTATTTCTGGCACAGGATGGTGAACTGGAAACGGATACGGCGATTCAATATCTGTGGCAACAAAGCGAACATCATATCTATTTACCGGTATTGGAAACCCAGCCCGATTGGCATATGGGCTTTGCCCGTTACAAGCCAGACAGCAAGATGGTTCGTAACCGTTTCGATATTGCCGAACCCGATGTTGCTCTGAATGAACACCTGAATGGTGAGCAGATGGATTGGGTATTTATGCCTTTGGTGGGCTTTGACAAACAAGGCAACCGCATGGGCATGGGTGGTGGTTATTACGACCGCAGCTTTGCCTTTAAACTACAAAACAGCCGCGAGAATCAAACCAAATTGATTGGCTGGGCGCACAGTTTTCAACAGGTAGAGCAGCTGCCGAAAGAACCTTGGGATGTACCTTTAGACGGTATTATCACCGAACAAGGTTTTACCGATTTCTCACTCCATCGACAGTAACCCAAAAGAACGGCGAACCTTTTCTTAGAGACCCGCAAGCACTTCTTTAGAGACTGGAATCTTTAATTTTTTACCGACATAAAGCTGATTGGCATTCTTGATATTATTGACATGCTTAAGCTGTTTGGTGGTGACATTATAGTTTGCCGCGATTTGCGATAAGGTATCGCCATATTGCACCTTGTAATGCACATATAAAGTGTCTCCCCAGCGCTGCTGCGGATAAAGCTCGTCCCGGTATTTCACCAGACCATCGACAATTGACGCCGCCATTTTACGCTGGAAACCTCTACTCATCAGGTTACGCGCCTCATGAGGGTTGGAGATAAACGCGGTCTCGATTAGCAAAGACGGCATATCAATCGATTTAAGTACCGCAAAACCGGCCGATTGCACCGAATGCTTGTGCATTTTGATGGTTTTATGCATTTCACCCAACACCACCTTCGCCAACTTATGACTGGCACGAATATTCGCTTCACGCGACAAATCACTTAAGGCAAAGGCCAGATCATCGTCCATGCCGTTGAGGTGGATATCGTCAATAGCGGAGTTTTCACTTTTTGCCAATAAGCGCGCCATGGTACTGCTCGCACCGCGCTCGGAAAGCACATAAACCGACCCCCCTCTTACCGAACTGTCATGAAAGGCATCGGCGTGAATGGAGATGAAAATATCGGCTTGTTTCTGTTTGGCGATCTTAACGCGCTCGGATAAGCGAATGAACTCATCTTTTTCTCGAGTCAAAATCGCTTTCATGCCCGGCTGTTTATCAATATAGGCTTTTAACTGCTTCGCCATCGCCAAAGTCGCATGCTTTTCATACACTCGATTATGGCCGATGGCACCGGTATCCTTACCGCCGTGGCCGGCATCAATCGCAATAACCAAATCGGCCGGTTTTTGCAAAACCGCACTTTCTTGATCTAAAAGGCTTTCTGTGGCTTTGGATGCCGGCAGAGTTTTCTCGGATGTTTTCGGAGCCAAGGCAACAAGAGGCTGTTTATGATTGGCTTGTGGCAATAGGCTATGCTGAGCTTGAGTTGGTTTCTGTTCTGTCTTGGTCGTCGCCGGTTTTTTGTTCACTTCGATCTGGTCGGCAAACGATTCAACAATCAGCGCCGGCTCGGTTTTGTCACTCATCGCCTGCTGAATAATCTTTTCCAGTTGTGCTGATTTATGTGCTGAAACGGCATTTGCCGATGAGGGCTTACTCGTTGGTTGTTGCGCTAACTGTGCGTTATTAGCCTGCTTAGGCTTGTCAGCGACTTTATTGTCTCGCTGATTTGCTTTGGCCTGACTGATATTTGAATCCTTGTTTGTGCTGGCAACTTGTGCTTTGGCTGGAGACGCTTTTTCTATTTTTGTAGCCAATGGTTTGGCTAATAGATCGACAACCAAACGCTGGCCTTTAGATTCGTTACCAGCCAACATAAACACTTGATAGTGTGGGTTTTTATGCAAATCGAGTACCACTCGAACGCGTTTTTCTTTATCGGCGACACGAATTTTAAACAGGCGTTTATCGGTAAGAATTTTGTTTTTGAAACTCAGGGCGTTATCGGTGTCAAAAAAATCGACAACAATTCGAGACGGGTTATTCAATTGAAAGACTTTATAGTCTTTGGAATCCTTCAGGTCGAATACGACACGGGTTTTATCGTCAGTCTGGCCGACACGCATACTGGAAAGTTCAGCGCTGGCAAAAGCCACTTCTGCCCAGAGCAATATAAACAATGTAAAACCCAGCTTGGATAAGTGCTTACCGAATTGATTCATAACTGACCGCCACCCAATTATTCAAACCCATAAAAGATTGTGCTCTGCTCTACTATGGCTAGCGAAAACTAGGCCAAACGAGCCTTGATTGATTCTAGCAATACTTCTGCTTTAGGGCTTTGCGCAAGCATTTTCACCTTACGACCTTGATCCTGATGGATCAACTCAATAGCCAAGTCTGCGGCAGGCAAAAGCGGCTCACCTTTTTGTGGCCATTCGACCAAAGCGATGAAATTTTCGCTAAACAAGTCCCTAACAGCTAAGTACTCTAACTCTTCTGGATCGCAAAGTCTATATAAATCAAGATGATGTATACTATTTGTAGAAAAATTATAACTTTCAATAAGGGTATAGGTAGGACTTTTGACTTTTTGCCCAGGCATGAAGTGTTGGATAAAAGCTCGTGAAAAGAACGACTTACCGGCTCCCAAGTCACCGTAAAGATAGACCACAAGCCCATCAGCAAAGGCTTCTCCCTGCTCACAGGCCTCAGCCAGCTGCCCGGCAAATTCAATGCTTGCCAGCTCGTCGGCTAGTTCAAATTGAAATGCTTTGGCATCGTTTATTACTGACATTATGTTCTCCAAAAAACCGTTTCCCGCTTTTTTCACGCTAAACAATTTTATCGTTTAGCTATTTAAGGCGGCGCTTATAATACAATGAAACCAGTCAAACCGATAATTTAGCATAGAAAATGACCGATACCGTTTCAGCACAACCAACCTTAGTTTTATCCAGTGAACAGTTTGCCCAAATCAAAGGTTGGGCCGCGCAACTGGGATTTGCTGATATCAGTGTCTGCGACATTGATTTATCCGACTATGAAAAAGGCTATTTTGACTGGCTTGCACAGGATTATCACGGTGACATGGAATATATGTCTCGTCACGGGATTAAGCGCTCCCGCCCGGAGGAATTGGAACCGGGCACTCTCAGCATCCTCAGTGTGCGTTTGAATTATTTTGACTGCTCTGCCGAGCATGCCGCACGCCAGATCCAGCAAACCGATAAAGCCTATATCTCGCGTTATGCTTTGCAAAAAGACTACCATAAACTGATGCGTAAACGTTTGCAGCAATTGGCTGACAAAATCGGCCAACATTTCAATGGATTCCAATACCGTGCTTTTTGTGACAGTGCGCCGGTTTTAGAACGCTCTATCGCCCATAAAGCCGGGCTGGGTTTTATCGGTAAAAACAGTCTGATCATCCATCCCCGAGCCGGTTCATGGTTTTTCCTTGGCGAACTTTATACCAATCTGACAATCTCGACCGATTTGAGCGAAAAGACTCATCCGCAAGGATGCGGCCCTTGTAATGCCTGTATTGTCGAATGTCCTACTCAGGCCATTATCGACAACGGCATAGTCGATTCAAGGCGCTGTATTTCCTACTTGACGATTGAATATAAAGGCGCTATTCCGCTTGAGTTACGGGCATTGATGGGTAATCGCATCTATGGCTGCGATGACTGCCAGTTGGTTTGCCCATGGAACAAGTTCACCGCCGATACCAACGAAGATGTCTTTAGAGCCCAACAAAACCGATTGGATAAAGCCACACTACTGGAGTTGTGGCAGTGGGATGAAAATCAGTTTTTGCAAAATTTCGCCGGCTCCCCCATTCGCCGTATCGGTTATCCGCAGTGGTGCCGCAATCTGGCCGTGGCGCTAGGCAATATCAAGGCGTCTAACCATGAAAAAAGCGCCATTATTCAAGCCTTAATAAGCAAAAAAACAATCATTAATGACCTGGTTGACGAACATATCGATTGGGCAATTAGCCATTTAGGCAAAACACCAGAATCAGAAAACCACGCTTTACCCCATAAGCAGATTTTTGCAATCGATCCGAAAAACATTCGCCCTTTTAAGGCAAAAAAGTATTACCTGCCGAAAATGCCGGACAATATTGATAAATAAAATGCCCGTCTTATAAGCGGTCGAAGATCGATCCCTGAGTCGGAGTGAATAGCTTGGCGTAGAGACGTG
The DNA here is from genome assembly GCF_005885815.1 of Thiomicrorhabdus sediminis. Classification (NCBI taxonomy): domain Bacteria; kingdom Pseudomonadati; phylum Pseudomonadota; class Gammaproteobacteria; order Thiotrichales; family Piscirickettsiaceae; genus Thiomicrorhabdus; species Thiomicrorhabdus sediminis. The sequence continues at coordinate 861,861 of NZ_CP040602.1, read as the reverse complement.
ACGCATAGGTGTTGGTCATCCCCGCAATATAATCTGAAATCACGCGTTGCTGGGCCTGTTCGGTTTCCGCCTGCAGGTATTTATTGTAAGAACTGGTCGGCAGTAGCGCACTCGGGTTGGCTCTAAGCGACTTGAACAACTCAAGCACAATCAATTGGCCTTTATATTCCATCTGCTTCACTTCAGGAATGGTGATGACGTTTTTAAACACAAAACGTTTCAATAGATCCAATACCGCTGCTTCGCCCTCTTTTAAGCGCGCCTGATAACGTAACAGCGGATGCTCGAATTCACCGTTCTCATCCATATAAATGCCTTCGACCATAATGCCAACCATTTTACTCACCGCGTGTTTACGGCCACGGGAGGAATTACTAAACAAACGCTCAGTCATCTCATCATCCCAAAGCTGGTACTTCTGGAACTCGGCATCTTCCATCACTTCGGCCTGCCAGAGGTCTCGCGAAACCATTTTCATTTCCACCGCGTCTTCCAGATCATGAATACCATAGGCGATATCATCGGCCAACTCCATAATTGTCGTATCCAGCGCCTTATACTGTGTTTGTTGATGGCAACTCTGGCATTCCGCCAACTGGGTAAAACGCTCGCGATCGGCCGCAGAAAAAGGCTGCAATACCCAATCGAAAATCTGTTTTTCTTCCAGATAAATGCTTTTTGGCGGTGACCAGCGATTCATTTTCAATGTACGGAAATCATCGACCTGCATCTCTTTAAGTTGAGCCTGATAATCGGTATTCACCGCGATGACATTATTGTAAATAGCCGGGTATTTCATCACCCCCAAAGCGGTACGGCGCGACAGATCCAAACCATGTTCCGGGGTATATTCGCCAAGCTTGGCGAGGATTCTTAAGGTCTGCGCATTGCCTTCAAAGCCGCCATGATGGCGCATCATATAATTCAAAGCCACCTCACCACCATGACCATAAGGCGGATGACCTAAATCATGAGCCAGACAAATTGCCTCGATCAAATAAAACGACGGCAACCACTCGACATAAGGTTTTTCATTGCCACTGTCATCAATACCGACTGTAATCAACTGCTCGACCAGGCCTGAACCGATTTGAGCCACTTCCATAGAGTGCGTTAAACGGGTACGGTAAAAATCCGATTCACTTAAACCGAAAATCTGCGTTTTTGCTTGTAAACGTCTAAAAGACGCCGAGTGAATGACTCTGGCACGATCTCTTTGATAGACGATGCGCGCCGGGCGGGAGTCCTTGTCTTGTAAATAATCGGTATAACGCTGTGTCCAAATCTGAGATTGTTGATTATCCATATCGCTAGTCCAGCTCGCCCTTTGCACTGATTTGCCTTGTGGTTTTCCCACAAAGCATAATTCCTTATCAAATATGCCGTTATGATACTCAAAAGCCCTTAGTATTCCTAATTTAGATCATTGATTTATGGAATATTTAATCTTGTTATGCGCTATTTTCAGGTTTTCATTCCATCTCACCGAGAAAAAATCGGCCTAAATAATTGAGCCTTATTCATGGTGTCGTTAGCCGCCATCTATAATAAATCCGAATTTGACAAGCCTTTAATCAGCGTTTACATTGCCAAGTAAGCCCATTAAATGAGCCTATTGTGACCATGCATACTCAACAGATTTTCACCTCTTTGATTAAATCGACTCTGATTTTATCGCTGCTTTTCAGTAGCAGCATTGCTTTAAGCGGCTGCTTCAAATCGGATTTGAAAAAATGCATCGATAAACAAAGTTATTTGTGGGACAACACACAAAACCCAGCACATAAAAACAAAGCTTACTGGGATGCGGTCGCAGCCTGTAAAGAAAAGTATCGTTAATAAATACCGTTAACTTTTATTATGGGAATCCACTGTAGAGCCGCCTAACAAACCGGCCTTGATAAGCAAGCACCCTCTATTTACTGCCAAACTCGCCAAGAAATTCGGCATCACCTATTGTCCTAATGGCACAGCTCCCTTTATCATGCATCTATAGGAAACCAAAACGCCTCACCAAATAACAAAGCGGGGAAAACACCATGAATGCTGCTAGCCTGATTCTTAAAATTATTGCCGGCGTATTTGCCGCACTGATTATCACCGTTATCGCCATCATCACCCTTGTCGATCCGAATGACTATCGCGATGAAATCACCAATGCAGTCAAACAACAAACCGGTCGCGACTTCAGTGTCGCCAATATGAGTTTGTCGATTTTCCCTAAGCTGAGTATCGATTTGGAACAAGCCAAACTCAGCAATGCCGAAGGATTTTCTGAAACGGCTTTTGTCGAAGTCGATAAGGTTCAGGTCGGTGCCGCTTTACTACCCTTGCTTTCAAGCTCGCTACAAGTCGACACCCTGACACTACAGGGCTTGCGTATCAACCTGCAAAAAAATAAAGAGGGAAAAACCAATTGGGACGATTTGATCGCTGCCAAAGACGATGAGAAGGTTTCACCAAGCGATGAACAAAAAGGGGACCCTCTTTCGGCGTTGGCCCAACTTAATATTGGCGGCATTAATATCGAAGACGGCTACCTGCTCTGGGATGACCGACAAACACTGCAAAAAATTGAACTGACCGGTTTAAGCCTTAATACCGGCGCGATTACCTTAGGTGAATACTTTACTATCAATATTGCCGTCACCAGCAAAATCCAACAGCCTCGAATCGATAACCAACTCAGCGCTTCCATTGAGGCAATGCTGGGCAAAAACGGCGAATATGGCTTGCGTAATTTACAGTTGGAAAACCGGATGTCAGGCAAAGATTTCATTATCCAGCAGTTGACTTTAAAAGCCGCACTACCTGAATTTAGCCTTAAAGAAGATGCTCTGTCTATCGCTAAAGCGACACTGGACTACGATATCTCACTGGATAATACAATGCCTATAACTCAATCCAGCGGTGCCCTGACAATGGGCCCGGTAAACGGCAATCTTAAAACGCAGCAATTCAAGATTGAAAAACTTAATCTGCAATCAAACCTAAACGGTGAAAAGCTTGATAAGGCTCCCCTTAACCTGTCTGCCCAAGCCGCTATTGACATGCAAAAACAGACCGCCAAAATCGGTGAATTGAAGCTGCAAGCCATGCAAGTAAACGGCACAGGCGAGATTAAGATCGCACAATTAACCTCAGAACCCACAGTGCATGCCGATGTCAATCTGGCTGAAACCAATCTGCGTACCCTACTGACTCAGCTTGGCATCAGCTTACCAACCATGCAGAACAAAAACAGTTTAACTCGTTTTGCCAGCCAAATGACGCTGGATTACTCAACTAAACCGCAATCCGTTAAGCTTACTAAACTGCAAGTTAAATTGGATGACAGCACCTTAAACGGTCAGCTATCGGTCGCTAACTTTGCCAAACCGGATATCAATTTCAAACTCGGTTTGGATAAAATTATCGTTGATGCTTATTTAGCGCCAAAAACCAAGCAAGAAAAACAAACTCCTACGGCTGACCCGAATGCAAAAATAGAACTGCCGACCGAAATGTTGCGTTCATTAAGCATCGCCGGTGAACTCAATGTCAAACAACTGCAATACGATAAGATCAAAGCCACCGATGTGGTACTGGTAACTGCAGCCAAAAACGGTTTGATCACCGCCAAACCGATTCGTGCGCAGGCATTTAATACGCAGATCAACGCCAGTTCGCAATTGGATGTGCGCACCAACACACCCAAATATCAAATCACCACAAATACCGCCAATCTGCCTATTGGTGAGGTATTGATCGCGGTGGCCGATACCGACAAGCTTTCCGGTAAAGGTTCGGTTAACGCCAACCTAACGACTTCGGGTGACTCGATTAATGACTTTAAAAAAGCACTCAATGGTTCATTGGATTTGGATTTGAAAGATGGGGCTGTCAAAGGTTTTAACCTGGCACAAAGCATTCGTAATGCCAAGGCGAAAATCTCCGGACAACCGGCACCTGCAACCAATGAGGTGCAGCAAACCGACTTTAGCTCTCTTATCGGTAAGTTCACCATTAAAAACGGCGTGGTCAATACTGAACAGCTTTCGGCACTTGCACCGTTTATGCGCATCGAAGGTTCGGGAACCATCAATATCCCACCTCAAACCCTAAACTACCTGGTAAAAACCAAAATTGTCGGCTCTGATAAAGGTCAAGGCGGTGAAGCTTTACAAGACTTAAACGGCCTGACAATTCCGGTCAAGCTGAACGGGGATCTGACCAGTCCGAAAATCGCACTGGATTTAAACTCGATTCTTGAACAGAAAACCAAACAACAAATTGAGCAGAAAAAAGAAGAAGTCGTCAAAGACTTGGAAAAACAGCTCAAAGAAAATTTGTTCAAAGGGTTCAAGTTCTAAACGTTGCAAACACCATAACCGGTCTTGGGCATAACAGTGCCATGCACCTTAATGCCCGAAACTAAATTTTTCAGCCTTGATCGGCGAATGATTTGAGCAGCTTCGCCTAAATGCAAAATTCATCTGCAATCACAGCCAGTTACGCAGTCTTTAGTCAGTATTAAATTGACAAAAAGCGCTATAATTAGCTGATGATTAGATTTCTTAAACTAAAAATGCATCAAATCGGCAGAGCGACCAAGCGCTCGACCTTTTTGAACCGTTATTTTCCGCGTTTTCAAGATCGTGTTTATTGGGCTGGTGATCGCCAATCCTTCGCTCGCGCAGGCTTTATCGGTTCTTTTTGTATGATGCTACCGGTTCCGTTTCAGATGGTACTGGGTTCGGTACTCGCCTATTATTTGCGCTCCAATATCCCATTAGCGACCGCACTGGCTTGGATCACCAACCCTTTGACCATGTGGCCGATCTGGTACGGTGGCTACGTTTTCGGAACTTGGATACTGGGCACACCGGATCTTTTCGAAGCATCCGCGCATATCGCTATCGGTTCGCCACAATGGTTTGATGAAGTCTTTCCATTAATATGGAAACCCTTCTATTTCGGAAACATGTTATTAGGCGTGATTATCGGCACGGTACTTTATACCCTGATTGCCCATTTTCATTGGCAAACGATCAAAGACCTTTTCAGATCAAGCGCGAACCACCGCTCTTAATTATGGCTTGGTAACAAAGCTTGATAAACTATACTTCGCAAGGAGTGAAGCTTGTCGGAACAGCCGAAGCAGACCACAACTCTAAAACGCGTTCTAGGATTGCCCCAATTACTGCTGTATGGTTTGGGCACCACCATCGGTGCTGGAATCTATGCTTTAATTGGGGAATTGGCTGCAGTTTCCGGTTATTATTCAGTCGCCTCTTTTCTAGTGGCGGCGGTAATCGCCTTTATCACCGCCTTATCCTTTGCGGAAATCTCAGCGCGGATACCTAAAGCAGCCGGTAGCGCGAGCTACGTTTTTCACGGTTTCAACAGTAAGTCCTTATCGACAGCGGTCGGCATATTGGTAATTATGGCGGGACTGACCTCAACCTCCGCTTTAATCAATGCGTTTCATCACTATTTGGATTTCTTTATTGCTGTCGAACGTCTACCGACCCTGATATTGGTAATGCTCTGCATTGCTTTGCTTGCAGCTTGGGGGATTGCCCAATCGGTCACAGTGGCCGCGGTGATTACCCTTATCGAAGTATTCGGCCTCTTATTGGTGATTTGGGTCAGTGTGCCCGAACTGATTGCCATCAACCCCGATTGGAGCCTGTTAATCCCCAATGACATTATGGCTTGGGGGCTGGTTTATGCCGGCGCCTTATTGGCTTTTTACACCTTTATCGGTTTTGAAGATATGGTCGTGGTTGCCGAAGAAACCCGTGACGTCAAACGCACTCTGCCCAATGCGATTATTCTTACCCTGACGATTACCAGCATCCTTTATATCATGGTCATGATAGCGGCCATCTACCTGATGACCCCAGAAGGCCTTTCACAGAGCTCTGCGCCTCTGGCTGAACTTTATGCCCAACAAACCAATAGCAATAACAACATCATTCTTTTTATCGGCATGGTCTCCATCTTAAACGGCGCGCTAATCCAAGTGATAATGGCCGCTCGCGTACTCTATGGTTTGGCAAACAACCGACAACTGCCGCAATTTTTGGCCTATATCTCGCCTAAAACCCAGACACCTGTCACCGCCACACTGCTAGCTTCGAGTATTGCGTTGCTTATGGCAATCAGCGGCTCTTTAGCCGGTTTAGCGCAAATCACCTCCATAGTCATGCTAGTCGTTTTCGCTTTGGTTAATGGCGCCTTAGTGCGTATTAAGTTGCAACAACCTAAACCGGAGGGGATTTTAATCGTGCCGACGGCAATCCCGGTTCTGGGTCTAATTTTCAGCTTGTTTTTCTGTATCAACGAGCTCCTGGCATTCATCTAGGCAGCGCAAGCATTCAGTTGTTTGTCTTTATCCTTGTCCAATCCTTTTATCAACCGCTAAATCCCCTTCCTGAGCACAAGACAGACGTGCTAGAATACGCCGAATGTTTCGCTCCGATTTTTAAAGGTCTTTTTAGATTATGAAAACCTCAAACCTACTTATTGCTACAACCCGTGAAACCCCTGCCGATGCGGTGGTTATCAGTCATCAGCTAATGCTACGAGCCGGTTTAATCCGCTCGCTTGCCGGCGGTCTTTACAACTGGTTACCGCTTGGTGTGCGCGTATTGCGCAAGGTTGAGCAAATTGTGCGTGAAGAGATGAACCGCTCAGGCGCACAAGAAGTGTTGATGCCGGTAGTTCAACCGCTGGAACTGTGGCAAGAATCGGGGCGTCTGCAAGATTATGGTCCAGAACTGTTACGTTTTGAAGACCGTCATCAGCGCGGTTTTGCCTTGGGGCCAACCCACGAAGAAATCATCACAGATCTGGTGCGCAATGAAATTCGCAGCTATAAGCAACTGCCGATCAATTTCTATCAGATTCAAACCAAGTTCCGCGATGAAATTCGTCCGCGTTTTGGTGTTATGCGTTCTCGTGAATTCATTATGAAAGACGCTTACTCTTTCCACCTGGACCGTGACAGCCTGCAACAAACCTATGATGAAATGTACGATGCCTATAACCGCATTTTCAGCCGTATCGGCTTAGATTTCCGTCCGGTACAGGCTGATACAGGTTCCATCGGTGGTGACGGTTCGCACGAATTCCACGTATTGGCCGATTCCGGTGAAGATGACATCGCCTTCTCAACCGAAAGTGATTTTGCCGCTAACGTCGAATTGGCCGAAGCGCTGGCACCAAGAGGCGAACGCCCTGCTGCCACAGCCGAATTGACCAAGGTGGATACACCAAAAGCTTTCAGCATTGAAGAAGTCAGCAACTGCTTACAGGTAAAAGCGAAAACCATTGCTAAAACGCTATTGGTCAAAGGGGCGACCGAAGACGCACCGATTGTCGCGCTGGTTATTCGTGGTGATCATACACTCAATGAAATCAAAGCCGAAAAACTTGACTTGGTTGCCGAACCTTTTGAACTCGCGAGCGATGAAGAAATCAAAGCGACCGCTGGATGTGGAGCCGGTTCAATTGGCCCGGTTGGCTTAAATATCCCGGTAATCGTTGACCGCACCGCTGCGAATATGGCGGACTTCGTTTGTGGTGCCAATATCGAGCAGGTTCACTACACCGGCGCCAACTGGGACCGTGACGCCAAAGCAACGCTAATTGCCGATATCCGCAATGTCGTTAAAGGTGATCCAAGCCCATGCGGTAAAGGTAAAATCGAAATCCGCCGCGGTATCGAAGTCGGTCATATTTTCCAATTGGGTAATAAATACTCAAAAGCACTAAACGCCAATGTACAAAACGAAAACAGCCGCTCTCAAGTGCTTGAAATGGGCTGTTACGGCATTGGGGTAACCCGCGTGGTTGCCGCAGCGATTGAACAAAACCATGACGATAAAGGTATTATCTGGCCGGAAGCGATCGCGCCTTTCAGCGTTTGTATCGTACCGATGCAAATGCATAAATCTCCACGCGTCAAAGAAGCCGCCGAAGCGCTTTATAACGAACTGACTACTGCAGGTATCGAAGTCTTGTTTGATGATCGCCAGGAACGTCCAGGGGTTATGTTTAACGATATGGAGCTGATGGGGATTCCGCATCGTATCGTTATTGGTGAACGTGGATTGGATAAAGGCGAGTTTGAGTACAAGCACCGTCGCGATGAAAAACCGCAAGATATTGCACAAGAAGGCTTTATCGATTGGTTAAAAGCGAAAATGGCATAATCCAGCCTAGATAGAAAGCTATCATTGCTAATGAAAGCGGCTCAAGATAGAGATCTTAGCCGCTTTTTTATTAACTGGAATTTGGCTTTTTATCAATTCTATAAAACTTTATGACGCAAGCTTACTGATTTTGCATAAAATAGAATTCTGACGGCGCAACCTCATGCAAACATAAGCCGGTGACGCCCGTGATGAATCAATGGAGAAAAACATGAAACAACTTAAAGCCTTATTCGCCATCAGCGCAATTACTCTTTTTTTAACAGCTTGTGGAGCAGAAGTGGGCAGCGATGAATGGTGTGCCGACCTGAAAGAAAAGCCAAAAGGTGAATGGACCATGGACGAAACCGGTGACTACGCCAAACACTGCCTACTAAAATAATCCCCAGCCCCACTCTTTTTGCAAGACCGTTATTCACGGTTTTGCAATAGTTACCCTCTGACAGTTTTCTATAACAATGTTAGTATAGTCCTCCAGTAATAAAGCCTTTCACACTAAGGTAAAACGTTCAATTGATTCCAAGTAATGAGGAATGCCATTAATGGATATTTTTCAAAAGATATTTCTCTATCTCGGCGCGATGCTTGCCGCCTGCTTTTTAGTGGTTGCCTTAATCGCCCTATCTAATGCGGAAAACGGTCAATTGACGGTCGAAAGCCTGTCACACTTAGAGGATCAATTCCGTTCTTTCTATGAACTGTTTCGCTGGTTTGTCTATATCTGGATGGCCGTTGCGATTTTTCTATTTATACGCTTTTTAACACGTATTTTTCGTTAAATGAATTAAGTTGTGAATCTTATGATACAAACAAAATTAAACCGATTCTTAATCACCGGGTTAGCACTAGCTATACTAAGCCCTATGGCTCAAGCCAATGACAATATTCTTAAGATCTATGAAGAGTTTTCCGTAGCCCGAGCGGTTATCGACCACTGCCATAGTCCATCGAAACAGGAGTTTAATCAATTCTTGGAAAACTTCGCCGCCGTCAACCAATTGACCGCACTGGAACTGAAAGGCATGTACCCGGACAAATCACCTCAGGCGTTGAGTAATGCGGTGCAAAAACGCAGCACCTTTATTGCCGGTAATACCGATATGAAAATCATAAGAACCGGATGCGATACCCCTTTTGTAAAAGAAGCGATTGAAAGATTCCCCAAGTTATTGGAATGGAAGCCTTAATATGCCATTAAAAAGCCGCTTTAAAGCGGCTTTTTAACTGACTCAGTTTGCTTTATATTCAAGCTGTGCCCGTGTTGTCATCAGCGTATCAGCTTGAAGTTCAATTTGCCTGCCCGTTTCAAAGAAGGACATATCCTTACTTAAACTGTCTGCACTATCAGTCATACTTTCGGCGGCAGCCGATGTTTCTTCGACCAAAGCAGCGTTTTGCTGAGTTACCTGATCAATATCTGCAATTGCTTTATGCACTTGACCAATTCCTTCAGCCTGTTGTTCAGAAGCACTCGCTATATGTGTAATCATGTCTGATACTGAAATAATAGAAGCATTAATGTTATCCAACATTTCTCCTGATTCTGAGGCCAAACCTGTACCTTCATCTATTCTGGATACACTCTCTTCAATTAAAGCTTTAATATCTTTCGCCGCTTCAGCAGACTTTTGCGCCAAAGCCCTTACTTCTCCTGCAACAACAGCAAAACCTCTCCCATGTTCACCGGCTCTAGCGGCTTCCACAGCTGCATTCAAGGCCAGTAAATTTGTTTGAAAAGCGATACCGTCAATCAAGGTGACGATTTCAGATATTTTATGGCTAGATTCCTGGATTTGCGCCATGGCATTGATGGTTTTTTGCATGACCTGCACACCGGTTTTTGCTTTCGACTCAACTTGCTGAGAAAGCTCGGCAGCCTTATTGGCATTTTCGGTGTTATTCAGAACAGTAGCACTCATCTCCTCCATGGCAGCGGAGGTTTCTTCTAATGATGCAGCCTGTTCTTGGACGCGCTGACTTAGATCTAATGCTCCGTTAGTCACCTCTTGGGCGGAGTGAGCAACCGTATTGGCGGTATTTACCGCATCCGCTACTACTCGCACTAATTGTGTCGCTGTCTGGTTTATCGCATCACTTAATACGGCTAAATCTCCACTATAGTGATTTTCAATTTTCTTGGTTAAGTCGCCTTTAGCCTGAGCCACCATAATTGCGCTAATATCCTTAATCGCACCGTTAAGTTCTGTAAGCGACTGATTTACACCATCTTTAAGCTTTAAAAGATCACCACGGGCTTCAACCGTAATTCGTTGATCAAAATCACCCGATTTCATTGCATTCATAACGTCAATAATGCCGTTTACTGTATGATTAATTGAATGCAGTGCTTGCTCAGTCTTATCTCTAAACTCACCGGTAACATCTTCGTGCATTTCTATATTGAAATTACCGTTATATAGGGCATCCATCACCTTTCCAAGTTCATCCATCATAAAGCCGACTTTGCCCGCACTGGTGTTAACACCCTTTTGCAATTTTTGTAAATCGCCGTTTAACGATAACAGCATACGTTTTTCAAAATCCCCCTCAGCAACGGCTTCCAAAACACTATTTGCTTCATCTATGGCTTTCTGAGAAGAGTTCAAGAGTTCATCAAAAGCCTTAGACATTTGACCAATTTCGTCCTGTTGATCAATTTCGCTGCGTAAATTAAACTGACCTCGGTTCACCACTTCATGCATAACCTCTGCTAAATGAACAATAGGTTTAATAATCGCACGACTAATATAAGTACTTAATGCCAAAACCATCAAACCAATAACAAAGAATGCGATTAAAAAGGTTTTGTCTAAACTTGAAAAAAATTCCAACTGCTGTTGTTTTTGCTCAGATCTGATTATTGTCGCCACCTCTTCTGCTTGACGAGCTTGTTCAGTTAACTCTGCCATCAAAACAATAGACTGTTCACGCAACTCAGTAAACTTAACAAACTCGGAGGCATAGCTTTGTAGCGCATTTTGTAACCTGTCCATTTTTGCCTTATTTTCAGCTCGCTTAAAATCATTACGTAAATCACCAATTATCTGGTTAATCTCAGCTAAACGCTGGTTTACATTAGCAATGTATTTCTCATCTTTTCGACGAATATAATTCTTCTCATTAATCCTAATTTCTTTCAGGTTCTTAATAATTCTGTTAGTAAGGGAAGCCTTGTTTATTTTATCCGCCAGTGCCGACATGTTAATTGGTTCAGCCTGCATCAACTCTTCACGCTGCTGTTTTTGGATCTCCCGTGCAATATTTGCCAAACTTTCAACCTCTCGCGCTGAAATAGTCATCTGCTTTTCAGCGTCTAAAGATTTTTCTCGGACATGAGTATATTCAACGAAGGCCTGCTGATAATTTACTAAGGCACCATTTAGGTTAGCAGTTAATTGAAGATTGCTTGGGTCATCAAAACGCTTTTCCAACTCACTAGTAATATCAATACCTTTTTGAATATTTCTTTCAAGCTCTTCTAAGTATTTCTCATCTTTACGCTGAATGTAGTTTTTTTCAGAAATTCTCGCTTCAGCAAGATGCTTGATGACACTGTTTGCCGAACTCGCTTTATAAGTTCTATCATCTAAATTATTAAGACCGGAGTTAACCAACCAGTAAAGCCCTATTAATAAAATGATTACCATCACAGGAATCATCATCATTTTATTTTTAATTGAAATATTGCCCATGATCTAAACCTTTTATATTTTTTTCGAAATTATATTATACATATTAATAAATATATTTATACAAAACTTGTACAATACTTCTCCCCTCTCTCAAACACTCAATCTTGACAGGATAACCCTTCCTTACAACAGAGCCATCTAACACATAAACAGCAATAGTTAATTTGGAAATTTTCTCGTAAAAATGGATAAACTCTATTCTGAATAGTTATAATCTCGTACAAGATTTTGACAAAGTGGTTAATGGCAAATAATGGCAATTCAGTGGTTTCCGGGACATATGCACAAAGCTCAGAAAGAAGTGCGCGAGATTTTCAATCAGGTCGATGTTTTTATCGAAGTTCTTGATGCACGTATCCCCTACAGCAGTACAAATCCGCTGATCGAAGAGATTCGCAAAGATAAGCCGACCATTAAGATTCTCAGTAAATGCGATCTGGCCGATGCTGACAAAACCGCCGAATGGCAAACCTATTTAGAAGCCGAATCATCGGTTAGGACTCTGGCTTTTAGCGCCGGTCAATCCGACAAACGCCAACAGCTGATTGATTTAATCAAATCCTTAGCGGCTGAAAAAATCGGAACGGTAAAAACCATTCATGCGCTGATCATCGGCATTCCCAATGTCGGTAAATCCACTTTGATTAACCACATTACCGGCAAGACCATCGCCAAAACCGGTAACGAACCGGCGGTCACCAAACACCAACAACGCATCAAGTTAGAAGACAACATCACCCTGATTGATACACCGGGAATGCTCTGGCCGAATATCGAAAATGAAAACAGCGGCTACCGTTTGGCGATTACCGGCGGCATTAAAGAAACCGCTTTTGAGTTGCCGGATATTGCCAGCTATGCCGCAGAATACCTGTTGCATGCCTACCCTGAAGCCTTGAAAAAACGTTTTCAACTCGATGAGCTACCGGCAACTGACATAGAACTGCTTGACGAGATTGGTAGAAAACGTGGCTGTCTACGCTCTGGCGGCATGGTCGACTTGGAAAAAGTCTCGCGCTTATTGGTAATGGAGTATCGTGATAATACGCTGGGCGCCTTAACTTTAGAAACCCCGCAGATGATGCAACAAGAACTACTGATTGTAGAAAAACAGCGTGAACAAAAAGAAGAAAAGAAACGCCTCCGCGAAGAAGCGAAAAAAGCACGCCGTAAACGTCACAAAAAGAATAAACGTTAATACTACAGCCAAACATTGTCTTTAGCTGAGCTTTACGAATCGCATTGCTCTCTATCGGTCATTGCCAACTGTCTCGATGGGAGAAACCATGCTCAGCTACCTGCATTCATTTCACGCCGGTAATTTTGCCGATGTGCTGAAACACAGTATCAGTGCTTACATTCTTGATTACCTAACCAGCAAACCCAAACCGATGTTTTATCTCGATACCCATAGCGGTGTCGGCGCTTTTTCTTTATTTGCCTCCGAAGCGCAAAAAAACAAAGAGTACCAAAACGGTATTGGCAAACTTTGGCACCTGAGCCAAGATCGCAACGCATTCGAGCAAGCCCCTGAACTGGTGCAGCAATATCTTGAATTGATCCAGCAATTCAATAATAGTGATGAACTCAGCCATTACCCAGGCTCACCTTGGTTTGCCCAGCATCTGCTGCGCGAACATGATCGTCTTAATTTATTTGAACTGCATCCTCGAGAATTCAAGACGCTAAGTCAGAATTTTGCCAACGACCGTCGGATTAAGGTTTTTCAAAAAGACGGGTTTCATGGCTGTAACAGCCAGTTACCTCCAAAGGAGCGTCGAGGTTATATCCTGATGGATCCGCCCTATGAAGTGAAAACCGATTACCAAACCGCACTGGATGCTTTTATCAAAGCTCATAAAAAATTCAGTACTGGCACCTATGCGCTATGGTATCCGGTCGTCAATCGCAAACAGATCGACTTGCTTGAACAACAGTTTAAGGATAGCGGCGTAAAAAACATTCAGCTTTTTGAACTGGGTATCGGCAAAGACGAAGATAAAGGCATGAATTCAAGCGGAATGATTGTTATTAACCCGCCTTGGACCTTGATGAAAGCTGCACAGCAGGCACTTCCCTGGCTGAGCACTCAACTAGCCGGTAAAGAAGGTTTTTATCGCTGTGAACAGCTTGTCGAAGAGTGATTTAAGATGATCGCGCAGACTTACTGCTGAAAAGATTCATTCAAATAACGTTCGGCCAGCTGTAAGGCCTCTTCAGCACTCATACCTTGATGCATGAAGTCATAGGCAATTTGTTGCTGTTCGGTTAAAAAACGTGATTCAAAATCCGCTATTAAACGTTGCCAGGCTTGCTTGTCATCCGGATTATTCGGAGTATGGGCTAACAGCTTGGCTAGCATTCCCAGTGCGATAGTGGTATCGCTCATATGTTGATAATAGTGGGAAAACTGCTGCAGCAAACGCTCGATTTCACTGGCATCCACCATAGAATTCTGTGCGCAATGCAATGTATCCTCGATATCTTTTAAAAGCTCAGAGCCCCAATGACGGCTAGATTTAAGCTGTGATACCGCCAGATTCAAAGCCATACTCGCTTCTTGGTAATCGGCCTCATCAGAAGACATTTGCGAACCGTCCTCAAGGAAATCAAATTCGCTTAAATCCGTTGCTTGCATGGAAATCAACGCGGTGTTTTGGTCGGTCATGACAATACGGTGATGGGCAAGTAGCTGATCGCTGGTAACCTGAGTAATATGACAACCGCAAAGAACGCGGTTATCTACCTGACGCTGATGGACAACCTCAACCCCTTCGAGGCAATAGATTTCCTCAGAATCACTGTTTTTGATACGCAAACTGACAATCTGACCTGGCAAGAAGAAATCGGCATCATCAACCCAAAAACTCAAACCGGTAAGATTGACATCATTACCTTCGAACGGATCTGAAAAGGCAATATCTTCATTATTAGTGACTTCAAACGGGCGTGAAAAACGTGCCGATTGGCGTTGTTCTAAATCCATTTGAATCATTATTATTGCTCCTTTACAGCCGCTGAATTAAGGTGACGTTTTCCCTTTAAAACCTAATGCCAGACAATCCGCTTCCGGTAACCAACCCAAGCAGCTGCGCACCTTTAAAGACTGGTAATTGCGCAAGATAGGCAAGATGGTCAATACCCCCCATAAAATCTGATACCAATGCCAGCCGATAGCTGAAGGCTGTTGCGCCCACCATAGGTTATTGACACCGAAATGCTTGGTTTTAAATAGCAGATGAATGGCCAAACGCCAGTATTTCATTGCATATTTGATGCGGGTTGCTAACATGCTTGTCCCTTAAGGTTATCCTGTAAAAACTGAAAGTCTTTAATTATTTTAGCTCTATTTGTAGCGAAATCAAAAATTAGCGCTAACACTCCTCGCAATCGAGTTTACGGTTTCAACTCAATTAACGGTTCATTTTCTTTAAATACCGTTGTGCCCGGGGCAATAAAAACCTTGGTGACAGTGCCGTCAATCGGCGCTTTGATATAAACGTACTTCTGCCAAGCCAGATGGTGCTGTAACTCCGCTTTAGCCTTTTCTAGGCCGGCCTTGGCTAATTCGTATTGAAGTTTGGCGGCATCGAAAGAACGTTTTGAAGTCACGGTACGGTCATACAGGTCGAGCGCTTGATCATATTCGATCTGCGCATCGTCAAATTGCAGTTGAGCCACTTTCAGCTGCGATTGCAATAAAGCCTTTTTTGCCTGATAACGTTGCGCGTCGATATCGACAAGCTTGTCGCCTTTTTTGACTTGCTGGCCGTTATCAACGTAAAGTTTACTTACCTGTCCACTTACCAATGCGCCGATGCGTACCGTGTTATTGGCACTGGCGGTTTGCCAAACACTGCTGAGCAACAGTGCCGATAGCGCCAAAAAAGAAAGCCTATAATTCAATGTGTTTTGCTGTGAAGAGTTTTGCATAGCAGTTCCTTTACCCATACAACTATTGAGCCGCAATCACTTCGGCTGAATTTAAATTTGGAGCTTTACCGGCTAAATAATCCAGTTCAAGCCATAAAAGAGCCTGTTTGAACTGCCATTCAACCATATTGTAATTAGCTTCTGAAAGACGCACCATAGAGTCCCCTAAGTCGGTTGCCGACTCGTTTTCATAGAGAGCGCGACTGAAATCGAGATAAAGATCGGCATAGTCGCCAAATAACTTATGTTGTTTCTGCTCCGCATCCAATAATTTGATTTGAAAATAAACATCCGCAACCTCGGCACGCAGTTGCTGAGCGAGCAGTTGCATATTGGCTTGCATCTGATTCATTTTTGCCTGAATCAACTTCTGCCCGGCACGACTATTACCACCATCATACAAAGGCACATCAATACTGATCTGTGCTTTCCAGCTGCCTTCTCTTAACTGAGGATAACTGTCTAACTGCCCCGCCCATGCATCGCCACGCAAGGTTGGCGAGTCCAGGTTTTGAGCCTTTTGCAAATCAAACTGCAAAGCCTGGTAGGCCTGTTGCAACGCTTGCATTTGTGGATTCTTTTCTAAAACCTGTTGCTGTAGAGCAGCTAGACTCATATCGCCCAGCTGACGTTGTTTGAAAGCGTCAAGTTTAGGAAAGACCAGCTCATCCGGACGCGCTTGCGGCAAACCGATGGTATTGGCCAACTCGACACGGGTTTTAAGCTGAGCCTGCTCCGACTGCATACGTTTCACCAAAGCTTTTTGATAAAGCTGCTCACCGGCCAATAAGTCGACGTCTGAGGCCTGACCAATGGCATGACGCTCTTTTAACTTATCAAAACCGACATATTCGATGGCCATGGCCTCGTTATCGACGCGGTATTGGAAATCGGATAACAACGCATTGAAATAAGCTTTAATCACTTGCAACTTCTGCAGATTCTCAACCTGTTGTAACTCAAGCTGGCGTTGCGACAAAATCAGGGCATCACTTTGTGCCTGTGCCGCAAAACGACCAAAATCATAGAACACCTTACCGACATGCAATACCAAACGATGATTGGGCTCACTGCGCTCTTTAAACTCGCGATACCCCAGACGTCCTTGTAGCGCCAATTGCCAATTGTTAACCGATTCATTGAGGCTTCCGTTAGCTTCGCTAATCTCTAGCATCGCCTGTTGCGCCCTGATATTTGGCGAAAGCTGAGCATAGTCAGCTAATAAGGCCTCTAGACTTAAGGGGTTAGGTAATGAAACAGGTAATGAAACCGGAGCGGATTGCTGTGCTGCCTGAACTATCTCACCTTCGGCCGGAGCGCTAGCGTTTTGCGCCAAAAGCAGAGGTGAATTAAATAAACCGGCGCACAATAAGATGGTCGTCTTTAGAGATGGGCGTTGAAAACCGTTTAGCATCAGTGACTCTCTTGATTTTAAAGGCATTATTTGGCTTGCTTACGCTGGCGCTTGTATTTGGTGAATGACATGGTTTGATAACTGCCATCAATCACATATTCGGCTAACCATTTAAACTCTTCTTTAGTGCGCGTTGGCCCGGTATAACGCAATACAGGCTTGCCATCCAAACCGAAAATCATCATGACCGGTGTGGCGCGAACGCGGTATTTCTTTTCCGCCAATTCTTGGGCGGTGGCGACTTGACCATCGAAGTCGGTAATCTCATTACTGCCTTCAATATCATGTTGCAGGGTCAGAAAGTTATCACGGAAAAGCTTGATCACATCCGGTTCGGTCATAATCGTCGTTTTCATACGATGGCAAAACGGACATTCGTCCATATGATAAAAAACAAAAACCCCTTTCTTACCGTCCTCTTTAGCAACCTCCAACTCTTCCTGGTAGTTACCAAAAGTTTCCATAAAGAAACTTTCGGCCGCCATGGTGTTGGTCGTCAGAAAAGCACTTAGCGCCATCAAACAACTCAAACTGATCGCTTTGATTGGATTTAGGTTTTTACTCATTCATCACTCCTAATGAACTCAAGTTTTTCAGTTAATCGACCTTTACTATTTTGCCGTCATTTGCGCAAACTTACTAATAAAATCTTCCAGCATTTTTTGATCGACCATTCCGGTACGCGCGGCAACAACCTTACCTTCAGGCGTTACCATATAGGTAGTTGGCAGTCCGCGAACATCGCCAAATGGAGAAGTACGGCCGTCTACGCGCCCCGGGAACTTAACAACCGGGTAATTGATCATTTGTGATTCAGCGAAGGTTTTTACCTTATCGGCTTCGATGTTTTCGTAGTTTACGCCCAACACCACAGCACGCTCTTTGTTCTCTTCCTGAAACATCACCAAATCAGGAATCTCAACCAGACAAGGCGGACACCAGGTTGCCCAAAGATTAACAATTACCCACTTACCTTTATAGTCGGCCAGAGTACTTTCATTGCCTTGTAAATCGACAAATTTAATGTCTTCATCCGCCGCCTGAGCTCCAAAAGCCAGTAACAACAAAACGCTCAACACAAGTGTTCGTAAATTCGACAGGACATCTGATGTAGTTTGCTTAGTCATTTCGTTTCCCTTTCTTTTCATCAATCACAAAGCCTTTCAGCTATTAATTGTTTGTTTATTTTTTTCGATTATTCGCTATAGACCTAAAATCGGCGTTTTTCTGTCAGCCGTTCTGGTTGAGGATTTTTTTCACAAATGGCAAGGTCAGCCGGTGTTTTTCCACCAGACTGGCCTGTTCAAGCATTTTCAGCACAGCCAATAACTCTTGCAAATCATTGGAGAACTGTTTGATCAAATAGTTGCCCACCTCTTTGGTCAGTTCGAATCCCAACCTTGAACTATGGCGCGTTAAAGCACTGATTAATTCATCCTTATCGGTCAAAGGTGCAATCTCAATCGGTAGCACATTAATCAGGGCTTTCATCAATTCCTGAGTGGCTATAGACCACTCACTGATCGATTTTTTACCAGAGAGGATCACGCTATGGCCTTGCACGCTTGATTTGACCAATAGGTTAGCCAAAGCCAACTCCCATTTACTGTTACCGATAATGGTATCGACATCGTCCAAACAAACCAGCGGGGTCTGCTCCAAGCCGATCAACACATCGGGAATCAGTGGCAAGGAATCATCGCTCAGAGGTAAATAGACGCTGGTTTTATCGTGCTCGGTAATGAATCGACAAGCCGCTTGCAATAAATGGGTTTTACCCACGCCGCTATTGCCGAACATATAAAAGGAGCCGCCCCCGCTTTTAAGACTTTTCTGCAGGTTATTCAATGCAAACGCTACCGACTCCTGCTCCGTAACAAAGGTGGCGAAACAGGCTTCCGAACGAAGTCCAATTTTTAAAGGCATCTGCACAAACATGTAATTTCCTTAAAGCGTGATAATTTACGCGAATTTGATAAACCTACGACTACTGCTGAGAGGCGCTGTCTTGTTCAATCGACAGAGAGGTTTCGGGCTCTTCAATAAAAGCGGCGACCTTGGCGTTCACTTCGATTTTTTGCGCCGCCGGATCACTATTGATGATTTCAACTTTACTCCAGCTTTGCAACCAGTTGATTAACGACTGGTATTCACCCTGATACTCGATATCAAAATTCAGCTGTCCTGCGGACACCTGTTTTAACATAACATGAGTGATTAACGGCTGTTGCGCCAACAGGTCTTTTTCCAGCATTTTGAGCTGTTCTCCGAAACCGATTTGATTGACCTGCAACCAGATATGGTTTTTCTGTAAGGTTTCAACCGCAGTGATTTTGGCATACTGCTGCATCGCATCATTAAACATGATTTGATAAAGAACGCTTCTTTCCGCTCCCTTGCTTGACCCGGAACTCAGGGTATCGCCATTTAAGGCGAATAAACGCCAGTCCAATTGATATTGACCATTGCTACTTTGCAACTTGAAACTTAACAGGTTTTGCTGACTCTCACGAATCATCGCTTCTTGAACCTTGCTCAAGTTATTACTGGCATCGACTGGATAGATCCAATGGTTGGCCGAATCCGGCACCTTAATCGGCAGTTTCAAAGCCTGTGGATAATCCCTGAAATCGACATCAATACGATAACGCAAGGTTTCTTCGGTTAACTTTTGTAGACGTCCTTGCTGGATAAACGCCCCCATCACCAAAGTTGGCGGACGTTGCGCCGCGCTCAGCAACTTGATATGCTGCTGCTGAAAAGCCTGTTTTAAGCGATTGGCATCAAAACGTAATGCGATATTCTGCCCAACCACAACACCATCTTCTAGACGTGGCTTAATGTAATAACTCGCCAACCATTTTTTAGCCTGATTAATGTAGGTTTGCCCTAGCTTGGAGTCCAACAACTCACTGCGTCCGGTCAAACGCATCAGCAAAACCGGCATGGCTTTCTGCGCATAGCCGTCTAAAGGCACTTTCGCCGCGGTATCGACACTATCACCATAAGGCAGAGTAACGGTGAAAAATTCGGTGGGAATCACGGCAGAATTGGCTTGTGAACTGGGTACAAGCAGAAAGAATGACAAAATTACACTGAATAGCTGAAAACTTCTCATATAAGGCTCTTAAAATTTCGTTACAATATCATAATATTTTTTGTTTAAGTCAGTGTAGACTTTTGCGTAAAAGGTCAGCTTTTTTCAAGGTTTCATTCAACCTGAACGGAGTCAGACCATACCCTAAAGTTGAACCTCTATCAAAAATTTTGTGTTTTCTACAAAATGGATAGTTCTCTCTGACCGACTCCCTTATCTTAAACCTGTACAGAATTTAGAGATTATGACAACCAATACACAATCTATTAGCTATAAAGATGCTGGCGTTGATATCGATGCCGGTAATGCCCTTGTCGATGCCATCAAACCTATTGCCAAAGCGACAACTCGTCCTGAAGTGCCTGCGTCCCTGGGTGGTTTTGGTGCCTTGTTCGAATTGGATATGGGCAAATACAAAAACCCGCTTTTGGTTTCGGGTACTGACGGCGTTGGAACCAAGTTACGCTTAGCGATTGATAGTGGTAAACACGATCAGGTAGGTATCGACTTGGTGGCAATGTGTGTTAACGACCTAATCGTACAGGGTGCTGAGCCACTGTTTTTCCTAGATTACTATGCAACCGGTAAACTGGACTTGAATGTCGCTACCGATGTGGTCAAAGGAATCGGTGAGGGGTGCCTGCAATCAGGTTGTGCATTGATTGGTGGTGAAACAGCTGAAATGCCTGGTATGTATCCACAAGGCGATTATGACCTAGCCGGTTTCTGTGTCGGAATTGTGGAAAAGTCTGACTTGATTGACGGGACTAAAGTCAAAGCCGGCGATATTATGCTGGGGCTTTCTTCAACAGGACCTCACTCTAACGGTTACTCTTTGATTCGTAAAATCCTTGAAGTCAGCAATGCCGACTTAAATATGGACATGGATGGACAACCTTTGATCGACGCCCTGATGGCCCCGACAAAAATCTATGTCAAGCCGCTGCTAGAGCTGATGAAGCAAATCGATATTCACGCCTTGTCACACATTACCGGCGGCGGCCTGTTGGAAAACCTGCCGCGCGTTATGCCAAACAATACCTCGGCAACCATCAATACCAATAGCTGGCAGCGCCCTGCGGTATTCGACTGGCTACAGGAGCAAGGTAATGTCGAATATGAAGAAATGCACCGTACCCTAAACTGCGGTATCGGAATGGTCATCGTTGTCGATGAAGCCGACAAGGATACAGCCATCGAGTTATTAACGGCTGCTGGTGAACAGGTATCAGTCATTGGTCAAATTGAATCGTCTGACCAAGAAAAACCATCTGTAAAACTGGTTCAAGCTTAATTTGATAGGCTTGCAGGCCATAACCTGCAAGCCCTTTTACATTTAATTTAGCGTTTATTAGTTTTACTATGCCAACATTATCCTCTTCTTCAGACTATCGTAAAAAACGTATCGCCGTTTTGATTTCCGGTAACGGTTCTAATCTTCAAGCGATTATTGATCATCAGCAACAGCATGCCGAACTGTACGAGATAGCCATCGTTATCAGCAATCGTCCGCAAGCGTTCGGTTTAAAACGCGCCGCCGATGCCCATATCGAGCAAAAGGTTATTGACCACACCGAATTTGATAGCCGTGAAGCCTTTGATGCAGAACTGCAAAAACTGATCGACAGCCATCAAATTGACTTGGTTGTACTGGCTGGTTTTATGCGTATTCTGACTCAGGACTTTACCCGTCATTACCTGGGCAGAATGTTGAATATCCACCCATCATTACTGCCTAAATATACCGGACTCAACACCCATACCAGAGCGATTGAAGCCGGCGACAAAGAACATGGTTTAAGTATTCATTTTGTCACCCCGGAACTTGATGGCGGCCCGGTGATTTTGCAGGCCAAGCTTGAAATCGGAGCCGATGACAGCGCCGACAGTCTTGCCGAAAAAGTACATCGCCTGGAGCATCTCGCCTATCCTCAGGTAGTACAGTGGTTTGTTGAAGATCGCTTAAGCCTCAAGGATAACCATGCTTGGCTCGATCAAAACTGTCTTCAGACTCCTGTCGAGTTTAACGCCGATATTTAAGTTATGCTGATAGTGAATAACAAAGGTTTCAGTTCAACGGAGTCTGTAATGGATTTATTCACCTCGGCAAGAACACATCACTCAAATATCCGACCAAGCATCAGCAACCTTATGCCCGGTTTGCTTTTCAGCGCGCTGATGCTGTTTCAACATCAAGCCGCAGCGCAAAGCATCCAGGATTTTCAAGCCAAGTTCCATGTTGAAGCGATGGGCATGAATTTGGGTATTGCCAAACATCAATGGCAATGCAAGCAAGAGAACTGCTTTTTAATCAGCGATGCCAAGCCATCAGGATTGGCCGCTTTGTTTTTTACTGACTCTTCATTGGAAACCGTCAGCTTTAAACAAAGTGAAAAGCAGCTGCTTTGGCAAGGTTATCGCAAAGTCGGTTTTAGCGAAAAAAACGGCACAAAAACCCAAAAAATCACCGAACTGAAACTCAATCAGGACACAGTTGTTTGCCCACAAAAAAACAAACAATGGCCTGTCAAAGAAAAGATGTTCGATGCCCTATCAATTGGCTATGCCGTCTGGCATGCCAAACTCAACCGACAATCACTGGATCACTTTGTTTTAATTGACCCTAATTTTCAGACCGAACTGAAGCTGCAGTCGAAAAACAATAACGCAAGGATTGCATTAGATTTTGGCGAAGATAATATGGATGCCGTAAAATACCATTTTGTCAGCCCGAAAGCAGATATTGAACTTTGGTTACTACCCGAATTTAACTATTTTCCCGGTAAAGTTCGTATAAAAAACCAGGAAAACAAAACCCTTACCCTATCATTAGCGGAGCCTCCGAAACCACTATGAAACTGAGCGATAAAGACATTGTCCAATACCTAAAAGTTGGCAAAATTGGGATTCACCCACAACCATCAGAAGACAAAATTAAAGGTATCAGCGTAGATTTACGTCTGGATAATCGTTTTCGTGTATTCAATGACCACACGGCACCCTATATTGACCTGAGCGGTGAAAAGGAAGAGATGCAGCGCATAATGGACACGGTGATGGGTGATGAGATCCATATCGGTGAAAATGACGCCTTCTTTTTACACCCGGGCGAACTCGCCTTAGCAGCGACCATGGAGTCTGTGACGATTCCTGATGATTTGGTAGGTTGGCTTGATGGCCGTTCCAGTCTGGCTCGTTTGGGCTTGATGGTACACGTTACCGCTCACCGTATTGATCCAGGCTGGCAGGGACAAATCGTATTGGAGATCTTCAATAGCGGCAAATTGCCATTGGCATTGCGCCCGGGAATGGATATCTGTGCAATCAATTTTGAAACCTTATCCAGCGCCGCAGAGAAACCTTATAACAAGCGTGCCGATGCAAAATATAAAAACCAATCTGGCCCTACCGCAAGCCGCATCAACGAAGATCAAAAACTTCAAGAGCGTCAATTAGACCTGCTTAACGCACAATAAGACACTTCTTAATAAAACCCGCAGCTTCTCGTTGCGGGTCAACTCGAAAAACCCTCTCATTTTAAAGCCTTATAACAGGCACCTCTTATATTAGATAAAACTAATTTATATTGGGCAATCAATTATTCTGAATTGACCCGATACGAAACAAATACCATACTCTGCCGGTCTTTACTATAAATAAGCGATAGAACTTCCAGGAGTGAACATGCGCGAAATATTCAAAAATCTCTGGTTTAGAGATATTAACGAGGCTACCCCTTTTATCAACGAAACGGCTGTGCGTATTCGTGCCGGAATGTTATTGTTGATTCCGCTTTATATGGGATTAACTCTATTCGATGTCGGCTTTACCAGCTCCTGGCTAGTCGACGGTAATACCGCAGTAGACAGCTATGACACCGATTGGGACGGCAATATTATCTACCAGGTCGAAGCTATCAAGCGCACCTATGAATACTCATTGCAAACCATTGTGCTGTTCTATGCTTTGTTTGAAATGATTGTCAGCATGTTCAAGACCACTTCATGGCTGTCCCCTACCATCTGGATTTCGGCCTTTTTAGCGTACAATAAGCCTGCCGTTTGGAAACCTTTGTTACCAAAACGTTTTGCTTGGACCATCGGTGCCATTTTAATCAGCGTCTGTCTGGTATTTTTCAACCCTGAGGTGTTCGCTAGCTGGGTCAACGCCATCTATGGCTCGACTCTACTTCCGGAAACCGTCAACTATATGCCTTTTTGGATACCCATGACCTTGGTATGGGTGTGTATCGGTTTTATGTGGCTGGAAGCAATTCTTGGTTTCTGTGTCGGCTGCCAGATTCATGCGCTACTGGTTAAGTTAAGAATCTTGGACGAACCTTGTGAAGCTTGCGGCAATATCGACTGGGATGAAATCGCACGTAAACATCAAGAACGCCAGCAACAACAAAGCAGCGATGACCAAAAACCGGCGTAAGCGATACAGATATTACAAAAGATAATAAAAAAGCCACTGAAGAAATTTTCTTACAATGGCTTTTTATGCGCTCAAACTAGAAAGACTTGAGCTTATTTCTTAGCCTGAGGTTTTAAGAATAGTTTGTAACCCGGGTTATCCTGCTCATTGAAATACGGATAGCCCAAACCTTTCAGATAATCCTGGAAATCGCCATGCTGTTCAGGCGGCACTTGAACACCGACCAAAACACGCCCATAAGCCGCACCATGATTACGGTAATGGAACAGGCTGATATTCCACTCTTTACTCATACGCATTAAGAAATTCAGCAAAGCGCCGGGTCTTTCCGGAAATTCAAAACGATACAGCAGCTCGTTTTCAATACCATTAGCATGACCACCCACCATATGACGCAAGTGCAATTTCGCCATCTCGTTTTCGCTCATGTCCTGCACCGCATAGTCGTGCTTATGCAACTCATTGATGATGGCTTCTTTTTCCGCCTTTCCGGCTTCGGTACGAACCCCAACAAAGACAACCGCATCGCGGTCATCCGAATAGCGATAATTGAATTCGGTAATGGCGCGACGCGAACCTAACAATTCACAGAACTGTTTGAAACTTCCCGGCGTTTCATCAATGGTGACCGCAAAAATGGCCTCACGTTTTTCACCGAGCTCGGTTCTTTCGGAAATATGACGCAAACGATCAAAGTTCATATTCGCGCCACTGACAATACAAGCCATTTCTTTACCGGTCAGGCCATACTGTTCAACAAACTTTTTCATACCGGCAACCGACAAAGCCCCAGCCGGCTCGGCAATGGCGCGCGTATCTTCAAAAATATCCTTAATCGCCGCGCAGATTTCATCGGTACTGACCGTGACCATTTCATCGACACAAGTCTGCGCGATTCTGAAAGGTTCTTCACCAACCTGAGCTACCGCCGCACCATCGGCAAACAGACCTACCTGAGCCAACTTAACACGCTCACCGGCCTTTAAAGCCTCGGTTAAACATGCTGCTTCTTCAGCTTCCACACCGATAATTCTGGTATGTGGGCTAACTTGTTTAATGACCGCAGCAATACCGGCGATCAAACCGCCGCCGCCAACACAAACGAATATCACATCAAACGGCTTACTTTTCTGGCGTAACATCTCCAAAGCAATCGTGCCTTGTCCGGCAATCACATCCAAATCATCATAAGGATGAATAAATGTCAGACTTTTATCTTCAGCGAGTTTTTTTGCGTAAATAGAGGCTTCATCAAAAGAATCACCTTGCAAATCTACCTTGCCACCGAGACGAATCACCGCGTTCACCTTAATAGGCGGTGTGGTTTTAGGCATAACAATGGTCGCTTCAATGCCCATTTTAGAGGCGGCCAAAGCCACTCCTTGAGCATGGTTTCCTGCAGAAGCGGCAATCACACCAGCGGCTTTTTGTTCATCAGTCAGGTTGCGCATACGGTTATAGGCACCGCGCAACTTAAAAGAAAACACAGGCTGCAAATCTTCACGCTTAAACCAGACTTGGTTCTGCATGCGTTTTGAAAGTAACGGCGCCACCTCTAACGGCGTTTCAACGGCTACGTCGTACACAGGTACGGTTAACACTCTGCGCAATATTTCTTCAGGCATTCCTTTTCCTACTCAATCTCACTGAAATTATCGGCACACCTTAACAGCCAAACCTGACAATTCCTAGACCATAAACTAAAAATTTTCGCCATTATAGCACCGCCTTGCTTTATCACCGAACAAAGCAAGTCAACGCCATAAAATTGATGTACATCATCTAATCAAAACTTCCTCAATCTTTTCCTCAGTATTCATACAAGCTACACCCCGCATTGTTACACTTGTCTTCATTTTCTCGTCAATAAAACTCCATACAATATCGCAAAATTAGCAATTACTTATATTAAAAAACAAAAGAGAAACAAATGTTCCAGCCAAAACCTTTGACCCTAGCGATATTAAGCAGTCTTGCCCTATCCCCTTTAACCGTTCATGCCGAAGCCACAGCACTCTCTACCGTTGAGATTTCTTCAACCGCAACCGATGAACAAACGATCAATCAAAGCACCGAAGCGCTAACGGGCGGCAATAGCGAAACCGGTAGCACACTGCGTCAATTGCCGGGTATTGAAGCATCGCGCATGGGTGGTCATGGCGTTGATCTATTTATTCGTGGTCAATCGGCGAGCCAGTTAAACGTCATTCTAGACGGCGCGAAAATCGAAGGCGCCTGCCCTAACCGCATGGATCCCCCAACGTCTTATGCTGAGCTGAGCAGCTTTGATAACATTACCGTGGTAAAAGGCGTTGAATCGGTACTTTATGGTTCAGGCGGAACCGGCGGTACGGTTTTACTTGAACGCTCAACACCAACATTCAGTGATGATAAAGCCTATCAAGGAAAAATAGAGATGGGTACCGGCAGCAACGGCTTAAAACGCGAGCTTAATGGCGAAATAGCTGCTGGCGGCAATGATGGCTATATCGTGCTGCAGGCATCACAAAAAGCGGCAGATAACTATTTTGACGGCGATGGCAACGAGATCGAATCCAGCTACGACACAAACCAGGCACGCATTGATGTCGGGTTAACCCCATCAGATCAGCATGAACTGAAACTCTCTTATGAAAACAGTCGTACCGATAACGCTTTATATGAAGGTGCGAGCATGAACTCGCCTTTATCTGATGGCGATACAACTCGTTTAAGCTACAACGGTTATAAATTAAACAATTCAATTGACGAAGTCGAGGCCGATATTTATCTATCACATGTCGATCACATCATGGTCGGAAAAACCAATCCGGCGATGGTCAATACCACGGAAGCGACCACTCGCGGCGCTAAATTGCAATTGACCTCTGTAGCGGGGCAAACCCAGTTCGATTATGGCCTGCAACTGGAAGGTATTGATAAATTCTCCGACCTGACTAATGCAGGTGTTAGCCAGTGGTACATGTGGCCTGGCGTTGAAAGCGAAACCCGAGCTGTTTTTGCCGAAGCGAAACACGCATTAAATGCCACACAAAAAGTCACTTTTGGCTTGCGTTATGAAAACGCCAATAGCAAGGCCAATTTGGCCAATGTCGCTGCTGGTGCTATGAGCGCTGTTCAACTTTACAACAACGCATACAATACTTATTCGGGTGCAACCGAAAACGATCAGACCTATTTAAATAGCGTATTACGTTTAAATAACAAGCACGACAGTGGTTACCAAAGCTATATCGGTCTAAGTCAAACTTACCGTGCCGGTGATGCAACAGAACTGTTTATCGCAAAAGGCTCAATGGGTAACACTAAAAGCTGGGTAGGTAACCCAGATCTAAAACCTGAACAGCATAACCAATTGGATATTGGCATCAGCCGATTTTTGACTAATTATAGCTGGTCTGTTTCCGCTTACTACGATTCGGTCAACGACTATATCTTAAGAGATTTAGGCACTGAACAAGCCGATTACAACTTTACTGGCGAGAGCACCGGTTACTTCAACAAGGATGCCACCCTTTACGGAATTGAAACCTCCGCTAATTGGCAAGCCAATCAAAACTTGAATATCGAAGCAAACATTAGTTTCACACGTGGTAGCAACGATACCGATAACCGTAACCTGAGCAATATCGCACCGGTCAACGGTTCGGTTAGCGCAACCTACAGCAAAGCAAAATGGAATGCCGGTATGCGCTGGACTTTTGCTGCGGATCAGACTGAAGTGAACGAACTATACAACGAATTGGAAACCGCCGGCTGGAATACGCTTGACCTGTTTGCTAACTATCAGATCAATAAAAGGGTGAGCTTAAGCGCTGGTGTGGACAATCTGTTTGACCATGCTTATGAGAACTATCTGAACCGTACCGATGCCACCACCGGTGCAGACTATAAGGTTTATGAACCGGGTAGAAATATCTGGGCGAAACTTTCTGCTAAATTCTAAGCTCAAGAGTCCTGTCTAAAAATATGGCCGTCAAGGCCATATTTTCTTCATAATATGGCATTCGCAAAGTACTATTAAACCGCTACAATAACATCTACTTTTTAACACTCAGCCTATTCAAACTCACTGACTGGTAAAAAAACCTTTACTGAATAAATCCAGCCAACGGACACAAAGATGAACGCTAAAGTAATTATTCTGGTGATTAGCCTTGGAATCCTGCTCGGCAGCTTATGGCTTTTTCAGCCATTTAGCCCACTGTTTTGCAGTGCAGACAACAACGCCAAGCTAATCGACAGCGACGCCCCCAAGGGCGGTGACTTTAGCCTCAACAGCGAACAAGGACCGGTTAAGCTGAGCGACTTTAAAGATCAGGTTGTGATGCTCTATTTTGGCTATACCTTTTGTCCGGATGTCTGCCCGACCAATTTGAGCAGCCTGGCTTCGGCCTATCAAACCCTTACGGATGAACAAAAACAACAGGTTCAAATCCTGTTTATCTCGGTTGATCCGGAACGCGACAGCGTTAAACGTCTACAGGAATATGTCGATTATTTTGATGCCGATATTATTGGCATTACCGGCAAAAACGATGACTTGCAAAAGATTGCCCTGAACTATGGCGTGGTCTATGCAAAAGTGGCTAATCCGGAAAATCCACAACGTTACTCGGTTGACCACAGCGCCTTTACGTATTTGATTGATAAGCAAGGTAAGTTGTCACATCAATTAGCGCATGCGACCCCACCGGCAGAGTTTAAACAAGCGATGCTTGATGCCATCAACACTACCCCAAACACCCCTATTGATTGATCCACTTTTAAAGGAGCCCCTATGAAAATCCGTGGACTATTTACAGCGTTTTCAACCGCCGCCCTGCTAACACTTTCAGGCCTACAAAATATTGCCATGGCCGCAGGCATTCAAATCGAAAACGCTTATGCTCGTGAAATGCCGCCACAAGCCCCGGCAAGTGCCGCATTTATGCAAATCAGCAACCACAATGCAAGTGCCGTCAAGTTGATTGGTGCCGAATCGGATGCCGCTGAACTGGTCGAGCTGCACACTCACAGTAATGACAATGGCGTGATGCGTATGCGCAAAGTCAGCGATATCAACATTCCAAGTCATGGCACGGTTTTATTACAGCCTGGCGGTTTCCATATTATGTTGATCAACCCTAAGACCGCTTTTAAAGCCGGCAATCACATCAACTTAACGCTGCAGTTTTCCAATGGCGAGAAACAATCGATGCAAATACCGGTTAAAACGATGCAAGCGATGATGAACAATCAAAATCATCACGACCATGACCACACTATGGAACATCACCATCATTAAGGTGCGTTGGCTGGCAAAAATTGATAGAATTGTCGGCCATTAATTTGACAGCTATGGATCAAAAGCTTATGAAACAACTACTAAAATCGACTTTTACCGTTATCGGCTTCAGCCTAGTGACACTTGGCCAAGCTCAGGCTTTTGGCACCTCAACTCCGGCTGGAAAAATGGCGATCGACCGTTCAGGGCCTTTGACCAAGGTGCCGACCATTCAACTTTGTGTTGACTACAGCACCTTGAAAAGCGATGCGGAAAAACAGGAATACATTAAAGAACTGGATCTTCGCTCGCAACTCAGTGAAGTCGACCACAAATATGCTTTGCAAGGCAAGGTACAGCCAAACATGACACGCTGTGGCATGTATATGGCACTGGGCAAACCGCTACAGGAAAGCTCGCGCCAGATTCGTCCAATGACATTCAAAACGGTACATGTTTACCCGGACATGTACTATGTTTCCCAATCAGGTATGCTGGTTGACGCTTATGAGCGCAAAGAAGGCGTATTGCCTCCAACGCTTTACCCTGAGAAACCAGAGGTTGCGGAATCGCCGACATTGAAAAAATAAAGTCGCTTGATTTTATTTGTTTGACGCCCTCATCACCTTTTCGGTCTGAGGGCGTTTTTCTATGCATATTCAAGCAGAAACCGTCAGCTCGGCAACATTAAATATGGCTATACAATTCCATGTTAATTGATTAAAATCGGCGGTTAGCTTAAAAAAACTCATTAGAAATATAATAAGTACACCAAATTCAATATAACAATAAGGGGTCATTCGATGACACAAGATGAACTGAAACAAAAAGTGGCACAAGCCGCAATCGAATATGTAGTTCCAGACACAATTATCGGTGTGGGTACAGGTTCTACAGCAAACTTCTTTATTGATGAGCTTGCTAAAATCAAGGGACAGATCGAAGGTGCCGTTGCCAGTTCCGAAGCAACCGCCGAGCGCCTGAAATCTCACGGCATTCCGGTTTTGGATTTAAACAGTGTTGCCGAGATGTCGGTTTATATCGATGGTGCCGATGAAGCCGATGCCGGTCTAAACCTGATCAAAGGCGGCGGCGGTGCTTTGACACGTGAAAAAATCGTTTTAGCGGTCGCCGATAAATTTGTCTGCATTGCTGATGACAGTAAAAAGGTTGATGTTTTAGGTAAGTTCCCGCTTCCGGTTGAAGTCATTCCAATGTCTCGCAGCTATGTGGCGCGTGAAATCGTTAAGCGTTTCGGTGGTGAGCCGGTATTGCGTGATGGTTTTACCACAGACAACGGTAATGTCATCCTTGATATCCACGGCCTTGAGATTACAGATCCAAAGGCAATGGAAACTGAACTAAACAGCATTGTCGGTGTAGTAACAAACGGCTTGTTTGCCAATCGTCCTGCGGATATTTTCCTTTGCGGAACAGCCAATGGCGTGGAAACTTTAACGGCTAAATAAGCACATCGTTAGCTTATCAAGGTTTGCGATTTGTAAGATTATTGAGCAAGTCTTGAAAACAGCTGAAAAGGGTCATAGCGATATGACCCTTTTTTATTCTCATGGCATAATATCAACCATTAAATAAAACAAAATAAGAGAAATACAATGCAAAACATCGGCAGCAAAGTTTTCGGCCTTTTCGTAATTGGCCTGCTGGGCACTCTCCTTTATTTAACGGTATTTTCTGATGGCTTGGGGCAGGCACCCAAAATCAGCATCACCACCAAACAGGGTGAAACCATCGAATTGAATAAACCAATGAAACCCGTTTTGGTTAACTTCTGGGCGACATCTTGCCCAAGTTGCATCAAAGAGATGCCCGATTTGGCAAAAATGAAACAGGCACTTGGGGACCGCTTTGAACTGGTGACCGTATCCATGGATTACGATCCGGTTGAACAGGTAGAGAAATTTATCGCCGCCAACCCATACCCATTCACATTTGTCATGGATACAGACGGCAAAATCGCCAAAGCTTTCGGCGATATCCTTTTAACACCGACGAGCTTCTTGATTGCACCTAATGGTAAGATCGTCTACAAGCAGATTGGTGAAGTGCATTTTGCCGATGTCACCGAACGCATAAAAAAGATGAGTCCGCAGTTATAATCCCATCTCATTCAACGGCCGCTTAAATTCAGCGGCCATTCACGCTATAATAGCGAGCGATTTTTTTCCATACTTAACACCGAATGGTCATTGCCATTTCAACCCTAGAGGACTTTTCATGAGCCAGTCACATGATCTATTTGCCGCCGCCCAAAAACACATCCCTGGTGGGGTGAACTCCCCTGTTCGTGCCTTTAAAGGTGTTGGCGGTGACCCGGTATTTTTTAAATCTGCCAAAGGCGCATATTTGACCGATGCCGACGATAAGCAATACATCGATTACGTGGCTTCATGGGGACCGGCTATTTTAGGGCACGCCCATCCAGAAGTGGTTAAGGTCGTTCAAGAACAGGCTGAACGCGGTTTGAGCTTTGGTGCGCCAACTCAAATCGAAACCACCATGGCGGATTTGGTTTGTGACCTGATTCCCTCTATGGATATGGTACGAATGGTCAGCTCGGGAACCGAAGCGACCATGACCGCGATTCGTCTGGCTCGCGGTTATACCGGTCGTGACAAGATTGTTAAGTTTGAAGGATGCTATCACGGTCACTCCGATTCGCTATTGGTTAAAGCCGGTTCAGGCGCTTTGACTTTAGGTGTACCGTCTTCACCGGGTGTTCCAGCCGCTTTGGCAGAAGAAACTCTGACGCTAACACACAATGACTCTGACGAAGTGCGTAAAGTATTTGCCGAAATCGGTGATCAAATTGCCTGTATCATCGTTGAACCGGTTGCAGGGAATATGAACTGCATTCCACCGGAAGACGGTTTTTTACAGACACTGCGTGAGGTCTGTGACGAATCCGGTGCGGTATTGATTTTTGATGAGGTCATGTGCGGCTTCCGTGTCGGCCTGCAAGGTGCGCAAGGCGTTTACAATATCACCCCTGATTTGACAACTTACGGTAAAGTTATCGGTGGAGGTATGCCGGTGGGTGCCTTTGGCGGCAAAAAAGAGATCATGTCTCATATTGCGCCTTTAGGTCCAGTTTATCAGGCAGGAACTCTATCGGGTAATCCTTTGGCAATGGCTGCTGGCCTAACCACCTTGAAACTGATCAGTGAAGACGGTTTCTTTGACAACTTGAGCGCCAAAACCACAAAGCTGGTCGAAGGCCTGCAAGCGGCAGCCGATGATGCCAAGATCCCATTCACCACCAACCAGGTTGGCGGCATGTTCGGTTTCTTCTTTAGTGAGGAAAAAAACATCAGCCGTTTTGCCCAGGTGGCAAAAGGCGATATGGAACGCTTTAAAAAGTTCTACCACGGTATGCTCGATGAAGGCGTTTATTTAGCGCCGTCAGCTTTTGAAGCCGGTTTTGTCTCTTCTCAGCACACCGACGAAGATATCGAAAATACGATTGCCGCAGCACGTAAAGTCATGGCAACCTTATAAACAAATCTCATTTCAGCCTCCCAACCTTGGGAGGCGATTTCTCTGATGACTCAAACCAATACTTCTCATACACCAGACCAACTGGTCAAATTGTTCAACCAAACCTTTATCGACAGCGAAAATACCGAGCTAGTCTGCTGTCAGGATGAACCTGTCTATCTGCCTGCCAATGATGAATATCCACATCATCGCATTATCTTTGCCCACGGTTTTTTCGCCAGTGCCTTGCATGAAATCGCCCATTGGTGTGTTGCCGGCAAACAACGTCGTCTGTTAGAGGACTTCGGTTACTGGTATGAACCGGACGGCCGTTCGGCAGAACGCCAAGCCGAATTTGAGAAAGTCGAGGTGAAACCTCAGGCACTGGAATGGATATTTTCTGTCTCTGCGGGTTACCAATTCCATTTTAGCGCCGATAATCTCGCGCTCGATAATCAGCCAAGCACAAGCTTTAAACAAGCCGTTTTAGCGCAAGTCCATCACTACCTAAGCAAAGGCATGCCTAAAAATGCACAACAATGGTCTGAGGCTTTGATCAACCATTATCAACGCAATTACCGCCTATCAATACAAGACTTTCTACTCTAAAACCGCTGGTCAACCATAAACTGGCGATTGAATTAGCTGGCAAAGTCGACAATTAGTGTTAGACTCAAAATGACGCTTGTTAGGTTCTAAAAAGTTCTTCAGTCTATATATGCAGGGTGACTATGTTCGACTCGTTACATCTCAGCATTATGATTTTTACCATAGCGACATTGCTGATTATTATTGTTGGCATCAAGTTGACGCGCTTGGCCGATGCTTTAGCCGACCAAACCGGATTAGGCGAAGCCTTATTTGGCGTTTTACTGCTCGCTGGAGTGACCTCCTTACCCGACTTTGCCGCCACCTTGAGCGCTGCCGTCGATTCTCGTGCCGATTTGGCAATGAGCAATGTGATGGGAAGTATGGCGATCAACCTGGTATTTTTGGGGATTGCCGATATTTTTTATCGTAAAGCCAATCTCGAACATGCCGCGGCATCTCCGGTGAACCTCATGTTGGCAGGACTGCTTATAGTTTTACTGAGCCTGCCATTAATAAGCGTGTTTACCCCTGATAGCACTTTTTTTACCATACACCCGATTACCCCGATCATCGTGTTGGCTTATCTGTTCGGTTTGCATCAGGTACATCGCGCTCAAACCAAACCGATGTGGTTTCCAAGACAAACCCATCAGACCGTTGCAGACGAGCCCGAGCAACATCAGCATGGCAACCTAACCAGGGTTTGGATCGCTTTTACAATTCTGGCTATTTTGACAGGGATTGCTGGCTGGGTGTTGATGGAGGCGGCAAAAAACATCGCCGATCTGACAGGAATGTCAGAAACGCTGATTGGGGGTATCCTGACCGCGCTGGCGACGTCCACCCCCGAGTTGGTCACCACTATCGCCGCCATACGCATTGGCGCTTTGACACTGGCGGTAAGCAATATATTTGGCACTAACTGCTTTAATATACTGGTGGTCGCCGCAGCCGACATCGGTTATCGAGAAGGTTCGATCTACCATGACATGGATCCGGTGCAAATGACTTGGGGGCTAATCAGCATTCTGATGACAGCCACCTTACTTGTCGGCATGGTCCGCCGAGAAACCTATGGCATTGGCAAAATCGGTTTTGAA
The DNA here is from genome assembly GCF_005885815.1 of Thiomicrorhabdus sediminis. Classification (NCBI taxonomy): domain Bacteria; kingdom Pseudomonadati; phylum Pseudomonadota; class Gammaproteobacteria; order Thiotrichales; family Piscirickettsiaceae; genus Thiomicrorhabdus; species Thiomicrorhabdus sediminis. The sequence continues at coordinate 826,632 of NZ_CP040602.1, read as the reverse complement.
AGTGCTTTTATTCTGGGCATCTACTTTATCTCGATAAGTTTGATTTTCATTGGTGCTCAATGACTGCGCGCACCTTTGGCATGAAAACAATTCAAAAAACATTCGACAGCAACGGTAGCCAGTTGTTATAACTCTCGGAAACACAATAACGAAAAGGTTGTTATGCCCAACTCAGAAAAAACTGTTTCACTGGTACTAGGCAGTGGTGGCGCTAGAGGGTTAGCCCATATCGGAGTCATTCACTGGCTGGAAGAGCACCAGTTCACTATTAAATCGGTTTCCGGCGCTTCGATAGGCGCCTTAGTGGGTGGTGTATATGCCGCCGGTCAATTAAGTGAATTTGAACAATGGGCTCGCAATATCAGCAAGGTTGAAATCCTGCGTTTGCTTGATTTGTCTTGGAAAAAAGGAGGTTTGGTCAAAGGCGATAAACTGATTGATTCGTTGAAACAACTGGTCGGCGATCTCAATATCGAAGACCTGGAAGTTAACTTCACTGCCGTCGCGACCAATATCGAAGAGGAAAAAGAGGTTTGGCTTAACTCGGGGAATTTGTTCGATGCCATACGTGCGTCAATCTCATTACCGCTATTTTTCACCCCGTTTCAATATCACGGCAACTATTTGATTGATGGTGGTGTACTTAACCCTGTACCGATCGCACCAACCTTTCAGGATGCTACCGACTTGACGATTGCCGTCAATTTAGGGGGAAAAGCTAGCCAGAAAACGACTAAGATCAGCGCAAATGACAAACAAGAATCTGTCGATTTCCTGCAAAAATTTCGCAACTTTTTTCAAGGTGCTGCGTCAAACCGTAGCAATACCGTGCAAACGGAATGGGCTGCCTACGAAATTGCCAATCTGGCATTTGATTCAATGCAAAGCGCTATTGCCAGACAAAAACTTGCCGCCTACCCTGCCGACCACTTGATCCAAGTCTCTCGAGACGCTTGCGGCATATTGGAGTTCGACCGCACAGATGAAATGATTGAGCTGGGTTACAATATGGCCGAGAAAAGCTTATCAGGACAACTTTAACAAGACTCAAATGACTTTCATTGTTCAATACTGCTATAAGCATGAGTTGATGCGACCAAGGTAACACCAATACGCTGACCAATACATGTAAGATTAACACCTATGATTTTAGAAAAGAAAAACAGCCTGTTTATATTATTGGCCTGGATAAGCGGCGCTTTTGGCGCCTTTCTGGGACTGACATTGGACCCTCTTTGGTTTGCCCGGTTCGGCAGTTTGGTTGTGCTGTTTGCCGCCATGAGCGAATACAGCTTGCTGCATGGCGAACTGAATCGTCTTTATGACCGTTTAGAAGACCACAACAGCTTAAAAGAAGTTGAAGATTTAACGCCTTCAAAATGGCATCAGAAAAAAGTCTGGGTTACCCATATCACTCTTATCATTGGTACATTGATCTGGGGGTTTGGTGACCTGATTTTGAAATTTTAGTCGTTTACAGAAGCGATCCTATGACAAGCAAAAGGCTTTTATCACTTGCCGCGTAAACTACTTGCTTGCCCCACGGGAGCGCAAAGTGGCGGCCATCAGTAAAACAGCCTAATCCCCGCATAACCGGACATTGCCTTTGTCTACAATTCTCTTGATTTGTAAAAATTTACTCAAGCGCCCACATTTGTATTACATTAGTAACATCGATTGTCGTCACGGTTCCGTTGATGTTAATCACCAAACATCCTATGAATAATGACTATATGTATTAAGGAACGCTTGATTAATGCCTCGCAAAAAACTCACTGTAAAGTCCATTTTATTGTGTCATTTTTATCTGTTTCTTTCTCTTGTTTTGCTCCAACCCGCGTTCGCTTCTCAAAATACCGAAATCAATCTATCAAAATTAGGTGGCACTGTTCTGCTGGAAGCCGATTATCAACGTACACAAGTCAATATGGAGCTGGCAAAGCTACCAGAAAACCGTTGGAGGCCCTTTCAACAAGCTGACATCCTTCAAGGCATCACAAATCAAGCACACTGGCTTCGCTTCACCGCCACCAATCCGACAGATCAGGCCATTCACTGGGTGATTCGCGGAGAAACCAGTTTTTTAGATTACCTGGAAATCTATTACCGCAATGATTCGGGCACTTTTCAGCATGAAACCTATTCAGACTGGCATGACTTTCAACAACGGCAAATAAACTATCGAACCCTGAGTGCCGGATTATCTACTCCGGCTCATACAAAAACCGAGGTCATTCTCAAAGCCTACTTTATCGGCAATGACACGATGAATCTGCGCTTTAGCCTATACACCAGCGATGATTTCAACCGCTTAAGTCAACGCGAAAACCTGTTATACGGACTGTTTTATGGTGCAATGCTATTGTTGGTTTTATTGAGCCTGATGGCAGCCGCCATACTTAGGCAAATCAAGGCTTTGTTTTATGCGGCTTTCCTGATTTCGAGCATCCTGTGCTGGCTAATGGTTAACGGTTTGGGTTTTCAATATCTATGGCCACATTCGCCAGAATGGCATAATCAAGGCTTCCATATCGCCTATTTGATATTCGGCTTCACCGCCTTACAATTTGGCCGGTCATTTTTGTTTCTAAGCCAAACCCTTCCTAAGGTCAACCGTCTGTTTATCGCCATTCAATTACTCTACAGCCTGATATTGATTGCCTATCTGTTTGGCTATCTGGAAAACGTCATCCTGTATATATCTCATTCTGCTTTAGCCACTACCGCTTTATTAATGCCTGTTGTCGGCTTCATTGCCTGGCGCAAACGCATCTCTTATGCCGTTTGGTTTATGGCCGCTTGGCTGATTTATTCAACCGGGCTAATCCTCACATTGATGAGCACAACCATAGCCAACCTCAATTGGGGAAATTCGCCATTGGACTGGCTACAAATGGCGACATTACTCGAATCGATTTTTCTGATGGTCGCGGTATCGAGCTGGATCATTGAACTAAATTCGGAGCACAAAAAAGCGATAACTCTGGCTCATCAGGACCCGTTAACCGAACTTGGCAATCGAAGATTACTGCAATCGCGATATACCGACTATTACAACAACCTCAACGACCGCTCCTTGCCTTTGTTTATGTTGGTTATCGATCTGGATTCATTCAAGGAGATCAATGACAACTATGGTCATGATGGCGGGGATGTTGTTTTGAAAGAACTCGGTTGCTTGATCAAACAGAACTGTGGTGCAGAAGATGTCGCCATCAGGTTTGGAGGAGAGGAGTTTGCGATATTAGTCGCACTCAACTCGATCGAGGAAGCCTGGGAACTGGCAGAACGGATTCGTTTGCAGTTTGCCAACAACCCGACATACTACTGCAATCAACAAATTAAACATACCTTGAGCTGTGGTATTGCTGAAGTCTTATCCAAAGACGTACAACTTAATGTCAATGAGATCATGCGTTGTGCTGACTCAGCACTTTATAAAGCGAAGCAAGCTGGACGAAATCAAACCCACCTGTGCGAGTCGCCAGTAGGAAAATCATAGCTCGGCTGAGAACACTTTTACCTAGCGATTGACTTGGTGGTAAAAATCTCAGATCGGATGCCGTTTCATTACAGAGATTAAATGGCCAGGCTTGCCCCCCGATTCAGCAGACCGATATCATCGATTCATTTAGGTTTCGGCGGTTTAATCATCCAAAGGATCCCGCCAACGAGAATGATGAGCACGACGATTTCAACAAATGCCCACATACAAGCCCTGACTAATTTTGCAAACTGGCCAGCAGTTTTTGGTGAATACCGCCAAAACTGCCGTTGCTCATAATCACCACATTGTCACCCGGCTGTAATTCTGCTGTCAGCTTTTCAAGTAAATCGTCATAACTGTGCTGCACAAAAACCGGCATTTCAAACTGTTCTTGCGCTAATTGCCAATTCCACTCTGGATCAATAAAAGCGTACACCGCATCGGCGTCAATAAACGACTTCGGCAAGGTGGCTTTATGAATTCCCATACGCATGGTATTGGAACGCGGTTCAAAAACCGCAATCAGACGCCCGCTTCGTTTACTATTATTGAGCTGTTTACGCGCCCCCTGCAAGGTGGTGGCGATTGCCGTCGGATGATGGGCAAAATCATCATAGATCTTGATGTCATTGACCTCACCCACTAATGTCATACGACGGCGAATCCCTTTAAAATCACTTAAAGATTCCACGGCCATCTTGGGCGGCACCCCACAATGCACTGCGGCGGCAATGGCACTAAGGGCATTGCTGACGCTATGCAAACCGGACATCTGCCAACGCACATCGCCCAGTTTTTCATTTTGATAAAACACGCTAAACGCCGAACCGTCGTCAGTAATCAATTCATAATGCCATGCATTATCGGCGTGTTCCTGACCTTGTTTTTCGACCGGTGTCCAACACCCCTTAGCGATAACCTCATCCAAAGCGGACTGGTTGTCGGGCATGACAATCAAGCCATTACCCGGTACCGTTCTAACAAGATGATGGAACTGTTTTTGAATATCCGCTAGGGAGTCAAAGATATCGGCATGGTCAAATTCCAGATTATTCAAGACGCAGGTCCGAGGGTGGTAGTGGACAAATTTGGAGCGCTTATCAAAAAACGCCGTGTCATATTCATCGGCCTCGACAACAAAAAACGGTGAATCCCCCAAGCGTGCCGAGACACCGAAGTTTTCCGGCACACCGCCGATCAGAAAGCCGGGATTTAAATCCGCATATTGAAGAATCCACGCCACCATGGAAGCGGTGGAAGTTTTACCGTGAGTTCCTGCGACCGCAATTACCCAGCGGTCTTTAAGAATATTTTCCGCCAACCACTGTGGTCCAGAGGTATAGACCTGCTGTGCGTTCAAAGTGGCTTCAACCTGAGTATGACCCCGGCTCATCGCATTACCGATGACCACCGAATCGGGTGATTGATTCAAAAACGCAATAGACTGGTCATCATCAACGGCAATACCGGCCTGTTCGAGCTGAGTACTCATAGGGGGATAAATCGCCTTATCGGAACCCGTCACAATGTGTCCCATCGCCTTGGCAATTTGTGCAATTCCCCCCATAAAAGTTCCTGCAATGCCTAAGATATGAATTTTTTGCGGTTTCACTAATTTATCCCTGCTCTTTACTTGCTCTATTCTAACGTTGCTCTTAAACTTTACGCTTATGAGCAAACCATCCTACTTATCCATTGATACCGAAGCGCAATTAAACGACTACTGCCAGCAGATTCTAGCAAATTCAGCTCTCAGTTGGCTGGCGATTGATACCGAATTTGTCCGTGTCGATACCTATTATCCTCAATTAAGCCTGGTACAGATCCAAGACTGCCTAGGTCAAGCAGCGATTATCGATCCTTTGGCGATCGTAGATACGGCGCAAACTGACAAACCGTTACACGCCTTGGTTGAGCTATTAGCGAACCCGAATGTCATCAAGGTGTTTCATGCAGCGCGTCAGGATATTGAGGTTTTGTATCAACTCGAAGGCATAATGCCGCAAGCGATTTTCGACACCCAAATCGCCGCCATTTTCAGACAACATGGTGATATAGCGGGGTTTTCCCGAGTAATTGAAAGCGAACTCGGTATTAGGCTTGATAAAAGTCAGACCCGTACCAACTGGCACCAGCGCCCTCTTACCGAAAAACAGATTGCTTATGCATTAGACGATGTGCGTTATCTGGCACCGTTGTATGAGAAATATCGTCAGCAACTCGATACGGAGCAATTAGCCGCTGTTGCCGAAGATTGTCTCGCTTTATTGGACAGCTCCCTCTACGACATTAACCCGGAAGAGGCCATTCAGCGAATCCGCGCGGCACGCAACCTTAAAGGCAAACATCTGGCTATTGCCCAAGTTTTAGCCCAATGGCGAGAGAGCTATGCACAAGAGCATGATATCCCGAAAAAATGGCCTCTGAGTGATGACTGTTTGATTCAGATTGCCAAACGCCCGCCGAAAACCGAAAAAGCGCTTTATAAGGTGCCTAATATCAAAGCATCCAGTGTTAAGGAGTTCGGCCAGCAATGGGTTGCACTGATTGACGAGGTATTTGCGCTGGATAGCGAGCAATTACCCAAAGCGCCACCGAAACAGGCGAAAGCGAGCGTGCAGGAAGAAATTCTTCTTGATGTTTTGTATGCCTACAGCCAACAGTTGTCGATAGACTATAAACTTAACACCACCCAGTTGATCAATAAAGACGAGCTTTTGGCGCTAATACGTCAACCGGATCAAACTAAACTGATCGGCTGGCGTCAGTATCTACTTGGTAGCACTCTGCAAAAATTATTGCGTGGAGAACTGGCAATCAAGCTACAAAACGATAAAATTTGTCTAGACGCTTAATTTTCAAGCAATATTGAAACGCTTCTCATAACCCTTAACCGATATCGTTAAAAAGGAATTCTTCGTGAGTTTAATTACCTCTGCGCCCCATGCAAAAAATGTCTTATACGCTCAGGCAGGCGGGGTTACCGCCGTCATCAATGCCAGTGCCGCGGCGGTGATTGAAACGGTTAAACAGTATCCAGAAACCTTTGGTCGCTGTTACGGTGCCATTAACGGTATAAAGGGCGTATTGGAAGAAGAACTGGTTGATCTGGCGCAACTGAGTGATGACGATCTGGAAAAGCTCAAAAGCCAACCGGGAGCCGCCTTAAAAGCCTGCCGTTTTGATTTGGATCCACTGGATCATAACCCCGCTCAATACGAACGCGTTTTAGAGGTTTTTAAAACCTATGATATCGGTTATTTCTTCTATAACGGTGGCAATGGTTCGATGGTTACCGCACAAAAAGTTTCCGATTACTGCTCTTCCCGTGGTCACAAGGTGATTTGTGTCGGTGTGGCGAAAACCATCGATAACGATCTGGATCTGAGTCACTGTAGCCCAGGGTTTGGCAGTGCCGCTAAATATTTGGCAACCAGTTTTATTGAAGCGACCATGGATATTCTCTCTATGCATGAAACTTCAACCAAGTTTTTTGTCATGGAGGCCATGGGACGCAATACCGGTTGGTTGACCTTGGCAGCGGGCTTGGTTAAGGATGTCGTTAAAGATGTCCCCTTGATCCTTTTACCGGCGGAAAGGGCTTTTGACAAGGAAGCCTTTCTGGCAAAACTCGATCACTTGATTGGCCAACATGGTTATTGTGTATGTGCCGTTTCCGAAGGTTTAATGGATAAGAACGGCGACTATTTATCGATCGCCAATATTGAACATACCCATGAACGCGACTATGTTCAGTTAGGCGGTGTCGGTTCGACATTGGCACATCTGGTGGGCGACCACCTTGACAGCAAGACTCACTGTGCGATTCCGGATTATTGCCAGAGATCGGCCAGCCACTTGGTATCGGCAATAGATTGGCAGATGGCCTATGATGCCGGCCAGCATGCGGTACTGGCAGCGGTTGAAAATCTACATGGCGTACTGCCTGTGATTCGTCAAACCAATGAGAGCCCTTTTGCTTACGACTTTACCAATGTAGAACTGCAAGAGGTGGCTAACCTAGAAAAGTTGGTGCCGGATGAATATCTAAGCGAAGATGGTATGGATATCAGCGAAGCCGGTCTGAATTACTTGCGCCCTTTAGTGCAAGGAGAGCGCCAAATTGCCTTTAAAAACGGCCTACCGGATTGCGCGCCGATTGAGTTTACCTATTTGCCAAGACAACTCAAAATTTACCACGCCATTAAATAGCATGAGTTAATCATTCTCAGCTCAAGCTTCATAAACGCAAATGCAATTACGTCCAGAGGCCTTGGCTTGATAAACGGCCTCGTCAGCTTGATGGATTAATTCGGCCAAATCGGTGTTTTCATTGGCATGCTTATAAGCGGCAAATTCGGTTTTCCAGTTATGCTCACTGCTCAGGTAATAGAGCATCGAAATCAAGACAAACAATAGCAAAATCCAGAGCAGCCCATTCACGCCATTCTGATACAGCCATTTTTTTTAAGGAAAACGGTTTTTGTATATCTGCTTGAGAGGAGCTGCGCTGCATTGCCCCCCCTTTTTGGTTGCCAACTTATGCAAAAATAGTATTTATCCTACTGAATACATAGGTTTTCTGTTATTTCATACTAACGCTTCAGCAAACCTAAAGTAATCAAATATATTTTGCGGTTAACTTATTTTTTTATAGCCCAAATCCTTTTATGTAGCAAACCATACGACTCAATCAAAGAAAAGCTTACATCTAAAATGAAATCAAACCGACCATTTACGGTCTTATATATTGAAAGCGCTCGGCCTTTTTGTCCGTACGCCAATAATATAACCTTTTGATACATAAGTTAAATCTAATATTTAAAGCTATTATCCGCTCAGATTTAAAAATTCAATTACCGGACTGAGTCAATCTGACGTATATTGAAACTGTAAAAAAATTAAATTCAAAAGTTGTTTTGCAATGCAAAACAGCAACTTAACTAGCACTAAATCTAGCATTTATTGGAGGGTAGTCAGATGTTACATTCACCTGCTGCATTACACACCCACGACCATTATTTGGAAAACGGCGAGCATGTCGTATCAAAAGATGTGCAATATTCGCAAGTATTCCACTGGTTGTCACAAGGCTGGCAAGACATGGCGCGAGCTCCAGGCATTTCACTGTTTTTCGGTGTGATTATGGCTGTTTCGGTCGCATCAGTATATTTTGCCTTTAGAAACGAACCGGTGATGATGTTCAAAATCGCCACCTTCTTTGTCATGTTATCGCCTTTTCTAGCGACGGGTTTATATTATGTTGCCCACCGCTTGGAAGAAGGCAAACCCGTTGAGTTTTTCGATGTCATCACATCTTGGCGAAGCAACCTTAGCAATATTGCTCTTTTTGCCTTATGTCTGGGTATTATCACAGCCATTTGGGCAAGAATTACTCCGCTGATTGCTGCCGTTGCGGTCTCGGACGGGTTGCTCATCGTAAACCCTGAACAAGGTCTGATGAGTTTCTTGACCTCGGCTCAAGGTATGGAATTTCTCACCATGTTTATGATTCTCGCCTCATTGGTATCTTTGCTGGTATTCAGCCTGAGTGTCATCACCATTCCATTGATGCTGAAAGACAACAAAATCGGAGCCATTTCGGCAATGATTCTGAGTTTTGAAGTGGTCATGGAAAACAAAGGCGTCATGGCCTTATGGGCTCTAGTCATCGGCGCCTTACTAACCCTTGGTATGGTCAGTTTAGGTGGAGCGATGTTACTCATTATGCCGCTACTCGGTTACGCCAGTTGGCATGCCTTTAATGATTTGATTGAAATTGATGACGGCTATCCAGCGATTAATCCGAGTTGATAGCCTCATAGCACAAGGATGTTAGACATGAGTCATAAACACAGAGTATCCACTGTGGCGATTATAGTAGCTTTGGTAATGATGAGTATCAGCACCTCATCGGCAATGATGCACTCACCATTAGCAAAAGCTGCTTTAACCTTAACTCATTAAGCTCTGGGTCAATAAACGCCCAGAAAATTATCAATAATAAATACACGACTCTTGGCCCTCGATTGCAAGAGGCTAGTTCAGTTACCGCCAGCAGCTCTGCTCTGGCGGTTTTTTATTGACATAAAAAAGCCCGAGTAACCCGGGCTTTGACAGGTAATATTTGCCACTAAAAACCTAAAATATAGTTGGCTTTAGGTTAGATTTATTTCGCTTCGTCAATCATGGTCTTGGTCTTGGTTTCCACTTCGGCGGCAATGCTTTTTAACGCTTCGTCATTATTCAGCATATCGAGCATTTTTACCGGTTCAATCATACCGATCTTGGTTTGCCCCTTCTCGGTAAACACTGAAATACGACAAGGCAGCGCCATATTTAAACGCATATCGATAGCCAATACTTGTGACGCCTTTACTGGGTTACACACCTCAAAAACCTTGCAGTCCTCTTTAAAATCAACGCCCTTAGAACGCATGGTTCCACCCAAGTCATGGATGTGTAACACACCGAATTGGTTGTTCGTCACTGCAGCCTGTAGATCTTCTACAGCCTGGTCGAAAGACTTATCTGTCTCTACCTGATAATACATACATCATTCCTTGTGTTATTGAGCTTGTGCCTGCCATAAGACAGTAAGGCACAGCTGATATTGATAGTAAATTTGTTCGCCTTAGGCTAAACGCCCCAGCGACCAGAGAAGTTGATAATAGTTTAGCCAAATTTGAGCCTTAAGTTGCGGTAAATCTCGCTGAATTCGATGCAGATGTCTTTGTGCATCCAATAAATCAAGGACATTACGGCGCCCGGTTTTCAAAGCCTGCTCACTGGCTTGCAACGCTTGTTGACTGGAAACCAAAGCCTGCTGCAAAGCCTGATAACGGCTTTTGCCACTTTGAATGCCTATCCAGGCATTATAGGCCTGAGATTGTAACCGCAAAGCGACCTGGCGTTTTTGTGCCTTGATCGACAGGCTCTGCTGACGCTGTTTAGCAATGCTTGATTCGCTTTTACCGGACAGATAAAGCGGCACATTCAAACGTATACCAGCACGAGCGCCGCGCATATCATCATAAAAATTCTTATCCGAATCGTTATACACCAAGGCACCAAATGCTTCGACCTGAGGCCCATAAAGGTTTTCGATCGCCTTCTCTTGCTGATAAGAGGCGTTGGTTTTTGCCGTTAATCCCTGTAATGCAGGATGAGACTGAACCAGTTGCCACCAAAATTGATCACTATTGATATCACTCTGCGCACTATTCAGCGCCAGCAACTCGGCTTTCAGCTTATCCACATCAAACAAGGCAATTTTGTCGCCCTGATCTGCAGCATGAGTTAATAACTCGCTGCGCTTATGTTGCGCCAAATAAATTTTCAGCTCGCGTAACGACTGTAACCCCAGCTGGGCGAGCAAGGCGGCTCTAGTACGTTGCAAATCCGCTTGCGCCTTCAGCAACTCTGCCTCATTAAAGTCAAGACGAGAGCGTATCTCGGCAATATCGTTCAAATCTTGCAGACCGACCTGAAAACGTTGCTGCAGCTGTTTAATAATATTATTGATGGACGATTTCTCTTTTTGCAGATAACGCAGATTCTCCTGTTGTTGCCAATAATCAATATAAAGGCTCGCCACCTGCATCACCACCTGTTGCTGTTGTTCAACGATACCCTTCTGTTGCGCCAAAAATTGATATTTGGCGGCCTCGCGGTTATCTTGCTGATGAGGTTGATACAAGGAGTAAGTCGCTACCAGCTGATTGGCGGTGCGCGCAAAGCGTTTTTCCGACATTACCGAATAGCTCAATTCCGAGTTGAGCATAACCTGAGCACCCAATTCACTCTCAGCCTGCTGCAAACCATAATAGGCTTGCTGTTGATCAGCCTGCCTTTGGAGAATCGCCGGACTGTTTTGCAGCGCCAAATTGAACAAGGGGCTTAGACCCATATCCATAGTTTGCAATCCGCCTTGATGCGCTGTCGAACCCTGCCCTATTGCCGTGGTACTGACTAAAAAGGTCAAGGCAACGGCAGCACTCAATTGATTCAACAAGCCTGCAACCTTTAACGAACTATTGTGTCGTGTCTTCATCAACATAATCAAGCCTCCTCCGTTAATGAACCTTGAGGAATAAGAGATTCATTCGATTTGCGTTTTTTTAACCTTCTGGCATAGATCCAATAGGTCAATAACGGAATCATCGCCATGGAAACGACCGGTGCCGAAATCATGCCTCCGATCATCGGTGCCGCAATACGTTGCATCACATCCGCACCTGTGCCGTCAGTGAGCATAATCGGCAGGAGACCGATAACAATCACACTGACCGTCATCGCCTTAGGTCTGACTCGCTGCACCGCGCCTTCCATAATTGCCGCACGCAGATCTGCACCGCTATGGAGTCGGTTTTCCTGCTCGGCTTTGGCTATAGCGCCACGCAGGTACATCTGCATCACCACACCAAATTCGGCAGCCACACCAGCCAATGCAATCATTCCCACCGCGACCGCGATTGAAAATTGAAAATCCAACCACCAAAGAAGCCAAATCGAGCCCATTAACGCAAATGGCAAGACCGCGAGGATCATCAAGGATTCGGTGAGGTCTCTAAAAATCAGATATAACAACACCAGAATAATCAGTAATGTCAAAGGTACGATCTCGGCCAGCTTTTGCTGCGCCTTAAGCAGGTATTCATACTGTCCAGACCATTGAATACTATAGCCTGACGGTAACGACAGCTGCTCTGTTACCTTTTGCTGGGCATTTTCGATATACCCCACCAGATCGGTATTGGCTTTAATATCGACAAAGGTCCAACCGTTCAAACGGGCATTTTCCGATTTAATCATAGGCGGGCCATTGCGTAACACGACTTTGGCCACCATACCCAATTGGATATGAGCACCACTGCCGGTGACAATCGGCAGCAAACGTAAGGCTTCAACCGAATCACGCCATGACTGCGGGTAACGCAAATTCATGCTGTAGCGCTCACGACCTTCAATAGTGTTTTGCAACACCTTACCGCCCACTGCGGAACTGACAATATTGGCAAGCTGCTGCATACTCAAGCCGTAACGAGCCGCCGCTTCACGGTCGGGCAATATATCAATATAACGTCCACCTTCTGCGCGTTCCGAATAAGCCGAAAGCGTGCCCGGCAATGGATTGATTATGGCTTCAATCTGTTTACCGATCTTTTCGATCTGCTGCAAATCATCTCCGCTGACCTTAATCCCAATCGGCGTTTTAATCCCGGTCGAGAGCATATCGATTCGGGTTTTGATAGGTTGTACCCATGCATTGGTCAAGCCGGGGAAATCAACTGCCTGGTTAAGTTCGGCAATCAATTTTTCCAACGTCATGCCTTCTCGCCATTGCGACTTGTCTTTCAACTGGATAGTGGTTTCGATCATCGTTAAAGGCGCCGGATCGGTTGCGCTATCGGCACGCCCGATTTTACCGAATACGGTGTCAACCTCAGGAAACCCTTTGATAATCGCATCGGTCTGCTGCAATAAACTCTGTGCATTACCGATCGAAAGCCCCGGCAGGGTTGTCGGCATATAGAGTAGATCGCCCTCTTCCAACTGCGGCATGAACTCGGTGCCAGTATTGCTCCACGGAAACCAACTGCTCAGTAACGCGGCAAAAATCAGCGCCATAGTGGTTTTTGGCCAGCTCAACATTTTATCCAGCAACGGGCGATACAACATCACCAAGCTTTTATTGATGGGGTTTTTCTCTTCATAAGGCAAACGCCCACGAATAAAATAGCCCATCAATACCGGTACCAGGCTGATCGCCAAACCGGCTGCCACCGCCATAGCCAGGGTTTTGGTCAAAGCCAACGGGGTAAATAGGCGACCGGCTTGTTCCTGTAGCGCGAAAATCGGTAAAAAGCTCAAGGCGATAATCAACAAGGATAAAAACAACGGTTGACCGACCTCTTTAGAGGCTTTCAAGACCAGATCCCAATGGGTTTTACCGCTGGCGTACTCACCATGCTGCTGATGATAACGTTGCAGGTGTTTATGGACGTTTTCGATCATCACTATGGCGGCATCCACCATGGTTCCAATGGCGATGGCAATCCCGCCTAAACTCATGATATTGGCGGTCACCCCCATCTGCTGCATAATAATAAAAGCTCCCAAGACGCCTAATGGCAAGGAGACAATCGCCACCAATGCGGAACGCAAATGCAATAAAAAGAGCAGTGATACCAAGGCCACCACAATCATCTCTTCTACCAGCTTTGTTTTCAGCGTATTGACCGCCCGTTGAATCAGGTTGGAACGGTCATAGACTTCGACAATATCCACACCATCTGGCAAACCGGAGCCTAAGGAGTCCAACTTGGTTTTGACATCATCGATCACTTGCTGGGCGTTTTCACCGGAACGCATCACCACGATACCGCCGACCACTTCACCTTCTCCATTGAGCTCAGCCAGACCGCGACGCGGTTTGGCTCCCAACTGGACGCGGGCAATGTCTTTCAATAACAACGGGACATTATTTGCCGAACGGCGGTTCAACGGAATCTGCTGCAAATCCTCCAGCTGGGTGACATAGCCTTTGACCCCGACCATATATTCGGCCTCGGACATCTCTATAACCGATGCCCCCATCTCGATAGCGCTTTGGCTAACCGCCTCTTGCACTTGCTTTAGTGTCAAACCATAAGCGCGCAGCTTATTCGGATCGACCACAACCTGATATTGCTTGACCATGCCGCCGATTGAAGCGACTTCGGAAACACCGGGTACAGACTGTAGTTCATACTTTAAGAACCAGTCCTGTAGCGTGCGCAGCTGTGATAAATCCATTTGCTGGCTGCGATCAACCAGCGCATATTGGTAAACCCAACCGACCCCGGAAGCATCAGGCCCTAAAATAGGCTGCACGTCTGCCGGCAGCTGGCTTTTCACCTGACTCAGATACTCGAGTACACGTGTGCGAGCCCAGTATGGATCAGTTCCGTCTTCAAATAACACATAGACATAGGAATCACCGAAAAATGAATAGCCGCGCACCGTTTTCGCCTTCGGTACCGACATCATTAAACTCGAAATCGGATAGGTGACCTGGTCCTCAACCAGTTGAGGGCTTTGACCGGCATAAGGGGTCTTGATAATCACCTGAACATCGGACAGATCGGGAATCGCATCCAACGGCGTTTTTTCCAGCGCTTTCCAACCGGCAACAGCTATCGCCAAACTTACCAGCAAGACCAGAATACGATTATTAATGGAGGCTTGAATAATATAATTAATCATAAGGCTTCCTACTCCTGCACCGTAGGGCTGTGATTGCTGTGATCAGACATATCCATTAGTTCGGAAGATTGCGTTTCTACCGACTCAAACCCTTTTGTTCCAGTATTATCCGTTTCCTGGTCGGCGCTCATGTCCGTTGACATCAAACGGCGCAGATTGGTTTGAATCTGACTCTCCGAATCAATCATAAATTGCCCGGAAATAACGATTTTATCGCCAACTGACAGACCTGAAATTACCTCGACAATACCCTGACTCTGCATACCTAACACCACAGGTTTGACATCAAACTTGCCTGCGGGGTTTTGCACCACAACTCGCTGGGTATTTCCGTCATCAATCACCGCTTGCAACGGTATTGCCAACACATTATGTCGCGGACCACCATAAATGGCGACGTCCACCAAAGTGTCCAATTTAAGAGGTGGATTACCGTTGCTGTCTTTATTCATCAGAGGGATACGCACCTTAACGGCCTTGGTAATAGGGTTGGCATCCGGATAAATATGACTGATAAAACTTTCCCAAGTCTTTCCCGGATAAACATCTGTGCTCACTGCAGCGGTTAAATTATTCTTGATCCAAGCCTGTTGTAACGGCAAGACTTCGGCCTCGATCCAGACACTATCCAAATTGGTTAGGCTCATTAACTCGGTGGCAGGACTGACATACATACCATTTTGCACTTTTAGCTCGCCGACATAACCTGATTGTGGCGCATAAATAGGCACCTGATGCATTGGTTGGCGTTTTTTGGCGATAGCTTGAATGGTTTGTTCATCCAACCCCAATAATTGCAGACGTAGGCGTGCCGACTGCAACAGCGATTTAGCTTGAGCGCCTAATCGGCTTTGAGTGACTTGTAAAAAATCATCTTGCGCCGCGACGATTTCCGGTGAATAAATCTTGTATAACAAAGCACCCTTATTGATATAGTCACCATCATTACGGACCGATAGATCACTAATCCAGCCCGAGGCGCGAGGGTGAACATGAACCCCTTTGGTTTCATCTGCGACCACTCTGCCAAAAGTAGGAATGTATTTCCAAATGGTTTGCTGTTGAACTCTTGCGGTGCGGATAGCGAATTGTTGGCTCATCCCATTCGACTGCCCTGCTGATAGAGCGACCGATGCACTTTCGGTAGAGTCTTCTATCAACTGCTTGACCAGATCCATACCGCAAATCGGACAAGTTCCCTCATGGTCACGGACAATTTGCGGGTGCATAGGACAGACATATTTATAGTTCGCACTCGAACTACTCGCTGATGAATCGGATTGCGTATTCGCCTGTGCCCCAGTTTGCAGGCCAATCGTTACCAACAATAAGGCTACAAACAGGTATAGCAGTGCAATCAAGCGCTTAACACTGCCAGCAGATAAAAGTGTAAAAAAATGCATAACTATCGCCTCTCGATATGTCTTGCTTAAATCGTTCAGTTACCAATCATTTAAATTATGCCGATAACTGTTTAATTTGTATAAATTTTGATAAATAGAAAATTTCTAAGATTCCCGTAACAACACTTTTCAGCATGTCAGGAAAAGGCGGAATCGTTTTGCTGTATAAATGATAGCAACCGCTACGCTGAGGAAAGTCTCATGCAACGAAAAAGTCGAATCGCCTCTGATAAAGAGAGATTAACCTTTAGGCGGGATATCTTCTTGAGGTAAAAAGATTGGTCGAATCGATACTGTATAAGTATCTGCGGTAGCGACAGCAAGGCTAAGAACCTGCCATGAAGACTGCGATACCGATAACATATTTTGGCTTAATACATGGTGACAGCCAGTGGCACAGACACAATCTTCGCCGCACATAGGGCAAGCATTTTGCGTACTTTGTGAATCACAGCAGTCATGGGCAGATTTGTCTATAGCTGTCTTGGCCGTCATATTGTGATGACAAGCGTGAACGTCTTCAGCCAATAGCTTTGCTGCCACTGTATCGGAAGAACCGGCTGGATTAAATGGCTTTGTCATTGCCTGAGAGACACCGGTAAACAGGTGGCTGATCAACAAAGACATCGCAATAATGAGTTTTACGCTTTTCATAAGTCAGGAGTTTAGAGTAAAAAAACTACCAATTCAAGCTCTAAGACCCAGACCAACAATGAACAAAGTCTTAACGATGGATTCTCTGTTTACGGCACACACCAAGTCACTTTCGCTTCAGAATCATGACCGGTCAAGCAGATTTTCAGATTGCTTTACAGGCATATAAGTGGCTGATACACTTGCTAAATAGATAAAAAAATTACTTGTTATTACTTAACAACACACTGGGCAAGTAAATAAAGTAAACCCCAATTTGGCGGACTTATTTAAGCTTCGGTCAGAGCAACTGCTTTAACTTAAACGGTAATGTACTCAGGAGAACGGAACAATGATTCGCATGCTCTTCCCGGCGGGGATGGTCTCAGTGCTGATGCTCGTTTCCTCGCACAGTTATGCACAAAATATCGTAATCGGTGTTGTGCCCCAGCAAAGCCCTTTGGTGCTTTTCAAAAAATGGCAGCCATTGGCCAAATTCCTGTCCGAACAAACCGGTTACAAAGTTCAGTTCAAAACAGAAAAATCAATTCCTGAATTTGAAAACGTACTCTATCAAGGCGGTTATGATATCGCCTATATGAACCCCTACCATTACGTTGTCGCCAACAAACGCCAGGGTTATCAAGCCGCTTTAAGACGAAAAGGCGACATACGCGGTATTTTGGTGAGTCGATTGGATGATGATATCTCGTCTATCAATAAAGGCGCCGAGTTCTTGTTTCCTTCTCCCAATGCGTTTGCCGCGACACTGGTAATGAAGTATGAACTGAAACATAAATTCAATGTCGATGTAGAGGCTTTGGGTCATTATAAATATGTCAATTCACACGATTCGGTCTACAAAGGGGTTGCCAGAAAAATTGGTGATCTGGGCGGCGGTGTGGAAAGAACTTTCAATAACTTCAAATCCAGCTCCGACAAACCTTTTTTAAAGGTGCTTTATACCACCAAAGGTTATCCAAGCCACCCGATTGCCTATAAAGCGGATATGCCTGAAGAGGTAAAAGAAAAACTGACTGAGGCGTTTCTAAGCCTACCGCAAGGTATTCTCGACAATTTAAGCATGCAGGAGATACAGCTCACTGATGACAAAGAATATGATGCGATCAGAGAGATTGCAAAATCCTTAATGACAGAATAGAACCATGAAATTTCGCCACCAGTTCATATTCTCTTTTATTCTAATCCAAGCGGTATTCATCTTGCTGATTGTCCTGTTTAATATGCACAATCTGAAGAGCTCATCGCAAAAACTGGTTGCTCAACAGATTGTAAGCTCGATGGACCTGTTATCGGAAATCGTCAAGACACCGATGCTGGTAGGTGATCTGGCCACATTGGACGATGCCACACAAAACTTTGCCTCTTTTGAGAACATTATTCAAGTCAGTATTTTCGATCTTTCCGGTAACTTACTCTCCAGTGCCAAAGATAATGACAACAGCTCATTGTCTGGTGCTAAATCCGCAAAAGACCATTCCCCCTATTTTGAATACCAACGCGGCATTAAGATTCCCGAAAACGAAAAATTAATTCAGGTCACCTATCCCATCAGCATTGATAGCGAAACTATCGGTAGCGTGCAATTTTTGTTCGATAACAGCCAGCTCAGCGAAGAACTCTTTAACGCTGAAGCGATTAGCTACGGTCTTGTGCTGTTCTCGATTATGGTAGGGATACTGGTGGCTATTAGCATGGGAGGCAGAATTACCCGCGCCCTGCATCGTCTGATTCAATTTGCGCAATTTATTGCTCGCGGTGAAGACACCCCGATTCCTAAAAAAATTATTCAAGGCAATGATGAACTGGCTTCGCTGGCACAAGCCATGAACGATATGCAGGAACAAATCAAACTGCGCACCAATTCATTAATTACCGCGGAACAAAAAGCGCTACGTGCCAATCAAGCCAAATCGGAATTTCTTTCCAGCATGAGCCATGAATTACGCACGCCGCTCAATGCGGTAATCGGTTTTTCGCAATTGCTGGCATTGGATGAACTCGCTGATGACCAAAAAGAGTATGTCGATGAAATCAATAAAGCGGCGATTCACTTGCTTGACTTAATCAATGAAATACTCGATTTTGAAAAAATTGAATCCGGAAAAGTTGATTTAAATATCCAAGAGTTGGACGTCGATACTTTATTAGATGAGTGTTTTTCCTTGATTCAACCTTTAGCAAAAAAGAAAAACATTGAATTGAGGTTTGCGCAAAACACAGATCAATCCATTATCGAAACCGATCGAGTACGTTTGAAGCAATCACTGGTTAACCTACTTAGTAATGCCGTCAAATACAATGAGGACAGTGGTTTTGTTGAACTCGCATGCAACACAGAAGACGACATCATCATCTTCAAAGTATTAGACGGTGGCAGAGGCATAGATAAAAAAGCTCAAAAACATCTATTTGAACCTTTTAATAGACTTGGACAGGAAACGGGAAGCATTGAGGGAACCGGAATCGGTCTATCGATTACCAAAACCCTGGTAGAGTTGATGCAAGGCAGAATCCGCTTTGAAGAAAACTCACCTAAAGGCAGCTGCTTTATTATTGAAATGCCAATAAAACAGCCGCAAAACAATCTCTAGCGGTGATATCAAGACCGGATCCATATATCGCCTGTTTTGCCGATTAGACAGTTATCCAATATCATCTTTTAGCTGCTCGGAGATTTCTCGAATCTCCGGCAATAATTCTACAAAGCAGTCAACCAAATAAGGGTCAAAATGCTTACCCTTTTCTTCCACCAATAAATCTATTGTTTCCTCTATTGACCAGGCTCTTTTGTAAGGGCGTTCCGAGGTTAAGGCATCAAATACATCAACAATGGCAACAATACGACCGGAAATCGGAATCTGATCTCCGCTAAGCCCTTTCGGATACCCCTTACCGTTATATTGTTCATGATGAGTCAAGGCGATTTCATAAGCGTATTGCAAAATAGGTGCTTCCGAATTGGCTAGGATATCGGCCCCCATTTCGACGTGCTGTTTCATCAAGCTATATTCGTCATTATCCAACTTTCCCGGCTTTAATAAGATATTATCCGAGACACCGATCTTGCCTAAATCATGCATTGGAGCCGCCAGTTTAATCAAACGGCATTGCTCTTCGCTCAACCCGGCTTTTCGCGCCAGCAATTCGGCAAACATACTGACTCGTTTGACATGGTTTCCGGTCTCGTTATCTCTATATTCGGCAGCGCGTCCTAGTCGATAAACCACTTCCAGGTGGGCTTTTTCGATCTCTTTGGTGCGTTCTTGCACGCGTTGCTCAAGTTCATTGGCATAGTCGATTAATGAGCGTTTTAACAACCAATTTTCCAAATGAATCTGGCAACGACTGATCAACTCTTTTTGGTTGAACGGCTTGGTAATGTAATCACTTGCGCCAAGATCCAATGCCTTATTGATCATAGCGCTGTCAATTTGTGCGGTCACCATAATGACCGGCGGCATCAAACGTTCGCCATAGTGTTTTTTGATAATTTCCAATACAGCGAACCCATCCCGTACGGGCATATTGATATCCAGTAAAAACAAGTCGACACTATGCTCTGTGATTATCTGGTCGACATCCAGAGGATTGCTGGTTGTCAAAATATCTTCATATTGATGCACCATTAAAAGCTTTTGCACCAGCTTTAAGTTGACCTCCTTATCATCAATAATCAAAACTTTTGCTTTTTTCGGTTCTACAGTCATTGCAGGTAAGCTCGCTTTTTTCAAAAGTGGCAAAACATCGTTTAGGTTAAGCTCCGTCTGCAAATTAAAAAAGCGATCCAAATTACTTATATTGAGTCCATTCAATTTGAGTAATTCAGATTAACTTATCACGTGCTTGACGAAGCTTTGAGCAGTTTTCTAGAAATATAACAGTACTCATTCAAAAATCTAATTAATAACATCAATAGGTTGTCGTCATACATTTATAGGATAATCGAATTAGATACGAGTGTTATAAAGATCAATCGATGATGTTTTTATAAATTGCGCTTATTCCCTAACTCTAAAATCAAAGCTTGCCGCTCTTCATTCAGACGTTTAAGTCTTTGATGATCCAGTAATACATCGGTATGGGTGGCAATTGCCCTTAAAGGGCGAATCGATTCGACATCAATCTCGATCAAACGTTCCATGATTTGATCGACTCTTGCTTGATTCGGTTCAATACCACTATGGGTCACTTCGAGTTCTGCTTGCTGGACTTCGAGCAAGACTTGTTCATAGGCTTCGGCTGATATTTCAATCCAATCCAAGTGAATCAAGTATTCTTGGTCTGGAGAAATCGCGAAAACCTTGCGGTTCCTTCCATCTTTGAAATAACGCATATAAACCTCCTTGCCAAAGATCACATCCAGCCGTAACATCCGCAGAAAACTTGCAATCTACCTTGTCCAAAGTTTAAAAAGGCTCAGTGACATCATCTATTATTCAACTACTTAGTCATACTCAGGTCAATCACAATAATTTTTTCACCGTAGCAAAATAACGGGCAAAACTCACCTTTATTCGCCTTATTCAATTAAAATAACGGCTCATATCGCAGTAAGAAAATTGGGTAAAAAAAAGCTATTTTGGTAAAAAACGGTCGACAATCGCAGTTAAACCACTCAAACTATCTGGTAATTATTTAACTACCAGCTGACAACACAACCCTATTTAATTATTTTCCACAGCACGCTACAGACTTGCATGCTGATCAGTAAACGACTGTGCTGCATTCAAGGTTTAAGCTTAAACAATTAGGCCACAGCCTCTTCCAAATTAAACAAACGACTCCCAGAACACTTATGAATACACTCAATGCTGAACAACAAGCTCAATTAAGTCGCCGCATGAACCGTGAACGTTTAGCGCGCAAATCGGCTGAACGCTTGCTGGAACGTAAAAGTCTTGAGTTGTTTAACATCAATCAGTCGCTGCAACAGACCAATAATGAAATTAAAAAACTCTCGGTTGCTATAGAACAAAGCCCGAATGCGGTGATTATTACCGACACCGATGCCATTATTGAATACACCAATCCAAGCTTTAGCCAGTTAACCGGCTGGCAGGCAGACGAGATCAGAGGAAAAAAAACCAGTATTTTATCTTCTCACCTGACTCCCGATTCAACCTATAAAAACCTCTGGGAGACCATTACCAGCGGACAGGTCTGGCATGGTGAAATCTATAACAATAAAAAAAATGGCGAGCAGTACCTTGAACATGTGACCATTTCACCTATTTTTGATGAGAACCACGAAATTCGTCACTATCTGTCGATCAGTGAAGATATCACCCTGAAAAAAGAGTATGAAAAACAGATTCATCAGCTGGCACACCATGATTCTTTAACCGGCTTGCTGAATCGCTATAGCCTATATGACCGTCTAAAACATGAGATTGATAATGCTGAACATCAAAATGCGCAGTTGGCGGTGATGTTCCTTGACTTGGATCGCTTCAAACCGATAAACGATACATACGGACATAAAGGTGGTGATCAACTGCTGGTTGAAATTGGTCAACTGCTAACCGAAGTGACTGCTGAACATTGCACTATTCTTGCCAGACTTGGTGGTGATGAGTTTGTTGCCGTGATTCCATTTTTGGAAGACCCCATTATTGCGGCAAAACTTGCGCAAGACATTCTTACGGCACTGGAAGAACCGATTCAAATTGATAAAAAACATAAAGCACAAACCTCAGCCAGCATCGGCATAGCCATCTACCCGAATGATGGCCTTTCCGCCGCCGAACTATTGAAAAATGCCGATACCGCGATGTACCACGTTAAAGACTTGGGCCGAGGTGACTACGAATTCTTTACCGAAGATATGAATAAAGCGGTGGAAGAAAGACTTATTTTAGCTCGGGAACTGAAACTGGCTGTCGCCGAGAATAAGTTGGAGCTCTATTATCAACCTAAAATCACTCAGGAATCCAATCGGTTGTGTGGTGTCGAAGCCCTGCTGCGTTGGAACCATCCTGAACTGGGCTTTATTTCACCGGAAAAATTTATCCCCATTGCAGAAGATAACGATTTAATTATCGAGCTCGGTCTATGGGTAATCAAGAGCGCTTTTGCCCAGCTGATAAGCTGGCAAGAGAAAGGACTGCCGAGCATCAAAATTGCCATTAATATTTCAACCAAACAACTGCAAACCCAAGGCTTTGTTGGTTCTGTCGAGCGGGCTTTACATGAGTTTCAGGTGCCGCCGCAGCTGATTGAGTTTGAAATCACTGAATCGGCCGCAATGGATGACCCACTTAAGTCCATTGAAAACCTCAAGGCATTACGCAATATCGGCATTGATATTGCCATTGACGACTTTGGTACCGGTTACTCCTCCTTGGCCTATTTAAAAAGTTTGCCGATTCAGGTGTTAAAAATCGATAAATCGTTTGTCATGGCCATGGATAAAGATGAGAACTCTGCGGCGATTGCCAAAGCGATTATCTCTTTAGGGCATGATTTGGGCTATAAAATTGTTGCCGAAGGCGTAGAAACACAACAACACATTGACGCCCTCTCCAGTTACCATTGCGATCTACTGCAGGGTTATTTCTTCAGCCGCCCGTTACCGTCCATTGAAATGGAAAAATATATGCTCTCGGCAGACATCTGTCGTCATTAGTAGAGCATTACTTAAAATTCGAACCGTTATTAATCGCACATGCCTGTTTCAACAGCGGCAAAACCATTAGTGCGCCTAAGGCTTCTCCCTGCTTGATCTGCCAACTTAACAATGGCTCTGCCGCCAATATATCAAGGACTTCAGCGTGTGCGGGATGAGCGGACTGCTGCGCAAAAAAGCTCCATTCAACCAGCCGAGGACAGGTACCACACAAACAAAACATCGTTTCCGGAACCGAGTATTTACCAAGACGATAGAGCGTTTCCACGCTGTCACAATCCACCAGCTGATCATTACGGCTGATCATATCTGCTAACCATAAGGCAACCGTGGCGACAAATCCATCAATCAGCATGGTCATCCCCAATTGGGCACAACGTATATAAGCAGCCGCTAAGGCGGCGATTTCGAACCCACCCAGATACTGCAGAATATAAAGCGGAGATTGTAATTCCTTTCGATGCAGAGCAACCGCATCATCAATTTCACTGGCGGTGCGTTTTTCAGCACGAGAAACAAATTCGCCACTACTTGAGATTAACTCCAGGGCGGTTTTACCACTAAGCACCGATGCGATGGCTAAGGCACTGATTTCATTACCGGAAGCGACTTCACCACCAATAAAAATATCCGCCCCCGCTTGATGCGCTCTTTCCACCGCATCAATGCCAACCTGCATTGCAGACAAAAGCTGAGATCGATCCATGGCTGCTTGCCCAAATAGGCTTTGAGTCGCAGGGGCGATTTTTTCGTCTAACCAATCGGGACAATCCGTCAGCTCAGCATCGACTCCCACATCAATCCACTCAGACTTTAACCCCAAAGTGTTAATAAGCGGACTTATTGCCGCACTCTGATGGCAGATTCTGTTGATTCTTTGCATTGTTGGCAAAAGCTCATCGTCTTGACACTTATCATCGAAAAAACCGTGATCACTGGCAAAAATACTCAACCAAGCCTGTTCCAGCGAAGGATTCGTTTTGCCCTGCTGTGCCGCCAGTTTCACGGTAATCTCTTCAATACGACCCAAAGCCCCCTCTGAGGACAGCAATGACAGTTGTTGTTCCAGTACCTTATGTGCGGCTTCTTCATCCAGCGGTTTACTTGCACAAAACAGTCTATTAATCATTACAAATCCTTTTTGGGTCTTCTCTTTACTGGACGAAAAATGAATGGTTATTTTATCAAAGACAAGAAAAAAACCGCCAATGTTGTCGTGTACGGGAACAAGCGTCGAATTTCGGACATAAAAAAACCAGGTTCCCGAAAAGAAACCCGGTTTTATAAGATGGCAGTCGATTCCGTTTAACGCGAATTAATCTGGCCAACGACGATTCGATGATTCTAGACGTTTTACCGCAGGCTCTTTCGTTGCTGTACTTTTTGGTGCAGGTTTGGCAGCCGGTTTTTTAGCCGCTGGCTTTCGAGCTGGTGTCGCTTTTTTAGCCGCCGGTTTTCTTGCCGGAGCTTTGCGAGTGGTGGTTTTGGCTGCTGGCTTTTGCGCCGCTGTCTCTGCCGACTTGGTTTCGCTTGCCTCGGCTGCTGTCGTTTCAGTATTGGCTTTTTGATCTTTAGCTCGACGTAAGCTTTCTGTTAGCTTTGAACCTTTAGTTGTGCTGGTAGTCATAGTACCTCCTCAATAATTTGATCAATCTCTGTTGCCGCATCTTCACCGCGTTTGCCCATACAGTATACACTTAAACCTTCCACAGCGGCATTACGGTATATTGCACGTCGGCGCACACCTGACTGCAAGGCTGGAATATCAAACTCATCCAATGCTTCTTTCATCGCATTAGACAAGGCGCTTCGTGGTTCTAATTGGTTGATCACCAAATACGGCTTTAATTTACGATTACGGATTCTGGCATGTTCGATTGCATCTGCAATGCGAATACTCGCCCATAAATCCACCGGCGATGGTAGAACCGGAATTAAAATCGCTTCTGAAACCTGCATCGCAGCTTGCATAATGCCGGTTTCCAAAGTGGGCGGACAGTCAATGACAATAAAGTCATAATCTTTGGCAAAACGTTCGACTTCACGGCCTAAAGAACCACCTACGGCAATCACTGACACAGGAAACGGCTTATCATCACTCGACAAACTGCTCCACTGACCGGCTGAACCTTGTGGATCGGCATCCACAACTAAGACTCTACCTCTTCGCGCTAAGCCTGCTGCAAAGTTCATACTTAATGTGGTTTTACCAGTACCACCTTTTTGGTTTGCGATTGAAAAAATTCTAGCCGTCATATGGTTTCCAAATACTGTTTAATTCATCCTTATATATCAAGCTAATAGCCAGTTTTATAAGGCACTCATGCAAATATCCCTATTATACATAGCGTTGAAAAATTGCAATTCTAATTTAGTGTTGAATGGGCTTATTTAAGCAGGCTTTCTCTGCATTCAGCAATATAAAGGTTATCTATTCCCTGTTTATATAACCAATAGATTATCAATTAAACAGATTGACTAGAAAATCAGTCAAAAATCACTTACATTACCTCAACAACACTTAAGAATCCTTTAAGCCTGATGAATTCGGCTTTTACATGCTCAATGAGACAATGAAAACAACACTATGATTAATATCGTTCTTTGCGGTGGTTCAGGCACACGTCTATGGCCTTTGAGTCGCACCATGCTTCCAAAACAGTTCGTTAGACTTTTTGAGGGCCAATCGCTCTTTCAGCAAACGCTACAACGCAATGCACCGCTGTGCGATTCGGCTATGATTGTTTCCAACCGCGAACAATACTTTTTAGCGGTTGACCAACTTAGCCAAATTGAAATGCAAGACAACAAATTCCTGCTTGAACCTGTAGGCCGTAATACCGCACCGGCGATTACACTCGCCTGTTTAAGCCTTGATAAAGAGACGATATTGTATTTGTCACCACCTCGGATCATCTAGTCAAAGACCTGCAAGCCTACCAGCAGGCGGTAAAACAAGCCAAAACGCTAGCCGAAGAGAATTACCTGGTTACTTTTGGTATTAAACCAACCTATCCTGAAACGGGGTTTGGTTATATTGAGGCTGATAAAAACCCAGGCAATGATGTTTTATCTTTCAAGGAAAAACCTGATGCCGAGACAGCCCAAAACTATATTGAGCAAGGCAACTACTTCTGGAACTCCGGCATGTTCTGTTTCAAAGCCGGGGGTATTTCTTGGTGAATTGCAAAAGTATGCACCGGAAATCTACCAGGCCTGTCTGAATGCCCTGCCGGCGCATCCACATTGCGATGAAATTAATATTTCATTAGAAGCGATGCAAGCCATTCCTGAAGACAGTATCGACTATGCCGTGATGGAAAAATCTCAAAAGGTCAAAGTAATTCCTTGTGATATGGGTTGGTCGGATGTCGGCAGCTTCGACGCCCTTTATGATGAGCTAAAAGACAGCACTCAGAACAATGCGGTGTTGCCTCGTTCCACTCAAGCCTTGGAGCCGATTTGCGTTGATTCCAAACACAACCTTTTGGTGACACGCGACCGTCAAATCGCGTTGATTGATGTCGATGATTTACTGGTGGTCGATACCGCTGATGCCTTGCTGATTTCCAAAAAAGGCAGTTCGCAAAAGGTAAAAAACGTGGTTGCCGAGATTAAAAAGACTCAGCCTGAAATGGCCGAAGTACACCGCTTGGCACACCGACCTTGGGGAACCTATGAAGTCTTGATCAATTCCGAAGGCTATAAGGTAAAACGCATTGCCGTAAAACCTGGCTCTAAACTGTCATTACAAAAACATTTTCACCGTAATGAACACTGGGTTGTTGTCTCCGGTACCGCCACCGTCACGGTAGATAAGGAACGCTTCCTGGTGCGTCCGAATGAATCAACCTATATCAAAATGGGCCAGGTTCACCGCTTGGAGAATGAAGGTCAAATTGATCTGGTAATGATTGAAGTCCAAGTCGGTGAATACACCGGTGAAGATGACATAGTGCGTATCGACGATGATTATGGTCGCTAACTAAAATCAAAAGCACTCCACAAGACCCAAAAGACGCCTAACCTATACGGTTGGCGTCTTTTTTATTTGAAAAGCCCAAGCTGCCAAATCAAGCAACGCTTAAAATCTAGCCATCGATAATACCGTTACAATCGTTATCGATGCCGTCACGACCTTTTTTACCTCGTGTATCGTTTGCCCCGGGATGAATCGAGGCATCGGTATCATCACAATCGCCATCCGCTACCGTATAGCCATCACCGTCAGCATCATCCCCACTTACAGGAGGAGGGTTATTTGTCGAGCTTTTGCTTAATGAATTATAAACCTGCAATAAACCATGACCATACTGGCTGTCATACCCTCCCTTACCTAGATCCTGAGCATAGTCAAATAGCCGCTGCTTGACCTGGGTAACCGATAAATTCGGTTCTTTAGCCAATAATAACGCCGCCGCAGCGGCCACATGGGGACTTGCCATGGAAGTACCGTTTAAAAAATAATAATTCCAAGTACCGGCATTCATTTCCTGCAACACACCATCGCCATAACCGTCACCATTATCATCACGCTTCACATCTCCGCCAGGTGCCACCATATCCAAACCTTGACCCTGGTTTGAATAACGGGTCAGTTGATTACGATAATCGGTGGCGCCAACCGCTATGGTCGTTGGATAGATTGCCGGATAGCTAACATTTTTTCGGTGCCCATCATTTCCGGATGCGGCAACAACGGTGACCCCTTTGCTAAAGGCATAATCTAGCGCTGGGTCCATAATGGGGTCGTTTGTTAGCGCAAAACGAGCATTGGTTCCCAGGCTCATATTAATTACCTTGGCACCGTTAGCTACCGCATAATAAATACCTTCGGCAATGTCGGCAAAGCTACCGGAACCACTATCATTTAACACCTTAACCGGCACAACACAGGCACCATAGGCCAAACCTGCCACACCGGTGGCGTTATCACTATTCTGTGCAATGGTGCCGCTCACATGAGTACCGTGACCATCGCCATCGTTCGGGTCATTATCATTACTCACAATGTCTTTACCGATAAAAGGCTCGCAAACCCGCACACCATCATTCCCCCCCGGTTTTAAACCCGTGTCTAGCACTGCCACGGCAACATTATTACCCGTAGTGAACTGCCAAGCCTGTTCTGCTTGAACCGATTGAAGATGCCACTGCAAAGGATAATAAGGATCGGAAAGCGAACGCTTGGCGATAAGATTCAAACCGGCACGTTTACCGGACTTCTGCAAGCGTTGGATCAACCCTAACTCTTTACCAGGCTCTACGTTTAATATGGAAATACCGGAAAGCGGTAAATGCTTTTTGACCTCAAACGAGGAAAGTTGGCTAGGTATCGCATAAACCGCGACCTCGCCCCTTTTGAAGGGCGGCGTGTTCGTTCCCGCAAACGACAAGTTTGCGAAAAACAAACTGCCTATAAATAAAACGATGATATATCTCATAACACTCTCCCCAAATAATCAGAGCATAGGTACATTATCTCGCTAACCAGAGGAGTATTTAATCAAATGTATTTATAAAACAATATTATAGAAAAAATATACATCGACTTAATCGCTACTTTAAGGGGCGATTAACTTGCTATCAAAGAGATAACTCAACAACCCAAAAATCACACTTACCAATGGATAAATTACGATTTTGACACTTGTTGATTTTTTAATACAAAGGAGTAATATGAATTTGTAGCTCAAATTCATTTTCTAGAGTGTAACGATGTTTAAGAAGCTTCTCATCATATTGTATCTATTGCAAAGCTTTGCCGGTTCGGCATGGGCTGGGTTAGATATGTCTATGATGAATGCGGCGCAAAAGACTCAAATGCAAATGCTGCATGGTTCCATACCAGAGATGCAAAGCCGCATGACATGTACTCTTTCCGACACCGGTGCCACAGCAACTCAAAACAGCTGTGCGGATTCCTGTAACGATATCCAATGCCTGTCAGTGCACGCTTCAAATGCCTACCTCAACCATCCAGGTTTTGTCGAATTAAATGAAAACACCATTGAATCAATCACCGATTTGCGTGGCTTTGACTTCAATACACGTTACACAGAACCGGAAACCCCGCCGCCTTCACCTATCGCCTAAGAGGCGCTAAAACCCAGACTGAAACTATCTGCTTACCCACTTTAAGCAAATAGCAACAATCCAATTTTTCGCCTTAAGACCATTAATTGAATTTCATATATTTTGCTTTTAAGGAGTTAGGTCATGAAGACGACTATTCATAACACTCAATTATCACGACGTAAATTTGTTCATGGTATGGCTGTAGCCACTACCGCCGCCGCAGTGGGAGCACGAATTCCCAATGCCTTGGCCGAAGATGAATTTATCTCCCGCAACACTGAGGAATTTTATTCTCAGCAAACGCTATTAAGCGGTACCGAGTTTGATTTAACCATTGCCGAAAAACGTGTCAATATTACCGGAAAAACGCGAATCGCCACCCTGATCAATGGTTCCTTGCCTGCACCCACATTAGTGTTTAGAGAGGGAGACACCGTTACCTTAAGGGTCAAAAACGAATTGGATGTCGACTCATCCATTCATTGGCATGGCATAATCCTGCCAACCCATATGGATGGTGTGCCAGGTTTCAGTTTTGATGGCATCAAGCCAGGCGAAACCTACACTTACCAATTTACCCTTCAACAAACCGGAACCTACTGGTATCACAGCCACTCGGAATACCAAGAACAGACCGGTGTGTACGGTGCAATCGTCGTCCTGCCAAGAAAGAGCGAACCTGTCCATTCCGACTATGACTATGTCGTGCAACTTTCCGATTGGTCAGACACGGCTCCTGAAACCATCTATGCCAATCTCAAAAAAATGGGGGATTTTTATAATATCGGGCAAAGAACGGTCGGCGATTTTTTTGACGAAATCTCGCAATTCGGTTTTTCTAAGGCGTGGGAAAACAGAAAGATGTGGAATACCATGAAAATGACTGATCGCGATATATCTGATGTGTCCGGTGCCACCTATACCTATTTGATGAATGGCTTATCCCCGAATGCCCATTGGCGTGCTCAAATAGAAGCCGGTAAAAAAGTGCGTTTACGCTTTATCAATGCCGCAGCGATGACGTTTTTTGATGTTCGCATTCCAGGCCTAAAAATGACGGTTATTGCCGCCGACGGTAATTTGATTCAACCTGTGCAAGTCGATGAGTTTAGGATTGGTGTCGCCGAAACCTACGATGTCATTATCGAACCTGAAGCCAAACAAACCGCCTATGCTATCTTTGCCCAGTCTATAGATCGCACCGGATACGCTATTGGCTCCCTGACAACCGATACCAGCCAAATAGCAGAGGCTCCAGAAATGGATCCGTTACCGATTCTAACCATGACCGATATGGGAATGGATCATAGCGATATGCAGGGCATGGATCATTCGGGTCATGATATGGGCTCAATGAATGATACTGCCACCGACCACTCCGGTCACGACATGGGATCGATGAGTGATAACCCCATGGACTCCTCAGGCCACAACATGGAAACGATGAACAATAATGCCATCGATCATTCAGGTCATGACATGTCGAAAAGCTCATATTCATCGCCCGATTACCGTCACGCCTTAGCGTCTGAACAAATGCAAATGGGCATGGATGTCAGTGATGTCGATCACTCCGCTCATTCACACAGCGCACAAGCCATGAATGTAGATCTCGATTCCATTATGATGCCAATGAATATGAACCCAAACCTCCCACAAATAGAGGTTCCCAGAAAAGAAGGTCCGCAGATTGATATGCGTGCAACCGGTGCCAGCTATCGCTTGGACGATCCTGGGGTCGGGCTACGTAACAACGGTCGCAAGGTGTTAACCTATGCAGACCTTAAAAACCTGTACCCTACCCGCCACGAGCCAAAACCCACCAAAGAGCTTGTTCTCCACTTGACAGGAAACATGGAACGTTACATGTGGTCAATTGACGGCATTCCTTTTGATGAAGCGCCGCCGTTAAAGTTTCAATACGGTGAACGAATCCGTATCACCTTTATTAACGACACCATGATGAATCACCCAATGCATTTACACGGCGTCTGGAGCGATTTGGAAACAGGGGATGAGAACCACATTCCTAGAAAGCACACGATAGTGGTTCAACCCGGTGCCAAAATCAGCTATAGAGTCACCATGGATGCACGCGGTGATTGGGCATTCCACTGTCACATGCTGTATCACATGATGGGCATGTTTAGACGCGTACAAATTCGATAATCGACAGAATTCAAGGAAAGACATCATGAAATACTTAATCAAAAAACCGGCCACAATTTTTTTTCAATCAATCTTTGCCATGACCATCATGACCGTTAATGCGCAAGCGGGCGGAGAAAGGGATCCGTTATTGGCTTATTTTTTAATGGATAACCTAGAAGTCAGTAACCAGGATAACAACCCTACGGCCTGGGCTGCCACGGCCTGGGTCGGAAAAGACTGGCATAAGCTATACATTAAATCCGAAGGCGAAAGCGCACACGGAGAAATAGAGTCTGAAAACCAACTGTTGTACTCAACTCCAGTCGAAAAGTTTTGGGATTTACAGCTTGGCGTGGCATATGACACCACGCCGGAATCCAATCAGACCTGGGCGGCAATCGGTATACAGGGTTTAGCGCCTTACTTCTTTGAAACCAATGCTCTGTTGCTGGCAAGTTCTGACGGTTTGGGTTTACGCCTAGAATCCGAATATGAGGCTTTATTTACTCAAAAATGGGTACTCACACCCAGTATCGCCTTGAGTGCCTACTCCTTTGATAACGAACAAATGCGGATGGGCTCCGGCTTATCTAAGCTAAATATCGGGTTGCGTCTGCGTTACGAAATCACGCGCAAATTTGCGCCTTATATCGGCCTAACCTATAACCAGTTCTTTGGCACAACTGCAGATTACGTCAAAGCAGAAGGCGGCAAAGAACAAGAAGCAAGCGTCGTTGCCGGGGTGCGTTTCTGGTTCTGATTTGATTAAAAAAAGGTATGGGCAAAAGTGCGATGTTTTGCCCATACCCATTTGATATAAGGCCTTCCCATGAAATTATTAAATGAATACAGACATTTAGAGTTTTTATAATGCAGACTCTAATTAAGTACTAGAATGTAAGCACGAACATAGATTATTCGTTCATGTTTAGCCCTCTATTACAAGAATCCAAAAGAGAATATAACTTAAATACGCTAAACTTGATTTAGCTTACCCAACGATGATTTATGAGTACTTCACAAAAAAAACTACCCAGCCTAAGAAAACGTTACGTATTGCTCAACATAGTAATCGGCCTTTTGGTTATTGCGGCAATCACTGCAGCCTACTTTAAGGCACTGAATACAAAAAACACTGTTAATCGAGGGTATGAAGGTGTTTTGAATGAACAAGCCAACCTCAAAGAGGTCAGAGATTATCTTTTACACATTAATGGAGACATCAACCACTTCCTTCTTGATCCCCTTAACCAGCACTTAACTCAAAATATCGATATTTATACCTCAGAATCCATCGACTCGCTTAACCAACTCAATGAATCCACACATCCATATCATGTTGACTTAGCGAATACCGTAAATCCGATTAAGCTAAATTTCGAAAAACTCAACAAAGAGATAAAACGCCTCATAGAGTATCGACTGGATATCAACAAACAGTACCCTGCAATGGATATTTCAGCCAATATCATGGAGGTTCAACAAGACAACATTAAATCGGGGTTCGAGATTTTAATATTGGAAATCGAATCTGAAAGCCTCAAACCGACCAATGAAGAACTTTACCCTCTTTTATTGAAAACTCGTACTCTTTGGTCTGAAGCCATTTCCCAGACCCGAATCTACATGGTTAACCGCCTGGCTTCATTTACCACCGAAATACTTCAACAACAGGGAAGCAGTCTCGCCGATATGTATGAACTGTTTAAAAAGAATCTCAATCAACTTGAAAAGTTTTATGCTGAAGAAGACAGCTTTGAAGGTTTACCGACAGTAAAATCCATCCACAAGATATCAGAAGACTGGATCGACAATTTTTTACAGATGCGAAACCTGTCCGAAAATAATCAATGGCGATCAGATGCCATGATTATGCAAAATGATATTCTGCCACTCATTACCAACATCACAATCCTTTGTAACCAGCTTGAAAAGGTATTAAGAGATGAAAAACAAAACCTAGATAATCAATTATCGAAAAGCGATGCATTTTTCAATTATTTGATTTACGGGATCATCAGCTTATATCTAATCATCATCAGTTTCATTCTATTATCGATGGAATGGGCCATTTTCAAACCTATTGATAGAGTCACTCAGGCATTACGCTCACGCGCATTAGAAGTGACTTTACCGAAAATAAAACCGGCAAAAACGAAAGAGATGGCCCGACTCATTGAAGCTTTCGTTGAAATGGATAATGAAGTCTCCGCAAGACAAAACGAGCTGGAACATCAAGCACTTCACGACCACTTGACAGGCCTTCCAAATCGTTTTTCATTAAACCAACGTATCGAATATCAGTTACTTTCCTCGGAAAGACAGCATTCAACCTTTTCACTGTTCATCATGGATTTGGATTATTTCAAGGATATTAACGACACGCTCGGACACGCCTCAGGGGACTCTTTGCTGATTGAGGTCTCAAAGAGGGTTAAGCGCTTAATACGTAAATCGGATACTTTAGCGAGACTTGGCGGCGATGAGTTTTCTATTCTATTACCTGATACAAACAAGGAAGAGGCTGCCTTTTTAGCTGAAAAAATCATCGAAGATATCGCCCATCCTTTCAATTTGAATGGAGAAAAAGTCTCCATCAGTATAAGCATTGGGATAGCTGGTTTTCCTCACGACGGCCTGAATGCCGAAACGATTTTGCAATGCGCTGATATGGCCATGTACGCCTCCAAACGTAAACGAACCGGCTATTCTCTTTACAATGCTAATCAAAACGTCTATAGCAAAGACAGGCTCATATTGGTTAATGACCTGCTTGAAGCACTCGAACTAGAACAATTCGAGATTAATTTTCAGCCTAAGATAAATCTCGAAACTGGAAGCATTTGTGGTGCCGAAGCATTATTACGTTTCATTCACAAAAACCATGGCTATGTACCACCAGACAAAGTTATCGAAACCGCAGAAAGAATGGGCGTGATTCATAGGCTGTCATTACAAATACTCAAAAAATCCATCGCAGAATGCAGTAAATGGCATAGACAAGGTTATCCGATTTCCGTTTCTGTTAACCTATCAGTCCGCGACCTTGCAAGCACTGGCCTATGTTCGAAGGTCAAAGAATTCATGGAAGAGTTCAATCTGAATTACGAGTTTTTAACGTTGGAGATTACCGAAAATGTCATGATGGAAAACCTATCTCTTTCCATTGACCAATTGAATAAATTGAACAAACTCGGGGTGAAAATATCCATAGATGATTTCGGAACAGGGTTTTCATCTCTGGCTTATCTCAAGCGCTTACCTGTTCAGGAGTTGAAAATTGATAAATCGTTTGTTATTGATATCGAGCAAGATGAGAATGACCAGCAAATTGTTCGCTCGACTATAGACTTAGGACATAGCCTAGGACTAACGACTGTTGCCGAAGGCGTTGAAACACTAACCGCTATGGAAATAGTTAAAAGCTATGGCTGTGATCAAGTCCAAGGCTACTACTTCAGTAAACCCGTTAACCCAGAAGAATTCAGACGGCTTTTAAGCATGCAATAAACCACGAGCGCAAAAATTTAAGGCAAAAAATTAATCGGGAAGCTACAGATTATGAAAAAACATTTCCAGTTAAAAAAATATTTTTTAATGACAGGTGGTATTGCTTTCCTTGTATTTACGATTATTTTTGGAACCGGCGTTTATAGCCGTGATATGTCTAATTTGGAAAACCTCGGTGAACGTGAAAATATCATATTGTCAGGTTTTTTGGGCAAACTACTCGAACCTGAAATTAAACAACTGCTATCTTCAAGTAATACCAGTCAAGAGTTTCTGAGAAACCATAAAGCAAAACATAATATTGACAGTATTTTAAGTAAATTTTCTAAGCAATATCCTATTTTAAAAGTGAAGATTTTTGCTAAAAATACTACAACCATATACTCCTCAATTGCAGACGAAATCGGCAAAAAACCCAGTCATAGCTCATCTCTTGAGGAAGTGTTCAAGCTGTCGAACACCAGCAGCGAGCTGGTTTTAAAAAACAGTTTTCAAACTTCTTATGGTGAAATGTTTGATAGGAAAATCGTTGAAACCTATATACCTATTCATAATGAAGACAATGAAATCATTGCGGCTTTCGAACTCTATTCAGACGTTACGAATTTAGTGGATAAGTCAATTAATAAGCTTTACAAAGATATTATTTTTCTTGTGATTGAATATTTAGGGCTTTTCATAATTATTTATTTACTGGTTAGGCATGCCGACAACATCATTAAGAATCAGTATAAAGAACTGGATGAAGTAAATCATCAGCTAGAGTTAGCCAAAGACAACTTAGAAGCCAAAGTTCAGGAGCGGACACAACGGCTCTCGAATACCGTAGAAAAACTTAACCAAGAAATCCAAGACAGAATGAAAGCTCAAAATGCAAATCAGGCAAAATCTGATTTCCTTTCAAGTATGAGCCATGAATTACGCACCCCTCTTAATGCAATCATTGGATTTAGCCAAATCCTAGAGATAAGCGACTCTTTGAATAAATATGATCTTGATAATGTCAATGAAATAAAAAAGGCGGGAGATCATCTTTTGAACTTAATCAATGATATTCTCGATTTATCTAAAATTGAGGCCGGTAAGATTGACTTGTCCATCGAAGCAGTCGACCTCAAAGGGCTTACCTCAGAATGCTTTTCTTTGATAAAACCTTTTGCACAAAAGCACGATATTCAAATTGATTATCAGTTAACAACGGATCTTGCTGTTAGAGCTGACTATACCAGACTCAAACAGGTCTTATTAAACCTTCTTTCCAATGGAATTAAATACAATAGAAAAAATGGCAAGGTGAGCCTAACAATCAAGGAAAACAAACCACAACATACAATAAGGTTTGAAGTTATCGATACCGGGGAAGGAATCTCAAAAGAACAAATACCTTTACTATTCCAACCATTTGAGCGGCTGAACATGACTAAAAGTGAAATCGAGGGCACCGGAATAGGCCTTAGCATTTCTCAAAAAATCATTGATTTGATGGAAGGTAATATTGGTGTAGAAACCGAACTAGGCAAAGGCACTACTTTTTGGATTGAATTACCAGCCGAAAATGCAAAAGTCGATAAGGAGATAACCAATTCTGACATTTCCACCAATGGTGAAGGAATTGATCATGCTTCAGAGCAAAGAAAGTTTCATGTTTTGTACATTGAAGACAATCCTGCCAACATCAAACTTGTTAGTCGTGCTTTAAAACCCAAAAACTATATTAAGTTACATACAGCTCACCTTCCTGAAGTCGGCATAGAACTGGCGATTGAAAATAAACCGAGCTTGATTCTCTTAGATATAAACATGCCTTCCATGAATGGCTATCAAGTTCTAAATATCATCAGGCAAAATCAAGACATTAGACATATCCCGGTATTTGCAATTACAGCCAATGCTATGCCAGATGATATAAAAAAGGGATTGGCGGCCGGTTTTAATGAGTATTTAACAAAGCCGCTCGACATTGCTGTATTAAATGAGCTAGTAGATAAATACATCGGAATCAGCTCCGGTGGCTAACTAAAAAGAAAATCAAGTGTTATCTTCTTATGAGGGGAATCGCCGACATCCTTTGTTCAACAAGGAATCCTATAAAAGGTGATTGGCCACCAACTATAAGATGGTTAAACGCTATGCCCACTTCAGTGTAGATTACTTGGCACAATACGTCATAAATGGCACAAAATTGGCACAAAGCCAAAATTTGAGCGAAAAAAACCAGTGTTCAATATCCGCTAAACCATTGAAAACACTGGTTTATATGTTTGGTAGCGGGGGCAGGATTTGAACCTACGACCTTCGGGTTATGAGCCGCTATTTTCAATAATTTCAACAACTTAAATACACTCTCAACTATTTTTGACAAACTTTATCCCACTTAACGCTACTTAGTATTTTCTGAGTATCCTTGTATATCAAACGGTAACCAAAACTTTGTACCCAATTTCTTAGTTCAAAACCTAGCGTTAGAGTCACTTTAGACTCCCTCCCTTTCCAGATTCGCATACTCAGTTATCCAAGACTGCACTTTTTTGTAAAAAAAACTACACCGCCACTTTTTGTTGATAGAATTCAAATCATTAAGTTATAAATCAACGATAAAACCAATTAGGAGATGATATGAATAAGAAACTGTCTGCTCTTGTACTTGCAACTGCTGGAGTTCTTGCAAGTACAGGGAATGCTAGTGCCGCTCAATTTGAGTTGTCAGACGATCAAAAACGATTGATTGCTGCTCTTTTAACAGCCCCAAAATCGGCACCTGGAATTGGAATTGGCGTACCAACAGGCTTCGCCGCTAGCAGCGGCCAAATGTACTTTTCGGTAGGTGGAACCACAACGATAAACAACAAACTGGACGGTTCAGCAAGTGTTGGCGCCGGGTTTGGAGATACCGAAAAACTGGCAATGGAGCTTCAACTCAACATAATCAGCCTTACAAATAATGGTCAAGACTCCGGTTTTGGTGAGCAAGGTTCCGGTTCAATTAAATTTAGTCACAATGTAGGTAAGACCTCAGGAGTCTCGTTTGGAGCTGAAAATATCGCACGATGGGGAGCTGGTCTTGAACAAGTGGATCCGAGTGTTTATCTAGCTTATACAAACGTCCAACCCCTATCATCCAACCCCTTCAATCCATATACTCTTAGCTTAACCGTTGGGGTGGGCAATGAACGTTTTGCCAACGTAAACAATGGCACAAAAGATAGTGAAATCGGTATTTTCGGTGCCGCAGCATTGGCTGTGCATCGTCAGGTGGGTTTAATTTTGGACTATAACGGTAATTATGTCAGCGGCGGCTTGTCATTTGTACCTATGAAAGAGTATCCATTGACTGTTACTTTAAGTGCTGTCAACGTAAATGGTGTTGATGCAGCTGATGGCGGCACTGCAACTGGTAAAACTGAATTTGGCGGAAGCATAGGTTACAGCTTCAGCTGGTAAGCCGTTTGCCTGTTCCCAAAATTAAAAAATTAGGAGATTTAGAAATGAAAATGAAATGGCTAGTTTTGCCTCTTACCCTATTCAGCCTAGTTCAAGTAGCTGTTGCGGGAACTGAACCTGCGGCAAATCAATCACAACCAACCTCATCAACGGTTACACCAAATTCGGCTAGTAGTGCAACTCGAAACGCTATAGTTGCTGGATCAGCAGCAACAATTAATGGTCAAACAATCACTGTCAATAGCGTTTCGCCTCAAGGGCTTATTTCAATGTCAATTGAAGTCACATCGCAAACAACAGGTCAAAAGGTTTCAATTCCAGCTACAGCACGAGTAACTGCGGTTGGACAAGTGACTGTTATTTTTAACGATGGCTCAACAACCACCTTCAATGCATCCGAATTTCAATAAGAGCACTACGATCTTGTATACCTAGAGAAGGAGTTTGCCACCTGAAACGCATCATATCAAGTGGCAAATCTCATACTCAATCAACCATATCAGACATTCATAATCAAAAAACCACTCAACACAAAGAAAAACATAACTATTTGATTTAATTATTATTTAACTAGGGTTATGAGCCAATATTTTTAATTAAATCAACAGCTTAACAACACTCAACCCCAATCAAACATACTTCAAACCACTTTAAGCAACAATACAAAAACTCATTTCGGAAAATCTTTAAGGCAGCATTTACCAGACGGATTTCGAACCTCGCATGAACAATTCTTGAGTTTTGTTTGTTCGATCACAAAGTCTTTTATAGTAGAGTCATTCAAATAGTCTTGCTTCGATACTCCAAAGCAGTAACAGATCAGCGCACTTGAGCTATCAGTTTTAACTCCTACAATGGATCGAACATCCGAACGCCTTATCTCTGAACCCTTATTATCAAAATATACGACGTCACAATCTGGATCATCGCAGAAATAATAGGCATTTCCTTCAAAAGATAACTTCCAAGGCTTAATAACGTTGTGTAAAACCGTAAGAATGGACACTCGCTTGCATAGCTTTTGATTTAGTGGACACTGGAGCCTATCAGGTTGAGTAGCACAACTACTGTTATTAGTTCCGCAACAACATCCCATAAAATAACTCCTAATTCATGTAACTAAACACTTTCTCATTTCACTGTATTTTAAAAGATAAAAATCTTCCTAAGAAACTATGGAGTCGTTAAGAGATGAATCGCCACTAAAAACCTAGACGCTTTTTAGCCTCATTTCGTACTGCTTCTCGTATTCAACCGGTGAGAGTTGATTGTTCGATGAATGACGTCGTTTAGGATTGTAAAACATTTCGATGTAATCAAAAATGTCTTGTCGGGCTTCATCCCGGTTTTTGTATATCTTTCGCTTGATGCGTTCTCGCTTCAATAATTGAAAGAAACTCTCAGCAACCGCATTATCATGACAATTGCCTCTTCTGCTCATGCTGCCTTCTAAATTATGGAACTTTAAAAAGTGATTCCAGTCATAACTGGTGTACTGACTTCCTTGATCTGAGTGCACTATGACTTTATCTTTGGGGCTACGTTTCCACACCGCCATCAATAACGCATCCAACACCAAGTCTTTGGTTATTCTGGATTGCATCGACCAACCAATGATTCGTCGAGAAAACAGATCTACCACCACCGCTAAATACAACCAGCCTTCATGCGTTCGAATGTAGGTAATATCAGTCGCCCATGATTGATTAGGCGCTGGCGAATTAAACTCTCGGTTCAGTCGATTCGGCACAACGATGTTTTCCGTTCCAGACTTCTGTCTTGGCTTTCTATAACCAACCTGAGCTTTTAATCCGGAATCATGCATGAGCTTGTGTACTCGGTTGATACCAATAGATTCGCCATGCTCAAGCATGTCGGCAAATATCTTCCGATAACCATAGATACCACCTGATTCCAGCCAGAACTGTTTTATCAGTCCAGTTTGTCTTTGGTTGCGCTTTTGGCTTGTTGAAATGGGCTTATTTAGCCAAGCATAGTAGCCACTGGGATGAACATTGAATAGTTCACATAATCGTCGGATTGATTGTCCTTTTGCATTCTGTCGAATAAAGGCATACCTCAATCGGACTCTCTTGCGAAGTATGCCGCCGCCTTTTTTAGAAGATCTCGTTCTTCTGTGACACGAGCCAGTTCTTTACGAAGGCGCTTTAATTCAGCTTGCTCATCTGCTTTGGCCTGATGACTGTCTTTGTCAGGTCCATACTTCTTCAGCCAGGCATAAAGACTATGGGTTGTAACATCTAATCTTTTGGATACTTCCGATACAGGATAACCTCGCTCGGTTATCTGTTTTACGGCTTCAATTTTGAATTCTTCAGGGTAGCGTTTACTGCTCATTTAACACCTCTTTTTTGACCATTATAAAATGGCTATGAAGTGTCTAGTAAATTAGTGGCGATTCATTCTCCTTCCTAAAGAGTCAATAAAACATAACATATTGATTTACTTATGATTAAACTAGTACTATTAGCCACCATTCTTAACAAATTCAATAACTTATAAGCACTCCCAACAAATTAACAATCCATAAAACAACTTTAAGCGAATTAAGGCAAATACAGGATATTTCATAGAGTAATTAATCTCTATAGTCACTTTGTCTATAAATTTCTTTTTCCAACCTACACCATTCACTAAAAACAATATTCTCGTGCATATCAATTAAATCTTTATAAGGACAAATTTCATTAGCATCTTCAATATCCTCAAACTTAACTCCACTTTGTAAAAACTCTGGCGTCAACTCATTATTTTTGCTCAAAATCGATTCACTCAATGAAAACAATTCGCACCATTCTTCATAAAACGAAATGGCAAATTCTTCGGAATCGATTTCTAAAAATAGTTCACGTGAATTATTCATGTTATATGTATAGTTTAATGAACCCGTTATCACAGCTTTAGGTTTTAAATTAACCTCGTTGTGCTCATTTTTCTCGATATCACAACGAATTAAATATTTATAGTGCATTAAACTGTAATTATCACCATTAACACCAAATAACCTAAATGTTGAATCATTGTTGACACTATCTAGATCACGTTTAAAAAAAGCTTTAATGCAGCCATTTTTTAAAACTGTGGATATACAAAAATTAACTGGGTTAGAAATGTATCGTCTTGCTTCATAATCAGGTAGCTTCATAAATTGTTTTTTATCAAGAATTATGCAACAGCCTTTATTAACATTTTGCAAAGCATTAATTATATTTTGGTTATTAAACCATGGCGCACAACCAACAATTACCTCTGAACTCTCAATAAAAGAAACTACCTTTGTTTCATTTGAGCAAAAACTTATTTTTATTTCACCACCATTATCAAGGTGTAATGATTTATTAAGTTGTTCAGAAAAAAGTTTATTTAGATTTGCCAAGGATATAAAACTCCATTAAATAAAATACTATTTAAATTAATCTATCTTATATTTTATTAAAGAGGATTGATTTACAAAATATAGATTTCTATTTGCTCTAGTACAAGCAACATAAAGCTTATTTTTGGTAGTTGATGCTAATGATTCAAGCTGGCTGTTCTTAAAGGCTCTAAATGTATTTGGATTCAAAACAACACAAACATCATTAAAGTGATCAAGCCCTTTTGTACTTCCCCAATTATGAGTATTACCATTGTACGAAGTGCTTTTATTAAAAAATAGTTTAGCTACTGAGTTATCTAGAAAAATTTTATCAATTTCTAATTGATCTTCCAGCAAACAAACTTCCACTGCATCTTTACGATGAGATTCAATATTAATACCAATATTTTCTGTTACGAATGAACAAATACTTGGACTGCATCGATAACTGTGAGAAAGTGACGTCAAGTCAATGGTATAACCCGCTTTCTCGAATTGTTTACAGTAGCCTTCAAATGATTTATGGAGATTTTTTTGAATCATTCCATCATTACTAGTATCAAAAGTATGCTGAAAAAAATCACCAACAAGCTGTATATCTACATCTGTGGCTGATAAAGCACATAAAAAGTTAAAGTCATTAGCTGCGAAATCCTGTACCTCATCAACAAATACAAAATCAAAAAAATGTTCAATTCGCTTTATTACATCAGAAACCACATTAAATTCAATTAACAGTTTCGCCAAACGATTGGCATATAAACGCAAATTTGGATCAATATAGTGCTTTCTTGAATCTTTCTTTGATTGCAGAATATGTTTGGGGAGCGAGTTTGGAAAAATCAGCCCTTTTGTTTTAAGTTGATAACCACAAATAGGCCTAAAACAAAACGAGTAAAGAAACGTAAAGTAACTGTATACCTTTACCCCTTTGGGAATCAATCCAAACTTTTTAATGATCCTTTTTTTTAAATGACTTGTATTATTATCGGTATAAGTAACAATTAAACAACGAGACTCTAGATTCAGTTGTTGAATAATACTTGAAGTTTTACCCGAACCTGCAACCGCAAAAACTACTCGTTTATCCACTCTATCGCCTTCTGAATGTACTCAGGTACTACTAATTCATTAAAAT
The DNA here is from genome assembly GCF_005885815.1 of Thiomicrorhabdus sediminis. Taxonomy (NCBI): domain Bacteria; kingdom Pseudomonadati; phylum Pseudomonadota; class Gammaproteobacteria; order Thiotrichales; family Piscirickettsiaceae; genus Thiomicrorhabdus; species Thiomicrorhabdus sediminis. Next base: position 783,516 of record NZ_CP040602.1, on the reverse strand, counting down.
AGTTATCAGTGAGTTTAAAAGCAGTCTCAGCTTTATTATCTAACATCCAATCAAGAGCGCTTTTCTGTACACGATTACCCTCAATAAGTTTGTCGCAAATTGCAGCATTATCTTGATACAAACAAACCTCAAATGTATAACGAGAATTATCTTCATCCGAAAATACAATTATATTTTCAGCTACAAAGTCAGAATAATTATCTACACACTTTTTTTGATAATCCCCATCATTGTCTCGAATCACAGCAACTTTTATATTTAAACGACTTGCTAACGTCATGTACCGCTTAAAGCTCGTACCACCGACAGATATAACATGAATATTATCTTCATCAAGAGTTCTTCCTGTCGCCTTACTATATAAAGCCTCCATTAATATATATTCTGCATCTCCTTCCACTAAAATGACTTTGGAAGACAGAACAAATTCCAAGATATTATTGTCTGGAGCCTTCATAAAAAATTTAGCCGTATCTTCGTCGATATCATCCAGTTTTAAAAACTGTTCAGATGAACTGTTCAACAAAATTGCATTACGTAAATCCAACCTTGTAGAAATCAAACTATTATGAGTTGTAATAATTATCTGATTTTCATGCGATTGTGATATTTTTGAAATCAGCCGCTTCATATTTACGTGGCTCAAATGGTTTTCAGGCTCTTCCAAAAGCAAACTATGTATTGCCTCTTCGCCATTACTCCTTGTTAGAGCAAACTCTGTTTTTATAAAACATTGATGACCTTTCCCTCTTTCATCAATTGGGATAGAGTCTTGCAAAAGAGCTATATCTGTATTTAAGTTTGATTTTGAATTCGACTTAACCGAGAACTTAACGCCTTCTAAACCGTCATTGATTTCTTGAAAGTAATCAATAACAAATGATTGTTTAGCCTGGCGGTATCTATTACTTAACTTTGTTCGCTCAGTCATTTCAACTGATGATTCATAAACTGTTTTCGTATATTCTTTGTTGGCATAATCAGTATTTATCTGTGAATTATCAATTGTTAAATATTTTAAGAAACGGCGATATCCTGAGTAAGCTTCACCATTAAAAGTAAAAAACTTAACAACATAAAATTCAAAGGGGAAGTTACCATCTTCGGCAAGAACTTGATTAATCTCAGCACTTAAATCTTCATTTGGTAAGCAAACCATATGCAACCCACTGGCATCAATTCCTTCAGAATTATTTCGGCCATACAAATCTGGATTTGTTTCATCTCCTAAATACAGCTCTACATGTATTTCAGGAAGCTGTTCAAAAGACTTGTCACTTCTAAAAAATTGAACTATCGCATCACGATTTAATAGAGATTCAATACCAATGGTCTCAACCCTATTTCGACTTCCACTGGCAATGAGTTCTATAGCTTGAATAATAGAACTTTTTCCTGATTCATTACCTCCAATAATAATGTTGGTTTTGTCATTGAATTCAATTTCAAACTCTTTAAAACGTTTAAAATTCAAAAGCTTTATTTTTTTTATGTATTGCATTACGAAAATTTCCTCTAAGCTTAAAGCTTAAACTGAATAGCAACTAACTTGCTAGACATTACAAATGTCTAGCATATAAAGCTAGTATTAATGCTTAACTTTGAATTGAATTACCACTAAAAAACCAGATACTTTTTTGCCTCATTGCGTACTCTTTCTCGTATTCAACTCATGAATGCACATGATGAGTAATAATCATGCTAAGATGCTAAATAATCAGTATTATTATAATAAAACCCGTATTATCTTTCCATAAAGTCAAATCCACAGTCCAAGAAAAAAACAAAATATGAACGATATATTATCTGGTCAATATTCAACTTATATTCTTGCAATGTTTTCAGCTGTTCTATTTAGCGTGGGCTATTTATTTCGTTCAATAAAACAAAACAAACAAAATAAAAAACTAGCTCTGTATCATTTACTAGAAATCTGGCATCGCGTATCAGCCCTTAAGCAAAATACATTTGAAAAACTGTATGACCAATTGATAAGTGATTTTAAACTCCAACTCCCCCAAGAAATAGTTTCTCAAAGTAACCATTTTGAGGAACAGTTGAAATCATTATTAATCCCCCAAACAGCATCAAACTTAACAAACTTTCTAAACTCAGATATTAGTTCGTACCAAGAACAATATAGTAAAGCTTTGGAGTTAATCGCTATAGATGCCCCTATATTGGCTTACAAAATTAGCTCTTCCACCAACATACAAGATTTGATATCACTTCTTGACGAATACATAGGACAAGCTAAACCAGTTTTGGCGACATTAGATACTAATGAACAAGATGCGGACTCATTAACAAGTCATATGTCAGATAGCCTTCACGGTCTTGCATTAAAAGATTTAGAAAATGATATTCTCGCTTTAGCTCGAAAAATTGGATTTTTTACATACTTAAGTTGTAAAAAACAAATAAAGCATCGAAAAAATAAACTTAATGGCGAGAACCTAGAAGAATTAAAAGAACAGTTGAATACATTAATGTCTCAAACTTTTCCTCAGATAAACTTTAATAACAATCGCAAAGAATAAATATCTAAATAATATTCACTTACCCAACAGGAACTCGATTTGGATTTTGAGATTAAACATCTATTCCTATTACTAATACTTGGTATTTGCAGTGGTCAACAAATCCCAAACAATATTTTAAGTTTTTCTTCGGTTACCGCTGGCGTTTGGGCTAGCTCTACAGAATATGATAGTAATGATAAAAAAGTAAGCTACAAAAAATCAGTCCTACCAAATCAACTTGCAAGAACTAAATCCTAGAGCCAAAAAGCTCCTCCAAGCCTAAGGTTAAAAAATATGCCTGAAATATCAATTGAAGACTTTATGATAGCAATCGAACAATTAACAATTCAAAACGCAACAGTTGCCATCGAACAGTTAAATCGTGATGGTATAACGGATGATAGCCACCTCCCTTTCTCACGACCCACTTATAATAACTGCTCAAGTGAGCTATGTACTAAGCTCCAAAACCTTGGAGTGGTTTTTTTACCTAAAATTATCGGAACTTATTTATATACAGCAGGAACAGTATATGCGATATATAACCCCGAAGAGTTTGAAGCAGGTGAAGCAGTTGAGTGGCTAATACAAAAATATGAAACTGAATATCTAATTGATAATTAATCGAAAAACTGAAGCACCACTTTTTTACTAGACATAAAATACGTTATTGATACTCTTTGCAGCAGCTTTATTTTCCGATTTGCTATACTTAACTTATTGATTATTTTTGGAGGCTGTCATGGAAACGCAAACAATATTAACTTTGATTGCTTTTGGTCTTTGGGCGTTAATACTCTTTCTTGCTTGGAAATATGGCAACTGGTACATGAAGAATAAAGACTCAATGAAAGATTAAAGAACGTAATGCCTGGCACCATCAAACTAAAAAGCCATACGAAACGACTTGTTAAAACGCTCGATGCACTCTATGAATTTGGGCCAATTCATTTTGAGCAATGGCCACCGTCAGATTCCTGGTTAATCTGTGAATATGAACGGTGGCCAATGCACTCACTTTAGAGCAAATTTCGTATGGCTTAAAGATCTGCCGAGATCTTGCCGGTCGCAAACGAGTTGCGCCAAATCCGGAAGAGTTTTTAGAACTATGTACCAGGTAAGTGATATGAAAACGATATCGTTTAAAGAATTTGAAAAGGATCTAGCCAGAACACTTGATCAAATGCATGAAAGCCAGGATCCGATTCTGATCACCAGACCGAAAAAGGATCTGATTGTTGTAATGAGTCAGAATTATTACAACTCAATGATGGAAACACTTTACCTAATGCAAAGCCCAAACAACACTAAACGGTTACTAGACTCAATTTCATCATTAAATAACCGTGATTGATAAATTGCACTAGTTCAGACTTGAGCCTAAAACCGTAGGGCATCAGTCAGCATGTCAAAAACATAGCATAATAAAATTATTTGATTTATTACAAAAACCTATTGTTTTTATAAATTTAGTTGTTAGAATCAAAAATGCAAAACGTGTCAACTACGTACTTAGTTGAACTCTTAGCTTGATTCGTCAAGCACCCTTAGCAGATCCTTCGGCTCCATTTGATCTGCAAGTTCTTCGGAACTGGAGTCATGCTCGATAATCAATTTTCACTTCCTTTTCCCTGGAAGCTTTTTCTTATATCAACTTATTTTGAGGATTTCTTACATCCTTAATTCCGTTTGCCTCAACGCTGGTTTTCTCGTTGGAAAAAATGGTGCTGCATCTACCGCGAGGGGATGCGTAACCTTTTTTGACTTGCGACAAAACTTTTGCGTGCCTGTCTCTTTCCAGCGAAAGCGACGCATTTAAAAATCCGGTAGGATTTTTATTTTTGCGGAGCGTAGCGGAAAGAGACAGGCCTACCGGCCCTCAACCAAACCCCTGAATCCAGGCGGTTTAGCTCAACCACATGATTGAATGATTTTGCATGAAATTGCTTCAATCACTGCTCTTAGGGATCTGTTTATTTGCTCCTGGCACACCTGGCTATTTTGCAGAAACAGCTTCAGAACCGCGCACTTCCTCGCATGAAAGCAACAGGCTTTTTTTTGCATGGCACCCCATCAGGAACAGGTTCGATTTCCCATCAACTTATTGCGCTATGGCTGGCGATTAAAACAGTCAAAAAGGTATGGGGCGGCCGCGACCCATTAATTCGCGAGACTTATACACTTAACTTGTTTTTTGGGGAAATACCAATGGGATCTAGGAATTTTGGACTGGGCCATCGAGATATGAAAGAAGCTGGCCGTAGAGCAATTTCAGAAGCTTATGAATCTGGAGAATCTTATAAATCTATTAAGGGGCGGTGGAATCGTTTTGTTGATTATTTAAAAGAAGATCGTGGCATAAAGAAGATGGAAGATATCCGTCGAGATCATATCGAGGATTATGCTAGAAAGTTACGAGATGAAAAAAAAGAACCTTCATACCAAAAAAACTGTGTTTCTGCTATTAACCGGGTTTTAGAAGAAGCCCGTCGTGATAGAGAAATGCATGTGAAGCCATCAGACGTTTGTGATCGACGTTCGACCGTAGCTAAAACAGACAGATCCATTTCTGAAGAAAAACACCAACAACTGATCGAAAAGTCCAATGATCGTACTGCGACCATGATGGAACTCCAGCGTCGATTTGGACTCCGATTTGAAGAATAGTCAAAACTTGATGCCAGATCCGCACTCAATGAAGCTGAAGAAAAAGGAAAAGTAACGATTGAGAGCGGAACCAAAGGCGGTCAAAGACGTGAAATTGAAATACGTAACGATATTCAAATAGAAGTGCTAAGACGAGCCGCAGAAATTCAGCAAAACGCTCGCAGCATGATTCCTGAAGAAAGAACCTACAAATCCTTCAACAAAAGTGAATATCGATCTAAAGATACTGACTTGCGATTTCACGGTGAACGTCACGCATACGCTCAAGAAAGATATCGTGAACTTGTTGGCCACGAAGCCCCTATCAAGATTCAAGATCGTGAAGATGCTTGGATTCCTTACCTATCAAAACAACTCGAAATCAGTCTGCAAGAAGCCCGTGATCTTGATTATCAGGCAAGAATGCAAATCTCACAAGAACTTGGCCATCATCGAGAGGATGTAGTCGCTGCATATCTAGGAGGTAAAGGTTGAACAGAAAATCACCTACTGCACATTTCGATGAAATCGAAATCTTATCCAAACGATACAAATCTCATGGTGGTAAGAAGAATCGAAGGCAGCAAGTTAAAAAAATTCGTCGGGTTTTTGAGTTTGCCAAAGCCAATCATAAAACCCGATCTGTTTATGAATTAGGGAGGAAACAAATCATTGACTTCTACCGCCACAACCGAGATTTAAGCGATAAGACATTATATGCATACTGGCTTGCTCTCAAACAACTTTACCAATTTATGGGGCGTCTAGAAGAGCCGCCTAAACCTCATAAAAAAATAGATTTGCCACCGAAATAATGGAGAAAAAACATGATTGAACTAAATAACACTTTGAACCTCAATCAAGCTGCTGAATTCTTACATTGTAACTCTGAAACAGTTAGAAGATTGGCTCAATCAGGACAAATTCCATGTGGCAAGATTGGAAGAAAATGGGTTTTCATTCAACAAGATCTTGAACAATACATCAGAAATCAATATTCTACCCCTGAGAGTGTTGTGCAAGTTGTTGACAACAATGAGGAATCATTATGTCAATTTACCTTAGAAACAACATCTGGTGGGTTGAATTCACCGCACCAGACGGAACAAGAGTACGACGCTCTTCTGCGACTGAAGACAGACAGCAAGCGCTAGAATTTGAAGCAAAGCTAAAACATGATCTATGGCGAGTCTATCACCTCGGTGAAAAACCTCGCATGACATGGAAAGAAGCCGTAGTTCGATTCATGCGTGAAAAGCAAAATAAAGACTCAACTAATGAAGTGAGTATCTTCAAGTACCTTGATCCTTATTTTGGTCATTTGTATGTCGATGAGATCAGACGAATGCACATTGATGACATCATTCAACAACGTTTGAATGAAGGCGTCAGTAATGCAACCGTCAATCGATTACTTCAGAAGTTAAGAGCTGTACTCAACAAAGCACACAAAGAGTGGGAAGTGAAATGCGACCCACCTTATATAAAACTCTTGAAAGAACCCAAAAAGCGAGTGCGATGGTTGGCAGAACCCGAAGCTCTCAGACTGATTAAGGCGTTACCTTCACATATAGCCGATATGGCAACCCTAGCTCTTGAGACAGGGTTAAGAGAATCGAATATCACCCTCTTACGATGGGATCAAGTAGATTTCTCGCAACGTATCATCTATGTGGAAGGTGACGATATTTTAAAGTCTGAATTGGCTTTTGTTGTGCCGCTATCGGATGTCGCTGTAGATGTGATTAAACGACAAATAGGAAAGCACTCTACACGAGTATTCACCTATAAGGGCAATCCGATTCGGAGAGCCAATACTAAGGCGTTTAAAAACGTTTGCGCTGAATTGGGATTAGAGGACTTTCGTTGGCATGATCTACGCCATACATGGGCGACATGGCATGTTCAACGAGGAACGCCTCTAGAAGTCTTACAAGAGCTTGGTGGTTGGTCAGACTATAAGATGGTCAAACGTTATGCCCACTTTAGTCACCAACATCTAAAACAGTTTGTAAACCGTTCCCCTACTGGACTTGCCACAATTTCCCCCACAATGGCGAAATTTGGGCAATAAAAAAGCCAGACCTCATTCACTCGTAAGTGTTTGATAAACCTGGCTTTCGAATTTGGTAGCGGGGGCTGGATTTGAACCAACGACCTTCGGGTTATGAGCCCGACGAGCTACCAAGCTGCTCCACCCCGCGTCAATTTGTAGTTCGTAACGTTTCCGTTTCGATGGGGCGTATTATAGGGGGTTGAGCTGAGATTACAACCCCTATTTTGTCTTTAATTTGTTTAATTGGCTTTTTTTATGCTTTGCCCTTGCTAAGGTGTTGTTTTAGGCTATATCTATAGATAAAACCTGGAAACGCGAAGATGATAAACAGGAATAGATTGATCGCATAGAACTCCCAATCTTGAGGAGCGACATGCCCCATACTCTTCTTTTCCAATAAATAGGCAAACAGGCCGGTAATACAGAAATAGACAAACCATTCAACCAAATCGACCACTATCGACTTGTGGGGAACCTTGATAAAGATAAACAGACGGTTTGACAGAATAAATGGAATATTCGCCAAGATAACTGCTGTGGCCAACAATAACCATACGGCTTGATTCATATCCATCTTTATAAACTCCTTAAATGTAAAAAAGCCCGCTTAGCACGGGCTTTAAAGTATAACTTGACTGTAGGACTGAATCCTTACTGTACCGTTAAGGTCTGGTAACTTAGATCAATCAACCAGCTTGGCATTAGACCAACTACCAATAGCGCTACGGCGGTCAAGCTTAGCACAACATGACCTTCGAAAGTGGTGGTTTTCAACGCTGCTTCATCAGCAGGCTTGTCGAAATACATCGCCTTGACCACTTTTAGGTAGTAGTAGGCCGAGATAACCGCTGTGACTACCGCCAATACCGCTAACCATGTGAAGCCGGCTTTAACCACTTCTTCAAGCACGATAATCTTCGCCCAGAAACCGATAAACGGAGGAATACCAGCCATAGAGAACATAATGATCAACATCATTAACGCCAACCATGGATTACGAGCATTCAACCCCGCAAAATCGGCGATCTTATCGAATTCCTGACCCTTACGAGATAGCGCAACAATAATACCGAAACCGGCAACACCTGTTACCGCATAAACGATCATATAGAACATTGCTGCAGAATAGCCTTCCGGACTCGCGGCAATCACACCCAATAGCATGAAACCGATATGACCGATACCTGAATAGGCCAGCATACGCTTTAAGTTATCCTGGGCAATGGCAACAATGGCACCGACAATCAATGACAAGACCGAAACCATAATAATCAACTGCTGCCAATCGTGAACAAGCCCTGTCAGGCCTTCTTCAAGAATACGGTAAACCATTGCAAAATAGGCCAACTTAGGCACAGAACCGATAAATAACGTTACCGCAGATGGTGAACCGTGATAAACGTCCGGTACCCACATATGGAAAGGCACGGCACCCATTTTGAATGCCAAACCGATAACCACAAACACCAAACCAAAGGCTAGAACTGTTGCATCCGACTCACCCGCTGCAATCACCTTAGCGATTTCAGGGAAAGTGATTGATCCGGTTGCCCCGTAAATCATCGAGAAACCGTATAGCAGCATACCGGTTGCCAATGCACCCAAGACAAAGTATTTCATTGCCGCTTCTACCGCAAACCCAGAGTCTTTACGCAAAGCAATCATCGCAATAGATGCCAGAGCCAGAATTTCCAGACCAATATACATGGTGATCATATTGTGGGCAGAGATCATCACGAACATACCCAACACACCGAATAGCGCTAGGATGAAGAACTCACCACTGTAGAACTCATGCTGTTTTAGATATTCACGAGAGAACATCAAGACACCGAATGCGGTCAGGATTGTGAACAGCTTCATCACATCGGCAAAACTGTCGCGTACGAAGCTGCCGTTAAAGGTAATCACTTGCTCGGATGAGAAGCTGATTAAGATCAGATAACCCACAACCAACAAGGTTGCTTGAGTGGCTATATAAGTTGCCGCCTGCCAGCGTTTAGACCAGAAAGTATCAGCAACCAAGATAAATGACATCAGTGCCAGCAGCACCATTTCTGGAACGGCTGGGGCGAATGCAGGAATAACAAAATTCATATTAATTTACTCACCTATATCCGTTTAAAGCTTAGACGTTGTTGCTTGAACCAACAGGTTCTCTACCGAAGTATGCATCACTTCGATCAATGGCGATGGGAAGACACCCACTGCAACAACCGCTACCGCTAGAATTGCCATAATGGCGAATTCACGTTTATTTAAATCGGATAACTTTTCAACATTTTCGTTAGTTACCGCACCGAAGAATACGCGCTTAACCATCCATAGCGTATAAGCCGCACCGATGATCAATGTTAGTGCCGCAAGTGTTCCGTACCAGATATTGGCTTTGAATGAGCTGATAATAACCATAAACTCACCCACGAAACCTGAAGTACCCGGAAGACCGACGTTTGCCATGGCAAACAACACCGCAAAGAAAACGAACCAAGGCATCTTATTGACGACACCGCCGTAGGCCGAGATTTCACGAGTATGCATGCGGTCGTAAAGCACACCGATCGCCAAGAACATCGCACCGGAGATGAAACCGTGCGAGATCATCTGGATCATCGCCCCTTCCATACCAATCTGCGCGCCTTGCATAGTACCGGTGTTTTGCATAATGTCATAAACCAGGAACATACCTAAGGTTACAAATCCCATGTGCGAGATAGATGAATAAGCAACCAGCTTTTTCATATCGCTTTGAACCATTGCCACCATACCGATATAAACGATCGCGATCAGTGACAACACAATAACCAACCAATCTAACGTCATCGACGCATCAGGCGTAATCGGCAGTGAAAAACGTACGAAACCGTAACCACCCATTTTCAGCATAATCGCAGCCAGTACCACAGAACCGGCTGTAGGCGCTTCAACGTGCGCATCAGGCAACCAAGTGTGTACCGGGAACATCGGGATTTTTACCGCGAACGCCAATAGGAACGCAATAAAGATCAGAATCTGTGCCGTCATACCGATGTGCATGGTTTGGAAATCCAGGATGCCGAAACTACCTGATTGATAGTACAGGTAGATAAATGAAACCAGCATAAATACCGAACCGAAGAAGGTATACAGGAAGAACTTCATGGTCGCGTAAACACGACGTGGTCCACCCCATTTACCGATTACGATAAACATTGGAATCAATAGCGCTTCCCAGAATACATAGAATAGGATCGAATCGAGTGCAACGAAAACACCGACCATAATCCCGCCCATAATCAGGAAGGCCCCCATGTACTGTTCAACACGCTCTTTAATCACATCCCAAGCAGAGGCGATAACCAACACCTGAGTGAATGTGGTTAACAAAACAAGTGGCATGGAAAGCCCGTCAACACCTAAATGATAGTTGACGTTAAACATAGGAATCCAAGCAAACTTCTCTTCAAATTGCATTGCCGCCGTGGTGGTATCGAAACCAAACCAAAGTGGTAATGAAAGAACAAAAGTGGCAAAGGCGGTACCTAGAGATAACCATTTTGCGCGTAACGGATTATTGCGTCCCGCAAATAGGACCAGTAGACCACCGATAATCGGCAGCCATACCAGCGTACTTAAAATAGGATAGCTTGATAGCATTGAGTCTATTCCCTTCTCTTCTTATTCTTCAATTACCAAATGGTCCACACTAGCATCGCTAGCAAGCCGAATATCATCACAAAGGCATAGTGATACAGATAACCTGACTGCCCTTGCTTTAATGCCGTGGCTGAGTTGGCAACCGCCATAAACAGATTGGTTACCATACCTGTGTCGATCATTTTGATATCGATCTTACGGGTAAAGAACTTACCAAGCTTGTTACCACCTTCGACAAAGACAATCTCATTCAAACGGTCAAACCCGTAAGCGTTGTCCAACATGTAATAACCACGTGGACACATCGCTTTTAGTTTGCCCGGCACATTCGGCAACTTGACATACAGCAGCCAAGCCATAAACACACCAGACAATGCCAACCAAACCGGTAGCGTCATAAACGAATGAACAATCATATCCACTACACCATGGTAGTAGTTGTTGAACAGCGACATCATTACGTCGTTCTCAGGCAAAATGAATACTGCTTGACCGAAGTAAGAACCGTTGAACATGCCTTCCATCATTGGAATCCCCATAACTACTGCAGGGATAGACAATAGAATCAACGGCAAAGTAACCACCCAAGGCGATTCTTTGATGTCGTGAGTACGCACGTATTCACTCTCTTCCCCGTGGAATACCAAGAAGAACATACGGAAGCTATAGAAAGCGGTGACAAAAACACCGGCCATCAATAGCACATAGGCGAACATGGCACCGAAACGATCGGATTCGTTCAATGACAGCAAAATACTGTCTTTCGAGAAGAAACCTGAGAAACCAGGGAAGCCGATTAGCGCCAAGGAACCGATCAACATCGCCGCATAGGTAATCGGCATATACTTACGCATACCACCCATATCGCGGATATCCTGCTTATGGTGCATGGCGATAATCACCGAACCGGCCGCCAAGAACAACAAGGCTTTAAAGAACGCGTGCGTCAATACGTGGAACATACCCGCCGCATAAGCCGATGCCCCCATCGCCGCCGTCATATAACCCAGCTGTGAAAGGGTCGAGTAAGCGACCACACGCTTGATATCGTTCTGGATGAGACCTAAAAGCCCCATCATAAACGCGGTCAAGGCACCCACAATCAAGACAAAACTTAAGGCCGCTTCTGACAGTTCGAACGCAGGTGAAAGACGTGCCACCATAAAGATACCTGCGGTAACCATGGTCGCCGCGTGAATCAAGGCCGAAATCGGTGTCGGACCTTCCATGGATTCCGGAAGCCAAACGTGTAACGGCATCTGCGCCGATTTACCCATCGCACCAATAAATAGCAATACCAACATTACGGTAATCATCGACCATTCCACACCCGGAATGATTTCAATCATCACATCACGTTGTGAACTCAACTGCGCGAAGAACTCTTTATAGTCCATGGTATTGAAGTAAACGAAGACTACCGCGATACCAAGAATGAAACCGAAATCACCAACACGGTTGACCAAAAACGCCTTTAAGTTAGCTTGAATCGCCGACTCACGCTTCATATAAAAACCGATCAATAGGTAAGAAACCAAACCTACCGCTTCCCAACCGAAGAACAGCTGTAGGAAGTTGTTGGCCATAACCAGCGACAACATTGAGAAGGTAAACAGCGAGATATATGAGAAGAATCGCTGATAATAAGGGTTGTCATGACTATAGTCTTCATCATGATCCATATAACCGATGGTATAGATATGAACCATTAACGATACAAAAGTCACTACCAGCATCATGGTCGCCGACAGTTCATCAATCATAAAGCCGATTTCGAACTTAACGCCGTCCGAAACCATCCAGGTATACAGACTGGCGTTATAAGCCGAGGCACCGTTAAGAACGAACTCAACAAATACATAAGCCGACAAGACGGTCGAAATCGCGACACCGGCAATGGTTGAATAGTGTGCACCGGCACGACCCACTTGACGGCCGAATAGACCGGCAATCATAGAGCCGACCAGCGGTGCTAACAAAATAACAGTTAGAATCGTATGCAACATCAACAATTACCCCTTCAAAGATCCAAGATCGTCGACATTGATGCTCTTACGGTTACGGAACACAAGAACAATAATTGCCAGACCAATAGCCGCTTCAGCCGCCGCTACCGTCATAATAAAGAACACGAAAATCTGCCCGTTAACATCATTCAGATAATGCGAGAACGCAACCAGGTTGGTGTTAACCGCCAACAACAGCAATTCGATCGCCATTAATAACACGATGATGTTTTTTCGGTTCAGGAAAATCCCCGCCATACTCAACATAAATAGCACTGCGCCAAAGATTAGGTAATCCGATAATGCAATCACTTGTCATCCTCCTCTTTAGCTTCAATATTTTTTTCGACAACCGCATCCATTTTCACCATACGTAGGCGCTCTGCTTTGGTTGTGCGGTTCTGTTTTGGAACATCCTGGTACAGTACTTCAGTTGTTGGGCGACGGCGTAACGTCAAGGCGATTGCCGCAACAATCCCCAATAACAACAAGACTGCAGCCAAAATAAAGGCATAGGCATGTTCGGTATAAAGCGGGATACCCAAAGCTTCGGTATTACTGAAATTCGCTGGCGCCGCTTCAGGCTGCGCGTAAATTTCCAGACCGAAGTGAGCCGGCCCCAGCACCACATACATAATGATGAAAATGGCGGTAGCCGCCATTACACCTAATGGCAGATGCTTGGTGAAACCTTCCTTTAACACCGCCATATTGATGTCGAGCATCATCACCACGAAAAGGAATAGCACCATCACCGCACCGACGTAAACCAGGATCAATACCAAGCCGAGGAATTCGGCTTGCGCCATAATCCACACGCCAGCAGTGGAGATAAATGTTAATACCAGCCATAAAGCCGCTTTAACCGGGTTTTTGACGGTAATCATCATTAACCCGGAAACAGAGGCAATTACAGCCAGAACATAGAATACAAACTGTTCAAATGTCATGTCGTACTACTTCCTCTTAACGATACTTAGCATCGACTGCACGATCGGCAGCGATTTGCTCTTCGTGCTTATCACCAAAGGCCAATAGATCTTCTTTGGTGCGAATATGAGGACCACGCTCGTGGAATTCATATTCAAATACACGGGTTTCAACAATGGCATCTACCGGACAAGCTTCTTCACAGAAACCGCAATAGATACACTTAAACATATCAATATCGTATTGAGTGGTACGTCGAGTACCGTCTTCACGCTCTTCCGATTCGATGGTAATCGCGTTAGCGGGACAAACCGCCTCACACAATTTACAGGCGATACAACGCTCTTCACCGTTCTCATAGCGGCGCAAAGCGTGGTGACCACGGAAACGAGGTGACAATGGTGTTTTTTCTTCTGGATAACGCACAGTAATCTTGCGTTTAAACAGATACTTCAAGGTAACCGACAGCCCTTTGAAAAGCTCAAGCAGTCCCCAGGTTTTAATTTGATGTTTTATAAATTTACCCATGACAGCCTCTATTAATTAAACCAAGGACCAACGCTGAAATATTGCATGGCACCGACTACGAATACCCAAACAATCGTTAGCGGAATTAGGACCTTCCATCCTAAACGCATCAGCTGGTCATAACGGTAACGTGGGAAAGTAGCACGCAACCATAGGAAAACGAATAGTAATAAAGCAACCTTTAATGCCAACCAGCCCAATTGCGGTACCCAGGCAAACAGGCTTTCCAAGACAGGAATGCCTTCAAACGGTGATAACCAACCACCCAGGAACATAATCGACGCCATAAATGAAATCAAAATCATCATCGCGTATTCGGCCAACATAAAGACACCGAAAGTCATCCCTGAATAGTCAACGTGGAAACCGGCAACGATTTCGGCTTCCCCTTCGATAACATCGAATGGAGTACGGTTGGTTTCCGCCAGACCGGAAATGAAATAAACAAAGAACATCGGCAACAAAGGCAATAGATACCAGTGCCAGATACCGCCCTGCTGAGCCTTAACGATTTCAGTCAGGTTCATGGTACCGGCAATCATCAATACGGTTACCAAGGCGAAGCCCATCGCGATTTCATAAGAAATTTTCTGCGCCGAACCACGCAAAGCCCCCAGGAATGCATACTTCGAGTTAGAAGCCCAACCGGCGACCACTGTTCCGTATACCAGGATTGATGATACCGCCAAGACATAAAGAATACCGGCGTTGATATCGGCAACCACCACACCGTCAGAGAACGGAATAACCGCCCAAACGGCAAGTGCCGGCGCAATAGCCAGAATCGGCGCGATAATAAACAGGAACTTATTCGACTGCGCCGGGAAGATAACCTCTTTAGTCATCAGCTTCAACGCATCGGCAATAGGCTGTAATAAGCCTATCGGACCCACACGGTTCGGCCCCATACGTACCTGCATATACCCGATTACCTTACGCTCAGCGTAAGTCAGCCAAGCCACTACCAGCATAATTGGCAAAATAACGACCACTGCCTGAATCACTAAGGTGATCAGAATGGCAAGCCAATCATAGAGAAAGGTCGATAAAAAAGCTGTTAAAGCATCAAACATCACTATTTCCCTCTAACCATAGTGGCAACATCAGCATCCGGTGTCGCTTGCAAAGATGGTGCTCGACGCACAATCGGATCCACCGCATAAGGTGAAAGCAGTGCCGTCTGGCCATCATTATTTTTATTCGGCATAGCACAATCGTTCATAGCAACAGCCTGTAGATTCAAGCTGTTATCCAGTACTTCAGCCAGTACCTGATTGCTGTGAGCCTGATCGAAACCGTCGATATCAAACATATTGCCCATTACACGCAATACCTTCCATGCCGCTTTGGCCTCACCTTTTGGCTCAACCGCCATTTTGAACGACTGCTTAACACCATTGGCATTTACAAAAGTACCCGCTGTTTCAGCGTAAGTAGCAATTGGTAGCAATACATCGGCATAATCACGCTGAGTCTCACTATCAAAAGCGGTCATATTGATAACAAACTGTGCGGCTTGCATCGCATTTAATGCGGCATCACCATTGGCACAATCCATTTCCGGTTCAATATTCAGATTGATATAAGCTTGCATACCGTCATTAATCATCTGTGCAGAGTTCTTACCGTTACTTGGTAGGAAGTTAACCAGATGCGCACCGACTTCATTTGCCGCCATCGGCAATAGGCTGTAACTTGAATCGGTCAATTCGGCGATCAACTTAGCTAGGCGCTGAATCGTTGCAAAGTCAGCATGCAACTGGCTGATCTGACCAACCATTACCGCCGCTTTATCGGCATCAATCAAAGCTTGAGCAAACGCAGTCTGCGCTTCAGTCGGGGTAATGTCTTTTAGCCAAGCTTGATCATCACGACCGGTCAATTGACCGGCTGCACGGGCGATACCCGCAAGCTCGAAAACCATGCCGTTGCTGCTGTCGGCTTGCTTAATTGCATAGTTGAAAGGCAATTCCTGAGTGTTCACGGCAAAGGCCTTGGCACCAGCCATAACCGCTTTACGGATACGGTGGTTCAATAAAGGTAATTCTTTACGTGCATAAGACCCCACCAGCATGATTGCATTTAGCTTTTCAACTTCAGGCAGGCTATGGGCAAGATTCGGTGTTGCAAAACCGTCTTTATCGGCAGAGAAATCGATCTGGCGATGACGTGTATCCAAGTTTTCGATACCTAGACCACGTGCCAGTTTTTGCAATAGCTGAAGTTCTTCTACGGTTGAGTTTGCCGAAGCCAGCACACCGATATCTTTGGATTCAGCCAATACGTTCTGCAAACCTTCAACGGCAAATGCTAGAGCCGTTTCCCAATCGGTTACCTGCCACTCGCCCTTGATCTTGATCATCGGCTGAGTCAGACGCTCTTCACTATTGATGCCCTCATAACCAAAACGGTCACGGTCAGATAACCAAACTTCGTTGATTTCTTCATTCTCGCGAGGTACGACACGTTTCACGTCGTTACCTTTAGAGTGGATAATCACGTGAGACCCGATACTGTCGTGCGCGGCAATCGCATTATGTGCTTTCAGTTCCCAAGCACGCGCCGTATAACGGTATGGCTTCGATGTCAAAGCACCAACTGGACACAAATCAATCATATTACCGGACATTTCCGAGCTGATCGATTTCTCGATATAAGTACCGATTTCCATCCATTCGCTTCGACCAGTCGCACCCAGCTCCATCATTCCGGCCACTTCCTGGCCGAAACGTACACAACGAGTACAGTGGATACAGCGAGTCATATCGGTTTTAATCAATGAACCGGCGTTACGGTCACTGACCACACGTTTAGCTTCCGCATAACGTGACACGTCATCACCGTAATCCATAGAAACGTCTTGCAGTTCACACTCACCACCCTGGTCACAAATCGGGCAATCCAGCGGGTGATTAATCAATAGGAACTCCATAACGGATTTTTGTGCCGCAATCGCCTTTGCCGATTTCGTAAAGACTTTCATCCCATCAGTAACAGGTGTAGCACAAGCAGGCAGTGGCTTCCAAGCACCTTCTACTTCCACGAGACACATACGGCAGTTAGCCGCAATTGATAACTTCTTGTGGTAACAAAAACGGGGAATGGCAATTTGTGCGTCATCGGCTACATCGATAAGCATATCGCCTTCGTGTGCTTCGATAACCTGACCGTTTATTTCAACTTTTACCATAATTCTTTAACCTAAGGTTTAACTTATTTATTCGTATTTCGATGCTCAGCCAATCAATTATTGGCGATCGAAAATACTGCAGCCATGTTCAATATAGTGCTGGAATTCATGTTCATAATGTTCCAACGCACTGGTTAACGCGATTGTCGCTGCATCACCCAAACCACAGATAACATTACCCATGATTTTGCCGGATACATCTTTCAGAGCGGCGATGTCTTCTGGACGACCTTTCCCTTCAACAATTCGAGTCAAGACACGGTATAGCCAACCCGTTCCTTCACGACAAGGAGTACATTGACCACATGACTCATCCCAATAGAAATGGCTCAGGTTCTGCATAACCTTAACGATGTCGGTCTGATCATCCATAATGATGACCGAACCGGCACCCAGAAAAGAACCTGCCTTGGCGATTGAGTCATAGTCCATATTCATTTCGAGCGCTTTTTCAGCCGGGATAATGGCTGTCGAAGCACCTCCAGGAATGACCGCTTTGAATTGGCGACCTTTCCAGATCCCACCGGCTAATTCCAGCAGGTCTTTAAATGGGGTTCCCATTCGAACCTCAAAGTTACCCGGCGCATTAACATGGCCGGATACAGAGTAAAGCTTTGTTCCACCGGCGTTTTCCACACCTAGATCGTTGAACCACTTACCGCCTTTAGCCAAAATCATCGGAATAGAGGCCAAGGTTTCAGTATTATTGATAGTGGTCGGCTTGCCATACAAACCGAAACTCGCCGGGAATGGCGGTTTGAAACGAGGCTGACCTTTCTTACCTTCGATCGACTCGATCAAAGCGGTCTCTTCACCACAGATATAAGCACCGGCACCCAAGTGAGTGAACAGGTCGAAATCCCAACCCGAACCCAAGATATTGTCACCTAAAAAGCCTGCTTCACGAGCTTGTTTAATTGCGTTATTGAAACGCTGATAAGGCTCCCAGAACTCACCACGGATATAGTTATAACCGCGGCTGGCACCGATAACATAAGCGGCAATCGCCATACCTTCAACCAACGCATGCGGATTGTAACGCATGATATCGCGGTCTTTGAAAGTTCCCGGCTCACCTTCATCGGAGTTACAGACAATGTATTTTTGCCCCGGTGCATTACGGTTCATAAAGCTCCATTTCAAACCGGTTGGGAAGCCTGCGCCCCCACGGCCACGAATATTGGAAGCCTTTACTTCTTCGATAATCTCGTTTGGTTCCAACTCACCTGCGACTACTTTTTTCCATACTTCATAACCGCCGTTAGCGACATAAGTATCCAAGTCCCAAGAGTTTTCAAGGTGATTTAAACGAAAGCAATTTTCATTTTGAACAACCATTATTTACTCCACTCTTCTAGCAGGTCAGTGATATTTTCCGGTGTTAGATTCTCGTGATAGACCTTACCAACTTGCATCATTGGAGCACCACCACAAGCCCCCAAACACTCAACCATTTTCACGCTGAAACGTCCGTCTTCAGTCATTTCACCTGGCTTGATACCGATCTTTTTCTCGATAGCCGCCAAAATTTCATCTCTACCGCGCAACATACAGGAGATACTGTTACAGACACATAATTTGATTTCACCAACAGGCTCATGCTCGTAGTTTCCGTAGAAGGTCGCTACTTCATATACTTCCATTGGTGTGATTTCCAGGTATTCAGCAATCTGATCCATCAGGTCAGTGGTTAAGTAACCGTGATGGCACTCTTGCACGATGCGCAGGGCCGGCATGGTTGCTGATTTTTTCTGGTCTGCAGGATAGTTGGCGATCCATTTATCAATACGAGCCTTAACCTCGCCTTGGATAAAGTTGGCCGTGTTAGTCACTGTTGAACTCATCGGTCGATTTCTCCAAATACGATATCTTGAGTACCGATAATCGATACCACATCGGCAATCATATGCCCTTTAACCATCTCATCTAATGAGGCAAGATGCGGGAACCCTGGGGCACGCACTTTCATACGGTAAGGCTTGTTGGCACCGTCTGACACCATATAGATACCAAACTCCCCTTTCGGGTGCTCAACCGCAGAATAGACTTCACTTTCAGGCACTACATAACCTTCGGTATAAAGTTTGAAGTGGTGAATCAAGGCTTCCATATTCGATTTTGCTGTTTCACGTGTCGGTGGCGCCACCTTATGGTCACTTGACATTACCGCGCCTGGATTGGCTTTTAACCAATCGACACACTGCTTGATAATGCGGTTTGACTCTCGCATCTCGGCAACACGTACAAGGTAACGGTCATAGCAATCACCGGTCTTACCGACAGGAATATCAAACTCCATCTTGTCATAGACTTCGTATGGCTGCTTTTTACGTAAATCCCATTCGATACCCGAACCACGTAGCATCGGACCGGTAAAACCAAGCTGCAATGCGCGCTCAGGTGAAACAATACCGATATCAACAGTACGCTGTTTCCAGATACGGTTGTCGGTCAATAGGGTTTCGTACTCGTCGATATAACCTGGGAAACGCTCGGTAAAGGCTTCGATAAAATCAAGCAATGAACCTTCACGGGTTTCGTTCAACTCATCCAGTTTCTTACCGTTAGTCCATTTCGATTTTTCGTATTTCGCCATGGTATCAGGTAGATCACGGTAAACCCCACCCGGACGGTAATAAGTCGCGTGCATACGCGCCCCGGAAACCGCTTCATAACAATCCATCAGGTCTTCACGTTCACGGAACGCGTAGAGGAATACGGTCATGGCACCGATATCCAGTGCGTGAGCACCCAACCACATCAAATGGTTCAGTACACGTGTAATTTCATCGAACATAACGCGGATGTACTGGGCGCGCTCGGGGACTTCAACACCAAGCATCTTTTCAATCGCCATCACATAAGCGTGTTCGTTAGACATCATCGAAACATAGTCCAAACGGTCCATGTAACCGATAGACTGGTTGTAAGGTTTGAATTCGGCTAGCTTTTCTGTACCACGGTGCAAAAGACCGATATGCGGATCGGAACGGACAACTGTCTCACCGTCCAATTCCAGAACCAAACGCAGAACCCCGTGCGCCGACGGGTGCTGAGGACCGAAGTTAAGTGTATAGTTACGAATTTCAGGCATTTTTGATTCCTATTAGACGTTGCTTGGTGATGACTTACGAATCACGCGTGGGACATTGACTCTATTCTCAATTGAGACAGGTTCATACACCACACGACCTTTTTCCGAGTCATAGCGCATTTCAACATGCCCGGTCAACGGGAAGTCTTTACGTAACGGATGACCGACAAAACCGTAATCGGTAAGAATGCGACGCAGATCAGGGTGACCGTTGAAAATAATCCCCATCATGTCGAACGCTTCACGTTCGAACCAATTGGCAACATTCCACACATCGATCACGCTGTCTACGATTGGCATCTGAGAATCTTCAGCAAACACCTTAACGCGCACACGATTATTATTCGCTACAGACAATAGGTGATAAACCACGGCGAAACGGCGTGGCATATCGATATTTTCGTCTTGTTCATCTTCGGCGAAATCAAACACACCACGACTAAAGCCTTTATTTGGTGCGCTCATGGTTTCCCAGTTGGCCTGACCGTAGTCAAGGTAATCGACACCACATAGATCGATTAACTGTTCAAACCCTAAATCGTCACGCAATGCAGTTAAAGCGGTAACGACATCTTTTGGTGCGACTTCGATAGTTAATTCATCTAGCGCAATGCTGGTATCAACCAGTTGTGAGCCCAACACCTGCTGAATCTTATTTTGTAAATCCAATACTGACTGTTTCATAGTAGGTCTACTTTGTAATTATTTAACGAGCAATCGTGTTAGTGCGTTTAATCTTATTCTGCAACTGGACAATACCGTATAGCAGCGCTTCAGCAGTTGGCGGACACCCCGGGACATAAACATCAACCGGAACAATGCGGTCACAACCACGAACTACTGAATAGGAATAATGGTAATAACCACCACCGTTGGCACATGAACCCATTGAGATAACCCAACGAGGTTCCGCCATCTGGTCGTAAACCTTTCGTAAAGCAGGTGCCATTTTGTTTACCAGGGTACCAGCAACCACCATGACATCAGATTGACGTGGACTTGGACGGAAAATAATACCGAAACGGTCTAAATCGTAACGCGAAGCACCGGCATGCATCATTTCTACCGCACAGCAAGCCAAACCGAATGTCATCGGCCATAAAGAACCAGTACGCGCCCAGTTAATGAGTTTGTCAGCAGATGTAGTAACTACACCTTCTTTCAAAACACCTTCTACTCCCATTCAAGCGCTCCTTTTTTCCATTCGTAAATAAAGCCAACTACCAACAGTGACAAGAAAACACCCATTGCCAACAGACCGAATGTACCGATTTCGTCTAGCACAATCGCCCACGGGAAAAGGAAAGCAATTTCCAAATCGAAAATAATGAACAAAATCGCCACCAAATAGAAACGCACGTCGAATTTCATTCGAGCATCTTCAAACGCTTCAAAACCACACTCATAAGGCGAGTTTTTTTCTGGATCAGGCTTTTGTGGTCCAAGTAGATAACCGATTAAAATCGGTCCTACACCAAATAAAATCCCCAGTACAACAAATACCAGGATTGGAAGATAGTTTTCTAGCATGGGTTTTAGGCCTCGTCTAGCAAGTCAAAGCCGCAGCGAACCTCGCTACGGCAGTCGTTAATATGGTGCCGATGGGCGGACTCGAACCGCCACAGCTTGCGCTACCACCCCCTCAAGATGGCGTGTCTACCAATTTCACCACATCGGCTAAATATTCTTATTCTGGCACCACAGGTGCTGTTGAGTCTTTTTCAACTTCGATGGCAGCAGGCGCTTTATTGGTAACGCTCTGATACCCTTTGGCTTGCTCGCTGGCAATGTAAGCCAACACCAAACTGGTAATAAAGAAGGCGGTTGCGACGATTGCAGTCATTCTTGATAAGAATGTTGCTGAACCACCGCTTCCAAATACGGATTGCGATGTTCCGCCTCCACCAAAGTTTGCACCAGCATCAGCACCCTTACCGTGTTGAACCAACACAAGAGCCACTAAAACTACTGCAATAATAAGATGTATTGTTAATACAATTCCAAACATGTTTTTATCCTGCCGCTTTACAAATAGCGATAAAGTCATCGGCGCTCAATGAAGCACCACCAATCAAACCACCGTCGATATCTGCTTGACCAAACAATTCTTTCGCATTGTCAGGTTTCACACTACCGCCGTATTGAATAATTACCTTGTCGGCCACTGCCGCATCAAGTTTCGCCAACATGCCACGAATAAAGGCATGAACGTCTTGCGCTTGCTGTGGTGACGCTGTCACACCAGTACCAATTGCCCAAACCGGCTCATAGGCGATAACGATATTATTGAAACCTTCAATACCGACCGCATCCAGCACGGCATTGATTTGGGTTGCAATGACCTGTTCCATCACGCCGGACTCGCGCTCTTCCAAAGTTTCACCAACACACAAAATCGGTGTCAAACCTGCCTCTAAAGCGACCTTAACCTTGTTTGCAATTTGCGCGTCCGTTTCGCCATAAATCGCTCGACGTTCTGAGTGACCCAAAATCACATAACGACACGCCATATCATTCAGCATTGCCGCTGACACCTCTCCGGTAAACGCACCCTGAACGGCTTCTTCTGCCATGTTTTGCGCGCCCAAAGAAATTTTATTTGTCGAAAGTGCTTGATTAGCATAATCTATGTAAATCGCGGGTGGACAAACCGCTACATCAACATCTCCGATTTGATCAGCTTGACTGTTCAATCCATTAACAAGGTCTAAGATCATCGCCTTAGAGCCGTGCATTTTCCAGTTACCTGCAACAAACGGTTTTCTCATTTACTAATCTCCAACACAAAAGTTTTACAATATTAGCGTTTTCTTGACTTAAAAACAATCTTGCATTTTCACGAAATTTCTGATTGAACCACCTGAATTAGGCGCTCTGCAAGGCTTTGGATGACATTTAAATCCTGCCCTTCGACCATTACCCTGATCAAAGGTTCGGTACCGGATGCTCTTACCAAAACTCGTCCGTTTTGCGCCAATTCAACTTCAGCCTGCTCGATCGCCAATTGTAATTCGTTGCTTTGCATAATGCGCTTGGCATCATCAACTCGTTGATTCAATAAAACTTGTGGGTAAACCTCGACATCATCCAGCAGCTCCGTCAGGGTTTTTGCCGACTGAACCAAAGCGGACATCACTTGCAACGCAGCGACGATACCATCACCGGTTGAGATCTTATCCAAACACAACACATGACCCGATTGTTCGGCACCAAATACCCAGCCACGCTCGGTCAATAATTCTTTAACGTAGCGATCACCGACCGCAGAACGGGCAAAATCGATTCCTTGCGCCCTAAAGGCGTTTTCCACACCCAGATTACTCATAACCGTACCGACCACACCTTCGACTCGACGCTGCGCCCGGGTAGCCAGAATATAGAGAATCAAATCACCATCGATCACTTCACCACGGCAGTTGACCATCATCACACGATCGCCATCACCATCGAAAGCAATCCCCAGATCGGCTTGATTCTCGACCACCGCCGCTTGCAACGCATCCAGATGCGTCGCCCCACACCCTTGGTTGATATTCATGCCATCCGGCTGAGCACCGATGGTAATGACTTTAGCCCCCAACTCTTTAAATACATGCGGAGCAATATGATAGGTAGCGCCATGCGAACAATCCAAGACAAGGTTAAATCCGTCCAGCTTTATTTTGGCATCATAGGTACTTTTACAAAATTCAATGTAGCGACCGGCAGCGTCATCGATACGCTTGGCCTTACCCAGCTCTTCGGACTCGACAACATCCATATCTTCTTCAAAAGCGGCTTCAATCGCCAGTTCAAGCTCATCGCTGATTTTCACACCGGCCGCCGAGAAAAACTTAATTCCGTTATCATGATGCGGATTATGTGAAGCACTGATCACCACGCCCATATCGGCATTGAAGGTTTGTGTCAGATAAGCCACCGCGGGAGTTGGCATAGGACCCAGCAACATAACATCGATACCTGCGGCAATAAACCCGGCCTCCAGTGCGGATTCAAACATATAGCCGGAGATGCGGGTATCCTTACCGATCATGACCTTTGACATACCGCGCTCACGCATAATCTTACCGGTTGCCCAGCCCAGCTTTAGCACCTGATCCGGACGAATCAGACCTGATCCAACGCGGTTACGAATACCATCTGTACCAAAATATTTTTTTTGCATAAAGATTCCCAACGGCTATTTGACAGCTTTAAATAGGATTAAATTAATGCCGAAACCGTACGTAAAGCCTGAAGAGTCTGCTCGACATCATGCACCCTGACAATTTGGGCGCCCTTCAGACCGGCCAATACCGCGGCAGAAACACTACCAACCATACGTTGTTCAACCGGTAAATCGGCTTCATTTGAAGCGAGTATCTGACCTATCATGCGCTTTCTTGAAACCCCCACCAAAAGCGGATAGCCCAACAGCAACATCTGATCCAAATCATTAAACAGCTGAGTATTATGCTGTAAATTCTTGCCAAAGCCAAATCCGGGGTCGAGAATAATGCGCTGCTTGACAATACCGGCCTGCTCGCAGACCTGGGCACGCTGCATCAGAAAGTCACTCACCTCAACAACCACATCATCATAATGCGGACTGTTCTGCATCGTATCCGGGGTACCCTGCTTATGCATCAGACAAACCGAAACATCACTATTTGCGACCACTTCCAACGCGCCTTCGGCCTGCAGGGCATTGACATCGTTGACGATATCGACACCGGCTTGAATAGCCTGCTTCATCACCTCAGCCTTATAGGTATCAATCGATAAAGCCACTTCATGGTTTTGCTTAATCCATTCGATGACCGGCATCACCCTTTGCAGCTCGATATCGAGCGATACTTTTTCCGCTCCCGGACGGGTAGATTCACCACCAATATCAATAATATCGACTCCGGCTTTAATCATAGCTTCAACCTGCTGCTTGATGACATCCATGACAACAAATTGACCACCATCGGAAAACGAGTCCGGGGTAACATTGAGAATCCCCATCACCAACGGCATGCCGGCACGACTGGATTCAAGTTTTTGTAACGCTTGCGCTATATCGAACATAATGACTCCAAAAAAAAACCCCGAAACATTCGGGGTTTGCTAGAGAGGTAAACGGCTTAATGCAGTTTAGGCTCTCCACTATCAGATTCAGCCTTATCACCACTTAGGTCATCTTTAACCAAATCATCTTTATTATCCGAATCCGCATCGGTTTTCGCTTCAACGTCATCTTCCGCTGCGGAACTACCACTACTTGATTCATCATCCGGCTTGCGTTCCTGCCAGTCCTTCGGCTCTCCTGGCGGCAAGCCTTCCATAATATTCTTGATCTGCTGAGAATCAATGGTTTCGTATTGCATCAATGCCTCAGTCATAATCTCAAGCTTCTCGGCATTATCCAACAGAATCTGTTGGGCGCGTTTGTAGTTGCGGTCGATAATATTGCGGATCTCAACATCAATCTGCTTTGAAATCTCTCCGGAAACATTGGCATTACGGGAAGTTCCCATAAAGCCACCCTTATCTTCCTCTTCATACATCAAAGGACCCAGATTATCCGACAAGCCCCATTTGGTGACCATATTGCGGGCAATCGCCGTGGCACGTTCAATATCGTTACTGGCACCCGTGGTTACCGCATCAGGACCGTAAATCTGTTCTTCAGCGATACGTCCGCCATACAAACTCGACAACTGACTTTCGAGCTTACGTTTTGAATAACTGTAGCTGTCCTCTTCAGGAAGATACATAGTCACCCCAAGAGCACGACCACGCGGCATAATCGACACCTTATAAACAGGATCATGCTCAGGCACCAGATAACCGACAATAGCGTGCCCGGCTTCATGATAAGCTGTCATACGGCGTTCTTTTTCATTCATCACCATCGACTTACGCTCGACACCCATCAAAATCTTGTCTTTGGCTTTTTCAAAGTGCTTCTGAGTAACCAGTTTGCAGTTTTCACGCGCCGCAAACAATGCCGCCTCGTTAACCAAGTTGGCCAAATCCGCACCGGAGAATCCTGGCGTACCACGAGCGATATACGATGGATTAACATCATCAGCCAAAGGCACTTTACGCATATGCACTTTTAGAATCTGCTCACGACCACGAATATCCGGCAGACCTACAGTCACCTGACGGTCGAAACGACCAGGACGCAATAACGCCGGGTCAAGCACGTCGGCACGGTTAGTCGCGGCAATAACGATAATCCCTTCATTGCCTTCGAAACCGTCCATTTCCACCAGCATCTGGTTCAATGTCTGTTCACGCTCATCGTTACCGCCGCCCATACCGGTACCACGGCTACGACCTACCGCATCGATCTCATCGATAAAGATAATACATGGGGCATGCGCTTTGGCCTGTTCAAACATATCACGAACACGTGAAGCCCCCACACCGACAAACATCTCAACAAAATCAGAACCTGAAATGGTAAAGAACGGCACCTTGGCTTCACCGGCAATCGCTTTCGCCAATAGAGTCTTACCCGTACCAGGAGGCCCGACCATTAAGACACCGCGAGGGATATTCCCACCCAGATTTTGGTATTTTGACGGATCCTTAAGGAAATCAACAATTTCACCAACTTCTTGCTTGGCTTCATCGGCACCGGCAACATCATCCAAGGTCACCTTATTTTGATCATCCGTCAGCATACGAGCCTTACTCTTACCAAAAGACATAGGTCCGCCTTTACCGCCCATGCCGCCACCGACAGATCGCATAAAGAAAATCCATACCGCAATCAACAGCAGCATCGGGAACCAGGAAATAAAGATCTGCATCAACACACTCTGTTTCTCAGGTGGTTGTGCACTGACCTTGACTTGATTATCCAATAGATCACCCATCAAACCTGGATCGCCTGGGTTATAGGTAGTGAATGCATCACCATTGGTATAGACACCACGGATGGTCTGGCCTTCGATATTGACACTACTGACCTGGCCTTGATGAACCATTTCAATAAAATCAGAATAGTCCAAACGCCCCGAAGAACCTTGACCCTGTGAGCCAAAATGGTTGAACACAGACATCAATACCATTGCGACGACTGTCCAAATTAGCACATTTTTTAACATATCATTTTTCATTGCGTAACCTTAGTTAACTCAGCATTGTTCTCTATAATGTTCTTGATATTTTTTTGAGTCTTATCTCTTTTTAAGACAGCAATTCTAAGCGTTTTCTTCCAACAAAATTACTTTACCATATTTTGCGATAAAAATATTTTATCGGAACAACTATCTGTTGCCTGCAAACATCAAGATTTTTTGCCTCGCGCGAGCAAGTAAATCTCTTTACTTCTAGGGCGCGAAGCCTTTGGTTTCCGGGTAATTACCTTGCTGTATTTACCGCGCAAATCATTAATTAATTCGTTATAACCTTCACCCTGGAAAACCTTCATCAGCAGATCGCCATTCTTTTTCAATACTTGATCGGCCAATTCCACACACAACTCCACGAGATACATGGCACGAGGAATATCAACCCCTTTATTGCCACTCATATTCGGTGCCATATCCGACATCACCACATCGACATCACGACCCTGTAACGCATCAAGCAATTTTTGGTACACCTCATCTTCACGGAAATCACCTTGAATAAAGGTCACCCCGGCAAAAGGTTCAACCGGCAAAATATCCAAGGCAAACACTTCACCTTTGCCACCGACCTTATGGGTTGTCCACTGCGACCAGCCACCCGGAGCGGCCCCTAGATCAACGACACACATACCTTGTTTGAACAGTGCGTCTTTTTCATCGATTTCCTGCAACTTATAAATTGCACGCGAACGCCAACCATCCTGCTTGGCTTTGGCAACGTAATAATCGTCAAAATGTTCTTTTAACCAACTTGAGCTGGATTTACTTCTCGCCATAAGGTGTTTTCAACTACAATATAACAACTTTATTATTAATAACTCATATTGGAAATTTCAATGAGCCAACCTGAAAAATTATCCAAATCCCAAGAGAAATTTCTCAAAGGCATTGCTCACCATATCAACCCGATGATCATTATCGGTGCCAAAGGCGTGACGGATAGCCTGATGAAAGAGCTGGATAAAACCCTAGAACATCACG
Organism: Thiomicrorhabdus sediminis; assembly: GCF_005885815.1. Taxonomy (NCBI): domain Bacteria; kingdom Pseudomonadati; phylum Pseudomonadota; class Gammaproteobacteria; order Thiotrichales; family Piscirickettsiaceae; genus Thiomicrorhabdus; species Thiomicrorhabdus sediminis. The sequence continues at coordinate 754,815 of NZ_CP040602.1, read as the reverse complement.
AACTGTTAAAAATCAAAATCGCCATCGGTGATCGTGACGACCGCAAACAGATCGTTGACCACATCATTGATCAAACCGGGGCTTTACTAGTACAAAGCATCGGTAAAACGGTAGTGATTTTCCGCCAATCGGAAGAGAGTGAGTTTTCCCTACCTAAATAATTTGCCATTCGCAAGCTGTTGACCACTCACACAATAAAGCCGCTCAAAGTTAACCTTAAGAGCGGCTTTTTCATTAACAAAACACCTATCGCTCACTGCCTTTAAGCAATCAGCTGATCCAAACCTCGCGCCAAATCGGCTTTAATATCTTCAATCGATTCCAAGCCAACCGACACTCGTACCAGATTATCGGTAATCCCGGCTTTTAGACGAGCTTCTGGTTCGACACGACTGTGTGTTGTTGTCGCAGGATGGGTAATACTGGTCTTCACATCCCCGAGGTTCGCGGTAATCGACAACATCTGTGTACTGTCGATAACCAGCCAAGCGTTATCCTTACCACCCTTGACGGTAAAGGTAACCAAGCCACCACCGGCAGACTGCTGTTTTTGCGCCAATTCATACTGCGGGTGAGATTTCAGCCCAGGGTAGAATACTTTTTCCACCGCCGGATGCTCGGTTAACCACAGCGCCAACTGCATGGCATTTTCACAATGCGCTTTCATGCGCACCGGCAAAGTTTCCAACCCTTTCAAGAAAATCCATGCATTGAAAGCACTCATTGTTGGCCCGGCGGTCCGCATAAAACCTCTAACCGGCTCTTCAATCAGCTCGGCTGAACCGACAACCGCACCACCAATACCTCGGCCTTGACCATCAATAAACTTGGTCGCTGAGTGAATAACAATATCCGCGCCCTGTTCCAACGGACGCTGCAGCACCGGTGTGCAGAAACAGTTATCCACAATCAATAAACAGTCATTCGCTTTGGCAAGTTGACTTAAAGCCTGCATATCGGCAATATCGGTCAACGGATTGGATGGTGTTTCTAAAAACAGCGCTACCGTATTCTCCTGAATCGCCGCTTGCCATTCGCTAATATCGGTTTGTGAGACAAAGCTGACATCGACTCCAAACTTGGCCAGATATTTGGTAAACAGAACTTTGGTTGTACCGAAAATACTTTGTGATGAAACAATATGGTCACCGGCTTTGCAGTGCCCCATAAAAGTCGACAGGATGGCGGACATGCCCGAAGCGGTTCCGACACAGGACTCCCCCCCTTCCATTAAAGCCAAACGCTTTTCAAAGGTACGCACGGTCGGATTGGTGAAACGCGAATAGATATTGCCCGGCTCATCACCACCGAAACGCGCAGCCGCCTGTGCCGCGGATTCATAACGGAAGCTAGAAGTCGGAAAAATCGTTTCACTGTTTTCCTGCTCTGGCGTTTGATCATAGCCGGCACGAACTGCCAGCGTTTCTATATCAAATTCATTCATCGCATTACCTAATTCATTTACCGGCTTGTCATTAAGGCCATCAAACAACGTCCATTAAGAACCGTTGTGCAAGCCCATGCCTTCCTGTCCTGTGACCTGCTTAGTAGCCTTAGCATCATCGTTGCGGCTGGTATCTAAAGATGCCAAATATTCAGGTGTAATGTCACCGGTAGCGTAAACACCGCTAAAACATGAAGTATCAAACTGCTTGATACTGTCGTTGCCCACGCTTACCGCATCAATCAGGTCTTCCAAATCTTGATAGATCAACTTATCACAACCAATGATTTCTGCGACCTCTTCGGTTGTGCGATTGCTTGCCACCAGCTCAGATGGAGACGGCATATCAATACCGTAAACATATGGGTAACGAACGGCCGGTGCCGCTGATGCGAAATAAACCTTGCTTGCCCCGGCTTCACGTGCCATTTGTACGATTTGCCCGGAGGTCGTACCACGCACAATCGAGTCATCGACCAATAAAACGTTCTTGCCTTCAAATTCCAAATCAATCGGATTTAGCTTTTGGCGCACGGATTTCTTACGCAACTGCTGTCCCGGCATAATGAAGGTACGACCGATATAACGGTTTTTCATAAAGCCTTCACGGTATGGTTTACCCAAAGCGGTCGCCAACTCCAACGCCGAAGTACGACTGGTATCCGGAATCGGCATGACCACGTCAATATCGTGATCCGGCCATTCACGCAAAATCTTCTCAGCCAACTTCTCACCCATACGCAGGCGAGACTTATACACAGAGATATCGTCCATCATCGAATCCGGACGGGCAAAGTAGACGTATTCGAAAATACATGGCGAATAAACCGGGTTTTCAGCACATTGCTGGTAAGAGATTTGGCCGTCTTCGGTAATCACGACCGCTTCACCTGGCGCCAAGTCCTTTTCCAAAGTGAAACCAAGACCGCTCAAAGCAACCGATTCGGAGGCAACCATATAATCCGTACCTTTCTCGGTAACACGTTTACCGACCACAATCGGACGCAAGCCGAACGGGTCACGGAACCCGACCAGACCGAAACCGGCGATAATCCCTACTGCAGCATAACCACCACGAACTCGCTTATGAACGTTTTCCACCGCTTTGAATACATCGGCATGATTGATTTCCAGCTTTTTCTGTTGCATCAATTCATGCGCAAATACATTCAAAAGAACTTCGGAGTCAGAATTGGTGTTTAGGTGACGTAAATCTGTGCGATAGATTTCTTCAGCTAATTGTTCGGCATTGGTCAGGTTGCCGTTATGCCCCATGGCAATACCGTATGGAGAGTTCACATAAAACGGCTGGGCTTCGGCACTTGATGAAGAACCCGCTGTCGGATAACGAACATGACCGATACCGGTTGTTCCCAAAAGGTCACGCATGTGTCTGGTACGAAAAACGTCTTTTACCAAACCATTATCTTTACGCTGGTAAAAACGTCCGTTTTCACAAGTCACAATCCCTGCTGCATCCTGACCACGGTGCTGTAAAATCGTTAAGGAGTCATAGATCTCCTGATTAACGTAATTTCCCGTACCCGATACAATCCCAACAATACCGCACATCTTCGCACACTCTCTTAATTAATCTATCGCTTATGCTTTTAGTTTTAAGATTACTAATCGCTTAAAAAAACCATGTTTTTTAAGCGATTCTATAAATTTCTAACGTGATTCGACCACCACGCCATTAGTTCGCAACATTTTATCTAATTTAGCCTTATCTTTGTCAGCTTTAGCACGAGAAAAATAAGGACCGGTTCTCACCGAATAGACTTTGCTCTTTTCAAAATATTTGATTTTGGCTTCATAACCCCACAAATCGAGCTTGCCAAGAAGATCATTGGCATCTTTAATATCGCTAAAACTTGACAGACGTAATATCCATTGCGGGCTTGCCGCCTCTTTTGGCGCAATGCTTTTAGCTGTGACCGGCGTTTTGTTTTCAACGTGTGCTTGCTTGGCAGCGCTTTTTTCCGCATCGTCTTTGTTTAAAGAGGCTAGCGTTTCACTTAATTTATCCAATGCCTGCTGTTTGCGCTGACTCTCTTCTGAAGCGGCAACACTGGCCATATCCAACTTAATGGCCTCGCGCTGTTGCTCGGCATCGGTTCTTGGCTCAATAGCCTGGGCAGGCAATCGAAATGGCTGTTCAATGACCGGTAAGGTGCTCTTATTGTGCTGTAACACCGCACCATCGGGCTGAAAATTTACCGGATCGCTATACCAGCTGGGAACAATAATCACCAGCAGACCCAACCAAATCGAAGCGCCGATCAAACGATATTTACTGATTAAATCCATGAATCGTCTTTAAAACCCTTTAACCTTTTCAGTAAACAGGAGAGATAGAGGCCGTCTCACGGCCTAAATTTTGCCAAGTTTGTAAAGCCTGTGCCACAGTAAAAAAGGATCCCCACACCAAAACTTGATTATCCTTTTTTTGTGCCGCCAATTTGACTGCTTGATCTATTGTACTACAGGCTTGCACTTGTTCCGAAGCAACTCCAGCATTGATTAGTATCTGCTCAAGCTTCACGATGCTGCTGGCACGGGGAATCTGCAAATCGGCTAGCAACCAATAATCGACAAAAGGTGCGACCGCTTCGACCATCGGCAGCATATCCTTATCGTCCAAAGCGGAAAAAACCGCCACTCTGGGCACGCTTTGCTGTATTGATGTGTTTTCAGCGTCAATCTGCTGCAAACTTCGCGCCAGGACTTGAGCCGATTGCGGATTATGTGCGACATCTATCAACCAAGCCTGTCCGTCTAGATCGCGCCACTCCATTCGACCGGCATGCGAGACCTGTTGCAATCCCTGATTGATCTGTTCATCTGAAACTTTAAAACGATCTTGCAAACGCGCGACCACTTCCAGCACACCAGCGGCATTTTGCAGTTGAAAATCGCCGCTAAGTGCGGGCCTGCAATAAGACCGCGCCTGTGGCGAAACGGAAGATGTCATCGACCAACTATCTTTAGATAATGCTTGATAGTTATAATCGCGCGCCAACAAAGTCAACTTGGCATCCAGCTTATCGGCATACTCAATCAGTGTCGCCGGCACAGTCGGGTCGGAACAGACCGCCATACGTTCAGCACGCATAATACCGGCTTTTTCAATCGCGATTTGAGCGCGATCATCACCAAGCCAATCGATATGATCTATATCAATCGCAGTAACCAGCGCCATATCGGCATCGACCACATTGACCGCATCCAAACGCCCGCCAAGACCGACTTCCAACACAATCAAATCAAGGCCGGCTTGCTGGAAAATCACCAACGCCGCTAAGGTAGAAAACTCAAAATAGGTTAATTTGATCTCACCACGGGCTTGTTCAATAGTGACAAATGCATCAACAATCTGCTGCTTGCTGACAGGATGACCGTTGATTTTAATGCGTTCGCTAAAACAATGGATGTGTGGTGACGTGTAGGTACCGACCGTTAAACCGGCTTGTGCATAGATGGATGACAACATGGCCACACTCGAGCCCTTGCCATTAGTACCGGCAACGGTGATCACAAAAGGTGTCGGTTTTTGCACGCTAAGCTTTTCAGCTACCTTGGCTATGCGTTCAAGACCTAGGTCAATTTCTTGGTTATGCAGGTTTAATAACCAATCCACCCAGGTTTCCAGGCTGGATTGGCTAGTCGGCGTATTCATTAGGGATAAGACTCGAAACTAACGATTTTGTATGGCAATCACTGCAAACACGACAATCTGACTTATGCAGGAACATTCATCAGCATTTTGCAGATATCTGACAATTCATTGCGCAGTTCATGACGATGGATAATACGGTCGATTGCACCATGTTCCAGCAAGAACTCACTGCGCTGAAAACCTTCCGGCAACTTCTCACGCACCGTCTGTTCAATAACACGAGGGCCGGCAAAACCGATCAGCGCTTTAGGTTCGGCAACATTCAAATCACCCAACATCGCAAAACTGGCGGAAACCCCACCCATTGTCGGGTCGGTCAATACTGAAATAAACGGTAGACCTTCAGCTCGCAGTCGCCCTAAAGCGGCACTGGTTTTAGCCATTTGCATTAGCGAGAACAATGCTTCTTGCATACGAGCACCACCACTGGCGGAGAAACAGATAAACGGCGTTTTGTCGGCAATGGCCTGATCTACTGCGCGAACGAATTTCTCGCCGACAACCGATCCCATTGACCCCCCCATAAAACCGAATTCAAACGCTGCCGCCATAACCGGCAAACCATTGATACTACCCGAGCCGGTAATAAACGAATCCTTTTCACCTGTGGCACGTTGCGCTTGGGCGATTCGATCTTTATATTTTTTCAGGTCTTTAAACTTCAAACGGTCAACCGGTGAAATATCTGCCGAGGTTTCAACAAATGAACCTTCATCCAAAAACGTCTCCAAACGCTGACGACCACCTAAACGCATATGATGATCGCACTTCGGGCAGACCTCTTGGTTGCGCTTCACCTCTGCGCGGTATAAGGTACTTTCACACTTCGGGCACTTAGTCCAAAGTCCTTCCGGTACTGATTTCTTACGCTCAGTTACCTGCTTGATGCTTGGTAGAATCTTTTCAAACCAATTCATAATTTCTCCTGCCCTTGCGGCTATACTTGTGCGTCTGCTCGATCGATAGCAGAACGGAATTCGGTCATTTTCTCACCAATTGCCAGGTGAATATCATACAGCCCTTTGGCTTCATTCGCTTCAATCAACGATACCAGTGCCGAGCCGACAATCACCGCATCACCGATTTTGGCCATTTCATAAGCGGTTTCACCATTACGGATACCAAAGCCGATTCCCATCGGTAGATTAATGGTCGATTTCAAACGCGCCAACTGCTTGGCGACATCAGCGACATCGAGTTCTTTAGAACCGGTCACACCTTTGAGCGAAACATAATAAACAAAACCACTGCCTTTCTCGTTGACCGCTTGTAAACGACTATCAGGGGTCGTTGGCGACACCAAAAAGACGCGATCCAAATCCTTGGCTTGTAGCGACTGTAGATAACCTGATGACTCTTCAGGTGGCATATCAACCGTTAAAACGGCATCGACACCGACCGAACTGGCGGCATTGGCAAACTCTTCATAACCTTCGGCTTCGATCGGGTTTAAATAGCCCATCAGGATAATCGGTGTCTGAGTATCTTTTTCACGAAAAACGCGAACATACTCTAGAACATCATCTAGGCTGACATTATGCGCCAAAGCACGTTCGACAGCTTTTTGAATCACCGGACCATCGGCCATCGGATCCGAAAACGGCACACCCAGCTCGATCATATCGGCACCCTTTTCGACTAAAAGATGCATTAAATCCACTGTCGCCTTAGGCGTCGGATCACCGGCGGTGATATACGGAATCAAAGCGGTTTTACCGGCCGCTTTCAAATCCGCTAAAGTCTGTTGTATTCTGCTCATAATTTCTAAATTCTCTAAAATTCTTAGCTCATAAGTAACATATTACTTACTATCTTAAGCGCTATGAGAGCTTCAAGTTCTAGGCGGTGGCTTTCTGATAAAGCACAGTTACTTTAGTAAATGAGCATTAGCAGGAGGCATCCAACAAAGAAATTGAAACTCGCAATCGCTTAAAAATCGAAACCTTCAATTTGTGCGATGGTGTTCATATCCTTATCGCCCCGCCCGGACAAGTTGACAATAATTGTCTGATCTTGCGACATGGTCGGCGCAATTTTGCTGGCATAGGCAATCGCATGACTTGATTCCAGCGCGGGAATAATCCCTTCAAAACGGGTCAAATCCCTAAAGCCTTGAAGCGCTTCTTCATCGGTGATAGCGACATAATCAACACGCCCGATATCTTTTAACCATGCGTGCTCAGGACCAACCCCAGGATAATCCAATCCGGCCGAAATCGAGTGCGTGCCTAAAATTTGACCGTGCTCATCCTGCATCAGATAAGTACGGTTACCATGCAATACTCCCGGTTTACCGCAGCACAAAGGCGCGGCATGTTCACCGGTTTCCAAACCATGGCCTGCCGGTTCAACACCGTAGATTTTTACCGAATCGTCCGCCAAGAACTTATGAAATAGTCCGATAGCATTGGAACCACCACCGACACAAGCAATAATCGCGTCCGGTAACTTGTTTTCTTTTTCTAGAATCTGTTCACGTGCTTCTTCACCAATCACGGCCTGGAAATCACGTACCATAGCAGGATACGGGTGTGGTCCGGCAACGGTACCGATAATATAGAAGGTATCGTCGACATTAGTAACCCAGTCACGCATCGCTTCATTCAAAGCATCTTTCAAAGTACGTGAACCGGATTCGACCGGAACCACCGTAGCACCGAGCATCTTCATGCGCGCCACATTCGGAGCCTGACGCACAACATCGTCCGCTCCCATATAAACCACGCACTCCAAACCCAGACGCGCCGCAACCGTGGCACTGGCCACACCATGCTGACCGGCACCGGTTTCGGCGATAATACGTTTTTTACCTAGGCGCTTGGCCAACAATGCCTGACCGATGGTGTTATTCACCTTATGAGCCCCGGTATGGTTCAGGTCTTCACGTTTCAAATAGATTTTTGCGCCGCCCAATTCGTCCGACCAGCGTTTGGCGTAATACAACGGCGTTGGACGACCTACATAATCGCGTAAATCCTGAGCGATCTCATCCAAAAATGCCGGATCATTTTTTACGCTCTCATACTCTTGATTCAGCTGCTCCAAAGCCGCCATTAAGGTTTCTGGCGCAAAGATTCCGCCATAAGGACCGAAATGCCCATTTTTATCTGGAAACTGTGAAAAATCTATCGTCATCTTAATACCCGCTTAATATCGCTTAACTTGTTTGCTTAGCCGTGAACATGTCACGATTTGCCAAATGCACAACCTGCATAAACTTTTGAATTTTATCGGCACTTTTAATGCCTTTTTGCGCTTCAACACCGCCACTGATATCCACGGCGTAAGGCGCGGCCGTCTCGATGGCTTCACCAACATTCTCGGCACTCAAACCACCGGCGAGAATAATGGGCTTTTTAAAATCCTTTGGCACCCACTGCCAATTGAACTGCTCCCCCGTACCTCCTGGAATACCCGGAATATAGGCATCCAACAGCAGGCCCGAAGTATCATTATAATCGTCAGCAATCTGTTCAAGATCGGTGTCCTCTCGCATACGTACCGCTTTGATATAGGGCCGATTGAACTGGCGACAATACTCGGCGGATTCATCGCCATGAAATTGCAATAGATCGATATCGACCTGAGCCAAAACCTGCTCGACGTACTCAACGCTGGCATCAACAAACAGTGCTGTTTTAGTCACAAATGCCGGTAGCGCTTTGCTGATTTGCGCCGCCTGATCTATGGCGACATTACGAGGGCTTGGCTCATAGAACACCAAGCCGATGGCATCGGCACCAGAACAGATCGCTGCCTGCGCATCCTGCAATCGGGTAATGCCACAAATTTTTACACGAGTACGACAGCTCAAAGCACAGTCCTAAATAATACGCCGCTTAGTTCCACAGCAGTTCGTTTAATTCAACCTGCTGAATCTTACATTCATCAGGATAAATCGCATTAACAAAATAAAGCCCACTTGCCGGCGCCGTCGGCGCCGCCCGAGTCCGATCTTTACCTTCTAGCAGTTCAGCCACCCAAACCTCAGGCTTCAGACCACGGCCAACCGCCATCAAGGTGCCGCTGATATTACGCACCATATGATGCAAAAAGGCATTGGCGCGAATATCGATAAACACCATATCGCCATGACGACTGACGTTTACCGACTGGACTTCGCGGCGCGCATGACTGGCCTGACAGGAAGAGGCGCGAAACGCACTGAAATCCTGCTCACCTATCAAGGCTTGGGCAGCGCGATGCATCGCCTGCTCATCAAGTCTATGCGGCTCCCAGGTAACACGATTATGCAAAACAGCAGAATGAACATCACGATTAAAGATCACATAACGGTATTGACGGGCAACCGCGCTAAAACGGGCATGAAACTCCGGCTCTTGAAACTGAGCCCATGCCACACGAATTTCACCCGGCAACTTGGTATTGACACCTTGCACCCAAGCTTTCAAAGGTCTTTGAGCAGTGGTTTCAAAATGCACTACCTGACCTAATGCATGAACGCCTGTATCAGTACGACCGGCACAAAACAACTCTATCGGCTGATCGGCAATCTGGGTCAACGCCTGCTCAAGTTCCTGCTGCACCGACAAGCAATGACTTTGGCGTTGCCAGCCGCAATAATGAGTACCTTGATACTCAACGCCCAATGCGACCTTTATGGTTTGTTCTGTTTGTTCCACCTGATATAACGTTATTTCAAGTAGTCTTTAATCAGCACTTCTGCAATCTGTACCGTATTAGTCGCCGCGCCTTTACGTACGTTATCTGCGACCACCCAAATATCCAGACCGTTTTCTACAGTAATGTCTTCGCGTACACGACCGACATATACTGGGTTGGTATTCGCGGCGTCTGTTACCGCTGTCGGGTAGCCACCATCAACATGCTCATCTACCAAGACAACGCCATCGGCTTTCTCGAACAGCGCCTTGGCTTCGGCTGCCGTGATTTTCTTATCGGTTTCGATATGCACCGCTTCCGAGTGACCGAAGAACACCGGCACACGTACCGCAGTCGGGTTAACCAGAATAGAGTCGTCACCCATAATCTTTTTGGTTTCCCAAACCATTTTCATCTCTTCTTTGGTGTAACCGTTATCCATAAACACATCGATTTGTGGAATACAGTTAAACGCGATCTGCTTAGGATAAACTTCGGTTTCAACCGGTTTCATATTCAATAAATTTGCGGTCTGCTTAGCTAGCTCTTCAATCGCCTCTTTTCCAGAACCCGAAACCGCTTGATAAGTCGCCACATTAATACGCTTAATACCCACCGCATCATAGATTGGCTTTAACGCCACCAACATCTGAATGGTAGAGCAGTTAGGGTTGGCGATAATACCGCGGTTTTTATAACCGGCTACCGCACCAGGGTTAACCTCTGGTACAACCAATGGAATATCGTCTTCATAACGGAACTGAGATGTATTGTCGATTACCACGCAACCGGCTTCTGCCGCTTTGGGCGCATAAACCGCAGAAATACTAGCCCCCGGGGAGAACAGGCCGATTTGCGCTTTGGAAAAATCAAAGGTCTCCAAATCCAACACTTCTACCCATTTACCTGCGAATTCGATTTTCTTACCGGCAGAACGGCTACTCGCCAATGGATAAAGGTTTCCTACAGGGAAATTGCGCTCTTCCAAAACTTTTAAGATGGTTTCACCAACAGCACCGGTTGCACCAACAACGGCTACATCATATAACTTAGTCATTATTAATCCCTTAATTCTTTACTACTTTTGTAGCGCGAATATTTTCAATTTCTCAATTACCGAGCAGCTTATTCCACTTCGGCTTTATGTTCTTCTTTTTTCTCGGTCAGAACAGACGGTTTGTCTTTCTTCTGACTCAATTGTGCAAAGGTTTCCGGCAGACTAACTACCATACCACCTTCTGTCATTTCATGACTTTGACCAATAAACTTACCGCCGGTCTCAACCGTGAACTCACCGCTGATAACCTCACCGATTAATTTACCGGTCTGCAAAATTTCCAGCCTTTCACAGGCAACCTTGCCATCCAATACGCCGCTTAAAACAATCGATCTGGCTTTAACCAAGCCTTTAATCTGCCCGGTACGACCGATAGAGACATCAAACTCGCTATCGATAATACCTTCGACTCGTCCATCTATATGCAAAGGGCCTTTCAGTTCGGTCATTTCACCGCTGATAAAGCAACCTTCCGAGACAATTGTTTTTCCACCTTCTTTACCGTTGTGTCGACGCTTCGAGTTAAAGATGCCCATGGTACCCCTTTCACCTTGTCAAAAAGTTCATCATAAGTTTCCAGCTTCCATTTATCGAATGGCAGCGGATTCAAACGATGGTGTAAAAACCAAATTTCATAATGCAAATGCGGCCCCGACGAGCGTCCGGTTGTCCCGGTCTCACCAATCTTTTGCCCTTTTTGCACCATTTGACCAACCTTGACCGAACGCTGACTCAAATGCCCATATCGGGTTTTGAAGCCATTGGCATGCAAAATGGTCACCAAATTACCGAAACCGCTCTCCTCACTATAGGAGGAATACTGCACAATACCATCCGCTGTGGCAATAACCTCATCACCGGTACGAGAGCGATAATCAATCCCACCATGCATATGCTTTTTTTGCGTTAACGGGTGCTTGCGATAACCGTATTTACTGGTTATACCTTTATATTCCGCCACAGGATGACCATTAGGCGTAATACTCAACATAATATTTTTACCCAAGGTGTTGAGCTGAACACGTTTGACACGCTCATCATAAGGCAGGTTTTCAGGCTCTTCCGAATCGATTCCTACCAAAGTCTCCAAACCTTGCAAGGACTGATCCAAAAACTCGAGTTGCGCGTTTTTCTGCTCCAAATCGTCTTCCAATACACTTTTTTCGGTAAGAAGACTTTCATAATCCGCACGCGTTTTACTCAGGGTCACATTATAGTGTTCGATCGTTGCCTGATTTCTTGCCTCAAGCTCATTTGCCTGGTTCGCCAACCACCATAGTGAAAAGGCTCCCACCGTCCAAATTAGCGCAAAAACCCCCAGTATCACCCAAGCAAACTTGCGAAAGAAATGCTTGAATGAATAGTGGCGTGAGCCATGTACATCACTAATCGTGACGGTAAAATAATTTCTCATAAGATGGTTACCGCTGAAAGGGGTTAGCTTCCAACTAGCTTAATTGAGCTTTTACAAAGCTGCAACTACCGCATCCCCCATTTCACTACAACTGACTTTAGTCATGCCGTCTGAATAGATGTCACCGGTACGCAATCCTTGATCCAACACCTTAGAAATAGCGTTTTCGATCTTAACCGCCAAATCTTCACGCCCCAGAGAATAACGTAACATCATTGCTGCAGAGAGGATGGTTGCCAATGGGTTAGCGATATTCTGTCCGGCGATGTCCGGTGCAGAACCGTGGCTAGGTTCATACATACCCTTATTGTTTTCATCCAATGACGCTGAAGCCAACATACCGATCGAACCGGTCAACATTGAAGCTTCATCAGACAAAATATCACCGAACATATTTCCGGTTACCATGACGTCGAACTGCTTAGGATTCAAGACCAACTGCATTGCCGCGTTATCCACATACATATGCTTAACTTCGACTTCAGGGTACTGAGGTGCGATTTCATCGACCACTTCACGCCACATTTCTGTCACTTCCAATACGTTAGCCTTATCTACAGAAGTCAGCTTTTTATTACGCTTCATCGCTGCCTGGAAAGCAACGTGTGCAATACGCTTCACTTCAGACTCGGAATAGACATAGGTGTTATAACCTTGACGCTCACCGTTTTCCAAGGTGCGGATACCACGTGGCTGACCGAAATAGATACCACCGGTCAATTCACGCACAATCAGAATATCCAGACCGGCAACCACTTCAGGCTTCAACGTAGAAGCCGAGGCCAACTGTGGAAAAAGTACCGCTGGACGAAGGTTGGCGAACAAGTTCATCTCTTTACGCAAACGCAAAAGACCTTTTTCAGGACGCACTGAAATATCTAAAGACTCCCACTTATAACCACCAACAGCGCCCAGCAATACCGCATCAGACGCTTGCGCCTTATCCATGGTTTCATCAGCCAGTGGTACGCCGTGGACATCGTAAGCCGCACCGCCAACCAGGTCTTCTGTCATCTCGATATCAAGATTGTCAGACGCCTTAAGCGCTTCTAAAACCTTTACCGCTTCAGCGGTAATTTCCGGACCGATACCGTCACCAGGAAGAATCAATACTTGTTTTGTCATTTTTCTACTCTTTAATCACTCAATTTTTATAAATTCTGTTTCGTGCCGAGCCGCTTAGTTGGCGAATAGCCACGGCGCCTGCTGCTTACGCTTTTCTTCATAAGCCTTAATATCGGCTTCATGCTGCAAGGTTAGACCGATGTCATCCAAACCGTTCAATAAGCAGTGACGTCGGAAACTGTCAACCTCAAAAGCAACGCTTTCTCCATTGGCCTTAACTAACTTCTGGTTCTGCAGATCAACGGTCAGCTGATAACCTTCTTCGCTATCAACTTCCTTAAACAAATCGTCAACGGTTTTATCATCCAGCACAATTGGTAAAATGCCGTTTTTAAAACAGTTATTAAAAAAGATATCGGCAAAACTTGGGGCGATTACGACATCGAAACCGTAATCTTTCAACGCCCAAGGGGCATGTTCACGACTCGAACCGCAACCGAAGTTTTCACGAGCCAACAGGATTTTCGCTCCTTGGTAACGTGGCTGATTCAATACAAACTCTTTACGCAATGGTCGTTGCGAGTTATCAGAATCCGGCTCACCGACATCTTCATAACGCCATTCATCAAACAAGTTAGGGCCAAAACCGCTACGTTTGATCGACTTTAAAAACTGTTTTGGAATGATCGCATCGGTATCGACATTAGCGCGATCCATTGGTGCCACAATGGCGGTGAATTTTACAAACTTATCCATCTTAATCTCTCCGCTACTGTGTTATAGGTAATCACGAACATCAACAAAATGACCCGCGACAGCGGCCGCAGCGGCCATTTGCGGACTCACCAGATGAGTACGCCCGCCAGCCCCCTGACGCCCTTCAAAGTTACGGTTTGAAGTCGATGCACAATGCTTTCCGCTCGGTAGCTTATCGGCATTCATTGCCAAACACATCGAACAACCCGGGTTACGCCACTCAAAACCGGCTTCGATAAAGATCTTATCCAAACCTTCGTCTTCAGCCTGCTTTTTCACCAGACCGGAACCCGGCACCACCAGCGCCTGCTGCACAGAGTCGGCTACCTTCTTGCCTTTCAACACGGCTGCCGCGGCACGGAAATCTTCGATACGAGAGTTGGTACAAGAACCGATAAAGACATAATCGACCGGAATATCCTTAACCGGCATATCGGCTGTCAACCCCATATAATCTAAAGCGCGCTGAATACCCGCTGCCTTGACCGGATCCACTTCCTTGGCTGGATTCGGCACAATGCCGTTAACATCCAACACCATTTCAGGTGAAGTCCCCCAAGAGACCTGCGGATCGATACTGGAACCATCCATTTCGACAACAATATCGAACTTAGCATCATCATCTGATTTCAAGTCCTGCCAAGCTGCTACGGCCTGATCCCACTGCTCACCTTTTGGTGCGAAGGGGCGCCCCTTCACATAATCAATAGTCTTTTCATCAACCGCTACCATACCGACACGAGCACCGGCTTCAATCGCCATATTACAGACCGTCATACGCCCCTCAATAGACATATCGCGGAAAACCTGACCACCAAACTCAATCGCACATCCGTTACCGCCGGCGGTACCGATCTTGCCGATAATCGCCAAGACCACATCTTTTGGACCAACACCCGGCTTAAGCTGACCGTCAACCTTGACCAACATGTTTTTCATTTTTTTCTGGATCAAACACTGCGTCGCTAACACATGCTCAACCTCGGAAGTACCGATACCATGCGCCAACGCACCCAGCGCACCGTGTGTCGCAGTATGTGAATCACCACAAACCACAGTCATACCCGGCAAGGTCGCCCCCTCTTCCGGCCCGACAACGTGAACGATACCCTGACGAATATCGCCCATAGCAAACTCAGTAATACCAAATTCACGTGTATTCATCCCTAAAGTCTCAACCTGAATACGGGAGACCGGATCTTTAATACTTGCCACACCGCCGGTTAAATCGGTAGTCGGCACATTATGGTCGGGAGTCGCCAAATTGGTATCGATACGCCATGGCTTACGATTGGCTAGTCGCAGACCTTCAAACGCCTGTGGTGAAGTTACTTCATGTAATAGCTGGCGATCAATATAAATTAACGCCGTTCCATCTTCCTCTTGACGCACAACATGCGCATCCCACAATTTATCGTATAAAGTCTTTGCTGACATAGCTCTTAAATCCAACTTCTGAAAAAATTACAAATAGTAGAAAATTATATCACTTCAAGCGTTATCCAGCATAGTAAAATACACCAAACCGATGGAATAAATCCACACTGAAACGCTTTATCAAACAAGATTTTCACCTCAAAATCTTAGATAAAATAAAGCATCCGGCAAAAGAGCAAAACAGCCCGCGCTGACCAGCGCTTTTGACAACACCAACAGACCAACGCACAAAAACAAAGGACAAACATGAGCTATTCGATCAAAGAAGTATTCTACTCACTGCAAGGAGAAGGCTTCCATTCGGGTCGCGCGGCAATTTTCTGCCGCTTTAGCAAATGCAACCTTTGGACCGGACGTGAAGCAGACAGAGCCAATGCCGTATGCCAATTTTGTGATACCGATTTTATCGGTACGGACGGCCAAAACGGCGGTAAATTCGCTAACGCCGAAGCACTTTGCCAGCACCTGATGAAATTCTGGCCCGACAATAATACCCAACCTTTTGTGGTGCTTACCGGTGGCGAACCCTTATTGCAAGTTGATAGTGCCTTAATTGACAGACTTCATCATCATAATTTTGAAATCGCTATTGAAACCAACGGCACCAAGAACGCCCCCAAGGGAATTGATTGGGTTTGCATGAGTCCGAAAGCGAATGCGCCGATTATCTTGGACAAAGGAAACGAGTTAAAGCTGGTCTATCCGCAAGCGCAACTTATGCCGGAACAAGTCGCCGACCTGGAGTTTGATTTTTTCTATCTGCAACCAATGGATGATGCCGATCCAAAAATACAACAAGCCAATGTCAAAGCAGCCTTGGAATACTGCCTGAAACACCCGAAATGGCAACTCAGCCTGCAAACCCACAAACTGCTCGGCATTGACTAAACATACTTGTAACCCAATCCAATAGAAAACGATAGACCTATGAACCATAACTCTTCTCAGCTCGAACACATTAATGTTACAGCCCTCAGCGATGACGGTCGCGGCATTGCTCACATAGATGGTAAGATTACCTTTATCAAAGACGCTATTCCCGGCGACATTGTTGATATCAACCTGATTGAAGAGCACAAAAACTACAATGATGCGCAACTAACAACTCTACTGTCCGCCTCCAAAGACCGGCAACAGCCTTTCTGCCCTGTTTTTGCCCAGTGTGGCGGTTGCCAATTGCAACACTTGAAAATGGACAAGCAGCGCGAATACAAGGTCGAAAACTTTATTAACCGTTTAAGACAGGCATTGAATTTTTCAAAATGCAAACTCAGCCCCGCCATCATCGGTAAGGATCAAAATTATCGCCGTCGCGCCCGTCTAGGCTTGGCAATCAGCAAAACCGACAAGCAGGCCCGGCTTGGATTTCGACGCGCCGACTCCAATGAATTGATCGACATTGAACAGTGCCCGGTTTTAACCGAGGCGCTCAATAAAACCTTGCAAAAAAACCGTCAAAGCTGGTTGTCACATGCCAGCCGAAGCTATAAAGAGATCACTCTGGTAGAAGCGGATAACGGTGTATTCAGCCATATCAGCCAAAACCAGAAAACGCTTGAAGACCTTAGTGAAAACCCGGCACAAACTCCCTACTATGAACTGATGGGACTACAACTCAACTTCCCGGCCGACGGTTTTGTCCAAGTCAACCAGAACATCAATCAACAGATGGTCGAACAAGCGATAGACTGGCTTGAGCTGAAAGCCGAACACAAGGTATTAGACCTGTTTTGCGGTGTCGGCAACTTCACCCTACCGATTGCCAAGCACTGCCAAACCGTTACCGGTATCGAGGGTGTGATTGAATTGGTACAAACCGCGGCTGACAACGCACGACACAACCAACTGGATAATTGTCGTTTCGCCAAAGCCAATCTATTTGAGGACAACCGCAAAGCAGAGTGGTTCCGTAAACAGCGCTACGACCGAATTTTATTGGATCCGGGTCGCCAGGGCGCATTTGAAATCAGCAAACAGCTACAGTTATTAAAAGCCGATATCATCGTCTATGTGTCATGCAATGCGGCCACCTTGATCCGTGATGTTAAAGAACTGGAAAAACATGGCTACCAACTGCATAAAGCGAGCCTAATCGACATGTTCCCACACACTCACCATACCGAGGTGATGGTGCAGCTGAAAAAAGGCAAGAAACCGCAAAAAAACAATAAAAAGGTTTTTCGCTTTTAATCCCCAGAGCGCCACCTTCCTGCAATACAGTTTGGCTAATTTGCAAATTAGCCAACCTGTAATACTTATTCCCCCCACCTTTCCACTTGCTCATCAGCAACATAAACCTTCTATTTTTCAAGCACTCGTAGTTTTACACTAGAGTCCAAACAGGTTTCGTGGTAAGATTTTTGTTAATTATTTAGCCAAGACTAACTTTTTATTTAGACAGAGATAAATAAAATCGGTCAAACCGACTTGGAGACAGAAAAAACATGAACAGCAGATCAGTTACACAAAAGCTTGATCGCCTAGTATCCATTTTCACTTTGGCGCTATTACTATGGCTTCCTGGACAGATTCAAGCGCAAAACACTCAGCCGATTAATATTGTCGCCACCACCGGAATGATTGCCGATTTGGCAAAAAACATAGGCGGCGATAGCGTTACAGTCACCGCCTTAATGGGAACCGGAGTGGACCCTCATCTTTATAAAGCGACCCAAGGTGACCTACGCCGCATCCTGCGCGCCGATATTATTTTCTATAATGGACTGCACCTCGAAGGCAAAATGCAGGATATCTTTGAGAAAATTGCCCGTAAGAAACCGGTCTATGCGATCAGCGAAAAACTGTCATCAAAAGCGATTATTCACCATGGCGACCACTACCCTGACCCACACATCTGGTTTGATGTCCAACTCTGGCAAGAGGCTGGCAAACGCGTGCTCGAGGTATTGCAAAAACACGACCCGAAAAACGCCTCTCTGTATCAACAAAACAGTGATCGTTATCAACAAAAATTAACCGGGTTGCACCAATGGGTCGTCAAACAAGTCGCCCGTGTACCGGAGCAGCAGCGCATTTTGATTACCGCTCACGATGCTTTTGGTTATTTCGGCAAGGCATATGACATTGAAGTGATGGGATTGCAAGGTATTAGCACCGCTGCCGAATTCGGCCTTCAGGATATCAAAGCATTGAAAGACGTGATTAGCCAACGCAACATCAAAGCTGTGTTTGTCGAAAGTTCGGTATCGCCCAAGTTTATCCAATCATTAGTTGCGGGACTGCAGGCGGAAGGCAAATCATTGCAGATTGGCGGCGAACTTTACTCCGATGCCATGGGTCCAACCGGCTCCAGCACCGATAATTACATCGGCATGGTAGAACACAATGTCAATACCATCGTTTCCGCTTTAATCGGCAGCAAGCAATAGCGGTTTTCAAATTTCGATGCCATATTCAGATTTAAGGGTTTAAATCATGCAACAGACTCAAGATATTTCCGATAATCCGATGCGCATTCCTTTAAGCGTTAATAACCTGAGTATGCGCTATCACTATAAGCCGGTATTGACCGATGTCAGCTTCCGCATACCGGAAGGTAAAAGCATCGCTATAGTCGGCCCTAACGGCGCTGGTAAGTCGACACTGCTGAAAGGCATTATGGGATTGGAGAAAATCATTGACGGCGATGTGCGTTTTTTCGGTGAACCCTTGGACAAAAAGCGCCTGGCCACAGCCTATGTACCGCAACGAGAAGAAATCGATTGGGATTTTCCAATCAGCGTAATGGATGTGGTGCTAATGGGACGCCAAGGGCAACTCAAACTCTGGCAAAGACCCTCGAAAATTGATCGGGAAATCGCCAAAAAAGCCTTACAGAACCTGCAGATGTGGGACTTCCGCGAACGTCAAATCAGTCAATTATCCGGTGGACAACAACAGCGCGTATTCTTGGCGCGCGCCCTATGTCAGCAAGCAAGCCTGTATTTAATGGATGAACCATTTGCCGGGGTTGATGTCGCCACCGAAAAAGCCATTATTGAATTATTCAACGAACTCAAAGGACAAGGCAAAACCATTGTTTGCGTGCATCACGACCTGAATACGGTCAGTGAATATTTCGACTGGGTCATCCTCATCAATTCACGTCTGATTGATGCCGGCCCGATTGACCAGGTGTTAACCAAGGACAATCTGAACAAAACCTATGGTGGCCGCTTGTCGTTGCTAAACGATTTGACTACAGAAATGTACCGTACACAGCTCAGCTCAGTGCATGAAGACTAAGGCCATGCAAATGCGACTTAGTAAAAACCAAACACAAACACAGTAGACGCTATGCAAGATTTTGAATTACTGCACCCCCCCAGCCTCTGGTACAACCTGCAACTGTTCTGGCAGTTTGAAGACATCAATGTGCTATGGGTACTGATTGGCAGCATTTTGCTGGGTATGAGCGCCTCGGTAATCGGCGCCTTCGCCTTTTTACGACGCCGTTCTTTGATTGGCGATGCGCTGGCCCATGCCGCTCTTCCCGGAGTGATGATGGCGTTTATTCTATTTCAGACGCGCGAGCCCCTAGTGATTTTCAGCGGTGCACTGGTCAGCAGCTTTTTAGGCTTTTTCATTATCGACTGGTTGCCGAAAAACACCAAAATCAAACCCGATGCGGCTTTGGCGATTACCCTGTCGTTCTTTTTTGCACTCGGGTTAATGCTTTTATCCTATATCCAAGGCTTGAACATCGACAACAAAAGCGGGCTCGATAAACTGCTGTTTGGACAAGCCGCGGCAATGACTTCGAGCGATATCACCTTACTCGGTTATGTCGCCGTCTTCACCCTGCTTTGTGTCGCGCTGTTTTTCAATAAATTGCGCCTGATCGCTTTTAATGCCAGCTACGCTCGTACGCTAGGTGTATCGGTCAAATTTTATGAAATCCTGCTCGCGCTATTGATTGTCATGACCGTCGTGGTCGGCTTACAATTAGTCGGCGTGGTGCTGATGGCAGCAGTACTGCTCACTCCTATTGCCGCCGCACGTTTCTGGAGCTTCAACTTGAACAGCCTTTTGGCTTTGAGTGCATTTATCGGTGCCTTAAGCGCGCTGATCAGCACCCAAATCTCTTATCTGGCACCGGCCATGCCGACCGGGCCTTGGATGGTAGTGAGCTTATCGGTGCTGTTCATCCTCTCTTTGCTGTTTGCGCCGCAAAAAGGTCTGCTAAAACGCTACTTGCAACTCAGAACCTTACGCCACAAGGTGGCCAAAGAGAATATTCTACGCACCCTTTATAAACTGTTGGAACGCCGTGATTTCAAACAGCATGATTTCAATCTTGCTGAAATCCAGTCGTTGCGCAATATCGACACCCACAAACTGAAAACCTGGTTACAGCGTCTATGTAAGGAAAAACTGATTGAATCCTCAAGCAAGGGGTTTCGTCTTACCGAGCGCGGCCTAAAACATGCTACCGCCCTAACCAGACGCCACCGTCTATGGGAGAGCTATCTGAATCAACAAGCAGCTCTGACACCCGAGCAGGCCCACCTGCAAGCGGAACGCATCGAACACATTCTGACTGCCAGTCAGGAACAACAACTGGCAGAAGAGCTCGCCTATATCGAGATGGACCCGCACGGCAATCCAATTCCCAAAGCAGAAGAATCGGCAAAAAATAATGATGCTCACCGCCAAAAACTAAATCGCGCAGGAGATAGCAATGTTTGAATCGAATGCGTTTAATTTTTCACTTTTCAATATGCAGTTCGGTATCAATGACCTATGGATTATCGCCACCGCAAGCTTAGTGGCCGCCGCTAACGCTTTGGTCGGCACTTTTTTGATTCTGCGCCGTCAGGCGTTGATCGGCGATGCCATCAGTCATTCCGTCCTGCTTGGCATAGTGCTGGCGTTTCTCGCTACAGACAGCCGCTCGCTTCCGGTCATGTTAAGCGGGGCTGTCGCCATCGGCATACTCACCGCCTGGTTGAGCGAAACCATTCATAAGGTGGGTCGCCTGCAAAGTGATGCCAGTATCGGCATTATTTTCACGCTGTTTTTTGCGGTCGGCGTGATTCTGATTTCACTTTATGCCGATCAGATCGATTTGGACCAGGAGTGCGTGCTCTATGGTGAAATCGCTTTTGTGCCGTTTGACACCATCAGCTTTGGAGGTCTCGATGGCATGAGCAATGATATCGGGCCACGCGCCTTCTGGAGTATCGCCATTGTTTTTGCGGTAGTGTTAATCAGCATATCAATCGGTTTCAAACGTTTGGAAACCGTGGCCTTCCATCCTAGCTTGGCATTTTCATTAGGCATTAATGTGGTGTTTTGGCATTACTTTTTAATGACATTGGTATCGATGACGGCGGTTGCTTCATTTGATGCGGTGGGCGCAATTCTGGTGGTCGCCTTATTGGTGATTCCGGCCAGCAGCGCTTATTTACTGGCAAACAGCTTAAAAAGCATGCTTTGGCTAGCGCTGATCTATTCACAGGCGGCGGTATGGCTGGGCTATTTGGCTTCCTACCAGCTGGACAGTTCCATCTCCGCATCTATCGCGGTATGCGCAGGTCTGTTGCTGTTTATGACTATCTTGGTTTTGCAACTTAAGCAGTGGCGTTTGCGTAAGCGTTCGGTGCAAAACGCTTAATTGATTTCAGGCTTTACTGGCTAATAACCGTTGCAGACAGAGTGCAACACCATCATTATGGTTGGCAAAGCCGCCGATGGCATGATCGACCATCGATTTGACACGCTCACTGGCGTTATCCATGACCACTCTATGACCGACCAAATTGAGCATTTCAATATCGTTCATGCCATCTCCCAAAGCCAGTACTCTGGTCGGACAGATATCGCGCTCAATAAAACGTTGTGCCAAAGCTTGTGCCTTACTGACCCCCAAGTTCATCACTTCAAGGTACTCCGGCGATGTAAATGTAATGCAGAGCTGATCACCCAAGCTTTTTTGCAAGGCCTTTTCCAACTTTAATAACTCATCGTGCCCAGCATTGAAATAAAGCTTGTCGACATCGTTTAAAAGCAAGCTGTCAAAATCACAGAATCGATAGCTAAAACCTGATGAGGCGTGTATCGCCAGTAACTCTTCGTGTGGCTCCTCCACCCACCAGTTTTCATTCTGGTAAAGGTTACGATGAACACAAAAACCACGGGAGAGCCGGATCACTTCGGCAACCAGATGCGCCGGCATGGCATTGTGATACAACAATTTACCGCAGTCGCTATGTACACGAGCGCCATTCGAGGTAATCAAACACATCTCCACGCCGAGCTTTTGCATCAAGCCGTGTACATCTTGGTAATGACGCCCGGTGGCAAGCATAAACACCACGCCCTGCTCAACCAGAGCCTGAATGCTTTTAATCGCATTCTCACTGATTTGATGATCGGCATTTAACAAGGTACCGTCCAGATCGGATACCACGCAATCGATCTGTGATAATTGGGGAAACTGAGACATCAGTCGCTTGAATTTTGAGCTTTAAGCTCATTGATTTGCTCAACCAGACGCTTTACCTGGCGCTCGCAGCAACCACTGCCCTGGCAGGCATAGGTTTTGTCGCTAACCTCTTCCCAAGTGCTCGCTCCTTGCAAAATGCATTCAATGACCTCTTGACGAGGCACATCGTAGCAAACACACAGATTTCGCGACAGATTGCGGGTAATGGTTTCGGGCAAGGATTCTAGGGATAATTCAGGCATGACAATATTTTACTTAGGAATGCTTTGCGGTCAATGCGCAAAATCACCTGACAATGATCAATCCGACTAAACCATCAAATATAATTTAAAAACGCCGTGCCAAAAACGTCACTCATTTTCCGGGTGCGCCAGTTCCAGCTCTTTATGAGTCATAAAGCGGATAATCTTAGCCTGCCCTTCGGCACTCAGTTCATCGAACTCGAAAGCGACCCGACAACCCTCTGAATCGTCTGTTGACGGCTGATTATAAACACATCGCGCTTTGGCGAAAACATACTCATCATCAAGCTGAAATAGCACACAAACCCGCTGCCCAGGATTCATCTCTTCATGGCTATGCAGGGCAAAACCGCCGCCGCCCAAGTTGATGCGTTCCAAAGGCCAATTATCACTGTCCGCCATTTCCGCATAGGCGGTCTTCAAACGCTTCAGCAAACGCTCGTAGTGGTTAAGCTTTATCACCAGCAAAGAGATCACCATCGCCAACCAGTTACCCTGCTTGGCAACCTTGCCTAAATTGGCGACATAGTCTTCGGTCTTAAAACGTTTTGGAGCCGGCTGATGATACATAAAGACCTTGCCCTGCTCCGAACTCTGGACGATTTCCAGCAGTTCATTGACGTAGTCATCAACGCGCTGGTAAAAAGCCTGTAAAAGCAGAATGGTCGGACTTTCTTCTTTGGCATGCGGAGCGCTAAGAGTATTATTCAAGCTCACCCAGTGATTAAGGGCATCACTGTCTTGAATCGGCTCGCCGTGCATAATCGCTTCAAGCAAAAACACCATAAACTGCAACTTTTGGTGCAATTCGATAAACACCACCGAGCTACCGGAGTTTTTATGCGTTTCATCATTGAGCAATTCATGCAGTGATTCTGATTCCTTAACAATCAACTGATAATCATGGTCACTAATCAACGATTGTCGATCAATGTGCATACACAAACCATTCTCGCTGACTGGCTCCATGTAATAACCCACTCGTACATCAAAGCGGAAAAACAATCGATTATCCTGTGTAGCTTGCGACATAAAAAACAGAACACCCCTAATTAAGGTTTAATAGGAAAGAGTATATGATCAACCGACATTGTAAGCAATGCCGGCAGGTTGTCTATGTAACACCACCTATACGTTTATGTGATAGCAGCTTTCACCTTTCTGTTTGGCTTTTTGTAAAGCCTTCTCAAGCTGATTGATAAACTCCGATACCGGCTGGTCGGCAAGAAATTCGGCGGCACCACAACTGATACTGATCTGGATATCATCAACAAAGACCTTGTCCAATATCGATTGTTGCAAACGTTTGATGAAATATTCCAACTCCCTGCTGTCGGTACTTGGCATAATAATCATAAAATGTCCTTCATCGAAACGTCCGAGCAAATCAATCGCGCGCGTCTGATTAAACACCACCGTCGTCATTTCCTGCAGCAGGCTATCAATAACATGTTCAGGATACTGACTTTGCAGGGCAAAAAACTCATCGATGCTGAATAGGCAAACGGCAAAGCCCTGTTGAAAACGACTGCATCTTTGCGCTTCATCCCTTAAACGCATAAATAGAATCGAGCGACTGGCGATTTGCGTTTGCGGATCGATAATCGAGTGATTGAGCAAATCCAATTGCAGGCGTTTGAGCGCTTCATCCTTAACCAGCAATTGGTTTTCCAACATAATATTCTGCTTTTTTAACTCACCATTTTCACCTTGCTGTTCTATCAAACAACTGCGGCGACTTCGTTCAAGAAAATAAGCGATGAGCAGACCTAATACAAACGCTAAAAAACCACCCAACCAACTGATACTAATAAAAAAGTCGGTTTGCACCTGATACTCATGTTGCAGGCGTTTCTTTTGCATTTCGAATTGCGAAGTTAAGGATTCCGGATAAAAGCCTTTACCTACAATCCAATCCAAATTGGGTACCGGCTGAACAAAACTGATTTTTCGTTCCGCCTGGCCTGAAAAGCTATTCGGCCAACGGTACTCGATAAACTCGTCTTTAGGGGAACGGCTCGCCTCAAGCAGCAGGTTAAAAATCTCTTGGGCTTTATATTCATTAACCTTAAAAAGGTTTTTACCGACCAGATCATTACGCACAGAATTCATTAACACATTGCCATTACTGTCGAAAATAAAGAAGTAATCCGGCGAATTGACACTGGCTTGGTGAAATATCTGCAATAGATTACTGTACTCATTATTCAAGGCGGATTTCAAATTGGAACGTACGGCCACATACCAATCGGCAAACGGTAGGCGTTTGATGTAACTTAAACGGGTATCATCGTGAGTAATGCCATTGAGTTCTTTTTTGGTACGACTGGATAAAAATCCCTGTGTATTACGCTGCAAAAATTGCAATTCTTCTTCAATATAATGTTTGCCCAAAGTGTCGGTAAATCCGGTGATCAGTTCACCTTCAAGGTTGAAATAGTAATCCGGTGCGAGCAATAATTTACCATTACGTGAAATCAGCCATACCTCATCATTATCGGCAGATTTTTTCACCGTTCTTAATAAGTTGATCAGGTGCTTTTCTTGCTCTAGCTTAGTCTGCTCTGGCAATATCGCCGACATTTCGGCCAACAGGTCATGTACATTATCGGCTTTGATTTTCAATCGCTGACGCAACTGGTTCTGCAGCTCAATTTGGCGATTGATAATAATATCCACCGCTCTGTTGACGTCACTGCGAATACGCTCTTTCTCGGCATCAACGAAATTTTCATTAATTTGCGCGAGCATATTCTGATAAACACGCTCATTGCTATTCATCGCCAGACTCATCGTCACTATAACCATCAAGGGCAACAAAAGCATCAAGCTTAAAGGCAATAGCGTCCATGACTTTTGCATGATTTCTTTGGTCAAAAAAACCTCCAATGAATAGATAGTAACTTAATGATTTTAAAATAAGACTGGCTGAAAATAAGTTAAATAACTTAGTTGTGCAAGTATAAAGCTCTAGCGCTAAATTGCCAACTCGCATTCAAGATTGCTTTAGTCACGACTCTATCTGAACCAGTCAATTTATAACCGATTATCATTCATAAAACCGCAATACACGCATCGCGTTAAAAAGGTGTAAAAACAAATTTATTGGATATACTAACCCTAAAGCTCAAAAGCCGTTGCGGTCTAAAATGTTTACATATTTCCTCAAATTCTCTAAAGCCATTGGCTTAATAACTATCCTCATAAGTACAGTTGTTAATGCTAGTGACGATAACAAAGCTTCCACTGACTTTGTCAATCAACTTAACAATGCAGAACGAAACTGGCTAAAAGATCATCAGGAAATCAAAATTGGTTTTATGAATAACTGGGCGCCGATCAGTTTTGCCGACAACAAACAACGCCCGCAAGGCATAAGCCCCGCATATGCCCGGACCTTAAATGAAAAACTCGGTGGTGTTTTGAAATTAATCCCCGGAGATTGGGATTCCCTATTAAAAGACCTAGAACATGGCAGAATCGATGCTTTACTAGATATCACCAAACGCCCGTCCCGTGAAAGCTTTGCCCTATTCACAAAGCCTTATCTGGAAATCCCCCACATAATCATCGCTAACAAAAAAACACCTTTGATTACAAATGAACAGTCGCTGTCGGGCAAAACCCTCGCACTGGAAAAAGGCTTCGGCAATGTTGAATACTTCAAAAGAAATTTTCCCGAGGTATTAATTCATGAATATACCAACACACCGCAAGCACTCGAAGCCGTTGCTAGCGGGCAGTCTTATGCTTATGCAGGGAATCGCGCAGTAGCCATCCACATAATCAATCAAAACATAATGACCAACCTTAAAGTGCATGGTCACCTCAATAAGCCCGGTTCAATTCTATCTATCGGAGTCAGGAAGGATTGGCCTTTATTGCAAAGCATCCTGCAACAAGCGCTTGATTCGATTTCAGTTCAGCAACGCATGCAAATTCATGATAGCTGGGTTAAACTCAATATTGTCAATTCTTATGACCTCAATCAATATACCCCCTACATACTCTTATCTCTAATACTGCTGGTGTTACTCTTAAGCTGGACCTTATTACTCAATCGAAAACTGGGGTACTTCAAAAAGCTGCTTTATACCAAAACCAACTATGATCCTTTAACAGGCCTTGCTAACCGTTATCTCTTCAACGACCGACTAAAGGTAGCCATAGATCAAGCACAAAAAGATAAAACCGCAATACTAATCCTGATATGTAAACTTGATGAACTTGACCGCTTACGAAAAATTAAAGGTGCCGCCGAGGTAAACCAATTACTAATTGAAACCGCCAATCTGCTTAACAAAAATAACCAAATAGATACGGTTGCACGTTGGTCTGACAACGCCTTTGTCTTTTTTGTCAGTAACCTGGATAAACAAAGCCAGATAGATTCGATCAGCAACGGCTTGATTCAACAATTAAAAGAGCAAGGTAGACAACTAACTGATTTCGCGACAATGCCTATCAGCTATGCCGGCTGCGCCTATCCAAAGGACGGCCAAGATTCAGAAGAGATTTTGGTTAATATGGCTTTAGCACTTGAAGAAACTGCCAAAGCCGGACCCAGTCAGCTCAGGTTCTTCAACAACCAAATGAATGAAACCATTAAACGGCGCCTAAAACTGAATTTGGCCATTAGCCAAGCCATCAATAAACGACAGTTTGAGGTCTACTACCAACCTAAAGTTGATGTAAACCAAAAGCGCATCCATAGCTTTGAGGCACTGCTTCGTTGGCAGAATAACGAGCTCGGTAAAATTAGCCCAGCCGAGTTTATACCTATCGCAGAAGAAAGTGGTCAAATCATTGAGCTTGGCAAATACTGTTTCAGCCAAGCCATCCAGCAGGCAAAACGTTGGCAGAAGATTTCTGGCAGAGCTATAAATGTCGCGATCAACTTATCACCGGTTCAGTTCAATGATCCGGGATTACTGCCCTTTATCAAAATGGAATTGGACAAACATCAAGTGCCTGCCGAACTGATAGAAATTGAAATTACCGAAGGTGTCTTAATGAATGAGAATCCGGCGGTAAGCCACAGAATAGATGAATTAAAGCAAATGGGATGCCTTCTGGCGATGGATGATTTTGGCACAGGTTATTCTTCATTGAGCTATTTAAGACGCTATCCATTTGATGTAATTAAGATCGATAAAGAGTTTATCGAGGATATCGAAATTGATGAAAGTAATCAGCATCTAGTCAAATCAACACAGGCGCTTGGCCGAGCCTTCAATTCAATCGTCGTTGCTGAAGGCGTTGAAAGCAAAAGCCAACTGAACTTTCTGCGTCTAATCCAATGCGATTTGATACAAGGCTATTATTTCAGTCCCGCTGTGCCAGCGGAACAGGCAGAAAAGCTACTAAAAAACTCGGACGAATTGATTGCAGCTCGTTTTTAAATCGCAATCAATTCAGCCGAATTTTGGGCAATAAAAAAACCTGTTTAAGCTACTGATTAAACAAGGCTTAAGAATAATGTCGCGCGAAGAGCCTTCCTGATTGATAAAAGCTATGGTAACTCCTGACAGATAAGACACCGATCATAGTAATTTTAAGACTTTGTAAATAGAGCATTGTCAGTAGTCAATCACAAAACGACGCTCTACCTTAAGAGTGCTGACAACAGTATTGGTACGGCAATCAGTCCGAAGTTATAGCACAGAGACCACAACCTTGTTTCGACCATATTTTTTGGCTTCGTACAGAGCTTGGTCAGCACTCGCTATAGTTGATTTAAGATCTTCATGTCTATCAGTACAAGCCAATCCAGCACTGAATGTCACTTTTTGCCTGATACTTGAGGGAGGACGATTATAAGAGGAATGTATTTCCATCATACGTTTTTCAGCATCTTCAAGAGTCGTTTTCGGCATGACAATCATAAGTTCATCCCCACCCATTCGACCAATTAAATCTGATAAGCGAAGGGATGACATCAAGTAGTTGACAAGATGAATAAGGATGTAATCTCCTGCTTCATGCCCTTGGGAATCGTTGATCGATTTGAAGTTATCTATATCAATGACTGCGATACAGAGCGGATCCCCGTAGCCATAAAGTTCAGCAAGCTTGTTATCCAAAAATCTTCTATTGCCAATACCCGTAAGCGGATCAGTCAGACTTTGTTTTAACATTTCATCACTGATGGCTTTAAGCTCCATTTGCTTGTTGTAATGTCTTGTTAGGTCTTTGAACATCCAAACCACACCGAGAAACTTATCGCCATCATAAGCAGGGGTAAAATCTATCTCTATGTACCTACCGCTAGTCATTTCAACTAGCTGATCACAGACAGGCTCTTTTGGTTTAAGACCATCAGCAATGACTTTTACGAAACCTTCCGGGTCTTTGAACAGGTGCTTTACATTTTGAGCAAAGTCATCGTAAGAAGTGCCAATCAGCTCTTCAGCAGAAGTTGAAAGGTCGAATATATTGCAAAAGGCCTGATTAGTGAGGGTAATATCCGCTTTCTCATCCTCAATAATAAGCCCATCATCCATTTTATCTATAAAGATCTTAAGCCTGAAGAAGTCACTCTCGTTACCACTAAACACCTTTTAAGTCCCTGCTACTCAATAATCCTTTGTACTTATACTACCACGACCACAGCCACATCCAATCCCCTTTGACCTTATTTTTGAAAGGGTTTTATGACTTACTCACAACATAGGAAGCTATTTTGCCGCTGCCAGCATTAACTTAATCGCTCAATGGCGATTAAACAACCACAACGTCTGGTGTTTGAAGTCAAAACCTAAGACGATCTTTATTAAATCCAGGACGATAACCTTTAACATCATCAGAACCATCTGATTTAGGTGGTATATGGCTGCACGCTTAATCGCAAAAGCAACTAAATTTGAAAACCATTTAGTAATAATAGAACCAACCCCAAAATACTGTCACATATTAAATGATCGTATTTTCAAAAAGCGTTTAGAGGGGAAAGGTTCAAGAAGACTTCACCGAAAACAGTGGCAATCTTTTGATTTAGACAAAAAAAGCCCCGTTAGCTAAATTAATAGCTAACGGGGCTTTTAAAATATGGCGCGCCCGAAGGGAGTCGAACCCCTAACCGCTCGGTTCGTAGCCGAGTACTCTATCCAATTGAGCTACGGGCGCTTTGTTTTGTTGGTGCGTATTATAGAGAGAATTTATTAAGAGTCAATCTATAATCAACATATTTTTTAACAATTTTAATTCGCTAAATTTGTTAAAAAAGAAATGGCGGAGACGGAGGGATTCGAACCCTCGATGGAGCTACAAACCCCATACTCCCTTAGCAGGGGAGCGCCTTCAGCCTCTCGGCCACGTCTCCAATTTCTGGAGCGTATAATACAGGTATCCAAGCCGCTTGTAAACCGACTTTTAGACTTTTTCTGTATTTTTAAAGACCTATTAATCAGCTTTTTATTGATCCGTGATTTAGCGCAAAAGTCATAAACAATCTTTACCCTTTGAGAAATTAAATAGGAAACATTATCTTAGCGATCGGCTGACTGTTAACCTGACCGTAGCGCACTCTTGCGAAAAACCAAAAAGCCCCGCTTACCGATAGAGGTAAACGAGGCTTCTTGTTCCGCGAAAGGGTTAGATTATTTATCTAATTCAAACGCTTCATGCAGTTCTTGAACCGCGAGCTCCAAATGAGACTCACCGATTACCACAGAAATCTTAATTTCAGTGGTACCGATCATCTGGATATTGATATCGTTTTCCGCCAATACTTTGAACATAGTGCTGGCGATCCCTGAGTGAGATTTCATTCCGACACCGACCATCGATAGCTTGACAATCGTGTCATCAGACAGCACTTCACGCGCACCAAGCTTATTGGCCGTACTTTTAAGGATATCCAGAGCAGCAGCCATATCACCGCGACTCACCGTAAAGGTAAAGTCGGTAGTTCCGTCAACACCTTGGTTTTGAATAATCATATCGATCTCGATATTGGCATCCGAAATCGGTCCAAGGATCTGGTAAGCAACACCTGGTTTGTCCGGTACACCTAAAATCATCAACTTGGCTTCATCTCGGCTAAAGGCAATCCCTGAAATGAGAGGCTTTTCCATATTTGTTTCCTTAAAATTATCTTCGCTAGTAATTAAGGTTCCGCCTCCAGGTTGCAATGAGGACAAGACTCTTAATGGTACATTGTATTTGCTGGCAAATTCTACCGAACGGATCTGTAATACCTTCGCTCCAAGACTTGCCAATTCCAGCATTTCGTCATAGGTAATCTGATCCAAGCGTTTGGCTTTAGGCTCGACTCGAGGATCGGTTGTGTAAACACCGTCAACATCGGTATAAATCTGGCACTCATCGGCATTTAACGCCGCCGCCAAAGCTACCGCGGTGGTATCCGAACCACCACGCCCTAGCGTAGAGATTCCACCCTGCATGGTGACACCTTGGAAACCGGCAACGACAACGACCTTGTCTTTTGCCAGCTCATCTTTAATGTTTTCCGCTTCAATATGCTCAATACGCGCTTTGGAATGCACCATATCGGTTTGAATAGGAACCTGCCAACCGGTGAAGGAGATCGCATCAGTACCACGCGCCTGTAAAGCCATACTCAAAAGAGCAATCGTTACCTGTTCACCCGTTGTTAACAACACATCCATTTCACGCTTATTAGGGCGCTCTTGAATTTCCTGTGCTAAAGCCGTCAAACGGTTGGTTTCACCGCTCATCGCTGAAACCACCACCACAACCTGGTGACCTTGCTCTACGGTTTCGGCAACTTGTCTGGCAACATTTTGGATACGCTCAACACTTCCGACTGAGGTACCGCCAAATTTTTGAACAATAAGGGCCATTGTTATTTTTCTTCTAAATAAATCGTTTTTTTAATTATTTGGCTTCAGCCCAAGCTTTAACTGAATCAAGCGCTTCAGCCAACTTGCTAGGATCTTTACCACCTGCTTGCGCCATATCTGGACGCCCGCCACCTTTACCGCCAACTTGCTGGGCGACATGATTAACCAGCTCGCCTGCTTTGAACGTATTGGTGATTTCTTTGGAAACACCGGCAACCAAACTGACTTTCTCGCCATCAACGGCAGCCAAGACGATCGCCGCAGGCGCCAATTTGGATTTCAGTTTGTCTAGTGTTTCACGCAAGGTGTTGACGTCAGCGCCTTCTAGTTGTGCGGCCAAAACGTTTACATCACCTACTTTTACCGCGGCACTGGCAAGATCATCACCTTGTGATGCGGCGAGTTTAGACTGCAGCTGCTTGAATTGTTTTTCCAGTTCTTTGTAGTCGGCAACCAGTTGATTGACTTTGCCTTCAACCTGCTGCTTATCACTTTTCACTGTTACAGCGACATTCTGTAATTTCTCTTCACTGTCGTAGATCGCCTGCCAAGCGTTATCACCGGTCAAAGCTTCAATACGACGCACACCCGATGCAATACCGGTTTCTGCTGCGATTCGGAAAGGACCGATCTCACCTGTGTGGTTAACGTGCGTTCCACCACAAAGTTCAACCGAGAACTCCCCCATATCGACAACACGGACGATATCGCCGTATTTTTCACCGAATAAGGCCATCGCGCCCATTTCTTTGGCGGCTTCGATATCCATTTCATTGGTACCGACCGGAGTGTTCTTCATCACGTTCTGGTTAACCAATTTTTCAATCTGCAATAACTGCTCATCATTGATCGGCTCAAAGTGGGCAAAGTCGAAACGCAGACGCTCCGGAGAAACCAAAGAACCTTTCTGTTGTACATGAGTACCCAACACTTCACGTAAAGCGGCATGCAACAAGTGAGTTGCCGAGTGGTTTCGCTCTGAGGCACGACGTCCGGCAACATCAATTTGAGCATGTAACACCTGACCGACAGAGATGGTTCCAGCCGTCACCTTACCGATATGCAAGAACAACTTGCCCTGCTTCTGACAATTATCGATATGGAAACTGTGCATTCCTTCCGTCAGACTACCGGTATCACCCACCTGACCACCGGACTCGGCATAAAACGGAGTCTTATCCAGAATGACTGTGGCATCTGTACCCTGCGCTGCCGAATCCACCGCTGCGCCATCAACAAAAATGGCCACTACTTTGGTATCGGCATCATCGCATTCATAACCGATAAATTGCGTTTCACCGTCAAAATCAATTTTATCCACAGCTTGTGCACTGAAACTGCTTGCCGAACGGGCACGCTCACGTTGAGCTTCCATCGCCTTTTCAAAACCGGCCTCATCAACGCTCAAATTACGTTCACGCGCCACATCGGCGGTTAAATCCAGCGGGAAACCATAGGTATCATAAAGTTTGAAAGCGATTTCACCTTCAATCACATCGCCAGACATGCCATCAATGTACTCTTCCAGCAATTTCATACCGTTTTCTAGGGTTTCCGCAAAGCGAGTCTCTTCAAGCTTTAGGGCGCGTTCGACATTGGCCTGCTCTTTTGCCAGTTCAGGATAAGCCTCACCCATCTGCTCGACCAGAACAGGAACCAGCTTATAGAAAAACAAATCATTCATACCCAGCTTGTACCCGTGACGGATGGCACGACGGATAATGCGACGCAGCACATAACCACGACCTTCGTTTGACGGTAAAACACCGTCAACGATAACAAATGAACAAGAACGGATATGGTCGGCAATGACTCGCAGCGAACTGTTTGTCAGGTCCTTTTCACCGGTCAACTCAGCGGCTTTCTTGACAATCGCCTGGAACAGGTCGATATCGTAATTGTTATGTACGTTCTGCATGACCGCGGCCAAACGTTCCAAGCCCATCCCAGTATCTACAGACGGCTTTGGCAGAGGCGTTAAGGTACCATCCGCCGAGCGGTCGAACTGCATGAACACCAGGTTCCAGATTTCGATATAACGATCTCCGTCTTCGTCCGGCGAGCCTGGAGGACCACCGGCGACATCGGCACCATGATCAAAGAAAATCTCGGTACAAGGACCACACGGCCCTGTGTCACCCATTGACCAGAAGTTATCCTTGGCGCCACAACGCGAGAAACGTTCGGCGCTGATCCCCATCTCTTTCAACCAGATATCTTCGGCTTCCTGATCTTCTTCAAAAACCGTCACCCAAAGTTTTTCTTCCGGAAGGTTCAGCTCTTCTGTAAGGAATTTCCAAGCAAAGCTGATGGCTTCACGTTTGAAATAATCACCAAAACTAAAGTTACCCAACATTTCGAAGAATGTATGGTGACGAGCGGTATAACCAACGTTTTCCAAGTCGTTGTGTTTACCACCGGCACGAATACAGCGCTGTACGCTGGTCGCACGGTTGTAATCACGGTTTTCCTGCCCTAGAAACGTTTCCTTGAACTGTACCATTCCCGCATTGGTGAACAGCAGTGTCGGATCATTAGCTGGAATAACCGGGCTAGAGTGAACCTCGGTGTGGTTATGCTTAACGAAATAATCGAGAAAAGCTTTTCTGAGTTCTGCACTCGTCATAGTAAAAGTAACCTTAACTTTTTAAATAATCTGTTTATCACGCCGCAGGCAAACCGTGACGTGTAGTAAATCCGTAATCGGCAAACCTTAATCAAAGGCTTTCCAAATCAAGCCTGGCGGAAAGCCGCGGCTTTGTAAAAAACGCATCCGCCGCCCCTGCTCATTGCGTGAGCTCGGCTTGACGGTATCGCCGTATTTTTTCTCCAATACCGCTCTGGCTTGCATTAGCCATTCTTCATCGCCAAGATCGAGCTCGGCATCAATCAAGCCGCTGTCGGCGCAGGTCTGCTTCAACTTTTGCGCAATTTTCATTGGCCCATGACCTTTGCCAAGATAGCTTTGCACCGCCTGCTCGACATAACGCTGATCACTTTGCCAATTATTGACCCGAC
The DNA here is from genome assembly GCF_005885815.1 of Thiomicrorhabdus sediminis. Taxonomy (NCBI): domain Bacteria; kingdom Pseudomonadati; phylum Pseudomonadota; class Gammaproteobacteria; order Thiotrichales; family Piscirickettsiaceae; genus Thiomicrorhabdus; species Thiomicrorhabdus sediminis. The sequence continues at coordinate 719,808 of NZ_CP040602.1, read as the reverse complement.
ATTTTTCCAATACCAAACCAATAATGCGTTCGACATCACCGCATTGCACATCGTATTGCTGCAGCAGTTCCACACTTTCGGGAAATTTCTGGCGCAGTTTTTGGCGCAATTCCCGGCCACCGTGCTCACGCATGGCCAATAAGGCGACCGCTTTGGCTTCTACCTGATAGGCCAATTCTGAAGCCAGCAGTCCTTGATCAGCTTCATCTTGATTATCTAAATCCTGCGAACCAGCGGTGTCTTCGACCTGATTATTGAGCTGCTTTAAAAAGGCTTCGGCATCTTTCATAACCAGACTAAAACGCTTGGCTGATTAAGATTCTGCCGCCTCAACAGCAGCGTCTTCTTTTTTCGCCGCTTTATTCGGCATTAACTTGGCTTTGATCTTATCCATGATCTCTTCAGCCACGTCCGGGTTATCCACTAGGAACTGACGCACGTTGTCTTTACCCTGCCCCACTTTCTGGTCGTTATAGCTATACCAAGAACCGGATTTTTCCATAATCTTTTCTTGTACGCCCAAGTCGATGATCTCACCTTCGCGGGAAATCCCTTGACCATAAAGGATATCGAACTGGACTTGTTTGAATGGTGGTGAAACCTTGTTTTTAACAACCTTGACACGAGTTTCGTTACCAAGGATTTCATCACCCTTCTTAATCGCACCGGTACGACGGATATCCAAACGAACCGAGGCGTAGAACTTCAATGCATTACCACCCGTTGTGGTTTCAGGGCTACCGAACATGACACCGATCTTCATACGAATCTGGTTAATGAAGATAACCAATGTATTGGTACGTTTGATATTGGCGGTCAGTTTACGCAACGCTTGCGACATCAAACGCGCCTGAAGCCCCATATGAGAATCCCCCATATCGCCTTCGATTTCCGCTTTCGGTGTCAAGGCCGCAACCGAGTCAACCACGACAATATCTACCGCACCGGAACGTACCAGTGAGTCGGTGATTTCCAATGCCTGCTCACCGGTATCCGGCTGTGACACCAAAAGGTTATCAATATCGACACCTAATTTTTCAGCATAAATCGGGTCCAAAGCATGCTCCGCATCGATAAAGGCCGCAGTACCACCAGCCTTTTGCATCTCGGCAATGGCATGCAATGTCAAAGTGGTTTTACCTGAAGATTCCGGACCATAAATCTCTACAATGCGTCCTTTCGGCAAACCACCTATACCCAATGCCATATCCAAACCTAGAGACCCGGTTGAAACCGCTTCGATATCACGCGCAACGCTGTTATCGCCCATACGCATAATAGAGCCTTTACCAAACTGTTTTTCAATTTGTCCTAACGCTGCTGCGAGAGCTTTTTGCTTATTTTCATCCATGTGGTGTCATCCTTTTGGTTTTAATATGACGCTTTGTTTTATGCCGCAGGTATTTTCAAGCCCAACCTGTTTCAGTCTTATCTGACCGGCTTGTATCCTCAAGGTTTGAATAACCGCTGTCTTCATTTCGACTTTAAGCGATATTAAAAAACCTCAAACGGAGAAATCCCCGCCCCTAGCTTATCAAATAAAAAACCCTTGTTAGTCAGATGGCATAGCGTCAACTGCGATTAGCAGAGTATTCATGCATTCTATTTTCTGACTTAACAAAGGCTCTGTCGCCGCCTCAACCCGTTTAAACCTAAACGCCTCAGCTTAAATATCAACTTTGCTGTCGAATATGGCTACGGTAAATTCAAACCCCAAATTATCCCATAATTTATTCGCAAATCCTAGCAATAAACAACAGGATATATAACCATATCGAGCTTTTTTATCGCTCTAACATTTTCATAATCCCCATCAATGCCGCTTCGGTGGTTTGCTCTCTGATTGTTTGGCGATCGCCGGCAAATAAAAATTTCTGGCTGACCACTTTTTCATGACCCTGCATTGCCCAAGCAATCCATACCGTTCCAACCGGTTTGGCAGGCGAGCCGCCACTGGGACCGGCAATCCCACTACAGGCGACACTGATTTTAGCGTGTGATTGCTGCAAGGCACCGATGGCCATCTCTTCGACGCACTCTTTACTAATCGCACCTTTTTTCTGGATGGTGGTCTCTTTGACACCGAGCATCTCTTTTTTCGATTCATAACTGTAGGTGACATAGGTTCTATCAAACCAGGCGGTACTACCGGCGATTGACGTTAAGGCTTCAGCAATCATTCCTCCGGTACAAGACTCGGCCGTTACCACCATGGCATCTGCATTCACCAAAGCCTGTCCTACTTCGGTGACCAATGTGGTGAATTTCATATCTTTCTCCTCATAAGCTCTGTAATAGCTATTTTATTTATTATGATTTAGCTTGCTTTAATTTTCGCGCATCGTCAATAAATACCGATAAGGGTTCCGGCACACCGATACCGTAACCTTGTGCATAATTAACACCGATTTTCTTAAGCTTCTGTAACACCAGCTTATTTTCGACAAATTCGGCAATGGTTTTAAGCCCCATTACATGACCGACCTCGTGAATCGATTTGACCATGGCATAATCGATTGGATCATCCGCAATGTCTTTGACAAACATCCCATCTATTTTCAAAAAGTCGACGCGCAGGTTTTTCAGATAACCAAACGATGACAGGCCGCTACCAAAATCATCCAAAGCAAAACGCACCCCGACTTTGCGCAGTTCAGCAATAAAATGGCGCGCCTGTGTCAAATTGGAAATCGCCGCGGTTTCGGTCACTTCGATCGTAATTTTTTCCGCCAAATCCGGGACTTCATCAAGACGCTTGAGGACAAACTGAAGAAATTCATGCGAAACCAACGATTGAGCAGAGATATTAATCGAGCAATAACCAATGGCCTCGAGAAAATCACTGTTTTCGGAGAGCACTTTCAAAGCTTCACTGAACACCCAGTAATCGACATCCATAGCGCGATTGTAGCGCTCAGCCGCCGGTAAAAATGCCCCTGGAGGTATCACCTGATTGCCGGAACGCATGCGTACCAGCAGCTCATAATTCATCGCCTTATCTTCACCATTGACCACCTCGACAATCGGCTGGGCATAAAGTTCAAAGTCGCCTTGCTGCAAAGCCATCTCAATACGCGAGATCCAATCCATCTCTTTTTGACGACTAATTAACTTTTCATCCCCGGAAACATAAATATGATAAGAGTTTCGTCCCTTATCCTTGGCAACATAACAGGCCGAATCTGTCCATTTCATTACCAGATCAGGCACCACCATGGTTTCATCTACCTCGACAATTCCGATACTGACACCGATGCGAAACGCCTTACCCTCACAGACGAACTGATATTGGCTAATCGCCTCGATAATCTCTTCGGCGATTTTCTGTACGATACTCAAATCGGCATTTTCGATAATAATGCCGAATTCATCTCCCCCTAAACGCGCCAAGATGTCCGATTTGCGAATACTGGGTTTGATGATTGAAGGGATCTGGCGAATCAGTTCGTCACCGGCGCTATGACCACAACTATCGTTAACAATCTTGAACTGATCCAAATCCATATAAAAGACATAGTGATACTCATGATCTTCGGAACGCTGCAATAATAGCGACAAACGATGCTCAAACTCATAACGGTTGATCAAACCGGTCAATGCATCGTGCGAGGCGTGATAGGATATTTTTTTCTCAACCCGCTTGCGCTCGGTAATATCCTGACCTTCGGCCACCAGATAGATAATACAACCTTCGGAATCGCGAATCGGATTAAGAATAAAACGCAACGCCAGCATTTCGCCGGCATAAGAGCAAATCTCCACCTCTTTGTCGATCGTCTTGCCGTTGGCGCAAGCCAAAACATCCGATGCAATCTCTTTGCGCACACTATCACTGACCCACCAATTACACTCATGGAAATAACGCCCCAGCCAGGCATCCTGGTTTTTACCCATCGATTCCGCAGCGGCGTTATTGACCAGTTCGATCACCCCGGTTGGGGTCAACATTACGGTAAAGGTCGACAACGCATTAGTGTATTGACTCAGCTTGTCTTTGGTGGAGCGTAGCTGTTGAGCAATTTCCTGTTCCATCTGTAAATTGGATTGCAACAGCTCTTTTTCCTTGCGCGAACTGTAAAACGCATAGACAAAGACCGAAAGAAACAGCAAAAGGAAAATCAATATGATAATGGCAAAACGCGTTTGTGAACGATCCAAGCTCTGATTCACCGAATCAATCAACCCTTGAGTTTGATTACTACTCAACTCAATGATTTCATCGATTTTATGCAATATTCTGGTCTGACTCGGAATCGCGCGCGTCTTTAACAAATCCAGCGCTTGCTCACGCTGTTTATTAATCAATAATTTGGCTACCGCGTCTTGTAACGGCTGATTGGTGCGACTCATTTCGCGCTGTTCATTGAGCAACTTGAGCTCGGCATCGCTTAATGGCAGTTCAAACAATTCCTGACGGGCAATAATAAAATCTAGCGAATAGGCGGAAATCTTGCGATCGTACTGATCAAGGGCAAAAGGGTCTTCTTCGGCAAGCATCTGCAACAAGCCTAAAGACCTCTCCCTTGAGGCGTTATACATAGCCGTCAGATACTTACGCTTTAATTGCTGCTGTTCGACTTCGGTGGAAATGCTGCGATAGGTTTCCGTAACGTTTTTATAGACGTCATAAATAAACAGGAACGTAACCAATAAAATGATTGAAAAAAGTGCTACAAAGCGCTTATTCATTCACAGCCTCGGGAATCTAGAGAGAATCGCATTTAAATTGGTACAAGATTATCATATTTAGGTTATTGAGAACAGAAAGGTTTTATTATGCATAGCTACCTTATTTTAATACGCTAGCAGGCGAGTCTTTAAGCCGTTTTCGGCTTTGATAGCAGCCAAATGCATCGCTCCGATTTAAAGCGCTAGGCATGCCATTTTTTGTTAAGATGAATAAATCAAATTTAGACACTCAATTAAACAAACAGTTGCTTGCCGAGAATTCGCTTCCATGACGCTGCAACTGAGTACGATTTAACTTAAATACACGGTATTTTCAAACCAGCATGACAACCTCAAAAGCGCCTTCAGACATTTCCAGAACCAGCAAACACACTCCTATGATGCAGCAGTACCTAGCCATCAAGGAAGAACATCCGCATCACTTATTGTTCTACCGTATGGGGGATTTCTACGAGCTATTTTATGCCGATGCGCAAAAGGCGTCGGAGTTACTTGATATTACCTTAACTGCTCGAGGAAAATCCGGCGGCGCTCCGATTCCAATGGCCGGCATTCCACACCACTCTGCCGAAGGTTATCTGGCCAAGCTGGTCAAGCTCGGTGAATCTGTAGCGATTTGCGAACAGATTGGTGACCCGGCCAACTCCAAAGGCCCGGTAGAGCGCAAGGTGGTACGCGTTATCACCCCGGGAACACTGGTTGAAGAAGCCTTACTTGAAGACAAACAGGAAAATCTGCTGGCCTGTATCAGTGAGCACAGCTTTCAGGGTGTACAAAAATTCGCTATCGCCTATCTGGAAGTTTCCAGTGGACGTTTTGAAACCACTCAGCTAGACACTCTGAATCAATTGCTCTCCGAGCTGGAACGTCTAAAACCGAAAGAGCTATTGATTGCCGATGACGATCAGTTTCGGGAGCAGCTGCCCGAGACCATTCTCAATCAAGCCGGTGTGGTGCGTTACCCGCCTTGGCACTTCGATATCGAAAGCTGCCGCAAGCGTCTGACCACACACTTTCAAACCCAAGACCTGCTTGCCTATGGTTGCAATGACAAACCGGCATCGATTAGCGCATGCGGAGCGATTTTGCATTACGCACAAACCATGCTGCAAAGTGATTTGAACTACATTGCCGGCCTGCAAAGTTACCAAACTGAAGATACCTTGATTTTGGATGCCATCAGTCGGCGTAACCTGGAAATCGACAGCAGCCTATCAGGCAACCCACACAGCACCCTGGCGGCCATTCTCGATGATACCGCCACGGCCATGGGAAGCCGCCTGCTTAAACGCTGGTTAAACCAGCCTTTGCGCAAGGCTGAACAGATCAACCTGCGCCTGGATGCGATCGAAACCATCCTCAACCACCATCAAGCCGATGCTTTGCGCGACATTCTTAAAAATGTTGGCGATCTGGAACGCATTCTAAGCCGTGTCGCTTTGCGTTCGGCTCGACCACGGGACTGTTTGCACCTGGGGCGCACCTTGAATGTATTGCCCGACTTGCAGCAACTGTTGGCGCAATTGCAAGACTCGGTGAAACTCGGCGAGCTTGCACAACAGATGGGCCGTTTTCCCGACCTGGCGCAACTTCTCGATCGCGCGATCATCGATAATCCGCCGATGCTGATTCGTGACGGCGGTGTGATTGCCGAAGGGTTTGATGACGAACTCGATGAACTACGCAACCTGAAAAATGAAGCTGGGGATTATCTGCTTCAGCTTGAAGAGCGCGAGCGTGAACGCACCGGAATCCAAGGTCTAAAGGTCGGCTATAACCGCGTCCACGGCTACTATATCGAAATCAGTAAACTGCATAGCGATCAGGTACCGGCCGAATATGTGCGCCGCCAGACCTTAAAAGGTCAGGAACGCTATATCATCCCGGAACTGAAGACTTTTGAAGACAAAATCCTCAGTGCCGGTGAAAAAGCACTGGCACGAGAAAAATGGCTCTATCAGGAGCTGCTGGAAACCCTGAATACGCAACTGGCGGCATTACAGCAATCAGCATCAGCTCTGGCACAAATTGACATCTTGACCAATTTGGCGATTCAGTCGGAAAAACTCAATTTAACCCGTCCGGTGTTAAGCGATGAACCAGGAATTCATATCGAACAAGGTCGCCATTTAACCGTCGAGGCACTGTCGAAGGAACCGTTTATTCCGAATGATGCTTTATTTGATAATGAGCGCCGTCTGCATATTATTACCGGTCCTAATATGGGCGGGAAATCGACCTATATGCGCCAAACCGCATTGATTGCGTTAATGGCCTTTATGGGCAGTTATGTGCCAGCCGACAAAGCGGTTCTCGGACCAATCGATCGAATCTTTACCCGTATCGGTGCCTCCGATGATCTAACTTCCGGGCGTTCGACCTTTATGGTGGAAATGACCGAGACCGCGAACATTCTGCATCACGCCACCGAGCAATCTTTGATATTGATGGATGAGGTCGGCCGCGGAACTTCGACCTTCGATGGTTTGGCGCTGGCTTGGGCGATTGCCGAACATATGGCGCAATCGGTAAAAGGCTACTGTCTGTTCGCCACCCACTACTTTGAGCTGACCACCTTGACGGAGCGCTTTGCCAATACCATCAATGTGCATTTGGATGCGATTGAACACCATGACAGCATTGTCTTTTTACATCAGGTACAAGACGGTCCGGCATCGCAAAGCTACGGTTTACAGGTAGCTGCGCTGGCCGGCGTACCGCATGATGTGATTGCCTTGGCAAAACAGCATCTCAACCAGCTGGAAAACCAAACCATCGCACAAACACAGCTTGCCCAGACCGATAACGATCAACCGGCCAATAGCGCAGCAACTGTGACAGAGCAAGCGCCTGCGATTAACGAGCCGATACAACAGTTTGACATGTTTGTCAGTCAACCCGATCCGGTATTGGAAAAAATTGAGAAGCATATCAATCAGCTTGAACCGGATGAGCTAACGCCAAGAAAAGCGCTTGATATGATTTATGAACTTAAAAGCCTGCTTAAAAACCGTTAGAATAGCGCCAATAATTGAAATAAACGCCCGGGCTCACTTCAATTACCGCTCATAGAGCGGTTTTTTGTTTTTTAACGCTTTCGTAAAAAGAGCCCAACGCCAAGTTGAATAGGATTTCCCATGTCAGAAGCGATGATTGTCGATATCAGCCTTGCCAATGTGCAAGAGATGCTGGTTCAAAACTCAAATACTCACCCGGTTGCCCTGGTTTTCTGGTCGGCACAAAATGAACAAAGCCGTTTAATTGTCACCATCTTTGAGAAACTGGCTGAAGAATTTGCCGGAAAATTGATTGTCGGTAAGGTCAATACCGATATTGAAAAAGAGATTTGTGAAAAGCTCGGCAATCCACAGGCACCGTTTGTGAAAATGATCAAAATGGGCGATATCGCCGATGAAAAAGCCTTGCTGCAAAGTGAAGAAACCTATCGTACTTGGGTGGAAGGATTTTTAGAGAACGACCCTTCTGAAGAGCTGCGCATGCAAGCAAAAGCGGCCTTTCATAATGGCGCCTTTGATGAGGCGGTTGAATTATTGGGCGAAGCGGCAAAAATCAATGTTAACAATTTCCGTATCCATCTGGATTTGGTGCAAATGTATCTGCAAACCGGTCACCTGGATAAGGGACAGGATTTATTTGAAAAGCTGCCTGATGAAGCGAAAAAGTCACCGCAAGGCAAAGAGCTCAGCGGTCTGATGCACTTCTCAGAAATTTTAGCAGGCGCGCCGGATATTGAACAGATTCAACAGAAACTGGCCGAAGACCAAAACGACATTCAAGCCTTAATGCACCTGGCAGGTTACCTGATGCTGCACGGTCATGCGGAAAAATCACTGCAGGCACTACTCAAGGCGTTTATGGTTGATCGTGAATTCAATGAAGGTGCCGCGCGTAAAGCACTACTGCAAGCGTTTGACATGTTGGGAGCGAAAGCACCGGAGCTGGTCACCCAATACCGTCGCAAATTCCAAAGCTTAATGTATTAAGGTAAAGCTTCCATGACCCAATTTACTTTATCTAAACAGACGCTGGAAAATCTGGTCGGTCTAGGCGTTGCCGGCAACTTTGCCGGGCATCTGGAACAGGCAGGCGAAACACCGGACTTTGTTAATGTCAAAACGACCCACAGTAACGCTCCTAAAGGTTTATTCCCCTACTACATTCCCAACAATGACGAGCAGATTGGCGTTTTTCCTTGGTCGGCAAGCCAGATTCGTTATCCGCAAAACCTAGCGGAAAACGCTCACCTTCAAGCCGAACCGGAAGTTTGTGTTTTGTTTGATGTCACCTACCAGAACAATCAAGTTCAAGCGCTTTCCCCTAAGGCCTTTGCCGCTTTCAATGACTGCTCGATTCGCAAACCCGGGGCTAAAAAAATCAGCGAAAAGAAAAACTGGGGCGCAGACACCAAAGGCATGGCAAATGAGTTTATCGCTTTGGATAGTTTTGCCGCAGGCTGCGAGTTGGATAATTTCCGCATCGCCTCGTTTTTGAAACGCGATGGCGAATACCACGCCTATGGCAAAGACAGCTCGGTGCTGACCTACTCCTACTTTCACCAGCAATTAAGCGACTGGATGATTGACCGACTCAACAAGCAAGCCGATTTCGGTCCACTGGAAGACTTGAATGCCATTTTAAAAGACGCTGACTACCCAAAACAAGTACTGATTAGCCTTGGCGCGACAACCTATACCGAATTTGGTGAAACCGTGTTTTTACAACCGGGTGATGAAGTCTTTATCTATGTTTACGATGCGACACAAAACAGCAGTGAAGATGTACAAAAACACCTGCACGGCGAGTTGGATAACTTAATCCACAGCTCGGCTCTGCATCAGAAAATCGTCTAGTTTTATCCTTTATTAGGACTCTAATGAACAATTTAACAACAGAGCAGCATCAACACATCGAAAAACAGATCAGCAGCTGGTTGCAACAGGTGGTGATTGGCCTGAATCTTTGCCCGTTCGCCAAACACCCGTTTCAAAACCATCAGGTACGTATCTCAATTAGCGATTGTGAAACGCCCAACTGCTTATTGGAAAACCTCGCTGAAGAGATCGAAACACTCCGCAACACTCCGGTAACAGAGCTGGAGACCACTGTTTTGGTGGTAGCTAATATGCTTGATGATTTCTACGACTACAACGACTTTCTGGATTTGGCCGACCGACTTTTAGAACAATATGATGCGATTGGTGAATTCCAGATTGCCAGCTTTCATCCCCACTATCAGTTCGCCGGCACACAACCCGATGACGCTGAAAACCTTACCAACCGTTCGCCCTACCCGATTTTGCATTTGATACGTGAAGCCAGTCTGGAAAAAGCTTTAGCACACTACCCGAATCCTGAACAGATTCCGGAAAACAATATCCATACGGTAGAGAACCTTTCTTTAGAACAAAAAAAGCAACTGTTCGATTATCTATCCAATCAATAAACCATCCCGATTGATTTAAGCTCGATACCGCTTTATGTTAAAATTCCTGACTTTCTATTTAACCAAAGTTTAGGATACAACCATGTCTAACAACTACACCACTACTCCGGATATCGTCAGCTACGGTATTGGTCGTCAAATGGGTGACCAACTTGCCAGCGATCCGTTTGAAGGATTGAACCCTGAAGCGGTATCTGCCGGTCTTTTGGATTCTTTAGGCGGCACAGCCAGCCCTATCAGTCAGGAACAGTTCCAAAAAGCGTTTACTGAGATTCAGGAAATCATGCAGGCTAAAGAAGCCGAGCGTGCAAAAGTTGCTGCGGCTGAAGGTGAGAGTTTCCTAGCTGAAAACGCGAAAAAAGACGGTGTTGTAGTTTTAGAGTCTGGGCTTCAGTATGAAATCCTTGTTGAAGGTGATGGCGCAAAACCAAGCGCTGAATCGACCGTTTCTACTCACTACCACGGCACTTTGGTTGACGGCACGGTATTCGACAGTTCTGTTGAACGCGGTCAGCCAGCTCAGTTCCCGGTCAACCGTGTTATCGCCGGTTGGACAGAAGCGCTTCAGCTAATGCCTACAGGTTCTAAGTGGCGTTTATACATTCCACAAGACCTAGCCTACGGTGCACAAGGCTCTGGTGGTCGTATTCCACCTTATTCAGCATTGGTTTTTGATGTTGAATTATTGGAAATTGTGGCTTAGTCAGCTCGATCCCAATATAAAAAACCCGCTAGTGCGGGTTTTTTTATTTTTAAAATCAGCTCATGTTATTAACAATAATTAAGCAATCGCTTGATTTGCCAAACCGACTTTCAAAGCCAATTCCATCATGCGTTGAACATAGCCGATTTCATTGTCGTACCAAGCCAACACCTTGACATGAGTGTTATTCACCACTCTGGTCGATAACGCATCGATTACCGAAGAACAAGTCTCCCCCTCATAATCCACCGATACCAAAGGGCGCTCTTCATAGCCTAGAATGTCTTTTAAATAGCTTTCTGATGCGTCTTTAAACAAAGTGTTAACCTCTTCCACACTGGTTGGACGTTTCATTTCCATCACCAAGTCCGTCAAGGAGGCGTTCATAAACGGAACACGCACTGCAATTCCGTCCAAACGTCCTTTCAGTTCAGGGAAAATGGTGGCAATCGCGGTCGCAGAACCGGTGGACGTTGGAATAAGCGATTCAAAACTGGAACGCGCACGGCGTAAATCCTTATGGCCGTGATCTACCACTTTCTGGGTATTGGTTCGATCATGCATGGTGGTGATCGAACCGTGTTCTATACCGATTTTTTCATGCAATACTTTGATTACCGGAGCAATGCAGTTAGTGGTACAGGATGCCGCGGTGATCAGCTTATCTTCACCGGCGATAAAAATATCGTCGTTAATGCCCATAACGATATTTTTGACTCCCTCTTTAAAAGGCGCGGCGACAATCACCTGTTTCACCCCTTGATTAAAATAGGCTTGCACTTGCTCTCTATTGCGAAACTCGCCGGTGCACTCCAATACAATATCCACATCCAAAGCCCCCCAGTCAAAATCTTCGATGTTTTCACAGGTGCTATAACCAATTTTCTGCCCATTAATGATAATGTTATTGCCATCGGTTTCCGCCTGATGCTGCCAGCGACCATGCGCCGAATCAAAATTTAACAGATGAGCCGAACCGTTTGCATCGGTAGCGATTTCATTGATATGGACAAACTCTATATCTGGCCAATCAAACGCCTGACGAAAACTTAAACGTCCCATACGACCAAAACCGTTAATTGCAATACGTACCATATCTACTCCTAAAACTGCTGCTGAGCCCTTCTCAACCTAAAAATACTTGCTGAAAATCATACAGCGAATCCAGCTGGTACTGTTTGACAGTTTGATTAAAAATCATCATTAATCGACGTTTTATCCTTAAACCGGCACAAAAAAGTCATGAACCCCCTGATTTTATAGGCTTTTTTTGTTATTCCATGCATTTAAAGCATTGACAGCGCCATTATGGATAACATAGTATGGAAGCATTAAGCATATCTACTATAGACAGAATAAAAAATACAATAAAATCTATAGCTTGCTTAAGCTTCTTAGCAAATAGAAATAAAACCCCTGCTAAGTGAAAAAATGTCATGATTTTATGGCTCAGAGGAGAGTAAAAATGCAATGCAATGTCGGTTCGGTAGATCGTAATCTGCGTATTTTTGTCGGGGCAGTAATTATTGCTGTTGGAGTATATATGCAATCCTGGTGGGGATTGATTGGCTTGGTACCAATAGTTACGGCCATTGCCAATTTCTGCCCAGCCTATACTATTTTCGGGTTATCGACCTGCAAAAAAGAAACGGATGAAACTGAACAAGGGCAAAGTTGATGGCTAGCATTCAATTGCACGCATTAGACACCTTACGCCACAGCGAATTTAATCGAGCTAAAAGCAAAACTGCTTCCGGCATTAGGGGTTTACTCTGCCAAATATCGAAACTGATTATGGCATTTAGCCTGATTATTTACAGCGATATGGCCTATGCAAATCAAGCCGCGACTCAAGCACCCGCGCCAACGGCGATGCCGTTGGTTGAAAACCTGCAAACCTTGGGAAAGCAGGCGCTGCAAGATAATCTGCCGATTGCCATCCTGTTTGCCGCGGAAGGGTTGAAATCAACCGAAAACCTAAAAGACCAAGCGATTATCCCGGCTCTCATGTCGGGACAGCTCAACAATTATGTATTGATGGCCGAAATCCATGTCAATACTGACAGAACGATTACCGATTTTTATGGCGAAGCCATGCCTGTCGCAGAATTTAAAGATCTCTATAACCTAACCAGCCTGCCGGTGATGATTTTTGTTGACGGCAATGGTGATCAAATCATCCAGCCTCTTTTATCAGGCGCCTATGATTTTTACTATCACTACCTGAAGCTATCGATAAACGATGCCCTAAAGGCTTTAGGCAATAACAAACGCATTCCCATTTAGCATAAAAACATGCCGCAAAAAAGACGGCTAGCCGCTTTACATATCATCTAAAAACGGGAATTGCTTGCGCACTTCACAAACTTGAGCAATATCGATCTCTGCTTGAATCATCTCGTCCTGTTTTCTTCCGTATGCCAATATCTCACCCAATGGATCAATCACCATGGATCCACCGGCATAATGCAAACCGTTACCGTCTATTCCGGTTCTGTTGACCCCGATAATAAAGCATTGGTTTTCAATCGCACGGGCTTTCAACAGAGTTTCCCAGTGCAACTGTCGCGATTCTGGCCAGCTGGCGACAATAAACACAATATCGACCTGTTTCGCGAGATTTCTAAAAATCTCCGGAAAGCGTAAATCATAACAGATAAACATGGCGCAACGGGCTCCTTGCCAAACAAAAGGCTGCGACGGTTTCCCGGCTTGATAGGCATGGTGTTCATTAGCATAGGCAAACAGCTTTTGTTTTCGATAATGTTCAATCAGCTCACCATGTTTATCGATCATCAGTGCCGAATTGAAGTGCTCATAACCGGTGTTGCTGACCTGTTTAGTGGCCATACCAAATATTAACGCCAGCCGATATTTACTCGCCAAAGCTTTCAATTGTTGCATCGAATCGCCATCGATTGATTCGGCGAATTCGACCGGCCGCATCGAAAATCCGGATAAAAACACTTCCGGTAACAGAACAATATCGGGCGCAGTGTCCGCTTGTTCAAGCAGCGTTTGCAGGGATTTATCCAATTCATCGATATTGGCCTGAGTGTTTTGCCAAACCGAATTCCATTGCAGACCGACTATATTCATGCTTTATCCTTTATCAAATACCAGCAAAGAAATACTTTTAATCCATTGTAAGACGACAGCTCACTGAACCCAATAAAAAAGCCTGTATCGTTGATGAACAATACAGGCTCTTAGCGGTTATAGCGATGTGTTCAGTGATTAAGCATCCTGCTTTTCAAGATACTCTTCATAACCACCTCGGAAATCCTCAATACCGTCTTCTTTCATTACCAATAAACGGGTGGCAATCGATGACACGAATTCACGGTCGTGAGAAACAAAAATCAGCGTTCCCGGATAATCCTCCAACGCCTGGTTCAAGGATTCAATCGATTCCATGTCCAAGTGGTTGGTCGGCTCATCCATAATCAGCACATTCGGTTTTTCCATCATCAGCTTACCGAACAACATACGCCCCTGTTCACCACCGGAAAGCACTTTGACAGATTTATCAATATCTTTTTGTGAGAACAGCATACGTCCCAGTACCGCACGTACGGCCTGCTCGTCTTCTTCCGGCTTTTTCCATTGTGTCATCCATTCCAGCAGACTAATGTCTTCGGCAAAATCATGCGCATGATCCTGTGCGTAATAGCCGATCTTAACGTTTTCCGACCACTTCACTTCGCCCGAAGTCAATTCGGTATCACCGGTCAAACATTTCAAGAAAGTCGTTTTACCGATACCGTTAGGCCCTAACACCGCTAGACGGTCTTCCACTTCAAGCATCAGGTTCAAGTCTTTAAAGACTTCATTGGTCTCATCTTCGTTTTGATAGGTTTTACCTAGGTTTTCAATTTCCAGTGCTAAACGGAACAGTTTTTTATCCTGCTCAAAACGGATAAACGGATTGACTCGGCTTGACGGTTTGACTTCGTCCAATTGAATCTTATCGATTAATTTGGCGCGTGAAGTCGCTTGTTTCGCCTTGGAAGCGTTTGCAGAGAAACGGCTCACAAAAGTTTTCAATTCATTGATCTGCGCCTGCTTTTTGGCGTTATCGGCCAATAGACGTTCACGCGCCATGGTCGATGCTGTCATGTATTCATCATAGTTACCTGGATAAAGACGCAATTCACCGTAATCCAAATCGGCCATATGAGTACAAACACTGTTTAAGAAGTGACGGTCGTGGGAGATGATAATCATCGTACTCTTACGCTCATTAAGGACGTTTTCCAACCAGCGGATAGTATTGATATCCAAGTTGTTGGTCGGCTCGTCCAGCAATAATACATCCGGGTCTGAGAACAACGCTTGGGCCAATAACACACGCAGCTTCCAACCCGGAGCCACTTCACTCATCGGGCCATAATGCTGCTCTACCGGAATATCCAGACCTAACAACAATTCACCGGCACGAGACTCAGCGGTATAACCGTCCATCTCGCCGAACTTAACTTCCAGGTCGGCAACCAACATCCCTTCTTCTTCTGACATTTCCGCCAAACCATAGATACGGTCGCGCTCTTTTTTGACTTCCCACAGCTCCGGCTGTCCCATAATGACGGTATCAACAACGCTGAACTGTTCATAAGCAAACTGATCCTGTTTCAATTTACCCAGACGCTCATTTTCCCCGATGCTTACCGTACCGGCAGTCGGCTCCAAGTCGCCCCCCAGAATTTTCATAAAGGTCGACTTACCGCACCCATTGGCACCGATAAGACCGTAACGCTTGCCTTCGGAAAATTTGATAGAGATATTTTCAAAAAGGGGTTTTTCACCAAACTGCATGGTGATATTGGCTGTAGAAATCAAACTGCTGTCCTTAATTTACGGGCATAAAACAAAGGCGTTATTGTGCCATAAAAGCGCCCCTCAATTTAAGCTGATTTAACTTATTTTTCAGCTATTTGCATTCTAGCGGACATAAAAAAACCCAAACCGAGCAAAAGTCGATTTGGGCTGTTTTTCGCTAGATGCCTCCAGCACTACCAAATGATGATTTAATTCAGTAGCGAGATTACATCATTTCACTTAACAGGCTGTTCATACGTTTAATGAACGCGGCAGGCTCTTCCAGCTGAGCACCTTCTGCCAACTGAGCTTGCTCCAATAAGAACAGCGACCACTCTTTGATTTTATCGTCATTGTCCAACGACTCCAACTTGCTCACCAAAGCGTGTTCCGGGTTAAGCTCCAAGACCGGTTTTTGTTTCGGTACGGCTTGCCCCATCTGTTCCATCATGCGTGCCATATGGGCAGACATATCGCCTTCGGCACTGACCACACAAGCCGGAGAGTCGGTTAGACGATGGGTAATACGCACATCGGAAACCTGCTCTTCAAGCACTTTTTTGACTTTTTCGGTCAAAGCTTCACGAGCTTTTTTCTCTTCTTCGGAAACGTCTTGTTCCGCTTCATCGTCAAACTCTTTTAAATCCGCAGAGGTAATTGATTTAAGCGGTTTGCCGTCAAACTCGTTAAGGTGCGACACCAACCACTCATCGATACGATCAGACAGTAGCAATACCTCAATGCCTTTTTTACGGAACATTTCCAGATGCGGACTACCTTTTGCCGCAGCCAGAGTATCGGCAACGATATAGTAGATAGCTTCCTGATCTTCCTGCATGCGAGAAACATAGCTGTCCAATGATTGGCGCTGCTCTTTGGTCGACTCTTCATGTGTCGAGGTAAAGCGTAGTAGTTTGGCAATCTTGTCTTTATTGGCAAAATCTTCCACTACACCTTCTTTCAAGACTTGACCAAAGTTATCCCAGAAAGTATTGAAATCTTCCTGATCATCCGCCTTCGCCATTTTCGCCAAATGATCCAAGACACGCTTGACCGATGCTGAGCGAATCTTATCGACTACCTTATTGCTCTGTAAAATTTCACGCGAAACGTTCAAAGGCAGATCGGCCGAATCGATCACCCCGCGCACAAAACGCAAGTAAGTCGGCATTAGGTGTTCGGCGTCGTCCATAATAAAGACACGCTTAACATAAAGCTTCAAACCGTAACGACGATCGCGATCATAAAGATCAAACGGCGGCTGCTTTGGCAGATAAAGTAAAGAGGTATATTCCAGCGTCCCTTCCACCTTATTGTGCATATGAGCAAGCGGCTCACCAAAGTCATGAGAAATGGTCTGATAGAAGTTTTTGTAATCTTCATCGCTCAGTTCAGATTTGGCCTGAGTCCAGATAGCTGTCGCCTTATTGACCTGTTCCATCTCATCCAAGGTTTTGTTCTCTTTGGCTTCTTCATCCCATTCGGTTTTCTGCATTTTGATCGGGAAATTGATGTGATCCGAATAGGTGGTAATGATATTCTTGAGACGGTACTGGTCTAAGAACTCATCCATATCTTCTTTCAGGTGCAGAGTGATGCTTGTTCCCTTAGTCTCTTTTTCAACCTGTTCAAGAGTAAACTCGCCCTCACCTTTAGAAATCCACTTGCAACCATTCGCCTTATCTTCACCGGCTTTACGGGTTACCAACTCAACTTCGTCGGCAACAATAAACGATGAATAGAAACCGACACCGAATTGACCGATCAGATGCGAATCTTTAGCTTGGTCACCGCTTAGGCTTTCAAGGAATTTTTTAGTCCCCGAATTGGCGATAGTCCCGATATTGGCAATCACTTCATCGCGAGTCATACCGATACCGTTATCACTGATGGTGACGGTACGCTTATCCTTGTCAAAACTCAAAGAGATCGCAAGCTCGTCTTCACCTTCGCTCAGACTGTCATTCGATACCGACTGGAAACGCAATTTGTCCAATGCATCGGATGCGTTGGACACCAACTCACGCAAAAAAATCTCTTTATTGGAATATAGGGCATGAATCATTAGCTTTAATAGCTGATTGACTTCCGTTTGAAACGCATGGGTTTCTCTTGCACTCATTACATTAATCTCCTAATGTCGATGATTTGGTTAGTGTGAATAATTTTAAACAGATGCCCGATTTATAAGGGTCAATTATCGGTTTTCAAGAAAAAAATGCTAAAAAAATAGTTTTTTTCTCTAGACATAAAAAAACCCGCCAAGGCGGGTCTTCATATTTGTCGCAAAGTCATTAAAAGAATTCGATCTCTTCTTCCTGGCTCTCTTCATGCATACGATCTCTCATACGCGATTTCATGACTTCAATCGCCTCATCAGCAGGCACTTTCTTATCAAAAATCAATTCAAACAGCTCTTCTTCTTCACGCATGGTGGTTCCCTTGCGCACGCTGTTTTTAAAGCTTTCCCACTGCTCCTGATCCTTAACATGCATTTCATGGGCGACAATTTCAGCTAAACCCGACAACCCTTTGGAAACATGATCCAAACGTTGGCTTAATTTATCGTAAAACTGAAACGCTATAATCGCTTGCTGCATTTTCTCAGACAACTCTCCCGTTTGGCTTAACAGCAAACTGCGATGATCCTGCACCGATTCACTATCGGCACTGATTTCGGCAATCTTGTTCCCGGTGGCCTGAATCTTTTCGATATGCTGAGACATAAAGGTAAAGGAATCAATCAGAGCATTGACCGAGTTATCACCATCGGTGATCGATAATTCAATCTGGGCTACAGATAGATTCAACACCATAATGGTCTCTTGAACTTCTTTTGCGCCCAGTGTGTAGTCAGTACTCAGTTGTGACATTAATTTACCTCGATATCCTTGTTATTATTCTTTGTCGATTGAACTGCTATGAGTTAGGCAACATTCATCTGCCCAACACCGCCTTTATGGCTATTCACCGTTTCGGTAATATCCAAAATCAAAGAGACGGTACCATCACCTAAGATGGTCGCACCGGCAATGCCGTCAATTTTCATAAAATTGCTTTCCAAACTCTTGATAACGACCTGTTGCTGACCCAATAGATCATCGACAAAAATACCGGCACGCTGTCCCGCATCTTCAACCACAACCAACAAGCCTTCGGATAGATCTTGCTGAGCGTCGTCAACACCAAGTTTCTTATGCAGACGAATGACCGGGATATAGCTATCACGCAGTTTATACAGCTCGGTTTCTCCGGCAATGCCTTTGACCAATGACTTATCAACCTGAATGGATTCGATAATCGACACCAGCGGGAAGACATAAGTCTGGCTGCCTACCGAACATAGCTGACCATCAAGAATCGCTAGTGTCAATGGTAGACGGATAGTGAATACCGATCCTTCTCCGGGAGTGGTTTTTACATCAACCGAACCGCCCAGACCGCGGATATTTCGACGTACCACATCCATACCCACACCGCGACCGGAAATATCACTGACCACTTCCGCAGTTGAGAAACCGGCATGGAAAATCAGATCGACGATTTCATCTTTATTCAGGGCGTGATCTTCGGTGATAACACCTTTTTCGATCGCTTTGGCTTCGATTTTACGGTAATCGATACCAGCACCGTCATCGGTAATTTGAATAAGGATATTCCCCCCCTGATGGAAGGCGGCCATTTTAACCGTACCTTTTTCAGGCTTACCGGCAGCAATACGCACATCCGGGCTTTCAATACCATGGTCAATCGAGTTACGTACGATATGCACCAGCGGATCAGTCAATTGCTCGAGCATGGTTTTATCCAGCTCGGTACCTTCACCTTCCATAACCAGATCAATTTGCTTGCCCAACTTCTGACTGACATCATGGACAATACGCGGCATACGGTTAAAGGCAAAACTCACCGGCAGCATACGGATATTCATTACCGACTCTTGCAGTTCACGGGTATGGCGCTCAAGATGGGTCAAACCTTCTTTAAGCTTATCCACCCAGTCCATATTGGCGCTGCCGTCCTTGTTATGCTCAAGGCTCTGTTCGGCCTGTTCGCCAAACTGACTGAGCATTGACTGCGTGATAACCAATTCACCCACCAAGTTAACCATCTGATCGATTTTGCTTAAATCGACACGAATCGAACCTTCTTGCTTAGGTGCGGCTTTCGTATCTTTCGCTGCCGGCTTCGCAGCTGGCTTGGCTGCAGCCGGTTTTGCGACAGGAGCCACCTCGGCTTTGGCTTCAGTAACAGCTGTTGCAACGGCACTGGCTTGGGCGGCTACAACCGCTTCAGGAGCTTTGATAATAACTTCGGCACCGTCACCATCAATCCATTCGAAGACTTCGCGGATATCGTCTTCTTTAACGCCTTCTCCGCTTAGCTTCAATTCCCAGCTTATATATAGTGATTCCGGATCAAAGGTGGCGGGATTCGGCAATTTATCGAAATTGGCAGTTACTTCAAGGTTACCAAGAGTCTCCAACTCACGGAAAATGCGAATCGGCTCATTTCCTGTTTTAAGCAATTCCGCTTCAGGTAACAGAGAGATATGCCAAACACCATCGGTCTCGACTTCAGAGGCTTCTGCTGAATCTTCAACTTGGGTGTCTACAGGGGCTTCGCCACCACCCAAAATCGCTTCCATGACCTGTTGCACTTCACTGGCACGCTCTTCATCAATCGGTTCATGGTCTTGTAACTTGGTCAACATATCGCGCAAAACATCGACCGCCGATAACATCGCATCAATCGATTCCTGAGTCACATCACGGCGACCGTCACGCATTTCATCCAACAGGGTTTCTAAAACATGAGTAAACCCGGCGATTTCGGTAAAACCGAAGGTACCACTACCACCCTTAATAGAGTGTGCAGCACGGAAAATTTCATTAATTTTTTCATTATCTGGCGTACCTGGAGGCAGATCTAGCAGACCTTGTTCCATAACGTCGAGGCCTTCAAAGCTCTCTTCCAAATAAGTTTGGCGAAATGTTTCCATCATATCCATAGTAGTATCCTCAGAACAGTTCTACATCACCTTCAACAGGTTTAGATCCAATATTATCAATATAGCGATTTTCTTGATCAGCCAGAGTCTGATTATGCATAGCATTAAGTCTTCTGACCCTGACGCGGCCAGTCAGTGGATAGTAAATCACCTTACGGGGATAGACATCACCAATGTCTTGTGAGACCACCTTAAAACCTTCAGTGTATACGTAATCGAAAGCAAAGCCAATATTGTACCAACCGATATTTGTCATTGAACTCATGATACGCCCGCCACCAAATAGCTTAAATTCGAGACGCTCGCGACGAGCCCCCATTCTTAACAGCGCATTGACCAGGTTTTCCATGGCGTAGTTACCATAACGGTTCGCATCGGATAGCTCGGCTGAGCCTTTGGCGTTTTTATCTACCGGTAACATAAAGTGATTCATGCCACCGACTCCGGCAATCGGATCTCTTACACATGCAGAGATACATGACCCCAGCACCGTTTCGATGCGTTCATTCTCTTTGGTCACATAATATTCGCCAGGCAGGATTTTATAAGTAACAATCCCTTCGGCCGGGTCAATATTTTTCTGCATATCAGGCAAATACCTCGTAGCCCAGGCTATCTACGTCTTTTTAATTAAAGTCTATATAAAAAACTGTACAAAAGCGGAAAACACAAGCTCTTTCCCGCTATTAGAAATAAGGTTGTTTCTATATTCGCATTGTTTTAACGCTTCGGCAAGTGAGTTTTCTATCCTTTTTAAGCACTTAACTAGCCGGTAGTTTGACCAAGCCGTTTTTGCGCCTTGATCTCTTTGCGCCGTCTCTTGAAAAAGGCGCTCAATTGATCGGCACATTCGAATTGCATAATGCCTCCATCGACCTGTAAAACATGATTGAGCTGCGGCGCTTGCAACAGATCAAAAACCGAACCGGCGGCACCGGTCTTTGCATCATAGGCTCCAAACACCACTCGCTTGACCCTTGCATGAACCATTGCCCCAGCACACATCGGACAAGGCTCTAAGGTCACATAAAGCGTGGTATCGATTAAACGATAATTACCCAACTTCTTACCTGCGGCACGTAAAGCCAAGACTTCGGCATGGGCTGTCGGATCGTTGTTTTGGATAGGTTGATTATAGGCCTCGCTAATCAACTCGCCATTTAAAACCACCACCGCGCCTACCGGCACCTCACCGCTCTGCTCAGCCTTTTCGGCCAGCTTACGAGCATGATTCATCCAAAACTCATCAATTTGTTGCGCAGTCAAACCTTCAGGTACTTGCATATAAATTCCAGATACAAAAAAGGCTCTCAAAGGAGAGCCTTATTAATAATAAGCCATTAATGCCGGTTTCAAGAAATAACCAGTGATTTCTAACTAAAATTGCTCTAATTCACAGCGTAGTGCACGAAATTTTTTATTTATAAACGAGTACACAACAAAGAAATAAACAATTTTAGGACGAAATCCCAATTACAAACTGAAATTCTTCAAGGTCTAGGCGCTCTTGGTGAAGTTTATGACTAATAAACGAGCAAAGAGCAACAACGAGATTGAAAATTTCAGGAAGTAATTATTCCCACTCGATGGTTGCTGGTGGTTTCGAGGAGATATCGTATGTCACACGAGAAATACGCGGAATCTCATTGATAATACGTCCAGAAACATGCTCAAGGAACTCATAAGGCAAATGCGCCCAGCGAGCCGTCATAAAGTCGATAGTTTCAACGGCACGCAGCGCCACAACATAATCATAACGACGCGCATCACCGACCACACCGACCGATTTCACCGGCAAGAATACCGCAAATGCCTGAGAAGTTTTGTCATACAGGTCCCACTTATGCAGCTCTTCAATGAAGATATTATCCGCCAGACGCAGAATATCGGCGTACTCTTTTTTCACTTCACCCAAGATACGCACACCTAGACCAGGTCCCGGGAACGGGTGACGATACACCATATTATAAGGCAATCCTAAAGCGACACCCAGCTTACGAACCTCATCCTTGAACAGTTCACGTAACGGCTCGATCAAAGACATCTCCATATCTTCCGGCAAACCACCCACATTATGGTGCGACTTGATGACTTTAGCCTTACCTGTTTTCGAACCGGCCGATTCGATCACATCTGGGTAAATCGTTCCCTGCGCTAACCATTTAACACCCTGAAGCTTGGCAGACTCGGCATCAAACACCTCGATGAACTCACGACCGATGATTTTACGCTTCGCTTCAGGATCGGTTTGACCGGCTAGAGCGTTCATAAAACGATCTTCAACATCAGCACGAATCACACGGATACCCATGTTTTCGGCAAACATCGCCATAACCTGATCGCCTTCCTTATAACGTAACAGACCATGGTCAACAAACACACAAGTCAGCTGATCACCAATCGCCTTATGCAACAAGGCCGCCACCACAGATGAATCGACACCACCGGACAAACCAAGCATGACCTGATCGGTACCCACCTGCTCACGCACGCGTTTAATGCTGTCTTCGATAATATTTTCAGTTGTCCACAGCTTTTCACAACCACACATATCAATGGCAAAACGCTCAAGCATGCGCTTTCCTTGCTTAGTGTGTGTCACTTCAGGGTGGAACTGAATACCGTAGAAATTTTTCTCTTCATTCGCCATACCGGCGATTGGACAACTCGGAGTACTGGCCATCAGCTTAAAGCCTTCCGGCATCGCATCAACACGGTCACCATGAGACATCCAAACATCAAGCATACCGTAACCTTCAGGCGTTACTTCATCTTCGATATCGATCAGGAACTTGGTATGACCATGAGCACGAACCTGTGCATAGCCGTATTCGTGTTCCAGCGCATTGATTACCTGTCCGCCCAGCTGCTGAGCCATGGTCTGCATGCCGTAGCAAATACCCAATACCGGCACACCTAATTCAAATACCGCTTGAGGTGCTTTCGGCGCCTCGTCACCGGTTACCGTTTCCGGCCCACCGGAAAGGATAATGCCGCGCGCGCCGAAGTCTTTAACAAACTGTTCATCAACATCCCAAGGCTCAACTTCACAATAAACGCCAATTTCACGGATACGACGCGCGATTAGCTGTGTGTATTGAGAACCGAAATCGAGAATCAGTATGCGGTGTTCATGAATATTTGCTTGTGTCATAGCTAGTCCAAAAATAAAAACGGTTATATAAAAATGTAAGAGTGCTTATAAATGCAAAAAGCTTTTGCGGTTCGAACCGCAAAAGCCTTACTGATCAAAACACGGGTTTTGATCAAGAGCATAAAAAATGATTAAACGCGGTAATTAGGCGCTTCTTTAGTAATGGTCACATCGTGAACATGACTTTCTGACATACCGGCAGCCGTTACACGCACAAATGAAGGCTTAGAATTCATTGTAGGAATATCTTTACAACCTGTGTAACCCATACTTGAACGGATACCACCACATAGCTGGTGAATGATCGGAGCTAACGGGCCTTTATAGGCAACGCGTCCTTCAATCCCTTCCGGAACCAACTTGTCTTCAGCATTTGAAGATTGGAAATAACGGTCAGAAGAACCACTTGGCTGCGCCATCGCACCCAAAGACCCCATACCACGGTAAGATTTATAAGCACGTCCTTGGTAGTACTCGATCTCACCTGGAGATTCTTCAGTACCGGCAAACATTCCCCCAATCATACAAGCAGAAGCACCGGCAACCAGCGCCTTAGCCACATCACCTGAGAAGCGCAGACCACCGTCAGCAATCAATGGTACACCAGTACCTTCCAGAGCCTTAGCCACGTTAGAAATTGCGGTAATCTGAGGTACACCGACACCGGCAACGATACGTGTTGTACAAATAGAGCCAGGACCGATACCGACCTTAACGCCATCCGCGCCAGCTTTAACCAAATCCAATGCCGCTTCACCGGTTGCGATATTACCACCGATAACCTGAAGCTGTGGATAGTTCTGCTTAACCCAAGCAACACGATCCAATACACCCTGTGAATGACCGTGCGCCGTATCAACGATAATGACATCTACACCAGCTTTAACCAGCGCTTCGACACGCTCTTCAGTTTCCGCACCCGTACCTACTGCGGCACCAACACGCAGACGACCTTCAGTATCTTTACACGCATTCGGGTGATCAGATGATTTCATCATGTCAGAAACGGTAATCATACCGCGCAGTTTAAAATCATCATTAACCACCAAGACACGCTCGATACGGTTATGGTGCAATAGATCCAAAACCACTTCAGGATCTTCTTTCTCTTTAACCGTAACCAACTTGTCTTTTGGTGTCATGATCTTAGAAATCGGCTGAGACATATCGGTAACAAAACGGATATCTCGACTGGTGACAATACCAACCAGGTCATCGCCATCCATAACGGGAGCACTGGATACACGGTTAGCACGCGTCTTTTCTACAACATCTGCCACAGAATCATTTAACTGAACGGTTACTGGCTCAAGAATCACACCATGTTCATACTTTTTAACTTTACTTACCGTATGAGCCTGCTCAGTGATTGTCATGTTTTTATGGATAATCCCGATACCACCTTCTTGCGCCATTGAAATGGCAAGACGTGCTTCAGTAACGGTATCCATCGCGGCAGAAACAAAAGGAATATTCAAGGTGATATCTTTTGTCAATTTAGTTTGTAACGATACATCTTTTGGCAACACAGTCGAATGCGCAGGCACCAATAAAACGTCGTCAAAAGTTAATGCATCTTGCAAAATTCTCATAAATTTCTACCTTATATAAAACTTATAGGCTAATCAGTTATTTTTCTAAACTGAATACTAAAACCGCACTAAAAATTTAAATCCCTTACTTATCAACAGGTTACAAAAAACAAACTAGCGAAAACTGTCGAGAAATAACGATTTTTTTCTCTATTAGGCGCTATTATAAAGATTGACACGGGCGGGGTAAACTTAATAACGTATGCATCTATGCGAAAACTGCAAAAAAAGTGATGCGTTTAGGCTTTACACATCGAACTAAAAGCGTATACAATCACTTGCGACGCTAAAATTATAATAAAGCTTATTAAAAGCTAAAGCTCGTTTAACTGGAGGATATAGAATGAAAAAGTTATTTATCGGTACAGCACTAGTAGCCGCCCTAAGCATGGGAGCATGTACATCAAACACTGCTAACCCTACTACTTATGACGACTACGTTGAAGCTGCTGTAGCAACACACGCTAAAGCAAAAGCAATGGGTGACGTTTGGAAGCAAAAGAAAATGAAACTTCCTTATGTTGAGCACTACCTTGCTGAAGCTGACAAAGCGAAAAAAGCTGGTGATGATGCAAAAGCACTTAAGCTAGCTAAAGAAGCTTACAAAACAGCTAACGCTGAAGTAGCTCAAGCGGAAACAGTACAAAAAGCAGCTTGGGAAAAATAATCTCATAACGCTTTAAATAAAAACCGGTTCAGTTTCGACTGCGCCGGTTTTTTATATCCACCATTTACTCATTTCACTCTCAACAATCCCAGTCAAGGGTTCAAACAGCCTGCTAAGACTTATTGTTGAAATACTTATCTTCATAAAACGTCATCACCCATTCCGGCTTCAAAAATATCAACATCATTAATAAAAAGGTGCTCAACACTCCTTCCGGTGTCGCCATTAGCGGAATATAAATGACGAAATCCTTGATCAATTGCGCTCCGTTCAATATATCATTGACCGATAACACCAGTGCCGATAACGCCATCACCGCCACCATCGACAGAGTCGCGGTAAAAAAGCCGTTATAGAGTAAATAAACAAAAAAGTTCGCCGCCAAGAATTTCGCCCCCAACCGATACAACCCCCAGCTAACCAGTATCGGTATAATCCCCATCAATAGCGCATTGATCGCATAAGCCTGCCAACCTAACTGCTGTTGCCAAACCACACCAAGCAACGCCAACAACACGGCAAAAAACGCAAACTGAACACCAAACATCATAGTCAGCAAGGTCACTAACAATAAATGCAGGGAAACGCCTTGGTGAATACTGGCTTCGAGTTGCCACAAAGAGAAAATCACTACACTCATCGCCAGCCATACATGCTGAGCCGTTTTATTCTGCAACTTATACCAAGGTGCCGTTTTAATCGACCAGGCGAGCATAAAAGCCAGGCCGATCCAACCGGCAATCAGTGTCGGCAAACCTAAAGTTTGTGCCATTAAATTCAAAACAGTCTCCTTGCTAAGGCCTTAATTCGGAAGTTTGCGGAAATTAGGATTTTTTAAAAGCGCCTAACCCAATCAAACACTTAACGTGTACAATATGCGCTTTTAGCAGTTTCAATTATAAAAGTTAATCTTTATGAGTGGATTGAAAATATTTTTTGCCAATCTTTACGATCTTTTATTACTGGTCGCGATCTGGATCGCCGCAAGCGTGCCTTTTGTCCTTTGGCAAGGCGGAAACTTCAATGACAAACCGTTTCTGGTACTGGCCTATCAAATCTACCTGATCGCCATCACCTATGTCTACCTAACCTATTTTTGGGTAAACAATGGTCAAACACCCGGCTTGCGCACCTGGAAACTGCAATTAATCAGTGCCGATGGCCGTATTATCGGCCGCAACCAAGCTAACCTGCGTTTTTTGTTTGCGGTGATGTTCTGTCTGATTGGCTGGATAGGCTTATTAATGCCTCGCCAACAGCTATTGCAGGATCGTTTGGCCAAAACCCAAATTATCGATTTAAAAAAATCTGCCGAATAACATCGGGCGAAACAGTTAATAGGAGCCGACATGGCGACAATCATTATTCATAGCAATACCTTAAATTTTGAACAGGCCAAAATCATTGAACGTGTATACGGCTATGCCGGCAAGCCTGTCAAAGTGAATAATCACTTTCGCATTCAACTCAATGAAGCGCCAACGCGTGAAGAGCTTAACCAACTGGCTAACGAGATAAAGGTAGACATCAATTTACTGCCTGACGGCTTTGATACAAGTAACGTTAAGTTGGTGATTAGTGACATGGACTCGACCCTGATCGGCATTGAGTGTATTGATGAAATCGCTGACTATATCAATGTCAAACCGCAAGTAGCGGCCATTACCGAAGCGGCCATGCGCGGCGAACTGAATTTTGAAGAATCCCTAACCCAGCGCGTCGCTTTATTGAAAGGCCTGGATACCAGCGCTTTACAAAAAGTATTTGATGACCGCCTGTTTTTAAACCCTGGTGCGGAAACCTGGATTAGCGGACTCAAAGAGCAATCAATTAAATTCGCCTTGGTTTCCGGTGGCTTTACATTCTTTACCGACCGTTTGAAAGAACAACTTGGTATCGATTTTACCCGTGCCAATGTATTGGCCAAAGAAAATCATCAACTAAGCGGCAGCGTGGTTGGCGATATTGTCGGCGCTCAAGCCAAAGCGGATTTCTTAAACGAACTTTGTCAGCAATTGAATATCCAGCCCAACCAAGTCATTGCGGTGGGAGACGGCGCCAACGATTTATTGATGATGAATGAAGCCGGTCTATCGATTGCCTATAAAGCCAAGCCTGCGGTACAGGAAAAAGCTGCCACAGCACTTAACTTTAGCGGTCTGGATGCGATTCTGGACTTTATCGTTTAATGCCATTGGCGATGATTGCTTAGCTAAAAAATCGCAGCCATAAAAAAAGCCGAACCAGAAATTTCTGAGTTCGGCTTTTTTATGTCCAGAACAAATCTGATTAGAACATGTTCTGCTCTACTTCCTGAACCGCAACCGCGATAAACTTACCGACTGTAGATTCATAACCAGGCCAGCTGCTTGCCACATCTTTCATAAATGGCTGCGCCATAATTTTAGGCTTCATTTCAAAATCAGAAAGCCCTTCATCATAGTACTTAGCTGCACTGTTATAGATATTTTCACAGAAAGCCTGCATATCATCACAAATCGAGACGCCGTCATGCGGACCATGACCAAGGATATAGTTCTTACCACCAAGATCACGCGCTTTTTTCATCGTATCGATGGTACCGACAAAAGACCCGTCTGCCATATTGGCAACACGACGCATCGCTGTATCTCCCAAGAAAATCGTTTTGTCCTCAACCACTTCTACAATCAAGTCACACTCTGTATGCGCTTTGCCAAACTGGTGAATCTTCACGGTAGTATCACCGAACTTCAGTGTTTCGCCGCCATTTAGGACTTTATTAGGTAGCGTTACAACCGTACCGGAAATACCGTTGTTTGAATTACGCTGCATAAAACCGTGCCAGAATTCACCGCCACCGTTTTTGATATTATCGATTGTCGCCTGGTGAGAAAGAATCTCAACTTTCGGGTTGGCTTCGATGAACGCATGGTTACCCAAGAAATGGTCACCGTGGTAGTGAGTATTGATAACAGCAACAACAGGCTTGTCAGTCACTTTCTTGATCTGACGCAGAACCATTTCACCGATTTGTACCGAGCTACCGGTATCGACAACCACGACACCTTCGCTAGTCACGATAAAACCTGGGTTATTGAAGAACGCATGATTTTCCGGGCTTGGTTCAGGGTCCTGAGCCAAAATGTAATAACAACGGTCTGTGACCTTTGTCGCCGGCACGTCATACATTGGGTCCGCTTTAAACGCTAGACCGTCTGATGCATACAAAGGCTTTAATGCAGACATTCCTACCAAACCTGCAGATAAACCAAATGCAGATTTCAAAAGATCACGACGATTCATATTAATACCTCATTGCTGTTAATATCGTATGTGCTTTAAATATTTAGGGCGACAATTCTAGCATCAAATCACCTTGATAAACCAGAGTTATCCACAAAACTAATTTATCAGATTCCATAAACTGAACTCCGACCCTACCCTCCCCACATTCTCGCTTTTAATCTTATTGACAATCATTATCATTACTATTAACATTTGCAACCTCATTACTATTAGCAACCCAGAAAATAAGGAATCAACATGTTCAGACGTTCATTAATTGCTAGTGCAATCTTGAGTGCGGCACTCCCCTGCTATGCCTCAAGCGAGGAAAAACAAACCATCGGCGCTATCGAAATTATCGGTGACCAGGAAAAAGCACAACAGCTACCGGGATCCGGCTCGGTGGTAAGTCAACATCAGCTTGAAGAAGAAGTGGTCACAGATATTAACCAAGCATTAAAAACGGTACCGGGGGTATATATTCAAGAAGAAGACGGTTCCGGCTTAAGACCTAATATCGGTATTCGCAGCGCTAGCTCCGAGCGCAGCGAAAAAATCACCCTAATGGAAGATGGCATTCTTATCGCGCCAGCACCATACTCAAACCCGGCTGCTTATTATTTTCCTACCGCTATGAGAATGTCTGCCATCGAAGTTTTAAAGGGCGCCCCACTGCTTCGCTATGGGCCGCAAACAACAGGAGGCATCGTAAACTTGATCTCCACTCCCATTCCGGAAAAGACAAGTGGGGAGCTAACCACCACCGTTGACCAGAACGGCTCGACCGACACTCATATCCATTATGGTGGCACCAATCAATCTTGGTTATGGCAATTAGAAACTGTACAAAGAAACAACAACGGCTTTAAGGATATCGACCGAAGCAATAATGATACGGGCTTCAGCATCTCGGATTATGTTGCCAAACTTGGCTGGCAGGACGACAATCAAAAGCTGCTATTCAAAGCACAAGCTTCGACAGAAACATCCAATGAAACTTATCTGGGCTTAACCGATGCGGATTTTGCCAAAGATGCCAATCGCCGTTATGGACTTTCCAGCATTGATCAAATGAAAAATGATCATCAGGGCTTATCGCTGACACATAGCAAGACCTGGAGCCCTAATGTTTTTTCTACAGCCACAATCTACAAAAACACCTTCAACCGCGACTGGTTCAAGCTCAGCGGTGGAGCAAGCTTGATAGACTCAGCCAATGGCGGCGATGCCAATGCCCAAGGAATTCTAGACGGCAGCATCGATACCACCAACTTGAACTACAAACACAACAATCGCTCATACCTGTCCCAAGGTATGCAAGTAGCGCTGGACATCATCGCTGAAGACCATCTGTTAAATATCGGCGCGAGACTGCATGAAGATGAAATGGATCGATTCCAACCCACGGACATCTATAACCAGGTAAACGGCTCTCTAGTCTATCAATCGACCACTCAGCCAACAGGTAGCAATAACAGAATCGAAACCGCAAAAGCGGCCAGCCTATGGATTGCCGATGATTGGCAAATGAATGACCGATTGAACCTGAACTTGGCATTACGTTACGAAGACATTAACAGTCAACGCGTGCAATATGCCGATGC
Source organism: Thiomicrorhabdus sediminis (assembly GCF_005885815.1). Taxonomy (NCBI): domain Bacteria; kingdom Pseudomonadati; phylum Pseudomonadota; class Gammaproteobacteria; order Thiotrichales; family Piscirickettsiaceae; genus Thiomicrorhabdus; species Thiomicrorhabdus sediminis. The sequence continues at coordinate 688,839 of NZ_CP040602.1, read as the reverse complement.
CAACCGCACCACGGTAGACTCCCGCAAAAGCAATAACACCAGCATCTTTTTACCGGGCGCATCCCTAACCTATGAGATGACACAGAGCCTACAGGTTCTGGCTGGCTATCACCATGGCTTTTCACCACTAGGCGGTGGCGCATCAGCCAATGAAAAACCAGAAACCAGCCATAACTGGGAAGCCGGAATTCGCTATAAAGGTGATGATTTATTTGTTGAGGCCATCGCCTTCTACAGTGATTTCTCTAATAAAACAGAGAACTGTTCGCTCGCTTCTCCATGCAGCAACGGAGCAACTTCAGGCACTTTTGTTACTGGCAACGCCGAAGTAGCCGGACTGGAAGTACAAGCTGGCAAAACCTATAACCAAGAAAACTATCAGGTTCCTGTGCAACTGGCTTACACCTTTACTGAAGCGACCATTAAAGATAATAATGCGGTCAGCGGTTTGAACGCCGGCGACAAACTGAAAAGCATTCCGGCAAATACGCTTAGCTTACGCGCAGGTATCGAGCATAATAGTGGCTGGGATAACTACGCGGTGGTCAAATACACCGATAAGATGTGTTCGGTTACGGGCTGTAACAGCAACAGCAATGCATTTGATGAAACCGATGCACTCTTGACAGTTGACTGGATTTCTCACTACCCTGTTGCCAGATCAACAGAGATTTTTGCCAAGGCTGAGAATATTTTTAACGAGCAGCGAATTGTTGCGCGCACTCCAGACGGGGCACGTCCAAACAAACCGCTGACCTTAACGGTCGGGCTTAATCATAAGTTTTAAGGTTTGTGGTTAAACATACAACACCTTAAGAATAGATTAACACTCAAGCTAAATGCCTCCCCTTATAATAAGTGGCGGTATTTAGCTGACTGTTACCCACAGTTAGATCAGTAGTTTATAAAAAGGGTACTGGCGATTAATTAGCTTAAATTGCTTATAATTATTTGGCTTTTTATTATTGAACAGTATTTTTCTTAAAAACTAACAAAATATTCAGCATCAGCAAACGGCTTATACCAATAAAACGAAGGAACCCCGCTCTATGGAATTTGTAAAAACCTATCTCGATCTCGCCATTTTCGGACTGCTTGGCTTGATGGGGTTCTTGGCCTTATGGATCACCATTGAACGCTTGATGTTTTATCGGCAGATCGATTTGAAGCAATATCATAGCGATGCGGTGCTCAATATCGCCACCACCAAACACCTGACCACGCTTTCGATTATCGGCTCAAACGCTCCTTTTGTCGGGTTACTGGGTACTGTCGTCGGCATTTTGATTACCTTTTACGATATGGGACAAAACCAAAGCATCGAAACCGGCGCCATTATGATGGGCTTGGCATTAGCTTTAAAAGCGACCGCCGCTGGCATTGCCATCGCCATTCCAACCGTTATGGCCTACAACGGACTAATGCGCAAAGTCGATGTATTGAACACCCTCTATATCGATGCCCAAAACCGAGCCAAATAAGCCCGGAGGCCGTGATGATTCGCAATAAAATGAAACGTTTCGATGGCATCAATGTGATTCCGCTTATTGATGTGATGCTGGTATTACTGGCAGTGGTGCTGATGACAGCAAGCTTTATTGTCAAAGACAGCTTGGAAGTGGATTTACCTGAAACCAGCAACAGCCAACCCTATCAACAACCAAACGATACACCATTGGTGAAAATCGTCGTTGATAAGGACAACCAGGTCTATATCGGCAAAACCGCCTATAACGAAACCCAACTGCAAGAATTTATCCAAACCCTCGATAAAACCCAGCCGGTCAGCCTCGAAGTCGATAAACAAGCGCAATTCGGCAGTTTTGTAGCGGTGATTGACCTACTTAAAGGCGAGCAGTTGAACAATCTAAGCATTCTCACCAAGGCGGAAACCGCCAATCAAATCCAATAAAACCGTTTAATGAAACATACCAGCCTATCTTTTGTCATCGCCGCTCTTGTTTATAGCGCCCTACTGGGAGCGCTATTTTTCGGCTGGCAAGACCCACAACAATCCGCCGCACAAGAGAGCAGAAAGGCTTTGCCTATCAGCCTGAAAATGTTTCAAATCAGCGCACCACAGACACCGGAGCAACAAGAACCGCAACAAGCAGAAATCAAACCGCCGGTTTCTGAGCCGGAGCCGGTTGAACCTGTGGTTGAAAAGCAACCCATTGAAAAAAGGATAGAGAAAACAAAAGAAAAAACAACCAACAAGCCACAACCGACGGCACAAAAACCTGAAAAAACACCGCTAAAAAAAGCACAAGCCATTAAAGAAGAGAGCAAACCGCTTGTCGAAGCGGTAAAGGCAAATAAAACTCAACCAAAAGAAGAAAAAATCGTCGAACAAAAGCCAGAAGAAAAGCCGCCGACCATTACCGAAAAGCACTTTCAGCCCGATGACACGCCCCTGACAGAGATCAAACCGACCGTGGTCGATACCACACCGGTAAAACGCCTGACCACCAATCAAATCGAGCAGGCCGAACAACGCTATCTATTAGAACTTCGTCAACAGATTGTGCGTTTTGCCGAAGACACCTACCCTCGTCTGGCTCGACGCCGTCATTGGCAAGGACAAGTGTTGCTTGAGATCGTCATTCAGCCAAATGGCGCAATCGATTCTGTGAAGATACTCAAAGACTCCAAACACCACCTGCTTGACCAAGCCGCGCTGGAGATTTTCACGCTACGCATGCAAAACCAGTTCAAACCGTTTCCAGAAGAAATCCAACGTTCAAATTGGACCATTAAGGTCCCTGTCAATTACCGCCTTTATTAGCCAACTTTGCTGCAATCCATCTCAAATAACCAAGGAATTTGGTAAACTATTGGGCATTGAATTTATAAAGGATTTTGTCGTGGACTATACAGTACCGCAAAAAACCATCGCCCAGGTTCAAGAAGACCTGGTCAAGCGTTTCACTCATTTCACCAATCCGAAAGATCGCTATAAATATCTGATCGATATGGGTAAGACTTTGCAGAATATGGATGCCAGCTTTGAAACCGAAGAAAACCGAATTCACGGTTGCCAGTCCCAAGTGTGGATTCATATCGAAGAAAACGACGGTCGCCTGTTTATGGAAGCGAAAAGCGATGCCGCGATCGTCTCCGGACTGATTGCATTGCTATTGAAATTCTATAATGGCCGCACACCAGAAGAAGTCGCCACCGCACCATTAGACTTCCTCGGCCAGATAGGTCTGCTGCAACAGCTATCACCCAACCGTTCAACAGGCCTTTATCATATGATTAAACGCATTCAGGCCGAAGGACAGCAACGCGTCGCATAATTAATCGTTCCAAACCCAACACTGTCTGCTAGGATAATCACTAAGCTTTACTTCAAATAGGCATTCACTGCAGGCAGTTTATGGGTCAATTCAGTCAAAATCGACAATTCGCCGATCTTCTCAAACAGCTGAAAACTGATATCTCTCTGGCAAGGCATAATCAAGACCTGTTGGATACGATCCAAATGGTCAAAGACTACCCCGGCCCACTTAAATTCAATAATCTCTGGCTCTATATTGTCGCCGCGATTTTTGCTACAGCGAGTGTTCTTGTCTGGTTGCAAAGTGCAAACTGGATTAAAACCGCCATCCCTGCCGCTGCTGCCCTACTGGCGATTTTTTATGCCATCAAACGCAATCGACGTTTAAAAAACTTAGCCAAAGACGCCTTTTTTAAAAGCATTCTGATTGACAATCAACTCAGCCTGATCAATCTGCCGATTGGCGATTTCAAACGCCTATTCTGCGGGTTTAAACAGGGCAATCATAAAAATGAGATCAAGCAGGCCTACCAATCGGATAACGGTTTTATTGTTTTTCATTACCACTATGTCGAACGAGAAAAGGACCATGATGACAAACACTATCATGATGAACATTTTCACCGCTATGGCATTGTCATGAGTCTGGATGAAACCAGTTACGATTATAATGGCGTGGTTATCTGCCACAGCAAACCTGAAGACGCCCGCTTTCAAGAACGCTTCAAACCCGCTTATAATAAATTCAACCGCAAACTCAAAGCCTATGGCAAAAACCAGATGCAATTGGCTCGATTATTAACCCCGGTGGTGGTGGAAAAACTCGCTGAATATGAGGATATATTAAGCGATATGCTGGTACAGATTTCCGGTAACCAGCTCTGTATTTATGGTGAACTGGAATTGATGCAACACAATAGCACGCCCTATGACTACACCACGCCCGATGAGTTTGCCAAAGACATTTTGATACACGAACAGTTCGACAATCTTAACCAAATACTGGCGCTGGCTAACACTCTGCGCCGTGAGCATCAACCATAAGGAGTCCATCATGGATATTAGCCCAACAATGATTACCGTCTTTATCATCGTTCTGCTGATTATTTCGGTTATCACCATCTATAACCAGATTGTTTCATTGAAAGAATCGGTAAAACGCGGCTGGGCGAATGTCATTACCCAAGAACGCCAGAAAGGTAAGATTCTGCCTGAACTGCTGAAGTTGGTTGACCAATACACCGGCTATGAAGGAGAAGTGCTAACCGCTGTGACCGAACTTCGAGGACAAGCCTCCAAACTGCAAAACGATTCACAACAGCTAAGAGGCGACAGCATTGATGTCAATAGCGCCAAACAGTTCGATGACAATGTAAAAGCCTTTCTTGGCGGTCTAAATTTTGTCGCCGAAGCCTACCCCGATCTAAAAGCCAACGATACCTTTAAAAAGGCGATGCATGAAGTCACCAAGCAGGAAGAGAATGTCGGAGCCGCGATTCGTATCTTTAACTCGAATGTCGAAGAATTCAATGCGTTTATTGGCATGTTTCCGATGAACCTGGTGAATGGGTTCTTGAATAAAGAACAAGCGCTGAATATTTTTGAAGACTCAACTGCGGCATCTGCTTTTGAATATAAACCTAATTTTAAGTAGTAAATCCGTTTACTAAACATTGATTAGATGGCCCTTCAACTACTCTAGTTGCGAGGGCTTTTTAATTTTGAGTCATAAAAACAGCTACGTAATTGCGAAGCCCCTTAAAACTTATTAACAGCCTTTTAGCTTTTCTAATGGGCTTCACCTTACTTTGTTGCTTGTCCAACAAAGTAAGCAAAAAAAGACACCCTGCTCCATAAATAGGCAGGTTCTAAAACTCATTCACTGAAAATCCTGAACTCGCTACGCTCGGACAGCAGGATTTTTTAATCGTTCACTTCGTTAAGAACTCTGCACTATTTATTCCAAAGGGACTAAGGGTGTCAAAGTAATATTTCTTAAACGGAAAAAATCACCCCCCAGCTCAAAACCTACGATAAAAAGAAAGAGGTTAAACCAAAACAGCGTGTGAACAACGGATCCCCTTTTGTAAGCAATCGTCATTTCACTTAACGCAGGGCGCGGTGAAAAAATCCTGCTGCTTGAGGCGAACTTGTTCGCCGAGTTCAGGATTTTCAGCGAACAAGTTTAGGGAAATAGATTGTGTCAGCAGGGTGACTTTTGTTTGGTTACTTTATTTGGGCAAGCAAATAAAGTAACGGGAAGCCTGATAGCTAAAATTTAGGATTTACCGTCATTCAAAAAGGCTTCTCAGGCCAGTTTATGAAAAGCTTTCAGAAAATCATTTTTGTTCTCTTGAAAACGCTCATGCCCGTCATGATTGAGCTGGCGTTTATTCTCCGCGAATGCTGGCATTACATAGCCCCAATTGGAATTTCTTGCAAAACAAACCACTACATCAACGTGACTTTCTTTCCAGCGATTCAACAAAACTTGATCTTCTCCACTTGCTTCAATGGTTTTTACTTGAATCCGATAATAGTTAGGACCATCTGAAATCAATATATCCGTGCGGTGTCCATGATCTAACATTGGAATAAAAACCTGCCAGCCATCTTGCATTAACCAACTAATAACCTCACTTTCATAAGATGAGTTTTTCATGGCCTGATGGGTCTGAGTCTTTGTTTGTGTCAGTCGTCTTGGCATAAAGCATCACTCCAATTAAATTATCGGTTAAAAATACTTAATTAAATAATACCTTATTCAATTATATTTATTTGAGTAATAAAAAAGCCCCGCCAGTTAAAAACTGACAGGGCTTTTCTTTTAAGCAAATTTTTAAATGCTAAATTAAGCGACTTTCAACTGCTCATTAGGTGTCGCTTGTAGCGCGTCGATACGATCTTGTAGGTCTGGGTGAGACTTGAATAGATCACCGAAAGACGACTTCTTAGCCGAGATACCGAATGCCGCCATTTGGTCAGGTAGTTCACCCGGCTGCATTGTCTGTAGACGACGCAATGCGGCAATCATGTTTTCTTTACCGGCTAGGTAAGCACCACCGTTGTCGGCATGGAATTCACGCTTACGTGAGAACCACATCGCAACAATACTTGCCAAGATACCGAATAGAATCTGCGCCACGATATCAACCACGATAAACGCCAGGCTGTGACCTTCTTCCTCGTTTTTAAGGATAACGCGGTCAACCACGTAAGCGACGATTTTCGCGAAGAAGATAACAAAGGTATTCAATACACCCTGTAGCAACGCCATGGTGACCATATCACCGTTGGCAACGTGAGCCACTTCATGACCAAGAACCGCTTCGACTTCATTCTGAGTCATGCTGCGCATCAAACCGGTTGAAACCGCTACCAATGAGCTGTTTTTTGTCATACCGGTTGCGAACGCGTTTGGCTCAGGCGAGTTGTAAACCGCCACTTCCGGTGTTTTGATACCGGCTTTAGCCGCTTGACGCTGAACTGTTTCCAATAACCACTGCTCATCGGCATTACGTGCAACGGTAATCACCTGAGCACCGGTAGACATCTTCGCCATCCACTTCGACATCGCCAAAGAAACGAAAGAACCGGCAAAACCGAAAATCAGCGCAAACATAAACAAGTTGTTTAGGTTCAGGCTTGTGCCTTGCATATAACTACCCACACCCAAGATGTTCATGGTAATCATCGCCACCGCGATAACCGCGATGTTAGTTAATAAAAATAACCCGATACGCTTCATTTATATGATCTCCTTAGAAGATTTATCAGTATTGCAGCTGGTTTAGCCGTCATTTGCCGGCAAACCCTTTCAATTATGATTTCAATATAAGGATTTTTTATAACCTTTCAAGCTTTATTTTGTGATTCTTCACAAAATCTCAAGGCTTTTCAGTCGGCTTTATTGAATCCTCAATCGAACCTATTTGAACCTTATCTAAATACCGAATTAACTCAGCTTTTGTTTCAACAGTTTATTCACCTGACCTGGGTTCGCCTGACCACCTGAAGCTTTCATCACCTGACCGACAAAATAACCCATCATCTTCTCCTGACCGCCCTTATAGGCTTCAACCTGAGATGGGTTACTGGCCAGCACCTCATCAACCAAGGCTTCGATCGCCGCGACATCGGTGATCTGTTTCAGGCCTTTGGCTTCAATGATTTCATCGGCACAACCTTCACCTTTCCACATCGCCTCGAAGACTTGTTTGGCGATCTTACCGGAAATGGTGTCATCCATTAGTCGAGTTAATAACCCAGCCAACATATCGGCAGTGATTGGTGATTCTTCAACCGCCAAACCGTCCTTATTTAGCGCACCGGCCATACCACCGGTCATCCAGTTGGCGGCAAGCTTAGCTTCCTTATCACCGATCTTAGCCACCACTGCTTCAAAGAATTCCGCCATGGCACGAGATGAAGTCAGTACTTCGGCATCATATTCGGTCAAGCCGAACTGAGAAACAAAACGCTCACGCTTAGCATCTGGAAGTTCCGGCATTTCGGCGCGCACCGCTTCGATATCTTCATCGGTAATCACTACCGGCAAAAGATCCGGGCAAGGGAAATAACGGTAATCGTTGGCTTCTTCCTTGGAACGCATTGAACGCGTGGTATCATTCTCCGCATCATACAGACGGGTTTCCTGAACCACCTTTCCGCCGCTTTCAATCAACTCGATCTGACGGTTGATTTCAAATTCAATCGCACGCTCGATAAAACGGAATGAGTTGATGTTCTTCAGTTCGGTACGTGTACCTAAAGGCGCACCCGGACGACGGATCGAAACGTTGGAGTCGACGCGGAAAGAACCTTCCTGCATATTACCGTCACAGATTCCCAGATACTGCACCAACTCGTGCATTTTTTTGGCATAAGCGACCGCTTCTTTGGCAGAAGACAGCTCCGGCTCGGAAACGATTTCCAATAGCGGCGTACCGGCACGGTTCAAATCGATACCGGACATACCCGGTACCACACCGTGGTTGGATTTACCGGCATCTTCTTCCAGGTGAGCACGTGTCACACCGATGGCTTTTTTCTCACCATCAACGTCAATCACCAGCGTTCCTTTACCAACAATCGGGTATTCCAACTGTGAGGTTTGGTAACCTTTCGGCAAATCCGGATAGAAATAGTTTTTACGTTCAAAAACAGAACGCTTGCCGATTTCCGCATCCAACGCCAAGCCTAATTGGATTGAACGACCGATGACCCCTTGGTTCAATACCGGCAACATGCCCGGCATGGCCAGATCGATGGCGCAAGCCTGAGTATTCGGTTCGGCACCATAAGCAATTGAAGAACCGGAAAAGATTTTCGTATTAGTGGTTAGCTGAGCGTGAATCTCAAGACCGATCACCACTTCCCATGTATTCTCTGACATATTGTGTTCTCCTTACCCTTGATACTGTTCTGGCATCTGCTTGTGCCAATCAGTGACCTGCTGATACTGGTGACCGATATTCAGCAATTTTGCCTCACTAAAGTAAGGACCCACAATATGAAGCCCTACCGGACGACCGTTATCGGCAAACCCGGCAGGAACAGAAATACCCGGTAAACCCGCAAGGTTGACCGGAATGGTATAAAGATCGGATAGATACATGCTGACCTGATCATCGGATTTCTCACCGATATTGAAAGCGGTGCTTGGCGCAACCGGCCCCATGATCACATCACAAGACTCAAACGCCTTGGTGAAGTCATCACGCACCATACGACGCAGCTTTTGCGCTTTCAGGTAATAGGCATCATAGAAACCGGCCGACAACGCATAGGCACCGACCATGATACGGCGCTTGACTTCGGCACCGAAACCTTCACCACGCGAACGCTGATACATGTCTTGCAAATCTGTTGGATTTTCACAACGGTAACCGAAACGCACCCCGTCAAAACGGGACAGGTTAGACGACGCCTCCGCCGGAGCCAATACATAATAAGACGGTACCGCTAAATCTTTGTTAGGCAAGCTTACCGGCACGGTGCTCGCACCCAGTTTTTCGATTTCGGCAATCGCGTTTTTAACGATGGTTTCCACTTCAGGATCAAGCCCTTCACCGAAATACTCTGCTGGAATACCAACTTTCAGGCCAACCAATGATTCACCTAGGCTGGCGGCAAAATCCGGTTTTTCCTGTTGCAGGCTGGTCGAATCACGCTCATCGAAGCCCGCCATCGCATTAAGCATCCATGCCGCATCTTCGGCAGAACGGGTCATAGGCCCGGCCTGATCGAAACTGGACGCATAGGCGACAATCCCGAAACGCGACACCATGCCGTAAGTCGGCTTGATACCGGTAATCCCGCAGAAAGCTGCCGGTTGACGAATCGAACCACCGGTATCGGTACCGGTCGCCATAGGCGCCAAACCTGCCGCGATAACCGCAGCTGCACCACCGGATGAGCCACCCGGCACCGCTTTGTGATCCCAAGGGTTTTTGGTTGGGCCATAGTAACTGCTTTCCGATGTCGAGCCCATCGCGAACTCGTCCATATTGGTTTTGCCTAAAATCGGCATACCGACTTTTTTCAATTGGCTGACCACGTGAGCATCGTAAGGCGCGATAAAGTTATCGAGCATCTTTGAAGAACAGGATGTTTTGATCCCGTCGGTACAGAAAATATCTTTATGTGCCACCGGAATACCGGTCAGCAGCTCTGCCGTACCGGCTTTGAAACGCTCATCGGCTTCTTGTGCCATCTGCATGGCGAGTTCCGGGGTGACCGTGACATAGGCATTCAGTTCCGCATCAAACTTGGCGATTCTGTCCAAGTAATGCTGAGTCAGTTGCACGCTGGTGATTTCTCCGGCATGCAGCTTTTCGCTCATTTGTTTAATCGTTAAATTATGCATAGCTTTAAATTCTTTTTAGTTATCTGGACGGTGAAACGGTGAACGGCTTACCGATCACTCGATAACCTGAGGGACCAAATAGAGGTGATCTTCGACCGCCGGGGCGACTGACTGTAATTTGTCACGCTGGTTCTGCTCGGTGATTTCATCTACACGCAGACGCTGCACCTGATCCAAAGGATGAGCCATCGGCGCAACCTGATCGGTATCGGCTGCTTGCATCTGTGCAAACAGGTCGAGGATATTTGATAACTTAGCGGCGACTTCATCGACTTCATCAGCTTTGACTTCGATGGCTGCTAAACGAGAAATGTATTCGACTTCAGTTTTTCCTAAAGACACTCGTTACTCCTAAAATCGGCAGTTTATGCCATTGCCAGATGGTAAAGGTTGATAGCCATCCGACCCTGGCGAAATTATAGCCGTATAAAATACCATATTTAGGGCTTTGGCTAAAGACAAATTCAATGTTGCCTCAACTGTTTTTTAACACTGACAACAAGTTATATGATCGATAATTCGCAGCGCTTTCAAAGTTAATCATTCAGGCTCTGAAATCGCAGCGCCAAGCCTTCGAAATTTAACGTATGTACCGATTAAAAAAACTGTGTAAAAACAGGGAAAATTAGTCTTATACTCGGCCGGATAATAAGTTAAAATGCTTGGAATATTTAATGTCTAACATCAAGGACTGCAACTAATGTTTCGCAAATTCATGGGACTCTTTTCTAACGATTTATCTATCGATTTAGGCACAGCAAACACTCTAATTTATGTTCGAGGCAAAGGCATGGTTCTAAATGAACCTTCGGTTGTTTCTATTCGTAACAACAAACGTGGCAGCAACAGCCGTTCAATTGTCGCCGTGGGTGAAAACGCTAAATTAATGTTAGGTAAAGAGAACCAGGATATTCAAACCGTACGCCCACTAAAAGACGGCGTTATCGCAGACTTTGAAGTCACCGAAAAAATGCTTCAAGCCTTTATCAAAAAAGTCCATGAAGCGAAATTCTTTCAGCCAAGCCCTCGTGTTTTGGTGTGCGTACCTTGTGGTTCAACGCAGGTTGAGCGTCGTGCGATTCGTGAATCGGCGGCCGGCGCCGGTGCTCGTGAAGTTTATCTAATCGAAGAACCGATGGCCGCAGCGATCGGTGCCGGCATGCCGGTAAGCGAACCGACCGGTTCAATGGTGGTTGATATCGGTGGTGGTACCACCGAAGTGGCGACCCTATCTCTTAACGGGATTGTCTGGTCGGATTCAGTCAAGGTCGGTGGTGACCGTTTTGATGATGCGATTATCAAATATGTACGCCGCAATTACGGCATGATTATCGGTGAAACCACTGCTGAGAAAATCAAAAAGACTATCGGTACCGCTTACCACGAAGTTAACCCCGATACCCTAGAAGTCCACGGTTCGAATATTGCCGAAGCCGTTCCTCGTCGTTTCACACTAAACAGCAATGAAGTATTGGAAGCCCTGCAAGAGCCTTTATCGGCAATTGTCAGTGCGGTTCGTACCGCTTTGGAAAACACGCCACCTGAGTTGGGTGCCGATATTGCCGAGCACGGTATTGTTTTGACAGGTGGTGGTGCCCTATTGCGCAACTTGAGCACTCTACTTTCCGAAGAGACCGGTATTCCGGTAATTATCGCCGACGACCCACTGACTTGTGTGGCTCGTGGCGGCGGACGTGCGCTGGAATTGATGGACGAAAAAGGCGTTGACCTGTTTTCATTTGAGTAATTAACTCTTTTAGCAGCCGGCCGCATAGGTCGGCATGATTCATCAAAGGAGATTGGTCATTAACCTCAATACCCCATCCGCACAACAGGAAGGTCTGCAATTCACCCTTGCATTCATTCTCGCTATTGCGCTGATGGCTGCTGACCACTATGGTCAGATTATGGGCAATGTACGAAATGTACTCTTGACCACTCTTAGTCCTATCGAAAAAATGGCCACAGTGCCACAAGACATCTATAAGCTTGTCACCACCGATTTCTCATCGATCGACGCACTTAAGCGTGAAAACCAACAACTGAAAACTGAACTGCTATTGATCAAGGCCAAACAGTTGCAAATGATCAATCTGGAACTGCAGGTCCAGCGTCTCGAAGCCCTATTGGGTACCACCGGCAAAATCACCAATCAAAACGTGCAGATCGCCAGCGCTATTTTCTACAGTAAAAACCCGCTGTCTCAATTTATCACTTTGAACAAAGGCCGTTTGGACGGCGTCAAACAGCAGCAGACGGTGATCGATGCCGACGGTATTATCGGTCAAATCGTACAGATTACACCGGTAACCGCCAGAGTGTTGCTTTTGACCGATCCGGACCATCAGATTCCGGTAAGGATCCAGCGTACCGGGCAGCGCGGCATTCTAGCCGGAACCGGCCATGACACGGCGCAACTGAACTTCATTCCGGTCAATTCGGAAATCAAAGTCGGCGATATGCTCGAAAGCTCCGGACTGGGCGGCATCTTTCCTGCCGGCTATCCGGTCGCTAAAATCACCAGTATCGAAACCTTGGGTGACAACCCTTATTTTCAAGTCAGCGCGGTACCGGTAGCGAAAATCAACCAATCCGACAAGGTGCTGATTGTTTCTCAGGAAGAGATGCAGGACTGGCGCGACACGCTAGATTTCGATTTGGATTTCGACTTGAATATCAATAACCCAGCAACAGACACCGGAGCCAAACCGTGACCGAAGGATTTTTAAGTTTAAAATCGGCACATGTTCGCTGGTTGATTATCCTGACCTTTATTATCGGATTGATTTTCGACAGTATGGTACTGCTCAATAGCGACCTTGGATTCATTCCTCCGATGGCGCTATTGGCGGTTTTTTACTGGAGCTGCAGAGCCAGTGACACCACCTATATGGTATCCGCGTTTATTCTTGGACTGTTGGCAGATGCCTTGCATCAAACCACTTTGGGCGCGCACGCCTTGCTTTATATTATTATGCTGTTCGCCATGCTCCGCCACCGCCTTCAATTCCGCACCTATCCGGAATGGCAGCAAGCATTCATTATCGGTGTCTATTTAATGGTCTACCAAATTCTCAACTACCTGTTTTTCAGCCCGGTATTATCCGGTGGTAGCTATATCGCTTACTGGACCATGCCCGCAGCCGGTATTTTGATCTGGCCGTTTTTGACCATGACGCTCAATCTGCTGACCAGCAGACAATCACGTTAACTCTTAATTCACAGTTGCATTGACCGGTACAGGCGCATGGCAGAAAGACTCAATTTCAACAGCGATGAAGAGACCTATGTAACGAAGCGCCGCTTTCGTTTCAGGCTCTACTTTGCCTACGGTTTTGTGTTATTGCTGTTCGCCTTTCTCGCCGGGCGCATGGTGCAGCTGCAATGGCTCAACTATGACCGCTATCATGGACTTGCCGAAGGTAACCGTGTCTCGGTCGAGACCTTGCCGCCGACCCGTGGCAAGATCTATGACCGCAATCATATTCTGCTCGCCGACAACCAACCGGTTTATGCGATTAAAATGGTGCGCGAGAAAATGGAGGACATCGACGCCTTCAAACGCGAATTGATGGTGTTGCTCGATAATATCCCGGCACAGAAAATCGAAGACTATTTTAATAAATTCAAGCGCTGGAGCCGTTCACGCAGCTATACATTGCCGTTTTCCATTACTGAAGAACAGGCCGCACGTCTTGCCGTCATCAATTACAAACACCCCGGCGTCACCCTTGATGCCCGCTTGAAACGCATCTATCCGAACAAGAGCACTGCCGTGCATGCATTGGGCTATGTCGGACGCATCAATAGCAAAGAGCTGAAAAACCTTGATGAACAACGCTATCGCGGCACGCAAATTATCGGTAAATCCGGCATTGAACGTTTCTATGAAGACCGTCTGCACGGTTCGCCGGGAATTCAACAGATCGAAACCAATGCTCGCGGCCGCATTCTCAGAAAATTAGAGACCTTGCCTGCCCAGCCCGGTGAAGACATTCATCTGACCATCGATATCGAACTGCAAAAGTTCGGTGAAGAGTTGTTTGGCAAAAAACGTGGCGGCCTGGTGGCGATCGACCCGCAAAACGGCGAGATACTGGCATTTGTCAGTATGCCGACCTTTGATCCGAACCTGTTTGTCGATGGTATCGATCAGGAAAACTACAGCCGTTTGCTGTATGACCCGAACAAACCGTTTATCAACCGTGTCATCAATGGCCAATACCCTCCCGGCTCGACCATCAAGCCGTTTGTGGCGTTGGGTGCGATCGAAAACAACTATATTTCACCGCAAAAGAAAATCTGGGATCCGGGCTATTTCGATTTTGCCGAGCACCGCTACCGTGACTGGAAACGCACCGGCCACGGCCATGTCGATATGAATACCGCGATTGTCCAATCTTGTGACACCTACTTCTATCAGCTCAGTTTGGATATGGGGGTCGATGCCATCCATGACACCATGTCGCCATTCGGTTTCGGCAAGAAAACCGATATCGATATTTTCGGTGAATCGACGGGGATCCTGCCGTCTCAGCAATGGAAAATGGCCACCAAAGGTAAACCTTGGTACCGCGGTGAAACCATTATTTCTTCAATCGGACAAGGTTTTAACTTGACCACACCGCTGCAATTGGCGAAGGCGACCGCCGTGCTAGCCAACCGCGGCAAGGTCATCCAACCGCACTTGCTGCGTGACCAGCTGAAAAACCAACCGACCGAACAGGTTGAAATCAAGAATATCGCCAACTGGGATAAGGTCATTCAAGCGATGGAAGACGTCATGCATGGCGCCCGGGGCACGGCTCGTCGTCACGGTAAAGGCCTGCCCTTTAAAATGGCCGGTAAAACCGGTACCGCGCAGGTATTCAGTTTGAACGAGGCCGATTACGATGCCGATGCCATCGATAAACGTCTGCATGACCACTCATTGTTTATCGGCTTCGCGCCGGTGGACAACCCAAGAATAGCGGTCGCCGTGATTGCCGAAAATGCAGGTAGCGGTAGCGCCACCGCAGCACCGATGGCGGTCAATTTGATTAAAAAGTATTTAACCCGCGAACAACCGCAAACGGATGACAAATGAAGTTAGAAGATACAGGTCCAGAACAGGTATATCGCCGCAATAAAGGTCTACTTGAGTCCTTGCATATCGATGGCTGGCTGCTGCTCGGTTTGCTGCTGCTATTAGCCACCAGTATTGCCGTGGTATACAGCGCTTCAGGCGGCGATGAGGCGGTCACTAGTCGTCATATGATACGTATCGGTATCGCCTTGACACTGATGCTGATCTTCGCGCAGATTCCTCCTAACCTGATTTACCTATTCACTCCCTGGCTGTTTTTTATCGGCATTTTGATGTTGGTTGCGGTAATACTAGTGGGTGATATCGGTAAAGGCGCACAACGCTGGCTCGATTTCGGACCGGTTAAGTTTCAACCTTCCGAGCTGATGAAATTGGTGTTACCGATCACCGTTGCCTGGCTTTTCGCCCACAGCCAATACCCGCCAAGTTACCAGCGCTTGGGCATGGGCGCCTTGGTGATCGGTTTTACCGCCAGTTTGATTGTGGTTCAGCCGGATCTGGGGACCTCTTTGCTGATTGCCATGAGCGGCCTGTTTGTATTGTTTTTTGCCGGCCTGCCGTGGAAAATCATTGTCGCGGCGATTGTCGGCGCTGTCGCCAGTGCACCGATTGCCTGGCACTTTATGCATGCCTATCAAAAACAGCGCGTTTTGACTTTTTTAAACCCGGAATCCGACCCGCTGGGCAGCGGTTACCATATTATCCAATCGAAAATCGCCATCGGCTCCGGCGGCATTGAAGGTAAAGGCTTTCTCGGCAGTACCCAGGCGCATTTGGAATTCTTGCCAGAAAGTACCACTGATTTTATCTTCTCGGTATTGTCCGAAGAGTTCGGGCTTTTAGGCGTGGTCTTGCTGCTTGCGCTTTATGCTTTTGTCATTGCCCGCGGCTTGTATATCGCGGCGCAAGCGCAGGATAATTTCACCCGTCTGATTGCCGCCAGCCTGACCATGACGCTGTTTGTCTATATTTTTGTCAATATCGGGATGGTCAGCGGCTTATTGCCAGTGGTCGGCCTGCCACTGCCACTGGTCAGCTATGGCGGTAGTTCCTTGGTCACACTGATGATCAGTTTCGGCATTTTAATGTCGATCCACACCCATAAACGCCTGCTCACCGACTGATTTTCCGGCAACGCAATGCAAGCCTTTCTTAAGCCTCTAAGCTGGGATTTTTTGACAATCCCTGCTAGGCTTTAAACATTCCGATTTAAGCTGGAATATGGTAAATTAAGCGCTAAAATCAATAGTGCTAAGGGCGATGCCGTTTTTCGCATCATAACCATCAGCTTAGATGATTCACACACAAAAAATTAGTAGGAACTCCAGACTCTGTCATGCTTACTCTAAAAAATACCTTTGCCGTACTCGCTTTCTCTTTAGTCAGCTTCGTTGCCGGTGTTCAGGCAGCAAACTTGCCAACACCGAAACCCGCCATTCCTCACGTTATTCCATCTGCTCCAAATGTGGCGGCCAACGCCTACCTTGTGATTGATTTCAATAGCGGACATATCATTGCGGAAAAGCGTTCCGATGAGCGCGTTGAACCGGCAAGCCTGACTAAAATCATGACCGGCTATGTGGTGATCAACGAGTTAACCAACGGCAATATGAGTTTGGATGACATGGTGACCATCAGCAAAAAGGCCTGGAAAACACCGGGGTCGAAAATGTTTATCGAAGTCGGCAAACAGGTTTCAGTACGCGACTTGATGAAAGGCATGGTGATCCAATCGGGTAATGATGCCAGTGTCGCTCTCGCAGAACATATCGCCGGTAGCGAAGAAGTGTTTGCCCAGTTAATGAACAAATACGCGCAAAACCTTGGCATGACAGGTACCAACTATGTCAATGCGACCGGTTTGCCGCACCCTGACCATTACACTACGGCACAGGATTTGGCGATTTTGACCAAAGCGCTGATCACCAAATTTCCTGATGAATACAAGTGGTACTCGGAAAAGAAATTCACCTTTAACAATATCACCCAATACAACCGTAACAAGCTATTATGGCAAGACCCGACCGTTGACGGTTTGAAAACCGGCCACACCGAAAGTGCCGGATATTGTCTGGTGTCTTCGGCTAAACGTGAAGATATGCGTTTAATCAGTGTGGTATTGGGTACCGACAGTGCTAAAATGCGCATCCGCGAGAGTCAGAAGCTTTTGAACTACGGTTTCCGTTTCTTTGAAACACACAACCTGTACAAAGCTCAAGCGCGCTTGAATGACGTTAAGGTTTGGGAAGGAAACCGTGATTTAGTGGGTGTTGGTCTGGCACAAGACCTGTTCATCACCATTCCTCGAGGTCAATACAAGAACATTACCATTGAAAGCACTATCAACCCAGAAATCAAAGCGCCGCTTGCCGCCGGACAAGAACTAGGTAGCTTGGAAGTGACTCTTGGTGACAAGGTTATCAGCCAGCAGACACTGGTGGCGTTGGATTCCATTGAAGAAGGTTCATTCTTCAAGAAACTGGTCGACCAGTTCAAACTATTTATTAACTCATTTATTTAACCAAAATAAATGAACCGCGATTAGCCTTGCAGTTTAATTGATGCGGCATTCGCGGTTGCCTTAGGGCCGTTTAGGATATTTATGTCGGACATTATCAGTCAGCAAATCGCCTATTTGAATGGGCTTTATATTCCGCTTGCCGAGGCGCAAATCTCACCGCAAGATCGTGGTTTTTTATTTGGTGACGGGGTTTACGAAGTCATACCCGTTTACAACAAAACACTGTTTTATTTCGACGAGCACCTGCAACGTCTGAAAAACAGTCTGGCTGCCACCGGCATTGCCAATCCTCTAAGCGATGCGCAATGGACAGACATTCTCAACACCTTAATTGAAAAACACAGCTGGCAAGATCAGTTTATCTACCTGCAGGTGACCCGTGGTGTACAGATGCAGCGCGACCATATGCCTGCCGACTGCTTATCACCGACAATCTATGCCTACACCAATCCGCTGAAAAGCTTAACGGATGACGTGCTGGCAAAAGGCGTCAAGGTCGTTACTCTGGAGGATATCCGCTGGTTACGTTGTGATATTAAAGCGATAACCCTATTGCCGAATGTGATGCTTAAGCTCGCCGCTAAACAGCAAGGTGCGGATGATGCTATCTTGATTTCACGTGACGGCTATGTGGCCGAAGGTACCGCCAGCAACGCTTTTATTGTCAAGGACGGCAAGCTGCTGACGCCACCGACCAGTGCAAAGATTTTGCCCGGAATTACCCGTCTGGTCATTGAATCTATTGCCAAGCAACACCATATAGAGCTTATCGAAAAAGAGTTGACCCGAGATGAATTGGAACAAGCCGATGAAATCTGGCTGACCTCTTCGACCAAAGAAGCTCTGCCGGTTACCTCTATCAACGGCAAACCTGTTGGCGACGGCAAACCGGGAGCTTTATGGCAAACATTGCGTCAGCACTATCAACAGCATAAACAGGATATAATTGAACAACTCGGCGAGCAGGCGTAATTGAGCCGATTCACCGAAGTAATGTATAAGACAGCGCTATGACTAAAGATTTACATACTCCCGATAATGAAACTCTGATCGAGTTTCCTTGTGATTTCAAACTGAAGGCTATGGGTCGCAAAAGCGATGACTTTATCGAGCTGGTATTTGATATCGCCTGTAAATACGCACCCAATACGCCAAAAGAAAACATTGAGATAGTGCCGTCTAAAGGGGAACGTTTTATTTCCGTCAACATCACCATCTATGCCACCTGTATCGAACAGATTCACGGCATCTACGGCGATTTGAAAAAACACCCCGAAGTACTCATGTCACTTTAAAGGTCACTCTGATTTACCTCGCCGGACAGTCCTACTTGCCCGGCGTCAGCCAGCTATCCATCATCGAGATACACCATGAGTCTGCAAATCAAACAACTCGGGCGTCAAGACTATCAAACCACTTGGCAAGCGATGCGCGATTACACCGATCAGCGCGATGATTCGAGCGATGACCAGATTTGGATAGTCGAGCATCCGCCGGTTTTGACCCAAGGCCTGAATGGCAAAGCCGAACACCTGCTACAGGCGCAACGGTTCCAACAACATAATATCGCCGTGGTACAGACCGATCGCGGTGGTCAAGTGACCTATCACGCTCCTGGACAATTGGTGCTTTATGTTTTGGTTGATTTAAAACGCCATAAATTGGGCGTGCGTGCTTTAGTCAGCGCAATGGAACAGAGCATCATCGATTATCTATCCGGCTTTGCCATTGAAGCCCAAGCACGAACCGATGCTCCTGGTGTTTATGTCAATGGTGATAAAATCGCCTCTTTAGGGCTGAAGATCCGCAAACACAAAAGTTATCACGGCTTGGCATTGAATTTGGATATGGATTTAACCCCGTTTGAATGGGTCAACCCATGCGGCCTGCAAGGCATGAAAATGACCCAGCTGAGCGATTTCACCGCTGCCGAAAAAATGCCGACACTCAACCAGGCCGGTGAGACCCTGGCAAACCTGCTTGCCAAGAGAATTATTCAGCCTACTCCCTAATCGCAGGCTAAATCCTTTATAATATGGCCATTCATTTTTAACGACCCGAGTGTGTGAGTTATGTCTAATCCCCCACAAATTCAAGAGATTGGCTTAGATTCGATTGGTAACCTTTCTTTGAAGGAAAAAAACCAATCGATGCCAAAGGGTCAATATAAAACCAAATCCCTTAAGCATCGTCCCGATCCCAATGCCGAAAAGCTGAAAAAGCCGCGTTGGATCAAAGCCAAATTGCCAAAAGCCAAAGATATCCATCGCGTTAAAGAATTGAAAAACATTATGCGCGAAAAAGGCCTGCACTCGGTTTGTGAGGAAGCCTCTTGCCCGAACCTGGGTGAATGCTTCGGTCACGGTACCGCGACCTTTATGATTATGGGTGACATCTGTACCCGTAAATGCCCGTTTTGCGATGTGACTCATGGCCGCCCTAAACCGCTCGATCAAAACGAGCCGCAACATCTGGCCGATACCGTCAAGGCGATGCGTTTGAAATATGTCGTCATCACTTCGGTTGACCGCGACGACCTCCGTGACGGTGGTGCTCAGCACTTTACCAATGTGGTCAGTGAGCTGCGCAAAGCCATGCCGGAACTGAAAGTGGAAACGCTGGTACCGGATTTTCGTGGCCGTTTAAGTGTTGCCTTGGAAACCATGAGCCAACAAGCCCCGGATGTGCTGAACCACAACCTGGAAACGGTACCTCGTCTCTATGAAGAAGCACGCCCGGGTGCGGATTATCAAGCCTCATTGGACTTACTGAAACGCTTTAAGGAAATGAATCCACAAGTGGTCACTAAATCCGGCCTGATGGTCGGCCTTGGCGAGACCATGGAAGAACTGCTTCAGGTAATGCGTGACCTGCGTGCCCACAATGTCGAGATGCTTACCGTCGGCCAATACCTGCAACCGAGCAGCTATCACCTTGGCGTGAAAAAATATTGGACACCGGATGAGTTCAAGCAGGTCGAAACCGCCGGTTATGAAATGGGCTTTACCAATGTCGCCGCAGGCCCGATGGTGCGCTCATCCTATCACGCCGATTTACAGGCTAAGGAAGTCTCCGACGAGATTGCCAATGCCATTGCCATAGATGCCTGATACCACAGGCTTTTAATGAGTAATTCTTATGTCAAATAACCTCGTACATCGTTTTTTATTTAAAGAACTCAATATCCGTGGTCAGCACATCCTGTTGAAAGATGCCTGGCAAGAGATGATTGCCGATCGCCATTACCCACCAGCCATTATCAAGCTGCTGGGTGAATTGACGGCAGTATCTGTATTGATGGCCAGCGGCATGAAACACAAAGGTCGTATTACCCTGCAAGTACAAGGTAAAGGCCCTATTTCGCTACTGGTGGTCGATGTCACTCATGATCTGAAAATCCGCGGGGTTGCCAAAACCAATCAGGAAATCACCGATCAAAGCACGATGGATGAACTGCTTGGCGATGGTCAAATTCTGATGACCCTGGAAAACACGCAAACCGATCATCATTTCCAGTCTTATGTTCCGCGTGAGGGCGACAGCGTTGCCGAAGCGTTTGAAACCTTCTTGAGCCAGTCTGAGCAACTGCCGTCAAAGATCTGGTTAGGTGCCGATGGCAATGGCATTGGCGGCGTGATGATTCAGAAAATGCCGGAAACCGACGGCCATGATGCCGACGGCTGGGACAGAGTGGTGCATTTGACCACGACCGTCAACACCGAGGAGTTGACCGGTTTACAGGTTGATGAGCTCTTGCACCGTCTATTCCACGAGGAGACTCTGGAGCTGTTTGAAGCACAAGAAGTCTGCTATGACTGCCCGAAGGATGAAGAACGCGTTAAAACCATGCTGCGCGGTTTAGGCGAAGCCGAGGTACGCAAGGTATTGGAAGAACAAGGTGAAATCGTTATCCACAATGAGATGTGTAATTTCCATATGCGCTTCAAAAAAGAAGATATTGATGCCTTGTTCGCAGAGCAGAGAGAAACCCTGCAATAACCCCCGTAATTAGTCCCGATACTGATTCAAGCCCGATATCAGCTGATAATCGGGCTTTTTTGTGGCTAAGGCAAAAAATTAGCTGAACTCAAAACAGCGCTGTAATTCATACTAAAAAATACTTGTCGGATAACACATTTAATTTTAATATCGTCTCTTACAAACCTTGTTACGAACATCGGTGATCGCCTTATCCACACTCAAACCCCATTGATTTTCGGGTTGAACTCAGGAGCCTTGTCATGCAATTTCGTTATCCAATCAAACCGTTTAAATATTTACTGGCTCTATTGTTTGTCACCAGTCTGGCAAATAATGCCTCGGCAGCCCCGCGTATCAGCGTTGAAAACGTCGGCTTTGCCACGCCGGAATCGGTTGAATACTATGCCGCCGAAGATGTCTATCTAGTGAATAATATCAATGGCAGCCCTTTTGCTAAGGACGATAACGGTTTTATCTCCAAAATGGCTCCTGATGGCAAGATCATTGACCTGAAATGGATTGATGGCGCCGATGCCGATATCGACCTGGATGCACCCAAAGGCATGAGTATTATCGACAATAAGCTTTATGTCGCCGACATTGATACGATCCGGGTATTTCAGCTACCGCAAGGCAAGCAGCTACCCTCGATTAAGGTGAGCGGCAGCAGTTTTTTGAATGGCGTCTCCGAAGGCGCTGGCAATGAGCTCTATGTAACCGATACCGGCATGGCTCCCGGTTTTAAGTCCTCCGGCACAGATGCCATCTATAAGGTCTCAGCCGACGGCAAGGTCGAAACGATTCTAAAAGACCCGAAAATGGGGCGTCCTAATGGCATTTTGTATGACAACGGCAATCTCTACGTGGTGTTTTTCAGCAGTGCCAAAATGATGAAAATCAGCGCCGACGGCACACAAAGCTTACTACCCGAACCCTTGGCGGCGCGTCTTGATGGTTTGGTCAAGTTGCCGGACGGCGGCATCGCCATGTCGAGCTGGGAAGGTTCCTCAATTGATATCTACCGCGACAATGATTATGAAACCTTTGCCGAGTTTCTAAATGCACCCGCCGATATGGGTGTCGATACAAAACGTAACCGCCTGCTGGTTCCACTATTTAACGAAAACAAGGTATTGGTTTTTGACCTGTAAAACCATCAAGGCCGATCGATAAAAAGTGTTTTAAGATTCGATCCACCGTGTCAATCAAGGAGATTTGCCATGAATATTTTCTTTGACAACCTATTGCAAAAAACCAAACAGTTCGCCAGCTACTCCCTGTTGGCGACCTTACCTTTGGCCGCTTCAATAGCAAAAGCCGATAAAATCACAATGGAAAATGTCGGTTTTGCCACGCCCGAGTCGGCCGAATACTTTGCCGCCGAAGATGTTTATCTAATCAATAACATTAACGGCAGCCCGTTCGCTAAGGACGATAACGGCTTTATCTCCAAGGTCAGTCCAGAGGGCAAAATCATTGAGCTGAAATGGATTGATGGCGCCCAGCCAGACATTGCACTCGATGCGCCTAAAGGCATGAGCATTATCGGCAATAAGCTTTATGTTGCGGATATAGATCAAATCAGAATATTCGATGTCACCACCGGCAAAGCGCTCAAATCGATTGAAGTCGAAGGCGCGAGCTTTTTAAATGGGGTAACAGCCGCGCAAGGGGATGCGGTTTATGTCTCCGATACCGGTTTAGCTCCCGGATTTACCGGTTCATTGACGGATGCAATCTATAAAATTGACGCTGATGGCAGTATCGAAACCTTAGTCAAAGACCCGAAAATGGGACGTCCAAACGGCGTGCTCTACGCCCATAATGTATTGCACGCGGTTTATTTTTCCGAAGCGAAAATGTCGCGCATCAATGCAGACGGTTCCACGCAAACCCTGCCAGCGCCCCCAGCGGCAAGACTGGATGGCTTTGTTGAATTAAACGATGGCGGCTTTGCCATCTCCAGTTGGCAAACCTCTTCGGTATACCGTTACCGCAAAGGTCGTTACAGCATGATTATCGAGGGCCTAACCTCTCCGGCGGACATGGGGATGGACAGTAAACGCAATCGTCTGTTGATTCCGCTCTTCAAGGAAAACAAGTTGGTGATCTTGCCTCTTGGCAATTAACCGCATTCTAAGCAGATCAAACCGTGGCGCCTTGTCACAGGCTCAATACCTTTAAATCCGGGGTTCGCTGTCTTTTCAGTGTGTCGCGAACCCAATTGAGGATTACCGCGGCAAACCGCAGCTTGGCAGATATTCTCCATTACCACAAATTGAATGTGCGCATCGACTCTTCAGGGCAACCGGCCACCAACCCGTTCGCACTGACTCGACAAGCCGGTTGTCACCGTCATCAAGCTCGTCTTCGAGGATTCGGTCAATGCCATTAAGAATAAAGCCGTTTTATGGGCGACGCCTGGCCTAGCTTACATTCATATTCCGGTGGAATTCGATCATTCCACGGCAGAGTATTTTGCTTTATTTGTCAGCGCTTTCGAGCAGAATTCCGAACAAAAATTTGGCTGCATTGTGCTGCCAAGATGCGCGCTTCGGCTTTTATTTACCGTTACCGATCGAAAATGATAAACACAGACCACCAACTGGCGCTTCAGGATTTGCAAAAAATCAGGCAACCTGTTTGGCGTTTGGAAGAGATTCACCAAGCTAGAAAACCGTTAGAGAATTGATTGGCGTTAGTGCGGTTTTTGAGCAATCACCTGTACCACACCGCTTAATCCTTGATGGTATTGGCCCTCACTCATTTCTCGTTCGGTTTCCAAGCCATGCAGTATTCGCAAACCGGCAAACTCTTGCTTCAACTGCTCAAGCGACATGAACATCTGCTTCTGCTCTGCCGGCGGTCCGCCGATTCCGGGTAGCTGGGTATGGCGCAAGGTGTAGGCTTCCAAAATCAATACACCGCCCGCTTTTAACGCCTTGACCACAGCTTTATGCATCTTCTCACGAATAGCGGGCGGCACCATTGCCGAAATCGCGACGACCCCGTCCCACTTGTTTTCGCCAAGATCATATTCGTTTAGATCAGCTGCAATCGTGTTCATCTGGGTCGACAAACGCTGACATAAACGTTGTGCTTTTGCCAAACCCACCTCAGATTGATCCACTGCAGTGACCTGATAACCTTTACTGGCAAGAAATGCCCCGTTACGCCCCTCACCTTCAGCCAAACAAAGCACCTTGCCCATTGGAAGGCGTGAGTAGTTTTGCGCCAGGAAACTATTCGGCTCCATACCATAGGCGAATTCTTCATGACTGTAACGTTGATCCCAAAACTCTTTCATAATGTCCCTTGGCTACCTTAATCTTCCTGCTTGCGGGTAAACACCCAATCGGTTTCCGATGATAAGTCGGCAGCAAAGGCATAACCTTCATAATCGAAATATTTCAGATCTTCGGCATTTTCCAACTTATGGTCGGCCGCATAACGCGCCATTAGGCCGCGCGCTTTTTTAGCATAAAAACTGATGATTTTATATTTACCGCCTTTCCAGTCTTTGAAGATCGGAGTGATCACACGACCGTTGATTTGCTTGGCTTTAACCGCTTTAAAATACTCGTTAGAAGCCAGATTTACCAAAGTATTCGAACCGGATTCGGCCAGTTGTTGATTGAGTAAGTCGGTGATTTGATTACCCCAGAACGCATAGAGGTCTTTGCCTTTGGCGTTGGCAAACTTGGTTCCCATTTCCAAACGGTAAGGCAACATATCATCGCAAGGTTTCAACAGACCATACAAACCCGAAAGAATGCGCAGATGGTTTTGCAGATAGACAACAGCGGCTTCATCTAAACTGTATGCATCAAGCCCTTGATAAACGTCGCCCTTGAATAACCAAGCAGCTTGCTTGGCCTTGTCATCGGTAAACGGCTGCTGCCAATCCTGAAAACGTTGATAGTTCAATTCCGCCAATTTATCGCTAATGTGCATTAACTGGCCGATCTCAACCGGACCAAGCGCCTGCAATTCATCAATCAGCTGTTGAGCCTGATCTAAAAATGCACACTGCGTATGTAAATCGGTTTGAACCTTGGATGTTTCATCCAACGCCTTGGCTGGCGATACCACCATTAACATGACAATTACCCTTCTACTGAAATAAACATGAGACCCATTATAAACTCAGTAGCGCAGCATAAATACCCTACTAAATGTATTGGTTATAAACACACCTGTTAGAAGGCATTAAATAATACTTATTTCTTCTTATTCCCTTACAGGAATATGATGATTGATACAGAACAAACTAGGGAACGCCCATGTCCTCAGAAAGTAAGCATTCCAATTTGGTGCTATTTGCCGTGTTGCTGCTACTCATCGGCTTAATGCTGTCGATATTTTATATCGACAAGAACCAGCGCGCCGAACGAAAAATGCAACAAGTTCATACCCTGATAGACAATATTCAACAGACAATCATCAATGATATCGCGCAATCCTTTTCCGATATTTTTTCCCTCAGTCAACAGCAGATACTGAAAACCTTTATTGCAGATCGATCTGAAAAAAACTTCGACAACCTGAATAATGAGTACAAAGTATTTTCGACTTATCACCCCGAATATATGCAGATTAGGGTGTTGGATTTGCAGGGTAAGGAAATCGTTCGGGTTGACCGCAAAAGCAATCGGCTTGAAATCATTGATAGCAAAGACCTGCAAGACAAATCTGAACGCTATTATTTCAAACAAGCACGCTTACTCAGACCTGGCCAAATCTACCAATCATCGTTGGATTTAAATATTGAAAACGGTGAGATTCAACAACCTTGGCAACCCACTTTACGTTTAATCACGCCGATAAGCGATCATAATCAAATCAACGCTTACCTGATTGTAAATATCAATGCGCAATATCTGCTCAATCGCATTGATGATTTGGTCAAACAAACCCAAACCAAGTTTTTCATCGTTAACAACGCCGGTTACTATCTTTATGCCAATCATCCTGTGAATTTATGGGGCTTTATGTTCAATCAAACAGAAGCCAGTCTGCAAGTCACAAAACCCGATATCTGGAATAAACTGATCAATCTGAAAACAGACCACAGTTTTTTCAAAAATGAACTTTTCTATGTATCCAGCAAAATCTGTGGTGCCGCTCAATGCAGCAATGACCCTCACGCCGCATTTTTGGCCAGCAATGCAAATGATTTACCTTGGTACATTGTCGGTTACCGCGACATCAATGAACTTTCCGCCAATAATTGGTGGCAAAACTACTGGCCGCATCTGATAGCCAGCCTACTTGGCATAATCGGCCTGTATATCTTTGCCACGGGTCGACGTTTACAACAATCATTGACCCATCTTTCACAACAACGCAAACAACTGCAAAGTTCCAATACGCGTTTTGAAAAACTGATTGACGCCATTCCCGAAGGCTTACTGGTTGTCGATAATCAAGGCATAATTGAAACCGTCAACAAAATGACCGAACAGATTTTTGGTCTCACCAGTGAACAGTTGCTCGGTCACCCGGTCGAAATACTGATGCCGGAAGATTTCAAGGAAAAACACGTCCATCATCGACATACATTCAACCAAAACCCAAAACGCATTCATGTCACCCGAAATGCCCCTTTCAGTTATCAGCACCCTGATGGCAGCACTCGACTATTTGAAGTCATTGTCGATCCAGCTAATTTCGATAATCAGATCAAAGCCATTACACTGGTTCATGATGTCACCCAACGCACGGCATTTGAATCGCAACTCAGACAATCACAAAAACTGGAAGCCATTGGCCAACTCAGTGGCGGTATCGCGCATGACTTTAATAACCTGTTAGGCATCATTCTGGTCAACCTTGAACTGATTGAATTGAGTGTAGACCCGGAAAGCAAAGCTTATAAGCAATTGGGCAAAGCCAAAAAAGCCTCTCTATCAGCCGCCGACTTGACCCAAAAGCTTCTTTCCATCTCCCGGAAAAAGGCACTCGCCAGTGAAAACGTTGAATTAGCTCCTTTATTGACCGACACGATCGATATGCTCAAACACAGCATTAAGCAGAAAATTCGCATTGAACTGCAAATTGCAGAGTCATTGCCGCAGGTCAATATAGACCCCAATGAATTGACTAATGCCTTGATTAATTTGGTGGTCAATGCCCGAGATGCAATGCCTGATGGCGGTCATATATTGATTACGTCGACCCCTGTATACCTCGATGAAACCTATGTCAAAAGCCAAACTGAAAAGTTGGCGGCTGGTGATTATGTGCTGATCGATATCACCGATAATGGTACCGGCATCGAAAAGCAATATATTGAAAAGGTTCTCGAACCGTTTTTCACCACCAAAGAAAAGGGCAAGGGAACCGGTTTGGGGTTAGCGATGATCTATGGCTTTATCAAACAGTCCAAAGGCCATATGCGCATCTATAGTGAAGTCAATAAAGGCACCAGCATTCACCTCTATCTACCGGTAAGTGATACCCGAGCCACTTCACAAAAACGCCAGCAGACTAGATTTGATCTGCCTGATGGTAAAGGTTTGAAAGTCTTGATTATTGATGACGAGGAAGATCTACGAGAAATTGCCGAAACCCTGCTGAGTAATTTAGGGTTTAGCTGTGATACAACCAAAAGTGCGGTAACTGCTTGGGAGATGATTCTCGACAACCATTATGATCTCATCATTTCCGACATTATTATGCCGGGCGAATTCGATGGTCTAGATTTGTACCATAAGGTGAAAGCCGAAATGCCGGAAATCAAATACGTTTTGACCAGCGGCTTCTCCGAACAAATGGTCAAGGAACGTGACCAACTCTTTAATCACGCGGTGTTTTTACGCAAACCTTACCAGATTCAGAGCTTTTATGAAGCTGTCCATCAAGCGCTTAACGACATTAACGAGGACTAGATGATGCAAATACGTGTACTTGTTATTGACGATGAACCGAAATATGGTGAACTGATTAGCGATATCGCCGAATTGCTCAATATCGGCTGCGCCTATATTGATAATGCCGAATATTTTGAAGAGGCATTGCAGCAAAACCCGGATATCGATTTACTGTTTCTCGATTTGAATATGCCTAATCGGGATGGCATTCAATTGCTCCGCACTCTAGCGGCACAAAGCTTTCAAGGTAAAATTGTCATTATGAGCGGTTTCGATGAAGGCGTGCTAAGTACCGCTTACGATTTGGCCGCCAGCCATGGCCTTAACCTCTTACCCAGTCTGCAAAAACCGTTTTTACTACGCGACATCAAGCACATCTTGCAAAACCATGTCCGCCAGCAAAGCCACGACCTGACACAGTCCTTTCTTGACGATAGCATTCAGACCGAAATGCCGCTGGACGAAGTAGTTTTCGCCTTAAGCAATGGTCATATCGAGCTACATTATCAACCCCAAATATGCCTGTCAAACAACAAAGTCACCGGCGTGGAAGTCCTTTGTCGTTTGCTTGATGGCGATCGAAAGCCGGTTTACCCCAACGGTTTTATCGATGTCATTGAAGCCAACGGCTTGAATGAACTCTTACTCGATTGCGTCATAACGCAGCTGATCAACGATATCCACACACACTTCAATACAGCCGATCCCTTTCTATACTGGTCAATCAATGTCTCGGCACTAGACCTGGACAATCTCGACCTGCCCGATACCCTTGCCAACCGCTTTCAGCAAGCGGACATCTCCCCTGACAACATCGTTATCGAGATCACCGAAAGCAGCGCGATCAAACACCTGCATACCGGCTTGGATATCTTGGCTCGCCTGCGTTTGAAACAATTTAAGTTATCGATTGATGACTTCGGTACCGGCACAGCAGTTTTGGAGAATATCAAGCGCATGCCGTTCACCGAGTTGAAAATCGATAAGACTTTTATCGAAAAGATCACCTCCGATAAACGCAGTGCTTCGTTGACCGCCGACACCATTCATATGGCCCAACATTTGAACATGAAGGTTGTTGCCGAAGGCATTGAAGATGCAAAGACTGCCAAAAAACTGATTGAAATGGGATGCGATATCGCACAAGGCTACTATTTTGCCAAACCGATGCCAGCCACAAAACTCATTGAGTATCTTGACAATAACCAAGAGCTAATCAATAAACGCATTGAGGAGTGCCATTGATCAGTTTGATTAATTTTCCAATGATTGGCATCCACCTAACAACAGACAAGCAATGAGCCAATACAAATCTTTAATTGGTATTTACAGAGTTTATCCGTAAAATCCGAGAAAGTTTTTTAACTGATGCTAATCGAGGATTTTTGATGTCTCCAGACCTGCTAACTAAAGTAATTCTACCCGCCGCGCTGTTTTTGATTATGTTCGGTTTGGGTTTGTCACTGCGTCTGCAAAATTTTAAGGATGTATTCAAGGCCCCTAAAGCCATGGCCATAGGTTTGACCGGGCAGATGATTTTATTGCCGATTGTGGCATTTATTATTGCTCTGGCATTCCAATTGCCGCCGGAAATCGCCGTGGGTCTGATGATTATCGCTTTGGCACCGGGTGGCGCGACCTCAAATATGTTTACCTACCTGAGTAAAGGCGATGTCTCTCTGTCCATCAGTTTAACTGCGGTTGTCAGTGTTATCACGCCGTTTACCATTCCGTTGATTGCCGCCTTGAGCATGGACTACTTTATGGGCAATGCCACGGAATTCAGTTTGCCAGTGTTGAAGACCATGGTTCAATTAATGGTCATTACCATTATTCCGGTCGCCTTGGGAATGTTTGTCTTATCCCGCTGGGAATCCGTTGCGAAAAAAATTGAAACCGTAATCAAATGGTTCTCGGTATTTTTCTTGGCGTTAATCGTATTGCTGATTGTCGCCAAGAATCGCGACAATATGCTCGACTTCTTCGCTCAGGCAGGGCTGGCAACCTTGGTATTGAATATCTCGGTACTGATGCTGGGGTATCAACTGGCCAAATTAAGCCGCCTGAATGGTGAGCAATCAATTGCGATAGGTTTTGAAGTCGGCCTACAAAACGGTACACTGGCTTTGTTTGTTGCCGGCACCTTGATTGGCAGTGAAGTGATGATGATTCCTGCAGTGACCTATTCGTTGATTATGTTTGTCACGGGCCTTTTATTTGGCTACTGGATCAATAAACGTGTTAATTCGATGCTGACAAAGCAAGCCTAAAATCCTTACCACAACATCTCAAACCAAGCCCTGCCGGATATTTTATCCAGCAGGGCTTTTTTATCGCCTGAACAGCCATCCATAAACCGATTCTTTTTCTGCTCCGGTATCAATGAGTTAGCTAAGAAAAACCTGTCTAAAGTGCAAATATATGCAAAAAAACAACGATTTTAAAAGGGATTATGAAATTCGCTTTTCTTACGAACAAATCTGTATATAATGAATTTCAAGGTTAGTACAAATATTTCTGTTTTCCGACTCGTGGTTTGATCGCAACGCGCCTGTTTTCATAAGTATTTTGTGCCAGTCTTCTTGATTTATCGTCTGATTATTCAGACATGTTTTACTTATGAAATTTAGGATTAGTTATGTCTACCACTACCGGCACTGTTAAATGGTTCAACGAAACAAAAGGCTTTGGATTTATCTCTCAAGAGTCTGGCCCAGATGTGTTTGCACACTTTAGTCAAATTGAAGGAACAGGCTTCAAAACTCTTGCAGAAGGTCAGAAAGTTCAGTTTTCGATTGCTGAAAGCCAGAAAGGGCCACAAGCGGAGAATATCGTCGTTATTGAAGGTTAATCCCGATAACGCACAAATTCTTAAAGGCCTGTCATTCAGGCCTTTTTCAGAAAAACTTCTTTTGAAATAGCGTCAGTTCAGCCAAGCTAATAATCTATGGCTGCGTATAACTGTGCAATTTCAATATCGGTTAGCTGACGATAACTACCCGGTGGCAAGGCATCGCTTGTCAGATGCATAATTTGTACCCGTTGGAGTCGTTCAACTTTATAACCGAGAGTTTGACACATACGTCTGATCTGGCGGTTTAACCCCTGCACCAGAGTAATGGCAAACTGCCGTTCGCCAATATATTCGACTTCGCAGGCCAATGTCGTCTGACCAAGAATCTCCACCCCCTGCGACATCTGCTCGATAAAGCCTGCTGTCACCGGCTTATCCACCCAAACATAATACTTCTTGGGCTGTTTATGCTCGGCACGCATGATTTTATTAACAATCTCACCTTGATTGCTTAATAACAACAAACCTTCGGAGGCTCTATCAAGTCGACCGACGGCAAAAACCCGCTCTGGGAAATTCAACGCCTGTTCTAAGTTATCCTTGACGCTAAGCTGATGAGTACACACCACGCCGACCGGTTTGTAATAAAGGATATATTGCGCTGCCGGGCGCTGTGAAATCAATTCACCCCCCACTTTCACCTCATCATTTTGCGCAATCAACATCCCCAGAGTAGCCGATTGGCCATTAACTTGAACCTGCTGTTGAACAATGAGACGATCGGCCTGTCGGCGCGAGCATACGCCCATTTCACTGAGCCATTTATTGATTCGTGTGCCGTCAGAAGTTGTCATCCAGGTAGAGGTAATCAAAGACTTTTAACGATTTGGACAAAGCAGGGCTTCAGTCGCCTGTAAACGTTCGAGAGTACCGATATCCGACCAAAGACCGGTTTGCAAGCTAGCGGTCAGGGACTGCTGTTGCATCGCCTGACGTAAAATCGGTGCCAGCGCAATAAAACTAACAGGCATATCAGCAAACAATTGCGGATGCAGGACACTTAAACCGGAAAAAGTATAATCACCCTGCTCAGAAACCGGTCCTTGAGCCCGCCCTTCTGGCAGCCCGAAATCCCCCTTGGCATTATGTTCAGGGCTAGGCACCAGATAAAGGTGACCCAGCTGTAAATCAGTGTTTTGGCCTTGCTCTTTAACAGCCAAGGTTTGTGCCTTGGCAATTAAATCGCTGAAGTCAAAATCACAATAGACATCACCGTTAATCAATACAAAAGGATTTTCGCCTAACAAAGGCAAGGCGTTGATAATACCACCGGCCGTTTCCAAACCGCCTTCTGGTTCGGCCGAATAAAGGATTTTCACCCCCCAGCGCGAGCCATCGCCCAAGGTTTGCTCGATCTGTTCACCCAACCAGGCATGATTAATAATAATTTCCTCAACGCCACTTCGAGCCAGCTTTTCAATATGGTATTCAATCAAGGGTTTACCACACAAAGGTACCAACGGTTTGGGCAGCGTATCGGTAATCGGTCGTAAACGGTTACCGCGGCCTGCGGCAAGGATCATCGCTTTAATCGGTGTTGCTGAATTCATAAATCGCTATGCCTGCTGCAGTAATGGGTGCGGTAACATGGTGTTTTCCACCAGTTTCACCAACCAGCTCAACTCTTTATATTGCGAACCGACCTCAACGATATACTGCAAGGTCTGCGGAATATCGTTCAAATAACCGTCTTTGCCGTCTCTGTGATATAGGCGCGCGAAAATACCGGCGGCCTTCAAATGACGCTGAATGCCCATCAAATCCATCGACTTAACAAAATCCTGCCAATCATGTTGCTGCAACATTCCGGCCTGAACCAACTCAAGAAAATAATAGCGTTGCCATTCTGTCACCTGTTCTTTAGGCCAGGCGATATAGCAGTCACGCAATAAAGACACCGCATCATAGGTTAAAGGGCCATAGACCGCATCCTGGAAATCGAGGATTCCCGGGTTATCCTGCTGACAAACCATCAGGTTACGGCTGTGATAATCACGATGGACATAGGTTTTCGGTTGCTGTAATGCCGATTGTGCCAATAGCGCTTTGGTTTGCTGCCAGTCGGCTTGCTGATTCTTAGCCAGAGGCGCTTGGAGATGCTCTGCCAATAGCCAATCGCTAAACAGGTTCATCTCATTATCCAATAAAACCGCATCATAAGGTGGTAACTGCGCAGCCACATTTTTTGCCTGCGACTGTAACTTCACCAATGCCTGCAGAGCCTGACGATAAAGCTCATCCGCACGGCTTTCATCACTATTATGCAGCGCGTTTAAATAGGTTATGGAACCCAAGTCACCTAATAACAGAAACCCCTTATGCAGATCTTTTGCCAAAACCTTAGGGACATTTAAGCCCATTTTATTGAGCTGTTCGGAGACCTTGATAAAAGGTTCACAATTTTCATGCTCAGGCGGCGCATCCATAATAATAAAGCTGCCGCAAGCGGATTTATCCGCGCCCTGTGACTCGACCCTAAAATAACGTCTGAAGCTGGCATCACTTGAAGCCGGCACCGGTTTGGACAATTCACATCCGTCAAAAAAGCTTAACTGTTGCAACCACTGCAACATCAACTCAAATCTTTCATCCATTCGTGTGATACTCGGTTAGAATAAGAACTTTACGAATAATTAATGATTATCTAGTAGATGTCAAACACAGAACCGAAAAATACCTTCTCAACTAGAGTATCTTCATACTCTGCGCTGAAAATGCACGTCACGCCCAGCCATAACGCCCATAAACCCTGTTTCGCTTTGAGCGAAAGCTTATTCAAAAAACCGCCCTTTTTTATCCATGCGTTATTGGTTGCGTCACTCGGTTCTTTGACTTTTACCAACAGTTCCTGGGCGCAATCCACACTTGACTGCCAACCGCAATTAATCAGCCCGCAACCGGCTATTCCGAGCAACGCTGACGCTCAAGGCCAACAGCAGCTTGAGGCGGATCAGCTATCGCAACCGAGCCAAGACCAATACCTGATGCAAGGCCAAGCGGTCATCAAACAGCCCGGCATGGTGATTAAAACCGATCAGGCTCTCTACAATAAATCGACCGAGCAGGCCAAGTTGTCGGGACATGTGGAAATACACCAGAATGATTTGATTATCAAAGCCGAAAAAGCCCTGCTCGACAACCAAAAACAACAGGCCCAACTGGATAACACCGAATATCAAATATTACCGAGCCGCGCCTATGGCGAGGCCAAATCCATCCAGAGCGATCAGAAAAACGAAGTCACCTCTCTGGATCAAGCCAGTTTGACAAGCTGCCCGCTGAATACAGATCAATCGAAAGACTGGGACTTCAAATTCGACAGTTTAGAGATCAATAATCAAAGCCGCCGCGTAGTCGGGCGCAATACCGTGCTCTATTTCAAAGGCGTGCCGATTTTCTATACACCTTATTTCGACTACCCGTTGGATGATCGCGCCAGCGGTCTATTGTTTCCCGAAACCGGTAGTTATAAATCGATTAACAGCACGCAATCGGAACAATACTTCAAGCAACCCTATTACTTTAATATCGCCGCTAATATGGACGATACGCTTAGCGTGATGCCGATGAGTAAACGTGGCCTAGTTGTCGATAATGAATTCCGTTTCTTACAGCAATCGAGTAATCCGCAAAATAGCCGACAAAACCAACAATTTGCCGGTAGCCTGCAACTCAGTGCGATTCAGGACAGCTATGACAACGAAGACCGCTGGCGTGCGCGATTCGATTCGCAGCAATTATGGGGTCACGGCTTTAGCAGCAGCATTGCCTGGGACAGTGTTTCCGATAAAAATTTCTATGCTGATATTCCGGTCGATAAAACTCTGAATACCGCAACCTTGAAACAGCGTCATGCTCAAATCAATTACCGCCAAGGCAATCTCTCTACCTATTTACAGGTACTCAACTACCTTGAACTGCAAAACAGCTCGGACAACTACGAGAAGCTGCCTGAATTCGGTCTGCTCTACTCCAAAAGCTGGCAACAAACCCGTCTTGATTTCAATGCCACCGCGACCCAGTTTGCTGTCAGCAGCAGTAACCATACTAAACCCGAGGCTTTGCGTATCCATTTGGCACCCCGTTTGACGCATCAGCTTCGCAAGCCTTACGGCAAGCTGACCACCACACTGGTGGCCAACCAGACTCAATATCAGATGGAGGATAACGGCAATAACCCGACTGGCAAAGAAACCTTGAACCGGTTTGTGCCGCAGTTTGCCCTGCGCGGTAATTTGATTTTCGATCGCGATCTAGAGCTTTTCGGCAAAAACTACAGCCAAACGCTGGAACCGGAACTGCAGTACCTGTACACCCCTTACGTCGATCAGAGCGATATCTCTTTGTTTGACAGCGCCGAACGCAGCTTGGACTTCAATAACCTGTTTGCCCTGAATCGTTTCAGCGGTTATGACCGGATTGCCGATAGCAACCAGCTAAGCCTGGCCATCAACAGCAAACTGTATGAGGTCAGCGGAGAACAGATCGCACAAATCGGTATCGGTCAGATTTATTATCTGCAAGACCGTAAAGTCGGATTAAACGGCAACAGCCTGCAAACCGATAAGGTATCGGATTACTTTGCTCATATCGGTGTGCAGAAACAGAACCTATCCGCCTCATCAACCATGCAGC
Source organism: Thiomicrorhabdus sediminis (assembly GCF_005885815.1). Classification (NCBI taxonomy): domain Bacteria; kingdom Pseudomonadati; phylum Pseudomonadota; class Gammaproteobacteria; order Thiotrichales; family Piscirickettsiaceae; genus Thiomicrorhabdus; species Thiomicrorhabdus sediminis. Next base: position 652,742 of record NZ_CP040602.1, on the reverse strand, counting down.
TGGATAAGGATTCTCAATCGTTGCTGAGCAGCAACAGCCGTCTTAAATGGCAAAATGACAAACACACTGTACTGATCAACCACAGCCTGTATAACAAGACCCAGGCAGACGAAAGCGAGTTTTTATCCTTTGGCGGTTATACCCGTATAAATAATCGCTGGGATTTGGGCATTTACACCAGCTACGATATGAAAGACAATCGTCACAGCGCGAGCCAACTCGGAATTCGCTACGATTCCTGTTGCTGGGCGCTAGAAATGATTGCAGAACGCACACAATTGGAAAATGGTTTGTATAATGACGGCATCCAGTTCCAATTTGAATTGAAAGGATTGAGCTCAAGTCAATCTAAATTCAAACAAGACTTAACCAATAAACTTAACTTTTAATGGCCTTGCGCATGACAAAACTGATTCAAAACTCACTGAAAAAGACTTTACAAATGTTGGCGCTGAGCGCCTCCTTTGCCACCATTGTCGCCAGCCCGACAGCATCTGCCGAACAGCTTCTCGATAAGGTGGTGGCCGTGGTCAATGACCAAATCATTTTAAAAAGTCAGCTCGACAGCAAAATGTTTGAACAGGCGCAAAGCTTAAAAGCGCAGAATATTCCCATCTCAGACACCGCCGCTTTGCGAAGTCAGGTACTGGACAGCCTGATTTTCGAAATCTTGCAGGAACAGCGCGCGAAAATGATCGGTATTCACGTCAGTGACGATGAAATCAATAATCAGCTGCAAGCCATCGCGCAAGAGAACAAGTTAAGCCTGTATGAGCTAAGAAACCGCTTGAATATCGAGATGGCAAACGGTTTTGAAAAAGCCAGAGAGCGTATCGAAAAACAAATTCTGATTCAAAAGCTACGTGAACGTGAGATTTTAAGCCAAGCTCAAGTCACCGAAAACGAGATTCAAAACTACCTTAAACGCCAAAAATTGGCCAATAACAACACGCAAATCCGTTTGGGTCACATCCTAATCGCGCTGCCCGAGTCGGCAACGGCACAGCAACGCGAACAAGCGCTAAACACAGCTAAGCAATTGAAACAGCGTATTGAAAACGGCGAGGACTTCAATCAATTGGCGGTGCGCCATTCTGATGGTGCCCGGGCGCTTCAAGGTGGTGATCTAGGCTGGATGAACGAGCAAGAGGTGCCGACCTTCTTTGCCGATGCGATTGTCGATCTATCGGTAGGTCAAAGCAGTGCCATTATTGAAAGCCCGAGTGGCTTTCACCTAATCAAGCTGATGGATAAGCAAAGCTCTGGTGCCGGTAACGAACAGGTCCAATATCATCTGTATCGCTTTATTGTCTTGAGTGACAAGGTGGATCGCATGAACACACCTCAGCAACTTTTGGATATCACTCAGTCGATGGACAGCATTCAAGATTTTCAAAAACTGTTTGAACGTTACCCAGATATTCCCAAAGAAGTGAATGCCGAAAGCGATTTGGGCTGGCGTACTTTGGACAGAATTCCACCGGTCATCCAAAACGATGTTGCCAAGATGGGTGCGAAAAACGCCCTGCCGCCTTTGGCGACCGATCAAGGCTGGATGATTCTTTATCTGGATGATGTGCGTAAAACCACCGATGCTTCCGATCAGGAACGTAAAGAAGCGATCCAAGCGATTCGTAGCCGTAAAGCGAATGAGATGTTTGATCTATGGCTAAGACGTTTGCGTGACGAAGCTTATGTACAAATCAAATAACCAGCTAATTTAGTCTTAACCACTAAGCGGCACCTTGAGTGCCGCTTTTTGTTTTAAAATAGACAGCATTTATCAATCGCGAGCTATCGCAAACAATTATTTAGACCGCAAAATGAACACAACAGAACAAAACAGCAATCCAACCACCCGCTTAGTGATCACCTCAGGTGAGCCGGCCGGCATAGGCCCGGACTTGGTGATTCAACTGGCGCAGCAGAATTGGCCGGTGGAATTGGTGGTAATTGGTGATAAAAAGCTGATTGAGCAGCGCGCCAAAATGCTTGGTTTACCCTTAACCATCAATGCTTATCAAGCCGATAAAACGGCAAAAGCCAGCGTTGCCGGCGAAATGCTCCTGCTTGATATCGCCACCGCCGAGCCGGTTGTGGCCGGACAGCTGAACCCCGCCAATGCGGATTATGTCATCAAAATGCTGAAACGTGCGATTCAAGGCTGTATGCACAACGAATTCGCCGCCATGGTCACAGGCCCGGTACACAAGGGTGTCATCAATCAGGCCGGACTGCCGTTCACCGGACATACCGAACTATTGGCGGAAGACAGTAATACCGATCAAGTGGTAATGATGCTTGCCACTCCAGGCTTGCGCGTGGCTTTGGCGACCACCCATCTTCCTCTGGTAGATGTCCCTAAAACGATTACCGAAAAACTGTTAACCGATGTGTTGAATATCACCCATCAATCGTTGAAACAGCAATTCGGCATTGAAAACCCGAACATTCTGGTCACCGGATTAAACCCACATGCTGGAGAAAACGGTCATATGGGGCGTGAAGAAATCGAAGTGATCGAACCGACATTGGCTAAACTTAACGGTAAGATGTCTTTACAAGGCCCTTTACCGGCAGACACGCTATTTACCCCGAAATATATGCAGCAAGCCGATGCGGTCTTGGCGATGTACCATGATCAGGGCTTACCGGTCTTAAAACACATGGGCTTTGGTAAAGCGGTCAATATCACTCTAGGCCTGCCTTTTGTGCGCACCTCGGTGGATCATGGTACTGCCTTGGATCTGGCCGGTAGCGGACAAGCCGATACCGGCAGTTTTTTATATGCGATTGATGTCGCACTGGAAATGATTCCCAGCCTAAACCTCCCAACCACAGACTAACAGGCGAACTCATGGCTCAAAACAAACCCAAAAAATCCGGCCACAAGCATAAGAAACAGTTCGGCCAAAACTTCTTAAATAACGGTCGTATTATCGACCAGATAGTCGCATCGATTCGCCCCAAAGCCGATGACCACATGGTTGAAATCGGTCCGGGTGAAGCGGCTTTGACCGAACCGCTGATCAATGTGGTCAAACGAATGGATATTATCGAGATCGATAATGACCTGATTGCGCCATTGAAAATTCGTTTTGCCAGCAAGCCGGCTTTCAATCTGCATCATACCGATGCGTTGACCTTTGATTACGGTCAACTGTTGGAGTTTTTGCCGCAACAGCCGCTACGTGTAGTCGGCAACCTGCCCTACAATATTTCCAGCCCACTGATGTTTCACCTATTGAACTACAGTGAGCACATTACCGATATGCACTTTATGCTACAAAAAGAAGTGGTTGACCGTATTTGTGCCGCGCCTGGCAACAAGACCTATGGCCGTTTAAGCGTGATGATGCAATACGCTTGCCAGTGCGAGTACCTGTTTACCGTTGGGCCGGAAAACTTTACTCCCCCACCCAAAGTGGATTCGGCGATTGTCCGTCTCCTGCCATATCAGCAAAAACCTTTTATTGCCGACAATGAACAGGCATTTGCCGAGCTGGTGAAGCAGGCCTTTAGCCAAAAACGTAAGACTTTGCGCAATAACCTCAAGGGATGGCTTGATAGTGAGCAGATTGTCCGCTGTGAGGTTGATCCCGGTGCACGAGCGGAAGCGCTTAGCGTTGAGCAGTTTGTCAAACTGGCCAACCTTTATTACCAACTGAACTCACAAGTCTAAGGAGCAGCTCGAATATGACGACTTATGTGATTGGCGATTTGCAAGGCTGTTACCAACCGTTGAAAAAGCTGCTCAAACAAGTCGACTATCAGCCCGGACAAGACTATCTATGGTTTGTCGGCGACATTGTCAACCGTGGTCCGGAATCCTTGCAATGCTTGAGATTTGTCAAACAGGCCTGTGAAAACCAACAGGCAAGCATGGTGCTCGGTAATCATGATTTCCATCTGCTTGCCGCCTACGCCGGCTTGGATAAATTCGTCTCCAAATCCGATACCCTGAGCGAAATTCTGCAAGCCGATGATGTCGACGAGCTGATGGATTGGCTCCGCCTGCAACCGCTAATGGTAAAGCATCCGCTTTATCACGCGGTAATGGTTCATGCCGGCATCCCGCCACAATGGAGCATTGAAGAAGCGCTCAACTACGCCGCCGAAGTCGAACAGCACCTTGCTGCCAATGATTGGCAGGAATTTCTTTGTCAGCATATGTTTGGCTCGGAACCGAAAAAATGGCACGATGGTCTACAAGGCTGGGATCGATTACGCTATATCGTTAATGCATTTGCTCGTATGCGTTATTGTGATGCCTCCGGCAAACTCGAATTCAAGCGTAAAATGGCTCCTGAAGCCTCCAATGACAGTAACGAGAAATATCAGCCTTGGTTTGTCTTCGATAATCGACGCAATAAAGATTATGAGATATTTTTTGGCCACTGGTCGACTCTTGGTGCAGTTGATGCTTATCAGGTTCATGCCACCGATACAGGTTGCTTATGGGGCGGAAAATTGACAGCCTATGCATTGGAAGAGAAACGGCGATATACTGTTGATTGTAATCAGCAATGCAAACCCAAAGCCAATGCTTAAACCAACAGCTAATTGATAAAGACTATGGATAATCAGCTTTACGAAGAACAAATTGATCCGAATATACCGACTGCGGAAGAGATGCTGAGACGCCTCCATTCGATCGATGTGCATCAGTTCAATATGCGCGAAATCGCTCATGACCTTAAAGGGGATCATATTTGGATTTCGGTGTTGACGGTTCCGGTCAGCGCGATTGTATTGGTTTCGGCGACATTGATTGGCGGCTTTGTGTTTGATAGTCCGATTATCGCTTTTTTATCGACCGCCGCTATCCTTTATTGGATTGGCCGCATGTATGACGGTCAGGAAAATAATTATCGACTCGCCGCCAGAGAAGAAGTCATGCGGCGTATCGGTGAAATTGAAGGGGAATTTGGCCTTCTCTACCATTTTCGCCACTTTCTACCGCAAAAATACCGCCATTTATGTCAGTCGGTGCGTAAACGCAAATATCTCTATATCGAACAGTACATTCAAGCGATTCTATTGCTGCAAAAACGTCTTAATGAAGAGAAGTTCACTCATATCTGGCACTTGACCTACCCTCACCTGAATCCGGACTACGAAGAGGATGGGGATTTGGAACAAGCGCAGTCCTGATCAGCGCTTGGAACCACCTGCGCACTTTGGTGACAGTGGAATATGCCCCCCCTTTTCCTGCCACTCTTGCGGCGTATAGGTATGCAAAGCCAAGGCATGAAACTGAGGCATCAACTCCACTAAAGCCTTATAAACCGCCTGATGACGCTTTACCTTATTCTGACCGATAAAATCCTCACTGACCAATGTCAATTTAAAATGCGATTCGCTCGCCGGGCCGGAATGCATATGACTTTCATTATCAAGCTGCATAAACGCAATTTGGAACCGGTCTGTTATTATCTGTTCTATCTGTGTTTGCAACATTTGCTTTCCCTTAAAACTCTAATAAAATCGGCTAATCCACTGCTATAAGCCAATTTGTAAGAATTAGCATCGCTATTATTATAGACTCGTCATACAATGAAAACATAGTCACCGCGGTGTGATTCACAGCGCTTAACTCTAAATTTTCCGCAAAAAACACTAAGACAAAGGAACCTCTCACATGCGTGCAATTTTATCGATACTATTGAGTTTTAGCTTAATCGGCTTTTCGCAAACCGCCTGTAGCGCCGAAAACAGCACTAGCGGATTTCAATTAAAACCGGTACCAGAGTTGCAAGACCCGCCATCGGATCGCTTTCCTGGCGACCCGGCCGAACACAAGGCGGTTTATATGTTCAACAAGTCCGATCCGGGATATCAAACAGCCATCCTCAATTCGATTCAAGCCATGATTAAACGTTATGGCGACAATGTCGATATCGCCGTAGTAGCGATTGGCCCAGGACTGCATGTACTTGCCAATGAACCCAAACGCGAAGTCGAACCGCTGACTTATGAGCGTGTTGCCAGCTTTGCCAAAGACTATAAGGTTCGTTGGATCGCCTGTGGTAATACTATGAATACCATCCATTGGAACCATGCAGATATGAGACCTTTTGCCGAGTACGCCGAGGTCGGCGCGGCAGCATTGATGGAGTTGCAGGAAGAAGGTTATAAGTTACTGGTGTGGTAATCCTGTAGCAAACCGATAACGCCAAATGAAGGAGCTGTAGATGAACGATAGTCAAACTGAAAGTTGGGATATTGATTTAATTGATCAGCATATTGAAGAACAGCATTTCAGTCACCGTATGGGCTGGCTAAGAGCCGCGGTACTGGGTGCGAATGACGGGATTATTTCTGTTGTCAGTTTGATTGTCGGTGTCTATGCCGCCGGTGCCGAACGTGACTATATTCTCTTAGTGGCCATCGCCGCCCTAGCCGCCGGCGCCTTATCAATGGCCGCCGGAGAATATGTATCGGTAAGTTCCCAGTCCGATACCGAAAAAGCCGACTTGGCGATTGAACGCCAAGCTTTGGCAGACAACTGGGAAGAGGAAAAAGCCGAACTGGCCGGAATCTACATGGCGCGCGGCGTTAGTGAACAAACCGCCTTTCAAGTAGCCCATGAACTGATGGAACATGATGCCTTGGATGCCCATATGCGTGATGAATTGGGGCTTTCCGAAATTCACAGCGCCAATCCGCTACAAGCCGCATTCGCATCGGCGTGCTCGTTTATCGGCGGCGGTATCGTCCCTGTATTGGTGGTGGTGTTTTTCCCTTATGAGAATCTCGGTTGGACAACCGCTATTTCATCACTGATTTTATTGGGAATACTCGGTGCGATTGCCGCCTGGATTGGTGGCGCCAATAAACTCAAAGGCGGTATACGCATGGTGATCTGGGGAAGTATTGCCATGGCAGTCACGACTTGGGTCGGTATGATATTTGGCGTTGCCGGTTGAATCTTAACCATTGATTAATAAAAAAGCCCGTTATGAAACTTTCATAACGGGCTTTTTATTTGTCGATTGACAGGCTTTCACACTACGGTTTTTGATTCACCAAAAGCAGATCGAGTTTACGGTTAAGCTCATCGACCTGAGCTTTTAAATCGGCTTCAAATGCTTGCTGTTCCTGCTGTTGTTCGCCGGTTTTTTCCAGCTCCATTTTTTTATGCTCTTCATCCAGCACATCGACCACAATACCGATCATCATATTCAAGAAAACGAATGCCGAGAAAAAGATAAACGAGATGAAATACATCCAACTTAACTTATAGACCGTCATGGTTTCATACATCACATCGGTCCAGTCCTCAAACGTCGCTACACGGAACAGGGTCAATAAAGAAATGCCCAAATCGCCCCATAGAACTGGATTGATCGTGGAGAACATCAGATTGCCGATCACCGCATACAGATAGAAAATAATAAACATCAACAAGGCCACATATCCCATACGCGGTAAGGAAGTGATTAAAGCACTCACCAAAACGCGCAGTTCTGGAATAAATGAAATCAAACGCATTACCCTGAATAGACGCAGCATACGCGCAATCAATGCATATTCGGAATCATCCAACGGAATCAAGCTGACCACGACTATGACAAAGTCAAAGATATTCCAACCCTTTTTAAAGAAGTCACGCAACCGCTCCTCAGCGGCCATACGAATACTGATTTCAATCACGAAAAACAAAGTAACGGCATAATCCAGCCCCCACAAAATGGTTTCCGCCATACTCGGTAAAGGATAGGTACGAACACCAATCATCAACGATGAAAAAATAATCACACCGATAACAAACAGTTCAAAGACCTTATTGTCACGAATCGCCTTAAAACGATTTTGAAATTTCTGCCATGCGCTCATATTCATTGCAGCACCGTTCATCTATTCTGCCCTCTTAGCAAATAGTTAATTAATTAAGTGGAAATTTATTCACAGGATTCCCGAATGGAACCTTGATCGAAAAATCAGCTTATTGTACCTATGCTATAGTTGTTACAATAGAATTTTTCAATGAGAACAGGAAATAAATTTATCATGGCAAAAATCACTGTAATCGGACAAGGTGAATGCGAGTTTGACGGTCAGTTTTCAATGCTTGATGCACTGGATGAAAACGGCTTTGATATGCCCTATAGTTGCCGTGGCGGTAACTGTGGCGCTTGCTCGGTAAGATTGATTTCGGGCGAAGTGGAAGAAATCCAATCACCGGTATATGAACCACGTAAAGGCGAAATCCTGACCTGTAGCGTGATCCCTGTGACCGATGTCGAAATTGATTTGATTTAATTCACAAATCGCAGACATAAAAAAACCCGCCAATGGCGGGTTTTTTGTTCTCAGCTTGACTTAAATTACTTAAGTTTAGCCAGCTGCTTGGCTGCAAAATTAGCTGGAACCGGGATATAACCGTCCTTAACAACCGCTTCCTGACCTTGCTTAGAAAGAACAAGCTTCAAGAATTCACCCATTACTGGCTCAACCGGCTTGTTAGGGGCCTTGTTGACATATACATAAAGTACACGTGCTAGAGGGTAAGTACCGTCAAGTGCTGTCGCGTTGCTTGGTGCCACATATTTACCATTGTCTTTCTTTGAAATAGCGATTGCCTTAACACCCGCTGTCTTATAACCGATACCTGAGTAACCGATACCGTTAAGCGATGCTGTCACAGACTGAACAACAGACGCTGAACCTGGCTGCTCATTTACAGAAGACTTGTAGTCACCTTTACAAAGTGCTTTTTTCTTGAAGTAACCGTAAGTACCAGAAACCGAGTTACGACCATAAATCTGGATAGTCTTGTTTGCAAGAGTACCTTCGGCACCAACCTGACCCCAAGTTGAAACGTCTTCTTTAGCACCACACTTACGTGTTGAAGAGAAGATTGCATCGACCTGAGAGATCGTCAATTCGTTGATTGGGTTGTCTTTGTTGACATAAACCGCTAGCGCATCGATAGCAACACCGATAGCTGTTGGCTTATAACCATGCTTTGATTCGAACATCGCGATCTCTTTAGACTTCATCTTACGGCTCATAGGACCGATGTTAGAAGTACCTTCTGTTAGCGCTGGAGGAGCAGTAGATGAACCCGCAGCCTGGATCTGGATGTTTACGTTAGGGTAGGCACGCTTGAATTCTTCAGCCCAAAGCGTCATTAGGTTCGCTAGCGTATCAGAACCAACAGAAGAAACGCTTCCAGAAACACCCGAAACTTTTTCGTAGTTAGGTAGATCATCTACCGCGTAAGCAGTTGATGTTGCCATTACTGCGCTTAGACCCATTGCCATAAGAAGGTTGGCTTTTTTCATGGTTATACTCCAAATATTTTTAAAAAAGGTAAATAGCTTGAATACGGGATCCTATTGTAGAGACGGTTCATAAAACTAAATTGACACTAATATGACAAATTGATGACATTTAACGAAATTAAATGTTTTTATAAGAATGGATAAAACTGAAAAAGACTATTGATTTATTAAAGGTTTTTAATCGAAATCGGGACAATTTACCGTGTTATTTCGATGACAAAGGAAAGACACAACGAAAACAACTGCCCTTGCCCACGACACTGTCAATCTGCAATTGACCGTTATGCCTTTCCAGCACATGCTTGACGATTGCCAATCCGAGACCGGTTCCGCCCGTGCCACGCGAACGGTCGGCATCAACCCGATAAAAACGTTCTGTTAAACGCGGAATATGCTCCTGGGCGATGCCGATACCTTCATCAATCACCTCAAAAACCGCCTGTTGGTTATGTTTGAACCAACGTACCTTGATATCCCCCCCTTCCGGTGAATAACGTACCGCGTTCGACACAAGGTTCATAAACAGGCTTTTCAGCGATTCTTCATAACCTTCCAACGTCAGATGATCGTCAATCTCAAAGCTGAACTTATGATTTACACCGCCGAGGCGCTGCGCATCCTTTTCAATCTGATGTAATAAGCTTGCAACCGATACGACTGATTTTGAGCGGTTGATGGAACCGGACTCGATCGTCGATAAAGCCAACAGGTCTTCAATAATAGCCTGCATTCGATGTGCCTGGGTTTCCATATGCTGCAACGGCACCTGCCAGGCATTTTGATGGCTGCCCGGGGTATCGAGCATAACTTCCAGATAACCGCGCAATACGGTCAGAGGCGTGCGTAATTCATGAGAAGCGTTGGCGATAAAATCACGACGGATTTGCGCTAATTGATACAGCTCAGTGATATCCCTGACAACAACAAGTTTATGGTCTTCAAAATAACTGAAAATCCGTACCTCAAAGGTACGTGATTGATGCTGAATGGCCGTCAAAGTCAAGGCTTTATCGAATTGCCCTCGACGTAGATACTGGATGAATTCAGGCTGACGGATAACCGACTCAATTTTACAGCCGATATCCTGGTGGCGCATCCCTAACATGGTTTTGGAAATCGGATTGAACCATTCGATATTGTCGCGTTTATCCAACGAAACAATCGCATCGGGAATCAACATCGACGCCGCTTTGAACTGCTCGGATTTATAAAGGTTTATATCGGCGTGTTTTTCCAGCGCGCGCTGTTTTTTATTGACCAGATAACTCAATTCCTCCCAAAAACCGGAGTCAGGAGGACTATAAGTAGACGAACGGCGATCCATCCAACGCTCGAAACGCGACATATTGAGCAGATGACGGAAAACGTAATAGATGAAATAGGCGCTAAAACTGGCAAGCCAAAGGCCGGTAATCCAGGCAAAAAAGAACACTACCAGAAAGCTGCTGAATAACCAGCTTAACTCACTTTTGATAGCATTGCTCAGCATCAGTTCACCGAAAAGCGGTAACCGGAACCACGGATGGTTTGAATGTAGTCGGCGACCTCGACCGGTTCAAGCAATTTACGCAGACGGCGGATATGCACATCAACGGTACGCTCTTCAACCACCACATTGACACCCCAGACATGGTCAAGCAGTTGAGCACGCGAATAAACACGATTAGGATGGGTCATAAAGAAATGAATCAACTTAAACTCGGTTGGCCCCAGTTTAATCTCTTCATTATTGACAAAAAAACGATGAGATTCCATATCCAACGCCATGGCACCGGAATGGAGAACATCACTGTCGACAATGTCATTGGACTGACGTCTAAGCAAGGCTTGAATACGTGCAACCAAAGCGCGGGGTGAGAATGGCTTGATCACATAATCATCGGCACCGGCATCGAACCCCTGAACCTGATCCTCTTCCCCGTCACGAGCGGTAAGCATAATCATTGCAATGGAACGGGTTTTATCGTTCTGACGCAATCGTTTCGCCAATTGAACCCCAGAGGTGCCGGGCATCATCCAATCCAATAAAATCAGATCAGGAGCACTCTCTAGAGCCAATTTCCAGCCGTCTTCGGCATTGGATGCTTCAATCACCTCATAATCCGAAGCGCTTAAGGTGAATTTGAGCATATCACGGATAGCCGCTTCGTCTTCTACTACCAATACCTTCTGCTTACTCATGTCAGACCCGTCTGGTTACAGTTACTTATCGATTCGAGATAAAAACTCGGTTAATTTATCACTGTTCATACTGCGCACGTCTTTGCCGTTAATCAGGTAAACAACACTCTCAGCAATATTAACGATATGCGCGGAAATACGTTCTGCAGCACGGATTGAAGAAATCATCTGCATGGTGTATTCCGCCAAACCATGATGACTATTCAGAGAGTCCTGAATCTCTTGCAAAGAGTCCTGTTTGATTTCGGTGATACGAACATCATCGGCAATCACTTCTTCGAGACGATCCAAGTCCAGCTGAGAGAAACAGGTTAGTACCATTTTCAGAATATTCAGATCAATGGTGATCATCTCCAGCAATGCTTTATAGCCAGGAAGAGTTTCGATGGCGATCTCTTCCACATCGGCCATTTTCGCCGCCAAACGCGAGGCATTGACACTCTCATCACCGATACGTTCCAAATCGACGGCAATGCGGATAGCGCTAACGATTAAACGCAGATCCGAAGCGGTAGGCTGCTGACGAGCCAATACACGGGCACAAAGACTATCGATTTCAACTTCGTGCTTATTAACGAACTTGTCCGAATGCTTAATCTCCGAAGCTAGGGTTGAGTTTGATCCCTTAATCGCTTCAATGGCATTATTAAGCTGTCCCTCAACCAGACCACCCATTGCCAGGACATGGTTGAACAAGTCCTCTAGGTTGCGATTGTATTGCGCTGAAATATGAGTTTTAAACTCTGTTCTTTCCATCTGTTTATCTCTTTTTGGTGCTTGACCAACTTAATAAATTAACCGTAACGCCCAGTAATATAATCTTCAGTTCGCTTGACCTGTGGATTGGTGAACAAGCTGTCTGTATCCGTATATTCGATCAAGTCACCCATATACATAAAGGCGGTGTAATCGGATACACGAGCCGCCTGTTGCATATTGTGGGTAACAATCAAAATCGTGAATTCTTTTTTCAATTCGAAAATCAACTCTTCAATCGCCAGAGTCGAAATCGGGTCAAGTGCGGAAGTCGGCTCATCAAGCAGTAACACTTCCGGCTTGATGGCAATCGCACGGGCAATACATAAACGCTGCTGCTGACCGCCCGACATACCTAACGCATTCTCATCCAAACGGTCTTTTACCTCATCCCAGAGTCCGGCACCTTTCAACGCCCACTCAACCGTTTCGTCCAATATGGTTTTATCCGTGATACCTTGTAATCTCAAACCATAACAGACATTTTCATAAATTGACTTTGGAAACGGGTTTGGCTTCTGGAACACCATACCGACGCGGCGACGTAAAGCGGCGACATCCATGTTTTTCGCATACATGTCATCACCGTGCAGAGTCATATCACCTTCAACGCGGACAATATCAATCAAATCGTTCATACGATTGAAACAGCGTAACAAGGTTGATTTACCGCAACCTGATGGACCGATAAACGCGGTGACACGGTTTTCCGGCACGACCATATTGATGCTGTTTAGCGCCTGTTTTTCACCATAAAACAGGTTCCAGTCCTTCACCTCAATGGCAATCTTTTCATTATCCAAAGATAAAGCTCTATCTTCACGATCCATAGAAATTGACAGGTTGTGCTCACTCATAAAATTTTCCTCAGGTCGGTAACCGCCGATGCCGTTACCTAAAAAGTTTTGCTGCCCGCTTACAAGTCAGGCAAGTGTTTGCAAATTTTAAATTAGTTATCAAGCGACTTATATTTTTCACGAAGTCGGTTACGAATCGAAATCGCTCCCAAGTTCAAACTAACAATGATAATGACCAATAGTAAAGATGTTGCATAAACTAAAGGCTGAGACGCTTCGACGTTCGGGCTCTGGAAACCGACATCGTAGATATGGAAACCTAGGTGCATGAACTTACGATCAAGATGGACAAACGGTGCGATCGCATCAACCGGCAATTCAGGAGCCAGCTTAACAACACCAACCAACATCAGCGGCGCCACCTCACCGGCAGCACGCGCAATCGCCAAAATCAAACCGGTCATAATCGCCGGTGTCGCCATCGGTAAAACTATCTTCATAATGGTTTCGGCTTTGGTTGCCCCTAGGGCCAAACCACCCTCACGCAAAGAACGTGGAATACGTGCCAGACCTTCTTCGGTAGAAACAATCACCACCGGCAGCGTCAATAGCGCCATAGTCAATGATGCCCACAATAGCCCCGGCGTTCCGAAGGTTGGGCTTGGCAAGGCATAACCATAAAACAGTTCATCAATACTGCCCCCAAGAATATAGACAAAGAAACCTAAACCGAAAATACCAAATACAATCGATGGCACCCCCGCCAGGTTATTGATCGAGATTCGCACCAAACGCAAAATCGGACCGTCTTTGGCGTACTCACGCATATAGATCGCGGCAATCACTCCCATCGGCGTAACCAGAATCGTCATTAACAATACCATGGTGATGGTACCGATCATCGCCGGGAAAATCCCACCTTCGGTATTTGCCTCACGTGGGTCATCGACGAGGAAGTTGCCCAAACTGTTCATAAAGAAGCCTAACTTATCCATTGTCGACATATTGTTAGGTCGCCAGATATGGACAATCTTCTTTAAAGGTACCGTCATACGCTGACCGTTGCTGATTTCCACGGTCACCTGACCGAAGTTCGCCAACTTCTTATAAAGCACCGCAGTATCTTTTTGGTGGGCTTCAAACGCTTTTTGCAACTCGGCACGCTCTGCATCCAAACGCGCGGCTTCCGCATCGGTAAACAGGTTTTCAGCGCGTAATTTTTTCTCTTCGTAGCGCAGTTCCTGAATCTCATAGTTGATTTCACCAATCAGGATTTTTTCGATATAACGAATCTCATCATGCGTTCTGGCACTTTCTTCTACACGCTTACTAAGCTCCGCTAAGACTTCCGTTTCTTCGGTAATCGTCTGTCCGTCAAATTGACCTTCTACCAGATGACCAAACACATTACCGTACTCATAACGCTCGATAACGATGACATCATCAGCCAACTTATCCATCGGCGAAACGAATTGATCGGCGTTAATCCAGCGGAAATCGATACCGTAAACATCACGGTTACCGACCTTGATCAAGTACTGCTTGACCTCTTCTTCAGCACCGGTCTCAGGGTTCATCAATTCTCGCGTTTTGGAATCGCGAATCTCACCGATGACCTTGTTTACCTTACCGTTTTCATTAACCTGAAATTCATATACCGAATGCGGCCAGAAATGAACCGCCCCCTTATAGGTAATCATGGCGATCAAACCGAAAACCAATACCACGCTGATACTGACCATGGCCGAACTCAACCAGATCCAGTGTTCACCTTTATTCATCCATGCTTTCATTAATCAGACTCCTATAGTGAACCATATTTACGGCGCATGCGCTGTCGGACAACTTCGGCCAAGGTGTTGAAGATAAAGGTGAAAATAAACAGTACCAAACCGGCAAGGAACAACACTCTATAGTGTGAACTGGCAACTTCAGCCTCTGCCATTTCCACAGCAAGGTTAGCCGACAGCGTACGCATACCTTCAAAGATATTTACTTCCATCAACGGTGTATTACCCGAAGCCATCAAGACGATCATGGTCTCACCGACACCGCGACCGAAGCCCAGCATAATCGCTGAGAAGATACCCGGGCTTGCTGTCGGCAAAACAACACCGACAAGGGTCTGCCAACCGCTCGCACCAAGAGCCAAAGAACCGTTAACCAGATAACTCGGTACGTTATAGATCGCATCCTCCGTCACCGAGAAGATCGTCGGGATCAGCGCAAAGCCCATCGCAAAACCGATAACCATCGCATTACGCTGATCAAAATCGATACCGGCTTCGGCGGTCAGCCAGTGACGCATATTGCCATCAAAGAAGGCATTTTCGATTGGGCTGCTTAACTGCAATGCCAACCAACCCAAGACAATGATTACCGGAATCATCAATACTGCTCGTCTACCAACCGGCACCGTCAGACGAATCGACTCGGGCAGGCGTGACCAAGCGTAACCGAACAGAACAATACCGATTGGCACCAATATCAATATGGCGAAGAAACCGGGTAAATTCGCCTCCATATAAGGCGCCAACCAAAGACCGGCTAGGAAACCGAGGATTACCGTAGGCAGCGCTTCGATCAATTCGACCGATGGCTTAACCCATTGACGGGTCGCTTTATCCATAAAGAAAGCGGTATAGATCGCTGCAAGAATGGCGATAGGCACGGCAAACAACATCGAATACAGCGCCGCCTTAATGGTACCGAACGTTAATGGGGTTAAAGAGAATTTAGGCTCAAAATCGGAGCTGGCTGACGATGACTGCCAAGTATAACTTGGCTCTTCATAGCCTTCATACCAGACCTTCCCCCAAAGACTTGAGAAAGACACATCCGGATGTTCGTTTTCAATATCAAAAAAGACAATCTGATTACCGCTTTCTACCACAGCGCCATTTGCACGCGGAGCCATGGTTACGTTAGCATCGCCACCCTTATCGGCAAAGGTTTCAGAGCCGAGATGACGTTCTGCCGTTGAGTGATAAAGGTGGAAGCCACCTTGGTTATCAGTGACGGCAAAACCTTTACGTGCCAATTCAATACCGATCGAAGTCACTGCGGCATCACTGACCTTAAACGAACGGATTTGCTGGAGAGCAAAGTTATTGTTGTCATCACGAACCGGGAACCACTGATAGACGTTACCTTTATTGGTACCGATCATCAAAGAGTAGTCACCCAACAAGAAACGGATCAAAGTCGGCTTTTCATCATTTTTTAACAGATTGACGTGTTGAACCAAAGCCGGCTCGTCAATATAACGGATATCATAGAAATCGGTGGCACCATCTGCATCGATCAAATATAGATTGCGCCCACTAACATCCATCTTCAACCACTTAACTTTTGATGTCGGTGTAAATTCACCAGAGTTGTTCTCTTCCAATGTTACCGAGTCCGATAACATCGATTCGACTTTGCTGAATTCTTTAATGTAAACACGCTGTTGCCCGGCTACCTGGTAGGCGATACGCATTTCCGATTCACCGGCTTTGATGGACAGCTTACTGATGGCATCGTCAGCCAACTCGATCGACTCTTCACCAAACGGATACTCAACCTTAGGCGTAATGGTTTTGACGTTATCAGGATAAGTGACGTTATAGCCGTATTTGGCAAACAATAGACTACCGTCAGAAAGACCAAAGGCGACCAGATGGGTTAGTTCGTTGACGACAGTGAAGCTGGTGATGTCATTACCGTTTAACGGCAAGCTTTCATTGAAATTCTCGGCTCCGTTGACTAGGTCAAAACCAACCAGCTTACCCGATTCGGTAAAACGGATAGCCGAGCTTTTGTATTCATCGACACCATAGTACAAAGTTTTTTCCTGCTCGCCGCCAGGCAGAGCAAAACTGTGGGATTTTTCTATACTTGCCGGTGTAAATAGCGGCAATACCACATAGAACAGAAAGAACATGATAAGTAACACGGCAAAGATAACACCGACACCACCAAAGGATATTCCATAGCGTGCCAAAGCATCTTTTAGGTTACGGCGGCGAATGCGCTTTTCAAAAGCTTCACCACTTAAGGCTTCATCCAGCTTACCCTGTACAGAAGTCGTCATATTTTCAACCTAACTTGTAATGGTTCCACAACCATGTATCTTGAATCAATTTTTAGCTTTTGCAAGCTCTATTCCAGAAACCATAGTCGCCAATTTAAAATTGTTATGAATATTAACAGGCGAATATGACAAGGAAATTGCATTTTAAATTGTTTATGACACATTTCTGTAACATTTTTGTAATATTTGATAATAGATTCTACTTATCGCAAAAAGCTCAAAAAAACTCCATTTGCACCAGTAATTTTTAAATTTTGCACCAAAAGCAAACATTTCCACTTTTTATCTATATCTCAATCACTTACCCGCCCCATGCAAATCATTGATACAAAAGCTGTTTAATTTCTTTTTAAAAAAATTGAAATCTTGGCATGGTTCACGCTATTATCACCGTGTTTATTTTAATTACTTTTAGCTGATAAAGGACTATCACAATGCCACAAGCTATTTTTGACATGATCAAAGACAACGATGTTAAGTGGGCAGACTTACGTTTTACCGATACACTTGGTAAAGAACAACACGTAACTATCCCAGCATCAAGAATAGACGAAGATTTCTTCACTGACGGTGAAACTTTTGACGGTTCATCTATCGCTGGATGGAAAGGTATCAACGAATCAGATATGTTGCTTATGCCACAAACTGAAGGCTTCTACCTAGACCCATTCACGAACGATCCTACAATCATCATCCGTATGCAGATTGTTGAGCCATCAACAATGGAATCTTATGAAAAAGATCCTCGTGGCATTGCAAAACGCGCTGAAGCTTACCTAGCCTCTACAGGTATTGCCGATACAGCATTCTTTGGTCCTGAACCAGAATTCTTTATCTTCGACGATGTTACTTGGGGCCAGGACATGTCAGGTTCATTCGTAAAAATGAACTCTGGTGAATCCGCATGGGAATCAGGTCGTGTTGTAGAAGGCGGTAACATGGGTCACCGCCCTAAGGTTAAAGGTGGTTACTTCCCAGTTCCTCCTGTTGACCAGCTACACGAAGTTCGTGCTGACATCTGTGCGATGGCTGAAGCGATGGGCCTAACACTAGAAGCCCACCACCACGAAGTAGCTGCTGCGGGTCAATGTGAGCTAGCGGTTGCTGGTAACACACTAACAGCTAAAGCTGATGAAGTTCAGGTACTTAAGTATGCCGTTCATAACACTTGCCAGGCACTTGGCAAGACTGCGACATTTATGCCTAAGCCAATCGTTGGTGATAACGGTACTGGTATGCACATCAATCAGTCTCTATCTAAAGACGGTAAAAACATCTTTGCCGGTGACGTTTACTCAGGTCTTTCACAAGAAGCACTTTGGTACCTAGGCGGTCTAATGAAGCACGCACGTGCACTTAACGCTTTCTGTAACCCTGGCACAAACTCTTATAAGCGTTTGGTTCCTGGCTTTGAAGCACCAATCCTGGTTGCCTACTCTGGTAAGAACCGTTCAGCCTCTATCCGTATCCCTTATGCTCCTTCAGAGCGTTCGCGTCGTGTAGAACTACGTTTCCCTGACCCAACAGCCAACCCATACCTAGCATTCTCTGCTTGCTTGATGGCCGGTCTTGACGGGATCATGAACAAGATCGATCCAGGCGAGCCTTCAGAGAAAGATCTATATGACCTATCTCCAGAAGAAGAAGCAGAATACGATACACTTTGTGCCTCTCTAGAAGAAGCGCTGGCAGCACTAGATGCAGACCGTGAATTCTTGAAAGCCGGTGGCGTATTCACAGACGAAACAATCGACTCTTACATCGACCTTAAGATGGAAGAAGTTACTCGTCTACGTGCAACAACACACCCAATCGAGTTTGACATGTACTACTCTTGCTAATCAGTTAGCCAAGACGTTAAAAAAACCCGCATAATGCGGGTTTTTTTATCTCTGCAATTTTCAACCACCAATCAATTAAAACCATAACCGCTAAACACAAACAATACCTTCAAGCCAACATTAGCGACTGCCAGACTCTGTGAACAGCGGCACGCTCTTGTCGATAACAGCTCTGCTCGACCATCGCTTTGTCATTTGCCAAAGACAAACGGTGATATTTCGAACGATAGACTTTATATGCATCGGTCAAGGACTGCACATCCTCATTTGATAACAACGATGATGCCGACACCTGCTCTAAAATTCGCACATTATCACTATACTGGGCTAAATTCGGATATTCTTTTGCATAAGCCAAGACCAGATACTGCATCATAAACTCAATATCCACAATACCACCGACACCCTGCTTCAAATCAAACCACTGCTCATCACTTTTATCTAACGACTGCTGCATCTTCTGACGCATCTCAACCACTTCACTCCTGACCTTTTCCGGGTCACGCGACTGGCACAAAAACGCCAAACGAAACTGTTCAAACGCCTCAACAGCCTGATCATCACCTGCCACCGCTCTAGCGCGAACCAAGGCCTGATGTTCCCAATTCCACGCCTTATTTTCAATATATGCCTGAAAGCTAGGCAAATCAGTGACCAACATGCCGGAATTACCATTGGGACGCAATCGACAATCCACCTCATACAGACGACCCGAGGGCATCACCGTACTTAATATCGAAATCAACTTCTGCCCCATACGAATAAAATAGATCGCATTATCCAGCTGCTTGCCATTCGTAGCGGTCGTCATGGCTCCGGACTCAACGCCTTGATATAAAAACACCATATCCAAATCGGAGCCGTAACCCAACTCGATACCGCCAAGCTTACCGTAGCCCAAAACCATAAAAGGGTTGCGAGGGTGATCGGCACTAACACCCCCTGGAATACCGGAACGCTGTTGCATAAACTGCCAGCAAAACTCGACACTAACATCCAATACCGCTTGAGCAATCCAGGTAAGATAGTCACTCACCTTCATGACAGGCACATTGCCGGTGACATCGGCGGCAGCCACCTTGAAGACTTGCGCATGCTTCCATTGTCGCAAACGCTCCATAAAGAGTTCTTCATCCAAACCGGTTTCGGTTAACAACTGACACGCCTCTAGCTTTAAGTCCTCATAAGCCAAAGGAGAATACAAATCCCTCTCATCAATCAATTGATCCAATAATGCAGGATACTTAACCAGCATATCGGCCATCCAGGCACTCGACTCACAAAGTTGCACCAGATGCTTTAACGCTTGCGGATTTTCCTTTAGCAGAATTAGATAGACACTACGCTTGGCAATGGACTCAAGAATGGCGACAACCCGCTTTAAGGTCTGCTCGTTAGCGCGCTTAGCCAGCAACTCTTTTAGCACCAATGGCATGACCGCATCAAGACGATCCAACGCATCCCGACTCATTGCTTGCACGGCTCGTGATAACTTGAAGTCATGCAAAACCTTCTGCATTGATTCCGCCAAAGACTGTGAACACTCGACTTCGGTGTCTGCCGACAAGGTGATTTTTTGATCATCGCTTTGCCAGATCTTTTTATAATCGCCATCTTCGCCTGCAGCCAGCTCCGATTCATCCTGACCAAAAACCTGACTGAACTGCTGCTGGACATAATCACGATACTCAGCCAACACCCGATTGAACTCACCCAATTCTGGATAGCCCAACGATTGTGCCAACAACAGCTGCTGACCTTGGTCTTTTGGCAGATCATGAACCTGCTGATCATTCCACATCTGCACACGGTTTTCCGCCGCACGCAAAAAGCGGTAAGCGTCTTCAAGCCTGCTAGCGACATCTGCCTCAAGAAACTGCTTATCGACCAACTGATGCAAAATTGGCAACAATGAACTGCCTTGCAATGTTATCTCACGTCCGCCGTGCACCAACTGAAACGATTGCACGATAAACTCAATTTCACGAATACCACCTGCTCCAAGCTTGAGATTATGTTGCATACCTTTTTTTGCAACCTGATCGGCAATCATCGACTTCAATTCACGTAATGAATCCATCGCACTGAAGTCCACATAACGACGATAGATAAACGGCTTGAGAATTTTAAACAATTCAGCGCCCTTGGCCTTATCTCCGGCAATGACTCGCGCCTTGACCAAGGCATAACGTTCCCAAGCACGACCATGAATTTCATAATAGTTCTCCAAGCCGGAAAAGCTCACCGCCAAGGGACCGGTATCACCAAATGGACGCAAACGCATATCGACACGATAGACAAAACCATCAACCGTCATATCCACCAGGGATTTATTCACCGCCTGACCCAAGCGAATAAAAAACTGGTCATTGGAAATGGAGCGCGCTGCACCTTCGGTCTCCCCCGCTTCGGGAAAGGCAAAAATCAAATCGATATCGGAGGAGAAGTTCAGCTCTTGTCCACCGAGCTTCCCCATACCGATAACAATCAACTGCTGCGCGTCACCTGATTCTCGGCCAACAGGTGTACCGTAACGCTGACAATATCGAGGGTAATACCAATCCAGACTTGCCGAAACCAAAGCATCGGCCAACTCAGAGGTGGCTTTGATTGTTTCATCAAGACTTGCCATGCCTTGCAAGTCACGCAAGCCAATTCGCCCCATCATCGTATTGCGCTGAACGCGTAAAGCCTTGAATAAAGCTTGTTCATCAGTACAACCGATAACAGCGTCATAAACCCTAGTGAACAATTCACCTTGCTGCCACGCACTTTCATAACTCTCTTTGTTTGCGATATCCGGATAACGGTTTGTTAAACGCTCAACAAAAGGGCTCCACTGCAAAGCTTGCTGCAAACTATAGGTCATAAATTCTCCGCATTTTCTTTGTTTCAACTTTGTAAACCATTTAGCTTAGCTAAACGGTAATCAATTTAATCGATATTGTATATATAAAGCGTGGTTTGCCGAGCATCATTCAACTGCCAGACCTCACTCGGTTCAATATCCGGTACAGCGAAACTATTACTAATAAACACCGTTCCCGGGCGCATTTCATCTTTCACCTTCAACCATAACTCTGGCATGGGCTGTGGCGATAAAAATGCATAGACCACATCATAATAGGATAACTGCGTCTTCCAGATATCCATGGCAAATATTTCACCGCCACGAAAAAAACAATAGAGTTTTGAGAAAAGATAAGGCAGAGGAGCGGTTTCCACCCCATGAGAATTCAGCACACCTTTTTGCTGTGCCATAAAAGCCACATTCGACCCCAAACCACTGCCGAGATCGAGAAAATGTATTGATTGCCGCGGTTTAATAAATTTAAGTAAAGCCTGGCGTGTCGAAGAATTGGTTAAATATAAAGGTACTCTATCGCCAAATACATTGGAAAACACCAGCCAGACAGCAATAAAAATCACTAATACCCATATTGGATTAAATTGAACCAAAATGGCACCATAAAGACCCAAAGGCAATAAAAACTGTATCAACCGCCACCACTTGGGCAAACCAAACGGCGTAACCAACAATGCGGAGAACAAGCCTTGCAGGATGACCAAAAGCCAATATGGGTAAGGCGGCTCAACCACTATTGGTGCGACATAGACAGAAACAGCCATAAATAACAGAACCAATAATTGAATTGCCAATGCAATAAAAATCTTAGGTAACTTTGCCACCACCCTTCTCAATCCTTTCAGTTGTGCACCAAATTAAAACAATAAAGCACCAAAAAATAATATTCACTGCTTGGCAAGATGTTAAAAAAAGCTATTATCGACGGCCTTTTTTAACTTATCTAATTGTTTTTCATGATTTTTTATTTTTATGGCATATGCCATGTTTTAACTATGTCGAACTTATTTCTTTAAATAATATCCGAGAGGTTAGTATGAAACTGGTAGTTGCAATTATCAAACCTTTTAAGCTCGACGATGTCAGAGAAGCACTTCACGATATTGATGTGCAAGGTATGACCGTCACAGAGTCAAAAGGTTTTGGCCGTCAAAAGGGCCATACAGAAATTTATCGCGGCGCAGAATACGCGATTGAATTTCTACCAAAAATCCGCTTAGAAATTGCTGTTAGCGATGACAAGCTTGATAGCGTAGTAGAAGCGATCAGCAGCTCTGCAAAAACTGGCAAAATCGGAGATGGCAAAATCTTCGTTATGCCTTTAGAGCAAACTGTTCGAATTCGCACCGAAGAAACTGGCGATATCGCTCTTTAACAAAAGGAATTAACAATGGAACAAGTACTACAAATTAGTTACGCGCTTGATACCTTCTACTTCCTAATGTCAGGTGCATTAGTTATGTGGATGGCAGCTGGTTTCGCAATGCTAGAAGCGGGTCTGGTACGCGCAAAAAACACTACCGAAATTCTTGCTAAAAACATCGGTCTTTTCGCTATCGCATGTATTATGTACATGCTGGTTGGTTATAACATTATGTACCCAGGTGAAGCCGTAAACAGCTTCTTCCCAGGTATCAGCTTCCTACTTGGTGGTGATAACGCTGTTGCAGACGTTGTTGCTGGTGGTGATGACGCGCCTTATTATTCAGGTATGTCTGACTTCTTCTTCCAGGTTGTATTCGTTGCTACTGCCATGTCGGTTGTATCGGGTGCGGTTGCTGAGCGCATGAAACTTATGTCTTTCTTCGCTTTCGCTATCGTGTTCACAGCTTTCATCTACCCAATGCAAGGTTTCTGGAAATGGGGTGGTGGTTTCCTAGACGAACTAGGTTTCCTAGACTTCGCTGGTTCTGGTATCGTTCACATGGCTGGTGCTGCTGCAGCTCTTGCTGGTGTACTTCTACTAGGTGCTCGTAAAGGTAAATATGGTCCAAACGGTGAATCTAAAGCGATTCCTGGTGCAAACCTACCTCTAGCGACTTTAGGTACATTCATCCTATGGCTAGGTTGGTTCGGTTTCAACGGTGGTTCTGAGCTTAAGATCTCTAACGTTGACGAAGCAAACGCTGTTGCAATGATCTTTGTAAACACACTAATGGCAGCCGCGGCTGGTGTAATCGGTGCGCTTATCGCTTCTAAGATGAAGTTCGGTAAAGCGGATCTAACAATGATGCTAAACGGTGCTCTAGCGGGTCTAGTAGCGATCACTGCTGAACCTCTAACTCCAACAGCTCTAGAAGCGGCTCTAATCGGTCTAGCTGGTGGTATCATCGTAGTTATCGCAATCCTAATCATCGACGCTAAGTTCAAGATTGATGATCCTGTAGGTGCGATCTCTGTTCACGGTGTTGTTGGTATCTTCGGTCTGATTGCTGTGACATTCACTAACGGTGATGCAACAATCATGGCTCAGCTAACAGGTATCGGTGTAATCTTCGCATGGGTATTCGGTACAAGCTTGATTGTATGGGGTATCATCAAAGCAGTAATGGGTATCCGCGTTACTGAAGAAGAAGAATACGAAGGTATTGACCAGTCTGAATGTGGAATGGAAGCTTACCCAGAATTTACAAAGTAAGCTAAAGTCTACACAAACGACTTAATAAAAAGCCCCGCTCCTGCGGGGCTTTTTTATTGGAGAAAGCCAATTTTTCCTAATTTTTCCCACAAAGCACAGCAAAGCAACAAGCCATAGCTATAATACGGTTCGCTTGTAGAAACATAAGCTTATTTTGTGCTTAGCCAGAATCACACAGGAAACAATCACTTTATGATTTCAATGCGAATTAAAAACCTTTTTACCCATGCATCTTTCACCGCCCTGCTGACATTGGGCGCATTCAGTGTAACGGCACAACCTGTAATAGCCTCAGAAAACAGCTTATCCTATTCTCCTAAATACAAGCAGTTTGAAGAGCCGGAAACACGAGTACCGCAATACTTTTCCATGGATAAGGTGGTTGTCAACTTCCAAGGAGAAGGGCAAGCCAAGTTTCTCGCTGTCGATTTTAAGTTTATGTCGTACATTCCCCAGGTGGTTGAGGTAGAAATGGAGCACTTACGCCCTATTTTGAAAAACGATATCGATCGAGTTCTACGTCAGCAGCGTTACAGCAAATTGCGCAAACCGGACGGACCCGATCAATTACGTGCAGAGGTGCTTGCAGAAGTAAAAAAAGTGCTCGAACAGCACCGCATCTATCCAGACCTTCTTGAAGATGTCTATCTGGGACGCTTTGTCATGCAATAAAGCATGACACCTCTTATATCGCTAAATTATAGATTACGCATTTTATAAAGAAATTGCAGCCATCGCTGTTTTAAAGTCGGCTTTACTTCTATAGGATGATTGAAAACCACCACAACAGAAGTTTCTTCGGGGTTGAATAGATCATGCTTTGACCAATGCATTAAATCATCATAATCCATACCGCTATCGAAGGCGATCAACTGCCATGGCAATTGAAAATCAACTTCTTCTACAGCATTGGGGCCATTTTCAGTAAACTGCAGCTCAATTTTATCTTCCAGCAACACTGTTTTCGCCTGCCCGGACTCCAGCCATATCCTTACCGTTTCGCCCTTTTGCAACAGAGTCCCATAGGGTAAAAACAGGTAACGTGCATTCAAATTGGTCACCGGATTATCCAGTAAAGGCGGGCCTTCCGGAAACGTAAACTGACAGTAACCTCCTGAACAACAAGACATTTTCACTTTCCTTATCAAATAATTAGGCGTAGAATGAATCTATAAGATACTTGTCGCACTATTAGCTTTCACACTAAAGCATGCGCTATTAAAATGCGACTCCTTCTTAAGCTTTGCTCTCACAAGAAGGAAAACAAGGAGATTCTATCATGGCCATCGACTCGACCTCCGGTATTAACCAAAACTTTTATGTCAGCAACCTGAACAAAATCAATGAGCAACTGACCAGCGGACAACGCCTCAATCAAGCAGCTGATGGCGCTGCCGATCAAGCCGTTGTAACTGGGCTAACAAGCCAAGTTAACGCTCAGGATATTGCGGTACAAAACGCCAACAGCGGTATAAACCTAGTGCAAACCGCCGATGGCGCCAGCCAACAGATTTCAGAATCACTGCAACGCTTGCGTGAGCTTGGTGTTCAAGCCTTAAACGGCACCCTAAGCACACAACAAAGAGACCTGCTCAATACTGAGTTTCAGCAAGGCTTGGAAAACATTCAACAAATCAGTGAAAACACCCAGTTTAATGATATCAACCTGCTCGACGGTTCCAACAGCGACATTAATATCGCGCTTGGTGATAACGGCAACAGTAACATTGAATTACCTAATCTGACCCTGCAGAACCTAGGCTTGGATGGCAGCAACATCAGCACTACCGATACCGCAACAAATGCGCTAAACGGGCTTGATACAGCCATTGAACAACTCAGCACGGCGCAAGCGCAATTTGGCGCCCAACAAAACGGTCTGACAAACTCTGTTAATGACATCCAAAACCAGAATATTAACGCCAATAACGCCCGAAGCCAGATTAACGACACCAACTATGCCAGAGCGCTGACAGACCAGACTCGATTGAATATTCTGCAAGACGCATCGATCGCGATGCAATCGCAGCAAAATCAATCCAGATCATCGGTATTGCAACTATTGAACAGTTAAACTTAATTAGCGAGAGACACAAGTAACTATGTTTACAAACACCCGAGACATTATCCCAAATAAATTCCTCCTAGCAATTTAACGGCAGTTAACCTGCCGTTTTTTTTGCCTGAAAAACCTCATTTATCACGCTCTAGGATAAAAAAATCTGAATTGAGCAATCAACAACAATCCATATTGTCAGTTTTTTTCGACTGCCTTCCAGTTAGTTAAGACATTCCCCCCTCGGATTGCTATAATCTCCCGATTAATATTCACTTCAAAATAATAGATTAAGCGTTTTATGGAAAAGCATTTCGACCCTAATAATATTGAGACTAAATGGTACCAAACTTGGGAAAACCAAGGTTATTTCAAACCTCAAAACAACGATGCTGAACCTTACAGCATTATGATCCCGCCACCTAACGTCACCGGTAGTTTGCATATGGGTCATGCCTTCCAGGATACCATTATGGATACCTTGATTCGCTATAACCGAATGCAAGGCAAAGATACCCTGTGGCAACCGGGTACCGACCACGCAGGTATTGCCACACAAATGGTAGTAGAACGCCAATTGGCGGCGAAAGGTTTAAGTCGCCACGATCTAGGTCGAGACAAATTCATAGACAAGATCTGGGAATGGAAAGAAGAGTCCGGCGGCACTATCACCAAACAGTTACGCCGTATGGGCGCATCACCTGACTGGAGTCGTGAACGCTTCACGATGGATGAAGGCCTATCGAATGCCGTTAAAGAAGTTTTTGTTCGCCTTTATGAGGAGGACCTGATTTATCGTGGCAAACGCTTGGTGAACTGGGATCCTGTTCTGCACACAGCCGTCTCTGATCTGGAAGTTATTTCCGAGGAAGAGCAAGGCAACCTTTGGCATCTGCGTTACCCTCTCACTGACGGTTCAGGTTACCTCGTTGTCGCCACCACCCGCCCTGAAACCATGCTGGGTGATCAGGCGGTTGCGGTACACCCGGATGACGAACGCTATCAGCATTTGGTTGGCCAGACCATTACCCTACCTTTAGTTAATCGCGAAATCCCGATTATCGCCGATGACTATGTAGACAAAGAGTTTGGAACAGGCTGTGTAAAAATCACTCCTGCTCACGACTTCAACGATTACGAGATGGGTAAACGTCATAACCTCGAATTATTGAATATTTTGACCATCGATGCGGCAATCAATGAAAACGCACCGGAAAAATATCAAGGGCTAGACCGCTTTGAAGCACGCAAGCAGATTATTGCCGACTTTGAAGAGCTGGGCTTATTGGATTCAATCAAGCCTCATACTTTAATGGTGCCTCGTGGCGACCGTTCGCATTCTGTTATAGAACCATTTTTGACCGATCAATGGTATGTAGCCGTTGAAGAACTCGCAAAACCGGCGATTGATGCGGTAAAAAACGGCGATATCCAATTCGTTCCGAAAAACTGGGAAAACACTTATTTTGAATGGATGAACAATATCCAAGACTGGTGTATTTCACGTCAAATCTGGTGGGGTCACCGTATTCCAGCATGGTATGACGACAACGGCAATGTCTATGTAGGTCGCGATGAAAATGAAGTGCGCCAAAAACACAATATCGATGCATCGGTAAGCCTACGCCAGGATGACGATGTACTGGATACTTGGTTCAGCTCGGCTTTATGGACATTCTCGACATTGGGCTGGCCGGAACAGACTCCTGAACTGGCAAAATTCCACCCTACCTCGACACTGGTTACCGGTTTTGACATTATTTTCTTCTGGGTTGCCCGAATGATTATGATGACATTGAAGTTTACCGGCGAAGTACCATTTAAAACCGTTTATGTACACGGCTTGGTGCGCGATGGAGAAGGCCAGAAAATGTCCAAGTCAAAAGGTAATGTTCTGGACCCGATTGACCTGATTGACGGTATTGAGCTTGAAGACTTGGTATCTAAACGTACCTACGGCATGATGCAGCCGGAAAAAGCAGCCAAAATCGAGAAAGCCACTCGCAAACAGTTTGCCGACGGCATTCCGGCTTATGGTACCGATGCAATTCGCTTTACTTTTGCATCACTGGCCTCTACCGGACGAGACATCCGCTTTGACCTGAATCGAGCCGAAGGCTATCGTAACTTTTGTAACAAACTATGGAACGCGACACGCTATGTATTGATGAATACTGAAGGTTACGATACCGGTGTTGATGAATCTCTGGCGATTGAACTATCATTAGCGGATCGCTGGATAATCTCTCGCTTGCAAGAGGTCGAAACCGAAGTGGCAAAGCACTTTGATAGTTACCGCTTCGATTTGGCTGCCAATACACTTTATGAATTCACATGGAACGAATATTGTGACTGGTATCTGGAACTGGCCAAGCCGGTATTAAACAGTGATAACAGTTCGGATGCGGCAAAACGCGGCACTCGCCGCACACTGGTACGTGTGTTGGAAGCGATGTTGCGCCTACTGCATCCGATAGTACCATTTATCACTGAAGAAGCCTGGCAGGCCGTGGCACCTCTAGCCGGTAAAAATGCCGATACCATTATGCTACAGGCCTATCCTCAAGCTGATAGCCGCAAAATCGACACTGCTGCTGTTGCCGAACTGGAATGGGTTAAGCAGTTCATAGTCGGAGTGCGTAAAATTCGTTCGGAAATGGATATTGCGCCAAGCAAAGCACTACCTGTGTTACTTGCCGGTTTAAACGAACAAGATCAGACCTGGCTAAGCAATAACCAACTTTACTTGCAATCACTGGCAAAGTTAGAGAGCATTACAGTACTTGAAAACGAAGCTGACGCGCCTGAGTCTGCGGTTGCCCTTGTAGGAGAAATGAAAGTTTTAATCCCAATGGCCGGCCTGATCGACAAAGAAGCGGAATTGGCTCGTTTGAATAAGGAGATTACTAAGCTACAAGGCGAAATCAAACGTCTGAGCGGCAAGCTGAGCAACGAAGGTTTTGTTGCCAAGGCCCCGGCTCAAGTAGTGGAAACTGAACGTAAGAAACTTAGTGATTATCAAACTGCGCTAACTAACTTAGAGGCACAATATGAGAAGATCCAGCAGCTGTAAGCTTAATTCAAACAAACTGGCAATTTTAGGTTTTACCTGTTTTCTAGGTTTCACCTCTCTGGCTTCAGTCAATCTAGCTCACGCTGCTGAAAAAGGCTATACCAACTATATCACCGACTCGCTTGAAGTGCCTTTGCGCCGAGGGGCCGGTTATAAGTTTAAAATCACCCGTATGCTTCAAGCGGGTGAAGCCGTTAAAATTCTCGAAGTGAATAAGGAAGGCTGGGCTAACGTACAATACAAAAGTGGTGGTTCAACCTACAACGGCTGGCTACCTTCAATTGTTTTACAAAACCAGCCGATTGCCAAAACTCGCTTAGCAGAACAAATCAGGAAAACCACTGATCTGGAAGAGAAATACACCTCTCTTCGACAGGAACTCAAAACGCTTAAAGAGCGTTTTGAGAAAACCGATTCTGAATTGTCGACCACTAAACAGGACAAATTTGAGCTAAGCAAACAACTAGAACGCCTGACCAGCATCTCCAGTAATGCCGTTGAGATCGATCAGCAAAACCAGCAAATGAAAGTTCGTCTGAGTCAGCTGGAAACCGACAACGCCATTATGAAAGAGCAAATCGACCAATCGGACGATGCACTGAAACGCCAATGGTTCTTGACCGGTGGAGGGGTTCTATTGCTCGGCCTATTGCTCGGGCGCTTTTTCAGAGCCCCTGGAAAACGCAAAAAATGGGGCGAACTCTAAAACCTCAGCGATAAAAAAAATCCCACCAAGGTGGGATTTTTTATTGGTCGGAATAAAAAACTGTAGACTTATTGTCTAACAATACCGATCAACTTTCTTGCCGGCACATAGCCTGGTAATAAATCACCGTTCTCAAGCAAAATATTTGGGGTTCCATTAACCTCTAACTGTGCGGCAAATTGCATATGCTCATCTACAGGGTCGGCACACTGTTTTTTATCCGGCTCCACTCCCATCATGGCATCATTTAGGACTTCCGTTTGATTGCTGGCACACCAAACCGATTGCGCTTTAAAATAAGATTCGGTATTAGGCCCTGAACGCGGATACGCCAAGAATCTGACCGTGATCCCGGCAGCATTCAATACAGGGATCTCCTTATGCAATTTGGCACAATAAGGACAATCTATATCCGTGAACACCGTTATTGTCTTAGGAGACTGCGTTTTAGCGCCCGGATAGACAATCATGGTCGACTCATCCATTTTCTCCATTACCTCACGGCGAGATTGAAACACCACCTCTTGGGTCAAATTGACGTTTTTATCCAGATCAATCATATTGCCATTGATTAACAATTTACCGTCTGCGGAAAGGTAAACGACCGTCATCCCAAGTTGAACCTGAAACAAACCTGCGATCGCCGTTGGCTTGACCTCGGCAAAACGCGCATCAGCACCGATCATCGCCTGCAAACGCTGTTCAATCTCTTGCGGTACTGCTTTGGAATCAGCACCGCCTTGTGTTGCCCATGAATTTTGTGCTGCCAACAGCCCAATGGATGCAAAGCTCATCACACAAAGCACGCGCCTTAAAGATGATTTCATTTTCAATGTCATACCCTTCTTTCTTATTCGGTTACCTGTACGATTATTTTACCGCACTAGAGGCTAATATTAACCCCGTGGATGGTGTTGTTTATGCAACTGACTCAAACGCTCTTTAGCGACATGGGTATAAATCTGTGTTGTCGATAGGTCACTGTGCCCGAGCAGTAACTGCACGGTCCTCAAATCGGCACCGTGATTTAACAGGTGGGTGGCAAAGGCATGGCGTAAAGTGTGCGGTGACAACTGGGTTTGAATACCGGCATCAAAAGCCAAATTCTTCACCCTATGCCATAGAGTCTGACGCGTCATAGAGCGACCTATCCGCGAAACAAAGAGAGTTGGTACCCAACGATTACGTACCAATGAAGGGCGTGATTCCTGCAAATAGCGCTCCAACCACTCAATGGCGACCTCACCAATCGGAACAATCCGTTCTTTATTACCTTTTCCTGTCACCTGCACCAACCCGGCAGAAAGGTTCAGCTGTTCAAAGGGCAGCTCCACCACTTCGGAAACACGTAGACCACTGGCATACATCAATTCCAAAATAGCACGATCTCTTATGCCTAAGGGCGTATGCTGATCGGGCGAATATAACAATGCCTCCACCTGTGATTCACTCATGACCTTAGGGATACTCTTCGCCACTTTCGGTGCTTTAAGTAACAGTGTCGGATCAAGCTCAAATACACCCATCAATACCGCCCACTGGTAAAAACGCTTCAATGCCGATAGCAGCCGCGCATTGCTGTTTTCCTTGCGCCCCTGTTGCAACAGGTCAAGCATAAAGCCTTCTAAGGTTTCCGCGGTTACCGAATTAATCGGCGTATTTTGTTGACTTAGCCAACTCTGAAACAGGCTCAAATCCCTTTTATAGGCCGCCAAAGTATTTTGACTCAACCCTTCTGCCAAGGCCAAATGACTTAAAAACTGTTTGATAGACGGATGCAACTCTAGCTGTGCTTTGTTTTTTTTGTCAGTTGATGTTTTTTGAGTAGCCATAAATAGGAATGAGAATAAAAGTGACTAGAAATGTGAATATTATAAACAGTATAGCGATTCGCTTAGCAAACGCCAATCAATCAACTTGGGAAGTTTTTCCTAGATACAAAAACGCCCCGATAAACGGGGCGTTTTAGCAAAAAAGAAACGGTATGAATTATACCTTTTCTTTGATACGTGCTGCTTTACCAGATAGGTTACGTAGGTAGTACAACTTAGCTCGACGCACATCACCACGACGCTTAACAGTAATGCTGTCAACTAGTGGGCTGTATGTCTGGAAAGTACGCTCTACACCAACGCCGTGAGAGATCTTACGCACGATGAAGTTAGAATTAATACCACGGTTTTTCTTGGCAATTACAACACCTTCATATGCCTGAAGACGTTCGTTTTTACCTTCAACAACCTTAACCTGTACGATTACAGTGTCACCTGGAGCAAATGTAGGGATTTCCTTAGTCATCTGCTCAGCTTCAATACGCTTAATGATATCGCTCATTTTAAGCTTCTCCATTATGTGCCCGAAAATGGGCTAAGGCTTTTTGAGCCTTTGAGTCTTTATCCAACAATTCGCTCCGTTTAAATCAAACGAGCCAGAGGTTGAATCCGAATTTTAATTACTCTGTTTTACCAGAGAGTATATCTGGTCGACGCTGCTCGGTTCGCGCCTGCTTCTGTGCTTGTCGCCAAGCATCGATTTTGGCGTGATTTCCTTCCAATAACACCGCCGGTACTTTCATACCGTCAACCTCTTCAGGTCGGGTGTAATGAGGACAGTCGAGCAGACCGTCTGAAAAGGAATCTTGCTCTGCCGACTGGTTATGTCCCAAAGCCCCCGGAATCAAACGCACCATGGCATCCATCAACATCATTGCCGGTAGCTCGCCGCCACTGACAACAAAATCTCCGATACTGATCTCTTCATCCACCGATGATTCAATCAGGCGCTCATCAACTCCTTCGTAACGTCCACACAAAAGTGTGACCCGTTCATGCCCCATTAACTGCTCAACCTTAGCTTGAGTAAGAGGCTGACCTTGCGGCGAAAGATAAACCACATGAGGTTTGACTCCACCATCGGCTGCAATGGCATCCAATGTATCCTTTAAAGGCTGATACATCATCACCATTCCCGGACCACCACCATAAGGACGGTCATCCACGGTTTTATGCCTGTCTGTTGTAAATGTGCGAGGATTCCAAGTTTTGATTTGATACAGTCCAGACTGCAAAGCCCGACGGCTAACACCTGATTCCGTCAGTGCTGAAAACATGTCCGGAAACAGGGTTATGACATCAAATCTCACGACTCTTCATCCAACTGCCAATCGACAACAATCTTTTTATTATCGGTATCGACACTGATAATGAACTCATCCATCACAAATGGAATCAATACACTATGCTCGCCAGACACTCGCAACACATCATGCGCGCCGGTTTCGATCAAATCCTTGACCTCACCGAGCAGCTCGCCTTGCTGCGTCTCGACTTGACAGCCAATCAGATCGACCCAGAAAAACTCGCCGTTACCACGTTGCAACTGAGAGTCTTCAATAGCGATGTCACACCCCATGTACTCACGGGCGACATCTCGATCATCGACATTTTCAATTTTGGCCACCAGGGTCTTACCACCCTGCTGCACCTTAGAGTCAACTATTTTGACTTCGCGCCATTCGCCTTTGAAATTAATCCACCAAGGCGAATAACTTAGGATATTTTCGCGCGGGTCGGTATGGGAAAAAATCTTCAACCAACCGTGAACGCCAAACACACCATTAATATGACCGACGATTAAACGCTGTTCAGACATCTTACGACCTTTAATCGTCAGTAATGTGTGCTATTAAGCGTTTTTTAGAACGCTTTTTACGCGGTCACTCATCTGAGCGCCTTGAGCAACCCAGTGATCTACTCTCGCCTGATCAACACGAAGCTTCTCTTCTTGACCACGAGCAATTGGGTTATAGAAACCTACCTGCTCAATGAAACGACCAGTTGCCTTAAAACGCTGGTCTGCAACAACCATTTTGTAGAAAGGACGCTTTTTAGAACCACCACGGGCTAGACGGATAACAACCATTTTGATATTCCTTATATATGCTAATCAGGCGATGAACGGAATTCCGCTCAACAATTTCTTCTAATGATTCCCACCACTGGCAGGAAAGCACGGAATTATACAAGATAGATTGGCTTTTTACAAACCTTATTTACAACAATGGTAAACCAGAAAATATGCTTTACAGGCAAACACTTAGCTCACTTTTAATTCACTACTAAACCAAAGCCTGTGCGGAAAGCAAAAAAGCCCCGATTTTCGGGGCTTTTTTTGAGGGTTAAACAAAGGCTCGCTTAACGCATACCCGGCGGTAATCCACCCATGCCGCCCATACCTGGTGGTAATTTACCAGCCAAGCCGCGCATCAGGTTTTTCATACCGCCACCTTTCATTTTTTTCATCATCTTCTGCATTTGTGTAAACTGCTTCAATAAGCGATTCACATCCGGCACCGAAGTTCCCGAACCAGCGGCAATACGACGTTTACGTGAACCTTTGATGACGGCAGGGAAGCGACGCTCCTGCTTGGTCATAGAATAGATAATCGCTTCCAGACGTTTAAATTCCTTTTCCGCCTTATCGCCGTCGACCTGACCTTTTAACTGGTCCATCCCCGGCAACTTGCCCATCAGGCCGCCAACGCCGCCCATATTATTAATTTGTTGGAGCTGCTCTAAAAAGTCTTCCAAATCGAACTGTCCTGACTTCTGCACTTTCTGGGCAAATTTCTGCGCTTTTTTCTGATCGATTTTGGCTTCGGCCTCTTCGATCAAACTCAACACATCGCCCATACCCAGAATTCGTCCGGCCATACGATCCGGGTGGAACGGTTCTAAGGCATCGGTTTTTTCACCCGCACCGATAAACTTGATCGGCTTACCGGTAATCTCACGAATCGATAAAGCGGCACCACCGCGAGCATCACCGTCGGTTTTGGTAAGAATCACACCGGTCAATGGCAACGCATCATTAAATGCCTTAGCGGTATTGGCCGCATCCTGACCGGTCATCGAATCCACAACAAACAACGTTTCGCAAGGATTGATACTACTATGCAGGCGTTGTACTTCCTGCATCATTTCATTATCGATATGCAAACGCCCTGCGGTATCCAAAAGCAATACATCAACAAATTGTTTTTTCGCTTCGGCATGTGCATTGCGTGCGATATCTACAGGGTCTTGCTCGGCCGTTGATGGATAGAACAGCACATCAACCTGTTCGGCCAAAGTCTCCAACTGCTTAATCGCCGCAGGACGATAAACATCGGCGGAAACCACCATGACTTTTTTCTTTTCGCGTTCCTTAAGCCATTTAGCCAGCTTACCGATAGAGGTGGTCTTACCTGCACCCTGCAAACCGGCAACCATAACCACCGCCGGCGGCTCGACATTGAAGTTCAACGGTTCGGCTTCCGCCCCCATGACCTCGGCCAACTGTTCGCGGACAATCTTAATAAAGGCCTGTCCAGGATTCAGGCTGCTGGAGACTTCCTGACCAACGGCGCGCTCTTGCACTTTGGTAATAAACGACTTCACCACAGGCAAGGCCACGTCGGCCTCTAACAGAGCACGACGCACATCGCGCAATGCATCCTTAATATTGGACTCCGTTAATCGACCTTGGCCTCGTATCGCTTTAAAGGTCTTATTTAAACGATCCGATAAATTATCAAACATGAAAACTCCTAAACCGACTTAGCTGCTGCCTGAAACCCTTGTCCAAACAAACCTTGAATAAAATCGCTAAGTCATCGCTTGCAAATATCTGCCTATTATAACGAAAATAACGGATAAAATGCTTGAGCCTTATGCAGCATCTTAAGCGAACGCATATTGACTAAATTTTTTTAATCGCTACGATACAGACAGAAGCATGATTTAACAGCTTAGCGGCTCAAAGGATTTATATTTAATGGTACTTACCGGCACAACAGCAATCGCTGCCAGCATCGGCTACTTTTTTGCCAGCGCTTTGGTCTGGCGCAAAGTGCAAAATCCTGATTCAGCGGACATCCGTCCAAGCGTTATTAGAATTATTGCCTTAACCCTGATTCTGCATGCCATTACCCTGCATTCAACCTTGGTTGTTGAATCCAATATCTTTTTTCATTTAGGTAACGGCTTATCGCTGGTCGCATTTCTCGCCAGCGCCATTTTATTGATGACCCACCTCAATAAGCCTACCGAGACCTTGGGAATTTTTATCTACCCTATCTCGGCTTTAACGACTCTATTGCCGTTATCAATGCAGCAGCCGCTGCAACTGCCGATTGAACTGGGCAGCCATGTACTGATTTCCATTGCCGCCTATAGCATTATGGGGCTGGCCACCGCACAAGCAATTCTTTACGGCATTCAAGAGCGCAACTTCAAGGCCAAACGTCTCGGAAAACTGATGCGAGCCCTGCCGCCTTTACAGGTAATGGAAAGCACGCTATTACAACTGGTTAAAATCGGTTTTGTATTCTTGACCTTCGCCTTGATCAGCGGCGTGTTTTTTGTTGAAAACCTATTTGAACAACACCTTATCCACAAAACCTTTTTCGCCATTCTTGCCTGGTTAATCTATGGCGTCTTCCTATTCGGCCAAAGTAAATACGGCTGGCGCGGGCAAAAAGCGGCACGCTTTACCATCTGGGCTTATTTCTTATTGATCTTGAGCTATCTCGGTACAACCTTGGTGCTATCCTTTATTCTCTAAGCACTATCACCCCAATAAACCTCTAGCCAAGCTGTCTAAATCGACGATTAGTGATATTCAGCCTTTATTTCATTACGACGTAAAAGTATAATTTGCGTTCACTCATAAAGAACCTTAAAGACATTGAATTCATTAGACATTTCGATATTATTCGGCATCTTAATCTTATTGATTATTCTTTCTGCGCTATTTTCCAGTTCAGAAACCAGCATGATGGCATTAAACCGCTACCGCCTAAAACATCAGGCTAAGCAAGGCCACAAAGGCGCTCAACTGGCGCAAAACCTTCTGCAATCTCCAGATCGACTATTAGGCGTCATTCTGCTCGGCAATAACTTCGTCAATATTTTTGCCTCCTCCATCGCCACCATTATCGCGATGAAGCTGATCGGTGAGAGTGGTATTGCCCTAGCCGCCGGTTTACTGACATTTGTTATTTTGGTCTTTGCCGAGGTTGCGCCAAAAACACTGGCGGCGATCTATCCTGAAAAAATCGCTTATCCGGCAGCCTTTATCTTGACACCACTGCTGAAACTGCTTTCACCTTTGGTCTGGCTGGTTAACTTCTTTGCCAACGGTTTCTTGCGCCTGTTCCGTGTCGACATCCGCAACACTGACGACAGCGGCCTGTCACATGCCGAACTGGAAACCCTGATCAACGAAGCGACCAGCCAACTACCTGACCAATATCGCTCCATGCTTAGCAGTGTCCTGCAACTGGAAAAGGTCACGGTAGAAGACGTTATGATCCCTAAACAGGACATGTATGCTGTCAATATCGAACAGCCGATTGAGGACATCCTTCGCGATATCCAACGCTCGCCTTATACACGTGTACCACTGTATCGCGGCTCCTTGGACGAGGACCTGATTGGCATTGTCAATTTACGTCGAGCCTTGCCGGTATTAATGCGTGACGAGGTCACCTTAAAAGACATCGTCAAACTGACACGCCCGGCCTATTTCATTCCCGAAATGACCGCGCTTAGTGTGCAGTTGCGAAAATTTAATGAGCAGAAACGTCGAATGGCTTTGATTGTAGATGAGTACGGAGACCTGCAAGGCATGCTGACGATGGAGGATTTACTCGAAGAGATCGTCGGTAAACTATCGACCGATGCCAAGGCCAAACCGATGGAAGAAACCGTGGCCTTAAATGAAGATGGCAGCATGACCATTGATGCTTCCGAGTTTATTCGTGATCTCAATAAAGAATACGATCTATCCCTGCCTACCGATGGCCCTAAGACCCTGAACGGTTTAATTCAGGAAGAGCTGGAATCGCTTCCGTCTCCAGGAACCTGTATCAAAATTGAAGAATATGTATTGGAAGTGGTACAAACCTCAAGCAGTGCGATTGAAGAAGTCAAACTTTCCATTTATTACAATAAACGCAAAAAGGCCTCTAATGACTGATTTTCAACACCCTTTTACCGAAGACTCCGAATGGAAAAAACTGCTTAGCGGTATTGCCACGCTTGCCAAACAGGAGGTGTTATCTCGTTTTGAAAAAGTCAGTGTTGAAACCAAATCAGACGGTTCGCTTTTGACCGAAGCCGATACCGAAATGCAACGTAAAACCGAAGATTTCCTGCAACAGAACTGGCCACAATACGCTTTTTTAGGCGAAGAAATGGACGATGCCAGCCAAAACGCGGCAATTAACAGCGAAAACGGCTGCTGGATTCTCGATCCGGTTGATGGCACCAGCAATTTCGCCATCGGCGTGCCTTTTTACGCGGTGGCTCTTGCCTTGATGGTTAAGGGCGAAGTGGTGGCCGGCCTAGTCTATGATCCAAGCCGTGATGAAATGTTCAGCGCACGCCTCTCTCAAGGCGCTTTTCTGAATGATAAGCGTCTCAAGGCACAAACGGCGAAACAAACACTAAAACAATGCAGTGGCATTATCGACTTTAAGCGTCTGTCGGCTGAAATGGCGACAAAAATCGCCGTGGAATGCCCATATTCTTCACAACGTAGTTTCGGTTCGGTAGCACTGGATTGGTGTTGGATTGCTACCGGGCGCGGCCAAATTTAT
This sequence comes from Thiomicrorhabdus sediminis, assembly GCF_005885815.1. Taxonomy (NCBI): domain Bacteria; kingdom Pseudomonadati; phylum Pseudomonadota; class Gammaproteobacteria; order Thiotrichales; family Piscirickettsiaceae; genus Thiomicrorhabdus; species Thiomicrorhabdus sediminis. The sequence goes on along the minus strand of NZ_CP040602.1, from coordinate 613,822 downwards.
CTGCATGGTGCCCAGAACATCTGGGATTACGCTTCCGGCTTTTTGATTCTTAATGAAGCCGGTGGGCACAGCTGCACACTGGATAATGAACAGGTACTGGTGGCCAAGGTAGGCAAGCGTTCAGCGGTTGCCGCCACCGACAAAAAACTATTTGATCAATGGCAAAGCTATTTAGGCATCGCTTAAAACTCAATAGTACCTAAACCTGTCAGGCACTTCTTTACGTGCTCCATTTAGCCAGAATTTTCTGTAAAGTAGGCAGATGAATCGGCTTAGTAATAAAGTCATTCATCCCTGCCGCCATTACCGCTTCATAGTCAGATTCATGAGTATTCGCCGTTAAGGCGATAATCGGAATATTGGCAAACGAACCTTCAAGCATACGGATATTCTGGGTGGACTGCAGACCATCCATTTCCGGCATCTGCATATCCATCAAAACCAAATCGTAATCATCCTGCTGCACCGATTCATATGCTAACAGGCCGTTTTCCACCACCTTGACCTGATGACCGAACTTTTCTAAAACCGCTCTAATCAAGAATTGATTGGCTGCGTTATCTTCTGCGACCAAAACCTTTAAGGCACGCTTTGGCGCCACATCTTCGGTCGACTCCTGCTTACTGGCAACATCTTTATCCGACGCCGGCAAGAGCGGTAGTTCAAACCAAAATGTCGTCCCACTATTGAGTTGACTCTGCACGCCAATGTTGCCTCCCATAGCCTCGACCAGTTTTTTGCAAATCGATAAACCAAGACCACTGCCGCCAAATTTACGCGATGTAGAACTATCCGCTTGAGAAAACTCGGAAAACAACTTGGGAATGGCACTTTCGGCAATACCGATTCCGGTATCGGTAATTTCGAAACGCACGCCACGCTCGATATTTTCAACAGTGATTGTCACACTCCCTTGTTCGGTGAACTTGATCGCATTACTCACTAGGTTCAGCAAAATCTGTCTTAGCCTCCCTTCATCGCCAATATAGAATTCAGCCAAGGGCTCGGCAATATCTGAAACGAGCTGCAGTTTCTTCAGCTTGGCATTGGTCATCGACATTTCCATAATGGTATCGACCTGCTGCCTTAAACGGAAAGGCGATTTTTCCAATTCGACCTTACCGGCTTCCAAACGGTTGAAATCGAGAATATCGTTAATCAGATAAAGCAGATGTTCCCCCGAACGCTTAATCATCTCTATCGGTTTGGCGATATCCTCGGCAAGATCTTCACTGAGCAATAAACCGGCATTACCGATAACCGAATTTAACGGGGTACGAATTTCATGCGACATCACCGAAAGGAAATCGGTCTTTGCCTTAGCGGCCTGCTCGGCTTTATTACGCTCCTTTTTGAGATCTTCTTCCATGTGCTTACGCTCGGTAATATCAAGCGCAAAATTAAGCAGCCAATTTTCCAGCTGGCCGCTGTTCTGACGAACCTCCATAGGAGCTGAGCCAACCAATACCCAAATATCTTTATTCTCCAGGTTATAAGAGCGTTCAAGCAATTGTAGAGAACCTTGCTGGAGAATATTTTGGTCGTGTTGATGGCGTTTGAATGCCTCTTCCGGCGGAAAAATTTCAAAATCGGTTCGACCGATCACTTGGCTTTTCATTTTCCCGCTCAGGGTTTCGGCATATTTATTAAAGAACTTGTAACAACCCAAAGAATCCTTGACAAAAATACTGATAGGTAGAGCATCGATCAACTGCTCGATAAACATCTCGCGATGCTTGAGTTGCTGGCGCATACTGAAATTATCGGTCACATCCACCAGACTGCCATACAAGCGAACCGGCTCATCACCTTCCCATTCGGCAAAACCGGTCATATTAAGCCATAATCTATGCCCATCTTCACTCGTGGTGCTAAAGGTCACATTTAACGGCCACCGACTACTTAAATGCTCTTCCACCGCATCTTTAACAGCTTGCTGATCATTACTATCGATACTCTCCAGCAGTGCTGCGAAATTAGCTCCTTTGGCATAATTCCAGCGCCCTAAAAAACGTTCCGCTTTAGCATTCAATTCGATAAAGTCATTATCGATATGCCATTCAAACAAACCGATATCAAGTGATTTCAGCAATCTTTCCGCATCGGTTGAACTCGTAGATTGATTAAAAGAATTCAGCGTTTTTGTCTGTTTAATCCACTGCACCAGAACCTGATCACCATCCGGAATGGCGGTACACTGAAAACTGCCGAAACCATCGGTTTCATCAAACTCAAAATGAAAACTGCAGACTTTATTTTTTGCCAGACAGTCGAGCAATTCCAGCTTTAGTAACGGGTAATCGGCCAATTCTAGTGAAGTGAATATCTGAGTTGCAGCAGTATTCTGCCACGCAACCTGGCACTCCCCCTCATCACTTGGAGCAAACAAGATGGTAGCGATAGGCAGATGCTGATAAAAATCTATAGCGTTTTGTAAAAAGGCATTTTGCGATGACATAAGCAATATTCTATAACTCTAACTACCTTGTATTGTAGTCAGTAAAATCACGATACACATCAATTTTTATTATCCGATAGTTGCAGTCATGAAATAAATCACTCTGCCTTAAGGTCTAGATCATTAAATACGGAGCGCGTAATCATGAAATCCATTGACTGGAAATCCACATTACTTTTACCGCAACAACTGCTGGATCAATCGTGCCAGTTAAGCGGATTGGCATCTCTCGCTTTAAGGCTTTATCTGTTTCCCATCTTCTGGTTAGCGGGCACGAATAAACTCAACCACTTTAATGAAATTGTCGCCTGGTTTGGCCCAAATGGATTGGATTACCCGTTGCCATTATTGATGGCTAGTCTTGCAACCACAGCGGAATTAGCCGGTTCGGTTCTGCTACTTTTAGGGCTCGCCACCCGCTGGGCAACGATCCCGCTAATGATTACGATGATTGTCGCCGCCGTCACCGTGCACTGGCAACATGGTTGGCAGGCGGTTCACGACACCATGTCGCCCTGGTCGACTGCTGCCACAGGCGAAGCCATGCAACGTTTGGAAATGGCAAAAAGTCTTTTACAGGAATATGGCAACTATCAATGGCTCACAGAATATGGCCACTTTATTATCAGCAATAACGGCATAGAATGGGCAGCAACCTATTTTATTATGCTGCTGTCATTATTCTTTCTGGGAGGCGGTAAATACGTCAGCATGGATTACTGGATTAGAAAACACTTTATGCCCGAATAATAAAAAAGCCCCATTAAGGGGCTTTCTACAAGAGACATTAATCAAAAAACGGCTTAATAATTCCATACCAATTGTGCACTGAAAATATCCACCGCCAAATCATATTCGCCATTTAAAGTATTGGTACCTAATGCTGTCGTTTGCGCATAGTTAACAGCCGCTTTATCGGCAAAAATATGGGTATAGCCCAGATCCAAATTCATATCATCAGCCAACTTGTAACCGACACCAACTGATAACCAAATACGGTCTATATCAGGTGTTCGTGGAGAACGGCTTGCAGCATTTGGCACAGGGCTTTCATCATAGGCGATACCGGCACGCAACTTGGTTGTACCGTTCATCTGATACCCCATACCCAATGCATAACGCATTGAATCTTTGAAGTTTTGATTCGACTCGGAATCATCCGCGCCATTGGCAAAGTCGACCACCAACTCATCATAAGCCTTCCAGCCTGTCCAAGTCGCACTGGCCAGAATTTGCGTTTTATTATCCAGCTGGTGATCTAAAGCGGCCGTCAAGGTTGCCGGTAAAGTCACCGACGCCGTTGCCGCCGCGTCATAATTAGTTGCTGCAACTGCTGCATGCAAGTCACGATAACGTACTTTCCCATTTACATCATGGGTAATTTGTGAACGATATGCCAATGCAAGGCTTGTTTGTACAGAAGCCTGATAACTCAAACCAAGGTTATAACCAAAAGCCCAATTTGAACCCGTTACCTTTGCATTGCCATCTGGTAATAAAACGCTAATAGCGGATTGATTGATTTTTTGCTCCATAGTTATGTCCACATATTGGGCATTCAGGCCAAAACCAACCGAGAGTTTATCGTTAACTCTTTTAGCTATCGCAGGGTTGATATTCAATGTTTTCAGATCGGTTTCTGTCGCATGATAGCGACCAACCCAGTCTTCATCATAAGAGATGTGCTGGCCAAACGGAACATTGATACCCAGGCCAAAATCGATATCGTCAAAACTTGTTTTCCAATAAAGGTTCGGAATAAAGCCAATCGTGGCACCATTATCATTTGCACCAATGGCTGCAGCGCCATTGCTACTGTTTTTATTTTCAAAAGCCATTTTAGGGGCGATGACGTGGCCGCCCAAAATAGCTTGCTGACTTTCGATTTCGGTCAATCCTGCCGGATTAAACCACATTACCGAGGTATCTTCCGCATTGGCTGCCGCACCCGCATATGAAAGACCTTGAGCGCTCGCACTCTGTTCAATTAATGCAAATCCGGATGCCTGAACCGCTTGAGTTGCCAGCCCCATTACCAAAGCCGCTGTTAAAACCTTTAATTTCATCTTGTTCTCCAAAACTTCACGCGCAGATTTTAACAGCCGGATTATCAAGAAGATAATTGAAAATGCTCAAGACTGGATAAGTATTTTATATTATCAAATCAAGCCGAATGACCACTAGAGCTCATCCAGTGCTTGCTGCAGGTTCTTTACACCGATTATTTGCATACCGGCAACCCCGCCTTTAGGCACATTTGAGATAGGAACAATTGCTTTTTTAAAACCGTGTTTGGCCGCCTCAATAATACGCTCCTGACCACTCGGTACAGGACGAATCTCACCGGACAAACCGACTTCGCCAAACACAATCAAGTCTTGCGGCAAGGCAGTGCCTCTCATACTGGAAAGAATGGCTGACAATAACGCCAAGTCGGCGCTGGTTTCGGCCACCTTGACGCCACCGACCACATTGACATAAACATCTTGGTCGGCCGCTTGGATCCCGGCATGACGATGCATCACCGCCAACAGCATCGCCAAACGATTCTGATCCAAACCGACCGTGACCCGTCGCGGCGCCCCATAAGGCGATTCATCAACCAGCGCCTGGATCTCCACCAGCAATGGGCGCGAACCTTCCCAAATGACCATCACCACTGAACCGGGCGCGCTGTCCTCAGCGCGCGAAAGGAAAATAGCCGATGGGTTTTTAATCTGCTTCATCCCCTTTTCGGTCATGGCAAAAACACCCAGCTCATTGACGGCACCGAAACGGTTTTTAATCGCACGCAGGGTTCGAAAACGGCTATCTGACTGCCCCTCAAGAAACACAACGGTATCGACAATATGCTCCAACACCCTTGGCCCGGCAACCTCACCGGATTTAGTGACATGACCGACCAAAAACACCGCGATATTGTTCTGCTTGGCAAAGCGGGTCAAAAACGCAGCACTCTCTCTTACCTGCGAGACGCCCCCCGCGGCACTAGAAACATCGGCTAACTGCATGGTCTGAATGGAATCCACCACCATGACTTTGGGTAATTCTTTGTGCGCTGCATCAATAATGGCTTCAACATCGGTCTCGGTAAACAGGCGCAGTTTATCATCAGGCAACTGCATGCGATTGGCACGACTGGCAACCTGCTGCAGCGATTCTTCACCGGTGACATATAGGGCGTTCATCTGTGTACTGAGCTGACACATGACTTGTAACAGAATAGAGGATTTACCGACTCCCGGATCACCACCAATCAGCACAACGGAACCAGGTACGATACCGCCGCCCAAGACTCTGTCCAATTCGCTCATACCTGTATTGATTCGCGGTACTTCCGCGAGGTCAACCTGATTTAAAGATTGGACCTCGTTATCTGCCGCTCCGGCGTAACCGACAGTAGCCTTGGCTGATTTCTTTGCCGCACCTAACTTAATCTCTTTTAAGGTATTCCAAGCTTTACAAGACTGGCACTGCCCCTGCCATTGAGAATATTCAGCACCACAATCGGTGCATACATAAGCGGTTTTCTGTTTTGCCATAAATTGTCCGAACGCCGTTTTACATCAGCTTAATTAACTTTTGATTATTGGTGGTTAATTTTAATGCCTTTGAAAAATTTATGGGGATGGGTTTCTTCAATATCGGGAAATAATTCCGCCATCGATTTTGAACGCCCGACAGTTTGCACTTTACGCACATGATGACGGCTGAACTGACGCGGCTCAGAAACTCCGCATGAGTGAGCGATTGAGGCCACTTCCTTAACCAGATTGTTATGATAGTTGGCGACACGATGACTTTTTAACTGCGGATTCAAACCGCTTTGCAGGCGCGGGTTATGAGTCGTGACTCCGGTTGGACAAGTATCTTTATGACACTGCATCGCCTGAATACAACCCAAGGAGAACATGAAACCGCGTGCCGAGTTGATAAAGTCAGCTCCCATTGCCAATGCCCAAGCGACCATCGTCGGATTGATCAACTTGCCGGAAGCAATCACCCTAACTCGGTCTCGCAAGCCATAGTACTTTAAAGCATCAACCACTATCGGCAGTGATTCCGCTAAGGGCAAACCCACATCATCCATTAATGAAACCGGAGCCGAACCGGTACCGCCTTCACCACCGTCCAGAGTAATAAAATCCGGAATGTAATCATTGCCCATTTCAATCATGGTTTCGCATAGCTCGGCGATCCATTCATGGTCTCCCATCACAAATTTAATGCCGACCGGCTTGCAGGTCACCTCTCTAATCTGATGAACCATCAATAACAAGCTGGCATTATCTTTAATTTCAGGGTGACGGTTAGGGCTGATAGAATCCTCACCTTGGTCGATACCACGAATAATAGCAATCTCTTCAGTGACCTTGGCTGCCGGTAAAATACCACCTTTACCCGGCTTGGCTCCCTGACTCAGTTTTATCTCAAACATTCTCACCTGTTCATGCGCGGCCGCCTCACGCAGTTTCTCATTACTGAGATTGCCATTTTTGTCACGATAACCGTATTTGGCTGTACCTATCTGGGCAACCAAATCGCAACCGCCGGATAAATGATACTGAGAAATCCCCCCTTCACCGGTATTCAACCAACAGCAGGCCAATTTAGCGCCATGACTCAAAGCCGTCACCGCTGGTTTTGACAGGGCGCCATAACTCATACCGGAAATATTAAAAAAGGATTCGGCGCGATAAGGATTCTTACAATTTTCCCCTATCACCATTGGTGGCGAACTCACCATATCCTTATCCAATAAAGGAAAGGCGCAATTGGTAAACAGTAACTTACCGGAGTGGTTGATATTACGGGTAGAACCAAAACTTTCGACGGTTGAGAGGTTTTTTGCAGCGCGGTAGACCCAACTGCGCTGCGCTCTGTTAAAAGGCCATTCGTCTTGGTCGGGAGCGAAAAGGTATTGGCGCAAAAACTTACCAAGGTACTCAAGCAGATAGCGAAAACGACCGATAACCGGGTAATTATGGCGAATGGCATGCTCGTTTTGAAAGCGGTCGATAAAGTAAAAAGCCACCAATAAGAAGATAACCAGACCGACCACCAATATAAAGGCGATTGCCATCCAGTTTAAAATCACCGAAGTCCATCCCATTTCTGCAGCCATACTTACCTCTTCGCAAGTAAATATTGTTAAAAGATTGTGCGCATTTATTAGCATTTCTAACACAGACAACCCTGCTATGACAATTAATTGTTACGTATCAGCGATTAATCCATGACCTAACCTAATTTACAGCCATAAAAAAACCCGCTGAAAAGCGGGCTTCTAGTTTGACGTCTCTGCTAAAAACACGGTTTAGTGTTTTTTAATGTCACGCCAATACTCTTTTTTCAACAAGTATGTCAGCAACAGCAACACCAACAGGAATGCAATCACTTTCGGTGCAAGATCCCAGCGATCCACTTTTGAGGGTTCACCGATATACTCGATAAAGTTAGTCAAATCACGAGCAACCTGCTGAAAATCTTCTTCACTGCTGTGACGCTTAATGCCTTCCAAAACGTTAGGCATAGCAGTACCCGTTAACACATGGTTATTCCAGTTACCCTTTTCATCTTCGTAATAGCCGGTCAAGAAGGTGTAAACATAATCACTACCTCTTAGTCGACCCATCAATGAAAGGTCCGGAGCATCCGCACCCAATACTTTTAAAGCGATACCATCGGGCATACGTTTTTCAACATTATCGACAACCTTGTTCAGGCCGTGAGCCATCTTGTCGACAACCTCTTCGTCACTCCAACCCAGGTTACGAGCAATTCGGTTGTAACGCATGTATTTTGCCGAGTGACAAGCCATACAATAGTTCGAGAACAAAATTGCACCGCGCTGCAACGACTGCTGATCACGCAGATTGTTCTCCGCAGGCGTTAGCTCAATTGCATAACCACCGGCGGCTTGTGCAGTTCCTGTCCACTGCAATATAAACAAGCTAAATAAAACTAATAACTTTTTCATCTATTGCACCCTCTCTGGAACTGGCTTGGTTTTTTCATGCTTCGATGTAAACGGCAACACTAGGAAGAACAAGAAATACAAACTTGTAAAGATCTGTGCCAGTTTAGTCAACTCTGGAGTTGCCGGCTGAGTACCCAACCAACCCAAAACGATAAAGCTGACAATAAACACTGTTAGCAATATCTTGTAAGACATACCACGATAGCGGATTGACTTAACCTTACAGCGATCCAGCCACGGCAAAGCGAACATAATCACAATAGCCGCACCCATTGCAACAACCCCAAGGAATTTATCCGGAACCGCACGCAAGATTGCATAGTAAGGAGTGAAGTACCAAACAGGTGCAATATGGTCAGGAGTTTTTAATGGGTTAGCCGGTTCAAAGTTTGGCGCCTCGATAAAGTAACCGCCACCTTCTGGAGCGTAGAACATAACAATGGCAAACAGCAGAATGAAGAACACCGCGCCAAAAGTATCTTTCACCGAATAGTAAGGGTGGAACGGAATACCGTCCTTAGGCAGCCCTTGCTCGTTCTTGACCTTTTTGATCTCGATACCGTCAGGGTTGTTAGAACCGACCTGATGTAACGCAACGATATGCATGAAGACTAAAATCAACAATACTAATGGTAGCGCGATAACGTGCAGAGCAAAGAAGCGGTTCAATGTCGCATCGGAAATAATGAAGTCACCACGGATCCACAATGCCAAATCAGGTCCTATGACCGGAATTGCACCGAATAACGAAATGATTACCTGAGCACCCCAATATGACATCTGCCCCCAAGGCAATAAATACCCCATAAAGGCTTCAGCCATCAACACCAGGAATAACAACATACCGATGATCCACACCAACTCGCGCGGCTCCTTATAAGAACCGTAGAGCAACGCACGGGTCATGTGCAAATAGATAACGATAAAGAATGCCGAAGCGCCGGTGGAATGCATATAGCGAATCAACCAACCCCATTCAACATCACGCATAATATATTCAACGGAGTTAAACGCTTCCGCAGCACTTGGCTTATAGCTCATTGTCAGCCAAATACCGGTGACAAACTGGTTAACTAAAACCAATAGCGCTAAAGAACCGAAGAAATACCAGAAATTGAAATTTTTTGGCGCATAATATTGACCAACATGCGCATTCCAAGTTGCAGTAATTGGATAGCGTTCATCAAACCACTCAAGTAGAGTGCCACGCTTTTGCTGTGTCTGATTATTATCTAATGACATTAGGCAACGCCCTCTTCTTTAGGATCTTCACCAACGCGAATTACGCTGTCTGAAACATAATGATGTGGCGGGATTTCCAAGTTTGTCGGTGCTGGCACCGATTGGAATACACGTCCGGCTAAATCAAAACGTGAACCGTGACACGGACAGAAGAAACCACCCTGCCAGTCAGCTCCGACATCTGGAGAACCAATTGCCGGACGATATAGCGGAGCGCAACCCAAATGAGTACAAATCCCGACTACAACCAAGTATTCTTGATTGATAGCACGCGCTTCGTTTTTACAATATTCAGGCTGTTCAGACTGATCTGAAGCCGGATCACGTAAATTGTCATCAAATGTAGGCAAGGCTTCCAACATAGCTGGTGTGCGGCGTACAATCCATACAGGTTTACCACGCCACTCTACGGTTAGCATTTGTCCAGGCTGAAGCTGACTAATATCGGCATCTACTGGCGCACCAGCGGCACGAGCTTTTTCACTCGGCTGCCATGAGCTAACAAAAGGCACGGCCAAAAATGTCGCGCCGGCGGCACCTACGACACCCGTCGCACCCGTAAGGATTTTACGGCGCTGTAGGTTCACACTTGATGCTTTTTGTTCTTCTGTCGACATAAGATTGTCTTCCTATAAAGTAGTAAGCAAATTCTGGTTATTTTACCCAAGCTTAGAGCTAACTTAAATCAGTATATTCTCATACGGTCATAAGTTAAATTTATGCATAGAGAGTATTTTTTTATTTTTCAGTAAGTTAACCACTAAACTATAAATTTATTTTATACAGGATTATTAATATCTACAAAGGTGACGTCAAGTAAAAATTGCTCCGCCAAGTGCTCACCAAGCGCTTTGACACCAACTCTTTCGGTGGCATGATGCCCGGCTGCCAGATAATGAATCCCGCATTCTAAGGCTAAATGCGTAGTCTGCTCAGAGACTTCACCACTGATATAGACATCTGCCTGCCAAGCGATAGCCTGTTCAATATACCCCTGTGCGCCGCCACTACACCATGCAATGTTTTGCACTTTTTTCGGACCACCAGGCAAATGCAAAGGGGGACGATTCAGGGTTTTTGCCACCATCTCATTAAATGCATTAATGGACATAGGCTCACTCAACTTACCTAAACGAACCAAACCCGGCGTCGGGGTAATATCTTCAAGCCCCCAAAGCTTACCCAACTGAGCATTATTGCCAAAGGTTTCATGACCGTCTAAAGGCAAATGATAACCGAGTAAATTAATATCATTAAGCAGTAGCTTTTTAATGCGTTGCTGCTTAAAACCGGTAATCACATCGGGTTCATTTTTCCAAAAATAACCGTGATGGACCAAAATAGCATCCGCCTGCAACTCAACCGCCCGATCAATCAACGCCTGACACGCGGTAACACCGGTGACAATTTTTTTAATCTCTGATCGCCCTTCGACCTGCAAGCCATTGGGTGCATAGTCTTTATACTGGTCAACCGATAATAAATCAGCGATATAACTCTGTAGCTCATCAATATGCATAATTTTCTCCGGCTTAGTTAATCTTCAAGACAGTGATGAAAACAGCCATTCTATAAATTTTAGTCATAAAAAAACCACCAAGCTCGCGCTACGGTGGTTTTCTTTAGCAAGACAGTTAATTAGTCTTTAACGCGATAACGCGCTGATGCCGCGTGAGCCTGAAGGCCTTCACCATCCGCCAAAACTCCGGCAACCTTACCAAGTTCGTTAGCGCCTTCAGCAGAACACATAATCAAACTAGAACGCTTCTGGAAATCGTATACACCCAATGGAGATGAGAAACGCGCGGTACGCGATGTAGGCAATACATGGTTAGGACCAGCACAATAATCACCTAAGGCTTCCGCTGTGAAACGTCCCATAAAGATCGCACCGGCATGACGGATCTTCGGCAATAACGCTTTTGGATCATCAACGGATAACTCCAAGTGCTCAGGCGCAATGATATTAATCATCTCAATCGCCTGATCTTCGTTATCTACCACAATAATCGCACCACGGTCTTTTAACGCGGTTTCGATAATCGGCTTACGCGGCATAGACTCGATCAACTTGGTCATGCTCTGGTGCACCTTATCGGCAAACTGCGCATCCTGAGTAACAAGAATAGATTGTGCATCCTCATCGTGCTCTGCCTGTGAGAACAGATCTACAGCAATCCAATCCGGATCGGTCTTACCGTCACAGTAAACCAAAATCTCCGATGGGCCGGCAATCATATCGATGCCTACAGTACCAAATACCATACGTTTCGCTGTAGCAACAAAGATATTACCCGGACCGACGATTTTATCGACGGCTGGAACCGTTTCGGTACCATAAGCCAAGGCCGCAACCGCTTGCGCACCACCCAGAGTGTAAACCGCATCGACTTCGCAAATGGCTGCAGCAGCCAATACCATGTTATTGACCTCACCGTCCGGGGTAGGAACAACCATAATCAGTTTTTCAACACCGGCAACCTTGGCAGGAATCGCATTCATAATTACCGATGAAGGATATGCCGCTTTACCGCCCGGTACATAAAGGCCCACGCTGTCTAACGGAGTAACCTGCTGACCCAGCATAGTGCCGTCCGCTTCTTCATAGGTCCATGAGTTCTGAACCTGTCTTTCGTGATAGTCACGTACACGCTTGGCAGACAGCTCAAGCGCCGTACGCTGGTCCGCAGGAATGATTTCCAACGCCTCATGCAAACGTGCGTTAGGAATTTCTAGCTCAGAACCAGTATTAAGCTTTAAACGATCAAAACGTTCTGTATATTCCAGCAACGCTGCATCACCATTTTGGCGAACGTTATTAACTACTTCTTTAACAATATCATTAACCGAATCATTCGAAACCGTTTCCCAAGCAAGCAAACGATCTAACTCTTCTCTAAACCCTTCTGCATTGGCAGATAAACGACGAATATTAAGCATTTTCTTTCTCTATCACTGTTTTAAACTGTTGAATAATATTATTGATTTGATCAAATTTGGTTTTATACGCATGTTGGTTAACAATCAAACGCGAGCTGATATCGGCGATATGCTCCATCGGCACCAAACCATTAGCGCGCAAAGTATTACCGGTGTCGACCAAGTCAACGATACGATCGGCCAAATCGATCAATGGCGCAATTTCCATTGAACCATAAAGCTTAATTAAATCGACCTGCTCACCTTTTTCAGCATAGTAAGCCTGAGCGGACTTAATGTACTTGGTGGCGATCTTCAGGCGGTGACCATGCGGCTTTTCATTTTCCGGCCCGGCTACCATCAATTTACACTTAGCAATATGCAAATCCAATAGCTCAAACAGATTATCGCTTGGCGCTTCCATCAATACATCTTTACCGGCCACCCCAATATCAGCAGCACCATGCGCGACATAAGTCGGCGCATCGGTAGCACGAACAATCAATAGTCGCACATTATCCTGCTTGGTTGGAATAATCAATTTACGGCTTTTGCTTGGATCTTCCAACGGCTCGATACCGGCCGCTTCCAGCAAAGGTAAGGTGTCTTTATAAATACGCCCTTTCGATAGCGCAATCGTTAACTGGTCATTCATAACATCAAAACTTTATTAAAATCTTTTCTTAAAATGGAATTCTATTCTGTACTTGAGGATTGGTACGCGCTTGCCAAACAGATAAATCAGTTCGACAAACGCTGAATATGAGCACCCACCTTGTGGAATTTTTCCTCAATCAACTCATAGCCACGATCGATATGGTAAACACGGTTAACAACGGTTTCACCATCGGCGACCAAGCCTGCCAAAATCAAACTGGCCGAGGCACGTAAATCGGTCGCCATCACAGGGGCGCCATGCAATTGCTTGACCCCTTTAATATAAGCGGTATTGCCTTCAACGCGGATATCCGCTCCCATACGCATCAGCTCGGAAACGTGCATAAAACGGTTTTCAAAAATCGTCTCTTCAATTTTCGATTCACCGTCCGCCAAGGCATTCATCACCAAAAACTGTGCCTGCATATCGGTCGGAAACTGTGGATAAGGGTCGGTTACGATATCCACAGGCTGTAATTCACGATCACGCATATCAAGGGTAATACTGGTGGCCGATGTCTCGATATCCGCACCGGCTTCCCTAAACTTTTCCAAAACCGCCGTTAAGTGGCTCGGGTTGACCTTATTGACGGTCAATTTACTTTTAGTCACCGCAGCGGCGGCCAAATAGGTACCGGCCTCGATTCGATCCGGAATCACTTCATAGGCCACACCCTTAAGCGAATCAACCCCTTCGATAATCAAAGTGTCGGTTCCAATACCACTGATTTTAGCTCCCATCTTTACTAAGAAAGCCGCCAAATCAGTGACTTCCGGCTCACGTGCCGAATTACGCAAAATGGTCTCACCCTCAGCCAGTACCGCTGCCATCAACAGATTTTCGGTACCGGTTACCGTTACCGGGTTCATAGTAATATCGGCACCCTTTAAACGGCCATCGCTTTTAGCGATGATATAACCGTTTTCGACATCAATCTGCGCACCCATTTTCTGCATACCCTCAATATGGATATTGACCGGACGCGAACCGATGGCACAACCGCCTGGCAAAGAAACCTTAGCTTCACCAAAACGGCCCAGCAAAGGCCCTAATACCAAAATAGAGGCGCGCATGGTTTTTACCAAGTCATACGGGGCTTCTTTACTGCTGACCTCGGAGGCATCAATTTCGATATTAAGTTCTTCATCAAACATAATATCAACGCCCATTGTCGCCAATAGCTGCAATGTGGTCGTGACATCCATTAAATGCGGAACATTAGATAGCTTTACCGGTGATTCCGCCAAAAGGCTTCCCATTAAAATTGGCAGTGCGGCATTTTTCGCACCGGAAATCTCTACCGTTCCAGCAAGCTGGCCCTGGTTAGCAATTACAAGTTTATCCATAGACTGTGGGCTTTATTCTTTTTCTGTTCAGCTGTGCTGAAAATTTTCCTGATTCAATTCAGGTCGTTACGATTAAGGTGTTTTGGTCTTTACTGACATAGCGTGCAAAGCACCGCTTTCAATCTGTTCCTTGAACAAGGAGGTTACCATTCTTTCACGCTGCAACAGGCTTTTGCCTTCAAAATCGCTACTGGTAACAATAATTGAAAAGTTGCAATCCGCACCATTAATCTCTACTTGGCAATCAGCCAAATTAGCTTCAATGATCTGCTTAATCTGCTCTGGCGACATAGTGCTCTCCCAAAATTATTGACGTATTTTAACGCCTTTATTCAATAAAATCAGATTTATCGCAGTTATCAAAACGACAAACAGCGAAGTCACCAGCAAACTCAGGTAAACCGAAACATCGGATTGCGCAAAGAAACCGTAACGGAATCCGTCTACCATATAAAAGAACGGATTGAAATGCGATGCGCTCTGCCAGAACTCAGGCAATGCATGGATTGAGTAAAAAACACCACTCAAAAACGTTAAAGGCATAATAATAAAGTTCTGGAATGCGGCAAGATGATCGTACTTATCGGAAACGATACCGGCCAACATACCAAGCCCACCCATCATTGCCGCACTAAGGATGGCAAATACCAGCACCCATAGAGGCTGCAACCACACTAGGTCAAACCAAATCCCACCAACCAGCAAGATACCTATACCAACCGCGAGACCACGAATAATCGATGCGACGACAAACGCCGAATACAACTCCATTGGCGATATCGGACTTAATAAGACAAAGGTCAAATTGCCGTGCATTTTCGACTGGATCAGACTCGATGAACTATTGGAAAACGCATTTTGCAAAATCGCCATCATCACCAGCCCCGGAATCAAAAACTGACTATAGGTCAAACCCGAATAGATCTCGATTTCCGAATCGATCACCTGACCGAAAACCAATAAATACAGCAACGTAGATACCACCGGTGCAAAAATCGTCTGTACGGCAACCGAATAGAAACGGCGCACTTCTTTGACAACCAAGGCACTAAAACCACTGAAATTAACCGTCGCTGCCTGCTCCATTGAGGTTCCTGTCTTATCGTTTGCATTATCAAGCATTGTCGGCACCTCCATCTGCAGAACTGGTTAAATCAATAAACACCTCTTCCAAGGTGGCATCACGACTGCTGACATCGGTCACTTCCAGCCCCGCCTGCTGCATCCAAGCCAAGGCTTCACTCATGGAGGCGTCTTTGGCGATCTGGAAAACCAGACCATTCGATTCTTTTTCCACCAAACGTTCGGCTAAAGGCTCGATTAAATCGATATGCGGATTACTCACATTGACACGCAGATAACGATAAGGGTGTTTCGATAATAGATTACGGGTATTGTCCAGAGCACGCACTTCACCTTGGCGCATAATCGCTACCTTGTCGCACAAAGCCTCGGCTTCTTCCAGATAGTGAGTGGTCAAAATAATGGTATGGCCTTTTTGATGCAGTTCTTTGGTAAAGTCCCACAAAGTACGGCGCAAGTCGACATCAACCCCGGCTGTCGGCTCATCCAGCACCAACACCTGAGGCTGATGCACCAATGCCATAGCGATTAATACGCGACGTTTCATGCCACCGGATAACTGACTGGTATTGGATTTTGCCTTATCGGCCAATGCCAAACGCTCCAACAACTCATCGATCCACTTTTGTTGCTGCGGGCCTTTTTTACCAAAATAGCCGGACTGCAATTCAAGCAGTTCCCTGATATTGAAAAACGGATCGGCAATCAATTCCTGCGGTACCAATCCCAAAGCACGTCGGGTCTGACGGTAATCCTTGATGACATCTTGACCCATCACCTGAATCGAACCGGAGGTTGGCACGACCAAGCCGGACATGGCATTGATTAAGGTCGATTTACCGGCGCCATTTGGGCCTAGCAAGCCAAAAAACGCCCCCTCTTCGACATCAAAAGAAATCCCCTTAAGCGCCTGCAAATCACCGTAGTGTTTGACGACTTGATCAAACTTGACCGCTGTAGACATGAAAAACCTAACTCTTTTTTGTTCTTTAATATTGCTTAACAGCAATTATGATTTAGATGAAATAGTGCAGATATCATGCAAATCGTATAGATCGATCAACACTTGCAAATCATCCGGTACAGCAAGCAACTCGATGACTTCACCCAGCTGCTGATACCAAAATAAAACCAGCGCTAGGATAGCGCTGTCGACTTTTTCAACCTGACTGAAATCAAGCTGCTTAACTTTTATCTTCTGCCATGACTGAGTTTTTAACAGCTCCGCCATCGCATCAATAGTGATAATTGCAGGCAACCGTAAGCACGCTTTGTGCTCATGCCAACCTTCTGTATTCTGTTTAGCCATAAATCGACTCTAATCGTTATGCTTGACCGTTAAAGTCGGCATTTTTTTCGTTCATTTCGC
Source organism: Thiomicrorhabdus sediminis (assembly GCF_005885815.1). Classification (NCBI taxonomy): domain Bacteria; kingdom Pseudomonadati; phylum Pseudomonadota; class Gammaproteobacteria; order Thiotrichales; family Piscirickettsiaceae; genus Thiomicrorhabdus; species Thiomicrorhabdus sediminis. The sequence goes on along the minus strand of NZ_CP040602.1, from coordinate 596,767 downwards.
TAATCACCGCATCCAGACCTTTTTTGGCGATATCCGAATCATAAGCCTTGCGATAGCTTAACAGCATACTGATACCTTCAACGGTGACATCATAAAGCATCCACTTCTGGGTTTTCTTGTTGAGGTACAAACGATAAATGACCTGTGACTTATTGCCATCTGATTGCGCCACGGTTGATTCCACGGTAACGCGCCCCGGCTTTTCTTCACGAGCCGGATCAACCGCAACCGATTCCACATTCAGCTTCAGCAGGCTTTGCGAATAAGAACGGATCAAGGTGTTGGTAAAAGCTTCCACAAACGCTTCTTGCTGCGTTTGCGATGCACTGCGCCAATGCTTACCTAAAACGTAGCGCGCCATTTTAGGCGTATCAATAAACGGCAAAACATATTCTGTGGCAAACACCTTAATTTCCGCCGCACTGTTTTCATAACGCTCACGATTCGTATTGAGCTCGCTAATGATTCGGTTCGATAAACCTTCAATCATCTTTTGCGGATCATTTTGGCTCACCTCATCATTGGCGCTGACCTGGAAGCTCATTAACGCGAAAAAACTCAGCAGCAATAATGAGGATATTTTTGACATTAACTGATACATAACACTCTCCTTACATCCGGTGCTTAATTTCCGCCCTCACTAAACTTGACCAGAAATTGGCTGATCAAGCTTTCCAGCACCAAGGCCGATTGGGTGAATTCAATCTGACTGCCCTCAGCCAAATATTCTTCATCCCCTCCAATATCTATTCCAACATATTGGTCGCCCAATAACCCTGACGTTAAAATGGAGGCCGAACTATCCAACGATAGCTCGTTGTATTCATTAAAAATTTTCATGGTGACACGCGCCTTAAAGGAAACCGGATCGACCCCAATATCGGTGACACGACCGATAACCACGCCACTGATTTTGACCGGCGCACGTACTTTAAGGCCGCCGATATTATCAAATAATGCGCTCACTTGATAACTTGGTCGCTCTTTCCAGCTACTGAAATTACTCACCTGAAAAGCGATCATTGTCAAAGCGGCAATGCTCATCAATACAAACAAGCCCACCCAAATTTCAACTTTTGCCTGAGATCTCATCGGCATTCCTCAAATAATTGTTTACAAAATTTACGGTTACTCGCGCTCAATCAAGCGCTTAATCAAACATCAGAGCGGTTAACAAGAAGTCTAAACCTAACACGCCCAAAGAACTGTGCACCACGGTTCGGGTAGTTGCACTGCTGACGCCTTCCGATGTCGGCATCGCATCATGCCCCTGAAATAACGACACCATTGCGATCAACAAACCAAAAGCAATCGCCTTGATAATGCCGTTAATCACATCTTCACGCCAATCGACTTGAGCATTCATCTGCGACCAAAAAGCCCCTTCATCAATACCCAGCCAACCGACACCGACCATATAACCACCGATAATACCCATGGCAATAAATAAGATAGCCAATAGCGGCAGTACGATTAAAGCCGCCATAAAACGCGGTGCATAAATATAACGAATCGGATCAACCGCCATCATTTCCAATGCGGAAATCTGCTCGGTCGAGCGCATCAAACCGATCTCCGCAGTTAAAGCTGAACCGGCGCGACCGGCAAACAACAGTGCCGCAACCACCGGCCCCAACTCTCGCAACAGTGACAAAGCCGTCATACTACCGACCGCTTCCTCTGAATTAAAATCCACCAAGATATTATAGCCCTGCAGGCTTAAAACCATGCCTACAAACAAGCCGGCCGTCAAAATAATCGGCAGTGATAAAACGCCTGTGACATAAACCTGTTTTACCAACAGGTCGATACGCCATAAAGAATAAGGCAGTGCCGGCAAAAGCCCCCAAATAAACAAGCCTGCGCGCCCCGATGATTTAACTATCGAGATAGCTCTTTGACCAATATTCTGGACAAACAATAGCGGATTTGTACGGATGTCTCTCATAGAAAATAAAATCCTTTTCGGCTCAGTAGCAACAATTTATTTAGCGGCGGACTCAGCCATATCCTCAGCATAACCGTCTTTAGAATAATGAAACGGCACCGGGCCATCCGGCAGGCCATGAATGAATTGATTCACATATCCGGTCGTTTCTTCCAGCAGCTGCTGTTTATTGCCTTCGGCGACAATTCGCCCTTCGGATAAAACACAAACATGATCGGCAATCGACAAGACTTCATCAACATCGTGAGAGACCACAACACTGGTCAGACCTAGGCTGTCATTAAGCTTACGGATTAACTCAACCAAAACCCCCATCGTAATCGGGTCTTGACCGACAAAAGGCTCATCATAGAAAATCATTTCCGGATCCAAGGCAATACCGCGTGCCAAGGCGACACGACGAGACATTCCTCCGGACAGTTCGGCAGGCATCAAATCCTTGGCACCACGCAACCCGACCGCCTGCAATTTCATCAAAACTAATGGATAGATGACCGATTCCGGCAATTTTGTGTGTTCACGCAACGGGAAAGCGACATTATCGAACACTGACAAATCGGTTAATAAGGCACCACTTTGAAATAGCATGCCCATTTTACGGCGCAAGGCATACAGTTTTTTGCGTGACAGTTGGTGGACATCCTGACCTTCAACCAATATGTGACCGCTATCGGGCTGCAATTGACCGGCAATCAATTTCAGCAAGGTGGTTTTTCCCGTTCCACTCGGTCCCATAATCGCGGTAACCTGCCCACGAGGAATTTTCAAACTGACATTATCGAATATCTTGCGACTGCCTCGTGAAAAACTCAGGTTTTTAATTTCAATTAAAGTATCAGACATAGAGTGTAATTTTCTTACATTAAGACCGCTATCAATCGGTTCATTTAATCCATAGGCGCCTAGTGTATCTTACCTAGACCAACTTCTTAAAGCATCCATTTGCGGAAAAACGGTATTCCACTATAACTAAATATCCTTTAAAGACAATTTTCGCGGGCAAATCGAATCGCAAAAAATAGGACTAGTATCCGAGTAATTCGGCAATCGTCTTCAGATTGGCAACCTGTTCAATATTAACATCCTCTTTTGCAGAGGCACCTGCGCAGACAATAAACGGCGCACCCAATGCATCCTTGGGAATCGAACTCATAAAAGATTTGATTAATTCGGCCTGCTGTTTGGCATCTTCGCTAAGCGCCGGCAAAACGCCACACACAGCACCGGAACAGACATAATCGTTTTCAGCACTCCAATTCCAACCGCATAATTCATGCTTTTTTGAAACCAGTGTTACCGGAATAGCGGCATAATGATTGGCGATATCGCCAAACTCGGAAAAAACCACCAAACCCGCGAGCAATGACGCCAATTTCGCCTTAATCATCTTGATCTGCCTGAGCTTGCTATCATCGACCTCGCTAACTACCTGAAGGTATAAAGCAAACTTTTCCGGCAGAGATTGCAAAACGTCGGCTAAGTCATCATCCGTCCAAGCCAACCAAGTCGGCTCTGGCACCAACAGACAGTGGAATTGATTAGCATAAAAATCCAACTGCCAGTCTTCCGGCATATCTTCGGGATAAAAACCGCCCTGCCAACTCTCATGCTGCCAACCAAGCGTACCGATCTGTATATTTTCAAATTCCATCTCTTACCTATGCTCTCCGGGTAAAACGCAAATCTTAACGCCTATTCAGCAAACTGGCTATGTAAAAAATCAGCCGAAACACTCAAACAAGGCATAAAACCCCGTTCGAGAATCCGGTTTAAGCGCGACATAACAGGTGGCCATTTAAAATATCAGGACAAAATAGGGCAAGGAAAAGCGAGCTTATAAACAAAGTTTATTTGAATCTGTGTTTTGGTTATAATGGCTGATTGTGTTTGGTGATTCGATGCAGATTGACAAAGCCGTTTTTGCATCCCTTATGTCAACTTACACATATTTTAAGAAATTTTCGTATTAAGGAAGATAGATTTTATGGCTACATCACTGCTACTTCCCAGCGCCCTGTTACTAATCGGTCTAGCACTACTGGTATGGAGCTCTGATGTTTTTATTGATGGAGCGGCCAGCACAGCAAAACACCTAGATATATCACCGCTGGTCATCGGGGTGGTGGTCCTCGGATTCGGAACATCAATGCCTGAAGTAGTCGTTTCCACCCTAGCTTCCCTAGACGGCAGCCCTGGTTTGGCGATAGGTAATGCGGTCGGTTCCAATATCGCCAATATCGCCCTAGTCCTTGGGGTCACCGCCATTATCGCCCCCATCGTCGTCAAATCTTCCATCCTCAAACGTGAACTTCCGGTATTACTTATCATCTCTTTAGGCGCTTACGCACTGGTACTTGACGGCAGCCTGGACTTTCATGACGGCATCATTCTAGTTATCACCCTAGTGGCAACCATGTTTTGGATGATCCGCGCCAACAAAACAATGAGCATCACCGATCCGCTGGCCAGCGAAACCCAAAGTGAAATCGAAGACATTGCCGAAATGAGCCTGAAAAAAGCAATTTCCCTCCTACTTGGCGGTTTAATCATTTTAATGATCAGCGCCAAGATGATGGTCTCCGGCGCGGTGGATATCGCCCAATTCTTCGAGGTGCCGGATGTGGTTATCGGTCTGACCATTATTGCTATAGGTACCAGCTTGCCGGAACTTGCTGCGGCCATTGCAGCGGCGCGCAAAAATGAAGCCGATTTAATGATTGGTAACATCGTCGGTTCCAACCTGTTTAATATCATGGCGGTTCTGGCCGTGCCGGCGTTAATCGCCCCGTCAGTGCTAAATAGCGATATTCTTTATATTGATATGCCGATTATGCTGTTGCTTACCGCAGCCATGTTAATGATGGCTCTACCGCGTAAAGGACGAGCTGACATCAACCGCCTAGAAGGCGCCCTGTTGGTCGGTACCTTTATCTCATTCTTAGTTCTACTTTACTTCCGCAATATTGCGACTTAAAGTAGCACTCAGCTGCCCTGACCTGCTTGGTCTTGATGAACTCAAGCAAAACGCAAGCAGGTTAAAACATGAAAACGTTTGAGCCAAATTGGAATTGCTATGCAAATCTCGCCTGAAATCGCCGAAAAAGCGAAAAAAATTAAATTATTGATTTTAGATGTCGACGGTGTTCTGACCGATAACCGCCTCTATTACAACGATGAAGGCGTTGAAACCAAAACATTCCATACCCGGGATGGTCATGGCATGGTGTTATTGCAAAAATCGAATATCGATATTGGCATTATCACCGGGCGAAAATCACAACTGGTTGCCAAACGTATGCAAGACCTAAAGGTGAAACATGTCTATCAGGGCGTACCGGACAAGTTACCAACCTTCAGCAAATTGGTTGAAGAGTTGGGATTATCCCTGGATGAGATCGCCTATGTCGGTGACGATATTTTAGACTTACCGATTCTTTTGCGTGTAGGCCTCGGCGTGGCGCCGAAAAATGCCGATGCCGAAGTAGTCTCGCGTGTTGACTACATCTCAAAATTCGAAGGTGGTCAAGGCTGTGTTCGTGAAGTGTGCGAAATCCTGATGCGCTCACAAGGCTCATGGCAGCAACACATGGACTTTTTCCTGCGTGATCTACCCTAATTTGAGTTCTGCTTTCTAGGAGTTCAATATGCCATTGTCGCGTTTACGCCTAGTTATTATCACCCTTCTACTAGCTGCAGTGGCGCTGTGGCTGAGTAAACCCGAGCGTAGCCTGACAACCGACACTCAAGCCCCTCTTGCTCAATTACCATACAGCTGGCAAACCCAAGACACCACCATTTGGCAATTGCAAAGCAACACGCTAAAAGCACAAAACATCATTCACAGCGAACGCTTTACTTATCAAAATGACGACAAACGCGCGGACTTTACCAAACCGAAACTCTGGTTGCTTGATGACAACAGTCTCACACAGCTGCAATCTGAAAAAGGCTTTAGCTTAAATAACCAGCTCATCACCTTTGAAGAACAGGTCATTATCACCCAGAATCGCACCAATAATAAAACCGATCAAGCACAACAACTACAAACCGAGCGTTTAAGTTATAATCAACAAACACAACAACTCTATACCGATGCCGATGTCACCTTGATTCAAAGCAACGGGGTGACCACAGCGACCGGTTTAGAGATTGATATAGAAGCGAAAGAATACCGTTTACTAAGCAATGTCAAAGGTCTTTATGACGTACATCAGACGCTCCAGACTGACAAAACCGATAGCAAATAACCGCGGACACAATAAGCACCGTTCACAAGATGCTTGCAATCCACCGGGTTCAATATGAATTGATAGATTAGGCTTTATATGACAAGACCAGCCACCGCCAAACATTCTCCAACCCTTGCATTCAAAGGGATACATTTACTGCTATTAGTTTGCTCCTGGCTAGCAACCCCTTATGCTTTAGCCCAAACCGATGAAAGCAAACAACCGATTGAAATCAGTGCGGATAGCTTGATAAGCAATGAGAAAAGCGGCCTCAGCACCTATCGCGGCAATGTCGTTGTCAAGCAAGGCAAAATAACCCTTAACGGAGATACTGTGACCGTTCACCACCCTGATGGTGAGCTGACCACTGTAAAGGCATCCGGCAACCCGGCGCGTTTTAAGCGTTATGATGAAAAAGCACAAAGCTGGATGACTGGTGAAGCACAACAAATCGACTATGATGCCGTCAAACAAACACTCATCATGACCGGCCAAGCCAAAGCTGAACAACCAGGAAAGCATTTGATTACCGGACCTAAACTGGTTTACGACATGCAACAGCAAACCCTGCAAGCCAACAGTACCGCCGAAGAAAAACAGCGTATTTCCGTTACCTTAAACCCGGCCAGCAAGGAGTAAGCATGGCTCATTTTTTTGCACGCTCCTTGGCCAAAAGCTATAAAAAAAGACAAGTGGTCACCTCGGTGGACATTGATGTTCATAGCGGTGAAGTCATCGGTTTATTAGGGCCGAATGGTGCCGGTAAAACCACCACTTTCTATATGATGACCGGCTTGGTCAATATCGATCAAGGGCATATCTACATCGACGATAAAGAGATCTCTTACACGCCGATTCATGAGCGCGCCAAACTTGGCATTGGCTACCTGCCACAAGAGGCTTCGGTATTTCGTAAATTGACTGTGACCGAAAACATTATGGCTATTTTGGAGATGCGTCCGGAACTGGACGACGATCAACGTAACGCTATTTTTGAGAACCTGGTCGATGACCTGCAAATTGGCCATATTCTCGAACAGCCCGGACAGGCTTTATCTGGTGGTGAACGTCGTCGTGTGGAAATTGCCCGCGCCCTGGCGATGGAACCGAAATTCATTTTATTAGATGAACCCTTTGCCGGGGTTGATCCGATTTCGGTCAAAGATATTCAGCATATTATTCTCCACCTTAAAGACAAGGATATCGGCGTTTTGATTACCGATCATAATGTCCGTGAAACACTGGGCGTTTGTGACCGAGCCTATATTTTGCATGCCGGAACCATTCTTGCATCGGGCACTCCAGAAGAAGTTCTTGGCCATCAAGACGTGCGTCGGGTCTATCTTGGTGAAGACTTCAGCTAAGTCAGCCTTGAAGACCTGATTACAGTCGCACAACTGCATATAGGCCCTCAGCATAAAACTGACATTTCCTTTATTTTCAATCGATTAAAATACTATTGATTTTTTTTAACTTCGGTCATTATTTATTCTAATAAAAACCTTGACGGCAACTGAATTCATGGTGGTATACTGAAATTGAGCCCAGAACCGGATTCAACTTTCCGACTGAAATCACAACAGTCATTTCTGGGTAGATTGATCGCAGATACATAAATAAAGGAGCGATACTATGCAAATTAATATTACTGGCCACCATATCGATGTTACTGAAGCGCTTCGTTCATACGTGACAGAAAAATTAAGTAAATTATCCCGACATTTTGATCACGTAACCAATGTGCATGTTATTTTGACAGTGGAGAAACAAAGTCAAAAAGCCGAAGCCACAGTCCATGTTTCAGGTTCAGACCTATTTGCTCAACATGATTCTGAAGACATGTATGCCTCGATTGACGGCTTGGTAGATAAGCTAGATCGTCAAATTATCAAACACAAAGAAAAAATCGGCAGCCACCGTCAAAAATCGGGTGGCGTCAAAAGCATGAGTGCTGAAGCCTAATTTAAAATCTATACAAAAATAGCAACAATTTTGTAAGCAAAACAATCGTTCCACTCGAACGAGAAACCGAACGCCCGATCAATCGGGCGTTTTTATTTGTCCCCAATTTGCATGAAAATTTTATGACAGCTGATGCATATCGCCTGAATTCACCTTACATAAAGCCTTTCTCCTGCTACAATAAAAGCCAGTTAATCAATATCAATACTGTAAAACAGCAATATCATTTCTAATCAGTTCAGGAGACGGTTATGTCAGGCAATAACAGCATCGACAAAGCAAAACTCGCCGATCAACTGCTGATTGCTGTAGAAAACAATAATATTGACCATATTCAAGATCTTCTCAGCCACCTGGTTGCCGAAGAAATTGCTGAAATCCTCGAATCATCGCCGATTAAAGTCCGTCAGGTTCTCTGGCAACAGATTGATTCGGATAAGCAAGGGGAAATCCTTACCCATACCAATGATGAGGTAAAAAGCAATCTTCTGGAAACCATGCAACCGCATGAGATTGTCGAGATTGCCGAAGACCTGCAAACCGATGATATCGCCGATATTGCCCAATCCTTACCGATTCACGACCAAAAGACCTTTCTGGCATCCTTAAACGAAGATGACCGAAATGCGGTAGAAACCGCCCTGACCTATCCGGAAGATACCGCCGGTGGTTTGATGAGTACCGACTTTATTTCAATTCGTGCCGATGTTTCACTGGATGTTGTTTTGCGTTATTTGAGAACGCTTGGTGCCATTCCTGAATCCACCAGTGAACTGTTTGTAGCCGACCGTGACGGCAAATATATTGGTAGCCTAAAACTGACGCACTTACTGACTCATGATGAGGATACGCTGGTTGCCGACATTCTCGATCAAAGCCTGCCGGCAATTCGCGCCTTCACTCCCGAGAAAGACGTTGCCCATTTATTTGAAAAAAACGATTTGATTTCCGCTGCAGTCATCAATGAAAACCATATTATCCTCGGTCGAATCACCATCGATGACGTGGTGGACATTATCCGTGAGGAAGGTGAGCACGCGCAAATGGCCAGCGCCGGTTTGGATGAGGACGAAGACATCTTTGCGCCAGCCGCTCGTGCCGCCAAACGCCGTACCTTCTGGCTCGGAATCAATCTGTTAACTGCCATTTTTGCCTCCATTGTGATCGGCCTATTTGACGCCTCCATTGAAAAGATTGTCGCTTTGGCGATTCTTATGCCGATTATCGCCAGCATGGGAGGTATTGCCGGTACACAAACCGCAACCATTGTGATTCGCGCCATGGCAACCGGAAAACTCGGACGAAGCAACAGTCGCTCGCTATTGATCAAAGAAACCACTGTGGGTCTATTAAACGGCTTAATTTGGGCGTTACTAACCGGTACAGCGGTATTTTTCTGGTTTAGCGACTGGAGCCTCAGCCTGATTTTCGCCTTTGCTTTAATGATCAACCTGATTGCTGCCGCGCTGGCAGGAGCCTTGATTCCACTATTTCTGCAACGCATGAAAATTGACCCCGCTTTAGCCTCCGGGCTGATGTTGACGACCGTGACAGACTCATTAGGCTTTTTTGTCTTTTTAGGTTTGGCGACCATTGTCCTGCTCTGATAACAACTTTATCGCCCTATCGCGACTAAACCATCCCCCTCGAAAGCTTGAAACAAATTGAATAACTGTTGAATAACTGTTGAATAACTCATGGGTCATAAATAATCTTGCTTGCATGGACCGTATTTTTGCACTTTAATAAAACCTAAGCGTAAGCGTTTACGCAACCGATTAATGGAGTCGAATTATGAAAAGTAAACTACTAGTTGTTGCGGCTACTGTCTCAGCCTTAAGCCTTGGCGCTTGCACAAACAATCCGAACAAAACTGCTGAAGAGCGTGAACAAGAACGCGATGTGATTACCGCTCTTGCCGCAATCGGTGGTGTGATGGCGGCCAATGCCGCGGGTGTTGACAATAATGTCGCCAAGGTCGCTGTTGGTGCCTTGGCCGGCTATACCGCCCGCAAGGTTTACGGCGATGTTAGCCGTGATACCGCATCCGATCCGAATACCGATGTATCCGCAGTGAAAATCGGCAATCAAGAATATGTACAGGTTAATGTTAAAAACGTCAATTTCCGTTCCGGTTCAGCAACCTTAGACCCGTCTGAACTGCAGCGTTTACAGCCGGTTCTCGATGCTTTGAGACGTTATCCGAATACACGCGTACACATTGAAGGTCATACCGATTCGGACGGTAGCAATAGCTTTAACCAGCAACTTTCCGAAAACCGTGCCAAAAATGTCGCTTTCTATCTGATGGACAACGGTATTTATCGCGATCGCATCGTCACCTACGGTTATGGTGAAGAGCGCCCAATTGCCGATAACAGTACAGCAGACGGCAAGCGTTTGAACCGCCGAGTTACCTTCCTAATCAGCGAAATCTAAATAACCGATTTGCCATTGCCAATAACACCTGCTAAAGCTATAGTATAAGCTTTGGCAGGCGTTATTGAGCCTGTCGTTGACACCAACAGAACAACCTAAAAACTCCGATAGAACCGATTAATGTCCCATCAGTTTAAAATCCATCTTAGTAGACTATTGGCTATTGGCTTAATCGCCTGCTTATTGGCGGCTCAAGCCATATCGGTTCACACTCACCTTATTGATGAACAACACCACCATGGTGTCCATATTCATGATGTCGAAAGCCACCATCACGGCTGGTTTGGCCATTCAGGCATAGATCAGCTCAATCTGAGCGATAACCAAAACCAAGCAATAGACATTGAACCGGTTGGCAAATTAAATCAGCATAAAACGGTCTATAAAAAAGTTGCCGACCTTGATCTGTTGCTGACAACGACACCAGTAATACGACTTCAAAAAACCTCTCAACCAGAGGTTGTGAGTGACTTCGTCACCCCGATAAATACACGGTCTCATTTCACCCTGCAACCCAGAGCGCCGCCGGTTTTCTCATTACTTAACGTTTAATTTTAAAACACCCTTTAAAGGGAAAATGTAATGAGGAAAACATGTTATTTACTATTAGAAAATCCACATGGCTACTAATCGCCATAACGGCTCTTTTATTGAGCCAATTTTTCACTCAAGCCTATGCTCATGGTATGTCGGCTGCTGAAAAACAGGCCATTATCGATGGCGGTAACTGGAGTTATCTGTCTATCGGTATTACCCACATGCTATCGGGCTATGACCACCTGTTATTTGTGTTTGGCATTATCTTTCTTTTGACCAGTTTCAAGGAAATCGTCAAATACATTACCGCCTTCACACTCGGACACAGCGTGACGTTGATCTACGCTACCTTCAATGGCATTCAAATCAATTATTTCTTTATCGATGCCATTATCGCCTTAAGCATTGTCTATATTGCTTTTGCCAATCTGGACGGCTTTAACAAACACCTAGGCGTTAAAGCACCTAACCTGTTACTGATGATTACTTCTCTGGGCTTGATTCACGGCTTGGGATTATCCACGCGTCTGCAACAGTTGCCTTTAAGCGAATCGGACCTACTGCTCAATATCATCGCGTTTAACGTTGGTATTGAAATCGGTCAAATCCTGGCGCTATCGGCGATGCTTGTGGTGATGAACATTTTGCGCAAAAAACTGGTGTTTGGCACCTTTAATAAAATCGCCAACTACGGTTTGATTTTTGCCGGCCTGTTTTTGTTTATGATGCAAAGCCATGGATACTGGCACACCACTACACCGGATGAATTCGGCTTTAGTAATGACAACCATATTCATCACCATATCGAAATGGAGCAACAGCGCGCTGCCGAGCTCATCAATAACTCTCACCGCGATAGCATTGATTAATTAAGGATAACCAATATGTATAAATTTTTGCTATTGCTGGGCTTTGCGCTGACATTAAGCCTGCAGGCCTGTTCCGAGCATTCGCACGATGACGGCTCGCACACTCATGACACACCTGCGAAACATGATTCAATTGATTAATAAAGGACAACCAATATGAAAACAAAAATCTTAACAAGCCTATTGAGTTTAATGCTCGCCACCTCTGCACTGGCCGGTGGCGGCCACTCTCACGGTCCGGATGGCAGCCATCAATATCCGGCTAAAGCGGTCGCTGAATCAACCGTGACCGACAAGGCGGCAACCAAGGTCAACCAACTGGCCAAAGCAGGAAAAATTGATGCCTCATGGCAGGGAATTAAAGCCAGTGAAGCTGGACAGAAAATGTTTGGCCACAATAAGGAATGGGTTGTGATGTTTAGCAACACCAAGCTTGCCGATAAAAGCAAACAAAAACTCTATCTCTTCTATACACTTGATGGACACTATATTGCGGCAAACTATTCGGGCAAATAACCCCCATTGCTGACACTTATAGCTTACTGCAAGCTATAAAAAAGCCGGAGCGACTAAAAATCGTTCCGGCTTTTTTATTAGCAGGCTTAAGGCTTACAAATCTCAGTTAGTGCTCACGGGTCGCAACAAACTGCAATTCAGGCCAGCGCTCTTCAGTCAAGGTCAGATTGACACGGGTCGGCGCAATATAGACCAACTGATCGGCCGCGTCATAAGCCACGTTTTCAGTGACTTTCTTGGTGAATTTGTCGATTTCCGCCTGTGGTCCTATCACCCAACGCGCGGTACTGACATTGACCGGCTCGAACAAGCAGGTCACGTTGTACTCATCTTTCAAACGTTGCGCTACCACTTCAAACTGCAACACACCTACCGCGCCGAGAATCAGGTCGTTATTATTGACCGGACGGAACAACTGAGTCGCCCCCTCTTCGGATAACTGGGTCAGCCCTTTTTGCAGTGCTTTCATCTTCATCGGGTCTTTTAACTGCGCACGACGGAACAATTCCGGCGCGAAGTTAGGAATCCCGGTGAACTTGAGCTCTTCCCCCTGGGTAAAGGTATCACCGATTTTAATGGTACCGTGGTTATGCAAACCGATATTATCACCCGGATAAGCCACTTCCGCCTGATCACGCTTATTGGCAAGAAAAGTAATCGCCTTGGCGATTTTGACGTCCTTACCGATACGCACATGTTTAAGTTTCATGCCGGCTTCATATTTACCGGAAACGATACGCATAAAGGCCACACGGTCACGGTGAGCCGGGTCCATATTCGCTTGAATCTTGAAAACAAAACCGGTCATCTTGTCTTCATCGGCTTTCACTTCACGGGTTTCCGTTTCACGACCTTTTGGTGCCGGAGCATACTTCTCGAAACCGTCGAGCAACTCCTGCAAACCGAAGTTATTGACCGCCGAACCGAAAAACACCGGGGTTAATTCACCCGCCAAAAACAGCTCCAAATCGAATTCATTACTGGCACCACGCACCAGCTCGACTTCTTCACGCAGCTCCTCGGCCTGATCGCCCAGAATCTCATCCAATCGTGGATTATCCAAACCTTCAATCAGCTCACCTTCACTGGCACGCTGACCTTCCGCTGTGGCAAAGATACGCACGGTATCGTTATAAAGGTGATATATCCCTTTAAAGCGTTTACCCATACCGATCGGCCATGTCATCGGCGCACAACCGATCTTAAGTACGTCTTCGACTTCATCCAATAGATCAATCGGCTCTTTACCTTCACGGTCAAGCTTGTTGATAAAGGTCAGAATCGGCGTGGTACGCAAACGACAGACTTCCATCAATTTAATGGTTCGGTCCTCGACCCCTTTGGCGACGTCGATAACCATTAGTGCCGAGTCCACCGCGGTCAAAACACGATAGGTATCTTCGGAGAAGTCTTCATGCCCGGGAGTATCCAACAGGTTCATTACCGCCCCCTTATAAGGGAACTGCATGACCGAGGATGCGACCGAGATACCACGTTCCTGCTCCATTTTCATCCAATCGGAGGTGGCGCCACGATCGGTCTTACGGCTTTTAACCGCACCGGCCATCTGAATGGCACCACCATATAACAGCAACTTTTCCGTTACTGTCGTTTTACCCGCATCCGGGTGGGAAATAATCGCAAAGGTTCTACGCTTTGCAGTTTCTAATGCTAACGACATAAATTTCTTCTAACTTAAAAAACAAAGGGCGCTAATTAACGTTAATTACACGCCCCGAAATCAAAACCGCCACTTGGGCGTAAACCGTTGACCCTTAATTAAAGCTCGTCTTCATCCAATGGTTTACCGGATTTTGCCAACTTCGCCTCACGTTTGGCTTCCTGTTCAAGGAAAATACGCTGCAACTCGGCCTCTTCCGCTTCTTTATCCGACTCTTCTTTCGGCGCCTTCATCAAGTCTTCTTTTGAAACACCCAACATTAGCGCGGTCGCGCTGGCGACATAGGTCGAAGAGAAAGTCCCGACGACAACCCCGACAATCAATGCCGTAGCGAAACCATGGATGATTTCACCGCCTAGGAAGAACAAGGCCAACAACACCAAAAGCGTGGTTAAAGAGGTCATCAAGGTACGCGACAACATCTGGTTAACCGCGACATTGGTCACCTCAATTGGCGACCCTTCACGCATGGTTCTAAAGTTCTCACGGACACGGTCAAACACAACGATGGTATCGTTCAATGAATAACCGATCACCGCCAGAATGGCCGCCAACACCGTCAAATCAAACTGCATCTGCGTCCAGGCGAAAACCCCGACAGTAATAATGACATCGTGCACCAAAGCGACTACCGACCCCAATGAAAAACGCCACTCGAATCGCAAAGCCACATAGATCAATATACCGAACAGCGCATAAAGCACCGCCAAGGCACCGTCTTCGGTCAATTCATCACCGACCTGAGGTCCGACGAACTCGACACGACGCAAGGTAATTTCTTCATCACTGGCTTTATCCAGCGCATCCATGACCTGATTACTCAGCTGTGCGGAGTTCATGCCTTCACGTGGAGCAATACGGATCAACACATCTTCAGCTGAACCGAAATGCTGTGCGACCGCTTCGTCATACCCCGCATCGGTCAGATCGGCACGCAACTCTCTAAGATCGACCGGCTTTGGATAAGACAGCTCGATAATGGTACCGCCGGTAAAATCGATACCGAAGTTAAGCCCCTTCATCCACAGGCCCGCAAACGAGGCGACAATCATAAAAATTGAAAACGCCACCGCGATGTGACGCTGCCCCATAAAATTAATATTTGTTACTTGTTCTGTATTACTCATTATTCAGCCCTTAAATCGATAGTTTCTCGACACGCTTATTACCGTAAATCAGATTGATTACGGCGCGAGTACCCAGAATTGCAGTAAACATCGAGGTGATAATACCAATCGATAAAGTGATGGCGAAACCTTTGATAGGCCCGGTTCCGAAGCTGAACAAAACAATCGCCGCTAATAAAGTGGTGATATTGGCATCGGCAATGGTCACAAAGGCCTTTTCATAACCGGCGTAAATCGCAGTCTGAATCGAGCTGTTGCGCATCTCTTCACGTATACGCTCGAAGATGAGCACATTGGCATCGACCGCCATCCCCACGGTAAGCACAATCCCGGCAATACCCGGTAATGTCAGGGTGGCCTGTAACATAGACAAGACCGCGACAATAATCACCAAATTAAGCAATAGCGCCACATTGGCAACCATACCGAAAACCTTGTAACGCCAAGCCATGACAACCAGTACCAGAATGAAGCCGACAACCACCGAGATAAACCCTTGGTTGATATTGTCTTGCCCCAAGCTCGGACCGACTGTACGCTCTTCGACAATCTCCATAGGCGCGGCCAAAGCACCGGCACGCAGTAGCAATGCCAAATCCTGCGCTTCTTGCGGAGAATCTAGACCGGTAATCTGGAAGCGGTTAGCAAACTGACCGCGGATAACCGCCGCATTAATGACATCCTTGGTGGTGACACGTTTTTTCACTTCCTGGCCGTTTTCTTCAATCGTATCGACACGATTTTCGATATAGACCACTGCCATACGGTTACCGACATTCTGCTTGGTGGTTGCCAGCATCTTACGACCACCGGCACCATCCAAAGTCACGCTCACCATTGATGAACCTTGCTGCGGATCTATACCGGACTGCGCATTGATAACATTTTCACCGCTGACGATAATGCGGCGCTGAAGCAGAATCGGACGCCCGTCACGGAACTTATAAATCAAAGAACCATTTGGCGCATAACCGGTTTTCTCGGCACGGTAAGGATCACCTTGCTCTTCCACCAAACGGAATTCCAAGGTTGCGGTCGCACCCAAGATCTCTTTGGCACGCGCGGTATCTTGAACGCCCGGTAACTGGACAACAATGCGTCGATCACCCTGTTGTTGAATAACCGGCTCGGCGACACCAAGCTCGTTAATGCGGTTACGCAAGGTGGTGATGTTTTGCTGCAAGGCATATTTTTTGGTTTCATCGATGGTTGCCTGCGAGAGAGACAACATGACTTTCGGTGCCGCGGTGGTCTCATCAATAGTCATGATAAAACGATTTTCATAGGCTTGTCTTAGAACCGGCATGGCTTCGCTTAAGGTGGCGACATCTTTGAACTGCACCTCAAGTTTTTGCTCGGCGACATCAACCGAAACATAACGGATACGCGCATCACGCAGGGTACCCTTGACTTCATCGATATAACGAAGATAGGCTTTATCAATCGCCGCTTCCATATCGACATCCATCAAGAAATGCACCCCACCGCGCAAATCCAGACCCAAATACATCGGCTGCGCACTTAAACCTTGCAGCCAAGCCGGAGTCGCCGGTGCCAGGTTCAAGGCCACAACCGCTTTGCGCCCCAAGCTGTCTTTCAGGATTGACTTGGCTTTTAGCTGGTCTTCGGTGTTGTGAAAACGAATCAGAAAGCGGCCGTTTTCAAATACGGATGATTTGACACTAAGGCCTGCTTGATCCAATAGCGAGGCGACCTCGGTCTGGGTACCTTGATTGAATTCTACCGATTTGGCTGGGGAGATCTGCACCGCCGGATCGTCACCAAACAGGTTTGGCATGGCATAGGTTAGACCGACAATGGTAATCACTACCAATAGCAGGTACTTCCATGCAGGGTAATTATTTGCAATGAGTTTTTGTTGAGTTTGAAACATGAGTTTATTCCGGTTTTGGGAATGAGGAGCAGGCTTGAAAACAGTGATTTAGATCCGTGTAAAACGTCACTATAAAACGCCGAAAAGCCCATCTCTTAAATCACAAAAGGGGCAATAGGCACTCACCCGTACAGGTAGCCCTATTACCCCTCAAGTAAAAGCGCGGATTATTCGCCTTTTAGAGTACCCTTAGGTAGCAAACGCGCAATATTCTGACGCTCAACCTTAACCACAACATTGTCAGCAATTTCTACATGACAGAAGTTATCGTTGATTTCACGAATCACACCGGCAAGACCACCGTAAGTGACGACTTCATCACCTTTCTTCAGCGCTTCAACCAGTGCCTTATGCTCTTTTACTTTTTTCTGCTGAGGACGAATCAACAAAAAGTAGAACACCACAAATAACAGAACTAGCGGGATTAAACCTTCCCAACCGCTACCTTGTGCCGCTGCACTACCTTCTGCCATGGCATCACTAATAAAAAAGCTCATATATTTACTCCTGAAAATAGATAAAAAACGTGTCGCTGTATTTTGGCACAGCTAAAACAAAAAATCTAAGCTAAATGCGTCTAAATGCGAAAATTGACTTAAAACTTAGCCAAGTCATTAATCAAGCTGAAAATTTAGTCCGCTAAAGGCGGAACAGGCTGACCGATTCCTGCGTAAAACTCCTCAACAAAAGCTTCCAAGCGATTCTCGCTAATCGCATCACGTAAACCTTGCATCAAATCCTGATAATAATGCAGGTTATGAATGGTATTCAAACGCGCGCCCTGAATCTCACGGCACTTATCAAGGTGATGCAGATAACTCAAAGTATAGTTCTGACAGGTATAGCAGCCACACTCTTTATCGATCGGCTCAAGCGATGTTTTATGTTTGGCGTTACGCAGCTTGACCACCCCCTGACGACTGAATAGGAAGCCGTTTCGCGCATTTCGCGTAGGCATGACACAGTCAAACATATCAATACCGCGACGCACCGCCTCAACCAAGTCTTCCGGTTTACCGACGCCCATTAAATAACGTGGTTTGTCTTTTGGCATATGCGGCTCGGTGAAATCCAAGGTCGCCATCATCTCATCTTTTGGTTCACCGACAGACAGACCACCGATTGCGTAACCATCAAATTCGATCTCTTTTAAACCTTCAATAGATTGAACGCGCAAGTCTTCATACATACCGCCTTGCACAATACCAAACAAGGCCGATGGATTATCGCCATGCGCATCTTTCGAACGTTTCGCCCAGCGCATCGACAACTCCATTGATTCACGCGCCTCTTTATGCGTTGCCGGATAAGGCGTGCACTCATCGAAAATCATGACAATATCAGAGCCTAGCTTACGCTGAATTTCCATTGACTCTTCAGGTCCCATAAAGATTTTTTCACCGTTTACCGGGCTGCGGAAGGTAACGCCTTCTTCTTTGATCTTACGCATTTTGCCAAGACTGAATACCTGAAAACCGCCGGAATCGGTCAGAATCGGGCCATCCCAATGCGTGAAGTCATGCAAATCGCCATGCAACTCGATAATATCGGTGCCGGGACGTAATGCCAAATGAAAGGTATTGCCCAAAATAATCTGCGCACCGGTGTCTTTAATCTCTTCCGGTGTCATGCCTTTTACCGAGCCATAGGTACCCACCGGCATAAACGCGGGAGTTTCCACCACACCGCGGGCAAACTTCAGGCGCCCACGACGCGCGCGACCATCGGTATTATCTAATTCAAATTCCATAAATTCTTTCTTAATTTAAACTCGTTAAAAACAAATAGTTCTAGCACGGATTGAATAGTCAGGCGAAAATGTATTTTTTCGGGAACCGTCACGCAACGCACATTCAAGTACATGAGTGACGGAAGCGCAGAAAAATGCATTTGCAGCCCACCAGTCAATTCGTGAAAGCTATTTTGGAGGGAAGACCAGCATCGCATCTCCATAACTAAAGAAACGATACTCTTGTTCGACCGCATGCTTGTAGGCGCTCATGGTGCGCTCATAACCGGCCAAAGCAGACACCAGCATAATCAATGTCGATTCCGGCAAATGGAAGTTGGTCAATAATACATCCACTTCTTTAAACTGGTATCCCGGGGTAATGAAAATATCCGTTTCCCCTTGATAGGGCGCCACATGACCATCGTCACTGAAGCTTGCCGCACTTTCCAGACAGCGTACCGAGGTAGTGCCAACCGCAATCACCCTTCCGCCTTTAGCGCGCGCAGCCTTGACTTGGGCAACCAGCTCTGGACTGACTTCGAGGTACTCCGAGTGCATGACATGCTCACTGATATCATCGACCTGTACCGGCTTGAAAGTTCCGGCACCGACATGCAAGGTAACAAAACCGATATCGACACCCTTGGCTTTAATATCCTGCATAATCTGCTCATCAAAATGCAGACCTGCGGTCGGCGCAGCGACCGCTCCCGGCTTTTCGCCATAGACCGTCTGGTAACGCTCTTTGTCGGTTTCTTGATCTTGCTGGCGTTCGATATATGGTGGCAACGGCATATGACCATGAGATTCGATTAGTTCTAATGCCGAGCAATTATTGTCGACAACCTTAACAATAAACAGCGCATCCTGACGACCAATGACTTCGACATCAAAGGCGTTTTCGATGCTTAAAATCGTGCCGGGCTTTGGCGAACGACTGGAGCGAATATGGGTAAGGATGGTTTTGCTGTCAATCACTCGTTCGATCAGCAGTTCAACCTTGCCGCCACTGGCTTTGTGGCCGAATAAGCGCGCCGGAATGACGCGGGTGTTATTGAATACCAATAAATCATTCGGCTCTAGAAAATCCAATAAATCGGGAAAATTCGCATCAATAATGCCTTGTTGAGCCATGACCAATAAACGGCTATCACGGCGCTGGGCAGCGGGTTGTTGAGCAATCAGATGCTCGGGCAGGTCAAAATAGAAATCTTGGCGTTTCACAGCGTTTTAACTCATTAAAAACCTCCAAACCTCTCAAAAGAGATTGGGGCTTCAATTTCCATGCAGTTTTAAAGGGGCGCTATTCTCGCTGATTGTGCCTTTATTTTCAAGCTGTTATCTTCTAAAAAGCTAAACAAACAACTTCATAAAAAGCACCTATAAAGCTGATTCAACCTATAGAGACTAACTTGCAGGAAATTAAGCTTTTTTGCTGTTAACGACTTTCAACTGCTCGCTAAGTTGATCTTGTGCCATCGGCTCACTGAACAAGAAGCCCTGACCGATATCACAGCCGAGTTCAACCAGCACACGACGCTGCTCCTCGGTTTCAATCCCCTCGGCAACGACCGTTAGCTTTAAATCATGCGCCAGATTGATAATCGACTTGGCCACCGAGAATTTACGCTCATCATGAAAAATATCGGTGACAAAAGCGCGGTCAACTTTCAAGGTATCAAATGGAAACTGTGTCAGATACTGCAATGATGAATATCCGGTACCAAAATCATCCAATGCGATCTTGAAACCGGCCGATTTCAACATCTGGATTTTCTCCAGACTCTTTTCGGTATTTTGAATCAGCACACTTTCGGTCAGCTCAATCTGGACACTCTGCGGGGTTACCGACAAACGTCTAAACTGCTCCATCATCTGAGCACAGAATTCATCCTCAGCAAACTGTTTGGCCGAGACATTAACCGAAAAACGGATTTTCACCCCCTGCTCCAACCACCCCTGAATTGCCTTGGCCGCTTGCGCAATCATGGTTTCGCTTAACGCCCAAATCAAACCACTATCTTCAGATAAGGGAATAAACACTGCCGGTGATGGCCCGATGGAACCGTCTTCGGTGATCCAACGAGCCAATACCTCAACACCAACAATTTCATTACTGCTTAAATCAATCAATGGCTGATAATGCGGTTGAATCATGCCTTGGCTAATGGCCGACTTCAATTTATTATGCAAGTCCACCATTTCGGTGGCATGCTGCGTCATCTCGTGGGAGAACAGCGCCATATTGATGCCCTGTTTTTTCGCCTTGTACATGGCTGCATCGGCATTTTTAATCAAGGTTTCAGCACTTACTCCATCACGTGGGTAAACCGCCACACCGGCGCTGGCGGCAATGCTCAAATGCAGCCCTTCAATTTCAAAAGGCGTCTCTAATAACTCATTCATATAAGACACACAGGTTTTAATCGATTCATCCGAAGTATTACGACGACTGACGACCACAAATTCATCACCGCCAAAACGGGTGATCATCGCTTTGTTTTTATCTAAACAGTTTGTCTTAAAGCGCTTAGCCACCGCTTCCAACAAGGCATCTCCGATTGAATGGCCGTGCGCATCATTCACAAACTGAAAACGGTTAAGATCGATAAAAATAACCGCAAATTCGGATTCCGCATTCTTCAATTCGGTGCGCTCGATACTGCGATTAATATACTGAGTCAAATATTTACGGTTCGGCAGTCCGGTTAAGGCGTCATAAAAGCCTTTTTTTCTGGTTTCGATTTCTGCCGTTTTACGCTCGGTAATATCGATATTAATGGCGCGCATACCGAGGTACTTGCCATCATCGCTATTGATCGGGCCACGGAAATGTTCCAGCCAACGAATCTGGCCGGATTTACTGATAATGCGAAATTCAATACCACGGGTATCAAACTTGCCATCTTGTTGTTTAAGGTAATTTTGCCATTTGAGCACATCTTCCCAATGGACGATATCCGACATGAAATCAATCTTTTCACAGAATTCATCCGGTGAATAACCGGTAATACGCTCTACAGCCGGTGACACATAGCTATAGCGGCCTGACTCATCTCGGACATAGGTAAACTCAAGGGAAGAATCAATTACCGCTTTAAATAATTTGGTTAGCTCTCGCTGAGAAGAAACGTGATGATGATAAACGCGAGCGAAAATAATTAATGACAAAGACAATACAACCGGAAGCAACCACTCAAGCACACCACTTGCTTGATTAATGCTAGGGCGCACATACAAAATTTCCACAGCCAACAAAGCAGCCGCCACCGACATAATTAACAACACGTTAACTACATAAGATTTTTCACGCTTGGTTGCTTTAAAAGAGTTACCCATAGCTATTGGCGTCTTTGCCTAAATACTTCAAAGCGCGAACTATAAGTTATTTCTAATATAATTACAAGCTAATATTTCTTAACAAATCAAATGGTTAACAACTTTCACTTGCTCTGCAATCAATAATATTTATCAGCATGATTCGCGCACGGAAAGCGGCCATCGACAAAGTCGAAACTTTTCCTGGATTAAGCGCGGTTTTCTATTTGACATGATGTGGCTTAGACTCTATAATTCGCGCCATCAAGCAGAGATGCTTGCTATTCTAAAATCGTGCCAGAGTGATGAAATTGGTAGACATGAGGGATTCAAAATCCCTTGCTAGTAATAGCGTGCCGGTTCGAGTCCGGCCTCTGGTACCATTATACGACCGTAGCTCAGTTGGTTAGAGCACCACCTTGACATGGTGGGGGTCGGTGGTTCGAGTCCACTCGGTCGTACCATTTACTTTAAGTAAATAACTATAAAACACTCCTAATCAAAGCCATCACAGCATCAAGGTGATAGCTACTCACTCAAGATTTAATCTCTCTTGTTAAAAGACCCTTGCCTAGCAGGCATAAAACGTTAATAACATTAACGTAAATTATTGATTTAATGCGATGGTTCTAAACCAAATTAAATTCAATTAAAATATGATAGACTCACTTCAAAAGTACTTTCGCTGCGACATTAACTGAGATTTTATGACTCTTAAATCAGAAACCCTCATTAATAGATTTATTTTTTTCCTTACCTTCCTTAGCGGCTTTTGCATTATGTCTGTCGAACTTTTAGGCGGAAGAATTCTAGCTCCATATTTTGGAAGCAGTATTTATGTCTGGGGTAGCATCATTACTATCTTCATGGTCGCTCTTTCAGCAGGCTACTTACTTGGTGGACAATGGTCAACTCACTCGCCATCATTACGAAAATTCAGTCTACTTTACTTATTTGGCGCCCTGACACTGCTACCGATAGTTTTTGCCGGTGACATCATTATGGAGCTTGTTTTTATACAAATCACCGATCCACGTTATGGCTCTCTTGCTACAGCATTATTTCTATTTTTTATCCCAACTGTAATTTTAGGAATGATATCGCCTTACTCCATTCGTTTACTGGTAACGCATACTCATAGCAGCGGGCAGGTTGCAGGAAAACTTTACTTTGTTTCAACACTTGGTAGTGCTCTAGGAACCCTACTAACTTCTTTTTATCTTGTTTTATGGTTTGAAATTGACACCATTATCTTTAGCCTTATTACGATATTGTGTGTCAGCGGACTAGTTGCATTTTATCTACATATTCCAAAGGTCGAGACGGAGCATTAATTCCATGTCTAAATTTCTTTTAATAACAAGCATAATTTCATTGCTTTTGAGCTCTTTCGCACATGGTTCACAACAAAGTGACGTTATTTACACAAAGAAATCCCTTTATGGAGACATTAGCGTCACCGAAAGTAACGGTCTACGCTGTTTGATTTTCGCCCTTATAAAAGGGGATAGTATTCAATCTTGCCAACCCCTAAACCCAAACGACCCTCGCTTAGTCTACTCATATAGCAAAATGGTCATCGGGGGATTTCTTCTCAACCCAACTCCTCAAAAAATACTGATCTTGGGTTTAGGAGGAGCGACAATTCCAAATGTACTGAGTGAACTTTATCCCGATACCAAAATTGATATAGTTGAACTTGACCCAGCAGTAATCGAGATAGCTAAAGATTACTTTCAATTTCAAGAAACGCCAAACATGAATGCTGTTGCAGGAGACGGTCGTGTTTTTGTTAAACGCTCTATCCTTCAAAAGAAACAATACGACGTAATCATTTTAGACGCCTTTACCGGCGAGTATATTCCTGAACACTTGATGACACGTGAGTTCTTACAAGAAGTGAAACAGCTAATGAGTAATGATGGCATCCTAATCGCCAACACATGGGAAACAAGCAAGCTTTATGATTACGAATCGGTAACATATCACAAAGAATTCGGTAAATTCTATAACTTCAAAATCCCACCTGAAGAAGGCGGCGAAGGAAACCGAATCATCATTGCCAGCAAAAACTCCCTACCCTCTAAACAAGAGCTGGAAGAAACAGCGAAACAATTGATGGCGTCACTTACTCGCTATGATATTCAGGTAGACAACTTCCCCAAGCTAATGTCTACCAAACAAGACTGGGATACCTCTGTTCGCCCATTAACAGACCAGTACTCCCCTGCAAACCTATTGCGTTAAAAAACCATCTAGACCCGATAACGAGTCATAAAAAAGAACTTTATTTGCAAAGCCTAATAATTTGCAATAGTCAGCAACCAACTTAAACCGCCATTTAGTGCCGATTAGCTCGACTTGATAAATAAAATCAACATCAAGACCATACCGATAAATACCGTTATCGATGCTATCGCTAATATCGGATCAACCTGTTCCAATGGTACTATCTGACCAAAAAATAGAAACAAACCAATTAACAATACAATTGTGCCTATTTGATGCACATAAAACTGTGCTTTAGCCAAAGTGGTATAACAGTTTGTCAGCCATAACTTATGTAACAACGCATAACTCAGAGTCACCACAAAACCGATCAACATGATATGAGCATGAGTAACCAGCTGACCTTTATCTTTAGACGCCGCCATATAAATACCCAACGCCAAGCCCACTACCGCATAAAGCAATGCAGTCATGACAAACTTCCGATCCATCGACATAACCACCTCCAAAACTAGAATAGATTTAATTAAAAGGTTGATTTAAATAGATATTACTCCGATTAGAGACAACAAGAAAGTCGAAACAATTCCTGTTTTGCATAAAAAGAACACCGATAAAGCTTAAGTCTCCGCGAAGAAAATCAAAGATTTACCAAGTCACAGGATAAGATGAAGCGGAATACAGGCTAAAAAACAGCTGCTCTTACCCTGTATTTTTGATTATGGCAACCACCATATTTTGGACACCCTTAGGTTATTTTAGACTCGCTTTGAAATGATTTAACTTAATCACAGCCCTGCGAAATAAACCTTGTAATTAATAAGGAAATTAGTAGGATATCTTATACACATATTTTCGGTAATGAATAATGACACTTAAGAGCGCATTCAATACACAGGCATCAGACTACCTTTTTTTGGTAACCTTGGCTTTGGTATCGACAATCTTTATTCTGGACATTTCATTCCAATTAAATGGCTCTCTAGCAATCGTAAACACCGGAGCCTTTCTTATCGGATATTGGTTTTTAAACACACATAAAACCGTTTTTTTATACCTTACAACCATTGCTTTACTCTGCACAGGATATACTTACTACTCCAGTGCAATGAACAACAATGAGCTAATCATTAACTATGGTTTAGCGTTCATCTCCATAACCGCTAGCGTAATTCTTACTCTTAATAAACAGGGGCGAAAACTGCCTTATATTGACCAACCTCTTTGCCTCAGAGATAGATGCATTGTCAATTCGATTCTAAAACATTCGGTAAGCAGCCTTTTCATATTGACCATCGCTGTTGTCATCTTTTTTTGTCAAACAACCACCATCGCCGAACTGGCAAACAACATGCGTTCCGCTAGCAGCTCTGAAATATACTCAGCCCTGATTATCAACAACCTGACATTATTAGCACTTTTAGGCCTTATCGCATCAGTAACGAAGGGTTCAATCAAACTTAATCAAATACAAAACGACCAAATCAAAAAAATCAATCTCGATAAAAAATGCTATAAGCTTTCAGATTCAAGTAAATCCAAATTCATCTCCTCAATGGCTCATGACTTAAAGTCACCGCTGAACTCCATACTCGGTTTTAACCAACTACTGAAGATCGAACTGGAAAACAGCTCCGCAAAAGAACAAATACAATATTTAGATGATATCGATACAAGCGGAAGACATTTGAAAAACCTAATCGATAAAACCCTTGATTTTTGTCGAACTGAAAACCCACAAATCTGCATAATGCCCGAAAAAATTAATATTGAAGCAGCATTAAAGACTTGTCTATCAATACAAAAAAATGCCGCTTCTCAAAAAAATATCACAATTATCGACAATCTTAAAAAACTCCCTGTTGCAAACATGACCACGGATAAAACCCGTTTTAAACAGATAATTATTAACTTCATCTCCAACGCCATTAAATACAACAGACCTAACGGCACAGTGACCCTGAACTACAAACTGGTTAATAAAAAGACCATACAGTTTTCAATCACCGACACTGGATTTGGCATTCCTAAAGAACTGCAAAGCCAAGTATTCACTCCTTTTAATCGCCTGCACTTCGAAACAAGCTCCATTGAGGGAACAGGGCTGGGACTATCGACGACAAAAGAATTAGTTGAATTAATGGGGGGAAAGGTAGGCTTTCAAAGCCGCCAAGGAGAAGGATCAACATTCTGGTTCGAACTTCCCCTATCAGCTTAAAAATTCAAGCAAAAAAAAGCCCCAGTCTTTCGACTAGGGCTTTTTAAGAATTTGGCTCCCCAACCTGGACTCGAACCAGGGACATACGGATTAACAGTCGCAATTTTACTTACTTATCAGCAAATTACAACACTCCACTCAAACTTAATCAACTCATCCCTACTCGGCATTAAGACCATAAATCATCATATGGTGGATGAATTACATTAAACTTATCATCGTAATGTTCAACCTGTTTTTTTAAAATCAAAGCCCACTCTTCATCATTAGAAAAATCATCCTGTCTTAAAAAGACTTGATTAATTACATTGTAACGACTCACATCCATCAATAGCTTATTTCCAACTTTGGACACATTATTTTCATCAGAAATCTCTTTAATCTCACCAAATAAAGCCAACATCATTCCGTAGTAACAATCTCCAATGGAAAATTTGAACAACTTGAAAATCACATGCTTCTTATCTTTATCCAGCTCTCCCACAATATGAAACTTTACCTGTAAATCAGCACCTTTTTTATACACTAGTGCATGAATCTGTTTAATTAGACCTGCAATAGCAATCAATTCAGCAAAAGATATTTGCACTTCGTCAGCAGATTCAACTTTATCCTGAATCCGTTTTAAATAAAAAGAAGCTTCAAGCCCATCAAGCCGCTCATCAAAAACCTTATCGAGAAAAGACTCCCCCTTAATATCCAAAACATTTTTAAAGCTCAACTCCGTTGTAAAATCCTGATTGCCATTGAATATTTTCATCAACTTAAAAAGTTTTATGAACTCTACCAAGGGAAATCTTTGTGAATCATGAAACTTAGGATGAAACTGCATCGAACCAGTGAATATAAATATCTCCAGTTCAAAAAGAGCACACACAATACGAGCCTTTTTTTTATCATCCGATACTGTATCAATTAACGCCGATGTATAAAGCTCAGCTTTAAACACCAACGGAGTCAGCGAATTCTTTTCACGAAATTTAACCACTCCTACACCAGTAGGTTTAACTTCCAATATTTCGATGTGAGCAAAATCTGAACATAATTCTGGCACGGCAGTTTTTATTCCAAACCTTGTTTTAAAATGCTTTACATTTTTCACTTCAATTTTATTAGTAACGCCTAGCGACATTTCAAAAAGAGAATAGCTCTGTGCCGCGGGCAACGAAAAACTAAATTGCTCCCCACCCTCTTCAAAACCTACCTCCTTAAGATACGCACTTTTCTCAGAAACATATTTGCCATAATCACCACCAATTTCCCTAAGAAACGCATCCTTTAAACATTGTCCATCTATATACTCAAGCAGATGGGATTCGTCATAATGTATGACTTTTGTTTTTTTTGACAGATTAACATCAGGATCTTCTGCTTGAAGCAGATGAATTCTTTTCAACGTATCATAAATTTGCTCTTTACCAAGATGCACAACAAAGACTCGCTGAGCATCATTTCTTTTATCAAATTCAATAAACACAAAAAAGGATGGCATAAGCTGAGTAGCCATTCTTTTCAAGACCGACAATTTGACTGGCAAGCTCCTTTTTTGGCTATCTGTTGATTTTATCTGCACACGACATTCTGGGGCAGACTCATCAATCTCAAATGAGGGAGATAGAAATGGAAACTCAACAATAAAATCCCAACCATACTTATCCACATCCGGCCGCGTAGGACTTAAACCTGACTGAGAACACCACGCTCTAAACAAGTTCTCGCCTAACTCACCTACATTTCTCATTCATCTACCCTTAAATCAAAAAATATACGTCATTATCACTATGATACTAAATTAACAACATTGCCAATAAAATAAGCGCATGAGCGTGTGGGTTTGAAGCATTGCCGCGGGAGCGGCAAGCTCAAACGCACCTCGCGAAAGTGCAATCTTTTGGGTGCGTCACTTAGTAACACAGCACCTGCAAAATACATTCGAGATATAAAACAACCTGAAATAACCCCATAAAAAGGGCAAAAGACTGTTAATGCTTCTCTACACTATTTCTTGCCAATACCCTCATAAAAACCTATCCTTAATACCTGAGTGAAGTGTGTGTAAGTTGTTGACACTAATGAGGATTCATTTATGTCACTATACCTTCGCAATAATGTGTGGTGGACTCGATTCATCTCACCCGATGGCACAGTCGTACAGCGCTCAACTAAAACAGATAACCGCAGACAGGCACAGGAATATATGGACTTGTTAAAAGCCGACTTATGGCGCGTTCAATTCTTAGGTGAAAAGCCACGTATGCTATGGCAGGAAGCCGTTGTGCGCTTTATGCGGGAAACACAGAACAAAGACCGAGATAGTGAAGTCAGAATGTTTCGATATTTTGACAAGTATTTTCGGGATAAGTATGTGGACGAGATTAGACGCATGCACGTTGATGAAATCATCCAAGACAAACTCAAGGATGGTGTCGCCAATGCAACCGTCAATCGCTATCTGCAAAAACTGAGAGCCGTACTCAACAAAGCACACAAAGAATGGGAGGTGAAATGCTCGCCCCCTTATATCAAACTCTTGAAGGAACCTAAAAAGCGTGTTCGCTGGATAACAGAAACCGAAGCCAACAAGCTACTACGCTTGCTACCCTCTCACTTGGCAGACATGGTCGCCTTTGCATTGGAAACAGGATTGAGAGAATCCAATATCACCCTGCTCCGTTGGGATCAGGTGGATTTATCTCAAAAAGTTATTTTCATTGAAGGCGATGACATTCTGAAAAGTGAAAAGGCGTTTGTTGTCCCACTTTCTGAAATGGCCGTCAGCATTATCCGACGTCAAATAGGAAAGCATCGAGAACGCGTTTTTACCTATCAAGGTAAAGGTATCCGTAGAGCAAACACCTATGCCTTTAAAAATGCTGTAAAAGCCGCAGGATTGGATAATTTTCGCTTCCACGATTTACGGCACACTTGGGCAACTTGGCACGTGCAACGCGGAACACCGATAGAGATACTTCAGGAACTTGGCGGATGGTCAGACTACAAGATGGTGAAGCGTTACGCTCACTTCTCGCATGACCACCTAAAACAGTATGTAGACCGCTCCCAGAGCGCCCTAACTACAAAATTATCTACAGTCACTACTTTAAGCGACTTTAGAAAATAAAAAAGCCTGACTTCAAACTCACGTAAGTGGTTGAAAAATCAGGCTTTAGAATGTGGCTCCCCAACCTGGACTCGAACCAGGGACATACGGATTAACAGTCCGGTGTTCTACCAACTGAACTATTGGGGAATAGTCATAAAGGGCGTGTTGCTCTCTATGGGTGCGTATTATAGGGAATAATTTTAACGGTGCAAGCGTTTTTTACAAAAAAATTGCGACTTTTTTGTCATTGAAAATAGTTTATTCACTACATCAACAAGTTACTTGTAAAGATGTACATTTTTAGCCCACAATAGATTTAAAAGGCGTGTTACTGGCTTAACCTTAAGCACGCTACTCTGTTTATTGGGAATCGTTAATGAGTCATCATCAGCAAACGCACCATCATCATAGCCATCATGAGCATCAATTGACCGGTAGCCGTCTGGCTCTGACAATTCTTATCAACCTATTCATTGCTATTTCACAGATTATCGGCGGCATTATTTCCGGCAGCTTAGCCCTTCTGTCTGACGCCTTGCACAATCTCAGTGACGTCGCTGTTCTGGCACTGGCCTATGTGGCCAACCGCCTTGCCAAACGCCCCGCTACCAGCAAAAGAACCTTCGGCTTTAAACGCGCTGAACTGATGGCGGCTTTATTTAATGGCGCCTTATTAGTGGCCATTGCAGTGATGATATTTATTGAAGGCATCGACAAATTAATCAATCCCGAACCTATCGCCAGTGACTGGGTAATAGGTCTGGCCGCTTTAAGTATCGTCTTGAACTGGATCAGCGTCCGCCTGTTATTTAAAGATTCCGAACATAACAGCAATATCAAAGCCGCCTATTTGCACTTGGCGACAGATATCATGACCTCATTTGCCGTGTTGGTCGGCGGACTTGCCATGCTATGGTGGCAGGTTTATTGGCTGGATGCCTTAATCTCCATGCTGATATCGATTTATTTGATCAAAGCTTCTTGGTCATTACTTAAGTCGACGATTGAAAAATTGATGCTCTTTAGCCCGACACATCTGTCAAGCGAAAGCATTGCGGCTCAAATTGAGCAGTTCGACAATATAGAGAATATGCATCATTTGCACCTATGGCAGCTTGATGACTCGAGTATTTATCTGCAAGCTCATATCGACTTCAGTGAAGACCTGCCGTTAAGTGAAGTAACTCGACAGCTCGAAACGCTGGAAAAGCACTTAAAAACACATTGCGGCATCAGCCATTGCACCTTACAGGCCGAATACGCCAGAGATGATAATAAAGACCTGATCCATAATCATTGAAATCGCGAATCTAGTTCGATGGAAATAGAGAGCCTCCCATAACTGGCGTTTAGCCTGTTCCAATATAAAGGCTTACCCAAGCCGAGATCCATGTTATGGATGAATATCTATGCCACCCTGCTTCATATCGGTTAACTCGGAAACCACAACACCAATTAACAACTCCTCATCATCTTCACCAATCCAAGACGCCTTGCGTCTGAAATAGCGCCGCTTATCCTTACAAACAACCTCAATAAACTCTTTGGGCAAAGCATTACTTCTATAATCATGCCAAAGCGCCTTCCGTAACTGGGCGGATTCAAGCTGCAAGCCACTTTCTGACGAAC
This sequence comes from Thiomicrorhabdus sediminis, assembly GCF_005885815.1. NCBI lineage: Bacteria > Pseudomonadati > Pseudomonadota > Gammaproteobacteria > Thiotrichales > Piscirickettsiaceae > Thiomicrorhabdus > Thiomicrorhabdus sediminis. The sequence continues at coordinate 565,336 of NZ_CP040602.1, read as the reverse complement.
CGGAAAGCTCTGAGAGCAATTCAGTCAACTTAAAATTTTCGTAAACAACCTGCCCCTGAGCATTGAATACCAACATCGCCTCAGGCGCCGAGTCAAAAAACGCGGTGATGATATTTTTTTGAAAACGGTTACGTCTTTTCAGTCTTTGCCGACGAAAGCTCTGGTAGCTATAGATAAAGGCAGCCCATAGACCAATAAAATAGACCACAAAACTGTAAGGGTTAGAAAAGACGCGATGCGCTACCGCAGCCAACCCAGCGTATTTTAAACGGGTATGAACAATTAAAAAGATATTGTCCGCTCGAGAAATAACCGGTTGATCAATCATTGCATTGGGTTTGATGGCAATCTTCTGCAAACGGTAAAAACCAGTTGGCTGCTTGGCCTGTTTTGAACCCATCCTGGTGTCAGATAACAATGCATAAAGCTTGGGCAAATAGGTTTTTAAATTATTACCGCCCAGTTCAAGCTGACCGGCCCATGGCATCTGATCCTTAGGTGCGAGCAACCAATCCCCTTTATCATCAACCAACCAAACATCATGAGTCTCATCACCAAAAGCAGCCAAACGGCTGATCATCGTTTTCGCCTTAAAATTAATAATCACCGCACCAATGAAGTTACCACTAGAGTCATGCAATGGTGATGCCAATCGAATCATCGGCTTGACAGGAACCTCAACCTGACCGTTTTCAACATTTAAGTCCAAATATGAAACCGAAATACTGCCACTGGTTAAACCTTTGACGTCGGTAAAATAATAACGATTGGCTTTATCTTGCAGCCTTGTCTGAGCCACGATTTCAGCCTGACCTTTGCTTTCATTGATTCGTATTAATTCCATGCCATTAGATGACAATAATCGCACCTGGTCGACCAAAGGACTGGAAACCAGATAATTGGCCATAATATCGGTAATAAAAGGAAGGTCGAACTTTTGTTCAATCGGCATAAAATGATTTTCGGCCAAAGATGCCAAAAAAAGCACATCATAGGAAAATGCATCCATGCTGCTAGCAATTTCTTGAACGGTTTTTTCAGCGATTAAATGATTTTTAAACTGTGCGGATTGATTGGCTTGATTACTATTGTAGATTTGCAAAATAAAAAGAAGGACACTGACAATCAGCAAGCTAATAAAGAGGTTAATCGAAAAAGACACCCAGAATTTAGAGTTTTTTAAGAAAGACCAACCTATCATTACAAGTCCTCTTTATATCGCTACTCTTTGGAAATTAACACACTTTAAAGACCTTAACCATCCCTTTCCAACAAATAACACTCTGAAACTGAACAGATTTTTATATTTAAAATTAGCAGGCTTTATCTTTATTGCGCTTTTCCATAACAAGCCGAATAATCACACCCAACTGCACCAAACTCAAACAATCACAAATATATTGGTTCAATAAGATATTTTTTTAGGCTGGGACTTTAAAAACCCACAGACAAAAATAACAATCAACAACCTTATTAACCTATTGTTTTTCAATCACTTAAATACAAAAAACCCTTAATTGGTCTAAGCATTGCTGTTAGCTAATAACTAAAGCTTAATTGCACCCGTTTAATATAAACCGGTTTAAAGCATTCTGTATTCAAAGACATAAACCCCGTATGCATAAGAGCCTCTTTTGGATACAGATTAACCTAAAAAGCAGAATAAAACGAAGCCATAAACAGTGACAACAAAGACTTAACTGAACTTTTCAAGGAAAAGCTTGACCAATACTAATGCCGCAGTCATTATCTGCCATAAATACAAATTTTAAGGAGCACAAAGATGTCAGCCAACGTAAAGAAAGTGGTGATTCCCGTTGCCGGACTGGGAACGCGTTTTTTACCCGCCACCAAAGCGATTCCCAAAGAGATGATCACTCTGGTCGATGAACCTTTAATCCAATATGTGGTTCGTGAAGCGGTCAATGCGGGCTTTACCGACATCATTCTTGTCACCCACTCCTCCAAAGGTGCGATTGAAAATCACTTTGACCATAATTTTGAATTGGAAAAAACACTCGCCTTCAAAAACAAAAAGGACCTGTTGGCGAAAGTGGCCAATATCCTCCCTGCCGAAGCCAATATCATCTCGGTTCGTCAACCACAGGCTTTAGGGCTTGGCCATGCCGTGCTTTGCGCGGCACCCATTATCGGTAACGATCCTTTTGCTGTGTTATTACCCGATGTCATTTTGAGTGATCGCACCAATGACCTGAAAAACATGGTCAAGGCCTATCAAAAAACCGGTCACAGCCAAATTATGGTGGAGCCTGTGCCAAAATCGGAAGTTTACAAATATGGTATCGCCGATTGCATGGGGACCGATCTAGAACCTGGAAACTCCTGTGAAATGTCGGCTATTGTCGAAAAACCATCAATTGAAGAAGCGCCCTCCAACCTTTCGGTCACCGGTCGCTATGTACTCGACAATCAAATCCTTAACCTACTTAAAGTCACGCCGAAAGGGGCCGGCAATGAGATTCAGCTGACTGATGCCATTGCCCAATTAATGGAAATCTCCAATGTCGATGCCTACTGCCTAGAAAGCAAAAGCTATGACTGCGGCGACAAACTCGGCTACCTTAAAGCGACCGTAGAATTTGCTCTTCAGCATCCTGAGCTGGGTGCTGAATTCAAAACCTGGCTGGATGAATTCAAGACCACGCCCTAAGCACGCATTGCGACTAAGAGACTAGCGGATAAAGACAGAAGAGGTAATTCAATGAAACAGTGGCCGGCTTACCAAGCGCTTGCAGAATACGGCAATGAAGCTAAACAACGCCATCTGGCGAGTTTATTTACTGAAAACCCACAGCGCTTTGAACAATTTCATGCCAAATTACCAGGGATGCTGTTTGATTACTCGAAACAGAATATCAGCGCCGAGGAACGCAATTCGTTACTTGAACTTGCCGAACAGGCAAATCTCAAACAGTGGATTGATAAGTTATTTGCCGGTGAGAAAATCAATATCACCGAAGACCGTGCCGCCGGACATGTATTCTTGCGTGATTTAACCAACCCAAAAGCCGAAGTCAAAGCCGAATGGCAAAAAATGGAAACCCTGGTGAAACGTATCCACTCTCACCAGCTACGCGGCTTCTCAGGCAAACCCTTTACCGATGTGGTCAATATTGGTGTCGGTGGCAGTGATTTAGGGCCCTTGATGATTACCCATGCACTTGATGACAGTAAGCTAGCTGATGCACCTGATATTCATTTTGTCTCCACTTTGGATGGTAAACAACTGCAAAGCTTGCTTAAAACGCTGAATGCGGAAACCACTTTATTTGTCATCGCCTCAAAATCCTTCACCACTATTGATACATTATCCCTGGCCAGAACAGCCCATGAATGGATTTCCAGCTTCAGTCAATCCGAACAAGGCATTAAACAACACTTTATCGGCCTCTCTACCAATCAAGCCAAAATGGATGAATGGGGGCTCTTGCCCGATCACCAGCTATTGTTCTGGGATTGGGTCGGTGGTCGCTTTTCCATGTGGTCGACTATCGGCCTTACCATTGCCTTACAGCAAGGCATGTCCGGTTTTTACGCATTTTTGCAGGGCGCTCATGAAATGGATGAGCATTTTCGCACCACCCCTTTTGAAAAAAACGTTGCGGTTTTAATGGGCTTGATCGGCATTTGGAACATCAATTTATTAGGCCTGATGGGACAAGCAATTCTGCCTTATGATTCACGAATGAAGTATTTGGCCAGCTATCTTGAGCAGCTGGAAATGGAAAGTAACGGTAAACATGTCACCCGTGACGGCGAAAAGGTCAATTACCGCACCTGCCCGATTCTATGGGGTGAAGTCGGGCCCAATGCGCAACATGCCTTTTATCAGTTGATGCACCAGGGAACCGAGCGCGTCATGGCGGATTTTATTCTCTTTGCCAAACCTACCGATCAAAAACCACGTACCGTTTACCACCACAACCTCAATATCGCCAACTGTCTGGCTCAAAGCCGAGCGCTGATGATCGGTCAAAAAGGCGAAAACCCTCATAAAGACTATCCGGGCGGTCAAGTCTCCAGCACCATTTTATTGGATACTTTGGATGCCAGACACCTAGGCATGCTGATAGCACTTTATGAACACAAGGTCTTTGTCCAATCGGTGATTTGGAACATCAATCCGTTCGACCAATGGGGCGTGGAACTCGGTAAAAAAATTGCACTGCAAATTCTGCAACAGATTGAAAACCGTGATTTAACCGATTTGGATGCCTCTACCCAAGGCATTCTCACCAATCTATGGAAGACGCAAAATGAGAATTAATGTATTTGGAGACACCATTAGCGCAATGGTCGCCGCAGGCTGTCTAGCAGAGACCGGTAATAAAGTCACCTTGATTGGCGCACGCAAAAAAGACTATGCCGAACCCGGCCTGAATAAACTTCTGGAACAGCAAACCGAAGCCAAGCGCCTGGTTTTTGGCGACAGCCATGACACCCAAGCGGAATGTCATATTTTGGCGTTACATCCGGATGACTGTCAAAATGCACGCCGCATTGCCAGCCTATTACAGGATAATTGCTTGGCAAACAGCTCTTTGATCATCCGCAGTAACTTCACTATCGGCCTAGCCAAAGAGTTGGCCGAAATCTGTTGTTTGGAGTATGCCATCAACCCGGATTTCGCCGCGGACGGTCACGCCATTCAGGCCTTTGTTCGCCCTGACAGAATCATTATCGGCTCACACAGCAATCACGTTAAACAACAAATCGCCTTACTGTTCGCCCCCTTCAATCGCAATAAAGACGTGATTATCAGCATGTCTCCGGCATCTGCTGAATTAACCAAATATGCCACCAACGCCTTATTGGCAACGCGAATTTCTTTAATGAATGAACTTTCTTCCATTGCGGAAAAAATTGGCGCGGATATTGAGGAGGTGCGTTTAGGCTTGGGGGCTGATACACGAATCGGTCGTTCTTACCTTTACCCCGGCATCGGTTTTGGCGGCGACAACTTCACGCGCGACCTGCAACGCATTAAAAGCTTGCTGCCAGAAGAACACCAGAATGGCGGGCACAGCTTGTTGCAATCGGTGATCGATATCAACGAAAACCAAAAAGAGCTGCTTTTCCGCAAACTTTGGCACCATTTTGACTGTCAACTGGCCGATAAAACCATCACCCTATGGGGACTTGGCTATAAACCCAACACCACCTCAGTCACCAGTGCTGCCAGCATCAAACTGATTAGCGCTTTTATCAACCAAGGCTGCCGCCTAAAGCTCTATGACCCCTTTGCCAAAAACTCAATGCAACACTGGCTTGAGGAAAACCTTGATAAGGAACAAACCTCCCGCATAGAATTGTGTGACGAAATGTATCAGGCCACTCAAAACAGTGATGCACTATGTGTTCTAACCGAATATAAAGCTTTCTGGTCACCGGATTTATCACTGTTAAATGATACAATGCGCAGCAAGATTATTTTAGATGGTCGCAACCTCTACAACCGCTACTGGATAGAAGACAATCATTTCTGCTATTACGGTGTCGGTCGTTAAGATTGGTTACCAGCTCATCAAGCCAAAAGTAGATACAAAACACCATGACAACCCTAAATGCCTTTAAAGCCTACGATATTCGCGGCATAGTGCCGCAAGACCTAAACGCCCAACGGGCCTATGATATTGGACGTGCATTTGCTGCCGAATTTAAACCGGCGAACGTTGTCATCGGCCATGATATTCGACTTGAAAGCCCTGAATTGAGTGATGCTTTATGCCAAGGATTGATTGATAGTGGTGTCGATATTCTGCACCTAGGCCTTTGCGGCACCGAAGAAGTCTATTTTGCCACCAGCCACTACCAAGCCGACGGCGGCATTATGATCACAGCCAGCCATAACCCAAAAGGTTATAACGGCATGAAACTGGTGGCAAAAGGCTCTAAACCGATAAGCGGCGATTCCGGTTTAAAAGCAATTGAGCAGCGCGTCATCAATCAGGATTTCGATACCAAAGCGACAAATCCAGGGAATTTAATCGCTAAACCCGACAAAAGCGCCTATGTTGAACACCTACTCGGTTATATCGATACCAGTAAACTCAAGCCGTTTAAAATCGTCGTCAACGCCGGTAACGGCTCTGCTGGACCGACTTTTGACGAACTGGCCAAGCACCTTCCGTTTGATGTGATTCGCTTGCACCACCAGGCGGACGGCGATTTCCCTAACGGCGTTCCCAATCCAATGATTATCGAAAACCGTGGGGCGACCAAACAAGCCATTCTGGAAAATCACGCCGATTTCGGCGTCGCCTGGGATGGTGATTTTGACCGCTGTTTTCTATTCGACAGTCAGGGCGAGTTTATCGAAGGCTATTATCTGGTCGGCCTACTTGCCGAGATGCTGCTAAAAAAACACCCTGGCAGCAAAATCGTGCACGATCCTCGCTTGACCTGGAACACCATCGATCAAGTCAAACGTTCCGGCGGTATTGCGGTTCAATCGAAAACCGGTCACGCCTTTATTAAAGAGCGCATGCGTAAAGAAGATGCGATCTACGGTGGCGAGATGTCTGCACACCACTATTTTAAAGATTTCTTCTATTGCGATAGCGGCATGATTCCTTGGTTATTGGTCAGTGAACTGATGAGCCTTAGCAATAAATCGCTTGATGAACTGGTCAAAGAACGTATGAAAGCTTACCCTTGCAGTGGCGAGCTGAACTACAAGGTCAAGGATGCGCCGGCTATTTTAGAAGAAGTGAAAGCGCTTTATGCCGCACAAAATCCACAAATGGATATGACCGACGGGTTAAGTTTGGAATTTAGCGATTGGCGCATGAATATCCGCCTCTCAAATACAGAGCCCCTTTTGCGTTTAAATATCGAGGCTAAAGGCAATCCTCAGCTGGTGGCTGAAAAAGTGGCTGAAATTGAAACGATTATCCATAAAGCTCAATAAGCTGAGTGGCGACTGATGCAATAACCGCCAGCTCTAACCAACGACAAAGAACTAATCAATACGGCGCATCCACCAAAGCGCCGCAAGCAAAAGCAAAAGCGCCGGTAAAAAAGCCGCCAAGGCAATCGGCATCTGGTAGACCACGGCGATATTGCCCACCATCTGATTAAGCAGGTGGAAGCCCATTCCGATTAATACACCAAGGAAAATGCGCTTACCGACACTCACCTGACGCATAGAGCCGAAAATCAACGGCAATACTATCGCAATCATCGCCAGCACCACCAAAGGCATTGCCAGCTTCTGCCAGAACGACAAACGATAGGCGCTTGCTTCCAAACCATTTTCTTCCAGAAAACGGATATAGTAAAACAGATCAAAACTACTTAGATAACGGGTTTCCATATCAAGGTTGGTCAAGTCTTCGGGCTGCAACGGAAACGACTTAGCCAATTGCGGCAACAGCTCTTGCTGGAAACTGTAAAGCGGTGTACTAGCATCCAGCAAATCACTGCTTTGCTGATCAAAATGCATTAACTGCACCTGAGTAAAACGCCATTGGCCATCATCGATATAATCAGCCTTTTTAGCACGCATCACCTGCTCAATCTCGCCAGGCAACGGCTTGTCGCTAACGGCGTTGGCGCTTAATTGATAAATGCTGATATTGCTCAATTGCTCACTGGAAACAATACGGCCGACATGGATGTATTGCTGTTCGTCCTTAATCCAGAGACCGCTTGCCGAGCCAATCGAAAAACTTTGGTTTAAAGCCTCGGCACGGAGTTTTTTTGCCAAGGCTTCACTCGATGGCGCAACCAACTCACCAATCAAGGCAATTACCAGCCATAACAGCAGCGCTGTTTTTAACACCGCCCATAAAATCCGTTTAATCGACCAGCCGGTAACGCGTAAAATCGTCAGCTCAGACTGATTCGCCAGCGCCCCCAATCCCATTAAAGCGCCAATCAAAATCGCGATAGGAAAAATCTGATAAGCATAGACCGGAACCTTGAGCAAAGTGTAAAGCCCTCCCATTGCCAAGGTGTAGGTTTCGGTTAACTTACCGAGCTGATTCATAAATTCAAAGAACGAGAAAATCAGCAGAATCACCAGCATGACCAATAAGGTATAACTGATGACAGCCGTTCCTAAATAACGCTCAATTCGGTTCATATACAACCACCCGCTAGTGCGTTGAGTTTCGCTAGGCAAACCATCAGAGCCTGCTTCCCGGTCTTAAACGGCGTAAACGCCACCACGCATGTTCACCACTGTGATCGGTTAATGCCAACATGGCAAAAACCAGCACAACCGGCCACAAACCCAGCCAGGCAGGCCAACCACCATTGCCAATGGCATCACGCCCCATCACCAAAAACTGGTTATAAAGAATGTAAACCAGCAAAGCGATAAATATCTTGGCAAAACGCCCTTCTCGTGGCCCGGTTTTACTCAGCTTCAAGCCGATTAAACCTAAAATCAAAACACCTATCGGCGTTACCAAACGCCATTGCAGCAATGCCTGCGCTTCATTGGTTGACGCATGCCATAAGGCGATTGTAGAGGATTCCAATAATTCAGGTCTTGATGCAATCGGCGTCAACGCCGGCAATACGCCTTCGTAACGAGCAAACTTCTGAATACTCACCTCGGCCGACGGCACATTCATCTCTGAATTAAAAGCGCCCGTCAGATTAATACCATGCAGACCACGGTAACTTTGGCCATTCTCTAAAACCAGGACAACCCGGTTATCACGCCATTCAAAACGCCCTACAGGCGCACTTAACACCATATCCACCTGCGGACTTCTCAGCTGCAGCCAAACATTGCGCATTTGTCCATCCTCAATGGTTTTAGCATAGAGCACGCCTTGATTATTGGGTAAAGGGTTGAACTTACCGGCCACCAAACCGGCCATCGGAGAAACCGTCTGTGCCTCGGCGATGATCACACGTTCCTGCTGATAAGCCCAAGGCGTGACATAAAGACTAATCAACGCCGTGAACAGCGCCACCGGAATAAGAAAATGACTGATGCGTTGTTGAAAATACTTTGGGGTAATGGCGCAGCTTTGCAAAACCACCATTTCCTGATCTTGATACAATCGGCCGATAGCGAGCATGACCGCAAGCAAAGCGACCAAAGGCAGAATAATTTCCAAAGCCGGAGGGATTTTCAGCAGCAACACCTGAAAAACCACTGAAGAAGGTATTTTGCCTTCAATGGCATGGGTCAGCAATTGAGTGGCTTCACTGCCGAATGTAATCAGCAATAGCACAATCAACACCGCTGCAAATGTCTGCCCAAGTTCTTTGTAAATATATTTATCGAGAATTCGCAAAAACCGGCTCTCTCAATTAGAATAGGATGAATTAAATTAAGCCAAATTGTAAGTTGACCGCTGCCATTATACCCAGCGAATCTCTCAGGCGAAACACAAGCCGGATATAAAGACGGCCTGGCTGATAAAAACTGTGCTTTTGGCCGCATACCTTTGGTAAAAAAAACAATCAATGCAAGGACTCCATCCCAATGAAAAACCTAAGTTTCTCTTTCTCTTCTGCAAGCCAAACTGACGATACTTGGATCGTACCGGTAGATAAACAGGGCAATATTGCCGCCGATACAACAGGCCTATCAAACCAAGCGGATCTAGCCAATCTAATGCAAGAACTTACGGATAGCGGCGATTTGAAAGGAGCCCTAGGAAAAACACTTACTCTAATCAAACCACAGGGCATTAAGGTGTCTCGCCTGATTCTGGTAGGTTTAGGTGAACTCGATAAACTGACGGTAAAAGGCTATCTAACCGCAATCAAGGCCGCTGCCGAAGCCGTTAAACAAAACGGCTCCGAGCAGATCGACAATTTTATGGCACAAATCCATCCAGAGGGTTTCGACAAGAGCTGGAGTACCTTACAAAACACTTTGATTATTCAACAAAGCCTTTATCAATATAGCCACGCCAGCCGTGGCAAATTTGAACCGCTGGAAAGCAGACTTCAGCAAGTCAATTTTGTCGGTTGTGATGAAGCCAACGCGGCACTACAAGCGCAGGCTACCGCAAAAGGCATGACATTGACGAAAGATCTTGCCAATATGCCAAGCAACTTTTGTACCCCGGCTTACCTGGCCGAAACCGCCGAACAATTGGCTAAAGACTACGGTTTTGATGTCAATATCCTCGAACGTGAACAAATGATCGAGATGGGGATGGGGTCATTTATGGCTGTAGCGCAAGGCACCCCAACGCCACCGAAAATGATCTGCTTGTCATATCAGGGGGCGGATGCCGAGCAAGCACCGATTGCTCTAGTTGGTAAAGGGGTCACTTTCGATACCGGAGGTATTTCCCTGAAACCTGGCGCCTCAATGGACGAGATGAAATATGACATGGGCGGTGCGGCAACAGTGCTGGGGGTCTTTAAAGCACTGGGTGAGCTCAAACCTGCAATCAATGTCGTTGCTGTGATACCCTCCACAGAAAACATGCCGGCCGGCAATGCGATCAAACCGGGGGATGTGGTAACCTCCCTTTCCGGTCAGACCATTGAGATCCTTAATACCGATGCGGAAGGCCGTTTGATTCTGTGTGACGCCTTAACTTATGTGCAACAAGCCTATAAACCGGCAAAAGTCATTGATATGGCGACGTTGACCGGCGCTTGTATTATCGCACTGGGCAACCATGTTTCGGCAGTATTGGGTAATAATCAAGAGCTGGTTGATGAGTTGATTGCATCAGGTCAATATACCTATGATCGTTTATGGCAGCTACCTTTAGGTGAAGAGTGGGATGAACAGTTAAAATCCAACTTTGCCGATATGGCCAATATCGGTGGACGCGAAGGCGGCACCATTACCGCAGCACAATTTTTAGCACGCTACACTAAAGAAGTCGATTGGGCTCATTTGGATATCGCCGGTACGGCTTGGACAAGTGGTGCCAATAAAGGCGCTAGCGGGCGCCCGGTACCGACCCTGGTTCAGTTCTTGGTCAATAGCGCTAACGCTTAAATAGATTGAAAATAGGCAAAACCATGAGCATCGAAACGACGCAGCCCCACTCCAGCGCAACAGCATCACAAGACGTGGTGTTTTATGTGCTTAATAGTAGCGAGCCGAAAGAGCGCGAACAGTTTCTGGCTAAGCTGTTAAAAACCATCTGGAAACAGCAACGTCGTGCCGATGTGCGTTTTGCCGATATTCAAGAAGCGCAACGCTTTGACCTAACCCTGTGGAACCAATCGCCGCAAAGCTTTATTCACCATGCTTTTGCGCAAGAGATGAAAGCGCCTATTCAACTGTTCGGCGAACAGATTGATAAAAAATGCGAAGATGTGCTTATCAATATGCATCCAAATTTTGCGGATTTTTATCCACAATACCAACGCACCATCGAGATCCTCGATCAGTCCGAATACCTTATTGAAATGGGGCGCGAACGCTGGAAAGCCTACAAAAAAGCCAACTTGGAACCGTTGGTGCATAAAATCGGTTTTTGAACCGTGCCTAACCATAGCGTTAAATCACATCTTAACCACAAGCGTTTTTAGCTGTATTCAGCCTCTCACCAAAAAGCTTTATCAAACTCATAGGAGTTTTTTATTCTCATTAGCCTCTAGCTTCTCTATAATGAATTTCAACACTTACCCGTTAATCTTGCTGTTGAAGGTCTGAATTATGGATATTACCCAACTACTTGAATTTGGTGTTGAACAAGGTGCTTCTGACTTGCACCTCTCTACCGGTCAGCCTCCGATTATCCGAATCGACGGTGATGTACAACGTATCGAAGCGCCAGATTTTGAAGCCGAACAGCTGCAAAAGATGGTATACGACATTATGAGCGACGAACAACGTCGCGGCTTTGAAGAAACCCTGGAAGCCGATTTTTCTTTTGAACTGCCTAAAATCGCTCGTTTTCGTGCCAATGTCTTTTTTCAAAACCGAGGCATTGCCGCCGTATTTCGTACCATTCCAAGCAAGATTCTCACATTGGAAGACCTCAATACCCCCCCGGTATTCAAGAACATTGCCGAATTCCCTCGTGGACTGGTATTGGTAACCGGCCCGACCGGTTCTGGTAAATCGACAACGCTTGCCGCCATGGTCGACTATATCAACAAACGCGATCCGGCTCATATTCTTACCGTTGAAGACCCTATCGAATTCGTGCATAAATCCCACCGCGCGCTGATTAACCAGCGTGAAGTTCACCGAGACACCAAAAGCTTCAACAACGCTTTACGCTCCGCTCTTCGTGAAGACCCCGATGTCATCCTCGTTGGTGAGATGCGAGACTTGGAAACCATACGTTTGGCGATGACCGCCGCGGAAACCGGTCACTTGGTATTTGGAACCTTGCATACCAGTTCGGCGGCAAAGACCATCGACCGAATCATTGACGTATTCCCTGCAGAGGAAAAAGAGATGGTGCGTTCTATGTTGTCGGAATCTCTGCAAGCCGTTATTTCACAAACCTTATTGAAAAAAACGACCGGTGGACGTGTCGCCGCCCATGAAATCATGCTGGTCAATTCGGCGATTCGAAACCTGATTCGTGAAGCGAAGATTCCTCAGATGTATTCGGTAATCCAAACTTCCAACCAATTGGGCATGCAGACCATGGATCAGAACCTCAAAGCCTTGGTCGACAAAAATGTGATTTATAAAGACGATGCCAGAAGTAAGGCGGTCAATAAGAGTTTGTTCGCTTAGTTTAACTAGCAACTCATCGATTTACCTATTCACCTAACCAGTAGCGATATTGTCAAAGGAGCTCGATATGGCAGAACCTGAAAACCTAAGTGAATTCGATAAGATTCTTCTCCATTTCACACAAAGTGGCGGCTCGGATTTATTCGTCACTGCCGGTCGCCCGATTACCATGAAGAAAGATGGTCACCTTGAGACAATTACTGAGGACGTCATCGATCCCGAAATGGCAACGTTGCTTACTGAGCTGATGATGAACGATGATCAAAGAGCCATTTTCCACGAGACTCAGGAATGTAACTTTGCCTATCATATCCCCGGCACGGCGCGTTACCGTGTCAATATCTTTATGCAACGCGGCACACCGGGTATGGTTATCCGCTCAGTTCATACCGATATTCCAGAGTTCGAAACGCTGAACCTGCCGCCGGTAATGAAAGAGTTCATTAAAGAAAAAAACGGCTTGCTGCTAATGGTAGGTGGAACCGGCTCCGGTAAGTCGACGACCTTGGCCAGTTTGATTGGTGTACGTAACCAGACCATGGACGGTCATATCATCACGATTGAAGACCCGATCGAATTCGTCCATAGCCATAAGAAAAGCATTATCACCCAGCGAGAAGTCGGTGTGGACACCGAAAGCTATGAAGCCGCCTTGAAAAACACCTTACGACAGGCGCCTAATGTTATTTTGATTGGTGAGATTCGCTCACACGAAACCATGGAACACGCGATTGCCTTCGCCGAGACTGGCCACCTTTGCGTATCGACACTGCACGCCAACAATACCAACCAGACACTGGATCGTATCGTCAATTTTTTCCCGGCTATCCAGAAAAACCATATCCTGATGGATTTGTCATTGAACCTGAAAGCCATTGTTTCGCAACGCTTGATTCCGAAGATCGGCGGTGGACGTATTGCTGCGGTCGAAGTGTTGATCAACACTCCACGCGTCTCTGAACTGATTATGCAAGGAAATGTCGGAGCACTGAAAGAGATTATGCAGAAATCCTCCGCCATCGGCATGCAAACCTTTGACCAGGCTCTATTTGACCTCTATGAAAGTCAGCAGATCACCTATCAGGATGCGTTACGCTATGCAGATTCTGCGAATGATTTACGCCTTAATATCAAGCTTAATAGTAAACTACCACCGCCAGAGGGCATTGGGATGGATGAAGCCTCTGCTTTAAGCCTGAGAGGCGATGCAGAGGAATAATTCCTTTGAATAAATACGAATAACCATTTAACAGAAATTAACGTACAGAATGCTAAACCAAAAATCGTGGATTCTTGTTGCTGGCTTGATTTTCAGCGCCAGCAGTTTCGCCAGCACTCCATCAGACACCAATTCACAGAATATCGAATCATTTTGCAAAGAGTGGTCACACACCTTAAGAACCGTTAAATACGATGGTTGCCTTGAGTTGAATATGCAAGCCGGTCCTATCGCAAGCATTGAAAAGCGCGCTATTCCAATCAAGCGCTTTACTCCCGCAGAGCAACACAGCAACAAGCCGACCGGAAATATTCTGTTTATCAGCGGTATCCATGGCGATGAATATACCGCGATTAGCCTGACCTATTTATGGATGATGAATATGCAGGCAAACCAGAACGAAACACGCCAGAACTGGATGTTTTTTCCATTGGCCAATCCCGATGGACTTTTTCAGGGGCCTGCGACTCGTGTTAACGCCAATGGCGTCGACATTAACCGCAACTTCCCCTCTCCCGACTGGGATGAATTGGCACTGAAGAGCTGGCAGCGTTATAAAAACAAGCGCCGTTATCCAGGTGAAAGCGCTAACTCAGAGCCCGAAACTCAGCTATTGGTCAATACCATCAAAGAGTTTAAACCGGATGCGATTATTTCCATTCACGCTCCCTATGGCTTACTTGACTATGACGGCCCTGATCATGCCATACCCAATAAAATCGGTGCTTTACACCATCGTGAACTGGGTACCTACCCCGGTTCACTAGGGCGTTATGCCGGAGAATACCTGAATATCCCGGTGCTCACCTTGGAACTGCGTTCCGCGGGTTCCATGCCGAGCCAACAAGAGATTTTTAAAATGTGGCGCGATGTCGAGCTGTGGACAGAACAGAAAATCCAGGGAAAAAAGATTGCCGACAGCTACAAAAGCAAAATGCGAATTATCGAACAGTCGCTCAAGCACTCCGAGCAACACCCACATCAACATCATGAGAAGCCAAATCAGGCCGCTACAGCGCCAGTGGAGAGTATGAAGCTGAACTAAGCTCTCTTCTTTTACATTGTTCTTAAAACTAAAAAAGCCGTTTTTAGACGGCTTTTTTGTACATAAATTGAGGCTGTTAATTAGGCTATTTTTGCGCTAACTTATTAATTTCATCAGCCGATTCCACCTTAACTATCCAGTCCCCATCGCCATCGCGCTTCCAAAATTGATGATGTAAACGCTGACTGTCAGGATCGGGGAACGTCACATAAAACAGATCTTTTTCGTTCGGGTAGCGGAACACGCTGACCTGCTGCCAATTCACTTGCGGTTGGTTATCCGCCAACCAAGCTTGGATTTGCGTAAGCAGATATTGCGACGAGGCCATCAAGGTTTTATCGACCGGCTGGTCAACAATAACAACCGGTGTGGCAAAAGGGATGTCGTATTCCGACAATAGACGTTCCATCGCTTTGTTATTCAATACCACACAACCGCGACTCGCCCTAGGTGCTCGAATATAGGTATCACTCGGCACGCCATGCAACCAGATCCCCGAACCGGTTTTACCGTTAGATTTATCCCAGATATTCGGGTAATTCAGCGGCAAGGCACCTACTCCGTATAAATCCGGTAAGTCAGACCCTGGCAATAAATCGACAATATGATAGACACCAATCGGTGTACGTAAATCGCCTTCGCGCTCTTTACCGCTGCCTTTTCGCCCCATAGTGACGTAATAATCGGCAATACGCTGCATGCCTTTTCCGGCATCGCGTTTGTATACATACAAACGACTTTCTTGCAGACTGACCAGGATAATATGTTTTTGCTCGGCGCTTTTTAAGACAAAATCGTTAAACTCATCGGTATGCTTGAGATTATTGTTGGAAAACTGCCAACGCACCTCGGCTTCGTCGATGAGCCTGGCAACACTTTTCGGGTTCTGCTGACGTACCTGTTCAATCAGTTGCAAATTGCCGGCTTTTGCAGCCAGTAAATCGGCTTTTAACAGGTGTGCCAATTTATATTTGGGAAAGCGCTCGCCCAGCTCTTCAAAAGTCGTCAAGGCCTGTTGCAGCTGCAGTTGCTGTACCGATTGCAAACCGTTAATCAGTTTCTGCTCGGTTTGCAGCACTTCGTCTGCATGCACCGCATTGACCGCCAAGCATGCAGCTAAAGCGGCTTTTAATAACCAATTATGACAACGACTATTTGCCGTCATACATCACTACCTCTTGGACGATTTTCCACTGGTTATTATGTTTTTGCCATAACAAGACCTTGTAGACATCGTCTTTAAAACGATCCGAGTCATAACGCTGATAAAAACGCGCGCGGATAAAATCATCACTGATCGGAGTCAAGGTCAATTCATCGACATAGACCTTAATATAATCAGGACGCTTTAGACTAATATGACGGTTTTTGATCCAATAATCCAGCGACCAACCGTTTTTGGGGATAAAGGCTTTATCATCATAGAAACTCAAATAACGCTCGACATTCTGACTGGCCCAAGCCTGACGCCACAGCTCCACCTGCTTTTTCACCACACGCATACCATCTGCATTTTCCGCTTTGATCACCACTTGCTGATTAGGTAACTGTGCGCTCTTAATATCAAAATAAAGCAGCTGTGCTGTTGGCTCGATTACCTTGCTGTCTTTAAAGACTTGTTTATAAGCCTTTTGTGCTTCATAAGCGTAGATTTGATTAAGGTTAGCCAAGGTTGTCGCAACTTGAGGATTCGACTCTAATGCTCGATCCAAACGTTTCTTAGCTTCGTCATAACGCTTTTGCTGAATCAACACAACGGCAATATTATTTTCCACCGCGCGAGCTAACTCGGGAATCAATTCACCGGACTCTGCCAATTGGCTCCATAACGCTAGCGCTTCATCTCGGTTATTCCGTTCCATTGCCTGCAAGCCGAGTTGAAAAATATCGGCCTGTCGCTTCAATTCCTGCACCGGTGACTTATCGTTAGCTAAATTTTGCTGGGCGTAATTCGGCGCACTGAACAACAACGCAAATAACGCGATAATCAACTTTAGATGTAATGGTTTTTGAGAAACTCGAAGCATACTGGAAACACGGGATGGGGATGAAAGCATAAAGTTAAATGATTTTTTTAGTGTACGATCTCTGAATTTAGAGTTAATTGTCAACTGCTAACAATTTTATTTAAGTTCAATGACTTAACAAAATATGACCCTGTCATAGCAACCTATAAAAAATACGTATTTTATTTTGTTTAATCCGTAAAACACGCAGGCAGCTATTCTACCTTAAATCACCAATGCCAACCATATTAGTTTTCAAGGTTTTCACCTCGTCGCGAAGCTGCGCGGCGGCTTCAAAATCGAGATCCTTGGCCGCTTTATACATCTGTTTTTCCAACTTCTTGATATGACTTGCCAACTGAGCCGGGGTCATCTCCGGTGTTGACGTATATTGCTGTGTTTTCTCAGCGGCTTTTGTCGCAGACTGTTTACGTGATGATTTGCTGCTATAAGGAGAACCTTCAAGAATATCGCTGACCTTTTTGTTCAAACCTTGCGGGGTAATGCCGTGATCCAAATTGTACTGCATCTGTTTGGCACGACGGCGCTCGGTTTCATCAATGGCCTTTTTCATCGACTTGGTGATTTTGTCGGCATAAAGAATCGCTTTACCTTCAACATTTCGCGCCGCACGGCCAATGGTCTGAATCAATGAACGCTCGGAACGTAAAAAACCTTCCTTATCCGCATCCAAAATCGCCACCAGGGACACTTCTGGAATATCCAACCCTTCTCGCAACAGGTTAATCCCCACCAGCACATCGAACTCGCCTAAACGCAAATCACGGATAATCTCAATGCGCTCCACTGTATCGATATCCGAG
The DNA here is from genome assembly GCF_005885815.1 of Thiomicrorhabdus sediminis. NCBI lineage: Bacteria > Pseudomonadati > Pseudomonadota > Gammaproteobacteria > Thiotrichales > Piscirickettsiaceae > Thiomicrorhabdus > Thiomicrorhabdus sediminis. The sequence continues at coordinate 547,584 of NZ_CP040602.1, read as the reverse complement.
TGCATATAGCGCACACGCACTTGATGATCCTCCAGATACTCGGTCAAATTCTCCGCCATACGTTTGGTCAAGGTAGTAACCAGAATGCGCTCATTCTTTTCGGCGCGTAAACGAATTTCACCAAGCAGGTCATCGACCTGGGTGGTTGCCGGACGGACTTCCAATTCGGGATCCAACAAGCCGGTCGGACGCACCACCTGCTCGATCATCTCCGGGCAATGCTCGGCTTCATAATTACCGGGGGTTGCCGACACAAAAATCGTCTGCGGCATAGCGCGCTCGAACTCTTCGAACTTCATCGGACGGTTATCCAACGCCGATGGCAGGCGGAAACCGTAAGTCACCAGATTCTCTTTACGCGAGCGGTCGCCTTTGTACATGCCGCCGATTTGCGGAATGGTGACATGGCTTTCATCAATCACCATCAACGCATTTTTTGGCAAATAGTCCATTAAGGTCGGTGGCGCTTCCCCGGCATTGCGCCCGGAGAGATAGCGTGAATAGTTCTCGATGCCGGTGCAGTATCCGAGCTCAACCATCATTTCGATATCAAGCTTGGTGCGCTCTTCAAGGCGCTGCGCCTCAACCAGCTTATTCATCGAACGTAACTGTTCCAAACGCTCTTTCAAATCCACCTTAACCTGTTCGACCACCTGCAAGGTGCGTTCCCTAGGTGTTACATAATGCGATTTAGGATAGACCGTGACACGAGTCACCTTGGCAATGATCTCGCCGGTTAAAGGATCAAACCAGCCGATATTTTCGACCTCGTCATCGAATAATTCGATACGTACCGCATACTCTTCGGCTTCCGCCGGGAAAATATCAATCACATCACCGCGCACTCGAAAAGTACCGCGCCACAGTTCGACATCATTGCGGGTGTATTGCATCGAAGTCAAACGAGCCAAAATATCTCGCTGACTGATGGTATCGCCCAAGCGCACCTGAAGGATCATCTTCAAATACATTTCCGGATCACCCAAACCGTAAATCGCCGATACCGTGGCGATCAGAATCACATCCTCACGCTCCAGCAATGCTTTGGTGGCGGACAATCGCAGCTGCTCGATCTGTTCATTGACCGATGAATCCTTGGCGATATAGGTATCCGAAGCCGGTACATAGGCTTCTGGTTGATAGTAATCGTAATAGGAGACAAAATATTCCACTGCATTATTAGGAAAAAAGCCTTTCATCTCGCCATAAAGCTGAGCCGCCAAGGTTTTATTGTGGGCGAGGATAATGGTAGGCCGCTGAATCGTTTTGACCACATTCGCCACCGTGAAGGTTTTACCAGAACCGGTGACCCCTAAAAGCGTTTGATAAGCTTCCCCGTTTTCAATTCCTTCCACCAATTTGGCAATTGCGGTCGGCTGGTCTCCATTAGGCTGATATTGCGAAACGAGTTCAAATGCTTTCGACACGATTTTTCCTTAGCGTTTTGTTGTACTTTTTGATTCTAAAAAACCTTAAAATCCAGTAGAATGAAGCGAAACTTGCTTTAATTGATGGACTAGGGATATGCCAATGCCATCCTTTATCGGCAAACCTATAAAAAACTGATTAGGCAGCCTATTATTATACCTGTTCAAGCATCGTGGAGAAAATCATTCAATGGCCAACCTATCTGACCGTGTCAATCGTGTTAAACCTTCTCTTACTCTCGTAATCACCGCAAAAGCTCAAGAACTGAAGCGCGCAGGCAAAGACATTATCAGCCTCGGTGCCGGTGAACCAGACTTTGACACTCCGGACCATATTAAAAACGCGGCCATTGAAGCCATTAAAAACGGCGAAACACGTTATACGGCCGTTGACGGTACCGCAGATTTAAAAGAAGCAATTCAGGCCAAATTCAAACGTGATAACGGCATCGATTATGAAATGAACCAGATTCTGGTTTCATCCGGAGGTAAACAGAGTTTTTACAACCTTTGCCAGGCGTTTCTAAACGATGGTGACGAGGTCATTATTCCAGCACCCTACTGGGTCTCTTATCCGGATATGGTGTTATTGGCAGGTGGCGAACCGATAGTTATCGAGGCCGGTATCGAACAAGGCTTTAAAGTCACGGCAGAACAGATTGAAGCAGCCATTAGCGACAAGACCCGTTTACTGGTGCTAAACAGCCCGTCCAATCCTACCGGTGCGGTTTATACCGCCGATGAGCTCAAAGCGATTGGTGACATGTTAGCGAAGTATCCAAATATTGTGATCGCCTCTGATGATATGTATGAACACATCATGCTGGATGACACCGGCTTCACCAATATTTTAGAAGTATCCCCAGAACTCTATGACCGTACAGTGGTGATGAACGGCGTATCTAAAGCCTATTCGATGACAGGCTGGCGTATCGGTTATGCTGGTGGCCCTGCCGAGCTAATCGCCGGTATGCGTAAGGTTCAGTCACAAAGTACTTCAAACCCTTGCTCAGTTTCACAGGCGGCATCGGTCGAAGCCTTAAACGGTTCTCAAGACTGCATTCAAGTAATGCTGGTTGAATTCAAAAAACGCCACGAATATGTGGTGGAAAGAATCAACAATCTGCCGGGCTTCAAATGCATCAAGGCAAGCGGTGCTTTCTATTCATTTATGGATATCCGTGAAGCGATGACAATCAAAGGTTACAACACCGATACCGATTTTGTTGCTGCGTTATTAGAAGAGCAACTGGTCGCAGCGGTACCGGGTTCGGCGTTTGGTGCCGATGGTTATATGCGTATTTCTTTTGCCACCAGCATGGAAAACCTGGTTAAGGCACTGGATCGTTTTGAAGCCTTTATGAAAGCTTAATCCTCTGTAAAGAGCCTTTATGCCAAGCCTGCAATTGCAGGCTTTTTTATATCTAGCTTTCGCCTATAAACGTTTATCCACACCCTTAAATACCGGAAAGCGCGGCAAACCGTTTTTAGTCAGGCCCGAATATTCAAATTGAATTCTACTGCCAATTACGGGCGGCTGCGCCCGCAAACAATCCGTTAGCCCACTGCCGATTTTAATCACGGTATCGATCGTTAAATCTGGAAATAACCGTTGGATTTGTTCTGCCAGTAAGCGACACTTTAAAGCCCCAACCTGATTGATATACTTACCTTTGCCCGAGGTATAACCAACCACTTCACACTCTGCGTCCTGTTTAAGCTTTAATTTCAACGCCGTGTTTGAGCGTCCTGTTTGATAAGGTTCGTCGGCTTTTCTGATCACCAAGCCTTCCGCACCTTGAGAACTCATGCTGGCCAATAAACCTTCCAGTTCTTCTCTATTTGCAACAGGTTTTTGCTCGATAAGATGAACATGATGAAGCGGGCGTTCATGTAAATAATCCCTAAGCACTTGAAGTCGCTCTAATAAGCAGCCTGCTTGATTTGGTACTTCAAAAATATAATAACCAACCTTCTGCCATCGCTTATCAGGCACATATTGACTGACAATCGAAAAGGTTTCTGCAAACATGTTACGCCCAATCCAAAGCTCACCATCCAATTCAAAAGCGGGCAGCCCTTCTATAAACCATTCTGGAGCATTGATTTTATGACCTTGCCTGGAAAGCAAGTTTTTGCCATCCCAATAAGCTCTGACACCATCAAGCTTTTCACTGACCAGCCAACCTTTGATATCCTGGCTGCGATTGAAACCCTCCCACTGTTGCAATAACAACAGCTGAGGCGCGGAATTCGCTATGCCAGAAACAAAAAAGCCTAGTACGAAGACTAGGCTTATCATTATGCGTTTCATATCAATATCACATATTTATTCAAACTGTAAATCGGCAGAAATTTTGGCAAGGGTTTTCTCACCAATTCCTTTAACTTGCAACAAGTCTTCGGCTGTAGTGCATTTTTTCTGCTGGCAAAAATCACTAATCGCCTGAGCTTTGGCCGGACCAATACCTTTTAATGCCGAAGAAATCTCCTCCACACTGGCAGTATTGACATTCACCGGTGAAGCAGCGGCTTGAAAACTTAATATACTCAACGCTAAAGCAGTTAATAACGATCTGATACTTTTCATTGTTATCTCTCCATAAGTAAAAAAACAAAAAGCCTTATGAAAAATCATAAGGCTTTCAAAAGGATAACACTCAAGTACGTATAATTAATAATCAAAATTATTTAACATTGATCAACAATAATTTTAATTTTATTAATTACTTATATATTCGAAATTGAAAAAGACAATATTGAAGTAGCTAAGCCTTCTTTAAATAATCTACAATTTCAGAATAATGATTAAAACCTTCTACCATGGATTGAACGGCTTCCCTCAAACCTTCATACCCACCTTCCTGTAGAAGCTGCCTAATATTATTTAACTTTGATTCAAACTCATTTAAACTCATTGAATATTCATTGGCTCTCATAATTCTAGGATGTTGAGTTCCGCTCACATTATCCCCAATTAGCAATTCCTCATAAAGTTTCTCACCTGGACGCAATCCAGTATAAACAATCTCTATTTCACCGATCCCATCGTCTTCATAAGATTGGAATCCAGAAAGTTTGATAAGTTTTTTAGCTAAATCTGCAATTTTTACAGGCTCCCCCATATCTAAAACAAATACATCTCCACCACTGCCCATGGAACCAGCCTGTATGACTAAAGAAGCAGCTTCAGGAATTGTCATAAAAAAACGTGTAATCTCAGGATGGGTAACAGTAACTGGCCCACCTTCAGCTATCTGTTTCTTAAAAAGCGGGATAACAGAACCCGATGAACCCAGAACGTTTCCAAAGCGAACCATTACAAAGCGAACATCACTATACTCTTGCTGGAGTGCTTGTAATGCCAATTCGGCCATTCTTTTACTAGCCCCCATAAAATTGGTGGGCCTAACAGCCTTATCGGTAGAAATCAGTACAAAATTTTTAACGCCCAGCTCAGCCGCAGCCTTTGCAACAATAAATGTCCCGAATGCATTATTTTCAATACCTTCTGCAATATTATGCTCAACAATAGGCACATGTTTGTAGGCGGCGGCATGATAAATTGTGTCTATAGAATAAAACTCTATAACCTTTTTAATTTTGGCCGACTGCTTAATATCCCCCAATACAAAAAAAAGCTCCACACTTAGGTTTAACTCGAATTTCAATGCGTTAAGTTCTTGTTCTATGGCATATAGAGAAAACTCATTCAATTCGAACACTACTACTTTTCGGGGATTTAAACCAATAATTTGACGACACAACTCTGAGCCGATGGATCCACCACCTCCAGTAATCAAAATATTTTTACTCTCAATGCATTGATGAAGAAGAGTATCATTTGGCAATACGGGTTCTCGTCCTAATAAATCATCTATATTGACATCTCTCACATCGGAGGATGACAACTTCCCACTCATAATTTCATCAAAACTCGGGACGGTGGAGATCTTAACTGAAAAGCTCGTCAACCAATTCAATAACTCTTTACGCTGCCTTGTTTTCAAACTCGGTATCGCCAGTAAAAGCTCTTTGACTTGAAATTTTTCAATTAATTGAACTAAATCATCACGGCTATATACTTTTAGTGAACCAATTTTCTGATTATGCAGATGTGAATTATCATCTATAAAAGCAACGACTCGTTTATTGGTTACACCTGATAATGCTTGCATTAACTGGCGACCAGACTGGCCAGCACCAAAAATAATAACAGGCTCTGATTCAACATTCACTCCGGCAATATTGAGCAATAACCAACGTGCAATTAAACGCGAACCGCTGGTATATACAAGAACTACAAACCAAGCAATAATTAATGCCGACCGCGGATAAGGCATATCCAATAAAAAAATCAGTGTTGACCAAAGAACAAATGCAACAGATACCGCAAGGAAGACCGTCATAATAAAACGGTAGCTTATATATCTTACTACGGCTCGATAGAGTTCAAATTTAATAAAAACTGGAATAAAGATTACTGGCAATAAAACAACAGCTGACGCATAGTAAGCATAGTCAACCTCAAAACTTCCCAAACGAAGCCAAATCGCAATCAAGCTTATTAACGATAATGCCAAAACATCAACTGTTACTGAAATCAGTCTTTTTTGCCAGCGCGCGGCTGAGAGTAACCAAGAGATCAAATTAAATTACCAGTATATAAATAAAACATAAAAAGTTTACCTCCATTAAATCACGATTTTTGCGCTTTCTGCATAACCATAGTCAGAGTCTCACAGGTTTTATCAATTTCTTGATTTGTTAAAGTTGGGTGTACTAGAAACATTAAAGAAGTTTCGCCAAGCTCTTTTGCGTTTGGTAACGGTTTTTCAGGTCTAAGACCGGTTTCATCAAATGCTGCTTCTAGGTAAACCTCAGAACACGAACCTGAATAACAAGGAACACCGTGTTGTGCAATCTCGTTCATTATTCTATCGCGATTCCAGCCTTCATTGAGATTCACTGGGTCAACGAAAACATAACATTTATAAGCGGCATGTTCGATCTCATGTGGAACAATAGGAACGCGTAGACCTTTTAATTTACTTGATGTGTGCCATATCTGGTTTGCATAACTAAGACGCCTTTGATTCCAATCAGGCATTCTCTTAAGCTGGATACGCCCCAATACGGCCTGCATTTCAGTCATTCGCCAATTTGTTCCGAATGACTCGTGTATCCATCGAAAACCTGGAGGATGCTTACGCTCATAAATCGCTTCCCAAGATTTCCCATGGTCTTTGTAAGCCCACATTTTTTTCCATAAAGATTCATCATTTGTCGTGACCATTCCACCTTCTCCACCAGTGGTCATGATTTTATCCTGGCAAAAACTCCAAGCACCAATATGCCCTATCGAACCAACAGACCTTCCCTTATATTTTGCACCATGAGCTTGAGCACAATCTTCAATGACATATAAACCAAACTCATTAGCAATCTCAAGCATACCATCCATGTCACATGGCCAACCTGCTAAATGAACACAAATAATAGCCTTGGTTTTAGATGAAATAACTTTTCGAACTGAATCAGGAGTAATATTTTGAGAATCGGCAGACACATCAGCAAAAATGGGGGTCGCTCCAGAATTAACTATCGATGATACCGATGCCAAAAAAGTACGTGAAGTCACGATGACCTCATCACCTACACCTACCTTCAAAGCAATCAACGCCAAGTCTAAAGCAACGGTTCCATTAGCAACAGCTACGGCATATTCTGTACCACACCAACCGGCAAATTCTTTTTCAAACTCACGGCACTCATTTCCAGTCCAATAGTTAACTTTATTTGATAATAAAACCTTCTGGACAGCATCAGCCTCTTCCTGAGTATAAGAGGGCCAAGGAGAGAATTGCGTATTTAACATCATTTAAACCAAAAATTAATTTTCAATATTCTTTGCAGGAACGCCTACAACGGTTTGTTCATCCTGAATATCTTTAACAACTGCAGCACCAGCCCCAACAATTACACTATCACCTAGCCGCACATCATGTCTAACCGATGCTCCAATACCAATCCAAGAATGCATGCCAACTTGTGCAGCACCAGCAAGATGAACCCCTGGACTCAGATGAACACCATCAGAAATAACACAATCATGGTCAATCGTAGCGGCAGTATTAACAATGCAACCCTTACCTATTTGTACAAAAGGGTTAACTACTGCGTTTGCCATAACAACTGAACCGTCTTCAATAGAAGAATATTTGCTAATCACCGAATTCGGGTGAACAAGTACAGGGATCCTTGCTCCAAGCACACTTAACCCATTGAGTTTTTCAAGACGAACTTTGTTATTACCAATCGCAACAAAGCAACCTGAATATTTATCTATGTCAGCACAGAGCGCTTTATAATCTCCTAATACAGGCCATTGTTCATGCACTGATCTTTGTGAGGGATAGCAATCATCAAAAAAAACGACTTGCCAACCATTAAGTTCCGCAATTTCTGCTACAACGCCGCCATGACCACCCGCACCCAAAACAGCTAAGCTTTTCACTTCTTACTACCCTTGAATTTTGGCATAGTCGCGTCACCCTGCGCAGATACACCTTCTCTAACAAAAACCTTCTTAATCGTAATCAAAAGAATCTTCAAATCCAGCCAGAAGTTTCTATTATCTACATACCAAACATCCAATTTAAATTTATCCTCCCAGGAAATAGTATTTCTACCATTTACTTGAGCCCAACCAGTTATTCCTGGCAATGCATCATGCCGCCTTGCCTGCTCTTCGGTATATAAATCAATGTATTCCATAAGTAGAGGCCTAGGGCCTACCAAGCTCATTTCGCCTTTCAATACATTTATTAATTCTGGAAGTTCATCGAGGCTAGTAGAACGCAAGAAACGGCCAAATTTACCCAATCGCTGATCATCAGGAAGTAATTGCCCTGCCTCATCGCGGGTATCACTCATACTTCTAAACTTAATCATTTTAAATGGCTTAGCATTCAAACCAGGTCGGGTTTGAATAAAAAACACAGGTGAGCCGATCTTAACTCTAATTAATAAAGCAATTCCAACAAACACTGGCAAAACTACAGGCAAACTTATCAACACCAGACACAAATCAAAAATTCTTTTAGTATTCATTTATAAGCCAAAAATAATGAGTTTACATAATCCAAAAAAAGCCCCGAAATTCTGTCTTGAGAAAAGTTATTTTGAACTCTGAGTAATGCATTTCTTCCAAGTTCAATTCTTAAATCATCATTTAGCAGCAATACTTCAAGCTTAGTCCGCAAATCGTCAACATCTCCAGCCTCATGCATCAAACCTGTCACATTTTCCTCCACAGCGTCCGTTAATCCGTAAATCCTGGAAACTACACTAGGCAAACCAACGCTGGCCGCTTCAATCACACTGCTACCAAATCCTTCTCTATAACTCGGTAAACAGAAAACATCTGCGACACTCAACCAACTTTCCGGCGTTGAAGTATGACCTACAAAATGAACTTTTAAGTTTTTATTTCTCGAAAAATCCACAGAAGATTCGATATTCCCCTCGTCTGGCCCAACTAAAACCAAATGGATATTCACAAGCTTATCAAGAGACTTGAATGCGGAAATCAAATCATAAACACCTTTATCTCTATTCAAACGTCCCAAGAAAAGAATTACTTTATCTTTCGGCCCAATACTTAACTTTTCTCTTAGAGCTTTACGTTGCTCAGTATTGAATACAAATCTAGAAATATTCACCCCACTGATAGATCCGTCTCCAAGAGTAATCGCTTTTCCTGGCTTAACCACACATTCGCTTTCGAGAAAATTCAACTGGGATTGGCTATCAACTAATTGATGAGTCGTACAAGCGGCAATCAACTTATCAAGAGTTTTTAACAATGTTCTCTTAAAACCTTTTTGAGTAACCCATACCTGCCCAGTAAACCAATGCAGACGAATCGGAACTCGGCAAAAACAAGATGCCAAGGAACCCAACAGTCCAGCCTTTGGAGTCACAGACAAAACTAAATCAAACCTTTTCTTCCTCAAAAATTTAAATAACGCAAATAATGCTTTTAAATCAGATAATATCGCTATATCTCTTTGTATCGCAATTGATTGAAGCTTAACATTATCTGGAATACCGACTAATTGTTCTTCTATCGAATTTCCAACTATCGTTACATCAAAATTTTTCGATAAATAAAGGATATGATTTATCAAGAAAGCATTGATAGTTGAAGGTACTGCTACAACAATGCAAATAGAGGCCATAAAATCTAATTCCTAAGAAAGCAAAACTTTAAGCTTAATAAGCTAACTATATATTTTTCCTAAATCATTCTTAATTGTTTTTTGAGCTTTAAAGCCTAGTTCTTTTGATATTTTTTCGTGAGAAAAAAATACCTTAGATGTCAAATAATCCACTCGTGAGTTATTTAAAGGGAACGGTACACCCAATGTATTAATCACACTTAAGCAAAATATTACTACTGATTTAGGAATAACCAATCTCGGGACCTTTACACCAAAATAATTTGCAAAAGAGCAAATCAACTCTAACTGCGTTGTATCATCAGACACAATGTAGACTCTACCTTTAGCGATTGGATGTTCTATTGCTAAACTAACCGCTAATGCAACATCATCTACATGAATGTAATTAGCTATAGCTTTTTTGTCTCCAATAAAAAAGAATTTTTTGCTACGAACAAAGTTACCTAAATTCCTCAAGGATTCATTGGGCATTCCCGGGCCATAAATGATAGTTGGACGCAGTATAGTGTAACTCACAGAGCCATTTTCTATATCTAACGCGCGAATATAATCATCTGCTTTCTTTTTGGTTTTTTCATAAAGATTAGAAGGCTCTTCAATGGCATCTTCTTTGATAGTCAAAACTTTTCCATTTGAGTTTTCTACCGCGCCATAACACCCAACGCTGCTTATGTGAATTAAGTGAGCAGGACGATCAAGCTTAATAAGGGCAACAACAACTTTTTCGACCAACCCAAAATTTTTAGCCTCCATTAAGCTTTCATCTTTCAACTCACCAACGCAATTAATGACAACATCATAACCTGACAACAAATCAACAAAATCCACTGTTGCATCAAGTAAATCACATTCTAAGTAGTTGACAGATAGATTCTTTTGCTTGTTTCTAGTGACAACAGTAATTTGGTAGTCAGTGTCTGACAGATTTAGTGCATGAACAACACTTTTTCCTAGGAACCCGTTGCCCCCCAAAACCAAGACTTTTGAATGATTGTGCTTTAAAGAGTTATCAACCGTCATAAAATTACAATGCTCTTAATTTTGATTTAGGTAGAAAGAACTTAATCCAAAAAACATAAAAACGTCGATGACGGATAAGGGATGGATGTTTTTTTAATGCATTCCAAAAAACCTTAAGTGCTTTGCGACGACTTAACTTAATTAATTCTCCAGCGTAAATTATCTTACTAATAGAGACTGCTAACTCATAAAGAGGATGCTGTTTATAACTTGCTAATATTAACAACTTTGAGCGCCACATCGCTTCAGCTTGTTTAGAAAAGTTATTTTCATGTCTACGGTACTGGCTAAAAACTTGAGGAACTGACTTTAATTTGAGTCCGGCACTAGAAGCTTTTAACCACATATACCAATCATCAACAGCAATATTATCTTCATAGCCACCTATGGACAAAACCCTATCCAGTCTATACATCAAAGTGACTGAAGGAAGAAAATAGTCCTGCAATATAAAATCGTTAAACTCATACACCCTTTCAGGAACATTATAGGTTTTTAATACTAACGATGAATCATCTATAACCTGCATTCCACCAAAAAGCATATCAATATAGGGATTAGCCTCCATGACATTTACTTGTTGCTCTACTTTATTCGGTAAAAAAACATCATCAGATGCCAAGCTTGTAAAATACTTACCTTTAGATCTATTTAGCCCTTCGTTAAGAGTCGCACTAAGGCCCTTATTTGCTCTTGCGATTAGTTGAAAATTTACAAACCTAGACTCACATTGCTCAAGCATTTCATTAATAACATCTACAGAGTTATCTAAAGAACCATCATCAATAATAATGAGTTCTATGTTTTTATAACTTTGATTAATTACACTCACGATAGCCTCTTTTATGAAGCCCCCATGATTATATGACGGAATTAATACGCTTACTAAAGGTGAACTAGGCATGAGATCTTCCATTCAAAATATACTTGTGAACATAAAAACTAACATATACAAGATACAAGAAATAATTGATAGCAAAAGCGACAGTTAAACCGTATATTCCAGCCAGATCAAAACCCAGAATACTAAGTAACACCAGTGAACAACTAAATACTATTTCACTTGTAATCAATGCTTTAGTTTTTGCCTTTGCCAACATCAAAAATGCAAAAAACCAGGCTGAAACCCTAATAACATCTCCCGTTAGCTGCCAAAATAAAAAATCGCCAATGACTAAAAAATCATCACTAAATAAAATCCAAATAATCCAGTCCCTTAAAAAGTAAACAGACACGGCTGCCAAAATTGAAAGAGGCAAAAATAATGCTAAACCAGAATACAATTCTTTTTGTAGAGCATTAGTTTCCTTACAAGCAGAAAACTTTGGCAAAAAATAAGTACTCAATGTTGTTGTAACAACCAGTAGAAATGTACTCGAAAGATACCAAACTGCTTGCCAATACCCTGCAACGTCAAGACCAGAATGAGATGAAACATACTCTCGAATTAAAACCTGAATGAGGGGGGCTGTTACAGCGCTTACACCGGCAATCAAAGCAAATGCAAGTAGCTTTTTTGAGATATTTATATCCCAAAACACCATTTCCGTTTGGGGAAATAAAGCTTTGCTACGTACCATAAAAAACACAAGCACAATAAAAACAAGCGCTTGAAAAGTCACCAGAGCGATTAAAATCCCTTCCAACCCTAAAGCAAATGATAAAACACTAACAAACAATAATGAAAAAATACTTTGACTAACTTGAATTAAAGCCCACTGTTTAATTTGATTTAATCCATTAAGAATAGACAAAATTAAATTATTTGAAACAATCAATATAAGGCTAAAAGATAAAATCTTGAAAAGATAGGACAACTCAACTGCTTTCAGTAAATACGAAGCTAACCAGTCAGAAAATATAAAACAGCAAAAACTAACAAGCACGGTGCTAATCAAGCTAAGTGTTGCGGAAACACCAAAAAATCTTCCTAAATACTTAGGAGACTCCTTATATTCAGCAGTAAATTTTGTTACGCCATTATTTAAAGCCGATTGAGAAAGAACACTAAGAACCTGAATAATATTTTGGAACTGTGCCAAAACGGCTAACCCTGAAGGCCCTGCATAAACAGCTACTAACTTATTAATAACCAAAGCCGTAACTAATTTTGATAGTGTTACCGCAAAGCTTAGTACAGATGTTTTAATAAGAGTCATTTGAAGTCATTTATTACCCGAATAACCGAGTTTATTTGTTCATTCGTCATAACCGGGCTAATTGGTAAACTCAGAATTTTCTGACTTAACTCTTCTGTCGAAATAAGATCAACGTCAAATAGATCAAAATATGCTTTTTGCTGATGCGCCGGAATAGGATAATGAATCAACGTTTGAACCCCATTCTCGCTCAAAAACTGCTGTAACTCATCTCGTCGATCGGTTTGAATCACAAATAAATGAAAAACATGGTTAGACAAATCCTTCACATCTAATGCTTTTATAGGCAGCTTAATTAATGGATTCTTAATACTAGAGGTATATTGAACAGCAACTTTACGTCTTTGCTCAATCTCATTATCTAGGTGTCTCAACTTAACTCTTAAGAATCCAGCCTGAATTTCATCTAACCTGCTGTTTACCCCTTGATATAGATTTTCATACTTTTTATGACTGCCATAGTTACCTAACGTACGAATAACATCAGCTAACTCATCATCATTTGTTGTTACAGCCCCCGCGTCCCCCAAGGCTCCTAAATTTTTTCCCGGATAAAAACTAAAACCAGAGGCATCGCCAAGATTTCCAGATTTTTGGCCATTAAGTTCAGCGCCGTGTGCCTGCGCAGAATCCTCTATTACCAATAAATTGTACTTTTCCGCAATTGCATTAATTGCAGCCATGTCAGCAAGCTGCCCATAAAGATGAACTGCTAAAATAACCTTGGTATCTTTGGTAATCGCTTGTTCAATCAAGTCAGGATCAAGATTGAATGTGTCTACATTGGGCTCAACAAGAATTGGCTTCAGATTATTTTCGGTGATGGCTAAAATGCTCGCAATATATGTATTTGCAGGAACAATGATCTCGTCGCCATCTCTGAGCTTTCCAAGCTCTTTATAGGCTCTCAAAATCAAAACCAATGCATCTAAACCATTCGCAACACCAATACAATGTTTAGTGCCACAATAATCAGCAAACTCGCTTTCAAAAGCGGTTACCTGTGAACCTTGCACATACCAACCAGAGTCAATTACATTTGTAGCGACTTGAATGAGTTCTTCTCTATATTGCGCATTAACGCCTTGTAAATCTAAAAATGGAATCATACTAACTTAATCTCATAAAAGTCATGAACTTGACCTCGAGCCCCAAACCCTTCTTTCTGTGAAATGAGACCTTTATTCAAGAATCGCCCATCACTTTCTGTTGAAATACCAAAATCAAAATATTTCTTATCTTTGTAGACATCTTTGATTAAGAAATCAATTACCAAATCCAAAGCGCCAAGTTCCCTACCTTTGTCGTTGCTGGCCAAGTATTGTGCGTGCGCGACTGTCTGAGTTTCATAAATAACAGTTCCAGCTAAAATCTCACCATTTAGCCTCGCCGAAAAACACTTAATATTATCTGGGAATATAGACTTAAGATGATTGATCTCTTCAAGACTATGAACTGGCTGAACACCATGCTGTTTTTTTAAAACCTCATTTAGAACATTCCAGAAACTGGCAAAATCTGTATCTAATTGCACTTCTATATTGTTTTTCTTCGCCTTTTTAACTTTTCTCTTTCTCATGTCTTGAAAAGGTATAGGGTTAAGCAGATCAATACACACACTTAAATCTCGTCTAATGAGCTCAGCATTAAACAAAAATAATGAATACAAATCCTCTTGGGCAGAATATAAGTGATAAAAATCTGGAGTTCTTTTATAGATTAAGGAAACAGCTGTACTAGAAGACTTCAAAAACTCAATCAACGCTAAAAATATGTCATGGACTATTTCAGCGGTTGCTTTGAAAGATAAGATCAAACCACCAAAACTTAGCCCCTGATGCGAATATACAATTTCGCCTTTAATATTAGCAGGCATAACGGCAATTAATCTTTTCTTTTCATCGAAAAACATTAAAGAGTAATCGTCAAAGCGATCTGCATGATACTCCATATAGTCACGATAAAACATGAAATGTCCATTCTTGGAAGATTGAATTAAATCATCCCAAAGACTTTTCTTTTCAGAACAATATTGCTCAACCGTTATCTTCATTTGGAAACTTCTTCAAATAATTCAGCATAGCCAAACCCCGTTTCTCCATTATTATTGCCGTTGTAAAACATAAACGTTTTACCATTTGCTTCAATAATACTTGGGTAACAAATCATTTCGGAATCCCACCCATGTTCAGAGACATCAAACGGAGGGGTATCGACTCTCTCCCATTCAATACCATCTTCAGATACTGCATAATCAATCCGGTAGAGTTTTTCTTTATATCGTGTCGAATAGTACATGTGATATTTATTGTTCATTTTGAAAACCCAGGGTCTAGCCACCGCAAACTCTCCCCTTTCAGCCATAGGGCTCAAACAAGCCGTGTCTCTCATTTCCCATGATTTTGCATCTAATGATTCAGCATACCCTATGTGATAATCCATAAAAGGCTTACCATCAACCTCAATCCACTTGGTAGCAAACCAATGCCACATTTTGTATATTCCATCTTCATAGATTACGCATGGAGCACCTTGTGAAATATGACGGGAGCAGCTCCTTGGCAATATTGGAGCTTGGCAGTATCGTTGAAAATTGCTCAAATCCTGTGACTGAGCCAATCCGGCAAACAACATATATGGAGTTTTTACTGTTCGCTGAAAACCTACAGTATATAAATTAAAACAGTTGTCTTGACCCTCTTTGATAATGCAGGACGGAACCACACCGCAATCGTCAAAAGTTCCAGGTTCACCCAAGTCTAGTATATAACTGTCGTGTTCATATAAAACTTCAGACGGATTATCTGCACAAACATCTAAATAGGAGATACGCCCATAGTTCTGATTATCCGTTGTGCCAAAGAAAATTCTTATGACATTAGAACTCTCTATATAAACTGGCGTGGGCAATATCGCATACTTCTGATTCCAGTCATGGTTTTTTCTGGGGCTATAGATAAGCCCTTTTTTTTCCCACTTCATGACTCTTTAATCCTGAATAATCTATGTGTATTAACTTTAGACAACTCGGTTTGTTGTTCCTGATAGAAGCTTTTGGCAATTGTATTTTTTTGTATCAATGCCGCAGCTCCAATAAAGTTATCCGATTCTATTGATACATTGTCTTCAAGTGTGCAGTTCACACCTAAAAAGCTATTTTCACCAATCTCACAAAATCCTGAAATAACACAATGAGATGAGATAAAACAATGATCGTGAATGACTGTTCTATGTCCAATGTGGTTACCACTCCACAAAGTTACATTATGACCAATACGCACAAACGGCTGCAGAGTGTTATCTTCTAAAATAAAACAATTTTCGCCAATTTCAACATTATGCCAAACAAACGCTTTACTACTTATATAGCTTGCAAACTTGTAACCCATGGCTTTATATCTTAGGTACATATCCGCTCGAATACGATTTAACTTGCCTGAGCTGATCGCAACAAACAATTCACAAGACTCTGGTTTGAAATTTTCCTCCAACTTTTCAAGTGAGAAGACAGGGAGTTGATAAAGTGTATCTTCTTGGATAAATGCACTTTCAACAGCAAAGCCAATCACATTGTAATCACTATCATGAGTAAAATACTCATAGGCAAGCATCGCCGTTTCACCTGCACCAATAATAATCAACTCTTTACTCTTGTTCATATACCAACTCCAGAAACTCTTGATAATTTCTTATATAGTCAGATTCGTCATACTTCTCACTGGCCAAGACTAACAACACACAATCATCACTAAAATCATGCATTTCACGCCAAACCAATCCTTCTACAACCAAGCCGTTCTTAGGGCTATTAAGTACAATTGAATCTCTACAAAAACCGTCATCCAGAATAAATTGGCAGCTTCCTTTTACACATACAACTAATTGTTTTAAGTTTTTATGTGCATGAAAACCACGAGAGACATTCTTTTTTGTATCAAACAAATAATAAATTCGCTTAATTTCAAACGGAACAGTATTTTCTTCTTCGAGAACAACTAGCCCTCCCCTCTCATCACAGAAAGCAGGTAAATCAATTAGCTTAATCAAACTCATTCTTTGCTTACCAACAAGTCTGATAAATACTGTCCATAGCTATTTTTAGACAGCTCTGAAGCAGTTCTTGCAACCTCATCCTTTGTGAGCCACCCATTACGCAACGCAATCTCTTCTAAACATGCAATTTTATAGCCTTGACGCTTTTCTATAGTTTCAACAAACAGGGCGGCCTCAAGCAAACTTTCATGAGTTCCAGTATCTAACCACGCAAAGCCTCTGCCTAAAAGCTCTACATTCAGTTTCCCACTATCCAAATACATTTGGTTGATAGTGGTAATTTCAAGCTCTCCGCGATCTGATGGTTTGACTTGCTTAGCCATTTCTACGACATCATTGTCGTAGAAATATAACCCCGTTACAGCATAATTTGATTTTGGTTTGACAGGCTTTTCTTCAATCGAAACAGCTTTATAATTTGAATCAAATTCAACAACACCGAATCGTTCAGGATCTTTCACCTGATAACCAAATACGGTAGCGCCAGATTGCCTTTCTGCTGCACGTTTCACAATAGGAGTAAAGCCCTGACCCCAAAAAATATTATCCCCTAACACAAGACAGACACTATCTTTTCCAATAAACTCTTCACCAATAATAAATGCTTGAGCTAAACCATCTGGCGAAGGCTGAACTGCGTATGACAAATTAATACCAAACTCAGCCCCATCGCCCAACATTCTCTTAAAACTAGCCTGGTCGTCGGGAGTTGTTATAACCAAAACATCTTGAATTCCAGCCAACATCAGCACCGAAAGTGGATAATAAATCATCGGTTTGTCGTAAATTGGCAAAAGCTGTTTGGACACACCTTTTGTAATAGGATAAAGTCGTGTGCCAGAGCCTCCAGCTAAAATAATACCTTTCATAATTTTTCTTTTTTCTTATTGGACTGTGCCTAGACGCTGACGATGATATGAACCATCCTGTACGCGCTGACACCAATCGATGTTATCTAAATACCAATTGACGGTTTTTCGGATACCAGACTCAAAAGTCTCTTCAGGAGTCCAGCCTAATTCTTGTTTTATCTTCGTGGCATCAATTGCATATCGCATATCATGCCCGGGACGATCAGAAACAAATTTAATCTGAGCTTCATAAGAACTAGACTTCGGTCTCAATTCATCCAAAATATGGCAAATTGCTTTTACCACATCAATATTCCTTTTCTCGTTATGACCGCCAATATTGTATGTTTCGCCGATTTTTCCCTCTGTAGCCACCAATACTAACGCTCTTGCATGATCCTCAACATATAACCAATCACGAATTTGATTACCCACACCATAGACGGGCAATTCTTTTCCATCAAGTGCATTTAGGATAATTAAAGGGATTAACTTTTCCGGAAAGTGGTAAGGCCCGTAATTATTTGAACAATTAGTTACTATCACAGGCAATGCATATGTCTTATACCAAGCTCTTACCAAGTGATCTGATGATGCTTTTGAAGCGGAATAAGGTGAGCTAGGAGCGTATGCCGTAGTTTCAGTAAACAGAGGCAATTCTGATGATTCATCTTCGATTTCATCCGGATGCTGCAGATCACCATAGACTTCATCCGTTGAGATATGATGGAAACGAAAGTCAGTTTTTTTATCATCGGCAAGCTGACACCAATAGGCACGTGCCTGTTCAAGCAAAGTATAGGTACCAACAATATTGGTTTGAATGAATTCCCCCGGCCCGTCAATCGAACGGTCAACATGAGATTCGGCGGCCAGGTGCATCACAATATCCGGTTGATGTTCATTGAATACACGTTTTAGTTCGGAAGCATCACAGATATCCACTTGTTCAAAAGTATAGCGAACACTGTCGTTGACTGATTTAAGCGATTCGAGATTACCGGCATAGGTAAGTTTATCGACATTTACCACGGAATGTGATGTGTCATTGATCAGGTGACGTACCACAGCAGAGCCAATAAAACCGGCTCCACCAGTGACAAGAATGGTTTTAGAAGTAGTTGATGACATTTTTTTCTTACTTTTTTAATTCTGTTAAGCAGTGCATCAGCGAATCGCGCCAATACGGGATTGCCATCCCAAAGTCTGCTTTGATTTTGGCTTTATTCATTAGACTATAATGTGGGCGTTTTGCAGGCGTATGATAATCTTTAGTTTCAATGGGTGTCACTAGACAATCGGCTTTACTTATTTCAAAAATGGCTTTCGCGAAATCATACCAGCTACAGACACCTTCATTAGAATAATGATAGATCGAGTTATGTTCGAGTATTTCCGCTTTCTTGACCATTTGCAAAATCGTCTTCGCTAAATCCCTCGCATAAGTCGGACTTCCAACTTGATCAAAGATAACATTAAGGCTGTCACGTTCAGCTCCCAAGCGAAGCATGGTTTTAACAAAGTTACTTCCGAACTCAGAGTAAACCCAACTGGTGCGAAGAATAGCCCCTTTGGGGTTGACCGTTTGAATAGCCTGTTCACCATTTAACTTGGTGACCCCATAAATACCTTGTGGGGCGACTGGGTCGGATTCGCCATATGGATGGCAACTTTTTCCATCAAATACATAGTCGGTACTAATATGCATAAGAAAACTGTTTTTTTGCTTGGCTATTTCAGCAAGTTGCTTCACTGCAAGATGGTTAATTTTATCGGCAAGCTCAACCTCTGACTCCGCTTTGTCCACCGCTGTATAGGCAGCACAATTGATGATTATATCAAACCTTTGATTTTGGAAAAAAGCGTCAATGGATTGTGAATCACTTAAATCCATCTCATCACGCCCAACATAAGTAAAAGCGTATTCGGAATAGTCTTTTTGATTGTTTGTAGCAATAGCATGAAGGGATTTGCCTAACTGTCCATTTTTTCCCGTGACTAGAACCAGTTTAACCTTATTTGCCATATTCAAAGCCGCCATCTAAATTGGACAGATTCGGTTGTTTTTTGTCTTTTTCAGAAAGCTTCAATTCGTCTGCTGATAATTGCCAATCAATTTGTAATGTGGGGTCATTGAACGCTAAACCTCGATCGCACTCAGGTGAGTAGTAGCTATCAACTTTATAGGCAAAAATAGCGGAATCACTCAGCACCACAAAACCATGGGCAAAACCTTGAGGAATAAACAACTGTTGTTTATTTTCCGCACTAAGCTCTACGGCGACATGTTGCCCGAATGTCGGACTACCCATTCTGATATCAACAGCCACATCTAGCACTCTGCCGTCAATAACCCGTACAAGTTTGCTTTGTGCAAAAGGTGGTAATTGATAATGCAATCCGCGTAGCACCCCTTTAATTGATTTGGATTCGTTGTCTTGACAAAAGTCCACTTTATAGCCAATCGCTTCTTCAAACTTATCCTGACGAAACGTTTCAACAAAATAGCCTCGATCATCGCCCCAAACTTTGGGTTGCACTAAGATCACGTCAGGAATAGATTGAGGAATGAAATTCATAATGCGCGCGCCTTCTCTTCTGAAGTGGTGATAATCGAAACTTCCTTAATACCTGACAACATCAAAACAGCTTGCGGATAATAGATCATCGGTTTATCGCAACTTGGAACAAATTGTTTCGATAGGCCGCGAGTGAACGGATAGAATCGAGTTCTGGAAACACCAGTTTGAATAATTCCTTTCAATTTGAAACCCTTTTTTCAAAACACACCAAATAACAATATAAAAAATAATACCCAGACTTCTCTTAGGCATCTTCTTAGTTGCCAGATTTTTTTAACACACCTTTTAACGCCAATCTAGTCCCGTTATCAGTGGCAAACCAACTTTCGACTTCCTTTGATACCATTTTTTCTTTATCAACACAAAGCGCTTTATGCAGCCCTTAAAGCCCTAAGTTATAACAGAATTGTATTCATAATCTGTCGATACCGTATCAAAGCGACATCATCCCATCATGCAGAGCCAATCGATCACTGCATTCCAATTGCAAATTAGAAACTGCTTAAATGTTAAAAGAGCACCCCATTGAAACACATAGGTTCAATCCGGCCCAGCAGTTACAAACCGACAACTCTAACCAACGGATATTTTTTTGTTTTGAGATTACGAAAAATCATTTTTATAGATTAAGGAACAAGAATTGAAAACAATAACACAACATCTTCCTTTTGAAATCCACAAGCCATCATTCTGGCGTAATCAATTTAGCAAACTTTCTCGACTAATCTCCATCGGTGCATTTAATCAAGGCGGTGTGATAGCACAACGACTGCAACAGAAAAGCCACCCCCTCTACATTTGCAAAAGCATTTTACCCTTTTAGATTTGTTTCTTTTCCCATGCCCATGCATGACGAACAATAGTTTCTAAATCGACATATTCAGGCTTCCATCCCATTTGCGTCATAGCTTGAGTTGAATCTGCGACTAGTACTGCTGGATCACCGAGCCTACGCTCTCCATTTTTTATGGTTAAGGTGCAACCATCCTGTGCTACAACTGCTTTAACAACTTCTATAACTTGTTGCACGGAAAATCCTGCCCCATTTCCCAAATTAAATGCTAAAGCACCTTGTGCTTTGCACGATAAAATATAATCTAACGCCAAAGCGTGGGCTGAGCACAAATCATTAACGTGAATATAATCACGAACACATGTTCCGTCATCTGTAGAGTAATCAAGCCCAAAAA
The DNA here is from genome assembly GCF_005885815.1 of Thiomicrorhabdus sediminis. Lineage (NCBI taxonomy): Bacteria > Pseudomonadati > Pseudomonadota > Gammaproteobacteria > Thiotrichales > Piscirickettsiaceae > Thiomicrorhabdus > Thiomicrorhabdus sediminis. The sequence goes on along the minus strand of NZ_CP040602.1, from coordinate 526,056 downwards.
CTGTAATCGAATCTCTTTTTCCTGAAGCTACCTGCAAGGTTAATGGAATCAAATGAGTTTCAGGATCATGACACTCGCCAATCTCTCCTTCTGGATCCGCTCCACATGCATTAAAGTAACGCAAACTGACCGAATTCAAACCATAAGCATCAGCATAATCCTCTAAAATACGCTCAATCATTAATTTACTGAAACCATAAGGATTAATTGGTTTTTTTGGATGAGTTTCATCTATTGGCACATAATCAGGCTCACCAAAAATAGCCGCTGTTGATGAAAAGATAAAGTGTTTTACACTGTGACGAACCATCACATCCAGTAGATTTAGCGTATTACTGACATTGTTGCGGTAATATTTGGAAGGATTAACCATAGACTCGCCAACTAAGCTATTCGCCGCAAAGTGCATTACGCCATCAAACTTGTTTTCAGCGAATAAATTTTCTAACAAATGAATATCTGCAAGATCGCCAACAATTAACTTGCCATATTTAACGGTTTGACGAAACCCCGTAGAAAGGTTATCCAACACAGTAACTGTATGCCCGGCTTTACAAAGCATTTTCACCATGTGTGAGCCAACATAGCCTGCTCCGCCAACAATAAGGATATTAAGATTAGTCACTAGTATTTTTTTCTACTTCATTTGTGTTCAATTCGTTACTGCTTGTCGCCACTTGCTCTATTACACCAGCTATCAACACTTTCTTCATATTTTTTCACCCCTCATGTACTCTTTAATTGATTTAAAAAACCAAACTATAACGAGGAAACAACTATATTTAGTTTAAACATAAGCTTGTATTCTAAGCCATTAACGAAGAACATGATCAAATGAGTTTTTCATAAACTTAAGACTTCTTGTATCAGTCATATCATATAACTCATATTTTTTGACTAACTTCTGACCACCATCACGAGTTAAGAACTGCCATCTAAAATTAGCGGTATCTCGCGTTGATTTGAAAGTAAATAAATTCATTGGAAAGGTCATATAAAAACCTTTATCAAAACTACCTTCACCAAAATCTTCAGCCGATACATTTGTTTTTGTTGCCCAGAAACCTAAGCGAGCGCCGCTTCTAAACTTTCTACTAAAATCAATCGTAACACCGACATCTTTAGCCAAATAGCGCCCTGCAGAGACTTTAAACAAGATATCGTCCTTGTTCTCGTAATAACCTGTAAGGTGCCCTGTAGTCACTGAATAATCCCGCAAACCGAATCGCTGATCGAAATCTCGCTGTTTGACATGGTTTAAATCTAACCCAACCGCCCAATTACCTAACGGACGATACATCACCTCGGCACCAACCCCTGCATACATCGATTCCAAATAACCGGCATAACCAATTGCAAACCAGTTATCACCCAACTTCTCAAAATCATTAAATTGAAGATTCTGAATCCGCAACTTGGAAGTTTTTAGATAGTCTTTAATATATGTTCTAACAGGCGGCAATTTTGAATAGCCATCAACTTTGTAGAGATTATAATTGTCAGCTAACCCAAGCTGAACAGAGCCACTGGCCCAGCGATTCTTGTTCAAAAAATAATTCGTATCGAGACTGAGACCCAACTGATACAAAACAAAAGAATCTGGACCACCATAACTTGCTGCGAAAAAAGGGAGTATTTGGTAGTTAAAGCGATGTTGTTTAGAATCAAACAACATAGATTTCACACTGTCTGAATTTTGCTTTTCACTACCCGGTAAAAACTCCGTTTTTTCAAGGATTTCGCTCTGATCAATCTCAAGATTGGCAGCTTTTTCAAAAGTTGCCTTATCGAGCTTGACTGCCACAACTTCTTGCCCAAATGCTGTATCACTAACAACTATACTATTAACATCTTCAAGCTCTTCTTGATTGACCAACACTCGGGCTACACGCCCAATTCCCATAGCACTATCCTGAAATGCTTTAGGCTGCCCAGACACAATTACTGAACCGTCTCCCTTCTCAATCGACTCAACAGCATAACCGGATGATAGTGAAATCTCATTAGCGACATCCTTCCAATCTCTTGTGGATTTATAGACAGTAGAATCATTAACCTCAACCGGCTTTGGATCAAAATACTTTTCAGGGCCTTTTGAAGTTAAATTAGTGCGTAAACTAAGACCCAGCATCAAAGTATTGCCGCGAACAACTCCGGCATGTAAATCAACATGTTTGCTTGGGGAATAAACAACATCAAAATTGATTGGAATGTCCTGTTTCAGGTCTCCACCTGCAGGTTCATTTCGGTAATTATTGGCATCGTACTCAACCTTGGCGACCAACGGCAAACTGTCGAAATGGTATTCCGCGCCACCAAATAGTGAAACACCTTTTCCTGAAAACGGTTTAAACTTAGTCAAGTTACCGGCATTTCCTGTTAGCGATGCTCGGGAATCAAAAAAACTTGATAGATAGGTGAATGGATTTTTTAAGTGCTCACGCTTACCCAGATAACCCCACCCCATTCCCAGGGTGAAATCCATATTTTTAATTTGTTTACTGGCAGTTAAGTATTCACCGGAAAACAGACCTGTTCCACCAATATCATTAATTCCTAAGGATACCTCTGGCAAAAAATAGGTTTCTTTTACCAGACGGACTTTAATATCCGTCGATTTATCTTTATACGTCTGACTTCCGGAAAAACTTGCTGGGCCATAAGGTTTGGTGGCGATATCGGTATATTTAAACAACGCCTGTAGCCATGGCAATGGCTGAGCGGTAACTACATAACGCGTATAGGGATGGTCACCAGAAAATTGAATACTCCACTCACCTTCATCAAACATTCGAGCAGTTGGCATCATAACCAAGCCCGTTGGCCCATTAGCATTTTGCGTAACTCTCAAAGATTTTGCGTTTGAAAAATCGCTTAGCAGTATTCCACCCAAAAGCATTACAGAAAGTGAAAAATTGCTAACGCTACCTTTTAGGGGAAACCAATTCATTGTAAAACTTCCTGAGTAGCCAACCATAAAGTCAACTGCTGATAAAAAGAATCATCAACCCCTGATAAAGGGGATATCAACCAGCCACCCGGTGCAACATAATTTTTTCCTGTCGTCCAGACGCCAACTTTATGTTTTTTTACCTCCCCATCGGGTTGTACCGACCATAACCAACCATGCGTACAATCAGAACAAATATCCATTTCATTATAAATATCGGTAGTACTCAAATCAGAGTCATAAGTCCTTTGCGACTGCGAAAAACCAACTAAGTTGATTTTTTTAGGCTGGCTTGGAAAATAAATGGTAGATTCTTGAGTCAGGACACGGTTTTTTTGCGGCATCGCCTCAACATGAAATGAGTCAAAATCAGAAGGAAGAACCCTACCTGTAACGGGTTGTTTGACGATTAACTCGAATAATGCTTGTAAATATTCAATAGTTGCGGCCGAATCTGCCTCTGACATCTCATGCTCTATTTGTGACAATAACGCCCGTTTCTGCTGTGCTTGCTGCTGCTCTAAGGAAGCCATACTCCAACTAGTACCAAGCACATAGGCACAAGATGTCAGCTCTGTATTTTTGAGAACATCTAATAATGAAATTTTGGCATCCACTTGAAATATTTTTGGCTCGGCAACGCACCCATCGACTTGAACAGTAAAAGCACTACTGATCGAGGGAATACCAGCACAAATAGAAACGAAGAATAACAGCTTCAAGGCGCGATAAATTCTGGTATGGTATTGATCCATGGTTTAATCACTTGATAATGAATTTTTGGCACATCGGGCCCCCATTTTTGAATGGACTCCCAGATAAAACCTGTAGAAACATCCTTCCAATAATAATTGGTATAACTGAAATTCATTGACGGGATCGTCAATTGTTCCGAAACCCTAAACAATCTAACAGATTTGCCAAACAGTTGACGCTCTTCGTAGCCATCACCCTGAATGCGAACACTGGCTTTCACATCAATGCGCTTAGATGACAAGAAATCTATAAACATAGGAATAGTAATGACTTGATTCAACTTCACTGAAGCAAGCTGTAAATTTTGCCAGATCGGTGATGGACGAATAGAAGATATCTCCGAACTCACATTATATACTTGCACAACGCGGCCATTTTCAGAGGTGAAACTAAAACGATTCTTGCTATACCACTTCTGTTGATTATCAACGAGATACCCCAACACCATCAATACAGGCGTACCATCATTAACCATGGTTCGAATACTAGCATAGGGCAAAGACTGCCCTTGTTGCCAAGTCAGTGGATTCTGCTGCTCTTTAATCGCCAAATAAGTCTCATAAAAATTATCAAAATAGCTTTTTTCAGATTGATTGGTAGAACAACCAGCTGCCAATAATAGCAAAAGAAATAATAGAGTATGTTTCATAGCCGCCATAAAAAAGCCGCCAATCAAGGCGGCTTATCATTAAACCCAACAATAACCCTAAGTTATGGTGCTGATGTTACTGTCGTTGTTGTGTCATTGCTTGCAGAAACTGCAACCGCTGTTGCCGCAACAATCGCTGCCGTTGCCGCAGCAACCGTAGCAGAAATACCACCAACAGCTGCACCAGTTGCCGCAGCTACCGAACCAGCCGCACCAGCTCCAGCTCCAGCCGCACCAGCTCCAGCCGCACCAGCTCCACCAGTGCCTCCGGCACTTCCCGAAACAACACCTGCAGCCGGACCTGCATTAACTACACCAGAAAACATCATAGCAACCAAAGCTACCGCAAATAATTTAGAAAGTGATTTCATCGCCATTCCCCTCGACTTAAACCAAAAAAAAACATCACTGCTGCCATTATTTATAAAAAATTCAACAATGTAAACAATTTAATCAAAATTTAATGCAGTATTTTCATTATTTCACTCTGCCATGAAGGCTATTTAGATTCGGAAAGCCTATAAAGAAGATGTTTACTTGCTCACAATCAAAGCCATTAATTGATAGTTCCATATAAATCGATGGAACAACCGCTAAATATCATTGAACCCAATCCTTAAGAAGGATTAAGCTTTTGAGCCTGCGCGCCAATTCAAAATCAACGCCAAGAAAACCCCTAGCATCAATCCTAACACCATAGCCACTGCCACCATTAAAGTCTTTTTTGGACTTACCGGTTGTTCAGCTACTATTGCAGGATCAATCACTTTAAATACATAATTTTTTTGCACTTGTGCAAAAGTGATCTTCTTTAGATTCTCTTCAATACTTTTTAAGGCAATATTGCGAATATCCTGCAATTGAATATCAGTAAGTTTTGAGTTCATAAAATCTATATTGGCCTGCGCTTCCTGCAAGGCTTTTTGACGCAACTCTTCATCCACACGCTGAACCAATTCATTTGCCCAATCGCGAGCTTCAACAGGATTGGACCATTTGACAGTTAAGCTGTACACACCAGATTTTGAATCTTCACTTACGGTTAAAATATTGGTTAGAAACAAATCTACCGCCTCATAAATCGAAGGCTCACCAGGCAATAACTTTTCTTTACCTTGGTAGGAATAGACGCCTGTTTGCTTATCGATATCACCAAAGATAGAAGCCTTGATAGATGACACTATTGACGGTTTATCAATCCATTGCTGCTTATCGGCATCCCAATTTTGATTAAACAAAACCGGCTTTAGGTTTTTCTCTGCAATAAATTCAGCAATAAAGCGCTTCGATTTTAATACTTCTACAGCTTCAGCAGCTACAGGAACATCACCGCCGGATGGCAATGAAATCCCAGCCAAACTAGCAAGCCCACCATATTTAGCCATTAAACCAGAAGCACCACCATCAGAAGACACCGGCATTAACTTAACACTGGCTTCATATTTTGGTGTCATCTGAACACTGATAAAAATCGCCGATACAGTGGTTATAAAAGTAATCAATAAAACAAGCCATTTTCGGGACCAAATTGCTGACCACAATTCAGCAAGGTCAATTTCGTCATCGACATAATTAGACGTTGATTTATCCAAAATTTTTCTTAATTCTTCTGCAGTCAGTTCAATCTTATTGTTTGAAGGACTCGCTCGCAGCTGTTGATTATCCGCCATCAATTAATCACCCCCAAAGTCTGCAAGGTTGCCGCTGTAACTGCTAGGTTAGACAAAATTTTGGTCACCGCTGTCCAGGTCACTAATGGACTCATGCGTTCAACATCCATTGGCACAACAATGGTGTCCCCTGGCTTTAAGACAAAATCGTTCGACATCAGACTAAAGGCACCAGCTTCATAGGGTACAATCGAACCATCACCGCGAACAACGTAAATCGATTCGTCATCGGCGCGCTTTGTAATACCCCCTGATTGCTTAAGATAATCTTGAAGTGAAAGATTTTTTTGATACAACAAGGATGCAGGACGAGAAACCTCTCCCATGACTACAATTTCATTGGCGCGCTTAGGGATATATAACTCATCACCATTACGCAACTCTAACTGCAAGGTTGCATGATAACGTTCCAACTCTTCAGGATTTAAACCGACAACCAGACGTCCCACAGCAGGCGTTTCTTTTACCTTTTGTACAAGGCTTTGCCCCAAAGCAACAAGTGCTTGAGCGCTGTTGGCGTTAGTACCTTCCGTGCCACTATTTTGCTTGATAGAAAACAATAGATTTTTTTCCAACTCGTCAGCCATTGCATCCATTTCTTGACGTTCTTTATCTTTCAGGCTTTCTCGGGTAAACACCACATTTTGCGGGGCCGCCCATTCGGTAAAACCACCGGCACGAGTCAATAAATTTTCCAACGTATCACCCGGCTTAATAACATAGGTACCCGGATAAGCCACCTCGCCTTTAACAACCACAACACTTGATGCGTCCTCCCAATCCGTAACACGCTTAATACTCAAAGCATCATAAGACTGTAAAGCAATATTGTTTTTCTCATCACCTGCTATAGCTTTCTCTAGGTTTAAAGTTAAAGTTTTGATTTGACGCTTCTCACCATCAATCACCTGGTAACGTACAACCTCAACCTCCTGCAACATCGCCGATGGCAATAAACCACCACCTAATGCGATCAAATCACTAACATGCATTCCTTCAGTTAAAGGATAGCTACCTGGAAACTTTACCGGACCGTTAACGAGTACTTTAGTATTTGGTGCTTTCAACACCTCTTGTTTATCAAGCGCATCGATAACCACTTGCACTTGTGTTTTGCGCAGCTCTGCATCTTTTTTAGATAGAACAATCAGCTCATCCCGAGGCGCTAAACCAATATTATCTTTAGCATCGGGATTAGCCACCGCTTTTAACCAGCTAGCGCTTTGAACAGAATATTTTCCCGCAATATCCGTTTGTCGCTTGATTAAAATCGCCTCTAAATCCGCATCATTGGTAAATTGTTTGCGCGATGACAAAACGTCTAAAAGCTTAGTATCTGAATTTACGGCAAAAACACCTTCAAGCGAGACCTCACCCGAAAGCTTAACCAAATCATCCGTCTCACCTTCTACTTTAGCTACAGTAATACTGTCACCATTCTCCACGTGGAACTTTTTACCTTTATCAGCATTTAAATCAAGACTAAAACTTTGACGGACTTCCGGTGCTGTAATGCGTGAAACAGTCACAGACTTTGAATAACCGTTTTTAGACAATCCGCCCGCTAAACCTATTACGGAACTCAGTGAGTTTTCATTCTTTAACTCATACAGCGCAGGCTTTAGCACCTCGCCCTGAATTGAAACTTGTTTTTGCACTCGTGGAATAAAAACCGTATCGCCTGGCTGTAAGCGCGTATCATCAGATGTATCGCCTCGCAACATCAAATCATAGAGATCTAAAGTTTTAATCAATTTACCACGACGCTTCAATTGAATATTTCGATAAGAAGCAATATCGCTTAGACCACCACTGACATAGAGCGCGTGAGTCATCGTCGCCATACCGCTCACCAAATAAGATCCCGGTGTACGCGATTCACCTAAAACAAAAACCCTAAATGAACGCAACTCACCCATCGCTATAGAGGTTTCCACCCCGACACCTAATGTGCGCAACTTATCAGTTAAAAAAACTTTGGCTTCGTTAAAAGATAGACCCGCAACAGAAACAGGACCCAAACTAGGAATATTTAATTGACCATTACGATCAACAACCAAATCATAAGACTCGTTTTTAGTACCAAAAAGATTGATTTTAATTTGATCGCCAACACCGAGAATGTAGTCAGTTGGCACAGGAATACTGCTGACAGGAGCAAAAGTAGTTGGCATACCCGCAAATAATTTATAACCAAAAGGATGCAACTTCTCTTTTGGAGGCAACTTAGTTTGCGCAAAGTTATTAAAATCAGAAAACAAAGATTCCGAAAGATGCTCATCTTTCAGAACTGATTTTAGAATTTCTTTATCAGCTTTAGAATTAATCTGCAATTGAGCGCCATCATTTACATGATCCCCGCCCGCCCTCTCAAAACTTAACGGAATGACAGTATCTACTGGTCTTTCTACTTTTTGTTTAGTGCTAATTGCAGAACCCGACTGGTATTTTTCAATTAACACCTGCTTTTCTTTATCTGACAGACTTTGAAACATTTGAATTTGTTCTTCCGTCGGCGTAAAAGCTTGTACCTGCCATGATGAAACCAAAATTAAGAAACCAACCAGTAAAATTCTCACACCCTTAACTTCCACTTAGATTTTAATGATAAACCGATTATAAACACCCTAACTTAAATTGCTACAATTTAATGGCAACATACTTAACCCGAAGCGCTTAATTATACGTATAATCTTGAAAACCAAAGACCAGCAATAAAATTTATGAAGAGAGTTTATGCAATTCAATATCAAACCTGACAACTCTGGCTTTGTATGGCTACATAGAATAATAGATATTATACTGCCACCTGTTTTACTCTATCTCACGGTAGTCTCTATAGCAAATATAGACTGGCATGATCGCTATACAATCATGGGAACTTTAGGCGGCTTTATTTTCGTCACAGCGGCTCAGATGGTGGGGACGTACCGAAACTGGCGTGGACGACCTTTTTTTAATAGCGTCATTCTCATACTAAAAGCCTGGACGTTAACATGGCTTATTTTGATTCTAATCTCCTTTTTATATAAAGACACGGCTAACCTTTCTCGTCTAACTGTTATAATCTGGGCATTGGTAACACCTGCGATACTTATCAGCTATAGACTTGCGATTCGCATTCTCCTTGGTTATTACCGATTACAAGGAAGAAACTGTAGAACAATAGCTATTGTAGGAGCAGGGAAAATAGGCCAACACCTTGCTCAAACAATTAAAGAAACACCATGGTTAGGCTATCGTGTCATTGGCTTTTATGACGACAACCCTAAAATACTAAACACCAATATTAATGAAATTCCAGTATTAGGCACGATCGATCAAGCAATCAAGGATGCCCAAAACCACCAATTCAACGAACTATACATATGCTTACCCTTAAGAACTGAGCTAAAAATAAAATCATTACTCAATCAACTTACTAATAGCACGGTTGTAGTAAAATATATTCCTAATCTATTTAGCTTCGACCTAATGCATGCCCAATGGATAAATTTAAAAGGCATACCTGTAATTAGTGTATTTGACTCTCCTTTAAACAGTACCACAGCACTCCTTATTAAACGAATTGAAGATATTGCACTATCAAGCATTATTTTACTTCTAATAAGCCCAGTCATGCTTACCTTGGCCATAGGAGTTAAACTCTCTTCGCCCGGCCCCATACTTTACCGTCAAAGCCGCATTGGCTGGAATGGTGAAAATTTTAATATGCTTAAATTTCGTTCCATGCCTGTTGACGTAGAAAAAAATAATGTGCACTGGGGCTGTGCAAAAGACAAAACAAACACAAAATTTGGACGCTTTATTAGATCTACCAGTTTAGATGAATTACCCCAATTTTTGAATGTGCTTAATGGTGATATGTCGATTGTTGGCCCAAGACCAGAAAGAGATGTTTTTGTAGAACAATTCAGAAAAGAAATTCCTCGTTACATGCAAAAGCACATGGTCAAGGCTGGGATTACTGGATGGGCACAGATTCATGGATGGAGAGGAGACACTTCCCTTGAAAAAAGAATCGAATACGACCTTCATTACATCAATAACTGGTCTCTATGGCTAGACATTAAGATTATAGTACTCACTATTTTCAAGGGATTCATAAACAAAAACGCTTACTAATCAAAACGCATTAAATGGGGCGCTTTGATTTTACACTATCTTTTTCAATAAGATATGTCAGATTTGGTCTGAATTAATTCAGCTCAGAAATCATCTTATAAATTTTATCAGTCTCTTTTGCTATATAAGCCCAATCATATTTTTTAGATGTTGCTAAGCTCTTCTTTTTTATAGCCTCGTATAATTTACGATTATCTAATAACTCTTCAACCGCCAAGTACAACTCATTGCTATTTTCGGGCTTTACTAACAGGCCGTTCTCCCTATCTTTTATCAGCTCTGGCATTCCTCCTACGTCAGTAGCCACAACGGGAACTCCTGTTGACATTGCTTCGACTGCAGCAAGAGAAACTGCCTCCATTAAAGAGGGAATAACAACGATGTCACTAACTTGATACAAGCATTTCATTTCATCAATATTTAAATTCCCGAGTAACCTAACAAGACTACCATCATTTAACTTAGATAAATGCGACTTAATCTCCTCAAGATATTTGGGATATCCTTCATAATCACTACCGGCAAATAAAAAAACGGCCTTTCTCTTTTTAAACTCTAACTCATTATCAATTATTGACTTAACAAGATAGACAACCCCCTTAGTAGGAGCCCAACGCCTTGGACAAGAAATAACTACATCATCAACGGAAATCCCCATAGCGATTTTGATTTTATTTTTGTCCTCTAAAGATAAACTTTTAAAGAAATTTAAATCAGCTCCATTATGAATTGTTTTTGACGGTACAAGAAAATTTGGAGTAAGCTCCTTACTCGGCCCAATAATAAACCTAAAATGGGAAAGCAAATATTTTAACAACCACCGCCCAATAAAATACTTTCTAAAAAACAAGTACTCACCGGTATGGTTAGTTAATATGCATTTCACACCTTCATTATTCAAATATTTTGTAGTAAACATATTGCTTATAAAATCATGCTGATGCACCAAGTCAGGCTTCAATAAAGCAATCTCTTTTGCAATTTTTTTTCGCCCTATAACAAATTTTGCTTTATTTAAAAAAGCTGACAAGAAGCCACCGAACTTGGCACCATTAAATTTATTTGTCCATTTGAAAATCCGCGGAGACTTAACAGGTACGTACTGAACGCTTACTCCATCAACGACAATCGATTCCTTTTGCATAAAATCATCATCGATAGGCTGAACAATAGTAATGTCATTTCCAAGCTTTTGCAGCTCTTGCGAAATAAAATAAATGTGGTTTTCAATACCACCTATGTTACTACCATAATTAAAAACACTTAAGAAAACTATTTTCATAAATTCCTTTCTATATATCGCGACTATATACAACTTTTGCTTTGTGTGAACTAAATAACAGTTGTCGTAAAAATTTGATCATCAAATAAATTAGAACAATGATTCCAATACCAATAGAATAATTAACCAACACATAAACCGGATTACCTGATCCATATGCAATAAACAACATATACTCAGAAAAAAGGAATAGAGATGCTTTAAGCATTGTTCTACTTTTGTTTGCGCAGACATATGTGTAGACATAAAGCCAACCGGACAAAAAAGATAAAATAACCGCACCAATAAAACCAAACTCTAGATAGAAATACCCAAAAATACTTGGAGTAACCGGAACAGTAAAATCACCAAGTTCCACTCCATAGAAACTTGCTGAGAGCGCAGTATTAACAGTGTAAACATCACTATTACCAATCAACCTCATAAACGGATAGACAAGATCATTCAATACTCCATAACCATATCCAAAAGAATAATCTGAATGAAAAACATCAATAATATAGTCAAAAGTATTAGCATTAATAACAGTTAACCGGTTAAGAATATAAACAAATAAATCTTGGTCTTGAAGTGTTTTATATTGAGAAAAAGTAAAGAATACGTATATAACAACTGGCACTAGCGCGACAACCATATAAAAAAATTTAATCCGGTTATCAGTTAACCTGTACGTTAATATTAGTAAATGTATAATTACGACAATTGACGACTTAAAACCAGCAAAAAGTATTACTAATATCGGAAAAATTATAAATACTAACAATACCTTAATATTAATGAATTTGAAATAATACAAAACTAGCAAGAGCACTAGATAAAACAAAATAGAAAAATTTACAATCCTGCTAGGCAATCCAAAAAAACCCGAATGAGAGGCCTGAAACCGAAGAGTTTCCACCTCTTCACTAAAAAGCGGGATACCAACAATGAAGTAGTGATACACGCAAAAACCTATAAGCACAATGGAAAGAAAAAAAAAGTCAATCCTAAAAGAAGAAAACCCTTCAATCCTAATTACCTTTTTTCTCTCAATTTTTTTTATGGACCTCTGATTTAATGCTGAAGCTACAGCAATACCTAATAAAAACGAAACTAAAAAATATAAAAAATATTCAAATGAAGTGTATTCTCCGTCATCAACTCCCATTAAAAACAGCCCAGTCAACTTAAAAGTAAATCCAAGCAACAAGAAGTGCAATAATGAAAACTTAAATCCGAGCTTACTCAACAAATAAAAGACAGCAAATAGAAACAAAAAAAACGACAAAGCAATCATGAAAAAAGCGTTGCCTTGAATATGACTTTTGCATTCGAAAATTTTCCAATAACTAACCTATGCAAAATATAGACTGAACTTAAACAATAAATTATTGGCAAACGTAAAGGAAAATGTTTTTTGGTAAACTTTATCCTACTTCTAAAACTATGGTACTCTGACAACTCAGTTTTATAACAAGTATTATTTGATGATCCCGCAACAGCCCCTTCCTTATGATAGACAATACTATCTTCTGAGTATGCGAGTAAATAAGAGTATTTGGGTAGCCTTTTAGCTAAATCCATTTCTTCAAAATATAAAAAATATCTTGTATCAAACATTCCATATCTTAAAAAATACTCTTTCCTGAAGAACATTGATGCACCACAAATATAACTTTGTTTTTTTTCAACTTCACCTTCAGACAGACCAGCCAAATTAATATATTTCGAAGTCATTAAATAATCGTTAAATATAGCCCCAGAGTAGCATTGGATACTTTTACTATGTTGATAATAAATTGTCGACCCACATATCAAGGAATTAACTTTGTCCATTTTTTTTATCAACGACTCCATTGCCAAATAATCTACAACAGTATCATTATTCAAAACCCATATATAACGACTAGAATTCAAATGGAGCGACAACTCAATACCCAAGTTATTACCACCACCATAGCCTAAATTTTCATCAGATTTAACTAAAAAAAACCTAGCTTCAAGCCCAGAATCCCGTTTAAATTCTTTTAAAGAAGCTACTCCTGCATACTCACCAAAATCCAACAAGAAACTATTAATCTTTTCGATTGACTCATTGCCCGAATTATTATCAATAACGATTACCCTAAATCTTAAACAACTACTCTTAAGTAACGAAGAAATACAGTCAATCGTATCCTCATAATTTCTATAATTTAATACAACAACATCTACATCATAGTTTTTCATATTTTATTATCTAAAACTAAATTTATCTCTTTTGCTCTAACTTCCCAGGTACTATTTGAAATATATTCAACCGACTCTTCTTGAGATGCTTTAGGCCCTAAACCGCCATTAACCAAGCTTGACATATAATCAAAAAATTTTTCTTTGCAAGAATATAGATATATAAATTTATCAAATTTTTTTACTTCATCATAATCTATGACCACAGTTGGTTTATTAACTTTGATATATTCATAAACCTTAACCGGATCAACAGACCTAATTAATTGATTAAGCTTAAATGGCATTATAAGAGCGTCTGAAGCAGACATTATTGGAAAAACTTTATTATGACTTACTGGCCCAACATGAAGAATATTTGGGTGAGATGGAATATCCACATCAGATGGCCCGACGAGTAAATAGCAGATAGTCGAATCACATTTTAGTGAATTCAATATTAAATCAAAATCAAACCACTCAGAAATTGTGCCCACATAAGTAACAACTTTAGCATTCCTATTTATAGAATATTTATCATAGATATCTATTTCAACTTCATTATTAAAACCAGATTTAACACCATTATTCAACACATGATAATCATGATGCCCATAACGCTCTATTAAAACATTCTTTAAATAACCTGAGCTTACAAATATTTTATTGGCTCTATCAACAACCTTTTGCTCATAAAGGTAAGTAAACTCTTTTTTTCTCACATTGCTTAAGCAATCAGGAAAACTCAAATGATCATCCATGCAATCATATATCAGAAAAGAGGTTTCAGGCAAAATCTGTTCAATATAACTATAGAGCAAAGGATCTGTTATCCATACATATTGATAATTCTTTAACACCTTCCTCAATTGAAAACCAACAACATAAGGATTGAACTTTTGGCTAATAGAACTCTTAATAAATGGCAACCTATAAAGTGTTTTTACAAAATTAGGCTTTTTCTCTTTACTTAAAAGTTTTGAATTAAAACCCTTCAAACTATAAACATCAACAGAACAATATTTATTTAAATTTTCAGCAATAAAATGCGGCCTCTGTTTTGCCCAATCCCAAGGTATATGCATCAAATAAAGTACTTTTTTCATAACAAGCTATTCTCAATACCCATAAATGAATCAACTACACCTTGTGCAATTTCATCAGTTTTATTTGTGATTTTATCCACTAATAAAATCCTGTTTTTTTCTATATCAGAGAATAACCTATCAAAATCTGTCTCAGTATACTTATCTGGCTCTATAATATAGTCTTGCAGGCCGTAATCATTCATCACCTCAAAAAATTTTTCATGATACGAAATAGATATTACCGGCACCTTCATCGTTAGACCATAAATCATTGGATGAGTCTTATGCGTTACAACACAAAAACTTTTAGAAAAGATTCGTAATGTCTCAACAGGATTTTTATCCTCGACTAAAACATCAACTTGGTTAACTATTGCACCTGGTAATGCTTTTAACATATTCATGATAAAAGCTCTTTCATCTCCAGACATTCCTTTATACTGCATTGGTATAATTTTTACCCTACACCCATACTTCTGAATGACTTTTCGAATAATACTTTTATATATTTCACAATTTCTATCTAAACTTTTATTATCTGCAGTATATACACAAAGAACTACATATTTTTCTTCCGAAAAATCTGTTTTTGCATTTATAAAATGATTAGCAGAAAAAACTGTATCATTAACTAAAAATACACTTTTCCCCACAAAACTAGAATATTGCTTCACCCACTCTATAGAGGATTCCCCTCTAGCAAATACATATTTACAGTCTCGTATCATTCTTCCAAACAAAACTTTAAAATCTTTATTAACGTCTGACAAAGGGCCTACTGATTGTGACCACAAAACCATAGATTTGCCACGTAAATTCACGTACATCATATCCAAAAATTGTTGATTCATCCCACCAGAATCTAGCACTGTACTAATATGATGGCCACCTGTACTAATAATTAAATCACTTGTTTCAATAGCTTTTTTAAAGTCATCATTAAAGATGTAAGTAAATAAATTCTTAGCCGCCTTGGTAAATAACTGATTACTTAAAGCTTTTAAAATTAGAGGAAGCAAAACAACATTTTGAAATTTAATAACAAATTTTGAAATTAAATTGAAAATCTTAGCATTAGAAAAAAGCCCTCTACGCCCCCAAGGCACAGTTTCAACATTATTATCTAGCCAAAAAGGTCTTTCACCACTTATTGAAACAACCACCTCGCAATTAAACTTTTTTTCTATCAACTTCAATAAAAAGAATAAAACCGAATTATCCCCTTTATTATGACTGCAATGGTTAATCACTGTAATTTTCACTCAGTCCACCTTCTTAACAAACTCATTTACACCTAACTTATATGGCGGCTCAACATCATACATTGCAGCTCCCAATACCATATTAAAACAAATGATATTATCGGAACGAATACCTAATATTTTTTTTAGCTTACTATTAGCTTCTTCTGAAGCATGTGACCAATTCAACACACAAGTTGAAAAGCCCTCCGCATGAGATCTTAAAACAACATTTTGAGCAGCCAATGAAACATCAATATATGGCACATGCCTTTCAGTAGGCAAAATATAGCTATCCATATCAGCTACAAAACTTATAAAAACTGGGGCACGGTTCATTGCAGTAGCACCAGAGTTCAAACTCATACACGCCTGAACTTTCTCAGGATTCATTGTGTAAAAAATTCTGACCGTTTGTCGATTACAACTATTTGGCGCCCAAACAGCTGTTTGAAAGATTTTGTTTAACACTGTAGCACTTGGTACATTTTGACTAAACCAACGAATACTTCTTCTTGTATAAATCAGCTTATCAATTGTCTCAATCTCATTATTCGCAAACACTGGGACAGCCTTATTAAAACTATAATCCTGCAGCCCCCCACCTTCCTTTTTTTGAAGTAAATTATAGCTTCTAACTATTTTATCTCTATATACCAACTGTTCCCTGCTTATGCTCGCCCCGCCAATCTTAGACAAATAGCTAATGATTGCCTTAGAGCGTCCAGCCTCTCTTTCAAAACTCTGCAATCCCTTTTCGGCAATATGAGCATTTTTCAAAAATAGACAATTTTCATTACCCCCTCTGTAATAAACTCCTTGAAATGCACACTTCCACAGCCATTTTATTTCTGAACTCGTTTCTTTATCAACAAACATTAATTTAGGCCTAAGTAACAGAAAAGTTGCTATTTTTGATTTTTTAGAGTGTTTACATAAAAACTTATATACACTTTTTTTCATATATTTAATCATTGAACACTTAGCCTTCTTAAATCGTAATAACGCATCATAACATTGACAAAACTTCCCAAAAGCAATGCATAAGCAACAGCATAAAGGCCAAAACTATCAATAAAGAGATAGGAACCTAAGATTGATATCAATGATGAAACCAATATTGAGGACAACGCTAAGCTAGTTTTTTTATAAACAATATAAACAAGCCCTAGTACTGAGCTTAATATAAACAAAATCGAAGATACCAACAAAACAAACAACAACTCACTGTCGACATTAATTAGGATTGAATTATCCACATTATAATAATCCTTGGCATAAAGAACCCCTCCCCACACAACTATTCCTATCAATAAAAATATAACTCCAATTTCTACTGATTTATTTAGTAAAAATACTTCTACATTTTTATTCTTTCTGTAAACGGCTAGTGCTTGATTTTGGATAACAACAATAATTACAGAAAATAAAATAGGTAAAGCCCAAGATAACCTAAAGTTTATTGAAAAAATTGCTAAATGAACTAAGTTTGTTTTCAAGAGAATAATGTATTTAAAACCTGAATTCAAAAGCAACCATAAAAGAGCATTTGGTATTAAAGCTACACTATATATAGACATTTTTTTTAGAAGCACGATGTTTATTTTTGCACCTGCACTTAAAGTTCTCTTGAAATACAAGTGAAAAATTATGGAGGCTAGAATTGCGGTCAGAGTTATTACTTCATAATATGGAAGTCCAGAATCAACATACAATGAAAAAATACCAGCTATATATGAAAGCGAAATGATAAAAAATTCCACAACAGAACTTTTAAACAATTCACCACGACCTTTAAGAAATTCAATTATAAAAAGCCCATACAAAATCGCAGCAACGTAGGAAGGAATAAAAAAAAGAATTGAGTTTGAATGTTGCGCCAAAAGAAATAAAACCACAGAAAAGAGCAAAAAATAAACACTACGATTCACTATCGCATGAATCGTTTGAACATACAAAGACTCTCCAATAAACCTAAATACAGCAGTATGCAATTGAAGTGAAATTAAAGGTATCAAAACATAAACAGTGGTTATAAATATTTCCCACTCACCTAGTTCTTTTAACGTCACAAAAGAAGCTAAAGCAAAAAATGAAACTCCAAAAATTAGTTTATTAGCTACTTGCAATAACAAATAGCCTTTATGGTTTTTAATCATTTGGAGAGGATTCACCCTATTTAAACAAGATCAAATTAAAACTTTTCTTTTTTTAAAAACTCTAAAATTTTCTTGCATGAGTTCCCATCACCGTAAGGATTGTGTGCTCTACTCATTTTTTGATAAACTGAAGAGTCATTGATTAGCTTTTCAGCTTCTTCTACGATATGAACAACATTTGTACCAACTAACTTCACAGTTCCTGCACTTACAGCTTCAGGTCTTTCGGTATCTTCTCTCATAACCAGCACCGGCTTTCCAAGTGAAGGGGCTTCTTCTTGAACACCTCCACTATCGGTTATTATAAATAACGACTTGTCCATTAAGTAAATGAACTCTTCATACTGTAAAGGCTCAATTAAAACAATATTGCTAACATTTGATAATAACTTTCTTACAGGGCCTAAAACATTAGGGTTCATATGGACTGGATATACAATAGATACATCTGGATTCTTCTTAGCTATTAACCTCAAAGCACTACAGATATTTACAACCCCCTGCCCATGATTTTCTCTTCTGTGTCCAGTAACTAAAATAAATTTTTTATTATCAAAATCAAAATATTGTTCAGACATTTGTCTTTTTAAAGACGAAATAATTCTACTTTTTAAACATTTGTTTGAATTTATTTCGTCCAAAGCTAAATACAGAGCATCAATAACTGTATTCCCAGTAACAATAATCTTATCTCTATCTTTGCCTTCATTAATCAAGTTATCTTTTGATATAACTGTAGGTGCAAAATGATAATTAGCTAGAACACCTGTCAATTGGCGATTTGCCTCTTCGGGCCATGGTGAATCTAATTTATAAGTCCTTAAACCCGCTTCGACATGAGCAATTTTTATTTTTTTATAAAATGCGGCTAATGCCACCGAAAACGCAGTAGTAGTATCGCCATGCACAAAAACTAAATCGGGAGAAAAATCCTCGAGTACGGTTTTCATTCCTAACAAAATTTCTGAAGTAACTTCATACAACCCTTGATTTGACTTCATTACATTCAAGTCATAATCTGGCTGAATATCAAATAATGATAGAACCTGATCCAACATTTCTCGATGCTGCGCAGTTACGCAAACTCTTAAGTCAAAATATTTTTCTTCTTGAAATGCTTTAACTAGAGGCGCCATCTTTATAGCCTCCGGCCTTGTACCAAAAACAATTAATACTTTAGTTGTAACCCTACATTTATCTTTGTTCATTCTACTGTCACTGATTTTGCTAAGTTTCTCGGCTGGTCAACGTCCGTACCTTTAATTAAAGCAACGTGATAACTCAAAAGTTGTAGTGGTATATTAAAAGTAATAGGGGCAGTAATACGTCCAACATTTGAAGTTGCCTTTACCACCCTCATATTGCCTTCTGAATCAACATTAGATTTCTCATCTTCAAAAACAATCATCTGCCCACCGCGAGCTTTTACTTCCTGAAGATTAGATTTAAGCTTTTCAAGCAAGTCATCATTAGGCGCAATCGTTACGACTGGAATGGCTTCATCTATCAAAGCCAACGGCCCGTGCTTCAATTCCCCCGCAGGGTAAGCTTCAGCATGAATATAGCTGATTTCCTTAAGCTTCAAAGCCCCTTCCATCGCTATCGGATACATGGTGCCGCGCCCTAAGAACAAAGCACTGTCTCGATCTGCAAAACATTTCGCCATTTCTTTGATCACATCTTCGTGCTCTAGTGCTTTCTGAATTAATCCGGGAAGTTTTTGCAAGCCTTTGACAATAATATTTTCGCGCTTTTCGGTCATTAAGCCTTTGCTTCTACCAACTGCTGTCAGCAACAACGCTAAAGCAACGAGTTGAGTGGTGAAAGCTTTAGTAGACGCCACACCAATTTCAGGACCTGCATGAGTTAAAAATATTAAATCTGATTCACGAGTTAAGCTTGATTCAGGGACATTACAGATACACAAAGTGGCAATATTTTTTTCTTGTTTGATTTTTTTAACCTGCTGCAGAGCAGCTAGAGTATCTGCCGTTTCCCCAGACTGACTGATAGTTACAAACAAAGTGTTATTCAAAACCACCGGGTTGCGGTAGCGATATTCACTGGCGACTTCTACAAAACACGGTAAGCCAATAATATCTTCAAACCAATACTTAGCTACCAAACCGGAATGATAAGAAGTACCACAGGCGATAATTTGAATTTGATTAACTTGCTTAAAGATTTCTTCTGCTTGGTGACCAAAACTGGATACTAAAACATGATCTTGAGAAATACGACCTTCTAAAGTATCAATGACAGCTTGCGGCTGCTCAAAGATTTCTTTGTGCATATAATGGCGATGCTCGCCCAACTCTACCGAATTAGCCGATAATTGCGATTGTTTAACCGGGCGTTCAACTTTATTGCCAGCAATATCGTAAATCACCACTGATTCACGGGTAATCTCTGCGATATCACCCTCTTCCAAAAAGATAAAATTTTGCGTCACCGGCAATAATGCGGAAACATCAGAGGCAATAAAATGCTCACCGATACCGATACCTATCACTAGAGGACTGCCTTTTCTGGCAGCAATGAGATGATGATTATCTTGCGGAGAAACTACACCTAAAGCATAGGCGCCATCAAAGGTTTTTACGGCTTTTTGAACAGCTTCCAACAATGTTTTCGATGATTGCAAAAACTTATGCACCGCATGAGCGACTACTTCGGTATCCGTTTCTGAAGTGAATCGATAACCTTCGACGATTTGTTCGGCTTTAAGCGATTGATAATTTTCGATAATACCGTTATGAACTACGGCAACCTGATTATTACAGATATGAGGATGAGCATTGTTTTCCGCCGGCACGCCATGGGTTGCCCATCGGGTATGCGCAATACCTATAAAACCATTGAACAATGCGCTTTCAGATCTTTTATAAGCTTCAATACTGGTTTCTAAGGCGCTTATTTTACCCAGCGAACGCACACGTTCAATTTCTTGATTTGCATTTAGAAGAGCAATTCCAGAGGAATCATAACCTCGGTACTCTAGACGTTTTAAACCTTCCAATAAAATTGGGACTATATTTCTTTCGGCAACTCCGCCAACAATTCCGCACATATTTTCTTAAAACCAGTGAAACTTGTTACAGACTACTAACAGCCTGACACTTACTAAAATTCAATTTATCTATACTAACCGAAATACCTCAACAATTCGTAAGATTTTACCCGATTTTTCACTAGTATTTTTACTAAATCATTCTAATTCAATGGGGACAAGATTCCAAATTTCGTCGTTATACTCTGCCATAGTTCTATCTGTTGAAAAAATACCGCTTCTTGCCGAATTGATAATACTTTTTTCAATCCATTGAGATTGATGTCGATATAAATCGGCGGCCTGTTGTTGCACCGCGATATAACTGTCAAAATCGGCCAGAGTCATCCAAGGATCATTAGGACTTTTGATACTGGCGATAATCTCATCGAAAATACCGCATTCGAATTGATTGAAATGACCTGATTCCAATAGATTCATTACCGCTTGCAAGCTCTCACTTCGATTAATACACTCTTGCGGTTGATAATGCTTTTTCAATTCTTCGACTTCCGACGTAGCCAGTCCGAATAAAAAGAAGTTTTCGTCGGTAACCGCTTCACGAATCTCGACATTGGCTCCATCCAAGGTACCGATAGTCAGAGCGCCGTTCATCATGAATTTCATGTTTCCGGTACCGGATGCTTCCTTACCGGCAGTGGAAATCTGTTCCGACAAGTCGGTTCCCGGGCAGATAACCTCCATTGCTGACACACGGTAATTAGGGAAAAATACCACCTTAAGCTTATCGCCGATGTCCGGGTCATTATTGACCACCTGAGAGATATTACCGATAAGCTTAATAATCTGTTTCGCCATCGCATAACCCGGTGCCGCCTTACCACCAATCAGCACACAACGATTAGTCCAGTTTTCAATATCGCCGCGCTTGATTCGAGCGTAAAGATGGATAATATGCAAGGCATTCAACAGCTGGCGTTTATATTCATGAATACGTTTGACCTGCACATCAAATAATGAGGCGGTATCGAACACTACACCGGTCTCTTTCTCGACCATATAGGCTAAACGTTGTTTATTGTGCTGTTTAACCTCATACCATGCCTGCTTAAAGGATTCATCCTTGATAAAGGCTTCGATCTGTTCAAGCTGAGATAAATCGGTAACCCAATCCTCGCCAATCTTATCTTTTAGCAAAGCTCGAAGTTTTGGATTACAGCCTGCCAGCCAACGTCTTTGCGTGACACCATTGGTTTTATTATTGAATTTTTCCGGCCAGAGCTGATAAAAATCGTTAAACAGGCCTTCTTTTAACAGCTCAGAGTGCAATGCTGCCACCCCGTTAATCGAATGACTGCCGACTATGGCCAAATAGGCCATGCAAACATTGTTACCTTCATCAATAATCGACATACGGCTCAAGCGCTCGTTATCGGCAGGCCATTTCATCGACACCTGCTGCAAAAAACGATGATTGATCTCATAGATAATATCCAGCAATCTCGGCAATAAACTTTTAAACAACTCTACCGACCAGCGCTCCAGCGCTTCAGGCAATAGCGTATGATTGGTGTATGCCATGGTTTGCGTGGTAATTTGCCAAGCTTGATCCCACTGCATATGCTCTTCATCAATCAACAATCGCATCAACTCTGCAACCGCCAAACTGGGATGGGTATCGTTCAACTGAAAAGCATTATTGGCGGCAAACCCATCAAAATTGCCATATTTAGCTTTCCACTGACAAACGACATCCTGCAAACTTGCCGAAACCAGAAAATACTGCTGTTTTAAACGCAATGCCTTACCGTTTTCACTGCTGTCATTCGGGTAGAGCACCATAGTGATATTTTCTGCCGCCGCTTTTTTTGACACCGCCTCATGATAAGAACCGGCATTGAACTCATGCAAATCGAACCCTTCCTGAGCGGTCGCCGACCATAAACGCAAGGTGTTCACCGTTTCATTTTTAAAGCCCGGAATGGGCACATCAAACGGCACGGCTTGAACCTCTTCGCCATGATCCCAGTGCACAATTAACTGCCCGGTATGCGGATCGGTATATTGCTTGGTGACACCGCCAAACTTGATGGTCTGTGTATATTCATCGCGCATGACCTCCCACGGATAAGGCCCAAGCCCCAACCAGTGGTCCGGCTCCTCGAGCTGATAACCGTTTTGGATCAGCTGTTTGAACATACCGTATTCATAACGCAATCCATAGCCCATCACCGGCAACTGCAAGGTCGCACAGCTATCCATAAAACAAGCGGCCAATCGTCCCAAGCCACCATTGCCCAAACCGGCATCGCGCTCGGCTGATTCGACATCTTCGAACTTCAGCCCCAAATCATATAAAGCTTGCTCGGTTTCGCTTTCAATGCCGAGGTTCAAAAGGTTATTGCTCAACGATCGACCGATAAGAAATTCCATCGACAAATAATAGGCCTTTTTCGATTGCTCGGCATTATAGGCCTCCCAAGTCTTTTTCCATCGCGTCATCAAACGGTCTCGAACCGAATAGGAAAGCGCTTTAAAGAGATAATAACTTTCCGATTCCAGCCCACGCCCCATAGTGTGGTACAGATAGCGCAAAAAATCGGTTTCGATATCAACCTTATCCATACCTAATTGCTGCAATGCATCACGGATGATCTGAAGTCTCTCCTCGTCCTGCACACCTCTGATATTTTCAAGCTGTTCTGACACCGACATCTTCTCGCTCCTTATCACTTTTTAAGGTATAGCTGTTCATAAGCCTTTGCACTGATGCGCCAATTACGCGGTGGTGACATGCCGGCCTTTTGAATCGCCTGCCAAGTCCGCTTTTTAGTAAAAAGATGTAATGCATGGAGCATGATGGATTGCAACGAATGGCGCGACAGGTCGTAAAATACAAACCCGTTAGCCACTTTGTTTTTCAGGTTTTCATCCGTTGCATTGACGACAGTGTCCGCAAGCCCACCGGTATGATGGACAATCGGAGGCGTTCCATACGCCAGACTATACATCTGATTCAAACCGCAAGGCTCAAACCGAGATGGCATTAAAAACATATCCGCACCGGCTTCCACCTTATGCGCCAGTGCTTCCGAATAACCGATATGCGCCCACACCCGGCTAGGGTACTGTTCCGATAAAAAGCGCACCTGGTCTTCAAACCATTTCTCCCCGGTGCCGACAAAGACAAAATTGGCATCACTCTGCTGTAAAATCTCCGGCACGGTCTGCATCACCAGATCGATTCCCTTTTGCTCAACCAAACGACCGACAAAACCTACTAATGGCTTCTCCAGCCACTTATTCAGGTGTGAATCAACCTTAGCTTGCGAATCGCCACGCAGTTCACACAAATCATGGATTAAAGCCTCTTTATTAATCTGCTTGGCCTTGATTCGACCACGCTCCACCGAATAGTTCTTGGCAATGAACTCATCGTTTTTCGGGTGCCAGACATCATCGTCTATACCATTTAAAACCCCAAACAAAGCCCCTTCAAATGAGCGTTTTTGCAAAATCCCTTCCATGCCATAGGCAAACTGTGGATAGCATATTTCTCTGGCATAGGTAGGGCTCACGGTGGTGACAATATCGGCATAGACCAGACCGGCCTTAAGCATGGAAAAATGACCATAAAACTCAACCCCTTCTATATTCCACAACTCCCAAGGCAGCTGCAACTGGGCAAATAACGATTTCGGATAATTGCCCGGGTAAGCCATATTGTGTACCGTAAAAATCGTTTTCGGGCGCTGCTCGTATAAACTCAACAGCGCGGCAGTCAACCCGGTCTGCCAGTCATTAAGATGGACAATATCGGCTCGCCATTTCAACCCCAGTTCATCCATGGCGAGTTGACTGACGACCATAGAAAACAGAGCAAAACGTTCACCGTTATCCCACCAATCTTTACCATCATGTGCCAAATATGGATTACCCGGCCGATCAAACAATTCTTCGATATCCACCAGCCAAACCGGGATATCTATATCCTTGACCGCACCGGCTTTGATTTGCAAAACACGAAACTCAAATGTCTTGCCGCAACCATCAATCGACCCTTTTGCCACCTGGCGATAATCACTGCGTTGCAATTTTTGCATCACATCACGATAAGCCGGTAAAACTAGACGCACTTGATGTCCCAGCTCCGCCAGTGCATTGGGCAAGCTACCGGAAACATCCGCCAGACCACCGGTTTTGATAAGCGGATGCGCTTCAGACGTTGCAAATAACACTTTCATAGCTTTGCCATCACCTCTTTGTGATCGAATCGATTGGTCAGTTTGTTTATCATTAACAGTTCGTTTTTGTTGTGCATTGAGTCATTCTCTTTTGGCAATATCTCATTATTGATGGCTACCCTTGAAACAGAAGTGCTATCGCAGCCAAAGGCGGCAATTTCAACTCCACCGAACAAGGCTGGTTCATCCACGGCTTATCCTCACTGACCAGCCCCCCGCCATTACCGATATTACTGCCGCCGAACCATTCGGAATCGGAATTAAAAACTTCTTGATAACTACCCGAGCTTGGTAAGCCAATACGGTAATTTTCTCGCGGCACCGGGGTAAAATTGAACACGCAAACCATAATCTGGTTATCACTGAAACGAGCAAAACTCAAAATCGATTGCTGAAAGTCGTGACAATCAATCCAATTAAAACCTTCATGGTCAAAATCACGCTGGTGTAAGGCAGAATGATTCACATAAAGCTCATTCAATGCCTTTAAAGACAACTGAATGCCTCTATGCAGAGGGTGTTCGCTGACCGCCCAATTCAACGATTGCGCCTCGTTCCATTCTTCCCATTGAGCGAATTCACTGCCCATAAAGAGCAGTTTTTTCCCGGGGTTCAAAGCCTGGTAAGCCAATAACAAACGAACATTAGCTGCTTTTTGCCAATGATCTCCCGGCATCTTATTGATTAACGAGCCTTTTAAATGCACGACTTCATCATGTGATAACGGCAAAACAAAATTTTCGCTGTAGGCATACATTTGGCTAAATGTCAGTTGATTATGATGATAAGGGCGATAGATCGAATCCTTGGCAAAATAATCCAGGGTATCGTTCATCCAGCCCATATTCCATTTCATGGAAAACCCTAAACCGCCCATCCAGGTCGGACGCGAGACCATCGGCCATGAGGTCGATTCCTCCGCCATGACCACCGTTCCGGGACATTGCGCATGCACCTCTTCATTCAATAAACGTAAAAAATCAATCGCTTCAAGATTTTCCCGTCCGCCATGCTCATTCGGTAACCATTCGCCTTCATTACGAGAATAATCCAAATAAAGCATCGAGGCGACCGCATCCACCCTTAGGCCATCGATATGCATCTCTTTAAGCCAGAACAGCGCATTGCTAATCAGAAAATTGCTGACTTCATTGCGGCCATAATTAAAGATATAGGTTCCCCAATCCTGGTGCTCGCCGCGACGATGGTCTTCATGTTCATATAGCGCGCTGCCGTCAAACCGCCCTAATGCGAACTCATCCTTGGGAAAATGCGCCGGCACCCAATCCAAAAACACGCCGATATGGTTTTGATGACAATAATCGACAAAATAACGGAACTCATCCGGCGTACCGAAACGGCTGGTTGGCGCAAAATATCCGGTAGTTTGATACCCCCACGAAGCATCTAACGGATGCTCTGAAACCGGCAACAACTCAATATGAGTGAACCCCATCCATTTCACATACTCAACCAGACGGTGTGCTAGCTCTTTATAGTTAAGGAACTCACCGTTATCACCTCTTTGCCATGAGCCTAAATGCACCTCATAAATACTGATCGGTTTATGCTGCCAATCAAAATCCGCTAACTGCTGTTGCCAGAATTTATCCTGCCATTGGTAGCTTGACTCATACACCTTACAGCCTGTCGCAGGACGCATTTCCATCGCCTGCGCATAGGGATCGGTTTTGGTGAATACATGCCCGCTTAGCCGATTTCTTATTTCAAATTTATAGAGATCATTGGCATGCAATCCGGGAATAAACAACTCCCATACACCTGAACAACCATTGACCCGCATAGGATGGCGCAACCCGTTCCAGCCATTAAAATCGCCAACAACCGAAACCCTTTCCGCCGCAGGAGCCCAAACGGCAAACTGCACCCCCTTAATGCCGTCAATGGTTTTCACGTGAGCGCCGAGCACTTTATAAAGTTCCCAGTGACGCCCCTCGGAAAACAGATGCAAATCCAATTCGCCTAGATGATGGGCGAAACTATAAGGCGAAACCATCTCATGCTGCGAACCATCCGCCTCCGTCCAACTCACCGAAAAATGTTCCGGTAACGCCAATTTCTGCTTATCGGTAATACAGCAGATAAACAGATCGGTGCCACTGACTCGTTTTAAACCAATACCATGCACTGCCGCTTTTTGCGCTGTAGGCAACCATGCCGTCAGCCGCCAACCGCATTTTTTATGCTTATCATGCTCACACTCATCAATCGGATGGCACCCCAAGAAACTAAACGGATCATGATGTCGTCCTTCAGCCAAAACATGGATATTACCTTGCAGAACCGACCCCAAAGCACTAAACGGCACCTCATCACTGGTCGCCATCTGCGTCCATTTCTGTAAATTTTTCTCACTTGACTTAAGTGCTTTCTGGGCTCTGTCCGCAGACGGTTGACGCGGTTTGCTTACGGCCTTTTTAGTTTTATCAAGCGACTTACCCAATTTTTCAGCCATCTTGATTCTCCTTATATTCAAAGCCACTGCGCTGACAAGCCTCAACTAAAATAGCGATGTTTTCGGCTAAACTTTCAGGCACTTGAGACCAATCAAATTGCCACTGCCAATTATGATCTACCGTGCCGGGCGTATTCATACGATGAGTACTGTCCAACATAAGAAAATCCTGCATCGGAATAATCGCTTTATTCGCTTTAGACAACATAACCGCGACCACAAGCCACCACGGCATAGAATTGTCCAAATCGGTTTGCTCGATAACCGGCCCGACCAACGGCTTAAGCTGTGAGGCTATCCATGTTTGCGTATTGTCATCCAGACCCTGCCACCATCCTAGTGTCGTATCGTTATCATGGGTGCCGCTATAAACTACGGTATTGGCTGTTTGCGCATGCAATGCATGAGGGTTATCAGGCAACCCATCAAAACCAAACTGCATCACCGCCATACCCGGTAGACCAAACTTATCTTTTAACGCCAAAACTTCATCGGTGATAACGCCCAAATCCTCGGCGATCAACGGTAGCTCGTCGAAGTCCCGCAACAGGCTTTGCAGCAGCTCATTGCCAGGTGTCGGCACCCAGCGACCGTTAATCGCCGTGGGTTCATCTGCATCGATTTCCCAGCAAGACTCCAAACCGCGAAAATGATCTATACGCAGCCAATCAAACAGTGACAAACTGTGCCTAACCCTCAAATGCCACCAGGCAAATCCGTCTTGTTCCATTCTCTGCCAGTCATAATGGGGATTACCCCAACGCTGCCCCGTCTCGGAAAAATAATCCGGTGGCACGCCGGCAACCACTTCCGGGTTTGCCTGCTCATCCAGTTTAAACAGGTCTTGGTTAGCCCAAACATCGGCACTGTCCAAAGCGACAAACAAAGGCATATCGCCAAACAGTCGTACTTTTTTCTGATTGGCATAAGTTTTCAGCTTCAACCACTGCGTAAACAATAAAAACTGTTGTTGTTTCACTCTGAGCAACTGCTCGGCATGGCTTTTGGCAAATGCCGCCAAACTTTGTACATCACGTTTTTTTAACGACTCCGGCCAGTCATACCAAGCCTGTTGCGCAAACTCATCTCGCAACACCATAAACAACGCATAATCATCAAGCCATGCTTGGTGAGTTTGTTGAAAGACTGCAAATGCGTCGGCATCAATCGCATCATTCGATATAGTCTCAGGCAAAAACTTGGGGTCTAAAGCAAATGCCGACAAGGCATGATAGGGCGACCCATCACTGTGAGTATGCGTCAAAGGAAGCAACTGCCAAATGGCTAAATCTGCGCCATGCATCCAATCGACAAAATGCCAGGCTTGCTGATCAATTTGGCCAAGACGAGATTTTTCTGCCCGAGCTTGCTCCTTAACGGAACTCGGTAAAGATGTAATATGTAGCAACACACCCGCTTGTCTTGTTTCCACAGCTCACCTCAAAGTGTTTACTTTTTGCTTAGATGGTCATTGGTTTGTACTATCGATTTATCCCATCAATTTCGACGCATGGTTCCGGCGTTTTCCATATGACCGCCACCCAAAGAGATCGGGAAATCCAAGCGATTTGGTGCAGGTTTACCCAATAACTCATAAAGTCGTTTTAAATGGCGACGATATAGACAATCAAAATCCTTCACACTGCCCGAAGCATTGTAATCACCAAACCACCAAAACCAATCCGACCCTTCACAGACACCAAGCTGCAACCGCGCTTCTTCTTGCTGCTTGAGCGTTAAAGTACCACTGGCAATAACCTCATCAAAACAAGCCTTGGCATCCACCAACAAATCCCAAGCGAGGTTTTTATCTTTTTCCCCAATCCAGGTCGAAAAAGAACCATAAACCCAACTACCTGCTTTAAGAGTCGGTAAAGTTCGAATATTGACCCCGTCATCCAACACCTCACTAAACGTTGTCATCGATAATGACGGATGCTCACTTAAAACCTTGTAGAGGGCGCTAATAAAATGACTGGCATTGACCGGATAATACTCCCAGGCATTCTCGCCATCCAAAATCACCGATACCACATGCTCACCCGCCTGCTCTCCGAGAAATGCGGCAATATTGCTCAAGTGGCTGGCGAAGTCGGCAGCCGCGTCATCGGCATGCCAGTCCTTATATTGAAAACCGATTAAATCGGACAGACCGTCATCACGGAAAAACATCGAACAATTTTGCGTGGCTAAGCGCAATGGCTGATAAAGAGCGCGCTTACTATTCATATCATGCTGATCAATCTGCGAACTTTCGCAAGAGTGACGCCAAACGCCCTCACCAGAGGCCGTCCATTTGATATTAAAATCATCCAATAAGGCCACCGCCTCTTCACTCAGAGCCCCTTCCGATAACCAAACACCTTGCGGTTTGGCATGGAAAAACTGATTAAATATCTGCAATCCATGCTGCATATGCCAATCGGCTCGCTCTTTACCTCCAGGGTAGAATGGCGACATTGGCGCCGGCGCGTCAGGTAAAGCGTCATGCATAGACTGAAAATCCAGCAACAAAGGTACTATCGGGTGACCGTATGGCGTCATCGATATCTCAATCTGGCCTTTATCCAACAAGGCTTTATAGCGCGGGATAATGGAAGCCATCGATTCTTGCATAACTTCCATCAACAGGCGCTTGTCTTCATCGGTAAAATGGCTGCGCTTATCCATCAAGGGTTTCACTCGCGGATCAAGCTCACGCAAACTTATGCCCAGCCAAGCCAAGTGATACCACACTAATAAGTCGGTAAAGAACTGGTCATTAAGGTAATTCAGACATAATGGGTTGACCGCTTTGCCTTTGCTATGAAGCTTATCGGCAACATCTTTTGGTGGATTTGATTCTTGCTGAGTTTTATTGGCGCCATCGACCTTGGCGACTGCTTGTTTAACAAACTCGCTTTCCAATTCAGGCCTGACCAAATCCACCAAGCGTTTGTAAGCGGGAAACACATCAATCATGGTCGGTGCGTGGGCTTTTAGACAATTTTGAATCACTTCAATCCGCTTAGCCATGTTTTTAGGGATTGGCGTAACGCCGACCAATAAATTAAGCATCGGATCATTCATCGGCGAACCATCTGCCAACCAGGCCCGCATCTGCTGAGCATAATCATCGATTTGCTCTAACAACACCGGAGCAAAGTTCACCACCACCTTAGCATCAGGACAGGCTTCCAAGTGCCAGGCCATATCGGCATAATCTTTAATGGCATGCAAATACACCCAAGGCAGACGATAAATACCGTCCAAGCCATCACGATAGTGCGGCTGATGCATATGCCAACAGAGCACCACTTTTAATTTGCCGGCTTGAGTATGATGAGCATTATCCATAAGCAACCTTAACCCTTAACGCAAACGATGCAGCCATTGACCAAACATATCAGGCGTCACCAAAACTATGCCGGATTCCGGTTCGACATAAAACCGTTTTTCATCGTCTTCGCGATTTTCGCCGATAATCGTTCCGGCAGGAATTTCTGTCCCCTTATCAATCACCGCATTTTGAATGCGACAGGAACGCCCAATTACCACTCGCGACAGCAAGACCGAGTCTTTGATATGACTATAACTGTGAATACGCGAGCCGCTGCCGACAATGGAGCGTTTGATTTTCGCCCCGGAAATAATACATCCACCGGCAATTAAGGAGTCAATCGCCTGACCACGACGACCTTCATCGTCGAAAGTGAACTTGGCTGGCGGCATTTGTGCCTGGTAGGTCCAGATCGGCCAATCCTGGTTATAAAGATTGAGATCGGGTTTAATACTGCAAAGATCCAAACTGGCGCGCCAATAAGATTCGATCGTTCCCACATCTCGCCAATATTCAGGCTTACCGTTTTGATCGACAAATGGAAACGCCTGCACATTCCACTCTTTGATAATCGATGGAATAATATCCTTGCCAAAATCACGTGAAGACTCCGGGTTATCACTATCCTCAATCAGTTTTTGAAACAGAAACTCGGTGGAAAAAATATAGATTCCCATTGAGGCCATCGCCTTATCGGGCTTATTCGGAATCGAATCCGGATTGGCTGGCTTTTCGGTGAACTTGGTGATTTTAAAGGTCTCATCAACCGACATGACACCAAAACCACGCGCCTCCTTAAGAGAGACCTCGATACAGCCAATGGTGACATCGGCACCGGAATTGGCGTGCTGTAACAGCATTTTACTGTAATCCATCGAATAGATATGGTCGCCGCCCAACACCATGACATATTCGGGAGTGTGCCGGCGCAGGATATCCAGATTTTGATAGAGCGCATCGGCTGTGCCTTTGTACCACTGTTTATCAATACGCTGTTGTGCCGGGAGCAATTCAACAAACTCGCCGACTTCATAACGCATAAAACTCCATGCACGTTGGATATGACGAATCAATGAGTGCGCTTTATATTGGGTCAAAACACCGATTTTACGGATACCTGAATTGACACAATTAGAGAGTACAAAATCAATAATGCGATATTTACCGCCAAACGGCACTGCCGGCTTGGCACGCCATTTGGTTAAATCTTTAAGACGACTGCCTTCACCACCGGCAAGCACAAGTGCCAAGGTTTTTCGTGTCAGATCATTTGCAGTTTTGGTTTCACAATAATACTTCATTCAGCCTTCCTATAGATTGAGAGAACCGATGTTCGTTGAAGTGGACAGTGATAATCGACGTTGATTATTTCAGCTTGTGTGTTGCGATAAACTCTGCCTTGGAGAGCCCGAAATATCTATTAGCCCTGATATATTCCAGGGTCATGCTGCTATTATGGTCGTATAAAAATGTCGTTATTGTGATAATTATGTGAATCGATTATGACGCTAACTAAAAGATAAACTTGAATAAGCTGTGTGATAAATCTTTTAAACGCCAGTTAAGTTTAGTTATAAAAAATTGTGGAGTAAAGCCCCTTTTAATCCGAGCTCTTCATCGGCCACCAGATAAACCGGCGTATTTTCCAACAGTTCCGTCATCCGACCTTTGTGTAAAAACGCCTGCTGAAAATAAGGCTGCTTTAACCAGTATTGGATTTTCTCGGCAATACCTCCGGCAATAAAAACACCACCTGGAGCCCGCCAAAGCAGAGCCGAAGCGCCAATAAAAGCGGCATAAATGGTGACAAACTCAATTAAGGCCTGCTGCGCCGCCTCGTCATTCTGCTCAGCCAATAAACTGATTTCCGCGGCGCTCGGTCCGCCATCAATATCTATATGTTGCGCTTTCACTTGATGATTAGCAAAAGCCGCGCCCATTAGATGTTTTTCAATACTCTCAATATCAGAATCGTATTTCTCCAACTCATCAAAAAACAAGTAACTATTTGATACTGAATGATTTTTAAAAAAATGATATAGCCACTGCAACCCCGAACCTGATAGCAGACGCTCATAAGAGACATGCGGCCACTTCGTCCATAACCAGTCCAAGATCAACTGTTGAACGGGCGATATTGGTGCAAAGTCAAAATGACCACCCTCAGAGGCTTGCGGAATAAACTGATTACGCACCACAACGATCGGTGCCACCCCCAAACCGGTTCCGGCTCCCACTACCAAACGATTACCATAGGATGCGGGGTTAGTGATATCGGCCAGATCTTCAAATCTTTTGCCGTGATACAGCTCAATAATTTCATCGCTGTGCACCAAAGGAACACCTAAAGCGGCGGCATAGAAGTCATTAATAAAATTCAGATGTTCAATCTGACAGGTGTGCATCATCTTATATTTGTCCACTTGCCAAGGCAGGTTAGTCAAATCAACCTTATCCGAGTCTACCGGCCCCGGCAGAGCCAAACAAGCAAAATCAACTGACTGGTCCTGTGGAAATTCCTGGATGGATTTAAGAAAATGCAAGATCAAGGCTTCAAGCGAATGGAAATTTGCACAAAGCAGACGTTGTTGGCAAAGGGTTTTACAATGAAAATAAAGCTGCTGGGCACTGGGTTGTTCGAACTCGTCTATTTCACTGTGATCGAGATAAACCAATTGCAAAAATGCCTTGGTTCCGCCAATGTCTCCTGCAAGTATATACATACCATCCTCTGATTGATAATGAGTTCAGCCAACTTTACGAACAACTGAATACACTATAACAGCAGCGAATATCGATTGACCAGAAGCAATCGACTAGTAAAAGCTATTACTAATCAAAATCAGTAGACTGAATCGAGGCCTTCACAAAGCAGGTGGCTGAAAAAGCTATGGGCCTCTTGAATACGCGCCGTTTCGACAGAGTTTATCTGCAAACAGTAATCCGCCATTGCCGAAAGCGCACTGGTTTTTGCGCCAGTTAAAGCCACCGTAATACAACCCAACTGTTTGGCGGCTTCAACGGCTTTGACGACATTCACACTATTACCCGATGTCGACATGGCGATCACGACATCACCAGCTTTTGCGATGCCCTCGATTTGACGCGAAAATACCGTATCGAATTCATAATCATTACTGTGCGCGGTTAAAATCGAGCTGTCGGTGGTCAAGGCAAGCGATGCAATCGGTTGACGATCCTTGACATAACGCACCATTAATTCGGCAGCCATATGCTGTGCATCGGCGGCACTGCCGCCATTGCCCAACCAAATTACCTTATTCCCAGTTGCAACCGCTTGAATAATCTCTGCCACCGTTTGCTCAACAATGGATTGCTGTGCCAACACAGATTGAATGGCTTTTTGATGCTCTTCTAGAGCGTGCGAAAAGTTGATTTTCATAATCTTTATTACCGAATAACAAACCTGCTGGACAGGTATTGTCTATAGCTGAATCTATGCCTGAATTTTCTCGACCAGTTTTGTCGTTGAATAACCGTTCCAAAAAGATAACACCTTAACCTCGCCACCTTTATCCCAAACACATTGCGCACCGGCAATCTGTTCCGGCTCATAGTCTCCGCCTTTAACGAGAACATCTGGCTGCAACTTACAGATCAAGCGCTCCGGCGTCTCTTCATTAAAAGCCACTACCCAGTCGACGCAACTTAGCGCCGAAAGCAGCTCCATTCGGCTTTCTAACGGCACCACAGGACGGGTTTCACCCTTAAGGATTTTTACCGATTCATCGCTGTTAACACCAATAATTAAACGATCACCCTGACGTGCCGCTTCATTCAGGTAACGCACATGACCACTATGCAACAAATCAAAGCAACCGTTGGTAAAGACGACCTTTTCGCCATTTTTTTGGGCCAACTGCACCAGCTGCAAAAGTTCGTCTTCGGTTAAAGGTTGATAACCTTCATGACGGGAATCGGCCTTTAAGGCTTCATCAAGCTCCGCTTTGGAAACGGTTGAAGTGCCCACTTTTCGTACCACTATGCTTGCCGCATGATTGGCGATAGCCATCGATTCTTGCAAAGACATGCCGCTGGCAAAAGCGGTCGCCAAGGCGGCCATAACGGTATCACCTGCACCGGTGACATCAAATACTTCCTGCGCTTTGGACTGAACGGTAAATTGCTCGCCATCGGCGTTTGCCAATGCCATACCGTGTTCACTTCTGGTCACCAATAAAGCCTTGAGGTTGAGTTCTGCAACCAGTTGTTCGGCTTTTTCCAGAACCGTTTGCGTATCAGGCGCGGCTCCGACAATCGCCTCAAATTCAGACTGATTCGGTTTAATCAGAGTCGCATTACGATAGCGCTTAAAATCATTACCTTTTGGATCAATCAATACCGGTTTATTGGCTTTAACCGCTAAAGCGATGATCTGCTCGACAAACTGCAAAGCACCTTTAGCATAGTCCGAAATGACCAATACATCGTAATTTTCCAGATGTTTATCCACCAATTCGACCAATTGCTGCGCAGCCGTTTTCGGCACCTCATTTTCAAAATCCATACGAATCAATTGCTGATGATGACTTAATACGCGCAATTTACAAATAGTGCCGCTTTCAGACAGAGCCCAGTCGGTATTAACATTAGCCTCATGCATCAATTGTTCAAGTTGCAACCCGTGAGTATCGAGCTGATTATCGGAATTTTTACCAAGCACACCCAATAAACCGGTCTGAGCGCCCAAAGCAGCGACATTTAACGCCACATTGGCCGCGCCACCGGCACGCATCTCCTCATGGCCGACTTTCACGACCGGTACCGGTGCTTCAGGGGAGATTCTCCCCGCTTTTCCTTGCCAATATTGATCGAGCATCACATCCCCGACCACCAAAATCTTTGCCTGAGCAAAATCTTGCATAACTGTCCTTAATTACTCATTTATCCGAACAGAGCCAAAAACGATGATTAATTTCCAGAAATTAACCGCCTCAACTCGTACTCAAGGGACTTATAGAATAGAATGTGCGTACAGTTTAACAGGATTTAATTTTATGAATAACTTGAAACCGCGTTTTAAAGCTTTTTTTACCCCCTTAATCAAAACTTCGGCGCTAGCTTTTGCTGCGGTTTTGAGTATCGCTACACCCAACGTCCAAGCTCAGCAAACATCAATTGCCGGTGACGATCTAATGACCATTACCATTCTCGGTGCGGTCGGCACCTTGGCTTATTCCTGTTATATTGGCCAAGCGCCTTGTTCAGCTGATCCGGACTTGAATACGGATAAACTGACATTCAGTGTCGACAATGGTGTCGATGGAGCGGCCACTCATTGGCGTTTGGGCATTGGCGCCGATTGGAACAAGTCGCTTTATGAAGGTGAGAACTGGCGTTTGGCGGGACGCTTGGAAGCCAGCCTACATAGCTGGGATGAAAAAGCCAGCGCCACGTATCAAGGAGATTCGGGTTATATTATCGGCATTACCCCAGTGTTTCACTATGAACTGAAAAACTGGAAATACACCCCATTTATTGAAATGGGCACCGGTCCTCACTTAATGAGCCAAACGACGGTTGCCAGTGAAGATAAGGCAACCCAATTCCAATTCGGCAATATTTTAGGTTTGGGCATGGATTTTAACGGTATCGAAGTCGGTTACCGTTACCTGCATATCTCAAATGCCGGTATTGCTCAACCCAACCCAGGTGCGGACTTTCATAATTTACACATTGGTTATAAATTCTAAACAAACCGAGAAAACATTTTAAGCGTATACGGAAACACAAACATGTCTCAAGATTACCAAACGATTGCCAAACAGGTATTTGATATTGAAGCGGATGCGATTTTGCATCTGAAAAACCTGCTCGATGACAATTTCAGCGGCAGTGTTGAGTCGATTTTAAACACGGATGGCCGCCTGGTCATTTGCGGCATGGGGAAATCGGGGCTAATCGGTAAAAAGATTATGGCCACCTTAGCCAGTACAGGCACGCCATGTTTCTTTATGCACCCGGGTGAAGCTTTTCATGGCGATTTGGGAATGGTTTCACCAAAAGATGTATTTTTAGCACTCTCCAACTCGGGTGAGACCGAAGAAGTGATTCGCCTGCTACCTTTCTTAAAAGACAACGGCAATATTGTCATTTCCATGACTGGCCGCCCGGAATCGACCCTGGCGATGAACTCACACTACCACCTCAATATTGCCGTTCCACAAGAGGCTTGCCCGCACCAGTTAGCCCCAACCTCTTCAACTACGGCAACCTTGGTCATGGGGGATGCACTGGCGGTTGCATTAATGCAGGCACGCGATTTTCAACCTCATCAGTTTGCCCGCTTCCACCCGGGCGGTAGCTTAGGTCGCAAGTTATTGACGCGCGTCAAGCATGAAATGAAAAAAGATAACCTACCGTTTATCTCGACAACCGCATCGATTAAAGAAGTTATTCATTCAATGACCGAGGGGCGTTTAGGCCTTTGCATTGTCGACAATGGTGCCGGCATTATCACCGATGGGGATTTACGCCGTCACATGGAAACCGATGCGGCCAACTTCATGCAATTAACCGCCAAGGATCTGATGAAAGCATCACCGAAAATGATTAACAGTGAAGCCAAGCTGACCGAAGCCGAAGAACTGATGAATGA
This sequence comes from Thiomicrorhabdus sediminis, assembly GCF_005885815.1. Lineage (NCBI taxonomy): Bacteria > Pseudomonadati > Pseudomonadota > Gammaproteobacteria > Thiotrichales > Piscirickettsiaceae > Thiomicrorhabdus > Thiomicrorhabdus sediminis. Next base: position 488,281 of record NZ_CP040602.1, on the reverse strand, counting down.
CTTCAAAATCACCTCTTTGCTGGTTGAAGACAACTCTCAGGTAGTCGGCGTAATTCAGATTTACGACTTGAATAAATAGTATCCTCACCCTCGATTATGAACCTATTCAGTTATCGCTTGCTATTGAACCTGGCTCTGCCACTGGTAGCCTACTCTGGATGGAAACGTTGCCGCAAACATCAGGCACAACAACATCAGCCACAATGGCAAGCCATCGAACACTGCTTTAAAAGCCGCTTTGGGTTCAACCCGAGTAACTTCCAACAAAACGGTATTTGGATTCATGCCGTATCCGTTGGTGAAACACGCTCAATCTTCCCGCTACTGGAAAAATTGCATCACAATTATCCTCATTTACCTTTGACGCTAACCAGTGGTTCCACCCAAGGAGCACTGCAGGCATTGAATTTTTCTCCAGTGCCTGTTCAGCATCAAATGCTGCCTTACGATTACCCATTTGCGGTAAAACGTTTTTTAAAACAGCTCAAACCCAAACTGGTCATTATGGTCGAGACCGAAATCTGGCCAAACCTTTATCAAGCCTGTCATGAATTGCATATACCGGTGGTACTGATTAACGCACGCCTTAAACAAAAATCTTTTAAAGCTTATCAGAAGTGGGGGGGCAAACTAATTGAAAACGCCCTTAATCAAACCGAGTTTATTGCCGCACAGACACAAACCGATGCCGAAAATCTAATGGCACTCGGTGCTGATAGCCATAAAATTCGCACTCTGGGCAACCTGAAATTCGACCTCAACATAGATGCAGATCTTGATACAAAAGCGCAAATTTGGCGTCAACAAAATCAAGCAGTATCTCGCCCTATCTGGGTTGCAGCAAGCACTCATGCCTCGCCTGAAAGCAACGATGCCAAAGCCAGTGAAGAACAGTTAATGCTTGAGGCACACAAACAACTGCTGAAACAACAACCGGATGCTTTATTAATATTGGTACCGCGCCATGCTGACCGTTTTGACGAGGTAGGCAAAATTATCAGCGACAGCGGTCTAAGCTGGCAAAAACGAAGCCGCAATGAACACTTAAAGCCTGCAACACAAGTTTATCTAGCTGACAGTGTCGGCGAAATGATGCTGTGGTACAGTGTTGCCAATATCGCTTTTATAGGCGGTAGCATGGTACCGTTTGGCGGTCACAATATTCTTGAACCCGCGGCTTTACACAAACCGGTGCTATCGGGTTCTCACTACCAGAATCTCAAAGCGATGTTTAGCCCGTTTATTGACGCTGACGCTATCCAAATCGTGGAAAACTCGACACGGCTTGCAGAAAAGCTTAACGAGTTACTTAACGATCAATCTGAAGCCCAAGCTCTTGCCAGCAAAGGGCACCAATGTTTTATTGAGCAAACTGGAGCCTTAGAACGCACCTTAGATGCCTTAAAGCCTTATCTTGATTAATATGGTTTGAGTCAATTAGAACTTTATTTCGGGCAATAAAAAACCCCGGATCAACCAAGTCAATCCGAGGTTCTACACTAAGCCAAAAAACTCAGAATTACTTATGGTATGCCTTATGCGACAAATACAAAGCGCCGGCAACCAACATGATTGCCAAAGAGTAATAGAGCAACTCCAGCGGCCCGGTAGGCTTTAAGAAGATCGCCTGTTCAAAAAACATAACAATCAGAATCATTAAAATCACCTTGGCCAATTTGTCTTTCAAATCATCCAAAGAGTTGATCATCAAAATCTGGCTTGAAGAGCTATTGCCTTCTGCAGCATCTATACGCGAAATAAACAGCTCATACAGCCCCAGCGAGAAAATCAGCATCACGGTACCCAATAGGAAGCCGTCAACCGCACCAACCACGTGAGCCACTGTCAACGCCTTCAATTCGGCACGTTCTGCATCGGCCAGCTCATGATAATGAGCCAGATGAGAAATGGTGAAATAGACTTCAACGGCTGTGACATAAAAGATCCCCACCGCCATAATCAAGCTGGCTACTACCGCCAACAAAACAATAAAACGGCTATTCCACAAGACCCCTTCAAAGGTTCTTTCCATCAGCCCTTGCTCTTCAATAGGTTTGCACGCTGGTTTTTGCACAGCATTATTATCAGATTGCGCCATACTTATTCCTTAGTTAACTCTTCAATGGTTAAATTATGATTGGTGTAGATACAAAGATCTGCGGCGATATTCAAAGCACGCTCGACGACTTCACGCGCCGATAGTTCGGTATTCTGCATTAAAGCCTGTGCCGCTGCATGCGCATAGTTACCGCCTGAACCGATCGCGATAAAATCTTCCTGCGGTTCGATGACATCACCGGTACCGGAAATCAACAGCATATTCTCGCTATCGGCTACCAACATCATCGCTTCCAGCTTACGTAAAGCACGATCGGTACGCCAGTCTTTCGCCATTTCCACCGCAGCACGCATCAGCTGACCATTATGGGTTTGCAAACGCCCTTCAAAACGCTCAAACAAAGTAAAAGCATCGGCCGTCGCACCGGCAAAACCGGCAATCACTTTACCACTGTATAGTTGACGTACCTTGCGGGCATTGCCCTTCATGACCACATGACCCAAAGTGACTTGACCATCACCGCCAATCACCATCTGACCGTTGCGACGTGCACATAAAATGGTAGTTCCCTGAAAAGACATTAGACTCCCTTCTTTTTCGTCCGGCTTAACTTGCTTAAAGACAAACTAAACCTTATCTATCAATCTTCAATTATTGGCTATTCTAAAGCAATTTAGCGCTGGATAGTAAAGCTTTTAGTATTTGCTTTGATGGCGAAAGCAGGAGTTCAGAAAAGGCCTGTAGGGAGATAAAGCAGAGTCACTTATTTATTTACCGTAACAGCATGCAAAGCTGAGAGCCATTGGCGGTATAACGAAAATCACCACTATATTGATCCCCGTTATCCAACTTTGTTTCAATGACTGATGCCAAGCCTGTGTCAATTTGAATGATACAAATTTGATTCATGCCGGCAATCAAACCATAATTGGCACCGCTAGAGCCACCCCAGGTAGCTTTAAAATCATCACCAATTGAGGCTTCCAATTCGGATTGAGTAATAAAGTTGCTTTCTTTGAGCTCGTAAAACAGACCCTCATTAGCTGCTTCACTTGATAAAACCGTCTTTAATCTACCGGGGTGACTGCTGTCCTCGCCAGGCAGTTGATGATATTTATCCTTATACAGCATAAATGCGCTTTGCATGGATTCAAGCTTGCGTAAATCACTGTGCACCTTAGCATTATCATAAATCGCGGCGGCTTTGATAATGCCGGTATAAAGCAGGCCAACAATAAACAGGACAATCGCCAGCTCCAACAGTGTAAACCCGCACTGCTTTGTCAGACATCGATTAACGCCAATCGTTTTTGTTTGATAAAGTTCCCGCATAAAAAATACCGCTATTTACTTATGGCTGGGTAAATTATACCAGGCACTTAATTCAAGTAAGTTAAAACACTTATATAGATAGATATAAACTAAATTTATCTTAATTAAATCATTGGGTTACAAAAAAACAGCATTTAATTAAGAAAGCAATTAATGCTTTTTAGCGCGCGGATGCGCCTTGTCGTAGACCTGCGCCAAATGCTGCAAGTCCAGCTTGGTGTAGATTTGGGTGGTGGAAAGATTGGCGTGACCGAGAATCTCTTGTACCGCCCGCAAGTCACCGCTTGATTCCAATACGTGAGTGGCACAGGCGTGACGCAAACGGTGAGGTGACATTTTGGTTGGCAAACCGGCTTTCAAGGTTCGTTTATCCAACTGACTTTGAATAGAACGCACCTGCATACGATGACCACGTTGATTGATAAAAACCGCCTGTTCACCTTCCTCGGCATAGTCATGACGGATCTGCAACCAGTTTTGAATCGCCGCTAACGCCTTGGAGCCAACCGGAGCTAAACGTTCCTTCTTACCTTTTCCCAATACTCGCACCCAACCGGAGGAGACTTCATCCAAGCCCGGTGAAACATCCAGATCAGCGCACTCGGAAACACGTAAGCCAGCGGAATAAAGCAATTCAAATATCGCTTGATCACGCACATCCTGCCAGCTTTCCAAAGGTTGATCCAAAAGTCGCTGCATCCAATCGATATCGACACTTTTTGGCAAAGGTTGCGGTTGTTTTGGGGTTTTCACCGCTTTGGCCGGATTGACCTGCAAACGCCCGATTGTCACCAAATAATCATAGAAAGCTCGGATTGCCGACAATTGACGCGCCAAGGTTCGTGCGCCAATCGAATTCTGCATACGAAAAGCGAGAAAGCCCTGAATGGCCTGTGAATCGATCAAACGCCAATCGGAAAACTGGCTGATTTGTTCGGCCAAACGTTGCTGTTCGTCGGCATCGGTAGCATCCAAATCATCCGCCAGATAAAAAGCGAGAAAGTCATGTAAATCACGCTGATAGTTTTTCAAGGTATGCGGCGACTTGCCTTGGGCCTGCAAGTGCTTAACGAATTGTTCGATCTCATTACACCACATATCTCAGCTTTTTAATTCAACCTATTGTTCAGCCCGAATAAACAGGTGATTCAGCCGGGCGCTAATCATTTCTGACATCATCTTTAAAAAATATGTCCCCAAATCCGGGTGGAAACGATCGGTTTTACTGCCCAGAGCCAAGACTCCCCAGACACGCAGATCCTTGCTGCCTTCATCGCCTAGCGGTAACAAGCAAACGGAGTGCATCGGTTCGGCATTGTGAAACAGCCCCTTTTGCCATTCGTTTTCCAATAGACCGCAGACCGGGTCATGCAATTTAAGCGAGGATTTCATCGCTCCCGTCCAGGTCTGGCTAATCCCCAGCTGGCTCAAACCACGTAAGCTTTTCTGCGGCACATCCCAAGACACCATCGACACCGCATCAACGGCAAAAAGATTCAACATCTGGTCATAGATCGCATCGACCGTTTCCTGCTCGGTTTGCGCAGCCATCAATGCCTTGGTAAAACGTTGTACCTTTAAAAACAGCTGACCGTTTTCTCCGGCAATATCCATCAAGGTATCCACTTCGACCTTTAAGGTATCGCGCTGCTCACGCAATTGAAATACTTGACGCTCCAATAAAGAAACCGCCTGACCACTTTTAGGGTGCGGAATACTTAAACTGTCCAACAGGCTCGGAAAAACATGAAAAAACGTCGGATTCTTCGCCAGATAGTTTGCCACTTCCTCTGCTGACAAGGAACTTTTGCTTAAAGGCCCGGTTACCGCACTATTGCTCATACTTCTATCTCTCCTTCAAATACGGTAATTGCCGGCCCGGTCATCCACACAGGGGAGTCCACATCGCCATTCCATTCAATGGTCAGATCACCGCCGGGTAAAGTTACCGTCACCCGGTCATCGACCAATTGCCATAGACGCAACACGACCATCGCCGCACAGGCTCCAGTTCCGCAGGCAAGGGTTTCGGCCGCACCGCGCTCATACACTCGCAAACGTATATGGCTATTATCGATTTTCTCGGCAAAACCGACATTCACTCTTTCCGGGAAAGCGTTGTGACTTTCCAGAGTTTTCCCCAAGTTATCCACAGGCGCCTTAGCAATATCCTCCACCAATAACACGGCGTGCGGATTACCCATCGACACGGCACCGATTTCAACCGATTCTGCATCCACATCAAGCAGATAGCGCTCGGCCTGAGTTCCAGCCACAAACGGCAAGCTCTGAGGCGCAAAATTAGGTGTTCCCATATTGACACGCACCCAACCTGAATCTTCAACATACAAGACAATGATGCCCGATGCGGTTTCCACAGTGATCTCTTTTTTCTCGGTCAGGCCTTTATCAACAACAAAGCGGGCAAAACAACGCGCACCATTGCCACATTGTTGCACCTCTGAGCCATCGGCATTGAAAATACGATAACGAAAATCGACACTGTCCTGCTGTGCCGGCTCAACCACCAGCAGTTGATCAAAACCGATCCCGAAATGGCGATCTGCCCAGCGCTGAATCGTCGCTGAAGGGTAATCAAATGGCTGCTCGATGGCGTTGACCACCATAAAGTCATTACCCAACCCCTGCATTTTGGTAAATGGCAAACATCGACCTTGCGCGACTGTTGTATTTTGAGAACTCATAAAAATGCTTGTATAACCTGATCTATGGCCTTGAAAATGCCGTTTCACGACATTTGACGGCAACGTTTTATTTATCTGTCGCTGAATTTATCACGCAAACCTCGAGGACGCAATCCAACAGACCACAAAGCCGGCGCTTTTCATTTATAATGGCGACATGAGAATTAAACCTATTTTAAGACAGATAGACAAAAATTAAGGACACGTTTTTCAAATGATGACACCGAAAGAGATTGTTCACAGCCTAGACTCCCATATCGTTGGTCAAGCCGAAGCCAAACGCGCCGTAGCCATTGCGCTGCGTAACCGTTGGCGTCGCAGCCAATTGGAAGATGATTTACGCGCTGAAGTCACTCCGAAAAACATTCTGATGATTGGCCCGACCGGTGTCGGTAAAACAGAAATCGCCCGCCGTCTCGCCAAACTGGCGAATGCGCCGTTTTTAAAAATCGAAGCGACCAAATTCACCGAGGTGGGTTATGTCGGCCGTGATGTCGACTCGATTATTCGAGACCTTGCCGAAAGCGCGGTCAAAATGACACGTGAAATGGCGATGGTAAAAGTCCAACGTCAAGCCGAAGACAAAGCCGAAGAGCGCATTCTTGACATACTATTACCACCGGCTCGCGGCCGTGAGGAAGACAGCTATGACAATATGGCGGAAACCCGTCAGAAATTCCGCAAAAAATTACGCGAAGGCGACCTCGACAATAAAGAGATCGAACTTGATTTAAGCCCTGCCCCGGCTCATGTAGAAATATTAGGTGCACCGGGAATGGAAGAGATGACCCAACAACTGCAAGGCATGTTCGAAGGGCTCGGCCGCTCCAAAAAAGAAAAACGCAAACTGCCCATTAAAAAGGCGATCAAAGCGCTTATCGATGAAGAGGCCGCTTTACTGGTCAATGAAGACGATATTAAGGCTCAAGCCATCGAAAGCGTTGAGCAAAACGGTATTGTCTTTATCGATGAAATCGACAAGGTGGCAAAACGCCAGGAATCCAGCGGCGGTGAAGTTTCCCGTGAAGGCGTTCAGCGTGACCTGTTACCCCTGATTGAAGGCTGTACCGTTTCCACCAAATACGGCATGATCAAAACCGACCATATCTTGTTTATTGCATCGGGTGCCTTCCATTTGACCAAGCCTTCGGACCTGATTCCAGAACTGCAAGGACGTCTGCCGATCCGAGTCGAACTGCAATCGCTTAAGGTTGAAGACTTTGTCCGCATTCTCACCGAACCGAAAGCGGCGTTGACCACTCAGGCAATCGCCTTAATGAAAACCGAAGGTGTACAGTTAAGCTTTACCGAAGACGGTATTCAACGACTGGCCGAAATCGCTTTCCATGTCAACGAGACCACTGAAAATATCGGCGCACGCCGTCTGCACACGGTCTTGGAACGCCTGCTGGAAGATGTCTCTTTTGAAGCGCCGGCCATGCCGGGAGCGCAAGTAGTTGTCAATGCGGCTATGGTGGACGAGCGTCTTGGTGAACTCTCGAAAGATCAGGATCTGTCACAATATATTTTGTGATCGATAATCCTTCCGTTAGAAAGGCAAAGGAAGAACAATGAGCGCCAAACCGACCGACATCAAACTATTGCAGAAATCCAGACTACTGGAAGTCAGCTTTGACAGCGGTGAAACTTTCCAGTATAGCTGCGAGTTCTTGCGCGTCTATTCGCAGTCGGCCGAGGTGACCGGACACGGCCCCGGTCAGGAAACCCTGCAATTGGATAAACAGGACGTCAATATCGACAATATTAGCCCTGTTGGCAACTATGCCATTAAACTGCATTTTGATGACGGTCATGACACAGGTATTTATACCTGGCAAAGACTCTATGATTTAGGCAAAAATAAACAGTCTTATTGGATGGACTATCTGCGCCGGGTTATGCGCGCCGGACATAGCCATCCAGAACTGGAAAAACTCAAACAACAACAGCGCCCGAAAAACGTTGAATGAAGTGGACAGACTTATGAGTGAACAGAAAAAAACCATCGACTTTGGTTTCAGTGAAGTCCCCCTAGAAGAGAAGGTCAAAAAAGTCAAAGGCGTTTTTGATTCGGTAGCCGGCAACTACGACATTATGAATGATGTGATGTCGATGGGCATTCACCGTCTTTGGAAACGCAAAACCATTGAATTAAGTGGTGCTCGTAGCGGCCAGAAAGTGCTCGATCTCGCCGGCGGCACCGGTGATCTGACTAAAGCCTTTGCCAAGCGTGTCGGGCAAAGCGGTCAGGTGGTGTTGGCCGATATTAATGAAAGCATGGTACGTGTCGGGCGTGAACGCTTGATTGACGCCGGTATTGCTGGCAATGTCGATTACACCATCACCAATGCCGAAGCTCTGGCGTTTCCGGATAACAGCTTTGATATCGCCACCATCGCCTTCGGTTTGCGTAATGTCACCAATAAAGACAAGGCTCTGCAAGAACTTTATCGCGTATTGAAACCGGGTGGACAACTATTGGTGCTGGAGTTTTCCAAAGTCACTCAGCCTGCACTGGCGAAACTCTATGACTTCTATTCTTTTAATATCCTGCCGAAAATGGGCAAATTCATTGCGGATGATGAGGCCAGCTATCAGTATCTGGCCGAATCGATTCGCATGCATCCTGATCAGGAAACCCTAAAACAGATGATGCTTGATGCCGGGTTCGACAAGGCCGACTATCTGAATATGAATGAAGGCATTGTCGCTTTACATCGTGGTTGGAAATACTAAGCGCTTAATACTTGAAGGATAACCTCAGACTTATGCAAGCCGATTCACAGCAAACCACAAACAAAGATGATCTTGGTTTGATCGAAACCAGCTTTTGTCAGGCTTTAGAACTGGCTTTTGCGCAAGCTTTCGCGGTTGATGGCGATAATGCCTGCGGGTTTGCCAAACTAAACGGCAAAGCCATTGAGTTGCATATCCCACCTTTCAAACAAGCGTTTTTCATGCTGGTAAACTGCAAGGGTGCAAATGACGCTAACTGCCAATTGGCGTTTCAGCAAACCTTGAACGGCAATGCGGATCTGATTGTTTTTGCTCCGTTGCATCAGTGGCTAAACCTGGCGCTAAGCAGCTTGAGCGGCGAAACCCAAGGATTTGACGGCAAATTACATCACGACATGGTTGACAATGCAGAACACCTTGCCTTACTGACGCAGTTCAATCAAGCCATGAACAATGTCGAGATTGATCTGGAAGAGTGGCTATCGCAATACAGCGGTGACTTGGTCGCTTTTAAGGTGGGCAACTTTTTGCGCAGTGGTTTTCAATCGGCTAAAGAAATCGCTCAAAACAGCCGCACGCAAATCAAAGATACCATCAAAGAGTATCTCCTCTTTGAAATCAATGCGCTGCCTGCAAAGCACCAAGTCGGTGATTTTTTTCAGCAAATCAAACAGACCGAAGACGCCGTTAATGGCATAGAACAACGCATTTTAAAGCTGCAACAGCATCTGCATACCCAGACTAACCATTCACCATCAACCCGCTCAGAAGGGTAATTAAGATAACTGACTATGAAATCCATTCGCCAACTTTTACGCCTAGTTAAAATCAATCGTGTATTACACTTCTATCAGCTCGATAAACTGGTGTTAGCCGATAGCAAATATGCATGGTTACTCTGGTTCAACCTGCTGTTGCCGTGGAACTGGCGTAGCTGTTCACAACAGGAACGCGGTGTTCGTATTCGTCTCGCCTTGGAAGAACTCGGGCCAATCTTTATCAAATTCGGTCAAGCTTTATCGACCCGTAAAGACCTATTGCCGCACGACATCTCCTTGGAGCTGGCAAAACTTCAGGACGACTGCCCGCCGTTTGATGAAAAACACTCTATCCAAATTATCGAACAAGGCCTGAAACAGTCTGTTGACCAGGCTTTTGCAACCTTGAATCCGGTGCCGATCGCTTCCGCGTCGATTGCCCAGGTCCATGAAGCCACCTTACATAATGGCACCGAAGTGGTGGTCAAGGTGGTTCGTCCTGACATCAAACCGGTTATCGAACAGGATGTCGCGATTCTGTTTAGCCTTGCCAAACTGCTGGAAGCGGCGGTGAAAATTGCCAAACGTCTGCACCCGGTCGAAGTCGTTGCCGAATTCGAAAAAACCATACTTGATGAACTCGACATGATTCGTGAAGCGGCCAATGCCGCTCAATTGAAGCGTAACTTCGAGAATTCCGACCTGCTCTATGTACCGGATATTTATTGGAGCCACACTTCGGAAAGCGTGATGACCATGGAGCGCATTCACGGTATTCGCATTAGCGAAACCGAAAAGCTGATTGAAGCCGGGATTGATTTGACCGACCTGAGTGCGAAAGGCGTGATTATCTTCTTTACTCAGGTATTCAAACATAACTTCTTCCATGCCGATATGCACCCGGGCAACATCTTTGTCTTGCCGGATGGCCGCTATGCCGCGATTGACTTCGGTATTATGGGAACCCTGACACCGCAGGATCAACGTTATCTGGCGGAAAACTTTCTGGCATTCTTTAATCGCGATTACCTGCGCGTTTCCGAGCTGCATATCGAATCCGAATGGGTGCCTAAAGATACCCGAGTCAATGAATTGGAATCGGCTATCCGATCGGTCTGTGAACCCATCTGGGATCGCCCGCTTAAGGAAATCTCGTTTGGCTTGGTGCTAATGCGCCTGTTTCAGACCGCACGCCGCTTCGGCATGGAAGTGCAGCCGCAACTGGTATTACTGCAGAAAACCTTGCTAAATATTGAAGGTTTAGGCCGCCAGCTAGATGACGAACTGGATCTATGGGATACTGCAAAACCATTCCTTGAAGACTGGATGCAAGAACGTGTCGGGCCAAAAGGCTTGGTCAAAAAAGTGAAAGCCAACCTGCCTTTCTGGATGGAACAAGCTCCGGAAATTCCCGGACTATTGTTCAATAGCCTGGACAAACTGGCGCATCAGGGACTTAATGTGCAATCGGAACAGGTTGCCAAGCTGGAGCGGCAGATAGCTCAACAAAACCGCCAACAACGCCAAAGGGCGTGGGGGTTTGTCTTGATTTTATTCGGTTTGTTGCTACCGATACAGAGTCAATATCAGGAATGGATACAAATGGGATTATTTATCGCTGGCGGGCTGTTCTTAATCAAAAAATAATCGTGAGGTTGTCGCATGAATCGATTGCTTAAATTTTCTCTTACCGCTGTTCTGATCGCGCTGCTGTCGGCCTGTGCCAGTGGCTATCCACTTAATATGAGTGAAGAACAGTGGAAATCTCTAACACCGGATGAGCGTAAAGCTTTGCTGCTCAAACAACAGCAGTATGATGAAGAACAGCGTCTGGCGCGTATCAAGGCCAATGCCCGTGAGCGCGAACTGCAACTGCAAAAAGAGATTGCCGAAAAGCAACGTTTACAAAAACTTTATGACAACCCGGTAAACGGCAATGTACTGATGGTCAATATTCTCGGTGGCGACTATGTGCGTGGCAAGACTTTAAAGCAGATCATGCCGGAAACCTACGATATCGCCCTAGGCGAAATTAAACCGATTGAACTGCCGTTACAAGATGCCAAGAACCGTTATTCACAGACCGAAACCTTTTATTTGCAATACAACCTAAACGGTAATGCCGTGTATTTATATCTGGATCATCCAGAAAGCTATGGCAGTCAACGCATTGCACTGTTACGCGATGGCAATTGGCAGTGCGGCAGCCGTTATAAAACATCATTAGATACCTCCTATAAGAAACTACACAAGGTGAAATTCTTTATCAAGGAATCCGGTAGCCGATGTTTACCTAACACACACCAAAAGCGATACTATTAACAGCTAGGCAACGATGCCGATAAGAGGGCTTATTCTATGCAAAAATTTTTCTTACAGGCCGTGATGGCAAGTGTTCTCGCTATGGTCAGTATTCATGGCGCCAAAGCCGGGGAGATTTTGCCCTTAGCCGTTGATTTGCAAAAAACCGCGGCAACAGCCAAAAAGCACAATGTACCGGTTGTGATTTTTTATACCGCCACTTGGTGTAATTATTGCAAAAAACTCGAAGAAAACATTCTCCATCCGCTATTGCAAACCACCAATATCGAAGAATATGCCGAGTTTATGCAGGTGATTATGGATCGCCCTCACTGGATGATGAAAGACTTTCACGGAAATAATATTGAAATGAAAACGCTTGCACCGTCCCAAGGAGTTAAAGTTGCGCCGACTACCATGGTTTATAACTCAAAAGGCGAGCAGATCGCCGAGCCGATTATCGGCCTGACATTGGAAGAGTTCTATCCGGGCAACTTGGAAAAAGCAATCAATAGTGGCTTAAAAGCGCTCGGCAACCCGAAACAGATCGATATCTATAAGATGGTCGAACAAAGCGACGTTGAATACCGTCAGCGTTAAAACCTATTCAGTGCTCTAGAGTTTTAAGTCTTTTGGAGCCCCCCCTCGAACTATTTCAAGGCTCCAATCAGGCTTTATTTGCCAGTCTTGTTACGGCTCGATCAGAATCGGTAAAGCCAAATCGACATCTCGATCCTTATCCAGGGTTTCAATCAAACGATCATAAGAGCTTTGCGGCTTAACATCGACAATCACCGACTGTGGATTAGGCAACGGGCTTAACTGCAAAAAATTATACTGTTTAATCACCTTCGCCAGATCTCTGTATTGATAGACCTTAATAATGAAATTACCGCTGATTACCGCATGATGCCCACTCGTCTTGTTCATCAGCACCGGCACAAACTCAATGACATTGGCACCCACATTTTTAGTTAAAGGTGCACACTGTTCCTTAGTCATCCATGGAGTCGGCGTTTGGTAAATATACCAAGCGCCATGGTTTTCCACCGGTTGTAATTGCCAATCACGGTTGATTTGTGCTGGTGAGGCCATAGATGCCAGACGTAACGGCATAACCTGATAGGTTTTGCTGCCCACCATCTGCGCCACCAATTGGCAAGGCTCGCTAAAAGCCTGAGCAAGGTTCGGTAGATAACTCAGAACGCACAGCGCCAGGGTTGTTTTCAGATGTTTGTGGGAAAATAGATTCATATATGTTAGCTGTCCGCTTTATCTGCGATTTTATTATCGTTTAGGGTTGGAGTCACAGGCTGCTGCCAAAGCATTATCAACAAAGCCAAGGTGATCAGGTGAAGCTCAGGATAACTCAAAAGCCAAAACCCCAAGCTGGTGTATTGCACAATGGGCACTATACTAAATGCAAAGCCCAAGGTATAGAACATCTGCCAATTCGCCTGTTTAGCCCCCTGTTTATTATAACTTTGATAGTATTTATCAATAAACAGCACCAGCAAAACCGTTGGCAGGATAATATCGCTGGGCGAATCGAGCACGGCGTAGAAATCCAATAAGACCAACATCACGATAAGCAACAGAGTGATAAAGGTTAAGGTCATGCCGTGGGTCACGATTTTATTGCTCGAATGACTCAGATGCCTAATCCAAAATAATGGTCCGAGAACGGCCACCAACAGTATCAATGACAACCAGATTTCATTGAATGCCAATGCCATTCCCAGTAACGCCGGAGTCAAACTGCCCAGCATGGGTACCTGCCAGACCAATCTTAAATAGGCGATGATCAAGACCGCTAAAGGCAGAATCAAAATGACCTCTAGCAGCTGTTGGGTCGACACCGGCAGCTGTTTTAAATCCAGCAATCGCTGCCAATCGTATTCAGCAGAAGTCTTATTCAGCATCTTAACACTCGACTTAAAGGTAATCTTGCCTGGCCCCTCTACTTTAAAGAAACCGCCTTCGCCACGATAAAACGGGATAAAATTCTGTGGGTTGATATTAATCACCTGAACGACTGCCCAATGCTCATCAATATAGCTTTCAATCACTCCCCTACGCTGCGCATGCCCCTCTTCAATCGCCAAACCGCAAACAAAACGACTGGGTAAGTTTCGTGCCCTTAATTGCAGCAATAAACGTTGCTGAATGCGATAATCCTGCTCACAGCCGTAAAGCCCTAAATCGGTATCATAGGCGGCACTACGCCATAAACCGCTGTGTTGCTCTAAAAAGTCGTTTAACTGTTGCTGAGTTTGAATGCTTTGTGAAGGCTCTTGCACAATATTCAGGCTACGCTTCTGTGCCGCAGAGATATGCAAATAACGCTGACGCTGTTCAAGGGTAAGCGGTCTGGCAATAACATTTTTTGCCTCAGTGGAATCAATCACATACTCAAAACTGATCAAGGCTTTCGCAGCATCGCTATTAAGCTGCAGACGGATACCGCGCTCAGCAATCTCTTTATAATTGCGATGTTTGATGCGCCAACCGGCATAATTCATAGTCTGTGAAACCACACGGTGGTTGCTACTGGAAATCGGTACCGACAAGCGCACATCGGTCACACCTTTCTGTCCACCGGAAAGTTCGAAGCTGAGCTGAAGTTGACTCAAACCTAATGCCGCGTGCGAATTAGCCGGTAAAAATTGATTGCGTAACAGAACCAGAACAATTGATAATAGCACCAAGCCGATAACATATTGATATTGTCGTGTTTCCAATTGTAAACGAGGTTGTCGCCATGAGATTTTCTGCACTGCTATTGACCCTTCTATTGGCTCTTCCATTAGCCCCTGCAAGTGCTTCTAGCACCGAACAACATCATACCGTTATTGGCTGGATTGAAGCGATAAAAATTTCACCCACAGGAGAGCAGGTTGTTCAAGCAAAAATAGACAGCGGTGCCGACAACTCCTCTTTACATGCCACCGAGATTGAATACATAGAAAAAGATCAGCAAACCTGGGTACGCTTCAAAACCATCCAAGGCATTAGCTATGAAACACCGCTACTGAAAAAAACCAGCATTAAAATGAAAGACGGCAACCGCCAACAACGCCCTGTGATTGTTGCCAACCTCTGTATTGGCAACAGACTTAATGAGATTCGCCTCAACCTGGTCGACCGTGGACATTTCAAATACCCGGCATTAATTGGCCGCTCGGCCATGTCCGGTTATCTGATTGACCCAAAGAATAAACACCTTGCCGGTCATCCTGACTGCGGTTTAACAGATAATCGCTAAACCCGTCCAGTCGGCAAACCGAACTATTTTCTAGAGAAGATAACGGCTTGATTCCGGCCTTGCTGCTTGGCTTGATAAAGCAACTTATCGGTACTGGTGTAGATTTCTTCGGCATTCGCCAGGTCATCGGCATGATAGCACTTGATACCCATTGAAACGGTCACCGCCTTATTCGGCGCAGTGTGATTTTTAATCGACAGCGCTTCAATACCGTTGACCAATTGTGCCGCGTATTTTTCAAAATGGGCAATATTGCAATCTGTCGAAAGAATAAAGAACTCTTCGCCGCCGACACGAAAAACCATATCATTGGCGCGGCTGAAATTCACATCAATCACTTTGGCGATTTTTGCCAACACCTCATCACCTGTCAGGTGACCGTAGTTATCATTGACCTGCTTGAAATAATCGATATCGAGCATGGCCGCACACAAGTTACAGCCTTGAGCTCGGCAGTGTTCCACCTGTTGTTGAAGCATTTCATTGAAATGACGGCGATTAAATAAACCGGTTAATTCATCAGTAATCGCCAATGACTGAATTTTCTTTTTGTCGGTAATATCGTGACGTGTCACCAAAATCGCTTGAAGGCGGTTACGCCAGTCTTTCAATGCTGAAAAGCGCGCTTCTACCGTATAGGAGTTACCGCTCAAACTGCGGGCCGTTAATTCCCGGCAAACGGTTTCACCTTTTAATAATTGCTGCCGGATCTGCATCAAATCGTTTAATTCGATACGCTCAAAATCATATAAAAAACATTCGACTTTATCCGTTTTGTCTGTAATTCCGGCCAACTCCCTATAGCTTTGGCTTAACCATTTGATACGGAAATCTTTCGGACTGATAATGCTTGCAAGCGACAACTCATAAACCGTTTGCAGATATTCGTGCTTTTTGCCTCGGTGATAAATCAGTAAAGCCAAAAATGCCATTAATAAAACGATAATCAACACCAGCGGTGCGACTAATTTAAACATTTCACTATAATCGACTTCCTTAACCACTCTAAGCCCAAGCCAGTGGTTATAAATGGCTTGACGTTGTTCGTTCGAAATCGAAGCCAGTGCCTTTTGCATAATTGAAAACAACTCAGGCTTCGAGTGGTTGACGCCAATAGCCAAATCAAAAGTTTCCTCGAGCTGACCAACTACATGGATATTGGTGAGACCGTACTTTTTCACAGCATAGACAATACTGGCCAAATTACCAGAATAGACATCCACCTCACCATTGCTCAAGGCGATCAAGGCATCTTTAAGGCTATCAAAACGGACAAGTTCCATGCCCGGGTAACGGATACTCAAATATTCATCCGACCAATATCCTTTGACCACCGCCACCTTGCGATCCATTAGCACCTTATAATCGTTAACAAAGCCTAATTGCATAGTTGAGGCAATCACCATCGGAAACTTCAGATACGCTTCGGTAAACGCCATGTACTCACGGCGCCCCGGGGTACTGACCGCACAAGAATAAGCATCCAACTCTCCTTGTTTCGCCATATTAACCACCTGCGCCCAAGTCTTATCGGTAACATACTCGATCTGTAAACCCGTGCGCTGGGAAATCAAGGCAAAAAAGTCTGCAGCAATCCCTTTGTAGGCTCCCTGTTCATCGATATACTCAAACGGTTCCCAATCAATATCATTAGCCAGTTTGATTACCGGGTTTTTGGCAATGAATTCAAGCTCATCTTTTGTAAATAAAACGGCATCACGCTTATAAATAAAATTGTCTATGTTCAGATTCTGAAATTCATAGTCTGTCATCAATCCGGCTAGTTTCGCCTCTAAAGCGGTATTGATTAACTTTTCTTTATAGAAAGAACCAACCGGTAAATCGCCGTACTTCACCACATCTTTAGTACGCAGAGCTTCATCAAGTAACGCCTGACGATCTTTGCTTACCGGGTAATGCTGCACAATGTAATCCACCACTTCGGCCTGATGCTCTAATGCATAATGCCAACCTTTAATAGTTGCGTCTTTAAAGTCTTCAACCATTTCCGGTTTAGATTGCGCGACCTGCTCCGAAGTGAAAATAAAATCACCATAGCTTTGAATACCGAATGCTTTAGGGTCTACGATATGGTAATCAACTCCCATACGATCCAAACGCGGGGGTTCATTGGTCAAATAGGCACCGTATAAATCGACTTTGTTATCGATAAAATCCTGCAGATTCCCTGTTGGCGGCACTTGAATGAAAGGTTCTGTGGTTTGATTACGCGCTTTATCCAATAAACTCATGATTTGCAGATTCTCATCATGCATCACGCTTTTACCAGAAAACTCTTTTAAAGACCCAATAGGTGAATGGCTCAATAACACCATTGGCGAATACTGAAAAGCCGTCATCACCAACTTAATCGGCATGCCTTTGGCGTAATTGGCGATTACCGAACTGTAGCCCACGCCAAACTGAGCGCGCTGGCTTACCACTTCATCTATGACTTTGATACCTGGTTGCCATTTGGAGATTTCGACATCCAGTCCCACATCGCGGTAATAACCTTGTTGGATAGCCGCATAAAAGCCCGCAAATTGGAATTGATGGTGCCAATTAATCTGTACTTTAATTGGTGTTAAGGTTTGAGCCAAAGCCAGATTACTGCACACCAGTGTGACAGCAACTAACAGGACATAAATGGATTTGCGCATAAAAAAGGACTTCAAACTAAAAATACAACTCCTGCAATATAGCACACCCTTTTTGTTTTGTAGCTCGGTCAAATCAGCATACACCGGCTTTATACCTTTTTTTACCTTAATTTATGGATAGCATAAAAAAACCGATTGTTTTAAAAGTTTTTTTGGCTTTAGAGATTTAATAGTCGATCAATGAACGAAAAAAGCCCTAATCAGTAATACAGGCTTGGTTACGCCCCTTTACCTTAGCCTCATAGAGCAGTTTATCGGCACTCGAATAAATCTCGCTCGCGCTTGGTATCTCACCTTCTGCATAGCATTTAATGCCCATCGAGATTGTCACCACTCTATGCTCACTATTGCAATTAGGGATTCCTAGCACTTCAACCGCACTGACCATATGTCCGGCATATTCTTTGAATCGTTTGGTATTACAATCCAGCGACAAAATAAAGAACTCTTCACCACCGATACGGAACACATAGTCATTGCTCCTACTGAAATTCAGGCTCAGTAACTTGGCGATTTTGGCCAAGACCTCATCGCCTTTAAGGTGACCGTAGGTATCATTTACTTGTTTGAAATAATCGACATCCACCATGGCTACACATAGATTCAGGTTCTCTTGCTGGCTCCGTTTAACCTCTTGCTCAAGCACCTCGTTGAAATGTCGTCGGTTAAATAAACCTGTCAATTCATCGGTAATAGCCAAGGCATGAATTTTCTTTTTATCGGTAATATCCTGACGGGTGACCAAAATGGCCGTGATATGGTTGCGAAAATTGGTTTCCGCTGAGAAATTTGCCAAAGCCGTATAGGATTTGCCGCTCAAGTCACGGGCAACCAGCTCTCGGGTTACCGTGTTCCCGTCCATAAGTTGCTTACGAATATCGGCCAAGTCATCCAAATCGATTCGTTCTAAGTCATACAGATAGTAAGTGTCATCTTTGATATTTTTGTTAAAACCAGACAACTCTCTAAAACTCTGGCTTAACCATTTTATTTGAAAGTCATCCGGGCTGATAAGCGTTGCATAGGACAACTCATACACCTTCATCAAATACTCTTGCTTTTTATTACGCAAATACCCTAATAAAACCACAACACCTACAAGCAGGAGAATCAATAACAACAAAGGAACGACAATGGTCATTAAATTACTGTAATCGACTTGATTGATGACTTTAAGTCCTAACCAGCGGTTATAGATTGCTTGACGTTCCGACTCGGAAATCGAGGCCAAAGCTTTCTCCATAATGCCCAATAAAACCAGTTTAGATTTATTCACACCTATGGATAAGTTGAATGTTTCTCCCGGCTGCCCGGCAATTCTGATATTTGCCAAGCCGTACTTCCTTACCGCAAAAATAATACTCGCCAAATTACCGGAGTAGAAATTGACCTCGCCATTATTCAAAGCATTCAAGGCCTGCCTGATGGTATCGAATCGAACCAGTTCCACTTCCGGGTAACGAATGCTCAAATATTCATCAGACCAGTAGCCTTTTACCACCGCGACTTTATGCCCTGACAACATATTGTAGTTATTGACAAAACCGACCTCGTCATTCGAAGCGATGACCATTGGAAACTGTAAATAAGGCTCGGTGAACTCCATATATTTTTGCCGTTCAGGTGTACTTACCGCGCATGAATAAACGTCCAAATCTCCCTGCTTGGCCATATCGACAACCTGAGCCCAGGTTTTATCTTTAACATATTCAACCTGCAGGCCTGATCGCTGGGCGATCACATCTAAGAAATCTGCCGCAATTCCTTTATAATCGCCATGCTCATCAACATACTCAAAAGGTTCCCATTCAATATCGTTGGCGATTTTAATAACAGGATTATTGGCGATATACTCCAACTCTTGCTTAGTAAACAACAGGCTGTTTTTACTCAAAAGAAAGTGCTCTGTATCAAATTCGGCCAGCTCCTGCTCTGAAATCAAGCCGGCATTTTTGGCTTCTAAGGCGGTACTGAGCAATTTTTCCTTATATAAACTGCCGATTGGCAGATTACCACTTTTAATATAGGCGGCAGTACTTTTCGCCTCAGCCAAAAGAGACTCTCTATCTTTGACCACGGGATAATGATGCAAAATATAATCGACCACTTCCGCTTGGTGGTTAATGGCATATTGCCACCCTTGGATAGTTGCCTGTTTGAACTTCTCAACCATCGCAGGTTCGTTTTTCGCCAATTTTGCTGAAGTGAATACAAAATCTCCATAACTCTGAATACCAAAGCTTTTCGGATCCAGAACATAAAAAGGAACCCCGAGCTTGTTTAATCGGTATGGCTCATTTGTCGTATAAGCACTATAAAGATCTACCCTATGCTTGATAAAGTCTTCCAAGTTTCCCGACGACGGAATCGTAACGACCGGCTCATTGACCAGAGTACTGGCTCTTTCCAGTACACTGGCAATCTGCAGGTTATAGTCATGCATGATTCGCTTGCCGGAAAGTTGCTCTAAAGAATCAATCGGCTCATGACTTAATAACACCATTGGTGAATACTGAAAACCAGACATCACCAGCTTTATAGGCTGCCCACGAACATAGTCGGCAAGCAGCGTGCTATAACCTACGCCAAATTGCGCTCGCCCACTCAGCACCTCCTCGACAACATTCATTCCTCCACGCCATTTAACGACTTCAACATCAAGACCCGCTTCACGGTAGTACCCCTGCTGAATAGCGGCATAAAATCCAGCAAATTGGAACTGGTGGTTCCAGTTTATTTGCACTTTGACGGGCGTTGGCGATTGCGCTAACGCGATATTGCATGACAGCATGGTCACGACAAGAGATAGGATATAGATGAATCTGAACATATGAGCGATTACTTCAATTAAATACTGAACACCAAACAATATAGCACAGCGCCTGGCAATTTCATTAAAGCTGGACGAAAACTTGATGAGCAGAGCTTCATTATTAGCCTCGATCAAGTATCAAATATTTTCAGAAAACCCTATCTGAGAGATGCAGAAATCATCTCATTAAACTAAACATCCTTAAAGCAAATTTGATTTCTGCCATGATGTTTTGCCAAATAAAGTCTGTCATCCGCTTTCTTAAAAAAGGCGCTAAACGACGCGTTGGCTTCATAATCGCTCACACCGAGACTCACAGTGATATGGTTTACTTCAGCAAAAACGTGCTGCTCGACTTCTTTTCTAAGTTTTTCAGCCAAACTGCAAGCGTTCTTTAAGTCGGTTCCTGGACACAAGATAAGAAACTCTTCTCCACCCCATCGCGCCAATATATCCATACTTCGAGTATTGTTTTTTAGTAATTGAGCCACTTCAACCAGCACTGTATCGCCGGCATTATGGCCAAATTCATCATTGATGCGCTTAAAGAAATCAATATCGACAATAATTAACGACAACGCCTGATAATCTCTTTTGGCGCGTGCTTCTTCGAGTAGATACAACTCTTCGAACTTATGGCGGTTGAAAAGCCCGGTCAACTTGTCCAAAGAAGCCAAGTCTTGTAACTCTTTATTGAACAAGGTTTCTTGTGTCACATCTTTACCAGTGGAGACATAACCGACAATCTCTTCTGATTCATCCATCAAAGGCGTTATGGTTTTCTTTTCGTAGAAAATGTGTCCATCCTTGTGTTTATTGGTGAACACGGCATTAAACACCTCACCAGAAGAAATACACTCCCATAGATCGCTATAAAATTCATGGTCATGAACGCCTGATTTAACGGCTCCAGGGCGCTTACCCAAAACTTCTTTAGAAGTATATCCGGTATGTCGAGTAAACGCGGGATTGACATAGTTAATGATTCCGTCCTTGTCGGTCACAATAACGGAATCGTCTACTTGCTCCATAATTTGCAGGAACATTTCAAGTTTTTTACGAGACTCTAAAATTTCACATAAATTAATAATGGTACCCGACATCACTTCGCCCTCAAGCGAGGCACTTAACAACACAGGCAACACCTTGCCGTTTTTATCGAGAAGATTTACCTGGAAATTGCTGATGGAGCCGTTTTTCTTGATACTGTCGACCACAAACGTTCTTTGTGAGACATCTTCATAACGTGACAAGGCAGAAGAACCAATCAATGCATCTGCAGACTCATAGCCAAGCATCTTGGCCAATTCCGAATTGACATAAAGCACGGCACCGGAAAGGCTTGCTTCATAAACACCGACCATGGCGTTTTCAATCAGGTTTATATACTTTTTCTCGGATGCCTCAAGGGCTTGCTGGGTCTTAACGCGTTCTGTCACATCCCTAACTGAACTCAACACATATTCCTGTTCGTCCACCTTCAACAAGGTGGCGAATACCTCCACTGGAAAATGGCTGCCGTCTTTTCGCAAATGTTCCACTTGAAAACGCACCGCCCCTTGCGATCTGATGCTATCAATGGCCTTTCTGGCATTTTCGGCAAAATCGTAGCCTTCCATCGGCGCATCGATGTCCGCAACACTCAATGCCATCATCTCTTTTTGACTATAACCTCTGGTTTGCCATGCCGCTTTGTTCAGATAAATAAAATGTCCGGCAAAGTCATGTACCATGACAGAATCCTGAACTGCATCGATGATATTAGCCTGCATTTGCAGCTTTAACTCCGCTTCATGCTGCTCGGTGATATCCCGAACGGCGCCATTCATCTTTATCGGCATTCTGTTTTCATCGAATTCAAGCCAGCCAGACTCTTCAACAACACGGATTTGACCATCTTTCCTGACGATGCGGTGAACGACTTTGTAGTCCGATTTGCTGTTTAAGGATTCTTCAATGGCTTTTTCAAGTTTTTCAACATCGTCACTAAACACATAGGAGAGAAAACGCTCAGGTGTCGGTTCCATCTCACCGACCTGCAAACCAAATAAGCGGTAGGTCTGGTCGGACCACCAAAGTTTATTTTCACTGATATCCCACTCCCAATTACCTGTAGCGGTAATACGTTGGGCAAGATTCAGTCTTTTCGAAATTTGGGTTAATAAATTTTGGTTGGCAAGCATCGTTTTTTTGCTTTTCACCAAATAGAAGATAAACACGATACTGACGAATAAAATCAAGAGTGATAAAACGGTCAAAAACACCTTGGCCAGCGCTTCATTACGCTGGAAAAAACTTGGCTCAACATTTAAGTAAACCGCGTTTTGCGAGATCCTTTCCGGCAACAATATCTGACGGTCTCGCAAAGCTTGGCTATCGAAAACCCACTGATTGGTTACCTGAGCTTCGGTATGCTCGGGCTTGACTAAGGACGTCATCTGCAAAGCCGTCTTGGCGGCAAAACGCCCCTGCAAATACCCTCGATTGACATAGCCGCCCAGAACACCACCGTGAATATAGCTGTCTTCCAGACTAAAGATGAATAACGCTTTATTCGCCTGAAGTTGATCAATGACTTCTTTAATCGGAACCAGACTTCCATCCGAGGATTTATATGCGCCGATACTGGTTAAGACGATGACCTTTCCGGAAAAAGCATCCACTCCAGCTAAAGCATCGTCAAAATAATGGTTTAGCTGAATTTTAAGCTTTGGCAACTTGTCGTTTTCGGCCACCTGTGCTTGCAGACTCTCAATTGTTTTGCGCGCCGTATTACTGTCATCCCCCAGAACCAGTACCTGATTTTCTGCTGGAAAGAGTTGCTGAATCAGTTCCAGGTTGGCGACAATGTCTTTCTCCTCAAACACCCCTGTTAAATAGTCATCCGATAACCGGCTGACAGTCGCTTTGTCATTGATACCAGAAAAAACAACCGGTACGTCAGGGAAAAGAGGACGAACGTCGTGAATGACAAAGTGCAAGGCATTATCATCGGTCGCATAAATCAGTTTTGGCTGATAATTGGCGTACTTCTTTTTCACGTACTCTTGATAAATCGCTTCATAAGACTCGCTTAACTCGACTCGCTTGGAATCCAGCTCCTCAACGGAATACTTGGGAAACAATTCGTTTTGACTGTTAAACTCGTCGGTAAAGCCCCTCATTTGCTCTTTGGTCCAAGGGTATTCAGAGTGGTAGGAGTGAAAAACAAGTATGGGCGCATTGGCTTTGACAAAGCTCGGAGCGATGAAGAAACAAACAGAGGTTATAAAGCATAGCTTTTTTTTATTACGCTCAAGCCAATCAAACATAACAAACCGCTTCCTTGCAGTATTTACACATTTTCAGCATACCTTATTTCAGTGCGTAAAAAGGATCTTTTTAACCACCTGAGCGATAATTAATCTAGGCTGCAATCTTTGGTAAATGCTTTTGCTTCATGCGCTCACACTCAGCAGCGAAAAAAATAACATAAGCGCTTTAAACCATATCATAAGCCATTTTAGTCAATACACTTTTTTACAGTGAATTGCCCCCATCCATCCGCGTAATGAAAAACCTGAGCCTTTATTTTCAAAGTATTGGGTAGATATCGCGTTGCAGCTCAAATGCTTTATCAAAAGTAACTATGGCGATTAAAACTTTATCTAAGGACTGGTAAGGCCTGAAAACACTAGACACTTTTTATGGTAAAACTTACGTTAATCATAGAAAGGAAAAATCATGGCCAAAGGCATTCGTTATTCAGAAGAGTTTAAGCAAGAAGCAGTTAATCAAGTTACCCACCATAATTATCCAGTTGCCGAAGTGGCGGAACGACTCGGCATCTCAACTAAAACACTTTATTACTGGCTAAAAACTTTTTCTCAGCCACCTAAAAAACGCCAAGAACAAGATGATATGCAAACTGAGATTGCCCGACTTAAAAAGCAATTAAAGCGTGCAGAACAGGAGCGTGACATATTAAAGGAGGCCGCGCGGTTCTTTGCCAACGAGTCAAAGAACGATACGCCTTCATAAAAACTCGTCAGCAGAACTACCCTGTTCGAATTTTGTGTTCAGCTTTATCGGTACACCCAAGCGGCTATTATCAATGGCTCAAAGAGCCGTTAAGTCAGCGTGATAAGGACGATAAAAGGCTACTTACGGCCATCAAGCAATTTTGGCTAGAAAGCGGTTGTTATTACGGTTACCGTAACATTCACTTAGACCTGGTCGAAGCTAAAATATAATTGTGGTCGTGACCGAGTACTGCGATTAATGCAATCAGCAGGCATTAAGGCTAATCGCGGTTATAACAAGCCAAAAGGTATGTACGGTGGAACCGTACATCATCTTGCAGAGAATCGGTTAAATCGTGAGTTTGAAGTACAGCAACCGAATCATTGGTGGGTGAGAGATATCACTTATATCAAAACTCAAGAAGGCTTCTTATTCTTAGCGGTTGTAATGGACTTGTTTTCACCAAAAATCATCGGTTGGTCAATGAGTCATCTTATGACCGAAGATTTAACGCTTGCTGCTATCACGATGGCGTATTCTCGCAGAAAACCGCAAAGGACCGTCAACCCGCATTCAGATCAGGGATCGCAATACACGTCTCGTAATAGCCAAAAACTACTCGAAACACTTAATATCGAAGCGAGTATGAGTCGTCGAGGGAATTGTTGGGACAATGCTGTGGCTGAAAGCTTTTTCAGTAATTTGAAGAAAGAAAAAATACAACGGAGAGTGTTCAAATCTTTAGCCGAAGCGAAACAAGAAGTGTTTCATTACATTGAGATGTTTTACAATCCTAAACGGCGACACACTTATCATGACCGTATCTCACCGGTGCAGTTTGAAAAGCAGTATTTTGAGAATCAAAAAAGTGGCTAGTAAATTCAGGCCTTACCAGACGAAGGGATTTTTTTACTTAGATATGATTTTTATAAATCATATCTAACTGCGACTTTGAATAGAATACTGCATTGCATTCTCAATTCTTAGGAGGACAGAATCAAAGCTTCCCTTTAACTCATGAGTCCAAAAACGCAGCACTACCCAACCTGACTTTTGCAACTTATTGGTAACATCGGCATCTCTTTCAATATTCTTCTTGATTTTTTTATTCCAAAACTCACGATTACTCTTTGGAATGAAACCATGAATAGGGCACCCATGCCAAAAGCATCCGTCTACAAAAATAGCTATTTAGCTTTGACAAATACCAAGTCTGGCTTTCCTGGAAGGTTGTAATTCAACCTATATCTAAACCCCTTTCTCCAAAGAGCTTTTCTTAACTTCAACTCAGGCTTTGTATCCTTGCTTTTAACACGAAACATACATAACTTTCGTTGTTCCAGGGTAAGGTTATCGGCCATTTTTCTTACGATTTTCTTCGGCATGCAGCTTGTCATGACAGATATTGCACAAAGTTATAAGGTTTTCCTCTGTATTTTCCCCTCCAGCTGCATGATGCACTTTATGATGAAGCTCTAAAATTCTTGGGTCTGCCCGATTGTAATCATCAATCTTCCAGCCGCAGCTTTTGCACGTAAACTCATCTCTACGTAAAACTTTCCCTCTTACTGAATCCGGTATTTTCCGATCATGAACAGGTGCTTGCCTATCAAGTTCCAGAAAGTATGTCCCAACAGGCAATTCAGGCATTCCAGTTTGTTTTGTTATTATTGGCCATCCTTGTTCAGTTCGTAGCTCCCTGACCCTTCTAGCCCACTCTGACTTATCACCTGCAACATAACGTAATTCTTCTCCTGTTACAGGCCTCCCTACATTCTCACGTAAAAACTTTAAAAGTTTTTCTTGCACAGAAATATTTTTTTCTTTTCTAATGCCATTGGCAACATTCCATCTATGAGCGGCTTCCCTGTCTTGCTCAGTATTAATCAGCATATATTGATCAGGCTTCATAGTTGAAACATCCAGCCCTTCAATCTCTAAATCACCCTCATTCGCCATTTCCAGTGCACTCACACCTGTGATAATACTCCAGCCAAGTTGAACACGAAGTTCTCGAACGCGTCGTGCCCACTCGCTTATACCAGCGACAACCATTATTTCTTCACCATTGATAATAGTGAGCGGATACTTTTTTAAATAGTAGATTATTCTATCCCTAGCAGCAGGTATATTTTCAGTTACAAGTGAACTTCCTAGATCATATAAAAGACGATAGGCTGGCACCAACTCAATCACTTGGGACCGAAGATCTTCATTTTTCAGCTCTGATTCAAAATTCTCTAGAAGAGTAATCAGTTGAATTCTAAGCTGCTCTGGATTTGACTGTTGTGAACGTCTTGCCACTAAAAAAACCTTTACTGAAATTAAGCTGCTTTCTTTTTATGCTTTGACAATAAATCAGCCATATAACTGGCAATTGCCCCTCCAAGGGGAGGAGGTACTGCATTTCCAATTTGACGCGCAATTTGAATCTTAGACCCCATAAACTTGAAGTCATCAGGAAACCCCATCAACCTAGCAGCCTCTCGATGGGTAATAGGCCGGTTCTTATCTGGATGAAGATAACGCCCCTTCTCAGGTTTAAAAAACTCTGTCCGAATTGTCACCGAAGGTCGATCCCACCACAACCTGCCAAAAAGATCCGTCCCGCCACTTTTCTTTTTAATCCAGCATTGAGGTGTTATATGAGGCGCATTTTTTTGCAGATCAAACCTATTCCCTCCTGGAGGTACAGCTTTATATCGCTCTAAACTAATTGCAGTCGGGCTTCTACCAAAGTGAATATCCAAGGGAGGGTCACACCTTCTTATAGAAGTCCCCTCTGGGTCAGGTAAGTCAGAAATTGCATCATATACCGTTTTCCATGGCAATAGACCATCCGACTCAGGAGTTGCCGAATGCGTTTTGCTAGGGGGAAAATCTAAAATAGATTCAACGTTAGCAGGCTTACAACCAATTATGATAGTTCGTTTACGTGTTTGGGGAACACCATAGTCAGCGGAATTGAGAACCTTAGCCTTAACAAGAAACCCTAACTCAATTGCTTTTTTCTCAATATCACTGAACTCTGGAGACTTAAGCAAACCTTGCACATTTTCAATTACAAAAGCAGATGCTCCTGAAAGTTCCACGACATCCATGAAAGGCTCCCATAGTGCGCGCCTTTGATCTCCTTCTCGGTTTTTATTCAGCAAGCTAAAGCCTTGACATGGCGGGCCTCCGACAACAATATCAGCTCTTGGAATATTTGGCTCCGAATCCAACCAATCTTCAATATTTGTACAGATGCTGTGGTCCCCAAAATTTTCATTATGAGTAAGCACTGCTGCCGGGTCATTATCCACACCAAAAATGCATTCAAACTCCCCTGAAAACCGCCCATCAGTAAAGCCTAGAGTTAATCCTCCAGCCCCAGCAAAAAGGTCGATTAGTTTGTATTTGTTCTGTTTGACTTTATCGGATTTCATATAAAACTAGGTTCTAATTAATAAATGTATTAGGTCTCGTTGGAATTATTTTAACACCTGAAAACCATATGGGCTCGCCCCGATTCGATCGAAAGCAATTTAATCACCCTGAGTGCCAACCAACCTTTCCAAATAATCAGCCCAAGCTTGCATCAACTTGTGACGTTGAACTAATTTCTCTGCCTTGTTATAAACACCACGAGTTCCCTTGATAATATGACTTAGCTGCAATTCTATTTCTTCCGCATCAAAGCCCATTTCATTCAGTGCCGTACTAGCTGTATGTCGGAATCCATGAGGGTTAATTTCATCGACACCATTTCTTCTCAAGGCATTCCCTAACGACTCTGTACTAATTGATCTCCCAGTACCATAAGGTGAATAAAACACATAGTCAGTATGAGAAGTTAATGGCATTAGATCTTCTAAAATCGATAGAGCCTGTCTACTCAAAGGGATAACAAATCCACGCTTCATTTTCATAACCGTAGGTTCTTTTATAATTTGCCTACTTTCCAAATCAACTTCTGACCACTTCAATTTCGCAGTTTCACCAGGCCTAGTAAATAGTAACAATGCTAATCGTAAACACTGCTGAACCTCATATGTTGCCTTCAATCCGTCAAGTTTTTGCAATACAACCTCTAGTTCGGAACGTGTCGTAACATGCTTATAGTGTTTAGCCTCATGCTTTACGAACAAAGCATCTGAGATATATTTAGCTGTGTCACGCTTTATATACCTTTTCCCTTTGGCATACTTAAACAGCATATTGAATACTGTCTTTATTTTATTTCGGTTTGATAAGGTTCCATGCTCTTGAATAGCCAGTAAACAATCTTCTAAATCATCCTCGGAGATATGAACTACTGGTTTATCTCCCAGACTTGGAAATACATGCTTTTCAAATCGTAGATTATGCTTATGTAAAGTATCTAGCTGCCAATCGGGGGCTCGATCACCAAAAGAAGTCGTTTTAAACTCTGAAAATTCTTCATATAGCTGTCGAAATGTCATCAGCTCTGATGAAGCAACCTGCTCCGCTAGTTCAGCATTCTTTTCAGCTCGCTTCTGTTTTCTAAAATCAGTAGGATTAATACCTTGTTTAACTAATACTCTAGCCTCATCTCTCAATCTTCTTGCTTCAACCAAACTAACGAGAGGATACTCTCCAATTACAAAGTCTGAATCACCGCCGTGCAACTTAAATCGATATTTGAAAATCTTACTACCAGCTTTCGAAATCTCCAGCCTTAATCCATTACCATCAGATAACTTCTGAACTTTCCCATTGGGCTTTGCTTTTCTAATCGCCACATCAGTCAAAGGCATATATTGCTCCACACACCCAATTTAGGTGAAATTAACAGAAAAAGTGGGGTAAACATTTTATTTAAAAGGCAATCTTTCCAGATTTACCCCCTAACTTACCCCCTTCTATTTTGCAATTTAGTGGGTCTTGGTGCAATCAGCTGAGACTAAAAAATAACGCGACAATAGGTAACGCATTGATTTCAGACATAAAAAAACCCGCACGAAGCGGGTTGATTTAGGAATATGGTGGCTACACCGAGATTCGAACTTGGGACCCCATCATTATGAGTGATGTGCTCTAACCAGCTGAGCTATGTAGCCAAAATGTGCGCGTATTATAGAACGCTAGGGAAATATGTCAACCGAAACAAGACATATTTTTTGGGATTTTTTAGGTAATCAAGACTTTTGAATCGTCTTACTATAAACCCTAATAAATTTAGAATTTCTAGCGTTCCGATAGAGTGCTAGGTAAGGCCGCTGACTGTAAGCCTGCAAATTGCAGGTGTCCACTTAACAACGTTGAATAGTGCTGCATCAAAAAATTAAATTTGCTTGAGTTTGAGCCTTTTAACAAAGCAGCACAAGGAATGTAATGTGAGCTTACGAATAGTAAGTGACCATTACATGACACTGTATTACAAAGCTAAGAATTCAAAAAATAGAAAAATTAAATTTAGAACTTATAGCGCTCTGATGGAGTGCTAGGCAAGGCAGTTAAATGTAAGTCTGCAAATTGCAGGTATCCATTTAACAACGCCGAATAGTGCTGCATCAAAAAATTAAATTTGCTTGAGTTTGAGCCTTTTAACAAAGCAGCACAAGGAATGTAATGTGAGCTTACGAATAGTAAGTGACCATTACATGACACAGTAATGCGAAGCTAAAAGCTCAAAACCAGCAAATTCTAGACGTTGAAGCGGAAATGCATGACATCCCCGTCTTGAACGATATATTCTTTACCTTCCAAACGCTGCTTACCTGCCGCTTTCGCTCCTGCATCCCCTTTACAGGCGATAAAGTCATCATAGGCGGTAACTTCGGCACGAATAAAGCCCTTTTCGAAGTCGGTATGGATAACACCGGCCGCTTGTGGCGCTGTGGCACCTTTTTTAACGGTCCAGGCACGGACTTCCTTTACTCCGGCGGTAAAGTATGTCTGTAATCCCAAAAGATCGTAGGCGGCACGAATCACTCGGTTTAGACCAGGTTCTTCTTGGCCCATCTCTTCTAGGAAGTCGGCTTTGTCTTCATCGTCCAGTTCGGCGATTTCCGATTCGATCGCCGCGCATACAGGTACAACTATCGCCCCCTGCTGCGTCGCCAATTCTCTGACTTTATCAAGCAGAGGATTATTTTCAAAACCGTCTTCATTAACATTGGCGATATACATCATTGGTTTGATGGTTAAGAGCTGTAAATCACGCAACATCAATTTTTCGTCATCGGTCATATCAACCAAACGGATCAACTTACCGTCTTGAATTTCGTTCAAAACACGCTCATACAGTGCTTGACGGGCTTGTGCTTCTTTATTACCGCTTTTACCCAGCTTTTGCTGTTTCAGAGCATTCTTTTCCAAGGACTCAGCATCTGCCAATACCAGTTCCATATTGATGATTTCAATATCCGAAATCGGATCAACTTTACCGGCAACGTGAACAATATCGTCATTTTCAAAACAACGAACAACCTGCACAATGGCATCGGTTTCACGAATATTTTGCAGAAATTTATTACCTAGACCTTCACCTTTAGAAGCGCCTTCAACCAGACCGGCGATATCCATAAAATCGACTGTCGCAGACAACACTCGTTCAGGATTAACGATTTCGGCCAAGGCATGTTCACGTGCATCAGGAACCGGAACGACACCAACATTAGGCTCAATTGTACAGAACGGGTAGTTTGCAGATTCAATTCCCGCATTGGTCAGTGCATTAAATAAGGTTGATTTACCAACATTGGGTAAACCGACAATTCCACATTTAATTGCCATAGTTGAGTCTCCTAATAGGCAAGATGAGTTTGATTTTAGCTTTAGCGCTACGCTTTGGTATGCAGAACTTGCATGGCTTTTTCGGTATCTCCCTTAACCAGTTCCGGTACGACTTTGCTGGCGGCATAAGCAGCATCGTCAATCAGTTGGCGATCCGGTTTCGAGGCGGCCTTGAGCACATAGTCGACCACAAGGTCTTTATGCCCCGGATGACCAACACCTAAACGTAAGCGCATGAAATTTTTACCGAGATGAGAAATCGAATCACGTAATCCATTGTGACCACCGTGACCACCACCCACTTTCAATTTGGCGGTTCCCGGTGGCAAATCGAGTTCATCATGAGCGATAAGAATCGATTCGACCGGAATTTTATAGAAACTGGCCAAGGCCTTGATAGATTGACCGCTGCGATTCATAAATGTGACTGGCTTCAATAACCAAAAGTCCAAACCATTACTTTGTACGCGAGCAACCTGACCATGAAATTTGATTTCTGGACGAAACTCTACACCATATTGTCTAGCAACTTCGTCCACAAACCAAAAACCGGCGTTATGTCGGGTCTGCTCGTACTTATCACCTGGATTTCCCAGACCAACAATTAACTGAACAGATGACATAAACGCCGGCTCTCTTGGTGTAACAGTAATAATTTGCGAATTACTTCGACAAACTATTAACCTTTACGCTTAGGCTTACCGATGTTAACAACCGACTGATCGTAGTCAGTATTACCGTGTGAAAGCGCTGTTAAGATAACACCTTCAGGCATAGTTAACTCAGATAGACGTAGACTTGAACCTGCTTCCATTTTAGAAACATCAACGTCGATCTTAGTAGGTAGGTTAGCAGGTAGACACTTAACTTCCACAGTTGCCTGTAGGAAAGACATAAGACCACCGATCTTAACACCAGGAGCGACTTCCTTACCTTGGAAGTTAAGAGGAACTTTCTTAACAACCGCAGAAGTACCAGCGCGCTGTAAATCGATGTGAGCAACTTCACCAGTTGCCGGGTGACGCTGAATGTCTTTAACCAGACATGACTCAGACTCACCACCGTTTACATCAACAGTTAGAACTGTGTTGTAGTTGTCTTTGTTGGCAAATGCTTTTTTGATGAAGCTCTCTGCGAAAGATACAGAAACTGCATCCTTGTCTGCACCATAGATAATCGCTGGTACACGTCCCGCTTTACGAAGGCGGCGGCTCGCACCTTTCCCTTCGTCATTACGGATTTCTGCTGTCCAATTCTGGCTCATTGTTTTTCTCCAAATGAATATGGTCTGTTGATTTAACACGCGCCCTTACGGCACTCGACCAAATGTTTTAAACATCTTACGTTCGCGACCAAACGCAAGGAAAGCGGGTATTATATTGAAAACTCAATAATTTACCAGTCTTTTTTGCAGTAAAAACGATAATCTAAAAACAAAAAAGCACTCATGACGAGTGCTTTTCGCTGCATTCTAAATCCGCTCTGGACTTAGTGCTTCATCAAGGCCGTTACCGACTCTTCCAAGTTGACGCGGCGAATGGTTTCACCCAGCATCTCGGCAATGCTAACACGGCGGATTTTCGCGCACGCCTTAGCGTCTTTGCTTTCCGGAATCGAGTCAGTCACTACCAACTCTTTAAGAGCAGAGTTACTGATGTTTTCTACCGCCGGACCGGAAAGTACCGCGTGGACAACATAAGCTGAAACGCTTTTCGCGCCACGATCAAGTAGCGCTTGAGCGGCTTTACATAAAGTACCGGCTGTATCAACCATATCATCGATGATAATGCAGTCGCGCCCTTCGATGTCACCGATAATATTCATTACCTGAGCAACATTCGCTTTTGGACGTCGCTTATCGATAATCGCCATGTCCGCATCGATCGCTTTCGCAACCGCACGGGCACGTACCACACCACCCATATCAGGCGAAACGATGGTGACATTATCAAGATTGTAGTTCTTCTGCATATCTTCAACCAATAAAGGCGAACCGTAGATATTATCTACCGGAATATCGAAGAAACCTTGAATCTGGTCAGAGTGCAAGTCCACGGTGACGACACGATTAGCACCCGCTGCGGTAATCATATCGGCAGATAGACGGGCTGTAATCGGTACACGCGCTGAATAGGGACGACGATCTTGGCGAGCAAAACCATAATAAGGGATGACGGCTGTGATTCGCGCGGCCGAAGCACGTTTAAGCGCATCGATCATAACCAACATTTCCATTAGGTTAACGGCTGGCTCCGGCGTACAGGTCGGTTGTAGAACATAGACATCTTGCCCACGAACAGATTCTTTAATCTCAACCATGATTTCACCATCGCTGAAACGGCCTACATCGGCTTTACCTAGTGGGATATCTAAATATTGGGAGATTTTTTCTGCAAGACTGACATTTGCGTTACCCGCAAAAATCATGACATTTTTGTTAGCCATTTAAGGCGCTCCTGTTCGAGGAAAAAATGACTTGGGAATTCGGAAAAGGATATTGGCAGGGCTGGCAGGATTCGAACCTGCGGTACACTGGATCAAAACCAGATGCCTTACCGCTTGGCTACAGCCCTGTACTAATATCGCTGTCGTTAAAGACAGGTGCGTATTATCCACTTATTTTTTAGAAGTTCAAGCCGAAATGGCAAACTTTTTCAAAAAAAATACGTTTTTTAAACGCTAGGGTTTTCCAGTTGTTTCCAACTCATTGATTATATTCTGAACTCGCTGATTTTCGGAAAATTGCTGGTGATACTTTTTCCACAGCGACTTCGCTTGATTTACCTGACCACTATACCAATAGGCATGGACCAGATGCAAAAACACCTCGTCATCCTTAGCTAGCTGAAAGGCTTTTTTTAGATACAGGATGGCATTGCCATAGTCGGTCACCTGATAGTAATACCAACCCAAGCTATCCAATATATAAAAACTCTGCGGGGCAATCGCTAAAGCGCTCTCTAACAGCTGCTTAGCTTTAGGTAAATGAATTCGGTTTTCCACATAGTAATAACCCAAGGCATTGAGTACATCACTATCACGATTATCCAATTCGATAATCTGCAATAAAGTGGTTTCGTATTGTTCAAACTGCTGAGTGTTATAGAGCAATAATGATTTGGCTTTAAGCATATCAATATTGTCTGGCGTTATTGCCAAGGCCTGCTCATAAAATTCCAAAGCTTCAAAATTGTGCCCCTGCGCCTTTTTAAAGATAGCTTTGGCACGCAAGATTTTCACCTTGTCATCATCGCTATCGAGCTCAATCGCATTCAAGATAGTATAGGCATCCTCGGCACGGTCTTCGGCAAAGGCGATTTCAGCCAAATGCAGCTGGGCATCAATGTAATAACCGGCTGCATCTACCTGGGAAAAACTTTGCTTGGCTTGCAGATAATCTTTTTTCTGCTGATACAAAATACCTAAATAATAATAGGCAACGGCTTTATAAGCCTGGTTATGCAATAAAAACAGTAGATTCTGTTCCGCCGCTATGTAGTCATCCTGTTCAAGCTCGATCAAGGCCAGCGACAGACGCGATGTCCAAGCCTGCGGTTCAATCTCAATAATCGACTGATAGCGCTTTTTAGCTTCATCATAAAGGCCGGCTCGCACCTGTAATCGCGCCAAACGTTCTTGAATCAGCAGATTTGCAGGGTTGTCTTTTAGATAGGCGGTCAGTTTTTTAATGCCGGTTTGCGGATCATCGCTTAATAGATAAAACTTCGACATCAAATTATAAACAATCGATTCCGATTCTTGGCGCTCGGCTTCTGGCATCAATTGCTGTGCCTTATCCAACGCCTGCAAACCGACCCCAACCTGCTGATAGGTACTGGCCACCATGGCTAAAGAGAAATGCGCCGCCCATTGTTTTGGATACTGGGCAACCAATCGCTGAAAAAATGCAAGCCCGGCGGCTTCCGGCACACTGCCTGACACCTTGTTGGCGGCAATCATCAAGCTTTCTTGAAGACGGTTTTCAGACAGTTTGTGGTATTCATGCCATTCCTGCAAAGCCTGTTCGATCAAACCGTCGCGCAGCGACATCTGAAATGCTGCACGCCACGCCTTGGGCTCTTCAGGTGCGACTGTTTTCCAGAGCTGTGCCGCTTGCTTAATACTGTTTTCGTCATAGGTCGCCATCGACACTTCAAAGGCTCGCTTGGCTAAACCGGCATCAGACTTTGCTTTGGCCAAAGGATAAATCAATTCATAGGCTTGTTGATACTGCTGCTTTTGCACCAGCATTTCGGCCGCTAAGATCTCGAACATGGTGGTCGCATCCAAAGCGGACTGTTGTGCAGCAGCACGTTCATGAAACTCGGCACCATAGGCGGGATATTTGAAGCTAACGGCTGGCTCGACCGTTTGGTTCTGCACCTTATCGGCGGTGGAGACACAACCGTTCAGACTCACGCCCAACAACACCGTCAACACAGCAAAAGGCACCCCTCTAAATCTAGCTGTATTCATTTTCTCCGCCTGTTTCATCTTTGAACACTCGATGGCTGCACACGCTGAACCATCCGTAAGACGTGAACTTTTTAGCTTCATGCTTAACCTGTAACCGCTTAAATTACTAAACAGAGGCCGTTTAGTATTTATTTTTAAATTACTGCCATTCTAGGACATTTTGCCCCGCTTTTGCCAGAAACTCATATTTGCTAATGCACTTAGCTTAAATTTCAACTCAGCGCTTTCCAGTAGATATGACGCCATAGATTGCCCACACTGAGATTAAATAGACGGCGATTGATAAGCCGATAATCCGCCAATTCATTTTATTGTCATCCTATCAAGGCGGCAAAACTTGCAATTTCAGCTTTTTTTTAGCAAAATTACGCCTCTTTAATTGTGGAAAACTCCATCAATTTCACTTGTAGTCAGAACAACGGTAAACACCCATTTATGAAACTCTGTACGCTTGGTGTCAATCATGAAACCGCTCCGGTAAATATCCGTGAAACCGTTTCATTTTCGGCCGATGATGCCCATAAAGCGATTGAACAGCTGAAATCCCAAGCACTGGTTTCGGAATGCGTCATCCTGTCTACCTGTAACCGTACCGAGCTCTATTGCGTACTCAAGGAAGAACAGTGCCAGCAGCAGCTGCAAAACTGGCTACATCAGTTTTTTGAGCTGCAAGACAATAGTCTGCTGCCGTTCTTATATAGCCATCAGGACCTTGATGCGGTCAAACACATTATGCGTGTTGCCAGCGGTTTGAACTCGCTGGTACTTGGTGAACCACAGATTTTCGGACAAATCAAAGACGCCTATAATCTGGCGCACAAAAACACCAGCATCCATCATGTAATGGAACCGCTGTTTCAGCATATCTTTAAAACCGTTAAACAAGTGCGTACCGATACTGCTATCGGCAACAGCCCGATTTCGGTGGCGTTTTCCGCTGTGTCATTAGCCAAACAGTTTTTTGGCGACCTGTCCGAACAGACCGCCCTGCTTTTAGGCGCCGGAGAAACCATTGAGCTGGTGGCGCGCCATTTAAAAGAAAGTCATATCGGCAATATCATTATCGCCAACCGTACTTTTGAGCGCGCCCATAAATTGGCTGAAGAAGTTTCCGGTTACGGCATCCAATTAAATGAAATCGACAAGCACCTGCATGAAGCGGACATTGTCATCGGCTCTACCGGTAGCCCTCACGCCATTTTGAATAAAACCAGTGTCGAAGCCGCGATTAAACAGCGTAAAAATAGTCCGATGTTTATGGTCGATATCGCCGTACCACGAGATATTGAAGCCACTGTCGGTGATCTGGACAATGTTTACCTCTATACGGTTGATGACCTGCAAGAGATTATCGCCAGCAACAAACAGTCTCGACAAAATGCCGCGCTGGAAGCTGAAAAAATCATCAATATGCAAGCCGAACACTTTTTGGCTCAGCAACAGGCCGAACAACAGAGCAAACCTCTGATTCAGCAGTATCGCCAACAAGCGATGGATATCAAACAACACGCACTGGAGCACGCGCTACACCAGCTTGAACAAGGTGTTGATGGCGAAGAAATCATCAAACGCCTAGCCAATCAACTGACCAACCGCTTGATTCATGCGCCAAGCAAACAGCTTAACCATGCCGGCCTACAGGGCGATCAAGCCCTTATCGATGCGGCAAAAACCCTGCTTATTTGCGATGAAATGCACGAAAAACGCAGTGAACATCATTCTGAAAACGGCCCTGCCGCCGAGTCTTAGCTAGCTTAATCGCATCCTAATCGATAGCCGCTAACACCCTATATCAATCGAAATTCGAGAAACACCGTGAAAGATTCAATCCGTACAAAACTAGAACATTTGATAGACCGCTTAGATGAAGTCAATGCTTTGATTTCCGATCCGGACATTATGTCCGACCAAAAGAAATTCACCGCCCTGACCAAAGAGCACGCCCAGCTGACTCCGGTGGTGGAAACTTTCAGCGCCTATACCAGCACGCTTGACGACATCAATGAAGCCAAAGAGATGCTCGCGTCCGGCGATCCTGAGCTAAAGGAGATGGCTCAAGAGGAACTGCCTGAACTGAATTCTCAACTTGAAGAATACGAAATGGATCTGCAAAAGATGCTGCTGCCGAAAGACCCTAAGGATGATGCCAACATCTTTTTGGAGATCCGTGCCGGAACCGGTGGTGACGAAGCTGCGATTTTTGCCGGCGATCTATTCAAGATGTATAGCCGTTTTGCCGAGAAAATGCGTTGGCAGGTTGAAGTCATCAACTCAAACGAAGGTGAGCACGGCGGTTATAAAGAGATTATCGCCCGCATTATCGGTAACGGCGCCTATTCCCAATTGAAATTCGAATCCGGTGCACACCGTGTCCAGCGAGTTCCGGCCACCGAAACCCAGGGCCGAGTGCATACTTCTGCGGCAACCGTGGTGATTATGGCGGAAGCCCCGGAAGTCGAACAGATTGAATTGAACCCGGCCGACTTGAAAGTCGACACTTTCCGTGCCTCAGGCGCCGGTGGTCAGCACGTAAACAAAACCGACTCGGCGATCCGTATCACCCATATTCCAACCGGTACCGTGGTCGAGTGTCAGGATGAGCGCTCTCAGCATAAGAACCGTGCACGCGCCATGTCTTTGCTGGCGGCAAGAATCATGGATGCGCGTGAACAGGTGCACGCCAATGAGATCGCTCAGGAGCGTAAGAGCCTGGTCGGAACCGGGGATCGCTCCGACCGTATCCGCACCTATAACTATCCGCAAGGACGTGTGACCGATCACCGTATCAACCTGACTTTATACAAGCTTGATGAAGTGATGAACGGCTCACTGGAACAAGTTGTCGGACCATTGGTTCAGGAACACCAAGCGGAACAGCTTGCCGAATTAAGCAATAATTAATCCCTTTAATAGGCGCTGAAGCCATGAGCGAGTCAAACATCACTATTGCTGAGTTATTGCATTCGGCCAGCCAACGCCTGAGCCAGGCAGGCGTAGATGACTCGCCCAAACTCGATGCTGAACTGCTGTTATGCCACATTCTCGACAAACCACGCAGCTTTATTTTTACTTGGCCGGAAAAACTTATTGAAGCTGACCAGCTGAAGCAATTCGAAGCCCTGCTTCAGCAACGTATGCAACATCAACCCATCGCCTATCTATTGGGCTACAAAGAGTTCTGGGGACTACCGCTTAAAGTCAGCCCGTCCACCTTGATACCGCGTGCCGATACCGAGATTCTGGTGGAAACGGCTCTCTCACTATTGCCTACCCCTTCAGCAGAATCCATCAAACTTCTTGATATGGGTACCGGTACCGGCGCTATCGCACTGGCAATCAAAATGGAACGACCTGATATCCAGGTCAGCGCACTTGATTTCCAAGCTGAAGCGGTACAGCTTGCTATGACAAACGCCAAACAGCTGGATTTGCCGATAGAAGTTTTACAAAGCGATTGGTTCAGCGCCTTGCGAGCGCAGCGCTTCGATATGATTGTCAGTAACCCGCCTTATATTGAAGACAATGATCAACACCTGAAACAGGGCGACGTCCAATTCGAACCTTTGAGCGCTTTAACATCCGGCCAATCGGGTCTGGAAGATATTGCATGGATTATCAACCAGTCGCGCGACTATCTGAAAAGCGGCGCTTGGCTATTATTGGAACACGGTTATAATCAAGCAGAATCGGTGGCACAACTTTTCAGCCAGTACGGCTTTAAAAATTACCGCTTAATAAAAGACCTAGCAGATAACCCCAGAATCAGTCTTGCACAATACGGGCAATAATATGAGTCAGTCAAATACAGTCAAAAGCGAACTTAACAATGACGAAATGTCACGTTATAGCCGTCAGATATTAATGCCGGAAATTGATTATGATGGTCAATTGAAGCTTGCTCAATCGCATGCTGTGATATTCGGCTTGGGTGGTTTGGGATCACCGGCCGCGCTTTATCTGGCCGCCGCCGGCGTCGGCAAACTCTCATTGGTTGATTTTGATCAGGTTGACGATTCCAACCTACAACGCCAAATTGTCCATAAAGAAAACAATGTCGGTGATGATAAGGTGGCCTCAGCGAAACAAAACCTGATGGAACTGAATCGCCATATTCAAATCGATACCTATGCTAGACAACTGAGCGAAACGGAAATCACTGCACTGGTCGCCCAAGCAGATGTTGTCCTCGACTGTACCGATAATTTCGATTCACGCTTTGCCCTCAATCGAGCTTGCTACCAAAGCAAAAAACCGCTGGTTTCCGGCGCAGCCATTCGCTGGGAAGGGCAACTATCGACCTATGATTTCCGCAAAGATCACGGCCCTTGCTATCAATGTCTTTATAAGGAAGATTCGGGACAGGTATTAAACTGCTCTCAGAACGGTGTTCTGGCACCGATGGTCGGTATGGTCGGTTCGATGCAAGCGGTTGAAGCGATTAAGGCATTATTGAACTTGCCGGTTTTACACGGCAAACTGATGATTATTGACGGTTACACCATGATGATTCGCACCCTCAACCTGAAAGCCGATAGCTCATGTCAACTGTGCGGCAAGCCTGACTGATCATCGGCTTTTAATAGCACTACTGAATACCAAGATCCAATAGATCAATGGCGTTTTCCGGACGCTTATCCACCTCAATAATAACCCGGCGGTTTAAAGAACGCCCGTAGCCGGTCGCATTGGATGCCACCGGGTTATTATCCGCACGCCCTTGAATGGTTAATAACTGCTGCGCCACCCCCATATAGATAAAGGTACGCGCTACCGTTGCTGAGCGCGATGCGGACAGCTCCCAGTTGGATGGAAATTGGAAGTTACTGATCGGCACATTATCGGTATAACCGGTAATACTGATCGGTTGATTGCGCCCCGCCAAGGTCTCGCCAAGGTTTTCCAAAGTCTCGCGGGTTTTATCGCTAATGGTGGCTCGCCCACTTTCAAAGAAGCTATCGGAACGCAGAGTAATGCGGGTATAGTCTTCGGTATCTTCGATGGTAATATCTTTCGGGTTGACATTATCCAGCGTCTTTCTGATCTCCTCTTCTGAAGCAGGCGGTTTCAAATCGAGCTGAATCAATTCTTTCTGCGGCGGCAATAATTGGTCGTCTTGAATCTCCGCTCCCATCGGAGGCTCTCCCATCACACTATTGATAAACGCCTCTCTATCTTTCGGATCGACGATAGAAGTCAGCCACATTACCAAAAAGAAAACCATCAAAACGGTCATCAAATCGGCAAGGGCAATCTTCCAGGAACCTCCATGGGATCCCCCTTCATCATGGCCTCGACGTCGTGACATCTAACTATCTACCCTTTAACAACCCAAAGCACCGCTATTACGGCGCTTCACGTGGAACTTCAAATTCTGGAGGCACTCGCTGGCGCCCGATCTCAACCGCCAAGTTTGGCGAAACACCATTAGCGTAAGCTGATAAAAACGATGCCGTCATCTCCAATACCGCTCTATCCTGACGAATCATGACCTCCAATGAATGAACAAATGGTGCCAAAACGGCAAAGGCGAAAAATACACCGGTCAAGGTTCCCACCAGTGCGGCACCGATTGCCGTACCAATTTTTGCCACATCCATTTCACCGCCCAACAGCTCCATAGTCAAGATAACCCCAAGAACCGCGGCAACAATACCAAAGCCCGGCAGCCAGTCGGAGACCTTGCCGATTGCCTTCGGTACTTCGCTCATCGAGTCGGTGATATCGTAAATCTGGTTTTCCAGATGATGTTCGAAATTTTGACTTTGCGGTGGATTCAATAACAGGTAACTGAAGTTATCGATAATGAACTTCTTTAAATCACTGTGCTTCATCACCGCAGGATAACTGGCAAAAATACTGCTATTTTCAGGGCTGACAATATGCTTTTCCAGCGCCAAAACCCCTTGCGCCCGAGATAATCGAGCCAGTTCTTCAAGCAGCTCCAAGGTTTGTTGGTAAAGTTTTTTAGTGACACGATCACCGGCAAAATAGCGACCCAGCGCTTTGAATGAACGCCCCCAAATATACATTGGCGTCGAGGCGAGAAAAGTCCCCAAAGCCAAACCGAGAATAACGACCAGCTCGGAAGGATGGAATAGTGACCAGAGGCTCCCCCCCATTAACACAAAGCCGCCAAAGAAGCTTAATGTAATCACAAGAATAGCAATCGGCTTAGCAATCATACAATCATTTACACTCTATAATTTTTTCATCTTTAGGTGCTTAATTCCGTTAAGGCTCTGTCAACGGGCTTTTAGAATATTGAGTTACAGCTGCGGCAGGACTTTATAGGTTACTGTCAAAAAATGCACACAAACTGAACCAAACACCTTTAAGCAATTGCTATACCAAAAACAAAGCTCCTTAACTTTTAGTGTCAGCTGGTGTGGGCCACGCTTATTCTGCAATACGAATATGAGTGACCTTTTTTAGAGTACGCGGCAAGACCACGCCTTTTTTGGCTCGATTGGCAAATGCCTCTTCAATTGCGGTAGGGCCAAATACCTTTTCATATTTGGCGGTATTCAATGACAGTTTTTGCCCGGCATCAAATGCAAATACCGCACACACCTTATCGCCCTTAGGCAACTGAATCAATTTATTGCCTTTGCCCTTGGCCAATTCCGGCAACTCTTCGGCAACAAATACCAACATTCTTGGTTCACTGGTCACCACCACGACCCACTGTCCCGCTTTCACCAGAGCAGGTGTCAGAATCTCGCTGCCTTTTGGTAAAGTAATACTGCTTTTACCGGCTTTGTTTTTCGCATAGAGACTTTCCAGCTGGGTAATAAAGCCATAACCGGCACTTGAAGCCATAATCACTTTTTCATCCGGATTACCCATTAACACATGAGTAAAGCGACTGCCTGCCGGTGGGTTCAAGCGTCCAGTCAAGGGTTCGCCATGAGAACGTGCCGACGGCAAACTATGCGCCGGCAGCGAATAACTGCGTCCGGTGGAATCGAGGAACACCGACATTTGACGACTCTGCCCAGAAGCTTGATGGCAGAATTTATCACCGGATTTATAACCTAAAGATTCGCCATCCACATCCAAACCTTTGGCGGCGCGAATCCAGCCGTTTTCTGACAGCACGACCGTTACCGCTTCCGACGGCAATAGATCCTGCTCGCTTAACGCCTGCGCCGAACGCCCTTCGATCAATGGTGATT
Source organism: Thiomicrorhabdus sediminis (assembly GCF_005885815.1). NCBI lineage: Bacteria > Pseudomonadati > Pseudomonadota > Gammaproteobacteria > Thiotrichales > Piscirickettsiaceae > Thiomicrorhabdus > Thiomicrorhabdus sediminis. The sequence goes on along the minus strand of NZ_CP040602.1, from coordinate 445,256 downwards.
TTCGCTCATCACCGAATGTTTGCGCATCGGCCAGCAACTCTTTTTTCACCAACGTCTTCATGCGAGCTTCACTACTCAGCGTCAATTCAAGCTTCTTACGCTCGGCTTCAAGCTCGGCCTGCTCGGTACGGATTTTCATCTCTTCGAGACGCGCCAAATGTCTTAATTTCAGTTCCAAGACCGCTTCGGCTTGGATATCGGTGAGACCGAAACGCTCCATTAAAGCAGGCTTGGGCTTGTCTTCTTCACGGATAATGGCGATAACTTCATCGATATTCAAAAAAGCGATCAGCATACCGTCCAAAATATGCAAACGCGCATTGACCTTGTCTAATCGATACTGCAATCGGCGGCGAACCGTTTGCAAACGATAGCTCAGCCATTCGGCAAGCATCATCTTCAGGTTTTTCACTTGCGGACGGCCGTTCAAACCGATGACATTGAAATTGGCGCGGTAACTTTTTTCCAGATCGGTAGTCGCGAACAGGTGAAGCATGGCGGTATCGATGTCGACTCGTTTGGAGCGCATCTCAATCACAAATCTCACCGCATTTTCATGGTCTGATTCATCACGCAAATCGACCACCATAGGCAATTTTTTGGCGCGCATCTGTGAAGCGATCTGCTCAAGAACCTTGGCACCGCTTACCTGATATGGCAAGGCTTCGATAACGACATTGACGCCATCTTCCACCACATAGCTCGCACGCTGACGAATCGAACCGTGACCGGTTTCATAAAGTTTGAGCAATTCGCTTCTCGGGGTAATGATCTGCGCACTATTCGGATAATCCGGTGCAGGTAGATGCGCCATCAACTCTTCAATTGAAGTGCTCGGTTTTTCCAACAGTGCGATACAGGCATTAACCAGTTCGGCAAGATTATGGGGAGGGATATCGGTAGCCATACCTACGGCAATCCCCGAGGTACCATTCAATAACACATGAGGCACACGTGCCGGTAACACAAGCGGTTCATCCAAAGAACCGTCAAAGTTTGGTGTCCAATCAACCGTTCCCTGGCCGATTTCTTCAAGCAATAATTGGCTGAATTTTGAAAGCTTGGCTTCGGTGTAACGCATCGCGGCAAAGGATTTCGGGTCATCCATCGACCCCCAGTTACCTTGCCCGTCTACCAAGGGGTAGCGGAACGAGAAATCTTGCGCCATCAACACCATGGCTTCATAACAAGCACTGTCACCATGCGGATGAAATTTACCTAATACGTCCCCGACGGTACGTGCGGATTTTTTGTATTTGGCACTGGCTTTCAAGCCAAGTTCGGACATCGCATAGATAATGCGGCGCTGTACCGGTTTAAGACCGTCTCCAATATGCGGCAAGGCACGATCAAGGATGACGTACATCGCATAATCCAAATAGGCTTTTTCAGTAAACTCAGCAACGCTTCTTTGTTCGATTCCTTCATAATTGATTGTATGCTGATTCACCCATTCTCTCCCAGACTTAAACGACCGATCTCAATTCTAATTTACAAACTGGGCAATGCTAATGCCCTAGCACAATAACGACTTTATTGCTTATCGTCGCTAGCCATCTTTCCGATGGCGCACGAAACATACGACTTGGCTTTTGCACCAACCGATGCCAACCCTTCTACAGAACCCTGTTCCGGATATCCCATGGCAAGTAGTTTATCCTTCACCTGAGCCAAAACGGCGACCTGGTCGGCATCGGCGGAAAATTCACAAGACACTTGTCCTGCCTCGATATCGACAGCAACACTTTCAATTCCATCAAGTTTCGACAAGGATTGTTTGATATTACCCGCACAACCGCCGCACTTGATATTTTCAACTTGAAGGCTTGTCACTTCACACATCCTTTATCACTTTTATCTCACAAACCGCAAGGAACTGCACCTGATGAATAAAACACCTGCTCATACCGTTAATTTAACACATTATTTTCTGCGGTTGACACTCTACAGCCAACTTCTTTTCAATAAGGGTATAAAGTTGCTTTTCTTTATTCCATTCACAGGTTTTTCGTGTTGTCATAATCTTATTGCGGCTATCCATTAAAATAGTCGTTATCCAAGAATAAATTAAAGATTACCGGCTATATTATGTCTTCAACCCGATTTACCCAAACCTATAGCGAACTGCCCAAACATTTTTACTGTTTAATCAGCACTGAACCCTTGCAATCGGCGCAACTGATTCATAGCAACCAGAAACTAATGAATGAATTGGGCATCCAGATCGATGATGAGCGCCTACTGCAAATGACATCGGGTCATCAGTTTCCGGATAACCTGCGACCGCTGGCGCAAAAATACACAGGCCATCAATTCGGCTATTACAACCCCGATTTGGGAGACGGCCGCGGGGTATTGCTAGGCCAGGTAGCAGACAAGCAATCGCAACTATGGGACCTGCACCTTAAAGGCTCGGGACAAACCCCTTATTCAAGACGCGGTGATGGCCGCGCCGTATTGCGCTCAGGGGTCAGGGAATACTTGATTGGTGAAGCCTTGCATTATTTAGGCGTTCCCACTACTCGCTGCCTCAGCCTTTGTAGCAGCCCGGAACCTGTGCAACGAGAACAGCTTGAACCACGAGCCAGCTATATCCGCGTTGCTAAAACCCATATTCGCTTCGGTCACTTTGAATGGCTTAAACAAAAAGGCACTCTCGCTGAGCAAAAACAACTTGCCGATTATGTCATCAACCAAGTTTACCCGGACCTACAGGACATAGGTGAAACTGAGCGCTACAGCGCCTTGTTAAAACGCATTGTTGAAAATACCGCGATTATGATTGCCGGCTGGCAGAAAGTCGGCTTTTGTCACGGCGTCATGAACACCGATAACATGTCGGTTGCCGGTGAGACCTTCGATTTTGGTCCCTATGCTTTTTTAGATGACTGCAAGGTTCACAATATTTGCAATCACTCCGATACGGAAGGCCGCTACGCTTTCAGTCAACAGCCTAATATCGGCTTATGGAACTGCCAGGTTCTATGCTTTGCCTTTAGCGACATGGTGGGGCAGGCGGAAATCGACGATGCTTTGGAGTTGTTTATCAACACCTTTAACGAACAATACCTGCAAAATATGGCAGAAAAGTTCGGCTTGCACAACCCGGATGCGGAAGATCGCCAATTAATTGCCGATACGCTATTATTAATGGATAAATCCAACTTGGATTTTCATTATTTCTTTAGCCAGTTAACCTTCTTTGATAGCGAACAGGAAAACCGCTTCCTCGATCTATTGCCACTGACAGATTCATCATTGTCCGCACAGTGGCATCACTGGCTTGATCGATTTCGCAATCGCATCGCTCAACAGTCCCCACAACGCTTTGCCCAACTGACGGCAAACAACCCGCATCTGATCCTGCGCAACTATATTGCACAGGAAATTATCGAAGCGGCCGAAAAACAGGATTTCGCCCCCTTAACGAAATGGATGACAGCTTTGCAAACCCCTGTTTTAGATGAATCCTTTCAACCGTGCTGGGAAACTTACATCAAACCGCCTAAATATCATCAAAAAGGCATGGCATTGAGTTGCTCGTCATAAGCCTTTAACAAACAATGATCTGCTTCGCAGCCTTACCCATAACTACCATTTAGGTGTAGAATAAAAATTAAAAATGGAAAGTTTATGGAAATCAGTTTCGATGAAAAACGCGGGCAGTTGCGCATTGATCTAAAGACCACGGCGACACTGTGTCTCAAGAAACAACACCATAGCTTATATATGCTCAATATTTCTTTAAACGGTGCGGACCTTTTAAGCGATGAAGAAATTCTAATGAATGAAAACGCATCTTTGGAATTCACTATTCCCGGTTATGATTCATCATCGCCTTTGAAACTGGGCGGGGCGATCAAACATCAAACCAAAGTGAAAAACCAGTACTTGGTTGGTTTTGAATTCTACAAACCAAGTACTCATGACACTCTGATCATTAATGAATACTTCAACTTTCACCAGCGGCACGCTACTTAACAGGCTTAACATTAATGGCTAAAAACAAATATCAAACCAGTCGAAAAGCCACCCTTATCGGGCAAAACGCTTCCACAGAGGTGATACTAGCCGACTTATCCAGTCATCATGCCGGGGTATTGAGCCCGATGGGAGCACGTGAAGGCACCGAGCTGGAATTGGTATTTGAAATTCCAGCCAAGCAGGAGTTTCGTACCTTGAAAGTGATGGCTACGGTCATTCACAGACATAACTCCTCTGAAGGAATTTATCTTAAACTGGAATTCATCAATCTTGATTTAGAACAATATGAATTCATCACCGATTTTCTCGATTATAAACAGCGTTTATTAGACATGAACGAACACAAACAAAAAATGTAACCTCAGTTATCTAGCAAATATTGCTTATTTATCAAACCTCACCCCCTCTTTCACACACGCATAATATAGCCAACCAATCACCTATCAAATTACTTAACCCATTACAAATATTAATAGTAAATACGTAATTAACCTAATTAAACTAACCTTTGATTAAACTAAACTGGTAAGGCTACGTTTCCACAATATTAATAATGAAAATGAGAATATAACTATGAGAGATAACGGGGCCGTTACGCAAAAAGAGTATACTCTATCATCAGATATCACTATCGTTTCCAGAACAGACCTACATGGAAATATCACCGAAGCAAATGAAGCCTTTATCGAAGCCAGTGGTTATGACTGGAAAGACTTGGTTGGCCAACCTCATAATATCCTGCGTCACCCCGATGTACCCGCCGCTGTCTTCCAGGATTTCTGGCAGACCATTCAAAATGGCAAACCCTGGTCACAAATCGTAAAGAACCGCCGAAAAAACGGCGATCACTACTGGGTAGAGGCCAACGCCACACCGATTTTTGAAAAAGGAGAAATGGTTGGCTACATGTCGGTAAGAACCGCCGCTTCACGTGAACAAATTGCCGCCGCCGAGCAGGCATACAAGCAAATTTCCGCGGGTAAACTGACGCTAAAGGAAGGGATACCGGTCTATGCCAAAGACCGATTCAACCCTCTGCTAAAATTCGACCAATCCACCATCATTACAACTCTGGCAACTCTGCTATTAGTGCTTGAATTCACACCTGAAATTATCACCGGCTTTACCGAGATCATACCGTTACTGGCAATTGAAATTCTGGAAGTCACATTGGTTGCGCTATTGATTTTCACCTCATTCCTGTCGAAAAAACAGCTTAATAAAATGGCCGAAACAATTACCTCGATTTCCAGTGGTCGTTTTACCAATCAAATCGACACGCGCGGAGAAAACACCATCGCGAAAACCAATGGTCGTTTAAAGTCCATGCAGATTAAACTCGGCGCAGATATCGATGATGTCAAAGCTGCCTTATCACATTCAAAACGCATCGAAAGCGCTCTGAAATCAGCCTCATCGAATGTTATGGTGGCCGATAGATTCCGTAGCATTATCTTTAGAACGATTCGGTTATTGCCATGCTTAAAGGCATTGAAACAGAACTACAGAAGAGCTTGCCGAACTTCGATAGCGATAACCTAATGCGCCAGAAAATCGATGTTTTCCATGCTCACCCGGAACATCAAGCCAAAATTTTAGAAGAACTCAAAGACACCTATAACGCTCGTATCGAGGTAGGGACACTGACCATTGATTTGATTATCGATCCAATCTTTGACGATCAGGGAAAACGTATCGGAACCGTTGCCGAATGGAAAAACATGACCGAACAACTTGCCATTGAACGTAATATCGAAAACCTGATTGAAGAAGCTTCCAAAGGTAACATGTCTTCTCGTATAGACGTTTCGAAATTGCATGGTTTTGAACGTCAGATATCCGAATCGATTAACACTTTACTGGATACCTTCACACAGGTCACCAATAACTTGAACCGAATTTTATCGAACATGGCAGCCGGCGATCTGACTTCAAAACTGGAAGGCCAATACCAAGGTGAACTAAGGGCCATGCAGAGCGCTACCAATAACGCTTTGGCAAATATCAATTTAACCCTAAACCAGGTCAATACTGGAGCTATTGAAATTGGCAATATGGCCAAAGAAGTGGCTATCGCCAGTGAAGACTTGTCACAGCGCACCCAAGAACAAGCCGCATCACTGGAACAGACTGCGGCCAGCATGGAAGAATTGACCGCAACTTTGGAAGCTTCTTCAGAAAGCACCAATAGCGCCAATAAAATAGCGCATACAAGTGTAAGTCAAGCAGAGGAAGGTATTAAAGTCATGTCCGACACGCTCAATGCCATGTCGGGCATTGCCGAATTGAGTCATAAGATTGGTGAAATCACCAGCGTCATCGACAGTATCGCTTTCCAAACCAACTTACTGGCACTGAACGCAGCGGTTGAAGCGGCTCGTGCCGGTGAACACGGTAGAGGGTTCGCAGTAGTTGCCGGTGAAGTTCGTAACTTGGCACAAAAATCTGCAGAAGCGGCAAAAGATATTACCCAATTAATCAACTCCACCATCCAACAAATCGACAATGGAACCAGCCTTGTCGAACAGACCAACCAAGTCTTTGAAGAAATGGTCGGCAGCATTAAGGAAGTTGAGAAACTTGTCGAACAAGTCACGCAGACAGAAGAGGAGCAGGTTCGAGGGGTGCGCGAAGTTAATGTCGCAATTCGCAACCTTGATCAGGTCACCCAACAAAATGCCGCACTGGTTGAAGAACTCTCGGCCACAGCCGGAAACATGAACCATGAATCGGAAAACCAGGCTGAGTTCATTTCACGCTTTAAACTCACCTCTGCCACTAATAACCGTAAATTGAACATCGATTTTGCCGATGCCAAAATGAAACACAAGGCTTGGCTAACAGAGCTGGATTTACTGATTACCGGCCAAGAATGCAGTTTTAATTTTGATGAAGCAAGCAACCCAAAAGTCTGCCCGTTAGGAATTTGGATTTATGGCGACGGCCAACAATATATGCACCTCTCCAATATGCAAAGACTTGAACAGCTTCACGCCGAATTCCATGCAGAAATCGGTCAAGCAATCGAGTCTTGCCGCATCGATGATTACGACCAAGCCCGTACTTTAAGAAATCAGGCGCTGGAAGTGTCTGAGCAAATTCTCAGCACCATCGATGACCTGAATGATGAGCTACATAATCAAAATACATCAACCATGGCTCTGCCAACCCCCTGATGCTTTGAGTGAGATAAACAGACATAAAAAAACCCGCCATGGCGGGTTTTTTTATGGGTAAAACAGATAAGCTTACATAAACTCAGCAACCGCTGCCGCTAAGTCTTCATTGGCAAAGTCCAAAAAGAAATGGTCTGCGTCTTCCAACATTAGGGTTTCCACTTTACCTGCGTCGGCTAAAGGTTGAATTTTTTCCGGTAAATCCGCTACCACGGTATCCGCACTCCCCATAACAACCAGTGTTGGTTTATTAATGTCTTTCAATAAGGTCGGCGTATCAAATTGCGGCTTAACCTCGTAATAATCGACAAATGAAGCCGCGGCGACTTTGGCTTTTTTACAGTAGATGAAGTCGGTATCTGCCATCATCTCATTGCCCTTACCGGCAGCAACCATCTTTTTAGCCTTAGCCATCACGCTTGCTAGAGACTTGCCGTATTTTTCTTCATACTCGGCAGGGGACTGTTGCTCACCCGTTGCTGGAGCTACCAGAACCACATTTTTGATGATATCACTGTCATGCTCTGTGGCAAACCATGCCGTCTGATTACCGCCACGTGAATGGCCCATCAAGGTTACCGCTGTCGCACCTTGCGATTTCAGCCAATCCAACCAGAAACCGATCTCCTGAAGTGCATCAGTATGTTTGTGGGTATGCGCAACATTACAGTCGTATTCACCATGGCGGTCGTTCAAGCCCAAAGACAAATTGATTGCCAATGAACTGACACCCTGAGCAGCAAGATTTTTTTGCAGTTGCGCATAGGTTGAACGTTCTTTGTGGGTAAGGGTTCCATGAGTCAACAGAACCATTTTGTCATCAAATCCGCCCCCATCGGCCAGCAGAAGATTGGCGTTCAATTGCATGCCTTGATGAGTTTGCTTAATTTCTTTGACCTCTGCCGCATAGGCCGAATTAACCAAAGCCGTGCATAATGCCAAACCGGCAAATACTTTCGCAAATAGAGCAAATCGGGTTTTCATATTATTCTCCTTGAATGAACCTCACAGTCCTAAAGCCTCGCTTTTTCTAGCTCTGCTAGCATAGCCCCAAATCAAATAATAGATTAGGCATTTTTTTAGAAATCTGCTTTGCGAAAATTAGACTTCTGCTAAATCGCCCTTGTCTTCCAACCATACTTTGCGGTCACTGGAACGTTTTTTCGCCAACAACATATCCATCACCTCATCGACCTGTTCTTCCATACTTAATTGAACCAGGCGACGAGTTTCCGGCAACATAGTGGTTTCACGCAATTGACCCGGGTTCATCTCCCCCAACCCCTTGAATCGGGTAACCGAAACCTTACCGCTCATTTTTTCCGCTTCGATTCTATCCAACACACCTTGGCGTTCGGCTTCATCCAAGGCATAAAACACCTGTTTACCGACATCCACGCGATATAAAGGTGGCATGGCGACATAAATATGCCCGGCGGCAACCAACTGCGGGAAATGACGCACAAACAATGCACAAATCAAGGTGGCGATATGCAGGCCATCGGAATCCGCATCGGCCAGAATACAAATCTTACCGTAGCGCAGCCCTGAAAGATCTTCCGATCCGGGATCGACGCCGATCGCAACGGAAATATCATGAATCTCCTGAGACGCCAAAACCTGGCCGGATTCCACTTCCCAAGTGTTTAGGATCTTACCGCGCAACGGCATAATCGCTTGATAGTTTCTGTCACGCGCCTGTTTTGCCGAACCGCCGGCAGAATCCCCTTCAACCAGAAACAACTCGGTGCGTGTCAAATCACTCTCGGTACAATCCGCCAATTTACCTGGCAATGCCGGCCCTGAGGTGATTTTCTTACGCGTCACCTTTTTGGCTTTTTTACTGCGATTGGAGGCATTCTGAATCACCATCTCCGCGATTTTTTCGGCCACCTCGGTATGCTGGTTCAGCCATAAACTCAACGCATCCTTAACCACTCCGGAAATAAACGGCACACACTCACGTGAAGAGAGGCGCTCTTTGGTCTGTCCGGCAAACTGCGGTTCACGCACCTTGGCTGACAATACAAAGGCGACATTCATCCAAGCATCTTCCGGGGTGATTTTCACCCCGCGCGGAATCAAGTTACGGAATTCACAAAACTCACGAATGGCATCGGTCGCCCCGGAGCGCAAACCATTGACATGAGTCCCCCCTTGCGGCGTAGGGATAAGATTGACATAACTTTCCATTAAGGATTCCGACGGTTCCGCCAACCAAGCAATCGCCCAGTCAACACCTTCGTTTTCATTATGTGCTTCACCGATAAAACCTTCCAATGGCAAACGTTCCAGGCCGTCCAACGCATCGTTTAGATAATCTTTCAGACCGTTCTCGTAGAGCCATTCTGTGGTCTGATTGCTCAATTCATCGATAAAAGTGATTTTAAGCCCCGGGCTTAAGACCGCTTTGGCTCGAAGCAGATGGGTAAGCTTATTGATGGCATATTTCGCTGTATCGAAGAATTTTGCATCCGGCCAAAAACGCACCAAAGTACCGGTATTTTTTTTGCCGACCTTGCCAATCTCACTCAAAGGCTCGGCCAGCTCGCCATTGGCAAAACTGATTGAATAACGTTTGGCATCACGTTTGATCTCGATCTCCACCTTGCTGGATAAGGCATTCACCACCGAAATCCCCACACCATGCAAACCACCGGAGAAATTATAGGCTTTATTGGAGAACTTCCCGCCGGCATGCAGTCGGGTCATAATGACCTCAACCCCAGGCACGCCTTCTTCCGGATGGATATCCACCGGCATACCTCGGCCATTATCTTCAATGCTCATGGAGCCATCGGCATAGTGAATCACTTTGATTTCATTAGCAAAACCGGCAAGCGCCTCATCGACACTGTTGTCAATTACCTCTTGTGCTAAGTGATTGGGACGGGTAGTATCTGTATACATACCGGGGCGTTTACGAACTGGATCTAACCCTGTTAGAACTTCAATTTCGGATGCGTTGTAGTTTTCACTCACCTAGAGAATGCCTCGTGCTAAAATGGGTATAAAGACGATATCTTGAAAAAAATCATACCATATTATTATGCCAAATCGAGACTACCATCAAGAGCGACGTGAGTACGAATACACCGAGCTGACTCGTGACTCACTGCACGGCAATCCCTTTGAGCAATTCAATGCCTGGATGGATGAGGCCATGCGTGCCCATATTATGGATCCCACCGCGATGTCGGTTGCGACCGTTGACAGCCAAGGCCAACCGCACAGTCGAATTGTACTGCTGAAAGAAATTGATGAAACCGGCTATGTTTTCTATAGCCACTACGATAGCCACAAAGGTGTTGAGATTTCGCATAACCCGCTTGCTGCGTTATTGTTCTTCTGGCCGCAAATGGATCGACAAATCCGTATTGAAGGCCGTTTGGAAAAAGTTTCGCGCCAGCAATCCGAAGATTATTTTCATTCACGTCCTCGCGACAGCCAAATCGCTGCCGCCTCATCCAATCAAAGCCAAGTAGTGGCAGGGCGTAAAACCTTAGAACAGAACTTTGCCCTTAAGGGGGAAGAGTATCAGCTTACCGATATCCCATGTCCGGAGCACTGGGGTGGTTACCGTCTGGTTCCAAGCCAGTTCGAATTCTGGCAAGGTCGTGCCAATCGCCTACATGACCGTTTTATCTACTTTATCGATGAACATCAACACTGGGATATCGAGCGTCTGTCTCCCTGATTCTTATACTGATGATCTAAATTGATGACAAACAACAATATCCAACTCGATCCAAGCTGGCTCAAATACCTGCAAGCAGAATTTGATGAGCCTTATATGCAACAACTCAAACAACATTTAAGCAATGAAAAACAGGCCGGTAAAACCATACTGCCACAAGGCAACCTCTGGCTTAATGCATTGAACAGCACCCCGTTGCAACAGGTCAAGGTCGTTATTCTCGGTCAAGACCCGTATCCGACCATCGGCCACCCACACGGCCTGTGCTTCTCGGTGATGCCGGATGTCTCACCCTTGCCTAAATCGCTTTTGAATATCAATAAAGAACTACTTGAAGACCTTGGCATTGATAACTCTCATAGCGGCTATCTGCAACCTTGGGCAGACCAAGGGGTATTGCTGCTAAATGCGGTATTAACGGTTGAGGCCGGCAAGGCAAATGCTCATCAAGGACTGGGTTGGGAAAGGTTTACCGATAAGATTATCGAGCTGATCAACCAGCAATGCGAGCATGTGGTGTTTATTCTCTGGGGAGCCTATGCTCAGAAAAAAGGCGCCGCGATCGATACAAACAAACATTTGGTGATTAAAAGCCCTCACCCTTCCCCGCTTTCAGCCTATAGAGGCTTTTTCGGTAGCCGCCCTTTCTCACAAGCCAACCATTACCTAATTCAACACGGCAAACCGCCCATCAATTGGCAACTTTAAGTCCTGAAACAATAAGTACAACTACCAAACCCCTTTGATATACGGCGGTTTTTTGCCTATTTTTACCTATTGATTCAATCCTCTAGAGCGTTACACTGTTCTTAAAAAACTGGTCAAAAACTAAATATGAGTCGGGCTAAATAAAAGCAAGTCTAGTCCCAATTTCGCCATCATTGTCCGATGTAAAGTAGCAGAGAACGCCCTCTGCATGGAGTAGTTTTATACACAAATCAGAGACACACAACATACAGCCTTATAGCATTGCCAAGATAGCCATTGGACGAAAAGCGAGCCGCCGCACTCGAGAATTTATGCTATTCGCATTTTTTCTCAGCATTAGTCTGGCACTCTTTCTTCTGGGGCCGATGGCTCTATACCATTTCAGCACTGGCGAATACCACGGAAAAAAAGTTTTGATTCCAGCCCCGGATTTCAGTCTGAAAGACACCCACAATCAAGCGCATAGTTTGTCTCAGCATCAGGGTAAATACACCTTTATCTATTTTGGCTATATCAATTGTGATGGCGTCTGCCATAACCAAGTAGGCACGCTTTTCAATGTCGACAGACAAAACACATCAAAGCAAATGGATTTTCTGTTTATCACCCTCGACCCCGATCGCGACACTGTTGAGATGCTCACAAACTACTTCGATAACCTCGGTAAAAACTTTTATGCGCTCTACACTGATAATAAGAGACAATTACAGAACCTTACCGCGCAATACAAAAACTACTTTTATGCTGATAAACTAGGCACTAGCAGAGCCGATTACCGAATCAATCACCCCGGCAAGATTTACCTAATCAACCCGCAAGGGCAGATTAAGCTGATCTACCAGAACCAATTTGTACGTTATGACCAGATTCTGGCAGATCTTGAAAAATTAGAAAATAAACAAACCGCAGCACAAGCTCTGTAACCAGACAACAACTTAAGAGAGACAATTATGTTCCGAATGCCCCACTTGCTTACTGCTGATAAGAAAATGCTATTCATTTTACTGGGTCACCTACCGTTTACCGCCTTCCTAGCGCCGATCGGATTTGATACCTGGGGTTTCGCCATGACGATGAGTGCGATTATCGGCACACTGGTCATAGCCAGCTACTTCAGCTTAAGAGGCACACGCTGGTTCGGTATCTTATCCGGCGTATTTTTAATGCTGTTCTCGGCAACACTGATTCAAACCCAGATGGGGCGAATCGAGATGCACTTCCATATTTTTGTCGCTTTGGCATTCACACTGCTTTATAAAGACTGGCTGGTAGTGGTTTCTGCAGCAGCGGTAGGCGCACTCCATCACATTGTTCTGACTTACCTACAACTTAATGAAGTGGCGATTGCCGGCGTACCGATCATGCTTTACAACTATGATTGCAGTTGGTCAATCACCTTCTTGCATGCATTGTTCGTGGTTATCGAATCGGCCGTGCTTATCTACTATAGCCGACTAATGAAATATGACGCCGATGTGGCCTACCGCGTGCAAGCGACCATTAATGCCGTCTCCAACAACGGTGATTTCTCACAACGTGTAGAACAATTTAAAGAGCATTCTTCTGCGCAAGCGACCAACACTTTACTTAACAATATCGAAGTCGCCTTTAAGGAAATCAACCAGGTCATGGATGCTATCGCCCACGGTCGTTTTGACCAGCGCGTTCAGGGGGAATTCAAAGGAGATCTGGATCAACTCAAGCGCTCGGTCAATGACAGTTCCGAGAGCGTTACCTTTACCATGCAAAGCTTGAACACCTTAATGGAAGGTATTCATCAGGGTGATTTCTCGGTACGCATGAGCGATAAGGTCAAAGGCGATCTGAAAACCAAAGTTGATAACGCCATGTCGCAAACCGAGAGCATTATTTCGACCTTAATGGATGTCATGACCGGGCTTGCCGAAGGTAACTTTAGCCAGCGCATTGATGTCCCGGCAGCCGGGCAATTGGATGAACTCAAAAAAAATGTCAATCACGCCCTGGATGAGGTGCAAGCGGCTTTTAATGAAATTAACAAGGCTTCGGAACGCATGGCTTCCGGTAAGCTAAATCAGCTAATTGATAAACAATATAAAGGTGAACTTAACACCATTAAACAAGGTCTCAACAGCGCCTTTAGCAACCTGAACGCATTGATTAACGACGTCACCCAAATGAATGCTAAATTGCAGCAAGCCTCGCAAAGCATCTCAACAGACAGCAACAGCCTTTCTGAAAGCCTGAGCCACCATGCCACCGAACTGCAACATACCGCGCAACGCATGGAACAGATTACCCATGAGGTGAAGCAGGCCGCGGACAGTGCGGTAGAGGCCAATAAACTGTCCGATCAAGCGCGTCATCAAGCACAAACCGGGGTAGAGGTAATGAACAACACCATTGATTCAATGCGTGAGATTCAAAGCTCTAGCCATAAGATTGCCGAAATTGTCGGCCTGATCGACAGCATCGCTTTCCAAACCAACCTATTGGCACTTAATGCGGCGGTTGAAGCGGCACGTGCCGGTGAACAAGGTCGCGGCTTTGCCGTAGTTGCCGGTGAAGTACGCTCATTGGCACAAAAATCTGCCGATGCCGCCAAGGAAATTCGCGCCTTGATTGACGATACCGTTGATGCGGTCGAATCCGGCACCCAACTCGTTGAACGCTCTGGAGAACAACTGCAAGAAATCAACCAAGGCATTAACAGTGTCAGTGAAATGATCAGTGAAATGGCGAGCCTAAACCTTGAACAGGCAAATGGTATCAATACTTTGAACCAAGAAGTTTCAGCCATGGACGAATCGATCCAGCAAAACGTGCAGATTGCCAATCAGGCCAAGGATTCGGCGACCATGATGGTTGGCGAGGTCGACAATTTGTCTGACAGTGTCAGTCAATTTGAAACCGATGCTAATCTAGATCAGCAATTAGCCCTGACCAAGAAGTAAATATTAAGAACCGTCAGCTTTGGCAAGCTGCTGAAAGCTGGCGTTAATGACAATTTCCACCCGACGATTCTTGGCCTTGCCGATGGCATTGGCATTACTTGCCAGGGGTTGCCAGGGGCCATAACCGCTCACCGAAAATACCGTTACCGGCAAAGCGCTGTATTGATGCAATAACTGCATGACATTCTGCGCCCGCAAAGTACTGAGAAAGAAGTTATTGCGTAACGGTGACAAGGGATCGACCCTATCATTATCGGTGTGTCCTTCTGCATTGATATCAACCCACCAATGCATGCCATCGGCTTTAGCCGAGTCGATAATATGACGCATATCGCTATTATCATGCCAGGCGAAAAGCGGCGTTTGAGTCAACACTTCGGCCAGCGATTTGAGTTGTTGCTGCGCCTTCTGCGTAGGAATATAGCTAGCCGATTCAAAGGCTTCGTCACTGCGTAAGGTCAAGACGATACCACGCACACTGCGTTTGGCCTCAATACTGTCCAATTGTTGTTGTTGAATATTGCTTTCAATCTGCAGGTAACTCTCTGTTATCTGCTGTTCTACCCAACGCTGTAATTTGCTGATCTCCCCCTTATGCAAGGCGATAGTCATAATAAAAAAGGTAATCAGCAGGGTGACCACATCCGCAAAGGCCAATAACCAAGCCGACTTGGCTCGCGCCATAATCAAACTCATAATATCGTCCCCGCCAGTTCCCTCTGCTGCTTAAGCATCGGCTGAATATAGATTTCAATTCGACGGTTGTCGGCAGCATAGACGTCATCCAAGATTGGCTGGAAACTGCCGTAGCCGGCAATAACGAAATGTGAGCGCGTCAATGGCAGATGGATTCGCAGCCAATCCATCATCGCATAGGCGCGGAAGGTACTTAGTTCGATATTATTTTTGAACCTGGCGGTTTGCGCCAGAGGGTGCGCATCGGTATGACCTTCTATACGGATCATCATTTTGACGTCAAAACCGTTGGCTTCAATCGAACTGACCAACTTCATATAGCGTTGACGCAGCGCTTCGATATCGACCTGCTGAAGTACTTCAGCTAGGCTTTGCAAATAAGGCAGATAACGCGGATTGATTTTGGCTTGCGCCGAAGCAAATAGGTTCTGATTGCGAATCAAATTGGGCTTTATGCTGATTCGCACCCCTTTGGTCAGGGTATTTTCCACTTGTAGCCAATCGATTGATTGATCCGCAACGGCGGCCTTTACGTCCATATAGATGGCCTGGGTTAGCTTTTGATGGTCTCTTTTCAGACTAGAGCCTTCAATCTCGATCATACTGATAATGAGGATAAAAAAGGCCAATAAAGAGGTGACTAAGGCGATATAAGTCATCAACCAGCTGCGGGTGCGCTGGATATGCTCGATCGCCGCTGATTCATTGAGGTCTTGTGCAGAGCCACTCAGCGTGAACGTTGACAACCAAGACATTGCTACCTCAGGTTTTCCAGCTTCTGCTGGGTCTTACGGTTAACAAATGCCATCAGGCGCTCTTTCAATAACAGCGTCGGTTCGGATTTTTTAAGCCCGAGAACGCCTTCGATAATCATCTCGTTGCGCATCACCTCGGCATCAGTCAAGACGCGCAATTTACCGGCAATCGGTAAAAACACCAGATTAGAGAACAGTACACCATAAAAGGTAGTCACCAAAGCCAAGCCCATGCCGTTAAGCAAACCGGCGAGCATATCCTGGGTTTGTTCCCCTCCATAAGGCAAGCCGGCACCGCCGACCTGATTAGTCATCATAATAATCAACCCCATCACCGTTCCCATCATCCCGAAGGCCGGTGCATAGGAAGCCATATTGCCATAAACCTCTTGGCAAGAGTAATGACGTAAACGCATATTGATAAGGCGGTTCTGCAGACTCTGCTTGAGCATCCCCAGATCGTTATAAACCAACGTCTCGGTCAAGGCGAAGCGCATAAATTCGTCATCCAGAGAATCTATTTGATTTTCTACCGCCAATAGACCTTTCTGCTTGGATAGGTGACTGAGATGAACCATCTCTTCGATGATATCGACATAGGAAGCCGGCTCAGAACCGATGACCTTAAAAAACCCACGGAAAATACAGCCGACCTGACGTAAAGGATAATTAATGAGAACTGCGGCAAAAGTGCCACCCAAGACCAAAGCCAGTCCTTGCCAATTTAAAAAGGCATAAATGAACTGTCCTTGCTGGTAATCGATCATGCTTAATGACAATATGATTAAGCCGATGATAATGCCTAATAGGGTTGCAAATTTACTCATTTATCTCATTTGTCGGCCTCCTCACGCTTGTCTGCTAAAACAAGGTGCTGACTGAACCAACTCTCTATTTGTTGATTGATCTCGGCCGCAGACATTGCTGAGGCATCTAAGGGCTCGCTGATATAGATATCAACCACCCCTGGTTTTTTGATAAAGCTGTTTTTCGGCCAAACACTGCCGGCATTATGCGCCACAAGATACACCGGTGCGCCCGCCTTGGAAGCGAGCATGGCACCACCGATATTGATTTTGCCGAGTTTGCCGCTAGGCATCCTTGTGCCTTCCGGGAAAACGACCACCCAATCACCATCCTGCAAACGTTGCTGACCTTCTTTCACCAACTGGTTCAATGCTTGCCGACCGGCGCCACGATCAATGGCAATCGGTCTTAACAAAGCCATACCCCAACCAAAAAAAGGAATTTTCAATAACTCTCTTTTCAGCACGTAAGCCTGACGCGGAAAAATCTCCTGCAAAGCAAAGGTTTCCCAAGCCGATTCATGTCTAGCAAGAATTAGGCCCGCTTTATCCGTATTGATATTATCGGCACCATGTACGTTATATTTAATACCGCAAGTAATTTTTACCCACCAAATACAAAAATGGGCCCAGTAGCGCATAAAGTTATAACGTGTCGCAAAAGAGAAAGGTCGAGTAAATTGGCCCAGTAACGAGAACAAAACCAAAGTGGAAACCTGACCTATAGAAAATAGCACAGAACGTAAAAAATAAATCATCTTCATTGTAAAAGCATCTCCACAACGGCATTGAGATCATCAAAAACCGGCACATCTAGCAACTCGTTATCCGCCTTTGCCAGGGTACGCAGACCTTTGCCGGTTTTCACCAGATAAGGCTGCATGCCTTTAGCGCGAGCAACCTGAATATCGGCTAGCGTATCGCCGACCATCGGCATCTTCTCTAAACAACTGCCAAAACGCTGTTCAATCGCCGTCAGCATACCGACCCCCGGTTTACGGGCCGGTGAATTATCGGTTGATAAATAAGGCGCAAAACTCACCCAGTCGACCCCACAATCCACCAATAACGACTGCATTTTTTGATGCATACTCGTTAAGGTGGCACGATCATAATAACCACGCGCGATACCTGACTGATTGGTTGCCACCGCTACCGTCCAACCGGCTTGCTTGAGTTTTTTAATGGCATCCATACTGCCGGCGACCGGCTGCCACTCATCAGCTGATTTAATAAAATCATCCGAATCTTCGTTAATTACACCATCTCTATCCAGAACGATGATTTTTGTCATCTTAAATAAACCCTTATCATTTTGGCAGTGCTTACCCATAGGAAAAATTCATTGCCATAAAAAAACTCCCATTACGGGAGTTTTCTCATTGGTTATTGTTACAGGCGGGAAATATCCGCAACCTCTAAGAACAACTCATAAATCTGATTCAATAACGCCAGACGGTTCTGTTTGACCGCATCGTTATCGGCCATAACCATGACATCGTCAAAGAACTGATCAACCGCTTCACGGATAGTCGCCAACTCGGAAATCGCCGCAACAAAATCACGCTTGGCAATTTGCTCGCTAACGGTTTCACGCAACGCATCCAACTTATCCCAAAGCTGCTGTTCCGCCGCTTCGGCAAACAGCTTAGCATTGACTGTATCGTTGATTTCACCATCGACCTTTTTAAGGATATTGCTGATACGTTTATTGGCCGCACTCAAGCTGGCCGCGCCATCCATTTGCGCGAACTGTTGTACCGCCTCGATACGTTTGGCAAAATCAACCGGGTGTGCCGGACGACAAACGCGTACCGCTTCGAACTGCTCAGCGCTAACACCTTGATCGGCATAATAAGCACGCAGACGAGAGATAATGAAATCATAGATATCATTGACCAGTTCCTCTGTCATCTTGACCTGCTCATGCAGTTTCAAACTGAATTCAATCAATAGGCGCAGATCAAGATCCAGGTTCTTCTCAATCATAATACGCAACAGTCCCAAGGCGGCACGACGCAAAGCAAACGGATCCTTATCACCGGTCGGCACCTGACCGATACCATAGATACCGGTAATGGTATCCAGCTTGTCGGCAATCGCCAAAGCTTGTGCGACGGCTGATGATGGCAAATCATCACCGGCAAAACGTGGTTGATATTGCGCATCGATCGCATCGGCGACCTGCTGATCTTCTTTTTGCTCCATGGCATAATAACGCCCCATCACACCTTGGAGATCTGGAAATTCACCAACCATTTCCGACATCAAGTCGCACTTCGATAAACGAGCGGCACGCTCGGCAATCTGTGATTCCACACCTAATGGCTTGGCGATTTTCACCGTCAAGGTTTCCAGACGCTCAACCTTATCGAACAGGGTTCCCAACTGCTGTTGGAATACGACCGTTTTCAAGCGCGGTAAAAAATCATCCAATGGTTGTTTACGATCCTGATCCCAGAAGAACTTGGCATCCGCCAAACGTGGACGGATCACGCGCTCATTACCGAATTTAACCGATTGCGGATTGGAGCTGGCAATATTGGAAATCGTGATGAAATTAGGCATTAACTTGCCGTTGCCATCGACCATATGGAAATATTTCTGGTGTCCCGCCATTGCCGAAACCAAAGCCTCAGACGGTACCGCCAGGAAAGAGGTCTCAAACTCACCGACCACCGCATTGGGCCATTCGTTCAAGGCGGTAACCTCTTCCAACAGCTCGGCATCAATCACCGCTTCACCACCGGCTTGCTTGGCGACCTGCTCGACCTGTTGTTTGATCGATGCCGAACGTTCTGCAAAATCGGCCAATACATAACCTTGATTGGCTAGTTTGTCGGCATACTCATCGGCATGATTGATAACAATTTCCTGCGGCGCATGGAAACGGTGACCTCTGGTGATGTTGCCGGTCTTATGCCCCAAGATTTCTGCATCGACAACTTCACTGCCCAATAACATCAGCGCCCAATGCACCGGACGCACGAATTCAACATCCCAGCTCCCCCAACGCATACGTTTTGGAATCGGCAATTTGGCCAACGACTGAGCAACGATATTGCCTAAAAGCGCCTTGGCATCCACCCCTTTCTGCTCTAGGTTATAAGCCATCCAGACACCTTTATCGGTATCGATTTCCACCAAGTCTTCAACCTGTGCGCCACAACCACGCATAAAACCTTGCAACGCTTTGGTTGGATTACCGTCTGCATCAAAAGCGGCTTTCTTGGCCGGCCCTTTTCGCTCGACAATCTTGTCCTGCTGCTGAGTTTGCAAGGCATCGATGGTTACCGCTAAACGGCGTGGCGCGGCAAACAATTTGACCTCACCATGTGCCAATTCCGCTTCCGCTAAACCGGCAACAATCCCGTCGGCAAAGGCTTGCGATAATTTTTTCAATGCTTTTGGCGGCAACTCTTCGGTACCGATTTCAACTAAAAATGCTTCTGTGTTCATTGTCATCTTATTTTGCCTCCTCTTTTACCAACGGGAAGCCAAGCGCTTCTCGACCTTCGTAATATGACTGCGCAATCTGACGCGCCATAGTACGGACACGACCGATAAAGCGCGCTCGCTCGGTTACACTGATGGCATGACGTGCATCCAACATATTGAAGGCATGGGAGGCTTTTAATACCTGTTCATAAGCCGGTAGAGGCAGTTTTGCTTCAACCAGCTCGCTAAAAATCTGTTCGCATTCATCAAAGGTTCTAAACAGAATCTCTGTATCGGCCTTTTCAAAGTTATAGGTCGACATTTCCACTTCGTTTTGGTGGAACACATCACCATAGGTCACCTTACCACCTGGACCATCTACCCAAGTCAGGTCATAAACCGAATCCACACCCTGCAAATACATGGCGATGCGCTCAAGACCATAGGTGATTTCACCAGTCACCGGACGACATTCCAGTCCGCCGACCTGCTGGAAATAAGTGAACTGTGTCACTTCCATACCGTTCATCCAGACTTCCCAGCCAAGCCCCCAGGCACCCAAAGTTGGCGACTCCCAATTGTCTTCAACAAAACGGATATCGTGCTCTAGTGGATCAATGCCCATCTTTTTCAAAGATTCGAGATAAAGCTCCTGAATATTGTCAGGAGACGGCTTGAGCATGACTTGGAACTGGTAGTAGTGCTGCAGACGGTTCGGATTTTCGCCGTAACGACCGTCAGTCGGACGACGACATGGCTGAACATAAGCGGCACGCCAAGGCTCAGGCCCTACCGCGCGAAGAAATGTAGATGGATGGAAAGTCCCTGCTCCCATTTCATTATCGTAAGGCTGCATTACCACACAACCCTGCTCTGCCCAGAAAGCTTGCAAGGTCTGTATCAAACCTTGGAAAGTGCGAATATCCGTTGCTGCATTTGCCGACACTATGAAAAACCTCTTTAGAATTCTTAAATACGGAGTTTGTCACTTGATTGAACTCTTAGCCATCAAGTCCGAAAAAATGTCGTCAATTATAACTTATTTTGTGCCGTGAAAAGACCAGAAAAAACATGAAATTCACGCTTTTCAGGCTAAAATAGACGAATTCATTTAAAGATTCATGGTGATTGATAAATCTCCAGCACAGGGTTGCTTAACAATGACAGAAAATAGTGAACAAATCATGCGAATCGACGCTAAAGGATTGAAATGCCCGATGCCGGTAATTAAACTGCAGCAACAGGTTAGGAGCTGCACTAAAGGCAGCAAAATCTGCATTAGCTGTACCGATAGTGGCGCAGAAAAAGACATTGCTTCATGGGTAAAGGTAAACAAGCACATCTGGCTCGATTGCACCGCTACCGATTATGGTTGTGATATCTGCATTGAGGTGGCTGGCCGTAACTAAAACCGTCAACAAAATTTTAGTTAAAACTTAGTACTTTTTTAGCGACAGCCGTAGCCAAGCCGGGGTGATTCGTTATAATGACGGATGAACTTAAATGATTTTCTGGTTAACGCCAGCTCAGTTTGTTGATCCCCATAACGTACAAACTCTGCGTATTTCTTTAAAGAAAAGAGGCTTTGTTGAAAGTTTAAAATGAGAACCTTGCTCAAAAATACAACCCTGCACAAACTTCTTATCAGTTTTATTCTGATATTTACCGTTATTATTTTCTTGCCTACCAGCTCTATAGCCAACCTGCCGGCAAAAACTATCAACCTGCCTCTACCGCCATTAGCCAAAGATGAAGCCGACAAGACTGCGCAAACCTTTCAGGACCCAACAGAAAATTGGCAACAGCATAAGATCAAAATCCGCCCGAACGACTCCTTGAGCACGGCATTGGAAAAAATCAATATCGGCGCCACCACGGTATATAAAATTGCCCGCACGAAAAACAGCAAACTGATTACCGATTTAAAGGTCGGCGATGAACTGACCGTATGGATCGATAGCGACCAACAACTGCAAAAAATCCTTTACCCTAAGACACAAACCGTCTCTTATGAGCTGGTGAAAACCGAGAACGGTTACTTTATTGATGAAAAGGTTTCCGATGTCGAAATTCGTACCGAAACGGCCTATGGAAAAATCGAAGGCGCATTTTATCTTGCCGCTGAGCGAGCAGGCCTAAGCGCAAAAAGCATTATGCAGCTGGCCGATATGTTCGCTTGGGATATCGACTTTATTCGCGAGTTCTACAAGGGTGATACCTTTAAGGTCATTTATGAAACGCGCTACCTAAATGGTGAATATATTGGCGACGGCGACATTCTGGCTGCGCAAATCACCACCAATGGCGGTCGTGAAACTCATAATGGCTTCATCCTTCGTGACAAGGACAAGGTTATCGGCTTTTATGACGACAACGGCAAAAACCTGAAAAAAGCCTTTCTGCGCAACCCGGTTGATTATGTGCGCATAACCTCCAAATTCAACCCTAAACGCTTCCACCCGGTATTGAAAAAGTGGCGTTCACACCGTGGTGTCGATTACGGCGGCCCTAAAGGCACACCGATCCGTGCCACAGGTAGCGGTAAAATCATTACCCGCGGCTGGGGTAACGGCTATGGTAATCACGTCAAAATTCAACATGCCGGTAAATACATGACCGTGTACGGCCACCTTTCTAAGTTTGGTAAATTCAAGCGTGGTCAGTATGTGAAACAGGGCGATGTCATCGGTTATATGGGGATGACGGGCTTGGCAACCGGCGTACATCTGCATTATGAATTCCGTATCAACGGTAAACACGTTGACCCATTGAAAATGAAATTCCCGGCTGCCAATCCGGTGGCGGCAAAATATAAACAGCGTTTTAAACAGAACAGCCGCTTTTTGCTGTCTCAGCTGGATCGAATTGATGGCCAAACCTATATCGCCAAAGGTTTTGAATAATGGCTAACCCTGACAGTAAGCTTTTTATCGGTTTAATGTCAGGCACCAGTGCAGACGGCATTGATAGTGCCTTGGTACATATTGATGACGCTCATATCGAGCTGATCGAGTTTGCCACCTACCCTTTAAGCACGGCTTTAAAAGACCAGCTGTTGAAGCTTAATCAAAACTGCGAAATCAGTCTAGAAACCTTGTGTCAGCTGCAATACAGTGTTGCCAATGAATTTGCCGCAGCGACGCAAACATTACTTAAACAAAACCGGCTCGACAAATCTGATATCTGTGCCATCGGCAGCCACGGCCAAACCATTTACCACGCCCCACATATTCCGATGACGTTACAAATTGGCCATCCGGCGATTATCGCAAAGCAGACCGGCATTCAAGTAGCCGGTGATTTTCGTGTCGACGACATGGCTTTAGGCGGTCAAGGCGCTCCTTTTGCCCCGGCCTTTCATCAGGCATTATTCAGCCAAATGCATGATACTTTTGTCGTCAATATTGGCGGCATTGCCAATATCAGTTTTCTGCCGGGAATGAATAACCATCAACCAATCATCGGTTGGGATTGCGGCCCGGGCAATTGCCTGATGGATGAATTAAGCCAGCGTGAATTTGCCCAATCCTATGATGCCGATGGCGCCATTGCGCAGCAAGGCCGGGTCAATTCAGCGTTACTAACGCTTTGTTTAGCTGATAGCTACTTTGCACAGAACTATCCGAAAAGCACGGGGCGAGATCTATTCAATTGGCAATGGTTGCAACACAAACTCGATCAGTTAGACAGGATTTCCAACCTAGACATTATGGCAACCCTGGCAGAACTGACCGCGAAGACGATCAGCCAAGATATCGAACGCCTGCCCAGTGATCGAACAGGCAATATCATTATTAGTGGAGGTGGTGCCTACAACCCTTATCTAATGGCGCGCTTACAACAATTTTTACCAAGCTTTAAAGTGATTAGCTCCGATCAGCTGGATATCGCTGCCGATGCCATTGAAGCGATGATGTGTGCCTGGCTCGCCCAGCAACGTATCGAGCTGCAAAGCGTCCCCCTTGCCAGTGTTACCGGTGCACAACGTAATGCTGTTTTAGGAGGTTTGTGGCATCCTTAAGCCGCTAAAAGATTGCCGCTATAAAAAAGGCTCCATCTGGAGCCTTTTTATTAACCATACTTAACTATCATTCACGCTCAGCAAGCGGAATATAACAAGCCTTACCTGATCCGGTATAAACCTGAGTCGGTCTGAAGATCTTATTGTTCTGCAGCTGTTCACGCCAGTGTGCCATCCATCCCGCAGAACGCGCCACCGCAAAGATCGGCGTAAACAGGCCTGGATCAAAGCCCATTTCCTTATAAAGGATGCCTGAATAGAAATCGACGTTTGGATACACGCCTTTATGACCGAGCAGCTCTTCACACACACGTTCGACTTCCATGGCGGTTTCAAACGCGGCACTTAACTCGCCGGCACCGGATTTCTTTTCCAATAATTCCATAGACAGTTTTTGCAGAATGGTAGCACGTGGATCTTTGGTCTTATATTCACGGTGCCCCATTCCCCAGATCACCTTTTTATCGGCAAGACGTTGCTCGATATAAGGACGCGCTTTCTCAGGCGTGCCGATCTCATCCAGCATCTCGATCACCTTCTGGTTGGCACCACCGTGTAACGGGCCTGATAAAGAAGCAATCGCCGATGAGATTACCGAACAAGGGTTGGCCAGTGTCGAACCGGTAACCATAGTGGTAAAGGTCGATGCATTAATGGTGTGCTCGGCATGCAAGATCAGAATCGCATCCAGCAGTCGAGCCCAATCCTTGTCAGGCTCCTCCCCGGTCACCATATACAAAAAGTTTTCCGCATAGTTCAGATCTTTACGTGGCTCAATTGGGTCAAAGCCATTGCGCATATGCTCCCAATTGGCTACAAGAGTCCCCATATGGGCGATGATTTTCACCGTTACATCATTTATGTAGTCCTGGTTTTCCGAACCGCCTTTCATGTACTCGGTACTAGGATAGAAACTCGCCAGACTGGCAACCACCACCTGCAGCATGTGCATTGGGTGAGTGGTAGTCGGCAAGTTCTTCATGATTTCACGAATATTGTATTTAACGCGGCGATTTTCACGTAACAGCTTATCAAAGGTGGTCAATTCATCAGCGGTAGGCAAATGACCAAACAATAACAACAGGGTGGTTTCTTCAAATGTTGAATGTTCTGCCAACTCTTGAATATCAAAGCCTCTATATGTCAATAGCCCTTGTTGACCATCAATATAGGAAATTTTCGATTCAGTCGCTGGTACACCAGCAAGTCCTGGAATATATTGCATTGCATTGCCCTAAAATAATTCGCCCCAGACACAGTCCAGGGCGCTAATGTTGATTTCTTTAACTGTTTAAACGTCTTATGGTTAGCGGTTAAACACTAAATGACGAACCACATCCACAGGTTGTTGTCGCATTTGGGTTTTCAATCACAAAACGCGCGCCCTGCAGGTCTTCTAGATAGTCGATTTTGGCACCAACCAAGTACTGGAAGCTCATAGGATCAACCAGCAAAGTCACACCATCACGAGTGACTACGGTATCATCATCCGCTTGCGATTCATCGAAAGTGAATCCGTATGAGAAACCGGAACAACCACCGCCTGTGATATAAACACGCAGTTTAAGGTTCGGGTTCTGCTCATCTTCAATCAAGCCACTGACTTTTAAAGCCGCCGCTTCTGTGAAATTTAATGGTTGTGGAATATCAGACATTTCTGCTTCCTTTTTATTCTAGATCGCGGTGACCATATCAAAATATGCCTAGCGATCAATTTAATGTAGCAAGATGAATATTATAGCAATAAACACATAAAAACGCTGTTAGCATTTGAGAACTTGCCAATCTTTAAGGTAATAAAGCGACCTGGTTCAAACCACTGTTTTCCGGCAGACCGAAAAGAATATTCATATTCTGAACCGCTTGCCCCGCTGCACCTTTAACCAAGTTATCAATCACCGAAGTCACCACGACCTTATTACTCCCCGGTGGACGATACACGGCCATACGGCACATATTGGACCCCTTGACCATACGCGTCTCAGGTAAACTGCCGGCTGGCATAACATCGACAAAAGTCTCATCCGCATAGCACTCTTCAAACAGCGTCTGCAACTGATCTTGGCCCATATCAGTTTTAAGGTTGGCATAAACGGAAGATTCCATACCACGAATCATCGGTACCAAATGCGGTACGAAAGTCAGCCCGATGTTTTGCTCCGCCATCTGCATTAGTTTATCCTGCATCTCGGGAAGATGACGATGCCCTGCTACACCATAAGCCTTAAAGCTTTCACTCATTTCAGCACCCAACATGGCAACATTGGCGCCACGACCGGCCCCGCTAACACCCGATTTACCATCGGCGACAATATCACTGACATCAATCAGGTCGTGATCAATCAACGGTTTCAATGCCAAAAGAATGCTGGTTGGATAACAGCCCGGATTGGCAATGATGTTCGCTTGTTTGACTTGCTCACGGAAAACCTCCGGCAAACCATAGGCAACCTGTGGCATCAAATCCTCACAAGTGTGTTCCAGGCCATACCATTTGCTCCAGACGGCCAAGTCATTGATACGGAAATCCGCGGCCAGATCGATCACCTTAACACCGGCTGCCGTCAATTCGTGCGCCATACTCATCGCCACGCCGTGCGGAGTCGCAAAAAACACCACATCACACGCCTGCAACACTTCTACCGTTGGTTCGGAAAAAGCCAGGTCATAGATACCACGCAGATTGGGGTACATATCCGCCACCTTAACACCCGACTCACTTCGTGAAGTAATCGCGACGACTTGTGCCTGATTATGATTGGCTAGAATTCTTAAAAGCTCGACACCGGTATAACCTGTCCCACCGACAATACCGATTTTGACTGTAGTTTGTTCCATGAAATTTCCTATTGAAAATAGCTGACTGCACAGCAACTTCTTAATAGCGACTATTCTAACACGTACACCCAGTTAAACCCATTATCGATAACACTCAGAAAGGCTCTTAAAATAAATTTCAGGCAAAAAAAAACCCAAGACTAAGCTTGGGTTTTTAAGATCCAGGAATAAATCCTAAATCAGGCTGCGCTAACTTGTAGTGGTAACAAGTGAATCATAAACCTTATCAAATGAACTTTGCAGTTCAAAATCTATATCCATTAACTCACCAGTTTTTGCATAAATAATCATGGACACATGTTGTTTAGAAAAACTGATATTAGGATGATGTTCTAGTTGCTCCGCGATTTCAGCAGTCTGATCAAGAAATTCACGAAGAATCTCGAAACTGTCAAACTCAAAGCGGGCCTCTAAACTAGCCGGTTTCGACTTTTGTTTCCATCTATCGTTCACACAAAGCTCCCGTAAGGCTGTTGCTGCTGACTCATCGTCTGATAATACTCTTGAATCCAAGAGTTGACTCTCATCAACTGCGCCTGCTCTTCTTCCAATAATCGGCTGAATAGAGCATGATCTTGCTGAGCCCCTACATTGGCACAGTAATTGGTCGCTTCCGCATACAGATTGATCAAAGCGACTTCGCGCTCTTCACAAGTACGTAAAGCTTCAATCACATTATTCGATACTCCCGCAGGACGTAAAATACTGCCTGACGGTAGAGCACCTTGTGCCACCATACGGTCTGTAATCAGATTCGCATGTTGGAACTCTTCGTTCGCCAAGGTGACAAAACCTTCAGCGAAACTCATTTCATTACGGAACTTTGACAAGGACGCTTGCGCGAGGTAATGCTGACCAGCGGAAAACTCCATGCTCAACGCACGCCCCAAATAACCCAAAATCTGTCCGTTCGCAGGAACGTTCTGATATTGAGGTACTTGAGGATGTGCACCGGCACCTGGCATAACATTTCCTGGTATTCTTGACGAATATTGCATGCTCCCTCCTAATATCCGAGACAATCACTCAAACGAGCGATCGTTTCAGACTTCCGTTTATTAGCTACGGCTCGCTGAGTTACCACCAGCAGTAAGAACTGGCTCAACTTCTTTGTGAGGACGTGCAATGATGTGCGCAGCAACAAGACCGTCACCAACGCGCTCACACGCATCAGCACCAGCGCGAACTGCAGCGTTTACCGCACCAGTTTCACCACGAACCATTACAGTAACGTAACCGCCACCTACGAACTCACGGCTTACTAGACGTACTTCTGCCGCTTTGGTCATCGCATCAGCTGCTTCGATAGCTGGTACTAGACCACGTGTTTCAATCATTCCTAAAGCAATACCGTATTCAGTACTCATTACTTTCTCCTTAAATCAACAACGATTACTTAGCAGCCAATACTGGCTCAACTTCTTTGTGAGGACGTGCAATGATGTGCGCAGCAACAAGACCGTCACCAACGCGCTCACACGCATCAGCACCAGCGCGAACTGCAGCGTTTACCGCACCAGTTTCACCACGAACCATTACAGTAACGTAACCGCCACCTACGAACTCACGGCTTACTAGACGTACTTCTGCCGCTTTAGTCATCGCATCAGCTGCTTCGATAGCTGGTACTAGACCACGTGTTTCAATCATTCCTAAAGCAATACCGTATTCAGTACTCATAACTTTTCTCCTTAGAATTTCTTCTCAATTTGGTTCACACTCTAGTGTTTATGTTTAACCAGAGCGTGTAATCTTTATGCTCTTGCGCCACCGGATAGAGTGACTTTTGCGCCTACATTTGTGTTACCAGATGAACCCGTAATTGGGCTTTGTGGAACTTCTTCCATCGATGCTGGACGATACTGGCTAGCACCCATAGGAGCTTGACCTTTAGTACCGCGCAAAGATGAGTTACGCTGTGCAGCCCAAGGACCTTCTGTTCCAGTCACTTTGCTACCGCGATCCCAACCGTCACCGGTAATTCTTGAAGCTTGCTGCTCTACTGGTGCTTCCTGTACAGGAGCTGCCATTGGAGCGGCTTGCATAGCACTGTTCATCATCTGCGGAAAGTCAGACTGACCAGGTTGCGCAGCATTCGCTGAATCACAAACCATTGCTGTCTGGTCGTTTCCCTGATAATGCGTACCAGATACTAATGTACACGCGCCTTTCTGCGCACCTGTTAACCCTACTGGACCTGGCTGAACGCCTGATACCGCATGGTTAATACCTTGTCTCATACGTTGCTGAGCTTCTTGCTGCTGTTCAGCAGAACAAGTTGCTAGCTGTTCAGTACCCATATAAGACGTACCGGTAACCGCTTTACATGAACCGGCTTCTGCACCAGTCATGTTGTTATCGTAACCACCACTACGGTCACCCGTAATTGACTGGCCTCTTGAAGTACCAGAAGTCGTTACTTTATTTGCGGTAGATGCCGCCGGCTTATCACAATATTCCTGTGCTTCTTCAGCGCTCTGGTAACCTGTGCCGCTGACGTTCTTACAAACGCCTTTCTCACTACCGGTCACATTCTCTAAACGACCCACTTGCGTGCCCGTTGTCGTCATGCCCATCGCTGTCTTCGAAGCCACCACCTTTTCAGGGGCGCTGTTCGGACGCAATGTCACTGACTGTGACTTGTAGCTATCGCCACCGGTTACTTTTGAACCTGTATTGGCCTGTGATGGCTGACTCATTACTGAGAAACCAGTCGAAGCCGCCTTAGTCGGGGCTTGTCCACCACAGAATAACGCGCTTTGGTCCGCAGGAAGATATTCAGAACCGGTTACGGCTGAACATGTACCAGATTCATCACCTGTTACACTCTTCGAACGACCTACCTCATTTCCACTAATGGTCTGACCACGAGTCGTCTGAGTTTGCGTTACTTTCGCAGGCTTCGCATTAGGTGTCGAGTCGCAGTTGTTCGCGAACTCTTCCGTTCCTAAATACTCGGTCCCGCTGACCAATTGGCACGCGCCGGTTTCTGCACCCGTCATGGCCTTACGACCTTGACCGACTTGCGTTCCAGAAACACGTTGTCCGCTAAGCGTATTCGACTCACCCACCTTTTCAGGTGCTGTGCGTGACGCTTTCGACTGTCGAGATTTCTTTGAGCTCGCCGTTTCGGCTGTTGCACATCCCGCTTTACCACGGCTGCAACGTTCGGCTCGAATCTTTCTCGCAATCTCACGGGTAGACGCATCTGGATTCGCCATCTTGGCTAGAGCACCAGACTGTGTACCTTTTGATTTATAAGCACTTTGACCAGCCTTTCCTTTCGCACCGGCTTTACGCCATGCACGCGCCATGCTGCGTCCACTGGATTCTGATGACTTCGCTTCCGCTTTCACCGCAACCTTACTGTCCGTTGGACGAGTAGGTGTGCTTGTGGCTACTGGCTTACGCTCTGACACTTCAACTAGTGGCTCACGATCCTGACGGGCTTTCGCCTTAGGATGTGGGTTGGTCGAACTTTGTGTTCGTGACACTTTTCCGGATTTTAACTGCTGTCGTTTCTGCTTCGCCGCTTTTCGTCCGGCTGCTGACGCGCTTTCTACTGGCGCGGTCGCAACACGAACGGCTGGACGAGTTACAGGTGACTTAGCAGCTGTAGGTTGTGCCACTGGGGCACTCGCTACTGGCGCAACTGGTTCAGGACGACGCTTCGCCGACACAGGCGATGAAGTACGTGCTGTTTTACCACGCTTCATTCCTTGACGGTGAGCTCGTGCTGCTTCGCGCCCGCTTTGCGTTGGAGTTGTTCCACTCATGCTAAAGCCTCCTTAAATTCCAGAAAAAATGGATTACATGCCTCTTGGACGGTAAACCACGAAGTTGTGCCCTTGACACTGTGTATAGTTATCGTAACCAATCAAACGGATTAGGTGATTTGGGTACGCTGCACGACAAGCATCTAGCTCTGCCAATACTTCGTTTGGATCACGCATACCGAAGAATGGTAGCTTCCACATACCCCAGTAGTGAGCTGAAGCGCTTTCTGGTGCTTCGTGCTCAAGAGCCGGAGTCCAACCCTGGTTGATGATATATACGATCTGCGCATAGATCTCATCCGCTGTTAGGTCTGGAAGGAATGAGAAAGTTTCTAGCGTATACTTTGTACGGTAGTCTTCTGTTTGAATCATTGACATTTTATATTCTCCTTAATTCGGTTCGAATTCGGTAATTAACCCGTGGCTAATTACTGAACGTCCAATTTATCAACTGTGTCGAACTCGAACTTGATCTCTTTCCAAGTCTCTAGAGCTACGGCTAGTTCGTTAGAGTGACGAGCTGCATCACGTAGGATATCCCCACCTTCGCGCTCTAGGTCACGTCCTTCGTTACGTGCTTTAACACACGCTTCTAGCGCAACACGGTTAGCCGCAGCACCCGCAGCGTTACCACCTGGGTGACCCTGTGTACCACCACCGAACTGAAGAACTGAGTCATCACCGAAGATGTTTACAAGTGCTGGCATGTGCCATACGTGGATACCACCTGAAGCAACGGCGAATACACCCGCCATTGAACCCCAGTCTTGGTCGAAGAATACACCGCGTGAACGGTCTTCTGGTACGAATGCTTCACGTAACTGATCTACGAAACCTAGCGTTGACGCACGGTCACCTTCCAGCTTACCTACAACGGTACCTGTATGTAGGTGGTCACCACCTGACAAACGTAGACACTTCGCTAGTACGCGGAAGTGGATACCGTGGTGTGGGTTACGGTCAATTACCGCGTGCATCGCACGGTGAATGTGTAGAAGCATTCCGTTTTCACGACACCAGTTTGCTAGTGTTGTGTTCGCTGTAAAACCAGCTGTTAGGAAGTCGTGCATGATGATCGGCTGACCTAGTTCTTTGGCGAACTCAGCACGCTTCATCATTTCTTCAACAGTACCAGAAGTAACGTTTAGGTAGTGACCTTTACGCTCACCTGTTTCAGCTGTCGCTTTATCTACCGCTTCCGCTACAAACTCAAAACGATCACGCCAGCGCTGGAACGGCTGTGAGTTGATGTTTTCATCATCTTTAGTTAAATCTAGACCACCACGTAGACACTCATATACCGCACGACCGTAGTTCTTAGCAGATAGACCTAGCTTAGGCTTGATTGTACAACCTAGCATTGGACGACCGTACTTGTTTAGCTTGTCACGCTCAACCTGGATACCTGATGGAGGTCCCATACATGTCTTGATGAACGCCATTGGGAAACGGATATCTTCTAGACGAAGAGAACGTACCGCTTTAAAGCCGAATACGTTACCAACAAGTGATGTTAGTACGTTTACTACTGAACCTTCTTCGAATAGGTCTAGTGGGTAAGCGATAAACGCGTAGAATGCTGACTTGTCACCAGGAACGTCTTCAATTCGGTAACAACGACCTTTGTAGAATTCCATGTCTGTCAATAGGTCTGTCCATACTGTTGTCCATGTACCTGTTGAAGACTCAGCAGCTACCGCAGCAGCCGCTTCTTCACGTGGTACACCTTCTTGTGGGATAACTTTGAAACACGCCAATAGGTCTGTGTCTAATGGAACATAATCTGGAGTCCAATAAGTCAACTGGTAGTCTTGTACACCAGCGTCAAAAGTTTTACTAGCCATAAATGTTCTCCTCATTTTATGGAGTGGGTTGAACGAAAAATAAAGCCTAATAATAATGAGATGCGACTCATTTGACTAATTGAAAGAAATGATTAACCTTATAGATTAGAATCTATACAAGAAGGAAATGAGTAGTGATGCGTATATTAGTATCAGGACTGTTTCTTATATGTCTGTACTCATTTAAAAAAATGGTTTTCAGAGTTTACCCAATTCAAAACAAAAAAGACAAATAAAATATTGTTTTTGTAATTTTTTTTGTTAATCAAGGTCTATTAAATTAACTAATAACTGAGATTCTATCGATGCCATTTAAGCACTTAACAAACACTAAACTTAGTGAAAACCAGGTGACGGACGAGTCGCTATACATCAATCGTCGCCAACTGATAAAGTCCGCTCTGACTGTTGGATTATTCGCCAGCTCATCTCCTGTTTGGGCATTACAATTCACTCGCAATAATCAGTACTCCGCCAATCTTGCACTGACCGACCCGGAACACGCACTCAAATATAATAACTTCTATGAACTGGGCACAGACAAGTCTGACCCATATCGTTACGCCGATAGATTAAAGACCGATGGCTGGACTGTTGAAGTTACTGGCGAATGCCTCAAACCGCAGACATTTAATATGGATGACCTGTATCAATTTACACAGGAGGAACGCATCTATCGTTTTCGCTGCGTTGAAGGCTGGTCAATGGTCGTACCTTGGATTGGTTTTCCTCTCGCCAAACTACTTAAACAGGTTGAACCAACCTCCAAAGCCAAATATGTTGAGTTTGTCAGTATATATGACCCGAAAAATCTACCCGGACAAGAATACCGCGTTTTGGACTGGCCTTACCGTGAAGGGCTACGCATGGACGAGGCCATGCACCCCTTAACATTGATGGCTACCGGCATCTATGGCAAAGAACTGCCTAATCAAAATGGCGCACCAATTCGCTTAGTCGTTCCTTGGAAATATGGTTTTAAAAGCAGCAAATCGATTGTGCAAATACGCTTAGTTGAAAAGCAACCAACGAGCAGCTGGATGGCAGCGACCCCATCCGAGTATGGTTTTTATTCAAACGTAAACCCGAATGTCGCGCATCCGCGCTGGTCACAGGCAAAAGAGCGCCCACTCGGCTCGTTTTTTAGAAAACCGACATTGATCTTCAACGGTTATGCCGATCAGGTCGCACAGCTATACACAGGCATGGACTTAAAGAAATATTTCTAGTTATGATAAACACAACAGCCTATAGACAACAAAGGATACGGCGCTGACATGAATAGCCTATGGCGAATTGTATTACTAAGCCTGCTCTGCAGCATTCCTGCTTTGGATTTGGGCTGGCGCTTCTATCACTTTGATCTCGGCGCCAACCCGGTTGAAACACTACAGCACACCACTGGCGATTGGGCACTGTATTTTTTGCTCGCCACCCTCAGCATCACGCCCATCAACAACCTGCTGCGACCAAGATGGTCGAACTTCCTTGCCATGCATTTAACACGCAGAGTCCTCGGTTTATCGGCATTCTGCTACGCCGTTCTTCACCTACTCGCCTATTGGTTTTTTGACTTGGAACTGTCACTGCCGCTACTAGTGGAAGACGTTTTGGAAAGACCGTTTATCTTAATGGGCATGCTGGCCTTGATACTACTGATACCGCTAGCCATGACTTCGACTGCAGCATGGCAGCGTCGCTTGAGACAACGCTGGCAGTCTTTGCATAAGCTGGTTTACCCGATCACCCTACTGGCCATCATTCATTATGTCATGCTGGTCAAAGCGGATCTATTTCAACCCTTATTAATGCTACTGATTTTCAGTGTACTGATGCTGTTACGCAATAAAAGCCTACTGAAAAATTTAAGCCAACGCTAGACCGAAACGGAGCCTTGATTATTCAACACGATGCGTACTTAAGCCAGCGCTTTATCGCTGAATTGATTTTTGGTCTGCAACCCCGGTTCATCGACCCAAAGCGGGTTATGCCCCTGCTGCCATACCGGACGGTTTTTCATCACCGCTTGAAATGCCTCAGAATTCAGCCAACCGTTCAGCCACATTTTTAGAAATGGATAGTCCGTTTGAGTAAACCACGCCTTGTCGACATTGGCGAACTGGCGAATAAAGGTCACCGTTGCCATATCGGCCATCGACATTTGATTATTCACTAAACCGGCAACCTCTTCTGGCGGCAATTGATAAGCAGCTAACTTCTGTTCGATTCTGTCGAGCAAAAAACAGCCTTGCTGACGATAATATTCGGCACTGAACTCAGGATGACGATCGGCATATTTGTATTTATCCAGCCACGGTTTGAATTGATTATCGCAAACATCAATCCAGTCCGAGACCTCTTTAGCGAGAATAGGGTTATCGGCAAAGGTAAATTCATTGCGTCCGGCGCTTTGCAATGCCCACAGCATAATGTCTCGGGACTCATCAATAACATCATTATTCGGCAGCACCAATACCGGCACGGTAGCCTTTGGCGATGCGATCAACATCGGCTCGGGCTTGTCCCAAAAGACGATTTCACGCTGCTCGATTCGCAAGGCGGAAAAATAAATCGCCAAACGTGCTCTCATGGCATAGGGACAGCGTCGATAAGAATATAAAACGGGATAAGACATAGGCTCATTATAACTCATCAACAGCCTCATTCTTGGAACCTAAAGGGATTTATTTAACGCGCTCTTAGCGCAGCTTTATTGCGCTGTTTGATTTCATACATCATATGGTCCGCTTGCTTGATAAGGGTATCGGGATCCAGTTCACTGCCATCGATTATCACACTCCCTATACTCGGCGGCACATCCAACTGCAACTGTTCTATCTGATATTTTTGATTCAATCTATCCTGATAACGGGCCGTAGCGGCTTGCAAACTTTTTACCGCAGTGACTTGGTCGTGTCCAAGCTCATTCAAAATCACAATAAACTCATCCCCACCCAAACGGATCAGAATATCTTCAACTCGAGACAACTCAATCAATCGGTTGCTGAATTGTTTAAGCACCACATCACCGATTTCATGCCCATAGTTATCATTTACCGGTTTGAATGATTCAGATCCATATACAACATGGCTGAAAACGCCCCACGGCGCTAATAGCGTTCGATGCTTTTCGGCAATTCCGTTTTCAGTACACGCCGATTACCCAATCCGGTTAACTCATCTCGCAGACTCTCTGCATGCAAGCGTCCCAGCAAACGCTGCTGAATGGTGACGTAGCGGAGAATCAGCGCCATGACCATGACCCATAAAAACGTTACCACCACGGCTTGGAAAGTCGCTACCTGCTGAAAATCTCGTCTTGCTGCATCATAGACTTGGGAATCCTTCACCACAACCAAACGCCAACCAGTACCTGGTACCATTGCATCATAGGCGATATTGGCAATAGACTCGTTACTCAGGAAATAACCGATTTTAAAATCGTTTGTGGCACGCACCGCCTTTTCATAAAGCTCGATCAGATATTTTGAGTCCTGGCGAATCAGATATGAAGTATGCGACGACAACTTATGGTTTACCAAGACTTGGCGTAGGATTTCCGCGTTGAAACTGGCAAAAAACAGTAGATTATCGCCAAAAATGTCGGTTGGAAACATCATGTCAAAATGAACGCGTTCGAACTGCGGGTGCAACACCGGTTTATAGCTAAAATGCCCTCCGGACACAGCCTCATCAAAAGCATGACCGATATCCGCAACGCACGCTGAACCCAGTTCGATGTAATAAGGACTACCGAATTGTTCGCCGTCACGGTTGACTAAAAAGAAATCCTGAACATCTGGAAAAAACAGCTTCAAATCATTGAAATACCTCTCCGTAAGCTTCGGGCAATATTGAACCTGTTCAAACTATCCAATAGATTGACGTTTTTTGACAAGGCGTGCATCTGTTGACGGATACGGACAATTTCAGCAGACAACTCATTGGTAACCAGCTGCCTTGCTTGTCGATTAATATTTGCTGTTGTTGATCAAAACCTTGGATTGCGGTCTGATAACGTAAAGAAATCACATAGAGGATTGCCAACAGCATCACGAGCGTGAAAGCAAAAAATACTCGCAACTTGAAACTGGACTTAAACAAAAGGCTTATTCCTTATAGATTCCGTAAAACGCCCACCCAGAATAACCAGCCCGCAAAGCGTTGACAAGGGTATAAAAAGGTAAAAAAATAAAAAACCCGCCGAAGCGGGTCTTTACTAATCACAATTACTTATAAAAGAATTGGAATTACATCATGCCACCCATTCCCTGAGTGTAACCTTGTGCCGCCGCATCCGCTGCTGGATCAGCACTGTCAGAATCGGCAATTGCGGCACCTGTGGTCAATACCAGACCGGCCACCGACGCAGCGTTCTGAATTGCAGAACGCGTTACTTTCGCAGGGTCGATGATACCGGCTTCGATCATATCGACATATTCTTCTTTGGCGGCGTCGAAACCGAAGTTACCTTCACCTTCAAGCACCTTATTAACAATCACAGAACCTTCAAGACCACAGTTTGCAGCGATCTGACGCATTGGCTCTTGCATCGAACGCAAAGCAATTTGGATACCTACATTCTGATCATCGTTATCCCCTTCAACGGTAACTTTTGATGAAGCACGAACCAGCGCAACACCACCACCAGGCACAATACCTTCTTCAACCGCGGCACGCGTTGCGTGCAATGCATCGTCAACACGATCCTTCTTCTCTTTCATTTCCATTTCAGTGGCGGCACCAAGCTTGATAACGGCAACACCACCGGCAAGCTTCGCTAAACGCTCACCCAGTTTTTCCTTGTCGTAGTCAGAAGTAGAAGCATCTTGCTGCGCCTTGATTTGCGCGCAACGAGCATCGATATCTTCTTTCGCACCGTTACCGTCGATTAGTTTAGTCGTATCTTTACCAACAACCGCCGACTTGGTTTCACCAAGAACATCTAAAGTGATCGCATCTAGAGACAGACCCACTTCTTCAGAAATAACAGTACCACCAGTCAGGATGGCCATATCTTGCAGCATGGCTTTACGACGCTCACCAAAACCAGGAGCCTTAACCGCCGCAACCTTAACGATACCGCGCATATTGTTGATAACTAGCGTCGCCAGAGCTTCACCATCAACGTCTTCGGCAATAATCAATAGAGGACGACCTGTTTTTGATACCGCTTCCAGGGTTGGTAGCAAATCACGGATATTTGAGATTTTCTTATCGTGCAACAGGATGTATGGATTTTCCAATTCAGCAACCATCTTGTCCTGGTTGTTGACGAAATATGGTGATAGGTAACCACGATCGAATTCCATACCTTCAACGACGACTAGCTCATCCTGCAAAGAAGAACCTTCTTCAACAGTGATAACACCTTCAGTTGACACGCGCTCCATCGCCTCGGCGATCATCTTGCCTACTGCCGAATCAGAGTTAGCTGAAATCGTACCAACCTGAGCGATAGATTCAGTAGTTTTACATGGAACAGACATACCTTGAAGCTCTGCAACAACCGCTTCAACCGCTTTATGAATACCACGGTTCAAATCCATCGGATTCATACCCGCTGCAACCGATTTCATCCCTTCACGAACAATCGCTTGCGCTAGAACTGTCGCAGTGGTTGTACCGTCACCAGCCACATCGTTGGTCTGAGATGACACTTCTTTAACCATCTGCGCACCCATATTCATAAACTTGTCTTCAAGTTCGATCTCACGTGCAACCGATACACCATCCTTAGTCACTGTTGGCGCACCAAAAGTTTTTTCTAGAACAACGTTACGTCCTTTTGGACCTAGTGTCACTTTAACTGCATTAGCAAGAATGTTGATACCATCAACCATTTTCTCACGAGCGTCTAAACCAAACTTAACGTCTTTAGCTCCCATAATATTTTCCTTTCTTTAATTCTTTTGAATGATTTGATTCTGATTTAATTCAATTCACTGAATTAGTCAACGATCGCAATAATATCGTCTTCACGCATAATCATTAGAGGCTCACCATTGTCGTCTTTCACCTCTTGACCAGAATACTGACCAAACATCACCTTATCGCCAACCTTAACAGTCATAGCGATAATTGAACCTGAATCAGATGCTTTACCTGGACCTACGGCAACCACTTCACCCATGTTCTGCTGTTCTTGTGCAGAACCAGGAAGCAAGATTCCGCCAGCTGATTCTTTTTTCTCTTCTACGCGACGGATTACAACGCGATCTTGTAAAGGCTTAATATTCATTGAAGTCTCCTGAATTTTAAAATTTCAAAAAGTACAAATTTAAATACTTGCTGTGCTTTATTTCTCCACCGCACAAACAACTATTTTTAACAAAATTAGCACTCTCATATTTAGAGTGCTAACAATTGTAGTCATTCGCAAAAGCATGTCAACTAGATAAGGCCAAAGATTTTGTTTTCAAGCCTTTGATTCAAAAAAATAAACCCATCGCAACATCCTGAAAGGGGTTAACAGCTATAACCCCGTCTGACCTAACGACATAAGAAAACTCTAATACATTGTTTTTTTTATGGTTATCACTAGATAAAGCTTGCATTTAGAGCTATTGTTTTAATGTGAGTAAGAATGACAAACCTTTTCAAAGGAGCCGCCATGTTAAAACGCTTCAAACTATCCCACCTTCTTCTAACCAGCTTCAGCCTGATTAGTGCTTTAATTCTTATTATCTCTTTAATGGGCTATTCAAGCACCAAAGAACTGAAGGGCATTCTCGATTACATCAGCGGCCCGGCTTGGGATACCGCAGATGGAGCTATGGAAGGAGCTATCGGGATAGAAAAACAAATGCTGTCGATGGAGAACTACCTCGATGATATCAATAACAGCAAAGCGCTTGAAAAGTTTGAAGCTGCCCTAGCCATAGAGAAGGAATCGCTTGACAGAATGTCTAATACAGGACAAATAAATAGCGAGTCAATCGAACAATTAAACCTAGCAAGAGCAAACTTTCGCCAAGCGAGTGAAAAACTTCAAGAGGATTATCGCCAATTTACCGAAAGTGAAATACAACGACACCAAACTTATGAGGTGCTATTAAAAAGCCTAGATGAAATCGAAGCATTGGGTGATGGATATGTCGACGTATTCGCTGAACAACCTGACAGCTTGGTAAGTTGGAACAGCGGGCTAAATAAAGCATGGACAATGGCAGACGGCATTATGGAATATCGCATTCTAATGCTAACACGCGGCGGCTACTATCAAGCACTGCTTCGCACCAAGGATTTTGCCAAATACTTGCCACTAATTAAAGAACCTTTAACCGATATTAACGCCATCCTAGAAGAATTAGGCATTACCCAGGGTCAACCAATCACAGAAGATCTGGATAACTACAAAATCCAAAGCGGTGCCTTGGCAGGACAGACTTTTGCTGAGACCTTAATGAATGGCACCAAGCAAAACGTCTCGACTTTTGATAACGCAATTAGCAAACTAAAAGCTCTAGAGAACTCTTATAAGGATTACCAGGCAGCTAGCGAAGAACTATTGGAAACTATTGAACATGTTAAAGACCTGGCAGACGGTAAGGTATTCAACGCCATAGATGTTGTCGATGACATATTCGCTGAAATTACCGCTAAACTTATAGTAGCTGTTGTCATAGCCCTACTCTTAAGCATTGCCGTCTCATTTTTAATTATTCGTCTTGTTTTGAACAACACCAAGGATGCCAAGAACTTGGCCCACTCGATTTCAAGTGGTAATCTAAGCAACCAAATTCAGGGTAGTAGCAAAACTGAATTCGGTTCCTTAATGCTTGAACTTAGTGCCATGCAGGACTCCCTCAAGCAATCACGCGATGAAATGCAATCTCATCTTAATGAATCAAAGCTCATTGTTGATGCGCTAGACAATGCTTCAGCCAATGTAATCATTGCCAACAATGATGAGAAAGTTGTATTTGTTAACCAACAGATGAAACAATTGGTCGATGCGAACCGCAACGAGTTTGCGAGCAAGATCAAAGGTTTGCAAAACGATGGCAAAATTGAAGAAACCGATATCTTCAAGCAATTGAAAATTTCCTGCCAAACTACTCAGCAAACCATTCATATAGGCAGCCTGACCATAGAGCTGAGTAGCCAGGCGATTCATAATGTACAACAAGAATTAATCGGTTATTTCACCGAATGGAAAAACGTCACCCATACACTAGCTATTGAACAACAGGTTAAGCAACTCATTGCAGCAGCCTCTCAAGGTAAACTCGACCAACGTTTGGATACCGACCACCTAGACGGTTTCTTACTGGAGCTTGGTAATGGCATTAACAGCATGATGCAGAATATCCAGCACAGCTTGAAAAGCTTTATTACCGCGGCCAGCCAATTAAGTGAAGGTGATTTGACCGCCCATGTAGACCAAAAACTGGAAGGTGAATTAAAAATTTTCAAAGACTCTTTGAATCAGGCGACCGCCAATATCGCCTCGCTGGTCAGTGATATCCTGCAAACCGCCGACCAAGTAAACACCACGGCAAACAATATCATGAGCGCCAACCGAGAAGTTAACCAGATCACCCAGGCCAATGCCGCCTCGGTTGAACAGACCGCGGCATCACTTGAACAAATGACCAGCTCCTTGAAACAGTCGGCCGACTTTACCAAGCAGGTCAATGACAGTTCTACCGGCACGGTAAACAAAGCGCAATCGAATACACAGGTTGTCGAACAGAGTGTCGCCGCAATGCATTCGATTAAAGAGGTGAGTGTAAAAATCGATGGCATTACCAATTTGATTGACTCGATTGCTTTCCAGACCAATCTACTTGCACTGAATGCCGCGGTTGAAGCGGCACGTGCTGGCGAACATGGGCGTGGTTTTGCGGTGGTCGCCGGCGAGGTCAGAAACCTTGCGCAAAAATCTGCCGAAGCCGCCAAGGAGATCAAACAACTGGTCGCTGAGGTTAACACCAAGGTGGAGTCAGGCACCAACCTGGTGGAAACCACCAGTACCGTAATGGCGGATATTATCAATGAGATTCAAAATGTCGGCGGCATGATCGAAGAAATCGCCAAATCCTCTAACGAACAGGAAAAAGGCATTCTTCAAGTCAATCAGGCGGTCTCCACATTTGATACCTCAACGCAAAAAACCGCTGCGATGATCGATGACACTTCGGCAAGCTCGCAGGAGCTTAATAGAATGGTTGAAGAGTTACGCGACAAGCTACAACAATTCAAGCTACCCAATCAATTAACGCATCTTGATTAAAATGGACTGAATCAAAGCTTGTGTCATTAAATTTATCCAATAAAAAAGGCGCTTAAAGCGCCTTTTCTGTATTTTTAAGCAATATTGAACTTAACCTACTACGAGATTATCGCGATGAATCAGTGATTCATCTTCCACAAAGCCTAGAATCTCTTCAATCTGGTTGCTCGGCTTACCGATAATCTTCAAGCTCTCCACCGCCGAATAATTGGCTAGACCACGAGCGATTTCCATACCTTGCTCATCAACACAAACCACCATTTCACCACGTTGAAATTCGCCGTTGAGTG
This sequence comes from Thiomicrorhabdus sediminis, assembly GCF_005885815.1. NCBI lineage: Bacteria > Pseudomonadati > Pseudomonadota > Gammaproteobacteria > Thiotrichales > Piscirickettsiaceae > Thiomicrorhabdus > Thiomicrorhabdus sediminis. The sequence goes on along the minus strand of NZ_CP040602.1, from coordinate 403,056 downwards.
TTTTCACTCCAATCGGCAATAAACTCTTACCTGATGCCTGAAGCACCTTAACCGCACCGGCATCCAATACCAACTGACCTTTTGCCTGCAAGTGGCCGGCCAACCATTGACGACGCGCACTCAACGGCTCCAAATCAGGAACCAGCAAGGTGCCAAAAGACTGACCACTATACAACTTGGTAAGAATACCGGCTTCACGACCCGAAGCGATCATGGTTGCCGTACCGGAACGTGCCGCACGCTTGGCCGCCATTACTTTGGTATACATACCGCCCTTACCGAGCGCCCCACCTTCGGGGCTTGCCATCGCTTCAATATCTTTACGGCTGACTTGCGCTTCGGAAATCAATTGCGCTTGCGGATTCGTTCGTGGGTTATCATCGTACAACCCCTGCTGATCGGTCAAAATAACCAGCACGTCGGCAGAAATCAAATTAGCCGTCAAGGCAGCCAAGGTATCGTTATCGCCAAAACGGATTTCATCGGTCACAACCGTGTCGTTTTCATTGATAATCGGCACAACGCCATATTCCAGCAGCGTTTCCACCGTACCTTTAACATTCAGATAACGTTTACGATTAGACAGGTCGTCATGAGTCATAAGTATCTGCGCAGTATGAATATCGTATTTGGCAAACTTCGACTCATAAGCCTGAATCAACCCCATCTGACCGACAGATGCCGCCGCCTGCAACTCGTTCAACACTTTAGGACGCGTACTCCAACCCAAGCGTTTCATGCCTTCAGCGACCGAACCGGAAGAGACAATAACCACCTCGACCCCTTGAGACTTTAGCTCGACAATCTGTTCAACCCAGTGCGCCAGTGCTTCCTTGTTCAAACCCTGGCCGTCATTGGTTAATAAAGCACTGCCGATCTTAACGACCCAGCGTTTGGTATTTTTTAACTCAGAGCGTTGCATGCCTGATTCTTGCCTCAATCAAAAAAATTAAAAATCGAAATCTTCTTCAACCGTTGCACGCTGGCTCATCGCCGCTTGCTGCTGTTCTTGTTCTTGCTGCTCTAATGCCGCTTGGCGATTCTGCTCCAGAGCATAGGCAATATCATTAACCAACTTATCGGTACCGGCACGCTGCACCGCAGAAATCTGATAAACCGGTCCTTGCCAATCAATATCGGCAACAATTTGGTTACACAATTCTTCGACTTCTTCATCAAGCAATAAGTCGGTTTTGTTCAATACCAACCAGCGCTCTTTGCCGCTTAGTTCTTCACTGTACTTAAGCAACTCCTGTTGAATGACGCGAATCGATTCTACCGGGTCAGATTCGTCCATTGGTGCAATATCGACCACATGCAAGAGTAGACCGGTACGAGAAAGGTGCTTCAAGAACTGCACACCCAACCCCGCGCCTTCCGCGGCACCTTCTATCAAGCCTGGAATATCGGCGATCACAAAACTGGTTTCCGGCGACACACTGACCACGCCCAAATTAGGGTATAGCGTAGTAAATGGATAATTAGCCACCTTCGGACGCGCCGCCGATACCGCAGAAATCAAGCTCGATTTACCGGCATTTGGCAAACCCAACAAACCGACATCGGCTAACACCTTAAGCTCAAGACGTAAATCCAACTCTTCGCCAGGCTCTCCCGGAGTACATTGGCGTGGAGTTCGGTTTTTACTGCTCTTGAAGTGTATATTTCCCAAACCATGACGTCCGCCTGCGGCAACCAATAGCTTTTCACCGTGCTCAAGCAGATCACCGACCACCTGATCAGAATCGATATCAACCACTGTGGTGCCGACCGGAACCGGAATCACCAGATCATCTCCGGCGGCACCGGTTTTCTGCTGTCCCATACCGGTTTGACCGTTTTGCGCTCGATAGTTTTTGGTATATCGGAAATCCACCAAGGTATTCAGGTTACGGTCAGCAAGCAGATAAACACTACCGCCGTCACCGCCGTCACCACCGTTTGGCCCACCAAAAGGAATGTATTTCTCGCGGCGGAAACTCACCACACCATTACCACCACGCCCTGCTTCTACGTGAATAACAGCTTCATCAACAAATTGCATCAATACATCCTTTAGTTTTACCTGGTGTTGCCTGCCTACTAATGACAAGCGGAAATTGCCAATATTTTATCAGAGCTAAATTTTAAAAGTTAATTACCGCCAACCTGCATCGATAATTATTTATTTCACAAACAAAAACGCCCCGACGAAGCGGGGCGTTTTTCAACAGTATGGAAAACTGAATTATTCAGCTACAACTGTTACGTAAGTACGTACTGGCTTACCTTTAGTAACAAAGGTAACGGCACCGTCTGCCTTAGCAAACAAAGTGTCATCCTTACCGCGACCTACATTGTCACCCGCATGGAACTTAGTTCCACGTTGACGAACAATAATGCTTCCAGCTGAAACTTGCTGACCACCAAATGCTTTCACACCTAGTCGTTTGGCATTAGAATCGCGACCGTTTTTAGTACTACCTGCTGCCTTCTTATGAGCCATGGTATAGTCCTTTTGTTTACCGTGTTACCCCCTCTTCAGAAGTAACCCCGGCTTTTGATTCAAATTACTGTCAAAAAATTAAGCTGAAATCTTACCGATTTTCACTTCAGTGTAGTTTTGACGGTGGCCTTGCTTAGTTTTCGATCTGTTCTTACGACGACGGAATTTGATGATGGTTACTTTTTTACCACGACCGTTTGCTTCAACGGTTGCAGAAACTTTAGCACCTTCAACTACAGGCGTACCAACTTTAACATCAGCGCCTTCACCTACCATCAATACTTCGTCAAATTCAACTGCATCACCAACTTCTGCATTCAGAGACTCGATGCGCAATACTTGACCTTCTTGAACTCGATACTGCTTACCACCGGTTTTAATTACTGCGTACATTTACAATTCTCCCGGATATCTTAAATCTTTTTAATAAGCCGCTAATTTAGCGAAAGCGGAATTATATAGGCTTTTATAGGTAAGGTCAAAATAATTTAATGAAATATTTACAGTTTTTCCGGATATTGCTTCAAGACATCTGCCTTCAACCATCTTACTCAACTAAATATTTGATATATCAGGTGCTTTTAGCAGTGGCTATAACAGATAATTTATGCACTAAAGGCAACTTATCCTCTCGATAAATTGCGCATCAATAATGGCGCTGCTTGAGAGTAGAAAACGCTCTTATTTTAACGGCTTTTTATTAAATCGGATAATCACTTAGGGGATTTGCTAGCGTCATGCTCTTATTCATACTAAAATAGCGGCTTTGAATTCAACGAATAAGCGCCCATTAGGCCTAAACTCTATGACATTAGCCGAAATACGACAATTAATCCAAGACGATATTAAAGCCGTTGACCAATTGATTCTAGAACGTTTGTCCTCTGATGTGGTGCTGATCAATCAAATTGGCCACTATATTATTAATAGTGGCGGCAAACGCTTGCGTCCTTTGCTGGTATTACTCAGTGCACGCGCTTGCGGCTATCAAGGTAAAGACCATCAATTGATGGCCGCGGTGATAGAGTTTATCCATACCTCAACCTTATTACACGATGATGTGGTTGATGAATCGGACACTCGCCGTGGCAATAAAACCGCAAATGAAGTTTGGGGCAATGCCGCCAGCGTTCTGGTTGGCGACTTCCTCTACTCCCGCTCATTTGAAATGATGGTTGAACCGGGCATTTTAAAGATTATGCAGGTTATGTCCGAGGCGACCAATGTCATCGCTGAGGGCGAAGTACTGCAACTGCTAAACTGTCACGATGCCGACACCACTGAACAGCGCTACATGGAAGTCATTCACCGCAAAACCGCCAAGCTATTTGAAGCGGCTACTCACATGGGGCCGATTCTTGCCGATAAACCGGAACTGGAACAAGCCTTTATAACTTATGGCAAACATCTTGGCGCCGCCTTCCAATTGATTGATGACGCTTTGGACTACACCGCCAATGAAGAAGAGTTAGGCAAAAACATCGGTGACGACTTGGCCGAAGGCAAGCCGACCTTACCATTGATCTATGTACTGCAACATGGCAACGATACTGAAAAAGAGATTATCAGACGCGCTATTGAAGAAGATGGAATTGAGCTTTTAACAGAAGTGACCAAAATCATTCAGGCGTCAGGTGCAATCGATTACACCAAGAAGCTGGCGCAACAAGAAGCGGAAAAAGCCAAACAGGCACTAAGGGTTCTGGAACAATCGAAATTAAAGCAGGCCCTGCTTGCTTTAAGTGATTTAGCCGTTAACCGTAACCATTAAACCTGCCTAAAAACGTTTACACCTCGCTAATAAAAAAAATTAACGAGGTGCTTTAATGTGATTCTTACTCAATAACTTACTGTGCTTTCTATACTCTTCACGCAGCGCTTCGGCCTCTTCGCCTTCATCGATAAGCATCAATTTTCGCTCTAGCTCTAGATGCATTTCTTCAAGCACACGCTTATAGAGATCCAAGTTACCCAACTTGGTCTTGCTCCAATCAATGCGGCGCATCATCCAACGCACCATAAAGCGCACGATATGGCATTGATCTTTACTCGAGTAGAGCAGTTCAGGTACAGGTCTATGGCCATGCAGACGCTCGACCACAATACGCTGTTCTGAATTGATTGGGCGGATGCGGATAAACCCATTATTATCATCATTCAAACTGGTACTGTAGAAAACGCGTACAACCTTATTCATACTGAATATGGCTTTAGAAAGAATGGTCGATTCCGGCTTGCCGTTAACACCAACGGTAAAGATAAAAATATTCTGCGTCATAATCTGACGGAAGAAATTTTCTACCTCATCGAAGGGAACAGGCTGATTCCTTTCATGCTCCAAAGCAACCTGACGCTCAATCTGATGCGCCTGCTTTTCCAAACGCTTAAAGAAGTATTTAATCGCCGGTGTAATAGGCTGTTGTTTTGATCTCATCTACTTAGTACCTCTAATCTAAGTAACGACCGTTTTGTTAATAAATAAAGCACATTTTGGATTTTTTTATAAAAAGCCAGACAAACAATATCCGCCTACTTAAAACACATCCCATTTAACCATTTGAATTAAGTGATAATTTAAGCGCTGAAATGATAAAACCCGCAGCAATGAAAAACATTGTGACAGCTCAACAAAATAGGTTTTAATAGTCATATTACTTATCACTACACAAATCGCTATCAACTCAATTTCAAAGAACATTAGATGAACTTAAATACCGCCGCCAGATTGCTACCACTGACTACCGATTATTTGCAACGCCTGCTTTTATTACCTTTAGTCATTGCCATGGCTATATCTAGCGGATGTTCTTCTTATGGCACTATCAGCAACCCGCCCGCGCTTAGTGATACTCGGAATGACTATTCGATTGAATCGGTATTAAAAAACAAACCGCAAGGCAAACTGACACTGCTACTCGCTTTTTCCGGCGGAGGCACCCGAGCCGCCGCTTTGTCCTATGGTGTACTGGAAGAACTTAACGCCACCCAATTAACAATAGGCGACCAAACCATTAACCTATTGGATGAAGTCGATATTATCAGCTCCGTTTCCGGCGGCAGCTTTACCGCCGCTTATTACGGCTTACATGGTAAAAAGACCTTTACCGAATTCAAATCGGCGATGCTCTATAAAGACATTGAAAACCAGTTAATCGACGGTGCTCTCAGCGTCAGCCAATGGTTCAGCAGCAAAAGCCGAACCGATATGGCAATTGATTATTACAATCGTGAAATTTTCAATTATGCCAGTTTTGCCGATTTACAAAACTCTCACAGCCCGCTGATTCTCATCAATGCTTCCGACCTAAGTAGCGGCGCACGCATCAGTTTCACCCAAGAATACTTTGATCTGATCTGCTCCAAGCTGAACCACTTTCCCATTGCCAAAGCGGTTGCCGCTTCCAGCGCGGTACCACTGGTATTCAACCCGATTGTATTGAAGAACTACCGCCCTTGCGATATCGGCATTGCCAATCGTTTAATGCAGCAAACATCCGCTGACCATAATTATGAGCTGCAGCAGACCATCAACACCTTGACCCCTTACCTCAATGACAACTTACCTTACCTTCATATTGTCGATGGCGGCATTACCGACAATCTTGGCTTACGGGCAATCTACGATGTCATCGAGCTTTCTGGAGGCGTGCAGGCTTTTTTAGGCCACGTCGATAAAGCCATCACTGCGCAAATTGCGGTCATTGTTGTTGATGCGGCCACCCAGCCGCAAAACACCATCAGCATGACCAACCAGCCCCCCACAATCAAACAGACATTACAAACCATCAACGACATCCAGATTCATCGCTACAACAGTTCGACCATCACCCTGTTTTCACAAAGTTTGAATAACTGGAAAAACCAACTGTCCAGCTCTCAAACGATCGATCCCTATCTGATCCAGCTGAACTTTTCACAACTGCCAAGCGCACGGATTCGTGACCAGTTCAATCAAATTCCTACCAGTCTGAGCCTACCGAATGAACAGGTGGAACAACTTATTTCCGCGGGTCGCATGCTATTGAGAAATCACCCACAATTCAAAGCCTTAATAGCCTCTTTGCGCGACAAAAAAACACAAAAATGAACAAATTCAGCAACTTACATTTCACATAAGGTTGCAATTTCCCCCTGCAATTTGTTATCCTAAATAAGAACCCATTAATATTAAGTTCAGCTATCTTATATCTGATTGTAGACACTACAATTTGTTTTGCGTTTAGGCGCCCCCTTTTTTCAGGCCACTGTTGGTCAAGTCTAATCCAGAGGATACGTCCCGAGGAATCAATCGTTTGGCGTTGCTTTATGCTGTTTCAATTACGAAACTGGCAGCTATTCGCATCCGTCAAAAATCTCCCTTTAACCAACTCAGCTGTACGAGTTATTCGATTGATTGAATTTCAACCTAATAACAAGAAGAACATCTAGATTATTATGGAGACTCACCCCCAAAATTCTAAAGTAGTTTTTAGATCCCCCAATTTAGAGGATGGCGCTGCCATTCACCAATTAATTATGGATTCCCCACCACTGGACGTGAATTCCAGCTACCTCTATATGCTTCAAGCGACCCATTTTGCAGATACCTGCTTGGTGGCCGAGGTCGGTCAGCGCATTGTTGGTTTTGTCTCGGGCTATATGCGCCCTGACGACAAGGATTCGTTGTTTGTCTGGCAAATTGCCGTATCCGAATCCATGCGCGGCCAAGGCTTAGCCCAGAAAATGCTAAAAGCCCTGCTGAAAAATGTCTGCGAGCAGCAAAGCGTTGGCAAATTATGCTGCACCATAAGCCCGACAAATCTGGCTTCACAATCTTTATTCAAGCGTTTTGCCGCCAACTACGAGCTTGATATTCGTGTAGAAGATTTTATCGAGCCAAATCACTTTGGTAACGCTCAGCATGAGGCTGAACAGCTCTACACGATTTCACAATCCAATAACGACAACTTGAATTCAATTCAGTTTTAGGAGAACCCAATTATGTCTTTAGAATTATTTAACCAATATGAATCGGAAGTACGTGGCTATATCCGCTCTTTTCCAACCGTTTTCGAAAAATCGAAAATGGCTGAGATCTGGGATGAAGAAGGCAAACGTTATGTCGACTTTTTTGCCGGTGCCGGTGCATTGAACTACGGTCACAACAACCCAATCATTAACGATGCGATTATCAGCTATCTACAAAATGACGGTATCGGTCACGCTTTGGATATGGCGACCGTTGCCAAGCGTAACTTTATCAACGCGTTTGTTGAAAACATCCTTAAGCCACGCAACATGGACTATATTCTGCAGTTTGTTGGCCCAACAGGAACCAACGCCATTGAAACCGCACTGAAAATCGCCCGTAAGGTGAAAGGCCGTAAGCAGGTAATGTCATTTACCAACGGTTTCCACGGTATGTCGATGGGGTCTTTAAGTATTACCGGTAACAGCTACTATCACGATGAACACTACGGTGTTCCTGGCTATACCTATCAGGTACCTTTCCACAACTACCTAGGCGACAAGGTCGATACCATCGCTTATTTACGCAAGATCCTTGAAGATGCGTCAAGTGGTACCGAGCTGCCGGCGGCGATTGTGTTGGAAACGATCCAGGCCGAAGGCGGGATTAACGTTGCTGGAGAACAGTGGTTAAAAGACCTGCGTCAAATCTGTGACGATTTCGACATTCTGATGATTGCCGATGAAATCCAAGTTGGTAACGGTCGTTCAAGCGATTTCTTCAGTTTCGAACGTGCCGGCATACAGCCGGATATCATCACCCTATCGAAATCTATCGGTGGCGGTCATCCGATGTCAATGGTACTAATGAAACCGCAATTAGATAAGTGGAGTCCAGGTGAACACTCTGGGACATTCCGTGGTAACAACCTAGCATTTGTGGCAGCGACCCAAGCGATTGAAAACTTCTGGGCGAATGATGATTTCCGTCAGCAGCTAAAAGCGAAGTCGAACCTGGTTCAATCTCGTATGGAAAAGTTGGCGCTGAACTATCCTTATCTGATTCGTGAAATTCGCGGACACGGCATGATTTGGGGTGCGGAGTTCAAGCAACCTGAACTGACCTCTCATGTGTGTGCACAAGCGTTTGAAGACGGCCTGGTTATAGAAACCGCCGGTGCCGATGGAGAAGTCATCAAGTTCTTAGGACCTCTGGTTATCAGCGAAGAGTTGATCAATGAAGGTTTCGACATCCTTGAACAAGCCATCGACAAAGTGATCAACAAAGGATAATTCAGATGATTGTAAAAAACCTATACGACGATGTAATTGGTACCGACGCCGATGTCGACAGCGCGCAATGGAATAGCCGCCGCCTTTTATTAGCCAAGGACGGCATGGGCTTTTCTTTGCACGACACCATTATCAAAGTCGGTGAAGACCTGCACCTTTGGTATAAGAACCACCTGGAAGCCGTCTACTGCATTTCTGGTGAAGGCCAGATATACGACAAGGCAACCGGCATCACTCACGAGATTCGTGAGGGAACTGTTTATGCGTTGGATCAGCATGATCAGCATATTCTTAGCGCCAACAAAGGTGTTGAGATGCGCATGGTTTGCGTCTTCAACCCTCCGGTAACCGGTCGTGAAACACACGATGCCGACGGTTCATATAACCTACCGGAATAGCTCTTGTAGCCAGCTACCCAAGCAAGCGTTTGAACCACGCTTGCTCAATCCATTCACAAAAAAATACTAAAAGATCATGTCTGAAAAAACTCCTACCAGTACCCCACTCAGTGTTGAGAAGATTGGTGGCACCTCGATGTCCGATTACCAAGCGGTGCGTGACAACATTATTCTCTACCCTGAAAACCCTTACCGCAGAATTATTGTGGTGTCAGCCTATGGCGGCGTTACCAATGACCTGCTGGAACATAAAAAATCCGGTAAGCCAGGCGTTTACGGGCTATTTGCCAATGATGATACCGATGCTAATTGGCAAGTGGCTCTGCAAGAGCTAGGCAATAAACTCAATGAGATCAATGCCACCCTATTTGATCATCCCCCGACGCTAGTGAAAGCCAATGCATTTATCAATCAGCGCATTCAAGAAACCGAACAGCTGTTGAGCTATCTGCAGGACCTGTGCACCCACGGTCATTTCTCGTTGACCGAACACCTGCTCACGGTTCGAGAACTGCTTGCCAGCTTAGGTGAAGCACACAGTGCCTACAACCTAAGTGAACTGCTTAACAATGCCGGCATCAATGCGCGTTTTGTCGATTTAACCGGCTGGCAAAGCGATTCACCACAGCCGATGGATGATGTCATCAAAGAGAAATTTGCCAATATCGACTTGGATAAAGAACTGCCGATCGTTACCGGTTATACCCACTGTACCGAACATTTGATGAAAACCTATGATCGTGGTTACAGTGAAATGACCTTTAGTCGTATTGCCGTTTTATGCAATGCCAGCGAAGCGGTGATCCATAAGGAATACCATTTGAGCAGTGCCGACCCGCGCTTAGTCGGTGAAGACAATGTGGTGCCGATTGGTCGAACCAATTATGACATCGCCGACCAACTTGCCAATCTTGGCATGGAGGCGATTCACCCTAAAGCGGCAAAAGGCCTGCGCCAGGCTCAAATTCCTTTGCGCATCAAAAACACCTTTGAACCGGAGCACCACGGTACATTAATTACCGAGGACTACCGTAGCGACAACCCACAAGTTGAGATTATCGCCGGTTTATCGCGTTTGATTGCGGTGGAGATTTTCGATCCGGAAATGATGGGAGAACAAACTCAATACGAGCGTCAGATTTTAGATATCACCGATCGTTTGAAATGCGACTTGATTAATAAAGACTTCAATGCCAACACCATTACGCTTTATCTGAACGACTCGCTGAAAAAAGTGAACCGTCTGAAAAAGCAACTGCAAAATCTATTACCATCTGCCAGTATTCAAACCAGCAAAGTCGCTTTGGCTTCAGCAATGGGCAGTGATATGCGCATCAAAGGCTTTTTACACACGGCGGTGCAGGCGCTTTATCAACAAGATATCAATATTGAGGCGATTCATCAAAATACCCGACAAGTTGAAATGCAGTTCTTTGTCAGCGAACAAGACTACGAGAAAACCATCTCGGCGATGCATAAGAACTTAATTGAAGTGCATAATCATGGGAGCGCAATATGCGAGCACTAGGTTTATCTTTATGGTTGTCGACACTGTTATTGTTGGTCCCTATTGGCGGTTATGCGGCAGAAACGCTGCACAACAAACAGACCCAAGATGTAGAAAACATCAAAGAGCCGATCTATAACCCTTTTATAGAGCGTTATGTACTTGATGAACTAAAAATCTTGCGTACCGATATGAATAATCTTCATGTCGACCTGACCAAAGAGATTACCAATCGTGATATCGGTTTGACCACCCGTGCAGTCGGTTATGCGACCGATACAGTCACCTATTTTTTCTATCTGATTGCCGGTATCAGTTCGGTATTGGTGTTATTGGGCTGGAATTCGATTCGTGACATCAAAGACAAGGTGCACAATCTTGCCGATGCAAAAGTCAGCGAAGTCATCGATGTCTACGAGGAACGCTTGGCGAAACTTGAAGAGGAACTGCATCGCAAATCGAAAGGTTTGAGCAATGCACATAAGCAGATCTCACAGCATCAGGATATCCATAGTCTCTGGCTGAAAGCCGGTCAAGAAACCTTGACCAATAACCGTATCAAGATTTATGACCAGATTCTTGCCATGGACCCGGAAAATGTCGAAGCACTGACTTATAAAGCCGACGCCGCTTTGGAAATGGATGAACCACAATGGGCGATCAACCTGTGTCAAAGGGCTCTGGAAATCGAACCTGAACATCGCCACGCCTATTACCAAATGGCTGGCGCCTATGCCTTAATGGATCAACCTAATGAGGCATTGGACTACTTGGAATTGGCCTTGAAAGACTCTGATGTTCAAGCCGAAGAAGTGCTCAATGACTCGGCCTTTATCAGCCTCAAGGATTTACCCCGTTTTAAAGAGCTATTACATATTGATGCGGATTAATTATTTTCTGCCCATAAGCCAGGCTCTTATATTGAGTGCTTAAAATAAAAAACCCGCCATTAGGCGGGTTTTTACTTGCTCGATACCGATTAAAGTACGGGTTTCTTACCGGTCGACTGTTGCGGACGCCAGTTACGATTCAGATAACGCTCAATGGCACCATCACGCCCCCAGTGGAAACAGTATAACCATTCATTATCAATCAACTGACGTACCACCTCATGTTCGGCGGCAATCTCGGCAATCGCTTCTTTTGGCGCATCGATATAGACACTCAAACGCAACGGTTCATGCATCCACTGCTCTCCATTATGCAATGACTGCATCGGCAGACCGATACGCAGATCGCCACCATTACCTTCAAACACACCAATCGAACCGTCGACGACATTGTGCAATACCTTGTTACCGCTACCGTAAACATGGTTATCACAAACCGACGCATAGTATTGCAGGTTAATCCAGTTGGTAACCACCATCGGTGCTGTCATAATCAATGTCAGTAATGACAGGTCTTCATCCTGCTCATAATCGTAATCATGCAAGAACGAACGACCATCCAGATTCAGACCCTTAGTACGCTGACGCGGCGCGATAATAAAAGCGGCATTGTTCGACAAACCCCACTCCGGACGCACCTGCGACCAGTCTTTAGAACGCTTGATAATACTCTGATGCAGCTTATCGCCCTCAATATCATCCAAGCCAAGACGAATGGCACGTTCCTGACGCGCCAATTGCGTTGCACCCGCCAGCCATTCGCTGACTTGGCCGTCTTCATCCTGCCAAGCATAGCAAGTGAACTCATCGGTCGTGGTATTATGCATCGCACCGACGAACTGGGTATCTTCCGGAATCTCGATACCTTTCGCCTGTAAACCGGCACGAACTTCCTTGTCATTCAACAAGAACGCCAATACACGCACGTTGATCTCACCGGTTTGCCCCCCACAAGCACCGCAGTCCAAACCAGCAGCATGCGGGTTGTTACAGCTTGAGCTGCCGTGACCGACTAAAAGAACGGTCTTTGCCAGATTTTGATCCAAGCCCATTGCGTGCAAGATACCGGCAGCCAAATCAACCTTCTGCTCAACACTCAAAGGCGTTTCATTCTGACTTAACTCGAACTGGTCAGAAGTTGGCAGGTCGTTGATCGGATGCGCATGGTCGTTCGGGAACAAGGTATTTCTCAGCATTTTGAAGGCATAAAGCAAACCGGTTGATTCAACCATACTGAATGTTGCCGGCGGAGCATAACCCCATTCGGTCCAGCGCGCCTTATTATTCAAGGCATAAGAGGTTTTTTGCTGAACTTCACCCTCAATCACCGGACGCACGGTAATCGAAGACTTCAATAACCCCGGTAATTGCGGACGCGAAGATTCCGTTCCCACCGGGTGATATTCAATCGGCAAGCCGAAGAATCCGGCAAAACCTAGTGTTTCGATACGGTTATCTTGCGTTTCCAGAGCACGGCGCATGACTTCAGAACGTACATCGATACAGAACGCCGCTTGCAGCAATGGCTGCGCTGTTTCAGCTTCGTTTGATGCTGCCGCCTGATCCTGAGCCACCAGCTGCTGATGCAGATTGCGCTGATAGGCGATTTCCGCCGCACGCTGCCATACCCAAGCCTTGGCTTGAGAAGCTTCATGCGCGGCAATCAATTCAGGCAACATATTCATCTGATGACGCCACAATACTTTTAGCTCATTGAATACTGCACGGTCGGTCTCTTTCTGGTGTTGCCAAAGCACCCAATCCCAAGCGACACGAATCGCCAGAAAATCTAACATCAGATTGTTATCGGCACCGTTAAGGCGATCCTGCCAACGCAAATAGGCAACCCATGATGCCCAACCGTTAACATCCAGTAACAATGCGTGTGCGTAATCGGCCAGCTCCGTTTCGCTGACATTCAAGTCGTGCAATGCCTGCGCCAACAGCTCTTCGGCAGAATCCGGTAAATCATCGAAGTTTTCGGTCAGGCCATCTTCGGCCATCAGAATCTCGATCCCCTTATCCTGACGGGTTGTCGCCAACCATTCCTGATACAAGCCTTTATAGGTTTCACCGTAACTGGCTTTTTCTGCTTTCAAACGGAAGAAGTCGGCACAAAACTGACTGATCTGGTGGGTGATTTCATCACGCCAAGCCATCTTGTATTTACGATCCGGGCCACTGTCGACAAAATCACTGACATTATGCCAGTGCGAATATTCATCTTCTTCCAATAAATAACGTTCTAGGCTTTCAACCGTATAATCCACTCCCATGACCTGAATGGCTTTTTGCAAATGCTCAGGCTGCAAGCTTTCCAGCCAAATTTCCTGGAAATAGGTTTTCGGCATCAAACAATGCGCTTGCGACAAGGCACTTAATTTAGCCGAAACTTTGGAAATATGCAGGTGACGCATTTCCCACCAAGGGTTGACCGCAATCAACTCATCCAATGGCCAGGTCGGAGCAATACGCCCGCAAGCGGCATTCAATTTGGTTAATTGTGTTTCTGTCAAAGCTGAAGTCATCTGTACTTCATTCGCATTTACTGTCTGTGTTGTTGCGTTACTCATTGATAGAACTCCTCTTTTGGAATCTCCAATTTCTTCGGCTTGAATCTCACCGGTAAACGAGTTGGGTAGACACGCAAATTCAAGCGCGTCATAAATTCATCTAGATAGAAACCTGCATAGAAGGCACGGCGTACTTTCATCATGCGCGGATTATCAACGTGATAACGCAAGATGATATAACCGGCAAAGAACATTACAAACAGGAAGGCCATCCATAAGTCACCGTGCCAGCCAACTGTGGTCGGCAAGCCTGAAACAATGAATCCGGCACCGTCTTTTTGCAGGCTATAGGCAATCAATAATACGGTAGCAAGACCGGCCATACCCAATACCGAACCGGCACTCATGCGTCCTCGACGTTCGGCAATCAACAGGGTCAAGGCGATGGCAAACAGTAGCCACGGGCTATAAGGCGCTTCAATACCGACCACTGCAATCAAACCGATGACAATCGTCAATGAGAAGATCGCCGCGCCCCACCAGTCTTTACGACTTGGCGCAATCGACTTCGATAACCCTCGTTTCATGCTTGACTCCACTTCCGAACCGGAGTTCAGGAAAGCATAGGCTTTATAGCAAGAGTGAGCGATCAGGTGCAATAGCGCCAAGTGGAACATCCCCAAGGCACACTCAACCAACATCAACCCCATCTGCGACATGGTCGACCAAGCCAAACGCACCTTTACCGAAACGCGCGTCATCATAATCAATGCCGCCAAAACGGTTGTTAAACCACCGACAATCAATAGCACCCATTGCGCCGCATTCGACAATACAATCAAAGGTGCAAAGGTGATTAATAGGTAACCACCTAGATTGATGATACCGGCATGCAACAAAGCCGAAACCGGTGTTGGCGCTTCAACCACCTGAATCAACCAGCCATGCAACGGTAACTGAGCACATTTAATCAAGGCCGCAATCGCCAATAACATTACCGCAAATTGATCCAAGGCATTCAGTTCACCCGCAGCGGTTACCTTTTGATAGATTTCGCTGATAAACCAAGTATCGTGCTCAAAATAAAGAATCACCATCGCAATCAACAGGAACAACTCAGCCAGGCGCGCAAAGATATACTTCTTGTGCGCGGCCAAAACCGCACGCTGACGGTGTGGGAAAAAGATCAATAATTGATGCAAGCTGGTACTGATGGCAATCCAGGCAATAATGAAAACCAACATATGGTTACTGATTACCACCATGGCAACACTACCTAAAGCCAGCTGCAACCAACGCAGATAACGCTTCTCTTCTTCTTTATTACCTGCCATATAACGGCTTGAATAACGAATATTGACAAAGGCAATGAAATTCACCAACCCAAGCATCACCAAGCTCATTTCAGACGGCCCGAACCATGAACCTGCCTGCCCAAGCTTGAACACTCCCAAGATAACCGCAATCGCCATGACCGCAGTCAAAGAAAGACCTAATAAACTGACTCTGATTGCTAATTTCCAGTTTGCTTTACGCTCGTTCGCCAAAGCACTAACAAAAAACGCCAGCGGTATTAGCAGCAACATAAAGTTACCTATCATTTGCATATCCATAACTATTTCCCTTAGATACTATTCGACGTTCCCTAATTAAAGAGCCCGCCCAATACTTAAGTTGTTATTTGTTTCAATACATAGTTTTTTACTATGCGCTTATATTAGATGAACATTTTGATAATGAAAAATTGGGAATCCGTATATAACCTATAGATAAATTCAAATACTTTTACAAGTTTTAGGGTTTTATCACTATACATTGGTTATCTAAGCAACCAGTTGATAAATATTTGTGAATAGATATCTACAAACCGACAATCATGCTTCAACTCAACCGCCAAACTTATTCACCTCTTCAATCCCTTAAGCATAGGCTTCCACCAGCCGTATCAACCATTCAAACTTGAAAAAACATTCTGACTCTATGGCTTAGCTAATATAGCAACAACAATCTAGCTCCGCTAACATTGTTGCCCCCTAATTCATACGTATTCAAAACACCATGCTATTGATTTTTAATCTATAAATAGAGACAATCCATTACTCATCTAGCGGATAACGTTGTCACTTCTGTATAAAGCAGATGAACTATTCCAATATCAACAGACTCAAGCAATAACAGAGACTTGTGATATAACAAACTCGTACAAGCCCGTCGATACCATTGAGCGAAACGGGGTGATATACCCCACGATAGGCAACCATCATCCTTATTTCTAAAGAAGGGGTTAGACTGTGATCTATGGACCGAACAAACCTAAGTCGACTAACCGCTTACTAATCCAGACTGTTTGGCCGTTTCTGCTCATCATTATCGTACTGCTTGGCGCGACCCTGTTCAGTTTGAAAATCATGACCGCTGTCCGTGCCTATGTAGCCGGGGAAAGTCTCTATTCGAAAGCGCAAAAACAAGCACATATCTCTTTGATTAATTACTTGCATAGCAAATCGAACGAAGATTATGAAGAATTTCTAACGCAAATAAATATTCCTCTTGGTGATATGAAAGCCCGTATTGCTCTGCAACAGGCAGAACCTGATCTCAAAACCGCATACGAAGGCTTTGTTCAAGGAAGAAATCATTCGACGGATATTCCAAATATGATCTTTCTATTTCGCTATTTCAGTGAAACTCCGCTGATGAAAGAGCCAATTGAGATCTGGACTGATGCAGATCAATATGTCATACAGACCCTCGTGCTGGGTAAAGAGATCCACCACAAACTCTCATCAAAAAGACTGTCAATCAATGAAGAAACAGAATTCATCTGGAAACTAGACAGCATCAATGCCGATATTACACCACTGGAAGAAGCCTTCAGTTTCTCACTGGCGAAAACATCCCATCAGATTGATTTGATCATTTCCAATCTGCTGGTTGGTATCACTCTCTTTTTAATGGCTCTGGGGTTGATCTTCTCACATAGATTAACGGTGCAACGCAGTGTCGCACTGAAACAACTGCAAAGAGAAGCGGAAAAGAACCTGGCGTTTCTGCGCAGCGCCAGTGACGGCATTCATATTCTCGATGCACAAGGAAATATTCAAGAGGCGAGCGACTCGTTTTGTGAAATGCTCGGTTACTCAAGAGACCAGATCATGGGCATGAACGTTACCCAGTGGGATGTCTTTTTCGATCCGCAAGAATTGCTTGGCATGTTGAAAGAGTACAGTTACCAGAATGAACGTTTGCAGTTTGAAACAGTGCATCAGCGTAAAGACGGCTCTTTGCTCGATATCGAATTGAGTTTAGTGCCTGTCGAACAAGATGAAAAACGCTTGATATTTTGCTCATCACGAGACATTAGCGAACGCAAGCAGCATGATCAACAGGTCGAACGACTGGCCTATCACGACCAACTCACCGGGTTGCCAAACCGTTTGTTGTTCGAGGATTTTCTCAATAAAAGCCTGGCCACATCGAAACGCTACCATGATTTTGGTGCCGTGCTTTTCATCGACCTGGATAAATTCAAGAACATCAATGATGTCTATGGTCACAGTATGGGCGATGAACTCCTTAAAAAAGTTGCCCAACGTTTAAGCTCGCGGCTACGCAAGACAGACACCGTATCGAGAATTGCCGGCGATGAATTCGTTGCTTTATTGCCATCTCTGTCAACCGACCAAAATAAAGCCGCCATTGCCGCCATGTCTATCGCTGAAGAATTACGCGTTGCGTTGGCAGAACCGATAAATATCGATCAACATAATTGTCAAATCACCGCGAGCATAGGGGTTTCCGTGTTCCCGAAGGACAGCGAAAACTTTAATGAAATCTTGCAAGAAGCCGATATTGCCATGTATCGTGCCAAACAAAACGGTCGCAATACGCTGATTTTTTTCGAACACGAAATGCACGATCGCATCACCGAGCGCTTTACGCTGGAGCAGGAACTGCGTAATGCTTTACAAAATGATGAGCTCGAGCTATACCTTCAGTCACAGGTTGATAAAGAGGGAACCATGATTGGTGCTGAATGTCTGGTTCGCTGGATGCACCCCACAAAAGGACTTATTCCTCCTGATGATTTTATTCCGCTGGCGGAAGAGACGGGGCAAGTTGTGAAAATTGGCGAATGGGTTCTGTCCAAGGCTTGCCAAACTCTTAGCCAATTGCCCTTTGCGGCGTCCGCTTTTAGCCTTTCGGTCAATATCAGCGCACAACATTTTCAACAAGCCGGGTTTATCGATTTTGTCAAACAAGTGCTGGCTGAAAGCGGCGCCGATCCTCGACACCTGATATTGGAAATTACCGAAAGCCTGTTAATACAGCAACCTCAAAAAGTGATTGCCGACATGCAAACACTCGCCGATCTCGGCATCCGCTTTTCCATCGATGACTTTGGTACCGGTTACTCATCATTGTCGTACCTGAAACGCATGCCTTTGAATGAGCTTAAGATTGACAAAAGTTTCGTCAATGACATTCCCGATGATGCCAATGATTCCGCTTTGATACAAACCATTCTGGCCATGGCCCATCATTTGGGATATACCGTGGTGGCGGAGGGCGTGGAAACCCAAACACAACATAATTTTCTTGCTAGCCTCGGCTGTGAACTTTACCAAGGTTACCTATTTCACAAACCACAGCCCTACCAAGAGTGGCTAAATAACATTGCATCACTCAAACCCAACAAGGCAAATCAAAAAAGCCCCGATTAAACGGGGCTTTTGAGTTTTATTATCAACAGTAACATTTATTTTTTCTTAGACATAAAAAACCTGCTCTAAGGCAGGTTTTTGTAAGAGTATGCAAACGTTAACTTAACAATTAACAGTATTGTCGCAATCAGAACGGCACATCATCGTCTTCAAAATCATTAGGCATATAAGCCGGAGCCTGTTGCTGCTGGACCGGCTGCTGCCCTCCCATTGGCTGAACATTCTGCTGCATACCTTGCTGTGGCGCTTGATTGAAACCGCCTTGCTGCCCCATTGGCTGCTGCATAGCTGGATTAGCTCGGTTCTGTTGTGGAGCTTGCTGCTGCGGCATCTGATTGAAACCACCATCATTCTGACGTGCATTAGCGCCACCGCCAAGCATTTCCATCTTACCGTCAAAGCCGCTCAATACCACTTCGGTGGTGTAACGATCCTGACCATTTTGATCTTGCCACTTACGCGTCTGCAATTTACCTTCAAGGTAAACCTGAGAACCTTTGGTTAGATATTGACCAGCCACTTCAGCCAGTTTGCCGAACATGGAAACACGGTGCCATTCGGTTTTCTGCTGCTTCTGCCCAGTGCTTTTGTCGTTCCACTCTTCACTGGTCGCAACACTTAAATTGGCGATAGCATTACCATTGGCTGCATATTTGACCTCTGGATCTGCGCCAAGGGTTCCCACCAAAATGACTTTATTGACACCACGCATAAATTCTCTCTCTTTCCATCTCTAAGATTAATTGGTCTGCTGACTATTTTCGATATAGTCTATTAATGCTACTTCATTTACCTGGGTTCTGTCGATTTTAAAATAAGCTCTTTGCTCTTCGACAATCACCACCACTTCATAGATACCATCATAAGCCAGCAGCTGTTCGGTAATCGACTCGACATCGGCTTCGCTTATCGGTGAAATCGGCACCGAGGCGATACTTAAAGGCAATGGTTTTTCCATGCTATAGGCTACAATCAACCAGATCGCCGCCAGCACTGCGGTAAATTCAAATACCCCATTATAACCATAATGCTGATAAAAATATCCGCCTAAAACACCACCGACTGCCGCACCGATAAATTGACTAGTTGAATAGATTCCGCTAGCGGTTCCTTTCTTATCCGCCGGTGACAACTTGACCACCAAAGACGGTAACGAAGCCTCCAATAAATTAAAGGCGGTAAAAAAGATTAACAGCCAGAAAAACAGGCTCCAGAAACTCTGCTCGGTCATAAAAGCAAGCTGCATCAATAAAATGGTGGCAATGGCGCCCACAAAAACCTGCTTCATGCGCCCTTTACTTTCCGCTTGAATAATAAACGGCACCATCAAAACAAACGACAGCAACATCACCGGCAGGTAAATCATCCAATGTTCGGTACTGATTAAACCACCCGAGTCTCTCAAACTCAGAGGAATAACGATAAACATTGCCGTCAAAATGGCATGCAATACAAAAACACCCAAGTCCAAACGTAATAACTGGGTATGTTTCAAAATGGCCAGAAAATCACTCGGCACCGCTTCGGCTTCACGCTGAAAACTCTGTTTTTTAATGGCGGGCATGGCAAACCAAACCAACAACATGCCGATAATCGCCAATACGGCGGTGACCCAGAAGATACCCCGAACACCAAACCAGCTTGCCAATAAAGGCCCGGCAATCAACGATAAGGTAAACGACAAGCCGATGGTCATGCCGACAATCGACATGGCGCGCAAACGGAACTGTTCGGTGACCAAATCGGCAACCGAAGCCATTAATACCGCGGCCACCGCACCCATTCCCTGCAAGGCACGGCCGATAATCATCATCTCTATCGAATCGGCCAGAGCGCAAACCACCGACCCCAACATAAACACCAGCATACCGACAATAATCAGCGGCTTACGCCCGAAACGATCCGACAGCATTCCATATGGAATTTGTAGCAACGCTTGCGTCAGGCCGTAGATACCAATGGCGATACCGATTTGCAGCCCGGTGATATTTTCAAATTCGGTTTCGGCAAACAGCGCAAAAACCGGAAAAATCATAAACAGGCCGAGCATACGTGTGGAAAAAATACCGGCAATCGATAGCGCCGCACGCTTTTCGTTGGGATGCATCTTGTCAGGGTTTTCTAAAATCATGAATAATACAGGTCAAACATTATTAAGTTAGCAGTAAATATTTCGTCACAGTTTTATATCATTAGCCATCGATAATAGGCTTTAGAACAGAACAGAAAGCAACGGGCTTGCAGATAAAAACAATAGCGCAAAATTATACCACTTTATCCTGCTCTATTGGATTTACTAAGGTATATAATCAAACTCAAACCCAAGAGCCTTGCATACTATAAACGGCTGACCGAAAGTATCGAATGACTAAGGAGAACGAGCATGACCTCTTCAATCCAGAAAACAGGTTTATTCCCAGAACGCTCAACACACTTGAAGCTATTAATTAGCGGCCTTGTGTTGTTTGTGGCGGGCATGATGCAAACCTCTCATGTTTGGGCCAGCGAAACCTCGCTTGATAGCAGCCACCGTGTTCATTTTGAGATACAGCAAAAAACTCAGGTTGATAATGACGAACTGATCATCCGTTTTAACAGTGTCGCCGAAGGTGGCAGTGCTCAAGAAGTCACACGCGATATTAACCGTACAATACAATCGGCAATGCGTGTATTGCAAAAGTATCCGCAGATCATCAGCAAAACCGAGCATTATTCGGTCTACCCTGTCTATGTCAAACAGACCATCAAAAACTGGCGTGGTAAACAGGTATTGAGCCTTGCCATGGAAAATAATCCTGACCTACTCAAAGCCGTTGAACGCTTACAAGATATTCTCAATTACCAATCGATGCACTTTTCGGTTTCCGACCAACGTCGTGAGCAGGTGTTGAAAAAATTGCAAAGCCAAGCAATTGCCAAGTTCCGTCAACAAGCGCAAAGCATCGCCGAGGACTTTGGCGCACAGAGTTTCCAAATCACCAATACCCAAATCCGTCAGAACCAACCCTTTATTCAACCACGGGCGGTAATGGCACAAGCCGATGTAGCCAGTTTTGCCACCCGTAGTGCGCCGGTTATAGAAAGCGGACAAAGTGAGATCACCATCACTTTAAACGGCAGCATGATTTTGCATTACTAAAACAAGCCTGCAAAGCCCGCTTATGCTTTACTCTATTGGCGAAAACGCTTGTGCTAAGCATTTGAATTAATAGATAGATTGGCCTCTTAAAATGCAATTCTTGCTATAATGGCGGCTTTGCAACCAATTTAGGGTTTTGAATTCTATGCTCGAAGAAATTGTTATTCGCGGTGCGCGCACTCACAATCTAAAAAACATTGATGTGACATTGCCGCGCGACAAATTGATTGTGATTACCGGCCTGTCCGGCTCGGGGAAATCCTCTCTCGCGTTTGACACCATCTACGCCGAAGGCCAGCGTCGCTATGTCGAATCGCTTTCCGCCTATGCGCGTCAATTCCTATCGGTAATGGAAAAACCCGATGTTGACCATATCGAGGGACTGTCACCGGCGATTTCCATCGAGCAGAAATCCACATCTCACAATCCACGCTCTACCGTAGGTACGGTCACCGAAATCTACGATTACCTACGCTTGCTGTTTGCCCGCGCCGGAACGCCCCGCTGTCCGGAACATGACTGTGATCTGGAAGCGCAAACCGTCAGCCAGATGGTCGACCACACCCTAACCTTGCCAGAAGGCACTAAATGCCTGTTGATCGCACCGATTATCCGTGGCAAAAAAGGCGAACATCATCAGCTACTCGACGAGTTGCAGGCGCAAGGGTTTATCCGTGCCCGTATCGATGGCGAAATCCGTGAGCTGGATGGTTCGATCGAGCTGGATAAAAACAAAAAACATGATATCGAAGTCATTGTCGATCGCTTTAAGGTACGTGACGACCTGAAACAGCGTTTGGCCGAATCGTTTGAAACGGCCTTGCGTCTCGCCGAAGGGATTGCCAAAGTGCTGCCAATGGATGAAGACGATGATTTCGAGCTGCTGTTTTCGGAAAAGTTCGCCTGTCCACATTGCGGTTACTCTGTTTCGGAGCTCGAACCCCGTATTTTCTCTTTCAACAACCCGCATGGCGCCTGCCCGACTTGTGACGGCCTAGGGTTGAAAGACAGTTTTGATGAAAACCGTGTCATCACCCATGCCGAACTGAGCTTGGCCGGTGGCGCGATTCGAGGCTGGGACCGCCGTCATAAATATTATTACGACCTACTGAAAGCGCTGGCGGATTATTATCAATTCGATATTGAAACCCCTTGGCAAGAACTGGAAGAAAAACAACGTAAAATCATTTTGTTCGGTTCCGGTCGTGAGAAAATTCCGTTACCGCACGGCAAATACAGCGACACGCGCCGCTTTGAAGGCGTCATCCCGAATATGGAACGTCGTTTTGCCGAGACCGAAAGCCGTGCGGTACGTGAGGAACTGGAAAAATATCGTGTCACCACGCCTTGTCCTAGCTGCCAGGGTACACGCCTCAATCAAGCCGCGCGTCATGTCTTTATCAATGATTATAGCCTACCGTCTTTAACCGAGTTACCGGTTGGCGAGCTGCATGAAATCTTCAGCAACCTGAGTTTGTCCGGCGCCAAAGGCGAAATCGCCAGCAAGATCATTAAAGAGGTGCATGATCGCCTGACTTTCTTGGTCAATGTCGGCTTGAATTATTTAACGTTGAGCCGGAGTGCCGACACCCTATCCGGTGGTGAGGCGCAACGAATCCGCCTGGCCTCGCAAATCGGTGCCGGCTTGGTCGGCGTTATGTATGTACTTGATGAACCGTCTATCGGGCTACACCAACGTGATAACGACCGCCTGTTGGCGACCTTGACCCATCTTCGCGACTTAGGCAATACGGTCATAGTTGTTGAACATGATGAGGATGCCATTCGTGCGGCAGACTACGTCCTTGATATAGGCCCAGGCGCCGGGATTCATGGTGGTCGCATTATGGCATCGGGTACGCCACAGCAAGTTACCGACAACCCCGACTCTTTGACCGGACAGTTTCTTAAAGGCATTCGCCAGATTGAAGTTCCCAAAGAGCGTTTATCGCCTGAAAAAGATAAGTGGCTGACCATCAAGGGGGCTAGCGGCAACAACCTAAAAGATGTCGAACTGAACATTCCTGCCAAACTGCTTACCTGTGTCACGGGGGTTTCCGGTTCGGGAAAATCAACCTTGATTAACGGCACCCTAAGCAAACTAGCAGCCAATCAATTAAATGGCGCCCAGCTTAATGTCGCACCTTATAAATCGGTAGAAGGGTTTGAGCACTTTGATAAATCGGTGAATATCGACCAATCGGCCATCGGGCGCACACCACGTTCCAACCCGGCGACCTATACAGGCCTATTTACCCCGATTCGTGAATTGCTGTCGGCAACGCCTGAATCGCGCGCGCGCGGCTATACACCGGGGCGTTTCAGTTTCAATGTCAAAGGTGGACGTTGCGAAGCCTGTCAGGGGGACGGCGTCCTTAAGGTGGAAATGCATTTCTTACCGGACGTCTATGTACCTTGCGATGTTTGTCATGGCGCGCGCTATAATCGTGAAACATTACAGATTCAATATAAAGGCAAAAACATCCACGAAATTCTGGAGATGACCGTTGAAGACGCGCGAGCGTTTTTCGATTCGATTCCGGTGATTGCGCGTAAGTTGCAGATGTTGATTGAGGTGGGTCTGGGTTATATCAAACTCGGGCAAAGCGCGACCACGCTTTCCGGTGGTGAAGCACAGCGCGTTAAACTAGCTAAAGAGCTGTCCAAACGTGATACCGGTAATACACTGTATATTCTTGATGAACCGACTACCGGATTACACTTCCACGATATTGAACTGCTGTTAAAGGTGATTCGCCATTTACGCGACCAGGGCAATACCATTGTCATTATCGAACACAACCTCGATGTGATTAAAACCGCCGACTGGGTAATCGACTTGGGGCCTGAAGGCGGTTCCGGCGGTGGACAGATTATCGCTCAAGGTAGCCCGGAAGAAGTTGCCAACAGCAAACAATCACATACCGGACACTACTTAAAAAAGCTGCTCTAGCGCTTAAGAGGTGATGTTATGAAACAGTCGGCTTTTCAGTTCTTTATTCAACCGAAAATACGCAAGCGGATGGCCGACTGTTTTCTCTTAGCGCTGTTAATGATTTGTATTAGCCTTCCACTTGACAATGCTGCTCAAGCACAAAACCTCGACGAGTGGCAATCGCCGACCTATATCCTTAAGGCTTTCAACGAGATTGCGCTAAAAAACGAATACCGCTCTACCGCACAACGGATTCTCAAATGGCAGCAACCGATCTATTACCGGTTTCAATATCATGACCTGCCGCAAAATACGATGGTGGAAAACCTTTTTTCCATTCACCTAAAGCATTTGGCCGAAATCACCAAACATAACATCCAACCTAGCGGCAAACACAAAGCCAACCTATTAATCCATATCACTCGGGATCGCCATTACAACCAAGTTATTCGCCAATTCACCAGCTCAAATGTCAGCAATATCGCCCGTGAGAGTCATTGTATGGGCAGTTTTAAAACACATTCTGACGCCATTAGTGAAGCACAAATTGTTTTACCGGTTGATCATTTGTTCAGCAAGGGGCTATTGGTCTCTTGTATTGTTGAGGAAACCACCCAGGTGATGGGATTACCGAACGATTCAGACTGGGTCAATCCAAGTATCGCCAATGATGTCAGCAAAATTGAATTACTGACCGGCTTGGACTATCTGTTTTTGACCATTTTATATGACCGACAGATCAAAGCCGGCATGTCACGCAAGCGTAGCCAACCAATTATCAAAGCGATTATTACCCAATTGCAGCAACAAGGCATTATCGACAATGCCCAACATCTGGTGAATAAAGGTGGCTTGAATGCCTATCTAGAATAGCCCATTAGACCCAAGTTATATTTGTTATAAACCATAAAAAACTCTAATTGAAAAAGGTACTATTTTCATAAGAACAGTGATACATTAAGCACATATACTTATTAACCACTTAATAAATCACTCAAATGAAAAACGCTCTAATATTATTCACATTCTGCAACCTGATTTTGGCTCAAGCATTCGCCGGTAACAACGTGCTCCAGCATAGTCGTATCGCTGTTGCAGGAGAAATCATTAAAAAGTGCAATATCCACCTGAGTTCACGCGAACATCACCACTACCAAGACAAACTCAGTCAAGCAAGAAAACAGGCACTTGAAGACATTAAAAACAGCTTACACCTGACTGACAAAATGGAACTGGAAACACTTTTTAATTCTTACCAGCTTTCTTTTGAAAGGCATGCAAATCAGATCATTCTTAACCAAGGATGCCAGTCTGAAAATGTCATCAACTACATAGCACGTTACCTGAATTAACAGGTGCCGTAAGAATAAAACGCCGCTACATCCATTTTTTTATGGATAGACATCTGAAGATAATGATAATCTTAGTTTACTGATGATTAGTCTGAGCCTGACTTGCCAAAGCGGAAATAACGTAACCCGCTAACATCAAGCCAAAAATACCCGGCATATAACTCGCTGTACCGTTAACGACACGTCCACGCGCACCCTGAATCGATTCCATAGGACCCGGCTCTTTAGGCACTTCACTGGAAAATACCGTCATCACGCCTTTTTTAATGCCCTGTTTTTTTAAACGTTGACGCATATTGCGCGCTAAAGCACAGCCATGGGTTTTAGAGATATCAGACAAAGCGATTTTAGCTGGATCAATGCGACGGCCTGCACCCATACTCGACACCACCGGACGTTTCATTTTATACGCGGTTGCTACCAGCGCGACCTTGCAATTAAGACTATCGATAGCGTCAATCACATAATCGAATTCGGTCATCAACAAAGGCTCCATCATTTCCGGGGTTAAGAAGCTGTTATTGATATGAACCTTACAGTTTGGGTTTATCTGAGCTATGCGCTCTGCCATAACTTGTGCTTTGTTTTGTCCAAGCGTATTATCCAGGGCAACGATTTGGCGATTTTTGTTGGAAGGTGCAACATCATCATGATCAACCAAGGTCAATTCGCCAACCCCGGCACGTGCTAACGCCTCGGCAACAAACCCACCGACACCGCCAACTCCGGCAAGTAAGACATGAGAATCAGCCAAGGCCTGAATGCCTGCATCATCAAAAACCAGGCGACTGCGTTCAAAAAGCGGGTTGTTAATATCCATAAATGACCTACATAGAAGATTATGTGTTTAGGAAAATTTGTCGAGCATTATAATCGGTTTTTGCAATGACCTGTAGGTAATCAAGCTGTAACCTTTTGGCAATGAGATCAGCAATGATTTTTATATCAGATAACGCCGCACGATTGTGCTCAGGCAAGATAATGTTAGGAAAATCGGTTTCCAAAACTAAATTATCAATACCGCAGAAATCGATCAATTCATGATAACGGCGTGCATTACTGCGACAAGACACACCATTGATGCCGACTTTGAAACCTAAGGAAAGATAGCTCTGAGCAATTTGGGTGCTTGCACCCAAACCGTGTACTACACCTGTAACATTAAACTGTTTGAGTAATGCCAATGCCTCATTGTGAGCTTTAATGATATGTAATGAAACCGGCAAGCGATAACGCTCGGCAAGCGCTAATTGATAATGGCAGAATTCCAGCTGTTTTGACTTATCAGCTATGTATTTTTTTTGGAAATCCAAGCCTATCTCACCCAATGCATTAACCTCATTGGTTTGCAGGCGAACTTCTAGCTCAGTCAGAACATTCACGTCATGAGATGACACAAACCATGGGTGAATGCCTAATGCGGGCATAACAAGCTCATGTGCACGTGAAAACGCCAATGTCGAATCCCAATCGGATTGTTTGCTAGAAACGGCTAAATAATAGTGCTTCGAATTAAGACAAGAAGACAGTTCAGAAGCGGATAATGCATAGAGGCTATTGAGATGACAGTGGGTATCAAACATAGCGGCAATGGAGAAAATTCAGATATAAAAAAAGCCGGTATAAACCGGCTTCTTTATTACTCAGCAGCTTCTGCAGAATCGCTGACCGGACGATCAACCAATTCAACAATTGCCATTGGTGCATTATCACCTGGGCGGAAACCACATTTTAGAATGCGGATGTATCCACCTGGACGATCTTGGTAACGAGGACCAATCTCAGAGAATAATTTACCAACTGCTGCTTTATCGCCTAAACGCGCAAACGCAGTACGACGGTTATGAACGCTGTCTTGTTTAGCCAGCGTAATTAAAGGCTCAGCAACTCCGCGAAGTTCTTTAGCCTTAGCAACCGTAGTACGAATCACTTCATGTTCGATAAGTGAAGCAGACATGTTTTTAAACATTGCCTTACGGTGTGAGCTGTTACGATTTAACTTACGACCTGTTTTACCATGACGCATGATAGCTTCCTTATATTATGCTGACTCTTTACTAACCAAACTTGCTGGCGGCCAGTTTTCTAATTTAGTACCTAAGCTCAAACCTCTTTGCGCAAGAACATCTTTGATTTCTTGCAGAGATTTCTTACCTAAGTTTGGTGTTTTTAGTAGGTGAGGCTCAGCTCGTTGTACTAAATCACCAATATAATAGATTTGTTCTGCTTTCAAACAGTTAGCTGAACGGACTGTTAACTCTAAATCATCAACAGGCTGTAGGAAGATCGGATCGAATTCGTTCTCTTCTTCTTCCGGAGCAACAACTTCTTTATGCTTAAGATCAACAAAAGCATTAAGCTGATAATGTAGAACCGTCGCGGCTTGTTTGATCGCATCTTCTGGATCAAGGGTACCATCAGTTACAACATCAAGAATTAACTTGTCTAGATCAGTACGCTGCTCTACACGAGCGTTCTGAACTTCGTAACTTACTGTGTGTACCGGACTGAAACTTGCATCTAAACGTAAAACACCGATTTGAGTATCATTATCAGCTTGTGCTGCACGGTAACCCATACCTGTTTCGACTTTTAGAGTCATGTTCAATTCTGCACCCTCAGATACGTGAGCAATCACGTGATCCGGGTTGGCAATTTCTGCATCGTGGTTAAGCACGATGTCAGAAGCGCGAACAACAGCTGGCCCTTTCTTATTCAGTGTTAGCTCAGCGCTATCGCTGGCATTCAGTTTCACTGCAACTTCTTTAAGGTTTAAAAGAATCGCCAAAACGTCTTCTCTTACACCTTCAATTGAAGAGTATTCGTGTACAACACCATCAATCTGGGCTTCAACAATAGCCGCACCTGGCATAGATGACAATAGAATACGGCGCAATGCGTTCCCCAGTGTGTGACCAAAGCCGCGCTCTAGCGGCTCAAGAGTTACACGACTGTGGAACGGGCTTTTTCTATCAATATCAACTAAGCGTGGTGTTAACAACTGTTCCAACATCTCTTGCATTAGAAGTTATCTCCGTAGTATCAAAGTTTACTTAGAGTAAAGCTCAACAATTAAGTTTTCTGAAATATCAGCAGATAGATCTGAACGATCAGGAACATTCTTGAATGTACCTTCAAACGCAGACTTGTTAACTTCAACCCAGCTTACTGTACCTGACTGTGCATTAATTTCTAATGCAGTCGCGATACGAGATTGGTTACGAGACTTCTCTCGAATTGAAACCACGTCACCAGCATTCACTTCAAATGAAGGAATGTTAACTGATTGACCGTTTACCATTACAGCTTTATGAGAAACCAACTGACGTGCTTCAGCGCGTGTAGCAGCGAAGCCCATACGATAAACAACGTTATCTAAACGGCTCTCAAGAATTTGTAAAAGGTTAACACCTGTTGAACCCTTACGACGATCCGCTTCTTTATAATAAAGGCGGAATTTCTTTTCAAGTACGCCATACATACGACGAACTTTTTGTTTTTCACGTAACTGTAAGCCGTATTCTGTTACGCGCTTACGTCCTGCACCGTGCTGACCAGGTAGCTGATCGATCTTACACTTAGATTCGATGCTACGAACACCGCTTTTTAGGAAAAGATCTGTACCTTCACGACGAGCAAGTTTACACTTTGGACCAATATATCTAGCCATGTTAACCTCAAATATTAAACGCGACGTTTCTTAGGTGGACGGCAACCATTGTGAGGAATCGGAGTTACATCAGAAATTGATGTAATCTTGAAACCAGCACTATGTAAACCACGAACAGCAGAATCACGGCCAGGTCCTGGACCTTTAACCATTACTTCCATGTTCTTAACACCATAGTCGTGAGCCATTTGACCAGCTCGTTCTGCAGCAACCTGTGCAGCGAAAGGTGTACTCTTACGAGAACCACGGAAACCGCTACCGCCTGAAGTTGCCCAGCACAGTGCGTTACCTTGACGATCTGTGATAGTCACAATTGTGTTATTAAAACTAGCATGAACATGCGCAACTGCATCAGTTACGACCTGTTTTACTTTCTTTTTAACACGCGAATTTGCTTTTGCCATATTCTAATCTCGCAATTTTGCGTTATCTCTTAATAGGTCTTACAGGACCTTTACGAGTACGTGCATTAGTCTTTGTACGCTGTCCGCGAAGTGGCAGACTACGACGGTGGCGAATTCCTCGGTAGCAACCCATGTCCATCAAACGCTTGATATTCATAGATACTTCACGACGAAGATCACCTTCGATTGTATAATTTGTAACTTCTGAACGAAGTGCTTCTAACTGATCTTCAGTTAGCTCTCGAACCTTCGTGCTTGGCTCAATACCTACAGCTGCACAAACTTTCTGTGCAGAAGTTGAGCCAATCCCGTAGATTGAAGTCAATCCAATAACAATGTGCTTGTTTACTGGAATGTTTACGCCGGCAATACGAGCCATGTTGCGCTCCCTATTAATTCGATCTACTGAAAAACGGGCAATTATACACGTCTTTCTACCTAAATACCAGATATATAACTAGATTAGTTATCTACCCTTTAAATTTGCTTTTTTCATCATGCTTTCATACTGATTAGATTGCATTTGTGCCTGTATGGCAGTCATAAAATCCATCACCACGATTACTATGATCAGTAGTGAAGTTCCACCGAAGTAGAATGGAACGTTCCAATACAAAATTAAGAATTCCGGTAACAAACAAACAGCAGTGATATAAATGGCACCGGCTAAAGTTAGTCGACCCATAATAGTGTCAATATGACGAGCTGTCTGCGCACCAGGGCGGATACCTGGTAAATAGGCACCTGATTTTCTTAAGTTATCCGCTGTCTCTTTTGGATTGAAAACAATCGCTGTATAAAAGAAACAGAAGAAGATGATAGCCATTGCATACAAGAAGATATATAGAGGCTGACCAGGTGACATCGTCGTTGCGATGTCCTTCAACCACCCTAGACCTTCCGCAGAACCAAACCAACCACCTAAAGAGGCTGGGAACAGGATAATGCTGGAAGCAAAGATAGGAGGAATCACTCCGGCCATATTAAGCTTAAGCGGTAGATGTGACTCTTGACCGCCATATAGCTTACGTCCACGCATCTTCTGTGCGTAATGAACAGGAATTCGACGCTGACCACGTTCTACAAATACTACGAACGCGATGACCGCAAAAACTAACGCCAATAGGATGAATACTGTAATAGCATGCATCGCACCAGTGTTTACCTGTTCAAAAGTACCGCCAAGTGCTGATGGAAGACCCGCTACGATACCGGCAAAGATAATCAACGAAATACCGTTACCAATACCACGCTCAGTGATCTGCTCACCAAGCCACATCAAGAAGATGGTTCCACCAACCAATGTAATGACTGCCGTGATCTTAAACATCAGACCCGGATCAATTACAACGGCCATACCGTTTACGTTTTGAGATTCCAGTGCAATCGCAACACCTAAGGCTTGGAATGTCGCAAGCACCACAGTCCCGTAACGGGTGTACTGGGTGATTTTGCGACGCCCAGCTTCACCATCTTTCTTAAGCTGTTCCAACGTAGGTGAAACCACCGTTAGTAACTGCATAATAATCGATGCCGAAATATAAGGCATGATACCTAAAGCAAAGATGGATAAACGCTCAAGGGCACCACCCGAGAACATGTTAAACATGTCTAAAATGGTACCCTTTTGCTGTTCAAACATTGCTGCCAGAGCAACTGGATCAATTGATGGTACAGGGATATGAGTCCCTAATCGATAAACGATTAGAGCACCTAAAACAAATAAAATTTTGTTTTTCAAATCACCCATACCTGATGCAACAGAACTATTCATAATTAAGCTTCTACTGAACCGCCGGCCGCTTCGATCGCAGCCTTAGCACCAGCAGTTGTCTTAATTCCTGACAATTTAAGTGCTTTGGTTACTTCACCAGAGTTTATAACCTTAACAACTTTAATTTTATCGCCGATTACATCGGCAGCTTTCAATGCCGCAACATCAATGATGTCCGCATCAATTCGCGATAAAGTGTCTAGACGGATCTCAGTAACGAATGCAGATTTACGAGAAGAGAAACCTACTTTAGGCAATCTTCTCTGTAGTGGCATCTGACCACCTTCAAATCCGATTTTCGGCATACCACCAGAGCGAGACTTCTGACCTTTATGACCACGGCCACCCATCTTACCCCAGCCAGAACCTTGACCACGTCCTACACGCTTCTTAGAAGGCTTTGAACCTTCAGCAGGGCTTAGAGTATTTAACTGCATCTTATGCTTCCTCTACCTTAAGCAAATAGGAAACCTTATTGATCATTCCACGATTTTCTGGAGTATCAATAACGCTTACTGTTTGGTGCATCTTTCTCAGACCAAGACCAGATACACAAGCTTTGTGAGCTGGTAAGCGCCCGATAGTGCTCTTAACCAAAGTCACTTTGACTGTTTTGTTATCTGACATCTTACTCACCTAAAATTTGATCAACTGTTTTACCACGCTTAGCCGCGATATACTCAGGAGAGTTCATTCCTGAAAGCGCGTTAACCGTAGAACGAACAACGTTAACTGGACGTGTAGTACCTACACACTTACATAATACGTTGTGTACACCAGCTGCTTCAAGTACTGCACGCATCGCACCACCGGCGATAACTCCAGTACCTTCAGAGGCTGGAAGCATAACAATGTTAGCTGCACCTTGTTTGAAGTTGATTGGGTACTGGATAGTACCGTCAACCAGGTGAACATCTTTCATGTTACGGCGTGCTTGTTCCATTGCTTTTTTGATCGCAACAGGCACTTCGTTAGCTTTACCGCTACCGTAACCTACTTTACCTTCACCATCACCTACTACTGCAAGTGCTGAGAATGAAAAGATGCGACCACCTTTAACAACTTTAGCAACACGACGAACGTTTACTAACTTTTCAATCAAGCCATCTTGTCCGTCTTGTAATTCACGTGAAGACATAATTTATCCTTACTTTTAAAATTCAAGACCGTTTTCACGGGCTGATTCTGCTAACTGCTGGATACGACCGTGATATTTGAAACCAGAACGGTCGAAAGCAACGGCAGTAATGCCAGCTGCTTTTGCTTTTTCAGCAATCGCTTTACCAACTGCAGCTGCAGCATCTTTATTACCAGTGTTACTGATAGCTTTTTTAACGTCTGCCTGAACAGTAGAGCTTGAAGCAATAACTTCTGACCCATTAGCAGCAATTAACTGAGCATAGATATGCTGAGACGTACGGTGCACGCAAAGTCTTGGCATTTTAAGTTCAGCAATTTTACCGCGAGTCTTTTTAGCTCTACGAAGACGAGCTGTTTTCTTATCCATATCGACTCAGCCTTATTTCTTCTTAGCTTCTTTACGTAAAATGCGCTCATCAGCATACTTAACACCCTTACCTTTATAAGGCTCAGGTGGACGGTACGCGCGGATTTCTGCAGCAACTTGACCAACAACTTGCTTATCTGCGCCTTTTACAAGGATTTCAGTTTGTGATGGTGTTTCAACAGTGATACCTTCAGGTAACTCATGCTGAACAGGGTGCGAAAAACCTAGAGTAAGATCAAGAACCTTACCAGCTGCTTTTGCACGGTAACCAACACCGACTAGTTCTAATTTCTTTTCAAAACCATCAGTTACGCCAACAACCATGTTGTTAACAATCGCACGAGCAGTACCTGCTTGCGCCCAACCGTTAGCTGCACCATCAACTGGTGTGAAAGTCACAACGCCATTGTCATTGGTAATAACAACTGACTCGTTGAATTCTTTAGTCAGTGATGCTTTAGAACCTTTAACAGTTACAGTAGAACCACTTACAGAAAGTTCTACACCTGCAGGTAAGTTCACTGGAGCTTTTGCAATTCTAGACATAATTTAATCCTTATGCTACGTAGCAAACAACTTCACCACCGATACCAGCTTGGCGAGCATCGCGGTCAGTCATAATACCTTTTGACGTTGAAATTACGGCGATACCTAGACCACCAATTACTTTAGGAAGCTCGTCTTTGTTTTTATAAACACGTAGACCTGGACGGCTTACACGCTTAATCATTTCAATAACAGGCTTACCATCGAAATATTTTAGATCCACTGAAAGCTCAGCTTTTCCATCATTATCATTAATGCTGAATGCAGAAACGAAACCTTCGTCAGCCAAAACCTTAGCAACAGCTGCTTTTAACTTTGATGAAGGCATTACAACATTCGCGTGACCAGCCATTTGACCGTTACGAATGCGTGTCAACATATCAGCGATTGGATCAGACATACTCATAGATATTTATCCTTACCAACTAGCTTTTCTTAATCCTGGAACATCACCGTTCATCGCCAAACGGCGAAGTACGTTACGTGATACTCCAAACTTTCTGTAAACACCGTGAGGACGACCAGTCAAACGACAACGATTTTGTTGACGAACGGCAGCTCCATCACGAGGCAATTTGTTTAGTGCATCTACTGCATCCATACGCGCACTAAAGTCGGTATCTGGATTTGAGATGATTTTTTTAAGCTCTGCACGCTTAGCTGCATATTTTGCAACCAATTTAGCACGCTTAGTTTCACGAGCAATCATTGATAACTTAGCCATTAGAAAACCTCTTATTTCTTAAATGGGAAATTAAAGGCTTCTAAAAGAGCTTTCGCTTCATCATTAGTTTGCGCAGTAGTTGCGAAGTTGATATCCATACCACGGATCTTGTCAACTTTTTCAAACTCGATTTCAGGGAAAATAATTTGCTCTTTAAGGCCTAGGTTATAGTTTCCACGACCATCAAACGCTTTCGGGTTAACACCACGGAAGTCACGTACACGAGGTAGCGCGATGTTGATTAGTCGATCCAAAAACTCATACATTTTTTCACCACGTAGTGTCACTTTACAACCTAACGGATAACCGTCACGTACCTTAAAGCTAGCTACTGACTTACGTGCTAGAGTTTTCATTGCTTTCTGACCTGCAATAGTT
Organism: Thiomicrorhabdus sediminis; assembly: GCF_005885815.1. Taxonomy (NCBI): domain Bacteria; kingdom Pseudomonadati; phylum Pseudomonadota; class Gammaproteobacteria; order Thiotrichales; family Piscirickettsiaceae; genus Thiomicrorhabdus; species Thiomicrorhabdus sediminis. Next base: position 367,870 of record NZ_CP040602.1, on the reverse strand, counting down.
TCCATGTCAGAAATCGCGTTTTCTAAAACCTTCTTGTCACCGATTGCTTCACCAACACCCATATTGATCGTGATCTTGGTCAACTTAGGGGCTTGCATCACTGACTTGTAACCAAACTGTTCCATCAATTTAGGAATAACTTGATCTTTGTAAAATGTTTGTAATCTTGCCATCTTTATATCCTATTAAGCGTCAACCGCTTTACCGTTAGATTTAAAGAAGCGGATCTTTTGCTCACCTTCAACTTTAAAACCAACTTTGTCAGCTTTATTTGTTTCAGGGTTAACTAAAGCCACATTTGAGGCATCGATTGGCATTTCTTTAGAAACGATCCCACCTTGCGCACCAGTCATAGGGTTTGCCTTTGCGTGCTTTTTAACAAGGTTGATACCATCTACTAGAACCTTACCGTTATCAAGAACTGAAGAGATAGAACCTCTCTTACCTTTGTCCTTACCTGTGATAACGATAACTTCATCACCTTTTCTTAAACGATTCATTACGATTTCCTTATAAAACTTCAGGAGCAAGCGAAACGATTTTCATAAACTTATCGCCGCGAAGCTCACGAGTTACAGGACCGAAGATACGTGTTCCGATAGGCTCATGCTTAGTGTTAAGAATAACCGCAGCATTGCCGTCAAACTTAATCAAAGAACCATCTTGACGTCTTACACCTTTAGCTGTACGTACGACAACCGCGTTGTAAACATCACCTTTCTTCACTTTTCCGCGTGGTGTAGCTTCTTTTACACTCACTTTAATCACGTCACCAATATTGGCATAACGGCGCTTAGATCCGCCTAACACCTTAATACATTGGACGCGTCGTGCTCCGCTGTTATCAGCAACATCAAGCACACTTTGCATCTGAATCATGGTGGTACTCCATCCATAAACTAAAAATTACTTACAGCACAAAAACCACCGAAAAGAGCAGTTCCTAATCACTAATTAGGCTTAATCTTTAAGGTGGCTAAATAGATTCCGAGAATTATACCAGATAATTTTCGGAAATGCTATAAAACTTAAATCTTCGCTTTTTCGTCAATTGACAATAGAGTCCATGACTTGTTTTTAGAGATCGGTGCAGTTTCCTGAATAGTAACTGTATCACCAACTCCACATGCGTTTTCCGCATCGTGCGCCATGATCTTTGTAGACTTTTTAACGAATTTTTTGTACTTCGCATGTTTGATGTAGCGGCTAGTCAAAACAACAATTGAGTCTTGCATACCATTGCTAACAACAACACCTTGCATTGTACGAGCTTTTTTAACTTGATCAGCCATCTTTACTTACTCACTTTTTGACGAATGATGGTTTTAACACGCGCAATTGAACGACGAGTCGTTTTTAGTTTTGCCGAGTTTGACAACTGACCTGTTGCGTGTTGCATACGAAGATTGAATTGCTCTTTAAGCAACTCAAGCAACTCTGCTCTTAACTCTTCAACAGTTTTTTCATTTAATTCTTGTGCAGTCATTTACATCACCGTTCTAGTTACAACTTGTGTTTTAAAAGGCAACTTGGCTGCTGCAAGCTCAAACGCTTCACGAGCCAAACGCTCATCAACACCCTGGATTTCGTATAAAACACGACCCGGTTGAATCTGAGCCACCCAGTACTCAACGCTACCTTTACCCTTACCCATACGCACTTCAAGAGGCTTATTGGTAATTGGCTTGTCAGGGAATACGCGGATCCAGATCTTGGCTCCACGCTTAACGTGACGAGTCATAACACGACGGCCAGCTTCGATTTGACGAGAAGTCATACGACCTCTTTCTAAGGCCTTAAGACCGAAATCACCAAAGCTAACTTTGTTACCGACTTGTGCTAGACCACGGTTACGTCCTTTGTGTACTTTTCTAAATTTTGTACGTTTAGGCATTAACATTGTTAGAAATCCTTTTATTTACGGCCTTTTTTGCCCTTAGATTGATTATTGTCATCTAATGCTAGCTTTCCAAGCTTCTCACCTTTGAAGATCCAAACCTTAACACCGATCTTACCGTATGTTGTGTCCGCTTCAAAAGTTGCATAGTCGATGTCAGCACGGAAAGTATGTAGAGGTACACGACCTTCACGATACCACTCGGCACGAGCGATATCAGCACCGTTCAAACGACCAGAAACTGTAACCTTGATCCCTTCAGCACCTAGACGCATTGCATTACCAACCGCACGCTTCATAGCACGACGGAACTGGATACGCTTCTCTAACTGCTGAGCGATGCTTTCTGCAACAAGCTTCGCATCTAGCTCAGGCTTTTTAATTTCTTCGATGTTGATATTGACCGGCATACCCGCTTTAGCAGTTAAAGCAGCTTTTAGCTTCTCAATATCCTCACCTTTTTTACCAATAACAACACCTGGACGAGCTGTATGAACAGAGATACGAATACCATTCGCTACACGTTCAATACCGATCTTGCTGACAGATGCATGTTTTAGTTTTTCATTTAATTCGTTACGAATCTCAACATCACTGATTAGATTATCAGAATAGTTTTTGCTATCCGCATACCAACGCGAGTTCCAATCTTTAGTGATCCCAAGACGAATCCCGACAGGATGAACTTTTTGACCCATTCTGATTCTCCTTACTTATCGCCAACAGTAACAGTGATATGACTGATACGTTTTAGAATACGGTTACCGCGACCCTTAGCACGAGCGCGCATACGCTTCATTGTTGGACCTTCGTTTACAAACGCAGCTGTAACCTTAAGTTCATCAATATCAGCACCTTCGTTATTTTCAGCATTAGCGATAGCTGAGTTAAGCACTGCTTTCATTAAGCTAGCTGCTTTCTTATCGCTGAACGCTAAAATGTTAACCGCTGTTTCTACGTCTTTCCCACGGATTAAGTCAGCTACTAAACGAGCTTTCTGTGGAGAAATACGAGCAAATCTATGTGTTGCACTTACTTGCATGATAGTCCCCTATTAGCGCTTAGCTTTCTTATCCGCAGCATGGCCGCGATAATAACGAGTCATTGAAAATTCACCCAACTTGTGGCCAACCATGTTTTCAGAAACGAAAACAGGGATATGCTCTTTACCATTGTGAACGGCAATTGTCATACCGATCATTTCAGGTAAGATCATAGAGCGACGTGACCATGTCTTAATTGGACGTTTATTACCAGATTCTTGCGCCTCGACCACTTTCTTATACAAGTGGTGATCAACAAAAGGTCCTTTTTTAACTGAACGTGGCATCAGTGTCCTTCCTTATTTCTTATGTCTACGACGTACGATCATAGTATCAGTACGCTTGTTGCTACGAGTCTTCTTACCTTTAGTAGGAACACCCCATGGAGTTACTGGGTTACGACCACCTGAAGTACGGCCTTCACCACCACCGTGTGGGTGATCTACCGGGTTCATCGCAACACCTCGAACGGTAGGACGAACACCACGCCAGCGCTTAGCACCAGCCTTACCTAGCTTACGCAATGAATGCTCAGAGTTACCCACTTCACCGATAGTCGCCTTACACTCAGCAAGGATCTTACGCATTTCACCAGAACGAAGACGTACTAGAACGTAAGCACCATCTTTACCAGCGATAGAAGCATAAGCACCTGCAGAACGCGCAATCTGCGCACCCTTACCAGGACGCATTTCAACGTTGTGTACGATTGTACCTACAGGGATATTACGTAGTGGCAAAGCATTACCTGCTTTGATCGCTACGTGTTCACCAGACTCAATCGCATCACCGGCAGCGACATCTTTAGGAGCGATGATATAACGACGCTCACCATCAGCATATTTCAATAGAGCGATATGCGCTGTACGGTTAGGATCATACTCAAGACGCTCAACAACAGCTGGTACACCATCTTTGTTACGTTTGAAGTCAACCATACGGTAGTGCTGCTTGTGACCACCACCTTGGTGACGTACGGTAATACGACCGTTGTTGTTACGCCCACCAGACTTAGACTTCTTAGCTAAAAGAGCTGAATGAGGCTTACCTTTGTGTAACGTAGGCTCAACAACACTTACAACAAATCGACGACCTGGAGAAGTCGGTTTTGATTTTTTGATAATTGCCATCTGCTAACTCCTTATTCAGCTGAAGCGAAGTCAATGTCTTGACCAGGAGCTAGACGAACAATCGCTTTGCGAGTTCCGTTACGCTGTCCCTGACGGCCTTTAAACACTTTACGCTTACCTTTAAGGTTAATCATATTTACAGACTGAACTTTTACATCAAATAAAGATTCAACTGCGGCTTTAACTTCAGTCTTAGTTGCTGAAGGCACAACTTTAAACACGTATTGAGCAGAAGCGTCAGCCATAAGAGCAGACTTTTCTGAAACGTGTGGTGCTAGCAATACTTTTAGAATTCTTTCTTGATTCATGCTAATTGCTCCTCTAGCTGCTTAACTGCACCTTGAGTCATTACCACGTTTTGGAAACCGATCAAGCTTACAGGATCGATTGACGCTACATCACACACGTCCGCAGCATATAGGTTGCGAGATGACAAATATAAGTATTCGTCGAATGCTTCAGTAACAACCAATGCGTCAGAAACGTTTAGCTGTGCAAGTTTTGCATTAAATTCTTTAGTCTTAGGTGCTTCTACTTTAAAGTCATCAACAACAATCAAACGACCAGAACGGTTAAGCTCAGCGATAATAGAACGCATGGCACCACGGTACATTTTCTTGTTTACTTTTTGAGAGAAATCACGGTTGTGACCTGGGAACGCACGTCCACCACCAACCCATACCGGGCTGCGTGTAGTACCGGCACGAGCACGACCCGTACCTTTTTGACGCCATGGCTTAGCACCACCACCACTAACAGCAGCGCGGTTCTTTTGACCTTTAGTTCCCTGACGACCTGCATTCATGTATGCAGTGACTACCTGGTGTACTAGCGCTTCGTTGAAATCAGTCGCGAACAATGCATCTGAAACTTCAACTGTACCGCTTTCCTTACCAGAAGCTAATTCAATTAATTTTAAATCCATCATTCCCACCTTACTTTACAGCTTTACGAACAATGACAGTACTGTTCTTAGCACCAGGAACTGCACCACGGATCAATAATAGACCGTTTTCTGCATCAACCTTAACTAAATCTAAGTTCTGTGTTGTTTGACGAACGTCACCCATGTGGCCAGACATTTTCTTACCTTTGAAAACGCGACCTGGAGTTTGGTTCTGACCGATTGAACCGTTAGCTCGGTGAGAAAGTGAGTTACCGTGAGTTGCATCTTGCGTACGGAAGTTGTGACGCTTAACACCACCCTGGAAACCTTTACCTTTTGTTGTCCCTGTAACATCTACAACAGAGATTTCAGCAAAACGATCTACAGTTAGTTCAGCACCGACTTCTAGGCCTTCCATTTCAGACGCATCTGCACGGAATTCCCATAGACCACGACCAGCTTCTACGCCAGCTTTTGCAAAATGCCCAGCAGCAGGTTTAGAAACACGTCCTGCGTGAACTGTTCCAGTTGTTACCTGGATAGCAGAATAACCGTCAGTCTCAAGTGTTTTGATTTGTGTAATACGGTTAGGCTCAACTTCAACAACAGTAACTGGAGTTGAAACACCTTCCTCATTAAACACACGAGTCATGCCGATTTTCTTACCAATGATACCAATACTCATATCATTACCTCATTATTATAATTGCCTGTCATTACGATTGATGACACGCTTTACTACGAATTAACGTAGCTCCAATTGAACATCAACACCTGCAGCCAAATCTAGCTTCATCAACGCATCAACAGTTTTTTCTGTTGGGTCAACGATATCTAGCAAACGCTTGTGAGTACGAATTTCGTACTGGTCACGAGCATCTTTATTGACGTGTGGTGAGATCAAAATAGTAAAACGCTCTTTACGAGTTGGCATTGGAATCGGGCCACGAACTTGCGCGCCAGTTCTTTTTGCTGTTTCCGTAATTTCACGGGCTGATTGATCGATCAAGCGATGATCAAAGGCCTTCAAGCGAATACGAATATTCTGAGTCGCCATAATTTACTCTCATTTATTTAAAGTATAGAAAAGCATGCCAAAACAATGGCATACAAACTAAGGGACGGGATTATAGCAATTTAATCAAATTAAAACAAGCCCTTATATTAAAAACAAAAAAAGGGAGCTAAAGCTCCCCTTTTTATAGACGTGAATATTGTTAAAGATTAGTCAAGAATCTTAGCAACAACACCCGCACCAACTGTACGTCCACCTTCACGGATAGCAAAACGTAGACCTTCTGCCATCGCGATCGGGTTGATCAATTCTACAGTCATCTGTACGTTATCACCAGGCATAACCATTTCTGTACCAGCCGGTAATTCACACGCACCAGTTACGTCAGTTGTACGGAAGTAGAACTGTGGACGGTAACCGTTGAAGAATGGAGTGTGACGTCCACCTTCGTCTTTTGAAAGTACATATACTTCCGCTTCGAACTTAGTATGTGGTGTTACTGTACCCTTATGAGCAAGTACCTGACCACGTTCGATGTCTTCACGCTTAGTACCACGTAATAGGATACCTACGTTATCACCCGCTTCACCTTGATCTAGAAGCTTACGGAACATTTCTACACCAGTAACTGTTGTAGTTGTTGTTGGGCGAATACCAACGATTTCGATTTCTTCACCAACTTTTACAACACCGGTTTCAACACGACCTGTTGCAACAGTACCACGACCCTGGATAGAGAAGATATCTTCTACAGGCATTAGGAATGGCTTGTCTGTTTCACGCTCTGGAGTCGGGATGTACTCATCAAGTGCATCGATCAAACGACCGATTGATGGCTCACCGATTTCAGACTGGTCACCTTCGATTGCTTTAAGAGCAGAACCCATGATTACAGGAGTGTCATCACCTGGGAAATCGTAAGTATCTAGAAGTTCACGAACTTCCATTTCTACCAATTCCATTAGTTCTTCATCATCAACCATGTCAGCTTTGTTTAGGTATACAACGATGTATGGTACACCTACCTGACGTGATAGAAGGATGTGCTCACGAGTCTGTGGCATTGGGCCATCTGCTGCAGAACATACTAGGATCGCGCCGTCCATCTGCGCAGCACCAGTGATCATGTTTTTAACATAGTCAGCGTGACCTGGGCAGTCTACGTGTGCGTAGTGACGTGTTTCTGATTCATACTCAACGTGTGCTGTTGAGATTGTGATCCCACGCTCACGCTCTTCAGGTGCGTTATCGATAGATGAGTAATCTTTTACATCACCACCGTACTTCTTACCCTGTACGATTGTTAGTGCCGCTGTAAGAGTTGTCTTACCATGGTCAACGTGACCGATAGTACCAACGTTTACGTGCGGTTTGGAACGTTCAAACTTTTCCTTTGCCATTTTAAATTACCTTTATTTAGCAAAGGCCTCGCATGCGAGGCCAAATGGTTAAAAAATTAATTATTCGCCTTTTTTGGTCTTAGCGATGATTTCTTCCTGGATGTTCTTAGGCGCTTCCATGTACTTACCGAAAGACATGCTGTAGTTAGCACGCCCCTGAGTCAATGAACGCATCTGGTTTGAGTAACCGAACATTTCAGAAAGCGGCACTTCAGCCTTGATAGACTTACCGGTAGGGATATCTTCCATGCTACCAACCATACCACGACGACGGTTAAGGTCACCGATGATATCACCCATGTATTCTTCAGGTGTCGTAACTTCAACATCCATGATAGGCTCAAGAAGGACAGGGTTAGCATCTTGCACACCGTTCTTGATACCCATACCAGCGGCAACCTGGAAAGCCATTTCGTTCGAGTCAACATCGTGGTATGAACCATCGATCAACTCAACGCCTACATCTACCATTGGGAAGCCGGCGATAACACCCGCTTCTAACTGTAGACGTGCACCTTTCTCAACCGCACCAATGTATTCTTTAGGAACCGCACCACCAACGATAGAGTTGACGAAGTTGAAACCTTCACCAGGCTCACGTGGGGTAATCTTGAATACAACATGACCATACTGACCACGACCACCAGACTGACGTACAAACTTACCATCAGCTTCAACAGCGCTCTTGATTGTTTCACGGTAAGAAACCTGAGGCGCACCGATATTCGCTTCAACCTTGAATTCACGCTTCATACGGTCAACGATGATATCTAGGTGAAGCTCACCCATACCAGAAATGATAGTCTGGTTAGTTTCTTCGTCTGTATGTACACGGAATGATGGATCTTCTGCCGCTAATTTACCTAAAGCGATACCCATTTTCTCTTGGTCTGCCTTAGTCTTAGGCTCGATAGCAATCGAGATTACCGGCTCAGGGAATTCCATACGCTCAAGAATGATCTTGTTATCCGGATCACATAAAGTATCACCAGTAGTCGTATCTTTAAGACCTACCGCACAAGCAATATCACCAGCACGGACTTCTTTGATCTCTTCACGAGAGTTTGAGTGCATCTGCAGGATACGACCAACACGTTCACGCTTCTCTTTAACCGAGTTATAAACCGGGCTACCTGCTTCAAGCACACCAGAATATACACGGAAGAATGTTAGCGTACCAACATAAGGGTCAGTCATGATCTTGAACGCTAGTGACGCAAATGGCTCATCGTCAGTTGAGTGACGCTCAGCAGGAGTACCGTCTTCAAGCTCACCTTTGATCGCAGGAACGTCAACAGGAGCTGGCATAAAGTCGATAACCGCATCTAGTAGAGTCTGAACACCCTTGTTCTTGAAAGCAGAACCACAGAACATAGGAACGATTTCTACATCGATACAGCGCTGACGAATACCGGCCTTGATGTCTTCTTCAGATAAATCACCTTCTTCAAGGTACTTATCCATAAGCTCTTCAGACGCTTCAGCAGCTGATTCAACCATTTTTTCACGCCATTCCTGACATAGGTCAACCATATCTTCTGGAATTTCTTCATAGGTATACTGCATACCCATGTTTTCTTCTTCCCAGTAGATTGCCTTCATCTTAACTAGATCCACAACACCGCGGAAAGATTCTTCAGCACCGATCGGTAGTTGCATTGGAACTGGTGTTGCACCTAAACGGTCAACAACCATTTTACATACGTTAAGGAAGTTAGCACCTGCACGGTCCATCTTGTTGACGAAGCCCATACGAGGAACGCCGTACTTATCAGCCTGACGCCATACAGTCTCAGACTGAGGCTCAACACCAGATACAGAACAGAAACAAGTTACCGCACCATCAAGTACACGTAGAGAACGTTCTACTTCGATAGTGAAGTCAACGTGTCCCGGAGTATCGATAATGTTTACGCGGTGCTCAGGATACTGACGAGCCATACCTGACCAGAAACATGTTGTCGCAGCAGAAGTGATTGTGATACCACGCTCCTGTTCCTGCTCCATCCAGTCCATAGTCGCACCACCGTCATGAACCTCACCGATTTTGTGAGATACACCAGTGTAGTAAAGGATACGCTCGGTCGTTGTAGTTTTACCCGCATCGATGTGGGCCATGATACCGATATTACGATATCTTTCTAAAGGGGTTTTACGTGCCACTTTATTAACCTTTTATTTAAACAATAAATAACAAAGGCCCTTAGCAGGGCCTTAAGCAGATTACCAACGGAAATGAGAGAAGGCTTTGTTAGCCTCTGCCATTCTATGTGTATCTTCTTTCTTCTTGATCGCAGAACCACGGTTCTCAAGCGCATCACCTAACTCACCAGCTAGACGAAGCATCATGCCTTTTTCACTACGCTTACGAGAGGCTTCTACAAGCCAACGCATAGCTAGAGCAACCTTACGATCGGCACGAACTTCAACAGGAACCTGATAAGTAGCACCACCAACACGACGAGACTTAACCTCAACCATTGGACCGATGTTGTCTAAGGCTTCTTTTAACAATTCAGCCTGCTCACCACCTTTACGACGCTCAACTAGAACATCTAGCGCACCATAAACGATTTTTTCAGCAACGGATTTTTTACCGCTAACCATAATCATGTTAACGAACTTCGTTAACGTTGTATCTCCAAACTTTGGATCAGGTAGTACCTGACGTTTTGGAATTTCTCTTCTTCTTGCCATTCTTAACTCTTCCGGTATAAATTGAACACTAAATATTGCTAAACGTATGTTAAGCGATTAATCCGCAGATTAACCCTTAGGACGCTTAGCACCGTACTTAGAACGACCTTGCTTACGATCAGATACGCCGGCACAATCCAATGCACCACGAACTGTGTGATATCGCACACCAGGTAAATCTTTAACACGACCACCACGGATTAGAATTACCGAGTGCTCCTGCAAGTTATGACCTTCACCACCAATGTAGGAAGCGACTTCATAACCATTCGTTAAACGTACACGCGCAACTTTACGCAGAGCAGAGTTTGGCTTCTTAGGGGTTGTTGTATAAACACGCGTACAAACACCACGACGCTGAGGACATGCCTCAAGAGCTGCAACGTTTGAAACTTTACGCTTATCCTTACGCGGCTTACGCACCAACTGGTTAATAGTAGCCATTAATTTTCTCCAATTTGAGATTAACTCTTACACATAAACGATAGCGCAGACCCGAAATTCGGGTCTACAAATTTAGGATTGACGATTTTAGAGACCTATTATCAATAAGTCAAGCATTAACTACTTGAAATTATTTACATTAAGCGTCTAAGTTTTCAGATCCTTCAACATTCTCAACAACCGCTTCTTCAGACACTTCCGCATCCGCTGATGTATCAGCATTTACAAAAGCCTGCAGTTCAGCCATTGATTTTTCGCTTGCCGCCTTACGCGCCTGGTGATAGGCAAAACCTGTACCAGCCGGAATCAGACGACCAACGATAACGTTCTCTTTCAGACCAACCAATGTATCACGTTTACCGCTTACCGCAGCTTCGGTCAATACACGAGTTGTTTCCTGGAACGACGCCGCAGAGATAAATGATTCTGTCGCCAACGATGCTTTAGTGATACCAAGCAATACACGTTCGAACGACGCTTCAACTTTACCTTCTTCGCGCGCTTTTTCATTCAGTTCAAGAACATTCGCATACTCAGCCTGTTCACCACGGATCAGACCTGTATCACCAGCGTTCTTGACTTCAACTTTACGCAACATCTGACGAACGATCGTCTCGATGTGCTTATCGTTAATTTTTACACCCTGCAGACGATATACATCTTGAACTTCATCAACGATGTATTCGGCAAGTTTTTCGATACCAAGAAGACGTAGGATATCATGTGGGTTTGAGTTACCGTCAACAACGACGTCACCACGCTCAACGCGCTCACCTTCAAACACACTGACTGTACGCCACTTAGGAATCAATGTTTCATACTGCTCACCGCTATCCTGAGTGATAACCAGGCGCTGCTTACCTTTGGTCTCTTTACCGAAACCAACAACACCTGTTACCTCAGCCATAATAGCCGGCTCTTTTGGTTGACGAGCTTCGAACAAGTCTGCAACTCGAGGTAGACCCCCGGTGATATCCTTGTTCTTCGAAGACGCTTGCGGGATACGAGCAAGAACGTCACCGGAACCAACCGCTGCACTTTCTTGTACAACCACTACCGAGTTTTCAGGCAGGTAGTACATAGCAGGTGTTTGCGTACCGGCGAAACAAACCTGTTCACCTTTCGCATCCACTAGCGTGATATAAGGGCGAGTCTCTTTTGCAGAGGCCATGCGCTCTTTAGCATCCTTAACAACGTAAGATGTCAAACCGGTCAACTCATCAACACGCTCTTCTACAGTTCCTTCGAAGTTACCGAAGGCGATATTACCTTCAACTTCGGTGATAACCGGGTGAGTATGCGGATCCCACTGAGCCAGAATTGCACCGGATTCAATAGAGCCACCGTCTTCAACAGTTAATGTTGAACCGTAGTTAATCTTATAACGCTCTTGCTCACGACCTGTCTCATCAACAACCGATACCGCACCAGAACGAGAAGTAACAATCAATTGACCATCAGAATTCTTGATCGCCTTGATGTTTTCCCACTTGATTGAACCTGTGTGCTTAACTTCGATCTGACTCTGCGCCGCAGAACCAGAAGCCGTACCACCGATGTGGAAGGTACGCATTGTCAACTGAGTACCCGGCTCACCGATCGACTGTGCCGCCATAACACCGACAGCCTCACCCATATTAACAAGGTGACCGCGTGCCAAGTCACGCCCGTAACACTGCTGACAGATACCGAATTTGGTTTCACAAGTCATCGGTGAACGTACGTTAACGTGGTCAACACCGTTCTCATCGATCAAAGTAGCGATTTTCTCATCGATCAATGTGCCTTTTTCAACCAACACATCACCACTTTGAGTGATTACGTCTTCATTGGTAATACGACCTAGTACACGATCTTTTAGTGATTCAATGATATCACCACCTTCAACGTGTGCCGCCATACGGATACCCGCTTCAGTACCACAGTCGTTTTCAGTTACAACCACGTCCTGAGCAACGTCTACTAGACGACGAGTCAAGTAACCTGAGTTAGCTGTCTTCAACGCTGTATCGGCAAGACCTTTACGAGCACCGTGAGTCGAGATGAAGTACTGAAGTACGTTTAGACCTTCACGGAAGTTCGCGGTGATCGGTGTTTCGATGATCGAACCATCCGGCTTCGCCATCAGACCACGCATACCACCAAGCTGACGCATCTGAGCCACACTACCACGCGCCCCAGAGTCGGCCATCATGTAAACCGAGTTAAACGATGTCTGCTGGACTTCGTTACCTTCTTTGTCAACCACGTTTTCGAACTGCAACTGGTCCATCATCGACTTGGTAACCAACTCGTTAGTGTGCGACCAGATATCAACAACCTTGTTGTAACGCTCACCTTCCGTTACCAAACCTTGAGTAAACTGGTTCTGAATCTCTTCAACCTGCTTCTCTGCGCGTTCGATGATTCCTGTTTTCGCTTCTGGAATCAACATATCGTCCGAACAGAAAGACAGACCGGCTAGAGTCGACCATTTGAAACCGGCATACATTAACTGGTCAGCAAAGATTACGGTCTCTTTAGGCCCTAATAGACGGTAACAAGAGTTTAATACCGCACTGATGTTCTTCTTGGTCAAGCTCAAGTTGATCAAATCGAAACTTAGACCTTGCGGCAGGATACGGCATAACAAGGCACGACCGGCAGTAGTATCAACCATACGAGTTGAAACGCTTTCGGTACCTTCGTCATCGATAACGGTTTCAGTGACACGCAACTTGATCTTAGTATGCAGGTTAACTTCCTTTGAATCTAGCGCACGCTGAACTTCATGCCAGCTTGAAAACGCCATACCTTCACCCTTGTCGTTGATACGCTCACGAGTGATGTAGTAAAGACCCAGTACAACGTCCTGTGAAGGTACGATAATCGGGTCACCGTTAGCAGGAGACAGCAAGTTGTTAGTCGACATCATCAATGTACGTGCTTCTAACTGAGCTTCCAAAGATAGCGGTACGTGTACCGCCATCTGGTCACCATCGAAGTCGGCGTTGAACGCCGAACATACTAGTGGATGCAAGTTGATCGCCTTACCTTCGATAAGCACCGGCTCAAACGCCTGGATACCCAAACGGTGAAGTGTCGGTGCACGGTTCAACAGTACCGGATGCTCACGGATAACCTCATCCAACACATCCCATACTTCCGGCAGCCCCTGCTCAACCATTTTCTTGGCCGCTTTGATCGTCGGTGCCATGCCGCGCTTCTGTAGTTTAGAGAAGATAAACGGCTTGAATAGCTCAAGTGCCATTTTCTTCGGCAGACCACACTGGTGTAGACGCAATGTAGGACCAACTACGATTACCGAACGACCAGAGTAGTCAACACGCTTACCAAGCAAGTTTTGACGGAAACGACCCTGCTTACCTTTGATCATATCAGCCAAAGATTTAAGTTGACGCTTGTTGGTACCGGTTACGGCACGACCACGACGACCGTTATCTAGCAATGAATCGACAGACTCCTGCAACATACGCTTTTCGTTACGTACGATGATATCCGGTGCCATTAGGTCCAATAGACGCTTCAGACGGTTGTTACGGTTGATAACACGACGATATAGATCGTTCAAATCAGAAGTCGCAAAACGACCACCATCTAGCGGCACCAGCGGGCGTAGCTCAGGCGGAAGAACCGGAAGCACATCAAGAATCATCCACTCTGGTTTGTTACCCGACTGTAGGAAAGATTCGATTAGCTTCAAGCGCTTAGAAATCTTCTTCTGCTTAGTTTCAGAGTTGGTGTTATCCATCTCTGTACGTAGACGCTCCGCTTCCGCTTCAAGATCGATCGCCTGTAGCATCTTCTTGATGGCTTCAGCACCCATCTGCGCCTCGAATTCATCACCATGTTCATCTAGTGCATCCAGGTATTCTTCTTCAGAAAGCAACTGCCAAGGCTCAAGCGGCGTTAGACCTGGATCAACAACCATGAACGCTTCGAAGTAAAGCACCGCTTCGATTTCTTTTAAAGTCATATCCAACATCAAACCGATACGTGAAGGCAATGACTTCAAGAACCAGATGTGGGCTACAGAAGTGGCAAGGTCGATGTGACCCATACGCTCACGACGCACTTTAGATTGAGTTACCTCAACACCACATTTCTCACAGATGACACCACGGTGCTTCAAACGCTTGTATTTACCACACAAACATTCGAAGTCACGGATAGGCCCGAAAATCTTCGCACAGAACAGACCGTCACGCTCAGGCTTGAACGTACGGTAGTTGATTGTTTCTGGCTTTTTAACTTCACCATAAGACCATGAACGGATTTTTTCCGGCGAAGCAAGAGAAACCTTAATAGCGTCAAAGTCGCTACTCACATTTTGTTTTTTTAGAAAACCAAGTAAATCTTTCATTAATCTTGCTCCAACTCGATATCAATACCTAATGCACGAATTTCTTTGCGTAATACGCTGAATGATTCTGGCATACCAGGTTCCATATATTCATTACCGTCAACAATGTTCTTATACATTCTTGTACGACCGTTCAAGTCATCGGACTTAACCGTTAGCATTTCCTGCAGGGTAAAGGCAGCACCGTATGCTTCAAGTGCCCACACCTCCATTTCACCGAAACGCTGACCACCGAACTGGGCCTTACCACCCAACGGCTGCTGAGTAACCAGCGAGTAAGGACCTGTTGAACGAGCGTGCATCTTATCGTCAACCAAGTGGTTAAGCTTCAAGTAGTACATGTAGCCAACGGTTACAGGACGATCGAACTTCTCACCGGTCAGACCATCAAACAACGTCATCTGACCTGACTCAGGAAGATCTGCCAAACGTAACAACGCCTTGATCTGATCTTCGTTAACACCGTCAAATACCGGTGACGCTAATGGAACACCACGTTTCAGGTTATTCGCCAATTCAATAATTTCGTCATCCGAGAAACTCGCGAAATCAACTTTCTGACCTTGCGTATCGTTGTAGATCTTATCTAGGAAGCTACGGAACTCGGCAATGTCCGCTTGCTGCTGAAGCATTGCATTGATCTTAGTACCCAGACCTTCAGCGGCTAAACCTAAGTGAACTTCAAGGATCTGACCAACGTTCATACGTGACGGTACACCTAGAGGGTTCAAGCAGATATCAACCGGACGACCTGTTTCATCGTAAGGCATATCTTCTACTGGACAGATACGTGAGATAACACCCTTGTTACCGTGACGACCCGCCATCTTATCACCAGGCTGGATACGACGCTTAATAGCAACGTAAACCTTAACCATCTTCGAAACACCCGGTGCCAAATCGTCACCTTGAGTAAGCTTCTTACGCTTCTCTTCAAACATTTCGTTGAATTTCTTACGGCTATCTTTTAGATAGGCTTCGGACTGCTCCAGGAATGTCACCATATCGGCATCATCAACATTTAATGAGAACCACTTGGCTTCATCAACACCATCTAGGTATGCATCATCAACCTTAGTACCGTCAACCAGTTTCTTACCGTTCAATGCAGTACGGATACGAGCCATCATATCGGCTTCAAGAATGGTGTACTGTTCGTCGATATCCTTACGGACGCGAGCCAATTCCTCTTCCTGAATCGCTAGCGCGCGTTCATCTTTCTGAACGCCTTCACGAGTGAATACCTGAACGTCGATCACCGTCCCTTCAACACCTTTGGTTACACGCAATGATGTATCTTTAACATCGGATGCTTTTTCACCGAAAATAGCGCGCAGCAGTTTTTCTTCAGGCGTCAGCTGAGTTTCACCCTTAGGCGTTACCTTACCTACAAGAATATCGCCCTGCTTGACTTCAGCCCCTACGTGAACGATACCGCAGTCATCCAGACGTGCCAGTGCTGATTCACCAACGTTAGGAATATCCGCTGTAATTTCTTCTGGCCCAAGCTTTGTATCACGAGCCAAACATGTTAGTTCTTCGATGTGAATCGAAGTATAACGGTCTTCTTGAACGACACGCTCAGAGATCAAAATCGAGTCTTCGAAGTTATAACCATTCCAAGGCATGAACGCGATTCGCATGTTCTGACCAAGCGCCAATTCACCAAGGTCTGTAGAAGGACCGTCAGCAAGAACGTCACCACGAACTACTGTATCACCCGCCTTAACGATAGGCTTCTGGTTGATACAAGTGTTTTGGTTAGAACGCTGGTACTTGACCAGGTTGTAGATATCTACACCAGATTCACCCTCTTTGATCTCATCGCCATTGACACGAACCACGATACGAGCGGCGTCAGATGAAAGCACTTCACCGCCACGGTCTGCAACCACCGTGACGCCAGAGTCGATTGCAACCGTCTTCTCGATACCTGTTCCTACTAAAGGCTTATCGGCACGTAATGTAGGAACCGCCTGACGCTGCATGTTCGCACCCATCAAGGCACGGTTGGCATCATCGTGTTCTAGGAACGGGATAAGCGATGCCGCAACCGATACGATCTGCTTAGGAGATACATCCATATAGTCGATATCAGCGGTATTTGCTAGGGTAAACTCATTTTGGTGACGAGCTGAAACCAAGTTGTCTAAGAACTTACCGTCCTTATCAACATTCGCACTCGCCTGCGCGATAACGAATTGTGCTTCGTCGATCGCAGAAACATATTCAACTTCTTCTGTTACCTGACCATCGACAACCTTACGATATGGTGTTTCCAGGAAACCATATTCGTTTGTCTTAGCGTAGATCGCTAGCGTATTGATCAAACCGATGTTTGGTCCTTCAGGTGTTTCGATAGGACATACACGACCGTAGTGAGTTGGGTGTACGTCACGTACCTCAAAACCGGCACGCTCACGTGTCAAACCACCTGGCCCAAGAGCCGAAACACGACGCTTGTGTGTGACTTCCGAAAGCGGGTTAACCTGATCCATGAACTGTGACAACTGAGACGATCCGAAGAACTCTTTGATTGCCGCAGAAACGGGCTTAGCATTGATTAGGTCCTGAGGCATCAGGCCATCAGATTCAGCCTGGTTCAGACGCTCTTTCACCGCGCGCTCAACACGAACCAAACCAACACGGAATGCGTTCTCAGCCATTTCACCAACCGCACGGATACGACGGTTACCTAAGGTATCGATATCATCGATAGTGCTTAAACCGTTACGGATATTGATCAGTTCACGAACCACATCGATAACATCCTGGTTTTCTAGTACCAGACTACCGTTATTGTCTTTGCGACCTAAACGACGGTTCAGCTTCATACGACCAACAGAAGACAGGTCATAACGTGAATCATCAAAGAATAGGCTCTGGAACAACGCTTCCGAAGATTCCTTCGTTGGTGGCTCACCAGGACGCATCATGCGATAAATTTCAATCTGTGCTTCCAACTGGGAAGTGGTTGTATCCAGATTCAATGTATCTGGGATATATGGTCCGTTTTCCAGCTCATCGATAAATAGGATCTTAAGTTCACCCTTACCGATAGCGACGATTTTTTCCAATAGCTCGACAGTCAATACATCGTTGGTACGAGCAACCAATTCACCAGTTGTCTTATCTGTAATACCTGTCGCCAGGATTTTACCCAGTAAATATTCAGGAGAAACCTTAGCGGTCTTGATACCGGCAGCATCCATCTGCTTAACGGTACGTGCAGTGATCTTCTGACCAACTTCAACGATCTTCTTGCCGTCATGTTCAATATCGAACGGAGAGTTCTGGCCTTTCAACTGCTCGGCGTTGATCTCAAGCTCAAAACCTTTTTTATTGAACTTAACAACGTTAGACTCCAGGAAGCTTCCCAGAATTTCTTCGTTTGAGTAACCCATAGCACGTAACAATACTGAAATAGGTAATTTACGGCGGCGGTCAATACGAGTGAACAAGCAATCATTGTGATCAAACTCAAAGTCCAACCAAGAACCACGGTAAGGAATGATACGCGCATTAAACAACAACTTACCTGAAGAGTGAGACTTACCTTTGTCGCTATCGAAGATTACACCCGGTGAACGGTGCAACTGAGTCACAATTACACGCTCAGTACCGTTGATAACGAAAGTCCCGTTATCCGTCATTAACGGGATATCACCCAAATAAACTTCCTGCTCCTTCATGTCCTTAACCGGACGCTTACCAGCAGGCGCATCTTTATCATAGATAACCAAACGCATTTTCACACGTAGAGGTGCCGCGTAAGTCACACCACGCTGCTTACACTCTTTTACGTCAAACTCAGGTTGACCCATGTGATAACTCACATATTCTAGGTCGGCAGTGCCGGCAACACCTTCGATTGGAAATACAGAACTAAAAGCGGCATGCAAACCGACGAAGTCGCGCTCGGCTGGCTTTTTATCCAATTGTAGAAAGTCGTGGAAAGAACCTTTCTGCAAAGAAAGTAGGTAAGGTACTTCTAGAATTGATGGGCGAGTTGCGAAATCTTTACGAACTCGTTTCTTTTCAGTCAAAGAATAAGTCATCGTTTACCTCAGGGATAAGTTGTCAGAGAGCCCTGTAAGGGGCTCGGTAATGCATAAAACTGTGGTAGCTCCACCTTTGTAAGCTCTAGCACACTTTTACACACTCTAAAACACGAAAAGGCCGACGCAAAAACGCCAGCCAATTCATGCTGTGGATCAGCAGTAAAAGTTAAATTACTTAACTTCGACTTCGATACCAGCTTCTTTAAGGTCGTTAGCCATAGCTTCAGCTTCTTCCTTAGACACACCTTCTTTAAGTGTGAATGGAGCGCTTTCAACTGCTTCTTTAGCTTCCTTAAGACCAAGACCTGTCGCACCACGAACTGCTTTGATCGCTGCAACCTTGTTGTCGCCAGCGCCAGTTAGGATAACGTCAAATTCAGTCTTCTCTTCTGCGCCCGCACCAGCGTCACCAGCAGGACCAGCAGCAACCATAGCGGCAGCAGATACACCAAATTTCTCTTCCATTGCTTCAACAAGTTCTACAACTTCCATTACAGACATGTTGGCAACTGCTTCTAAAATATCATCTTTTGATACAGACATTGTAATCTCCAAAAATTAAATAGGTTTTAAACTTATGTTTAATAAATTAAGCGGCTTCCGCTTCTTTTTGTTCTTTGATCGCAGTAAGTGCGCGAGCAAGTTTCGCAACAGGCTCTTTCATAACAAATAGAAGTTTCGCAACAGCTTCATCGTATGTAGGTAGAGCAGCAACGGCAGCCAACTGGCTAGCGTCCATTACACCTTCACCGATAGACAATGACTTAACGATTAGTTTGTCATTGCTTTTCGCGAAGTCTTTGAAAACACGCGCAGCAGTTCCTAGCTCTTCGCCAGCGAATGCATAAACAAGCGGACCTGTAAAAGTGTCAGCCATGTCTTCAAATTTAGTACCAGCTACAGCACGACGTGCAAGAGAGTTTTTAACAACTCGAATCTGCACACCCGCTTCACGAGCGTTAGCACGTAATGTGGTCATTTGCTCTACAGTCAACCCACGATATTCAGCAGCTACGATTGAACCAGCTTCTGATGCAATAGCAGAAACTTCTTCAACGACCAGCTTTTTATCTTCGATATTGAGTGCCATATAACCTCCAAAACAGTTTGATTCATATCAAATCAAACTCTTCCATCTACGTAGGCTTAAATCTATTAAGAGTACAATTGATGCACTCGCCTACGGTCTGCGATGGGCGCTCTCTATCAACCTATAGGTTTTAGGAGACCCTATTCGCAAATAATGCCTGCACCGATTACTCGGCGCAACCATCATTATAGTGATGACTGATCAACTACTAGGCCTGGACCCATTGTAGATGAGATAGTCACTTTCTTAACGTAAGTACCTTTAGCTGAAGCAGGCTTCGCTTTGTTTAGGTCTTCCATTAAGGCATTTAAGTTTTCTTTCAGCTTGTCTGCTTCGAAAGCAACAGTACCGATAGAAGCGTGGATGATACCCGCTTTATCTGCACGGAAACGAACCTGACCAGCTTTAGCGTTATTGATAGCACCAACAACATCAGGTGTTACAGTACCAGTCTTAGGGTTAGGCATAAGACCACGCGGACCTAGAACCTGACCCAGCATACCAACAACGCGCATAGCGTCTGGAGAAGCGATTACTACGTCGAAATCCATCATACCTTTCTTGATTTCGTCAGCCAGGTCTTCCATACCTACGAATTCAGCACCCGCTTCTTTCGCAGCAGCCTGGTTAGCTTCACCTGTAAATACTGCTACGCGAACGTCTTTACCAGTACCGTTAGGCATTACAGTCGCGCCACGTACAACCTGATCAGATTTACGAGGATCGATACCTAGACGAACTGAAACATCAACTGATTCTACGAACTTAGCAGTCGCTAACTCTTTAACCAGGTTTAGACCTTCAACGATGTCATAAGATGCATCACGGTTTACTTTTTCAGCGAAAAGCTTTTGTTTTTTAGTCAACTTTGCCATCTTATTAACCCTCTACCACTAGACCCATTGAACGAGCAGAACCCGCAATGATCTTAACTGCAGCATCCAAATCGTTTGCATTCAAATCAGCCATTTTAGTGTTAGCGATCTCTTCAAGCTGAGCGCGTGTCACTGTACCAACTTTGTTTACGTTTGGAACACCAGAACCAGACTTGATGCCAGCCGCTTTCTTCAAAAGAATTGACGCTGGAGGAGTCTTAGTGATGAATGTAAAGCTACGGTCGCTGTATACAGAGATAACAACAGGAACTGGCATACCTTTTTCAAGGCTCTGAGTCTGTGCGTTGAACGCTTTACAGAATTCCATAATGTTAACACCGTGCTGACCTAGAGCAGGACCAACTGGTGGACTAGGGTTTGCATTTCCCGCAGGAACCTGCAACTTGATATAGGCTTCAATCTTCTTAGCCATGATTTTCTCCTAATTTGGGTATAACGCCTCGCATCCAACCAGACACTCAGCTTCCCGATGAAAAAATATTAATTCTTTTCGACTTGAGTGAACTCAAGCTCAACCGGAGTTGAACGACCAAAAATTAATACCGAAACTTGTAGCTTGTTCTTGTCGTAATCGACACCTTCGATAACCGCTTCAAATTCTTTGAAAGGACCATCGATAACACGAACCATTTCGCCTGGCTCATAGATAACCTTAGGACGCGGCTTATCAACACTCGTTTCAACGCGCTGAAGGATACGATCCACTTCTTTCTGCGTAATCGGAGCCGGACGATCACTCGTTCCGCCGATGAAACCCATCACCTGAGGTACACTCTTAACCAAGTGCCATGTATCTTCGTTCATATCCATCTGAACCAATACATAACCTGGGAAGAACTTACGCTCTGAAGTGCGCTTCTTACCGTCACGAATCTCAACCACCTCTTCCGAAGGAACCAAGATTTCACCAAACTGATCGGTTAAACCGGCACGCTCAACGTATTCCGCTAAACTTTTCTTTACTTTGTTCTCATACCCTGAATACGCGTGAACTACATACCATCTTTGCGCCATCTTAACCACCTTGTCCTGTTAATAGCTTGACTGCCCATAGGAAGAACATGTCAACCAACCACAAAAAGATCCCAATTAAAATAACGACCACAAAGACGATTAGCGTCATTTGCACTGTCTCAGGGCGTGTTGGCCAAACGACCTGACGAACTTCTCGTTTCGCCAGCGTCAGATACTGAAACCAACTCTTACCAACAGATGTCTGATATAAAATGAACATTGAAATAGCTGCTCCAGCAACTACTCCTAAGACTCGAACGACTGGGTGCATTTCCTGGAAAACATAATATCCAACGACAGAGCCAATCAACACCGCTAAAGACAATAAAATCTTAACCGTATCCAATGAACTCGAGCTTTCCTGATTCTCTATTTCTTTACTCATAAAATCTATTAGCTAAATTAAAAACGACCCGCATTCGCTAAAATGCAGGTCGTCGAAATGTGGCAGGGGTAGAGGGATTCGAACCCCCAACACCCGGATTTGGAATCCGGTGCTCTGCCAATTGGAGCTATACCCCTGGATTTAGTTCGCGAAAAAAAAAGGGGATTATAACCCCCTTTTTTCGCTAAGGCAAGCGTGTTTCAGAGATTAGTCAAGAATCTTAGCAACAACACCCGCACCAACTGTACGTCCACCTTCACGGATAGCAAAACGTAGACCTTCTGCCATCGCGATCGGGTTGATCAATTCTACAGTCATCTGTACGTTATCACCAGGCATAACCATTTCTGTACCAGCCGGTAATTCACACGCACCAGTTACGTCAGTTGTACGGAAGTAGAACTGTGGACGGTAACCGTTGAAGAATGGAGTGTGACGTCCACCTTCGTCTTTTGAAAGTACATATACTTCCGCTTCGAACTTAGTATGTGGTGTTACTGTACCCTTATGAGCAAGTACCTGACCACGTTCGATGTCTTCACGCTTAGTACCACGTAATAGGATACCTACGTTATCACCCGCTTCACCTTGATCTAGAAGCTTACGGAACATTTCTACACCAGTAACTGTTGTAGTTGTTGTTGGGCGAATACCAACGATTTCGATTTCTTCACCAACTTTTACAACACCGGTTTCAACACGACCTGTTGCAACAGTACCACGACCCTGGATAGAGAAGATATCTTCTACAGGCATTAGGAATGGCTTGTCTGTTTCACGCTCTGGAGTCGGGATGTACTCATCAAGTGCATCGATCAAACGACCGATTGATGGCTCACCGATTTCAGACTGGTCACCTTCGATTGCTTTAAGAGCAGAACCCATGATTACAGGAGTGTCATCACCTGGGAAATCGTAAGTATCTAGAAGTTCACGAACTTCCATTTCTACCAATTCCATTAGTTCTTCATCATCAACCATGTCAGCTTTGTTTAGGTATACAACGATGTATGGTACACCTACCTGACGTGATAGAAGGATGTGCTCACGAGTCTGTGGCATTGGGCCATCTGCTGCAGAACATACTAGGATCGCGCCGTCCATCTGCGCAGCACCAGTGATCATGTTTTTAACATAGTCAGCGTGACCTGGGCAGTCTACGTGTGCGTAGTGACGTGTTTCTGATTCATACTCAACGTGTGCTGTTGAGATTGTGATCCCACGCTCACGCTCTTCAGGTGCGTTATCGATAGATGAGTAATCTTTTACATCACCACCGTACTTCTTACCCTGTACGATTGTTAGTGCCGCTGTAAGAGTTGTCTTACCATGGTCAACGTGACCGATAGTACCAACGTTTACGTGCGGTTTGGAACGTTCAAACTTTTCTTTTGCCATGATGCAAACTCCGTTATAGCGACGCATGCACAAAGCATAACGACACCGTCATTATAAAATGGAGCTTCCAGCCAGGATCGAACTGGCGACCTCATCCTTACCATGGATGCGCTCTACCTACTGAGCTATGGAAGCAAATTAAAAAGGCCCTCCCCATCAATCTGAACAAGTCAAACTAACAAAGAGAGCCTTTGGAATAGTGGAGCGGGTAGGCGGAATCGAACCCCCGTCATCGGCTTGGAAGGCCGAGGTAATAACCACTATACGATACCCGCTTGGTGGAGGGTGGTGGATTCGAACCACCGAAGGCTGAGCCAGCAGATTTACAGTCTGCCCCCTTTGGCCGCTCGGGAAACCCTCCAAATTGTGAGTGCGTATTCTATAGAAATATCACCCTCTGTCAACAACAAATTTCACAAAAGATGAATTTTATTTCAATTCATTGAAGCCTAGAAAATAGCGCGCCCGACTCAATTTGAAAAATCATATTATCAATCAATAGCTTAATTGTAAACGTGGCATATTTATTTACTTTGCTGTTTTATCGCAATTTATTCCACAATGATTTATTCAACGCGTTCTTAGCCACCTGCCGGCAAATATTTTTTATCTGTTTTTCACTATTTCTGTACTGACATACGGCTTTCATAATCCCTCCCGGCCATTACTTATATAATAAGCCGGTCACTATTGTTAATTTATCAACCGCAGGAGCCTGGCTTTGCACACTGAATGCCGTTATCACAATCTATCCGTTGTCTATCAAGACGAATCCCTGGTTGCGATTCATAAACCGGCAGGCTTGTTGGTGCACCGCTCTCCTATCGATAAACATGAAACCCAATTTGCTGTACAGATGACTCGTGACCTTATCGGCCAAGAAGTCTTTCCGGTGCATCGTCTCGACAAACCCACCTCGGGCTTATTGCTGTTTACCCTTAATAAAGACGCCGCACGTCATCTAGGTGAACAATTCATGCAACACAGCCTAAGTAAAACCTATTGGGCAATCTGTCGCGGCTGGGCAAATGAGTCAGGCCATATCGATCACGCGCTGAAATTCCATAAGGACAAGATCGCCGATAAGACGCGCCGTGACGAGGAACTGATTCAAGAGGCCTTTACCGATTACCGTACCTTGGCGACCACGACATTGGACAAGCCTTTGGGCAAATACCCGCAACAGCGTTATTCATTGTTGGAGCTAAAGCCGCAGACCGGGCGCAAACACCAATTGCGTCGTCATATGAACTTTATCAACCACCCGATTATCGGCGATGTGCGCTATGGTGACCGCCACCATAACCACCTGTTTAATGACTGGCTAGGAATCCACCGCTTATACCTTGCCGCCACCCAGCTCGAGTTTATTCATCCGGATACAGAACAAGCAATCAGCATTAAAGCGCCATTGGAAGACAGCTTTGCAGAGACACTGAACATACTCAAACTCACCTCTTGACGTTACTGATAAACTAGTCTGTAGATAATTTGTCAAAAAGATTAAAAAACCATGTCCCAATCAACCACGCATCAACTGTCACAACACTGGCAAGAATTGTTGGATTACGACCAACAACATATCTGGCACCCCTATGCGCAAAGCCCTAGTCAAATTCCGGCAATCGGCGTAGCAAAAACCCAAGGTTCGATTATCACTCTAGCCGATGGACGTGAACTGGTTGATGGCATGAGTTCCTGGTGGGCGACCTTGCACGGCTATAATCATCCTGCGATTACGGCTGCAATGAAGAATCAGATTGATACCATGCCGCACATTATGTTTGGCGGCCTGACCCATGAACCGGCGATTGAACTGAGCCGTCGCCTGGTGGAACTAACACCACAAGGGCTGGATAAAGTATTTATCAGCGACTCCGGTTCGGTGGCCGTTGAGGTGGCAATGAAAATCGCCTTGCAATACTGGATCAGCCAGGACAAACCGCAAAAACACAAACTGATGACCGTGAAAAACGGTTATCACGGCGACACTTTCGCCACCATGGCGGTGTGCGACCCGGTCAATGGCATGCACAGTTTGTTTAAAGAGGTTTTACCACAGCACCATTTTTGCGACGCGCCGCAAATGGGCTTTGACGCTAACAGCGACAATGAAGATATTAACCAAGTGCGCCAAATGCTGGAACAATACCATCAGGAAACCGCCGCCTTTATTATCGAGCCGATTGTCCAAGGTGCCGGCGGCATGCGTTTTTACCGCCCGGACTATCTAAAACAGCTGCGCGCATTATGTGATGAGTTTGATGTGTTATTGATTGCCGATGAAATCGCTACCGGCTTTGGTCGCACCGGCAAACTGTTCGCCTGTGAATGGGCGGGAATCAGCCCGGACATAATCACCCTAGGTAAAACCCTGACCGGAGGTCATATCAGCTTGGCGGCAACGCTGGCAAGCACACATATTGCCGAAACACTGAATAGCGGCAACCCCGGCATTCTCGCCCATGGCCCGACCTTTATGGGCAATCCTTTAGCTTGTGCCGCGGCGGTTGCCAATATTGATGTATTGCTAGCTTCCGACTGGCAAGCCAATATCCAACGTATTGAACAACACTTTAACGATACGCTATTACCGCTAAAAGAATTGGATGGTGTCGCCGATGTACGTGTATTGGGTGCGATTGGCGTAATTGAACTGGAACGAAGTGATTTAGGCCCAGCCGTGCAAGCCGCGGCGATAGAAAACGGTATTTGGCTAAGACCATTCGGCAAACTGGTTTACACCATGCCAGCCTATAATATTAACAATCATAATTTAAGGATTTTAAGTTCGGGAATTACAAAAGCAATACTAAATTTAAATATGTAACCAGCTTCTAGCATCATCTAACGAATATGAGTCAAACTTATTACCTTTACCATTTAATCTCTTTAAAGGTTCAACATCTGCTGGCTTACCTATGCGGGTCAATACTACGTCTTTGAAAGATTTAACATGAAATACCGCAAAAGCCCCGCTAAAATCACACCCCCTAAAGACATCTTCATTTGTTGAAAAACCATCCCAGTTTGTCGCCTGAAGCATTGTTTCTGAAAAATAGCTATGCTTTGACTTCACCAGCGCAAAATCGCACAATTGCATTTCTGCACTTTTAAATAAAACAGAATCAAATCGTGCTCTTAAAAATGAAGCTGAAATTAAATTTGCAACTAAAAAATTGCAGTATTTTAATCGCGCATTAGTAAAATCTGCATTGAACAGCAAGCATCTTGTGAAATCTATATTCTCAAGCTCAGCACCTTCGAAACAGACTCCTTGCATAGTAGAAGCTGTAAAATCTAAATTTACTAAGTAGGTATTTTTTAGACTTACTCCAAGTAGACTAATTCCTCTCAATGAATATGAATGATTCATCAATAAATTAAACCATTCCTCTGATGCTATTTGATTAATTTGTCTAGCTAGTGGTCGGTGTTCTATCTGCCATTGAATTTCAAAATTTGAAGGATTTTTAGAATTCTCAGTAATGTACTTCAGTATCTCATAGTGCTCAACACTTAAAACACTTACAAAAACTTCAAAAGCACTGCGCTTAAATATTTCTCCAAACTCTCCTCTTAGATAAGTTCGCAAAGAATGTAAAGCTGAAATCTGCAGTGTTTCCACACGTTTTGTTTTCTTACCATCTTCATATCCATCAGAAATATTACCGGTAGCCCATTCTTGAAGCTTTTGAAATTCTTTTAGCGTTACATCATGATGTTGACGCTCCAATTCTCGAATATTATTTTGATCACGAAAATACCAAACCATTAATGCCACTGGTGCCCCCACCAAAAGTGCAACCGCAGCCGAAAACACTCTAGTATCTACAGTATTCATTTGACCAAACTGCCAAAGTAGAAGTAGAACCCCAAATGAAACTAAACCCGAAACTACAATCCAGCGCAATCTTACACGACTTTCAAACTTCCTTGGCACCGAAGCATATTTCTTCTGCAGAACTTTAATTTTCTGCTCATGGCTTAGTGCCTTGAACCCCTCACAATTTTCATCTTTGACCCTAATTTCCGGTTCAAATAAATAAAGAGACCAACCCTTACAGTATGGCTCACAAAACTTCCATATTTTGCTTACTGAATGATCTACGGCAACTAACCACACCAATAAAGCCAAGCCCGTAATGCCAATTAATAAAGTTAAAAGAATATCTATCGGTAACTTAACTAATGCAATAGTCGTATCGAATCCCATGACACCTAAAGCAAGCACTAAAAAAGAAAAAACGATTATCTTTAACCAAGCCACAAAATTTCCCCACGTTACGAAAACTGCCAAAGCCAACTATACGATGTTTTACCAATAAACATAAAATTTAACCTGCAAAATCATTAAATAATTAATAGCTTTTTCTGCAATTCACTATAAAATCGCAATTTCTATCGACTGATTTTTCAGCGTTGTTTTTACTAATTTGACGCAACAGAATTCTTAACAGCTCACCACAATTTGCCTGCCCTAAATTCTGCCATGTCCGCTTAAGTGTGGGAGTTTCACATGGAACACTTTAATGAATTTATCGACCTTCTTAAATCACTAATCCGCGAACCGAGTGTCGTCGGTGCCGAGCACGCGTTTTTTCGTGTACTACAGCGTGAACTGGAAGAACGCGGTGCCAAGGTCACCTGGTATGAAGGCTTATTGGTCGCACAAGGCAATGAACCGAACAGCGCGATGTTCTCCAGCCATATCGACCGTCATGGCCTGGTCTGTACCGGGCCTAACGAGTTCCAGTTTGCCGCGTTTGTTGCCGGTAAAACCAATAACAACTATCCGGAAAGCTCAATCAGCAATGAACTGAAAATGACATTGATGAACCGTTTTGAGAATACCCAGGTTTTGGCCTATGAGCCATGGTCGGGCGCTTATCGCGGTACCGGTAAAATCAATAACGCTTATATTTGCGAGTTCCGCAATAACCTTATTTTCGAACTGGAAGGCTTGGAGCACGTTGTGGCCGGCACACCGGTCGGTTTTCGCGATAAATTGAAAATCAATAACGGCTTATTATCGGGACAACTCGACAATGTCTTGACTGCAGCGATTCTGGTTCACCTGTTTAGTTTGGGTTATCAAGGTACGGCGTTTTTCACAGCCGAAGAAGAGTGCGGCGCGAGCTGGCGTTATCTGCTCGAATGGTTCCGTCGTTTCGGTGGCTCGACCAATGAGCTTTATGTATTGGACACCAGCCCCTACAAAAACCGTTTTGAAGCGGATAAACAACTGGTGGTATTGCGCAACCGTGATGAATTCGCGGAATTTAATGCGCTTACCACCCAGAAGGTTGCCCAACTTTGTGAAAAACTGGAGATTCCATACGGCTATAAAGACCTCTATATTCTGGAACAGAACCAGTTGTCGCCGGAAAACAGCAGTAATATCGGGCGTACCGAATTAGGCCGAATTACCGCCAATTCGCAAGGTCTGGTGCATGGCACGACCATTCAGATTCCAACCACCGGGTATCACACCATGAATGAGACCGCATCGATCGCTTCGGTAGAAGCCTTTATGCAAGTGATAATGACATTGGCGAATCTGCGCGATACTCATTACAGTCATTGATTTAGGCAACACCGATACATAAAAAGCCACCGACTGCATAGCAAACGGTGGCTTTATTGTTTAGCACTGTCATTTTTATGTTAAAACCAGCGCTTCCATTTAAAGAACATTATCTGGGCGACAATCAGACCGATAATAATCCAAATAAAATAACGAAACGCTTGCGGGTTTTCCGCCCCCGGAATACCGCCGACATTGATGCCTAACAAACCGGTTAAGAAGCCTAAAGGCAAAAACACCGCGGTAATGATCGACAATACATACATTCGATTATTAAGCTCTTCGCTAATGCGGTTCTGCAATTCTTCCTGCGCGACCATCGCTCTTTCACGAATCGCCTCCAAATCCTCCAAGGCACGCGTGACCCGGTCGACTACCTCGCGCAACAATATGCGGTCGTCGCTATCGATCCAAGCCAGTTTTTCCATGGTCAGACGCATTAGGGCTTCTTTTTGCGGTGACAGATAACGTCTTAAGGCAATCACCTGGCGGCGCAGATTCCCCAACTCGGTTCGCAGCACCAATTGCTTGCTTTCCAATACGCGTGCTTCCAGATCCCCCATGGCATCATCGAACTTTTCCACCACCGAGCTGATTTCCCAGACCATTCTGTCGGCCAGTTCGATTACCAGCTCACCAAGTGTTAAAGGACCTGATCCGCGTTCCAAGCGCAACACCACATCATTGATTGCCTGCAAATCACGCTTCAAGGTACTGATTAGGCGCTTATTGTCACGCCACATACGCACCGCAACCATATCATCCGGATCGGAGGTCGGATTTGGATTGATGCCTCGCCAAGCCATCAGCAAATCTTCAGCATAACTTTGGCAACGCGGACGCGACTCACTGCTTAACAGGGTTTCGGCAACGGAGATATCCAAACCGGATTCATGAAACAACCACTCCTTGACTTCATACTGACTGTAATCAAGGTGCAGCCACAATTCGCCCTGCTCGGCATGCCAGTTTTTCACCTGTTGCCAGCTCAATGCCTTGGCTCCACCTTGTCCGTCAAGCAAAAATGCGTAAATCAAACCTTGTGTCATCGCTTTACCTTTAGATATCACCATTAATGCAAATAGAGCTGTCTATAGTATGCCATCTACTTAGTGGCAATCGCCACATAAGAGTCTAGCGGCAGTGCCGATTCGGCAATAATCCGCACATCGGAAAACCCGGCATCAAGCAGCAAATGCTTGACTTGCTCGCGACTATAGCGAGCAAACAATTCCTCATCCAACTGCATGGCATTGATCTGTTCAGCGTCTCTGAAGCCGATAACCAACTGTCCCTGTGGCTTTAAACAACGAAGGATTTCTAGCAGATGCGGAGCCAAAGGCTGCCAGAAATAGAGCGTATTGGCACAACAAACCTTGTCGAACCGAGCATCACCATAAGGCATCTGTACACTATTACCCAGTTGCAATTGCAGTTTATGATCGGTCAATAATTGACGGTTACGCTGAGAAGCCTGCTCAACCATCGTTGTGGAAAAATCCAAACCAAAAACTTGATAAGGTCTATCCACCTTGACAGCAATCTGTTGCAGCAAAACTCCTGGACCAAAGCCGATTTCCAGAACATGGTCGGTATGCTTTAGATCAAGAGAGGAGAAGATAAGTTGATTGAGAGCGGCATTGCCGTTGATGAACATCGGCTGGGCGATATATTTACCGTACCAGCCTGATGGTTGCCGGGCTTGCTTGGCGAGGCCTTTTTTGCTCATTACCAGTTTTAAAATTGTCATAGTTAACATCAAAAACCAGTTTGGCATCACGGCCTCCTTGCTTACCCGATTGTAGTGCTTAGCGCTTATTAGGCTTCGATAATTTCATAGTCGTGCGACATCTCTACCGCTTTTTCCAACATTTTCGAAACCGAACAGTACTTGTCGGCCGACAAGCTCACCGCACGAGCGACTTTCTTTTCGTTCAGATCGGTTCCGAACACCTTGAAGTGCACATGGATCTTGGTAAATACACTCGGCACACTATCGGCACGTTCAGCGGTGATTTCCACCTGACAGTCTTTGACTTGATCAGGCTGGCTTTTATTAAGCATCATCACCACATCAATCGAAGTACAACCACCTAGACCCAACAGCACCATTTCCATAGGGCGCGCGCCTTTATTTTCACCACCTACGGAAGGGGCCGCATCCATCAATACAGAGTGCCCACTTTCGGTAGTGCCTTCAAACGCCATTCCGCCTTGCCATTTGATTACTGTTGCCATGCTGTCTCCTATATACCGTTAATTTAAACCATTCTGACCTAAGCCAAGTTTAAAGGGCTTCGGTCTCCGGGTCAAAAATGTCTTCGACCACCACCACTTTTGGTTTCGGATAATAGTTGAACTCGGTGGCAGAAGCAATGGTATAAGCCCCCATCTGCTTACCGATCAAAATATCACCGACCTCCAGTTCCGGCAGTTCGATATCTTCAGCGACCACGTCGATACTGTCGCACGTCGGCCCTGCCAACACACTCGGTAAGAACTCACCGGTCGGGTCGAACGGCTTCAAAGGCGCCAACGGATACTGTGCATGGTCGAACATCTGTCCACTGAACCCACCATAAACGCCATCATCCAGGTAATACCACATACGCGCACCACGCTTGGCTTTACCGACTACCGATACCACCTCGATCATAGACGGTGCCGAGATAAAACGTCCCGGCTCGGCAAACACGTCAACACCATCCGGAACTTCTGTAAGCGCTTCACGTAAAGGCGCACAGAAATCGTCAATCGGTAGCACTTCTTCCTGATAGGAAACCGGGAAACTGCCACCTATATCCAAAAACTGCCATTTAACATGAGGCATGACTTTCATCGCCGCCACACTGGCACGCACCGCATTGACCTGAGTCATTGGCGATAATGACTGTGAACCGACGTGGAACGACAAGCCGACAACGTCAATACCGTGAGACTGCGCAAACTCAACCAAAACCGGTAGTTCTTCCAGCGAACAGCCGAATTTACGTGACAGATCGACCACCGCCTGCTGGCTACGGAAACTGACTCGAATAATCAACTGCGCTTGACCGGCATAAGGAATGAATTTTTTCAGCTCATCCATATTATCGATAACAAACCGGGTACAGCCGAACTCCAGACCGCGCTTAATCTCCTTATCCTTTTTGATCGGGTGTGTATGAATACAGCGGTCGCCGGTGATCCCTAAAGATTCGACCAGTTCCACTTCGCCAATCGTAGCCAGGTCAAAATAGCCGCCGATCGACTTCAAACGTTTGATCAATTCAGGATGAGAAAGCGATTTCAGCGCATAGAACAGCTTCACGCCAGGCAATGCCGCCTGTAGCGATTTATACTGATATTCGACCTCACTCAAATCCAACACCATAAACGGTGTTTCATGCTTTTCCACCAGCTCCTGCAAGCTGGCACGGTCAAATTCTTGTAACACATCAGGGTGTGTTTCTTCAGCAAACAGCTGCTCTAACTCAGTATGGTTAATCATTTTAGGCAATCCAAAACATATTGAGGTAACGCAAAGCTCCCCTTGTGTACCTCAGGAGTATAAAACCGGGTTTTTATACCGGACGCTTTGAAACGTTGCTTGATAACCTCATCTGGCGTTTCGATCAAATCTAAATTATCGGTAGCCCAAGCGAACGTCATAATACCGCCGACATAGGTCGGTACCGCGCCGCTATAGAAGCTCGCCTGCTTGAACAAAGGTGACAGACGCTTATAGGTCGTTGTCACTTCATCGGTCTGCATAAAGCTGACACCGTTTTGTGCGACAAAAACCCCATCGTCATTCAAGCAATTTTTAATGCCTTGGTAAAAACGCGATGTGAACAGCACTTCACCCGGCCCCATCGGATCGGTCGAGTCTGAAATAATGACATCGAATTTTTCTGTACATTCATTAACAAAATCGACTCCATCGGCAATCACAATGTTTGCTTTCGGGTTGTCGTAAGCACCTGCGGAATGATTGGGCAGATACTTGATACACATGTCGATAACCTGCTGGTCGATCTCCACCTGAGTCACTGACTCAACCGTGTCATGCTTTAGCACTTCGCGCAGGATACCGCCGTCACCACCACCGATGATCAACACCTTTTTGGCATTGCCATGCGCCATCATCGGCACATGCACCATCATCTCGTGATAGATGAATTCGTCTTTTTCCGTGGTTTGGATAACGCCGTCCAGCGCCATTACCGTGCCCCACTGGGCATTATTAAAAATAACCAGATGCTGATGACCCGTATTTACTTCAAACAACACTTCGTCCATCACAAACTGCTGGCCCCAACTCGGGTAAAGTGTTTCCAAGTAAGTATTAGTCATCGATCTTCACCTCACCACGCAGCAGGTTATCCACCTTAACATCAGTTGGCGTAAAGGCCTGTTTAAGCACTTCAATCGCCAGTTCAGGCTGAGAATCACCACACATAAAGACATCGAATGCCGCATAGTTGCGTTCCGGCCAAGAATGCACACTGATATGTGATTCGGCCAATACCGCAACACCGGAAATTCCGCCGTTAGGTGTAAAGTGATGAAGGTGGATATGCAACAAGGTTGCTTTAGCTTTTTCCACACCTTCGCGCAGGGCTTGTTCCATCAACTGCAAGTCATCCAAGCGCGAAGCACCCCAAAAGTCTGCAATAATGTGAGTTCCGGCAAACGTTTTACCTTCACGGGTAATGAAATGATCCAAAGTCTGATCTTCTACCGCTTGGTCATGTGTTGGCCATGAATCGTCAATGATTGTTGTTTTTTCTACAACTTCAAAATGGTCGTTACTGGTAACCAGTACATTTTCTGAATGTGACATCTTGAGCACCTTTTGAAAACACCCGTAAAATTAGATGAGCTACGGATGAATGATTAATATTAGTCCAACGGACAAAGGCTAGTCTGTTGAACCCCAACCACATGATTTCTGTCATGTGAGGTGTTAACCATTTTTCTTTCTGTTGCCTTTAGTTAATTCGCATTTTTGCAAAAATTTCAAAGGTTTCTGTGTGAAAAAGGAAGATGCGTATTATTGGATTTTTTGAAAAAAAAGCAAGTATTTTTTTATCCTGTCAGCAAATTTTCTTTTAGCGGAGCCAATACGCATTTTCAGGCATAAAAAAACGCGCCGAAGCGCGTACAAACTTTTTTAAAAGTGAGTATTGTTTGATTATTCCTCACTAGCAATCGAAAGACTTAGATCACTATGCCACTCGCTTACCTAGTGTTGCCTTAGGTGAAATACTTGCCCGTAATGACTTATAGCGGGCAGGTATAGCTAAGATAGCAACCCACTCTTTAAAAAACAAAAAGAAATCTTTTACCTAATAATAAAAATCACTTATTTTTTAAAACTGATGCCGGCCATCCATCACCTCGATTATTTTTATTGTTAAAAATCAAAAACAAGCGCATAATTCGCTTCCTCAAAATTTGGAAGCATTCTTATGCAGAGCTTATCGGTAGAAATCATTGCGCACATGATTGATGCGCTGGTCGAAAAAGGCTGGTGTGAATGGCCGAATGCCATTTCCAATGAGCTATGTTTGCAACTGCTCAATGAACTGGACGCCTTGGATGAACAAGGTCAGATGGAAGAAGCCGGGATTGGTCGTGGACAACAACACCAAAAAAATCATGGTATCCGCCGCGATTCTATCTACTGGCTAAACGGTCAAAGTGAAGCGCAACAACAGTATCTCGCACAAATGGCACTGCTACAACAGCAACTCAATCGTGAGCTGTTTATGGGTTTGTTTGAATACGAATGCCACTATGCGCTTTATAGCCCGGGCGACTTCTATAAAAAACACAGCGACAGTTTCCGCGGCAATGCCAATCGCATGATTACCACCGTACTCTACCTTAATCCGCAATGGCAAAATGAATGGGGCGGTGAATTGGTCATCTACAGTGAAGATGGTGAACAGGTTTTACATACCGCAATGCCGGAAATCGGCAAGTTGGTGGTTTTCTTAAGTGAACAGACACCACACGAGGTATTGCCGACACAGCAACCCCGTGCCAGTATCGCCGGCTGGTTCCGTTGCAATGCCTCAACGGCGATAAACCTCGACCCGGCACGCTGATTTAACGGTCGCATTGAATGGCCTCACAGCTTTTCGAACCGGATAAATCCAACTGCTGCATCTCTTGCCAAGTCGCGATGATATTCTTGTCATCGGCCTTTAATTGCAAAGCACATGCAGCGGCTTGTTGCGCGCTCTGATAACAACCTTCGTGTTTTAACAGATACGCATAGTTATTCCATAGCTCGGCACTGTCTTTAATATTGCTCAGCGCTTGCTTGAGCACGGCAGATGCATCCTGATAACGCTTTTGCTTATAAAACAGATTGCTTAAGGCTAACCATGGCTTGTCTTGTAACGGCCAGTTTCGCGTTGCCGCCCGATAGGATTGTTGCGCCTGTTGATAACGCTTTATTTTTTCTAAATCCAAACCGGCCGCCAACCATTTGGAAACGGTTGCTGTAGGCGGAACCTTATCGGCATCGGTAACCACCAATGCCCAATAATTCGACTTACGCCAGGTTTGTTCGAAATTGCTCAGCGACGTTGTCCAGCGCTTGCTGGTGGCTGAACGTAAAATAATTTCAGAGCGATTCAGGTCATAACCGACTACCACCGCAAAATGCCATTGCGGCATGTTCTCGAAAGCCAAATTTTGCAACACCAGCACCGGATTGCCTGCATCAACTTCTCTTAGCAGATCCTCAAGACTCGGATCCAATGGATAAGGCAGTTTGCCGTATTGGCGAGTCGCGGCAATCATCTCTATTTGAAAACTGCCCTGACGTTTCGGCACATAAACTTTGGCGCGCAGCTCTTCCGGCTCGACATTAATATTGTTGTAGTTAAGCACTGTCGCCAAGGCCGCCGGCCCACACTGATATTTCTGTTGGGGGAAAAAGGGCACATCGGTCAACTCGACGGCCTTGGCAATCGATAAATTGTCCCAACCGTTTTGTTGCAGTTGCTTAACCTGTGGCGCATAGGCACAGCCTTGCATTACCGCAACAATCAGCACAAACAAAACACCCGACAAAAGCCGGGTGTGTAATCGCTGTATTAATGCGCTTGTCATTAACGAATCGGATCGACAAAATCGAATAGATCGGTCGCCCCTAATGCATCGGTAATGATAAAGACCACAAATAAAAATACCGCCAATCCGACAATACCTTCACCGGCAGGCAGGGTTTCCATCTGCTGATTAAGCTGTATGACTTCTTGATCTGTCAGTGCCGCCACACGCTGTTCGATATCTTGAGATGCGACTCCCATATTTTCAAACTGGACTTTGACATCTTCACGCTGCAAAAACTCGTTCAGCTTAGCGCGTTCATCGATCATTTGTGCGTTTTGCACAATTTCTTCAGTGCCTACCATTGCCGCCTGCACCGGTAACGCCAATACACTAAAGAACGACAATAAAACACTTAATGTAATTGCTTTTCTCATTTTGTAATCTCCTCTCGATAAGGAGTTTTAGCATAGCAAAGGCCTTTCTAAACTGCAAAAGCGAATTGCTCACTTAAAGGGTTCCGTAAAAAAGATGTCAGCCTGCGTCAGCAAATCTTCATAATCCGGACAATGAAGCTAGATCACAGCCATAAAAAAACGCGCTCAAGAGCGCGTTTATTCCTCTAAACTTCGGGCAGGGATTATTCACCGGTACCGAAATTGTCGGCAACATAATCAATATCCTTGTCGCCGCGCCCCGACAAATTGATCAAGATGGTAGAACCCGGATTTGCTTTACCGTGCTTCATTGCCCAGGCCACCGCATGAGAACTTTCCAACGCAGGGATAATCCCTTCCATACGCGATAACTTATAGAACGCATCCAAGGTTTCATCATCGGTGACCGCATGATAATTCACCTTCCCTACCGTTTTCAGATAAGAGTGCTCAGGCCCGACTCCCGGATAATCCAAACCGGATGCGATCGAATGAACCGGCGCCGGGTTACCCTCTTCATCTTCCAATACCAGACATTTAAAACCGTGAATCATTCCCGGTTTACCATAAGTCATGGTTGCCGAATGCTCACCCAGATTGGTTCCGCGACCTAAAGGTTCGACACCATTTTTGCCGACTCCCTCATCATCCATAAACCCGGAGAACAAGCCCATCGCATTTGATCCACCACCGACACAGGCGCCTACTTCATCCGGCAATTCGCCAACCATTTCCAAATACTGTTCACGCGCTTCAAAGCCAACCACCGACTGGAAGTCACGCACCATCATCGGGAATGGGTGTGGCCCGACCACCGAACCGATCGCGAATAGTGCGGTATCCGCTTGCGGTACATAAGATTGGAATGCCGAGTCGACCGCCTCTTTTAAAGAACGTCCGCCAAAACCAACCGGCACAACCTGAGCACCTAACAATTTCATACGGGTGACATTGGGCGCTTCTTTGGCAATATCGATTTCACCCATATGGATTTCACACTCCATCCCGAAATACGCCGCTGCGGTTGCTAGCGCCACACCATGCTGACCGGCACCGGTTTCGGCAATCAGTTTGGTTTTACCCATGTGTTTCGCCAATAAGGCTTCGGCCATACAGTGATTCAATTTATGTGCGCCCGAGTGATTCAGGTCTTCACGCTTCAAATAGATATGCGCGCCCACTTCACGGCTTAAGTTATGTGCATAATAAACCGGCGTTGGACGACCTTGATAATGCTTACGGATATATTTAAGCTCATTTAAAAAGTCCGCCGAACGACCTAGTTCCAAATAGGCTTTATTGATCTGTTCGAAATGCGGAATCAGTTCCGGGGGCAAAAACGCACCACCGAAATCACCAAAATAACCTTCCTTATTCGGCGTACTTTTTAAATATGACATGAATTGCTCCTTGATTATCGAATGATGTTTTTTTGTAGCACTCATCATAACCAAATCAAGACATGCCTGCGGCTGGTAATTTTTATTATCAACTAAAGATTATTGATAATAATACGACTTCTCCACTCACAAAAAAGCCAGTCAACTGACTGGCTTTGGAATATAGGCATGACTGAGCCTGCTGTGGACAAGCGTGGGATTATTTGAATAACTCCGCCAATTTCTCACCCGGGTTATCGGCACGCATAAAGGCTTCACCCACCAAGAAACTATTGACGTGGTGCTCGCGCATTTTGGCGACATCTTCCGGCCCCAAAATACCACTTTCGGTAATCACAATACGGTCATCCGGAATCTTATCGAGCATTTTCAACGTGGTTTCCAAAGTGACATCAAAACTATGCAAATCGCGGTTGTTGATACCGATCATTGGTAAAGGTAAACGCAACGCGCGCTCCAGTTCTTCTTCGTTATGCACTTCGATCAGCACATCCATACCGAGTTGCATCGCCGTTTGAGTCAGTTCGAACATCTGTGCATCACCGATCGCCGCGGCAATCAATAGAATACAGTCGGCACCGATAACACGCGCTTCATAAACCTGATAGTCATCGACAATAAAGTCCTTGCGGATAATCGGCAATTCAACCGCCTCTCGAACCTGCTGCAAATACTCATTGGACCCTTGAAAGAAATCCTTATCGGTCAGAACCGATAAACAAGCGGCACCGTTTTCTTGATAAGACTTGGCGATTTCCACCGGATCAAACGGATCACGCAAAACACCTTTGGATGGCGAGGCTTTTTTGATTTCAGCGATAACCGCCGATTCACCCTTGTCTAACTTGGCTTGTAAAGCATCGGCAAAACCACGCGTTGGCGTAGTGCTCATCATTAGGGCTTTTTGCTTCATTTCACGAAGCGGGATTTTCTCACAGCCTTCTTGAATCTCTTCTAATTTACGGAAAATAATCTTTTTTAAAATGGTTGGTGTACCACTCATTGAGCGTTCCTTTAAAACATACAAAAGGCTAAAAAGCCATGCCGACACATCAACACGGAACCAATACTCCGCGTCCTTTATTTAAAGGGATTGTGTCTTGCTGATAAATTCATTGAATTTCTGCTGCGCCAGTCCATCGGCAATCACGGTTCGCGCCAGTAAAACGCCCTCGGCATAATTATCCGCTAAACCTGCGACATACAAAGCGGCGCCGGCATTCAAACAAACAATATCCTTGGCGGCCGACTCGTTATTGGCAAAAACCGCACGGATGATATTCAAGCTATCCAAAGCCGAGTCCACCGCAAGCTCTTCCAAGGTGGCATGATCCATATCGTAATCGGCTGGGTCTAAAACCCATTCAGTGACCTCACCGTTTTTCAATTCGGCAACAAAGGTTCTGCTGGCGATACTGATTTCATCCAAACCGTCTTCGGCGTGAACCACCATGACATGGCTGGAACCTAAACGCTGCAGAACCTTGGCAAACAAGGTAGTTAATTCTTTTGCATAGACACCAATCACCTGAAATGGTGCGCCGGCTGGATTGGTCAAAGGCCCCAGCATATTGAACACGGTTCTGACACCCATTTCTTTACGGGCATTGATCACATGCTTCATCGCACTATGATGCGCCGGGGCAAACATAAAACCGACATTGGTCTGGTCAATACACTCACCCACTTGTTGCGGCGTAAGATTCAGATTTACACCGGCGGCTTCAAGTACATCGGCACTGCCGGACTTACTCGAAATAGAACGGTTGCCGTGTTTGGCAACGGTGGCACCTGCGGCGGCTACCACAAACGCACTCGCGGTGGAGATATTGAAGGTATTGGCACCGTCTCCACCGGTACCGCAGGTATCGACCAATTTGGATTTATCACTGATTGGAACCGCGGAAGCCAGCGAACGCATCACATGCGCGGCAGCGGTGACTTCATCTTGAGTCTCTCCCTTCATGCGCAGCGCGGTAAGAATTGCGCCGACCTGTGCATCGGTGGCTTTACCCGACATCAATTGATGCATGACAGATTCCATCTGATCTGTACTTAAATCTTGTCGGCTTAATAGCGTTTCTAAGGCGGCTTTCAATTCCATATCGTTTTCCTAATCAGTGTGACTATTTACAGCCCTTCTGGTCCAAAAAATTTCTTAGCATCTGGTGGCCTTGCTCGGTGAGAATCGATTCTGGATGGAACTGGACCCCTTCGATCGGCAGTTCTTTATGACGTACACCCATAATCTCATCAAGTTCGCCGTTTTCATCCTGTGTCCAAGCGGTGACCTCAAGGCAATCCGGCAAACTGGCTTGCTCGATAACCAGCGAGTGATAACGCGTGGTCTGCACCGGATTTGGCAAATCAGTAAACATGCCGCAGTTACGATGATAAACCGGAGAAGTCTTACCATGCATCACCTGTTTGGCACGCACGATATTGCCGCCAAACGCCTGACCGATACTCTGGTGACCTAGGCAGACCCCCATAATCGGAATCTTGCCGGCAAAATGCTTAATGGCTTCAACGGAGATGCCGGCTTCTGTCGGCGTACAAGGGCCGGGGGAAATTACCAAGAATTCCGGATTCATCTGCTCGATGGTGGCAATATCGATCTGGTCATTACGGTGGACTTCAACCTGCTGACCTAGCTCACCAAAATACTGCACGATGTTATAGGTAAAAGAATCGTAATTATCAATCATCAACAACATAAAATTTTCCTTACTGACCTTTACCTATTTCTTGTTCTGCAATGTATCGGCATGCAAGCCTTCGCTAACAAACTGCGCCGCCCTAAAAATGGCACGACCTTTATTCATGGTTTCATCCCATTCCGATTGCGGCACCGAATCGGCGACAATACCGGCACCGGCCTGAACAAACAGCTTATTATCTTTAATGACCGCGGTACGAATGGCAATCGCGGTATCCATATTGCCATGCCACCCCAAATAACCGACCGCACCGGCATAAACGCCGCGCTTGACCGGTTCCATTTCATCGATGATTTCCATCGCACGGATTTTCGGCGCACCGGATACGGTTCCGGCCGGAAAGGTGGCGCGCAATACATCCATCGCACTCATTCCCGCTTTGGCTTGACCGTTAACATTGGAAACAATATGCATCACGTGGGAATAACGCTCGACCACCATCTTCTCGGTTAATTCGACCGAACCGATCTCAGCGATACGGCCGACATCGTTGCGGCCTAAATCGATCAACATAAGATGTTCGGCCAACTCCTTCGGATCGTTTAATAAATCAATTTCAAGTTCTTTGTCTTTTTCCGCTGTCACACCGCGACGACGCGTTCCGGCAATTGGACGCACCGTTACCGTATTGTCTTCGAGACGAACCAGAATCTCCGGTGATGAACCGACAATCTGCAAATCGCCCATATCGACAAAGAACATATAAGGTGACGGGTTCAAAAAGCGCAAGGCACGGTACAGGTCGATTGGCGCGGCATCGAAATCGATCGACATCTGCTGTGAAATCACCACCTGCATCGCATCACCGGCGAGAATATATTCTTTGATTTTATCCACGGCCTGCTTAAAAGGCTCTTCACCAAAGCTGGAAACAAAATCTTCTTCTTTAACAATGCTCGGCTGCTTGCTGTCTTGCGGCACACTCGTGGTATGACTTAGCTGGGTCTGCAGTTCATCCAAACGCTGATTGGCTTGCTCCAATGCATTCTCTTCGGTTAGGTCGGCATGGACGATCATATGAACCTGACCGTTCAAGTTATCGAATACCACCAATTCCGTTGATACTAACAACTGCACATCGGCGGCACCGATGTCGTCCTGAGACGGCATACTGTTGTGCAAACGCGGTTCGACAAAACGTACAGTGTCATAACCGAAGTAACCAACCAAGCCACCACTGAACGCCGGCATACCCGGTTGTTCGAAAACCTTGAATTGATTTTGATACGCTTCGATCCACGCCAAAGGATCATCGCTGATTTGCTGCTGAATCCGTTCATCGCCTAAATATTCACTGACCTGGTGCCCATGAACTTCGATACGACGTGAACACGGCAGGCCGATAATCGAATAGCGACCCCACTTATCACCGCCCTGCACCGATTCAAATAAATAGGAGTACGCCCCTTTGGCAAGCTTATGGTAAACGCTTAGCGGGGTGTCATAGTCACAAAGCACTGTGCGCATTACTGGCGCATAGCGGTAGCCTTGTGCGGCGAGGGTAGCAAATTGTTGACTGCTCATTCGTGTTTGGCCTTGCTCGATTGACGGTTAATGAATATCGGCTCTTTTGCCATATTCTAGAATAGTAATAGGTTGTATTTCTGGCCGCAATACCGCTTTTTCAGAGGTTACTTATGTTTACGGCTATACAGATAGAATAAGATAGCACGTTTTATCCCTGCTGAGGTGCAGATTAACGGGCGAAAGATCTCTAATAACAGGGCTTTAATAAATGCTAGGGCTTTCATCTGTTATGACAAATCTCTCTGCTTGTAATAATGGTATCGAATCACGCTATGGATTCGAGTAAAAACCCAGTCTGGTCATTAACCAGACTGAGCTCAATTATCTCAAGCCTTGGCTTGTAGATAGTTTGGCAACTCCATAAAAGAGTCCATAACCGCATCAGGGTTGTAATCACGGATATCTTCACCGTGGTTATAGCCATAACTCATGCAG
Organism: Thiomicrorhabdus sediminis; assembly: GCF_005885815.1. Taxonomy (NCBI): domain Bacteria; kingdom Pseudomonadati; phylum Pseudomonadota; class Gammaproteobacteria; order Thiotrichales; family Piscirickettsiaceae; genus Thiomicrorhabdus; species Thiomicrorhabdus sediminis. The sequence goes on along the minus strand of NZ_CP040602.1, from coordinate 324,995 downwards.
ATTATGCCGAAATCGGCCGCGCGAGCTGCCTTAACATCGGAACGGGAATCACCCAGCATCAGACAGTTAGCCGGATTAGCGCCTAATTTTTCCGCGGCATGTAATAACGGCATTGGGTGCGGTTTTTTCTCCGCACAGGTATCACCTGAAACGACTAGCTCGAAATAATCCAATAGCCCCTTGGCTTTCAATAGTGGCAAGGTAAACGCTTCGGCCTTGTTGGTCACGCAAGCGACGCGGTAACCATTGTCCAACAACCATTCGATACCTTGCTTAACACCATCGTAAACGCAGCTACGCTGTGAGTTATTGTGCTTGTAGAGCTCCAGAAATATCGGATAAGCCTTATCCATCAATTGCTGTTCAGGCATACCTTCAACGGCATTGATCAGGGCTCGCTCTGTAAGACGTTGTACACCGTTACCTACCCAGTTACGTACCGCAGCTTCGCCACGCACCGGCATATCCAGCTGCTTCATCATTTCATCCACACAGTAGGCCAAATCCGGCACACTGTCGATTAGGGTTCCGTCTAAATCGATTAATACTAATTCTGGTTTGATTTTACTAATTGCCATCTGTTTTTCCTTGATTTCAGACAACAAAACGCCAGCGCTAAGGCTGGCGTTTTGCAATAAGTCGAGGTTGAAAAAGCTTTGGATTAAGCTTTTGCCAACTCGTCACGCATCTGCTGGATAACCGTATCATAACGGTTTGCATCCGAAGCATTTGCCTTACCGAAAATACCAGAACCAGATACAAAAGTATCACAGCCCGCAGCAGCTACTTCTGCGATGTTCTCAACCTTAACACCACCGTCGATTTCCAAACGGATATCACGACCTGACGCATCGATCATCTGACGCGCTGCTTTTAGTTTCTCCAAAGCTTGCGGAATAAATGCCTGGCCACCAAAACCTGGGTTTACAGACATAATCAGAATCATATCGATTTTGTCGATTACGTGATCCAAATAGCTTAATGGCGTGGCCGGGTTAAATACCAAACCTGCTTGACAACCTTCAGCCTTGATCAACTGCAAAGAACGGTCGATGTGTTCAGAAGCTTCAGGGTGGAAAGTGATGATGTCTGCACCAGCAGAAGCGAAGTCACCGATTAGACGGTCAACAGGCTTAACCATCAAGTGCACATCGATAGGTGCTTTAACGTCTTCACGAACCATGAAGTTTTTCAGCGATTCACAAACTAGTGGACCGATAGTCAGGTTAGGAACGTAGTGGTTATCCATTACGTCAAAGTGAACAACATCAGCACCGGCTGCGATAACGTCTTTAACGTCTTTACCCAGCTGTGCAAAGTCTGCTGAAAGGATTGACGGAGCGATCCAATTTTCTTGTTTTGCCATCTTAAAACACCTTTAAATAATCTAGCGAAAAGCACGAATTGCTTTACGCCGGAAATTTCGTTGAAAAAATAATTCGTGCATTTTACCAGCATCCTTTAGAATGGGCAAAAAAATGCCATGGCAACCCTATTCTTGTTGCTGTTTAGGGCAAACTTTTGCACACTGTACACAAACGAATACTTGAGATGACTTTGATGGAAGAAAAAACTGCAATTGATAAAAGCGAGATAATCCGTCCGGATACCGCCGATACCCAGAGTGTTTTAGGGCAAAATGCCGACCGTTATTTTAAACAGGGTATTCATTTTATCGAATATATCGGCTTGGCGATTATTGCCATCGCTACGGTATTCGCCGGTTACGATGCTGTAATGGAGATGATCCACAACCGGGAAGTCCACTTAGGTGACTTACTGTTGCTGTTCCTTTACCTGGAAGTCTTGGCAATGGTCGCTATCTATATCGACTCCGGTAAACTGCCGGTTCGTCTGCCGATGTATATCGCCATTGTGGCCTTGGCCAGATACTTAATTCTAGAAATGAAAGATCTTAGTGAATGGCAGATGATTGCTGTCGCAGCGACCATTACCTTGATTACCATTTCGACCCTGATTCTCCGATATGGGCATATCAAGTTCCCGTATCCTGAAAATAGACGTAAAACCAAACCGAGTGCTTACAAAAGCACCAATGACTAGGAAAGCCTATGCAACCGCTATACGAATCCAACTTAACTAGCTTGCCGTTGATCGGCAAGGGTAAAGTCCGCGATATCTATGATATTGATGACAATCATATGTTGATTGTCACCACTGACCGTATTTCGGCTTATGATGCCATTTTACCAACCCCGATTCCGGGTAAAGGTCGCATTCTCACCCAGACCGCCCAGTTCTGGATGCGCAAAATGCAAGATATCGTGCCTAATCAGTTGGTTGACGATATGAACCTTGCCGACTACCTTACCGCTGATGAATTGAAGCAATTGGATGGCCGAGGCATGATCGTACGCAAGCTTAAGCCACTGCCGGTAGAAGCGATTGTACGTGGTTATCTGGTCGGCTCCGGCTGGAAAGAGTATGAGCAGTCACAAAGTGTCTGCGGTATCGCCCTGCCAGCAGGTTTGAAAAAAGCACAGCAATTGCCTGAAGCTTTGTTCACCCCATCAACCAAAGCCGAGCAAGGCGACCATGATGAAAACATCAGCTTCGAACGCCTAGTCGAGATCATGGGTGAAGAAAAATCCAATGCGGTAAAAAAACTGGCGATTGAGCTTTACACCACTGCTGCCGAATTTGCCCGTGAGCGCGGTATCATTATTGCAGACACCAAGTTTGAATTCGGTGAAGACGATAATGGCACCATCTACCTGATTGATGAAGCCTTGACGCCAGACAGCTCACGCTTCTGGCCGGTATCGAGCTATCAAGTTGGCAGTAACCCGCCAAGCTTCGATAAGCAGTATATACGTGATTATTTGGACAGCCTCGATTGGGATCGCAATCCTGAGCACGCACCGGATCTTCCTGAAGATGTGGTCGCCAAGACTTTCGAAAAATATCAGGAAGCGCAAGCACGCCTGACTGAGAATCTGTAAGGCTTGCGGTCGATGATGTCTGAACACTCAGCGAACCCTCCAGCCCATACAGAAAAAAAACCGTCATTCAAAGGCGGTTTTTTTATTACCGGTACCGATACAGAAATTGGCAAGTCCTTTGTCAGCGGCTGTATTGCCAAATCACTGCTTGCAGCAGGTTTTGAGGTGCTACCGCGTAAACCGATCGCCTCGGGCTGCATTAAGCAAGCAGACGGCTCTTTATTATCCGAAGACGCACTGTTTCTGCAGCAGAGCAGCCAAACCCATCTAAGCCTGCGCGAAATCTGCAACTATCAGTTCGAAGCGCCTATTTCTCCACAACGCGCCATCGCTAGTAGCGATACCATTATCAATATTGCTGATTTGGCTGCCGCCTGTAGGTTATCGGATGCCGTTGACAAGCAGATCACTCTGGTCGAAGGTGCCGGCGGTTTTTATTCGCCGTTAGCTTTGGATGGTCTGAATGCCGATCTGGCCGAAAGACTACAATTGCCGGTAATCTTAGTGGTGGGTAATCGTTTGGGTTGCATCAATCAGGCTTTATTGTCGATTGAAGCAATCGGCAATCGCGGCTTGCACATCCACTGCATTGTCGTTAATGACATCAGTGCCGATGCAGACATTGATAATTTCACCGACCTGCAATCCTTGACCGATATTCCGGTCTTGCATAATAGCTATAACGAGAACAAAGAAGCTCTGCCTCTGAGCGGTTTTAGCATTTAGATTTATCAGTGCCGCAATCAGCGTTTTATGCGGTTTGGGCTTAATCCTGTGTCACCAATTAAGCCGCATACTGAAAAACTAGATACGAATATATTCGTTACCGCGCTCTTCAAGAAATTTAAGGAATTCCTTGGCGATTAGCGATAGCTCCTTACCTGCCGGATAAACGATATTCCACTCTTTCTGAATCGGAAAACCTTCTACATCCAATTCAACCAGTGGCCCTTTCTTATCTTCCAGATAAAGCGTGTGTTTGGATACGCATGCTACCCCAAGCTTACCGACCACACAGTGCTTGATAGCTTCATTGGTTTGCATCGTTAGGCGTTCTTTGACCTTCAGACCTTTGGCACCAAATGTATCTTCCACCGCGGAACGGATACCAGAGCCCGGTTCACGCATAATGAAAGGTTCTTCTGCAAGCCGCTCCAAAGAAACCTTTTTGCCGACCAGCTCATGATCGCGATTGGCGATAATCACCAATGGATTGGCGGTAAACGGAATCACCTCAAGCTCGACCGAGCTTTGCGGAATCTGGCCAAGAATATATAAATCATCCATATTCTGGTCGATGCGTTTTAATAAGCTTTCTCGGTTTTCAATGGTTAAGGCTAAATCGATATCAGGATACTGCTTACAGAACTCACCTAGGGCCAATGGCATGAAGTATTTTGCCGTGGTCATCACGGCAACTCTCAGGCGACCACGTTTCATGCCGCGAAAACCATCGAGCATTATCTCCAGATTGGAAAAGTGATTGATCACTTCACGGCAACTGTTGGCGACCACCTCGCCGACTTCTGTCAGTGATATATTGCGGCCGATCTGTTCATATAGAGGCATGCCAATCGCTTCGGCCAAACTTTTCACCTGTGCTGACACGGTTGGCTGAGTCAAATGCAGCTCTTCTGCTGCGCGGGTAAAACTTAAGTTACGCGCCACCGATTCAAATACTTGAATCTGGCGTAATGAAGCATGTCGGATAAGAAAGTTTCCTGGCTGAGTGGCCGCATTTTTCATAAAGTCACCTAATGCATTTGTATCGCCGTTTAGTGACAATACTATAATGAAATATCGCTTATCAGTGTCCTCTGATTGGGAACACATTCTATGGTTTAGCGCTAAACCATAGACGATTATATCCTATTAAGGTGATTTATAGTGAATTTAGTAAATAGGTCGATAGTTGAATAACTATCAATAGTGATCGTCGACTTCGCCCTTGCGGCAAGTCAAACGCGATAACGCATCGGTAGCGGCACGTTGTGCTTCAAGTACATCGGCTTCTTTACCGGTCATCAATAGACGACCATAGGCACCGACCGCACGAGCTTCTACAAGGGTAACATTGGCCGCTTTTTCCGCCTCGTTGGCAGCATAGACGATATAACCGGCAGGCTCGGTTTCCATAATGAACATGCTTTGTCCAGGCAAGATCATCGAACCACGACGGTTGTCACGGTTGATCAAGGTAGCATGATCCGGGGTAATACCACGAATCACTTCGTTCCACATTACCACACACTGCTGACGATCGAATTCATGGGTGTTCAGGTGCTGTAACATCTTAGAGCCTGACTCAAGCACGTCGCTTTGATCTCGATGGTGAACAACCATCGAACCGAAAGAACGCTCTACGATCTGCTGACCCAAGTGAACATTTGACGCCTTAAGGGCGATGTCAGATAGACGATGAACCGCCATACCCGGGGCTACCTCTAGCCACAAGCAGGAATCTCCAGGCACAGGCAGAAAGCCCAAAGACGCAGTCCCCATATAAGAGGCCAGCTGCGGCTGTAGAGAGTCTAGAAAAACGTAGGTTCTTAATTCAATCATCTATAAGTTCTTTTGTTTAAGCTGAGCCAGCACCTGATTAACAGCTTGTGCTCTGTGGCTAATACTATTTTTCATTTCCAGCGTCATTTGAGAAGCCGTTCTGAAATGTTTAGGGTCCCAGAAAATTGGATCATAGCCAATACCGAATGTGGTTTTTGGCTCCTTGAGAATCTCACCATACCAGTGACCAATGGCCATTAATGGCACAGGGTCATCGGCATGTTCTACATACACCGCAGCACAAGTATAACGTGCTTTACGCTGAGAATAGGGCAAGTCACCGAGATTATCCAACACCTGAAGCATATTCTTCTCTTCAGTAGTCGAACCGGTATGGTCGCAACCATAGCGAGCCGAGTAAATACCCGGAGCGCCGTTTAGCGCATCGATCTCTAAGCCGGAATCGTCGGCCAAAGCCGGCAATCCCGTTCTAGCACTGGCGAAACGGGCTTTTTTCAAAGCGTTTTCAAAAAAGCTCAAGCCGTCTTCAACGACTTCGTCTAAAAAAAAATCAGTTTGTAATTTTGTCTCAAAACCGGCAGCCGTCAATAGAGGTTCAATCTCCACTACTTTAAACGGGTTACCTGTTGCTAAAACAATCAAACTCATGTTTTTCCTAACTACACTCTGCTAAAACAATAAGCAGGTAAAAATTTCTAATGATTCTTAAAACCATTCCAGTGAAACTAACTAAGGCGGTTATCTTACCGACAGTGTTATCCATTTGGAAATTGGTATTATGAACCCTAACCATAGAGATTCATCAATGGGTCAAAAAAAGGGGGCAAGCCCCCTATCACTAATGCCAACCGCAGAGATTAATCTGGCCAAACACGACGCGATGGAAATGCTTTCATTTCATCCGCGATGTGCTTAGTACCGGCTGGTACACCAGCAGGCTTTTTCACTGGTGCCGATTTAGCTGCCGGCTTTTTCGCCGCTGTTTTAGTGTTTGCATTCTTGGCTTCTGAAGCTGTCGCTGCAGGCTTGCTGTCCGTAGCTGCTGCCGCTTTAGTCGTTTCAGTTGTCATACCTAGACTCCTAGCATTGCTCGCTGGTGACACCGATTAGACCTTTGTCACCTCTAAGCGTTTTTATACAAAGTTACCGTAAGGCTGTTGCTGCTGACTCATCGTCTGATAATACTCTTGAATCCAAGAGTTGACTCTCATCAACTGCGCCTGCTCTTCTTCCAATAATCGGCTGAATAGAGCATGATCTTGCTGAGCCCCTACATTGGCACAGTAATTGGTCGCTTCCGCATACAGATTGATCAAAGCGACTTCGCGCTCTTCACAAGTACGTAAAGCTTCAATCACATTATTCGATACTCCCGCAGGACGTAAAATACTGCCTGACGGTAGAGCACCTTGTGCCACCATACGGTCTGTAATCAGATTCGCATGTTGGAACTCTTCGTTCGCCAAGGTGACAAAACCTTCAGCGAAACTCATTTCATTACGGAACTTTGACAAGGACGCTTGCGCGAGGTAATGCTGACCAGCGGAAAACTCCATGCTCAACGCACGCCCCAAATAACCCAAAATCTGTCCGTTCGCAGGAACGTTCTGATATTGAGGTACTTGAGGATGTGCACCGGCACCTGGCATAACATTTCCTGGCATTCTTGACGAATATTGCATGCTTCCTCCTAATATCCGAGACAATCACTCAAACGAGCGATCGTTTCAGACTTCCGTTTATTAGCTACGGCTCGCTGAGTTGCCACCAGCAGTAAGAACTGGCTCAACTTCATTGTGAGGACGTGCAATGATGTGCGCAGCAACAAGACCGTCACCAACGCGCTCACACGCATCAGCACCAGCGCGAACTGCAGCGTTTACCGCACCAGTTTCACCACGAACCATTACAGTAACGTAACCGCCACCTACGAACTCACGGCTTACTAGACGTACTTCTGCCGCTTTAGTCATCGCATCAGCTGCTTCGATAGCTGGTACTAGACCACGTGTTTCAATCATTCCTAAAGCAATACCGTAATCAGTACTCATTACTTTTCTCCTAAGTCAGGAATTAAAAATATAAACGGCTGATTAAGCGTTCTTGATGAACGGCTCAACTTCGCTGTGAGGGCGTGCAATGATGTGCGCAGCAACAAGACCGTCACCAACACGTTCACACGCATCAGCACCAGCGCGAACTGCAGCGTTTACCGCACCAGTTTCACCACGAACCATAACAGTAACGTAACCGCCACCAACAAATTCACGAGCAACCAATGTTACTTCCGCGGCTTTAGTCATCGCATCAGCTGCTTCGATAGCTGGTACTAGACCACGTGTTTCAATCATTCCTAAAGCAATACTCATCACTTTTCTCCTAAATTTAAAAACTTAAAAAATAAAACTAAAAATTATTCTGCTGCAACCGTTGAAACAAAAGGTTCAACTTCGCTGTGCGGACGTGCAATGATGTGCGCCGCTACAAGACCATCACCAACGCGCTCACACGCATCAGCACCCGCGCGAACCGCTGCGTTTACCGCACCAGTTTCACCACGAACCATAACAGTAACGTAACCGCCACCAACAAATTCACGGCTTGTCAAAGTAACTTCCGCCGCCTTAGTCATCGCATCAGCTGCTTCAATAGCTGGTACTAGACCACGTGTTTCAATCATTCCTAATGCAATACTCATAATCTTGTCTCCTGAATAAGAGTTTTTCTAAAACCGTTTTGAAATCTTATGGTCGCCAATTATCTATGATTCCGCCGACCGTTAAATCTGTTAAATATCGTTTATCACCAGCGGCGTCTCGAGCGGCGGAGTTGGCAATGGTAAACACCCAATCCCCCTCTTTTACACCAATCGGATCCATCGCCACACTGGTTGAACCGGATACACTGGTTAATACCTTAACCGGTAAATAGCCCATGTCAGGTAAACGACTGGTAAGGATCAGCTCCTGTTTAACTTGATGAATTTCCATCCGCAGCATCTCCCCACTTATCGATAATACCGACGATTGTCAGGTCACTTGGATAGCCCTTAACACCTGTTGCATCACGCGCGGCCGAACTACCACAACATAATACCCAGTCACCTTCTTTACAACCGATTGGGTCAACTGCCACCATTGGTGTGCCGCCTTCCTTCTCACGTACTACCAACAGAGGCTTATGCTCCATCATCGCAATACGGTTGGTTGAAACGAGCGTACCATCGACTTTATAAATTTTCATATTTAACTCCGAAATCAGTTTGTTCTAACTGTTAATCAAACAATTAACCAGTTATTTTCTCAGCTGATTGACACCCGGTGTGATCACGCAGTGTCGCCATAGTTTGCACTAAACCACAGACTGATAATTCTTGATAACGGTTATGAATTGCTTTCTCGATACGTAGCGCTTTTTGTTCAGCGCGATCACGAGAACCAGGTACACGACCGTCATAATCACAACGAATAATAATCGGTACAGGCAGACCATTTTTGACATTTAAGCCTTTAAAAATCTTGATACCGACATCAACGTCGTTCACACCTTCCTCTACGGTATCCAAATAGCTGTAATAGCTTAGGTTACGTAGTTGAACTTCTTCAAAACCATTACCGATGCCGATAAATCTTTCCGCATGACCAATATCGCTATAGCAGCCATCTTCATAAGTATTGACATACTCGATCTGCGAGAAGTTCTTGGTGACAAACCAGGTGATCAACTTTTTCATCTGCTCGCGTGGCGGGGTCGCACAGTGCTGCATATTGCAGCCATCAATTGCGGTTTCAATCGCTTCGCTGGCATCAATAGCCGACATACCCAGGGTTTGCTTATACAGCTTATCTGTTTCAATAAAACGATCCAGACTGACAAATCCTTGTTCGTTCGGAATATGAATCTTTAGGCTGTCGTCATCGGTATTAATACCAATCAACATTGTTTCAACTGTAGATCCACAGCCAAATCGATTTTCAATCGCTTGTCTGAAATCCTGCAACTTGGTTAGAGCTGCTTCAGCGGCTTTGGCATCATTGCTTCCATGCGCCGCACACCCTTGGTGTGATGGATCGGCTTTAGAAAAATGGTATACCGCCATTTTTAAATAACGTGTCGGTTCATCCGCAGAGTTTGGACGCCCTTCTCTGAAGCGCGTATGCTCGACAAACACCCAGTTACGGACACTTTCGCTGATATCAAATAAAGCACCAGCGTGTGCTTTACGTCTTGCCGATGAATAGGGTAAACGTAATACATAACTAACAAAGTGTGCCAAACGACCATCCGCACAAGGAGCGATCCCTACGGCATGAATTCCGGCATTTCTAAAGAGACTCTCTGCTTCTTGACGATTCTGACCTTTCAAAGGGTCATTTTTGAAGAAGTTTTCAGACAGTCTCATAAACTGTGCAAAAAGTGTTTTTGCAAATAAATTCTGGAAAACGGCTTGTGAATGATCGGCTTTCGATACATCCCATTCGTTTTCATCAAGCGTAACATGTAGCTTGTTAAATAACTCTCTATTGGCCCAACGCTTAAAATCATGATGATGTTGCTGAGACAAGATATCTTTTAAAACCGGCCCGATATTATCGAAGCTGGCTTTGATATCCGTCTCGTATTGACGCAACATCTGATTTTGAGCTCGATCAACTAAAGCGTGAGCGCCGGCCGATGCTGGCACTGCATAAGCTGTAGAGTTAACAGCTGCTGCCGAAGCAGGTGCAGTTTGCTTTAAAGCAGGATTCGCAGGAATCTGCTTCCAGAACATCGACTTTTTACGACTACTTTTCTTAATCATGACACTCAATTTTCTTTAGGCTCTTGCACCACCGGTCAAGGTGATTTTAGAGCTGGTTTCACCGGCATCACCAGTAATGCGACCATCGCTTGCTTGTACAGGTTCAGCTTTAGGCTGAGGGCGTGACATCACACCACCCATCATAGGATTAGTTGCCGCTGAAGCATTACCATTAGACCATGCTTCTTCAACACCTGTTACCTTATTACCTCGATCCCAAGCATCACCGCTGATTTTTGCTCCTTGTGCCGCTGCAGGCTGAGCCTGAGGCATTACAGTTGCTTGCTGCATTACAGCAGGCTGAGCCATCATCTGCGGAAAGTCAGACTGACCAGGCTGTGCGACATTCGCTGTATCACAGAACTGCTCAACTTGGCTATTGGCTTGGTAATCTGTACCAGACACTAATTTACAAGCACCTGCTTCAGCACCGGTTAAACCCATCAGACCAGGCTGTTGACCGGAAATCTCTCGGTTAATACCCTGTCTCATACGTTGCTGAGCTTCTTGCTGCTGTTCAGCAGAACAAGTTGCTAGCTGCTCAGTACCCATATATGAGGTACCGCTTACTGGCTTACAAGCACCCGCTTCGGCACCGGTCATCTTATCAACGTTACCGCTACGGTCACCAGTAATGGTTTGACCTTTAGCAGTACCGGATTTGGTAACCTTAGCCACTGGCTTTTCAGCCGGCTTATCACAATATTCCTGTGCTTCTTCAGCGCTCTGGTAACCTGTGCCGCTGACGTTCTTACAAACGCCTTTCTCACTACCGGTCACATTCTCTAAACGACCCACTTGCGTGCCCGTTGTCGTCATGCCCATCCCTGTCTTCGAAGCCACCACCTTTTCAGGGGCGCTGTTCGGACGCAATGTCACTGACTGTGACTTGTAGTTATCGCCACCGGTTACTTTTGAACCTGTATTGGCCTGTGGTTTTGATTGTGGAGACTGGCTCATTATTGAGAAAGCCCCTTTTGCTGATGTTTTTGGCGCATCAGCACCACAGAATAACGCACTCTGTTCTGCCGGAAGATATTCTGTACCGGAAACCGCAGAACATGTACCAGATTCATCACCTGTTACACTCTTCGAACGACCTACCTCATTTCCACTAATGGTCTGACCACGAGTCGTCTGAGTTTGCGTTACTTTCGCAGGCTTCGCATTAGGTGTCGAGTCGCAGTTGTTCGCGAACTCTTCCGTTCCTAAATACTCGGTCCCGCTGACCAATTGGCACGCGCCGGTTTCTGCACCCGTCATGGCCTTACGACCTTGACCGACTTGCGTTCCAGAAACACGTTGTCCGCTAAGCGTATTCGACTCACCCACCTTTTCAGGTGCTGTGCGTGACGCTTTCGACTGTCGAGATTTCTTTGAGCTCGCCGTTTCGGCTGTTGCACATCCCGCTTTACCACGGCTGCAACGTTCGGCTCGAATCTTTCTCGCAATCTCACGGGTAGACGCATCTGGATTCGCCATCTTGGCTAGAGCACCAGACTGTGTACCTTTTGATTTATAAGCACTTTGACCAGCCTTTCCTTTCGCACCGGCTTTACGCCATGCACGCGCCATGCTGCGTCCACTGGATTCTGATGACTTCGCTTCCGCTTTCACCGCAACCTTACTGTCCGTTGGACGAGTAGGCGTGCTTGTGGCTACTGGCTTACGCTCTGACACTTCAACTAGTGGCTCACGATCCTGACGGGCTTTCGCCTTAGGATGTGGGTTGGTCGAACTTTGTGTTCGTGACACTTTTCCGGATTTTAACTGCTGTCGTTTCTGCTTCGCCGCTTTTCGTCCGGCTGCTGACGCGCTTTCTACTGGCGCGGTCGCAACACGAACGGCTGGACGAGTTACAGGTGACTTAGCAGCTGTAGGTTGTGCCACTGGGGCACTCGCTACTGGCGCAACTGGTTCAGGACGACGCTTCGCCGACACAGGCGATGAAGTACGTGCTGTTTTACCACGCTTCATTCCTTGACGGTGAGCTCGTGCTGCTTCGCGCCCGCTTTGCGTTGGAGTTGTTCCACTCATGCTAAAGCCTCCTTAAATTCCAGAAAAAATGGATTACATGCCTCTTGGACGGTAAACCACGAAGTTGTGCCCTTGACACTGTGTATAGTTATCGTAACCAATCAAACGGATTAGGTGATTTGGGTACGCTGCACGACAAGCATCTAGCTCTGCCAATACTTCGTTTGGATCACGCATACCGAAGAATGGTAGCTTCCACATACCCCAGTAGTGAGCTGAAGCGCTTTCTGGTGCTTCGTGCTCAAGAGCCGGAGTCCAACCCTGGTTGATGATATATACGATCTGCGCATAGATCTCATCCGCTGTTAGGTCTGGAAGGAATGAGAAAGTTTCTAGCGTATACTTTGTACGGTAGTCTTCTGTTTGAATCATTGACATTTTATATTCTCCTTAATTCGGTTCGAATTCGGTAATTAACCCGTGGCTAATTACTGAACGTCCAATTTATCAACTGTGTCGAACTCGAACTTGATCTCTTTCCAAGTCTCTAGAGCTACGGCTAGTTCGTTAGAGTGACGAGCTGCATCACGTAGGATATCCCCACCTTCGCGCTCTAGGTCACGTCCTTCGTTACGTGCTTTAACACACGCTTCTAGCGCAACACGGTTAGCCGCAGCACCCGCAGCGTTACCACCTGGGTGACCCTGTGTACCACCACCGAACTGAAGAACTGAGTCATCACCGAAGATGTTTACAAGTGCTGGCATGTGCCATACGTGGATACCACCTGAAGCAACGGCGAATACACCCGCCATTGAACCCCAGTCTTGGTCGAAGAATACACCGCGTGAACGGTCTTCTGGTACGAATGCTTCACGTAACTGATCTACAAAACCTAGCGTTGACGCACGGTCACCTTCCAGCTTACCTACAACGGTACCTGTATGTAGGTGGTCACCACCTGACAAACGTAGACACTTCGCTAGTACGCGGAAGTGGATACCGTGGTGTGGGTTACGGTCAATTACCGCGTGCATCGCACGGTGAATGTGTAACAACATTCCGTTTTCACGACACCAGTTTGCTAGTGTTGTGTTCGCTGTAAAACCAGCTGTTAGGAAGTCGTGCATGATGATCGGCTGACCTAGTTCTTTGGCGAACTCAGCACGCTTCATCATTTCTTCAACAGTACCAGAAGTAACGTTTAGGTAGTGACCTTTACGCTCACCTGTTTCAGCTGTCGCTTTATCTACCGCTTCCGCTACAAACTCAAAACGATCACGCCAGCGCTGGAACGGCTGTGAGTTGATGTTTTCATCATCTTTAGTTAAATCTAGACCACCACGTAGACACTCATATACCGCACGACCGTAGTTCTTAGCAGATAGACCTAGCTTAGGCTTGATTGTACAACCTAGCATTGGACGACCGTACTTGTTTAGCTTGTCACGCTCAACCTGGATACCTGATGGAGGTCCCATACATGTCTTGATGAACGCCATTGGGAAACGGATATCTTCTAGACGAAGAGAACGTACCGCTTTAAAGCCGAATACGTTACCAACAAGTGATGTTAGTACGTTTACTACTGAACCTTCTTCGAATAGGTCTAGTGGGTAAGCGATAAACGCGTAGAATGCTGACTTGTCACCAGGAACGTCTTCAATTCGGTAACAACGACCTTTGTAGAATTCCATGTCTGTCAATAGGTCTGTCCATACTGTTGTCCATGTACCTGTTGAAGACTCAGCAGCTACCGCAGCAGCCGCTTCTTCACGTGGTACACCTTCTTGTGGGATAACTTTGAAACACGCCAATAGGTCTGTGTCTAATGGAACATAATCTGGAGTCCAATAAGTCAACTGGTAGTCTTGTACACCAGCGTCAAAAGTTTTACTAGCCATAAATGTTCTCCTCGTTTTTGGAGTTGATTTGAATTCGAGCGTAATAATAAACAATGTCACCTTCTATTGACTAATCGAAATAGCCGATGGAAAACATTGTGTTTTATCTATATATAAAAAGAATTAAGCAAGCAACTTACTATAGACAAAAACATACACGATCAGGACATTCTTTTTTAGGACAGCATAATCTGTTCATCTAAAACCCGTTTGCCGGAACGGTTGTCATACCTAATCTAAAAATGCATCAATTTCATCAAGACGAAATTAAGTGTAAAAGGTTAGCATGAACTTTCTGGCAACTTTATAAAACTTCCTAATAACGATTTCGCATCAGTTACTTATCAAAAACAGCGCTTCGCCTGTGTTTTATAGCGGCAATAAAAAAGCCCACATAAGCGGGCTTAATAGCACATGATTTAACGACAATCAAAAATCGGCCCATTCATCACTATCCGCAACAGCTGCTTGTTTTGGCAATGCCTTTGGTGTATCCGATTTTTCAGCGTTTTCATTTATCGCTGACCGCTTTGCCTTTGGCTCGACCGCAACGCTTGGAGTGTTAAGCTTCGCGACAGGCTTGGCCTCAATTTTCACTTGTTTGGCTTTATGACTTGCATTGATCGTTCTACCGGTATTGAAGAAACTCATCTCTTTTTGCAAGATATCAGCCTGTTCTTTCATACTCAAGCTTGCCGCAGACGTCTCTTCAACCAATGCGGCATTTTGTTGGGTTACTTCATCAATCTGATTGATTGCTTGATGTACTTGGCCGACGCCATTCGCCTGCTCACTAGAAGCCGTAGCGATATGAGTGATCATCTGTGTCATCGTCTCGATTGAAGCATTGATTTCATCCAGCACCTGACCTGATTCACCCGCTAAAGTTGCGCCTTCGTCAATTCTAACGACACTCTCTTCAATCAGGTTTTTAATATCCTTGGCGGCTTCGGCAGATTTTTGTGCCAGATTTCTTACCTCTCCGGCAACGACGGCAAAACCTCGACCATGTTCACCGGCTCGAGCCGCTTCGACAGCGGCATTCAATGCCAAAAGATTTGTCTGGAATGCGATACCATCAATCAAAGTAACAATCTCGGCAATCTTATGACTCGATTCTTGAATGGCATTCATCGCTTCAATGGTCTTACTCATAACATTTGCGCCCTGAGTCGCTTTAGCACTCACATCAACTGCGACTTGGCTCGCTTCACGCGCATTCTCAGTATTGCCCTGCACCGCCGAATTCATTTCATCCATGGTAGCCGATGTCTCTTCGACCGAAGCAGCCTGCTGCTGAACACGGTCACTTAAATCCATTGCACCTTGCGATACCTCGTCGGAGGCAGAGCCGACAACAGTGGTTGCTTGTAAAGCATTATCAATGACCTCGACCAGTCGTTGCGCCGAAGCGTTAATTGCCTGCTTTAGAGTATCCAGTTGCCCATAGTATTTCCCAGTAATAGTTTTTGTTAAATCGCCTTGGGATTGTGCAACAACAACTCTGGTAATGTCACTAATAGCCGCTTCAATAGCATCCATAGAATTATTGACAGAGCTTTTTAAATCCAACAAATCTCCCATAGCCTCTACCGTGACACGTTGATTAAATTGCCCTTGCTCCATCGCAGCCATAATCGCTAGTATATCTGCAATGGTGCTGTTCAAACTTTCCAGCGTCAGCTCCGTGCTATTAACGACATCAAGAAAGCCACCACTCATACCATCAGATTCAATCTTAACCTTGAAATTGCCCTGACTCATCTGCTGCATCGCAGTTTGCAGCTGTTGCATGGTATCTTTTATCGTGTCGGCCGAACCGTTAATCCCATCCTTAAGACGAGCTAAATCACCTTTTAATTCTAGATCAATGTGCTGTTCGAAATCACCTTTGGAAATGGCCTGCACCACTCTATTCGAATCATCAATAGCTGCCTGCATATCTTTTAATAACTGATTGACGGCTTGCCCCATGATTCCAATTTCATCTTTACGCTGCGCGTCGGAACGAATACTGAAATCACCACTTTCGCTGATCTTCTTCAACACAATTTGAATCGCCGTCAAACCTCTATTGATGGTACGAGGTAACAAAATAGCAATCACTATCGATATCAAGACAACCGCTAATGCTGCTATCATTGAAGAATTAATGGTATCCTCATTGTTCTGCTGCACAGCAGGTCCAACTGTATCCTGAACCTCTTTTAATTCTAATTTGAGATTCTCTGCCATTGTTGCAACTCGTGGGCCAATGACATCTAGATTGCCTTCAATTACTTCATTACGATTGACTATCACTTGATACAGGTTCTTTATGTA
Source organism: Thiomicrorhabdus sediminis (assembly GCF_005885815.1). NCBI lineage: Bacteria > Pseudomonadati > Pseudomonadota > Gammaproteobacteria > Thiotrichales > Piscirickettsiaceae > Thiomicrorhabdus > Thiomicrorhabdus sediminis. Next base: position 308,505 of record NZ_CP040602.1, on the reverse strand, counting down.
TCCAGCATATTCTTCTGCCATCTTCTCGACTTGCTGAAGAGGCTCCATATGGTCTGCATCAATATATTGTCTGAGCAACGAAATTTTATCTGACACCACTACAAACTCTTTCAATACTCGTTGCATATCTTTTTCAGCATTACTTTGAATGAATTTGGCTCCATATAAGCGCGCTAATAATAACGCCCGTAACACCTCTGCAGCCTCGTTTGAAGCCTGAACATTGCCCAACTGGAGCTCTTGGCGCATCAACTCAGTCAATACACTTTCCATCTTCGGCCCTATAACATCAAGCTTATCACCTACCAGTAGGTTACGCTCTTGCATATAAGCTTGAACTTGTTTGAATGACTGCTTATAACTCGACAAGTCTTTGCTAATCTTATCCAACACACTTAAGTGCTTGCTATCATCAAGAATCTGCTTGCCTTCCTCTAAAAGGTCGCTAGTTCTAAGATAGTACTGATTAAACTCATCAACCTCTTGTGCTACAGGGTTATTGATGTAATCCTTGGCATTCATACGTACCATTAACATATTCGCCTGGACACGACCAATCGCTACCGATGCGCGCGCCATTTGACGATATTCTGAAAAACCGTCAGCTGACTGTTGAATATTGGTAACATTGAAGACTGCCGAACCTGCAATCAAAAGAGTGATAAACAGAAAACTGGCGATTAACTTTGCTCGAATAGTAGCAAACACCTTGACCTCCGGACCTATACATATAACACAATTAAGAGTAGGTATTTTAACTTAACTCCATTAATCTTATATGGATAATTTATTGCTAGTTCGGCAGACCGGATTAGTACCTACCGGACAAACAACTAATGCTTGTTTAATATACTAGATATTACTACATCAAATTTAGTAGTGTAGATGTGACTCTTGTGGAATTACTGCTGATAAATTGCAATATTATCTTGCCAGCTCTTTATACAGTAATTATGAGCACGATATTTTAGGAATTAAAAACAAAAAAACCCGCCATAAGGCGGGTTTCTTTTTACTAGAGAATGATTAACTAAAATTAGTTAACTGTCTGATCTAGTGAACCGTTTGCGTAACGAGCTTGCATTTCTTCAAGACCAACAGACTTGATCTTAGATGCGTGACCAGCACAACCAAACGCTTCGAAACGTGCTTTACAAATTTCCATCATTGCATTTTCAGCAGCGTTGAAGAACTTACGTGGATCGAAGTTAGCTGGGTTGTCGTGTAGGTGCTTACGGATCGCACCAGTAGATGCCATACGTAGGTCAGTATCGATGTTAACCTTACGAACACCGTACTTGATACCTTCAACGATTGCTTCAACAGGCACACCGTAAGTTTGACCCATGTCACCACCGTAGTTGTTGATGATTTCTAGCCACTCTTCTGGAACAGAAGAAGAACCGTGCATTACGATGTGAGTATCAGGGATACGTGCATGGATCTTAGCGATCTGGTCGATCTTAAGAACGTCGTCAGAAGGCTTAGAAGTAAACTTGTAAGCACCGTGAGAAGTACCAACCGCAACAGCTAGTGCATCAACGTTAGTATCTTTAACGAACTGAGCCGCTTCTTCTGGGTCAGTTAGAAGCATAGAGTGATCTAGCTCTTCATCAGAACCGTGACCATCTTCTTCACCCATCTTACCTGTTTCAAGAGAACCTAGACAACCTAGCTCACCTTCAACAGAAACACCACCAGCGTGAGCGATCTTAACCACTTCAGCTGTGATTGAAGAGTTGTACTCGTAAGAAGCAGGAGTCTTCATATCAGCTTCTAGAGAACCATCCATCATTACAGATGTAAAGCCAGACTGGATAGCGCGTAGACATACGCCAACGTCAGAACCGTGATCCTGGTGCATAACAACAGGGATATGCGGATACATTTCTACAGCAGCCGCTACCATATGACGAAGCATTGGCTCACCAGCGTACTTACGCGCACCAGCAGAACCCTGAAGGATTACTGGAGAGTCACAAGCGTCCGCTGCACGCATGATTGCACGAACCTGTTCCATGTTGTTTACGTTAAACGCAGGCATACCGAAGTTGTTTTCTGCTGCGTAATCCATTAATTCACGAAGTGTAATCATCGCCATGTGCGAGACTCCTCTATTGGTTTCAAAAATTCTATATAAAAATCATATCGGCGTAGTTTACCAGCATCTTTGCCAGTGACCAAATCAAGCGCCGCTACCTAATTTCAAATTAAGGCAGTTTTACGATTTCCATTTTGTTTGTACCACCCATGACACCGCTTTGGTCGCCACGAGTGATCAAAATTAAGTCGCCAGACTTGGCCACACCAAACGCTTTAATGCGTTCGATAATCGCTTGCTTGGCTTGCTCATCATTACTACCGTTAATATCGATACTGGTAGGGTAAACCCCACGGAACAATGTCACTTTACGACGTGTATCCAAGTGCGGGGTCAGAGCAATAATCGGCATACCAGAACTGATACGAGACATTAACAATGCCGTATTTCCAGATTCTGTTAATGCAGCGATACATTTTACACCGAAGTGATTCGCTGAATACATTGCCGCCATCGCGATTGTTTCATCAACCGCTGTGAACGACTCATCAATACGGTGAGTCGATTCACGTGATGTACGAGATTTTTCTGCCTCATGACAGATATTACCCATAGTACGGATAACCAAACTTGGGGAATGACCGGTCGCTGTCTCACCAGAAAGCATTACCGCATCCGTACCGTCCATTACCGCATTGGCAACGTCGAACACTTCGGCACGAGTTGGGATAGCGTTATCAATCATAGTTTCCATCATCTGCGTTGCTGTGATGGTCACGCGGTTCAACTGACGGGCACGTTTGATCATTTTCTTTTGCAGTGCAGGAAGCTGTGCATCACCGACTTCAACGCCCAAGTCACCTCGGGCAATCATAATGACATCAGAAGCCAGGATGATACCGTCTAAAGTCGCATCGTCAGCAACGGCTTCAGCACGTTCGATTTTAGACACGATACTACAAGTCAAACCGGCTTTTTCCGCCAATGAACGACAATATTCAACATCTTCTGCTGAACGAGGGAATGACAGGGCAAGATAATCCGCTTGAATCTCAGCTGCGGTAATAATGTCTTCTTTATCCTTATCGGTCAAAGCCGCAGCGGAAAGTCCACCACCTTGTAGGTTGATACCTTTGTTGTTTGATAGTGCACCACCAACGATGGTTGTGGTATTGACACGCTCACCTTCAACATTGTCGACTTCGAATACCAAACGACCGTCATCCAAAAGTAGCTTGTCTCCTGGTTTTACGTCATAAGGCAAACTTTTGTAAGTTAGACCGACTTCATGCTGGTTACCATCGTTATTACCAACATTGTTATCAAAAGCGAACTTGTCGCCTTCCTCTAGGAAAATTTTGTTTTCCGCAAAACGGGCAATACGGATTTTCGGACCTTGAAGATCGACCAAAACACCAACCTGGCGCCCGCACTTTTCTGCCATATCGCGTACCATTTGTGCACGACCGATATGTTCTTCTGGGTTACCGTGTGACATATTGATACGAACAACATCCACACCGGCATTAATAATTTTTTCTAACTCGCCTTCACGATCCGTAGCCGGACCTAAAGTTGCAACAATTTTAGTTCTTCTTAAACTCGTTGGCATTTTCTCTTTTTACCTTACAAATTGGCGTTTGCTGCTTATCCAAAAAAGATGTCTCGCAAAATAAACTCCACCACCGGATCCAGCCAAATCTTTGGCTGAGGTTGCTGTGTTTACTTACCGAGTCACCCTCTTTAGTGAATCACCAGACAAACAAAATATTAGATTGATATTAAACAGGCCTATCGAAATAGGCCTGCTCAGAAAAGATTACTTAGCTGCGTTTTCTAGCATTTCAACAGCCGGCAATTTTTTACCTTCCAAGAACTCAAGGAAAGCACCACCACCAGTTGAGATATAAGAAACCTTATCAGCGATTTCATACTTATCGATAGCAGCTAGTGTATCACCACCACCCGCGATAGAGAATGCTGAAGATTCCGCAATCGCCATAGAGATTGCCTTAGTACCTTCACCAAACTGATCGAATTCAAAAACACCAACAGGACCGTTCCAAACAACAGTACCGGCGTTTTTGATGATTTCAGCCAATTCAGCAGCTGAATCTGGACCGATATCGAAAATCATATCGTCTTCAGCAGTATCTGCAACATTTTTAGTTTCCGCAGCCGCAGATTCAGAGAATTCTTTACCGCAAACGACATCAGTCGCCAGTGGAATCGCCGCACCGCGACCTTCCATGATTTCGTTTAGCTTGTTACAAGTTGGGATTAGGTCTGCTTCATATAGAGACTTACCAACTGGGTTACCGGCAGCAGCGATAAATGTGTTCGCGATACCACCACCAACAACTAGCTGATCAACTTTCTCAGACAGAGATTCAAGCACAGTTAGCTTCGTAGATACTTTAGAACCACCAACGATCGCTACTAGAGGACGCGCCGGGTTATTTAACGCCTTACCTAGAGCGTCAAGCTCTGCCGCAAGCAACGGACCTGCACAAGCTGTATCAGCGAATGCACCAGCACCGTGAGTAGACGCTTGTGCACGGTGAGCTGTACCGAAAGCATCCATAACATATACATCACACAAAGAAGCGTATTTTTTAGAAAGTGCTTCATCGTTTTTCTTCTCACCAACGTTAAAACGAACGTTTTCTAGAAGAACGACTTCACCGTCAGCCACTTCAACATTACCATCCAGGTAATCTTTAACTAGACGAACTTCTTTACCTAGCTTAGCTGATAGATCCGCCGCTACAGGTGCTAGAGAGAACTCTTCAGCATATTCACCTTCAGTTGGACGACCAAGGTGAGACATAAGCATTACTTTTGCACCCGCATCCGCTGCCATTTTGATTGTTGGCAATGAAGCACGGATACGCGCATCAGAAGTAACTTTACCATCTTTAACTGGCACGTTTAGATCTTCACGAATCAATACGCGCTTACCAGCCAAATCTAGATCAGACATCTTAATTACAGACATGTTGAGTCCTCTTTATTACAGTTTTGACCACTGAAATCAGTGGCACTTAGATTAAATACTAGAGAGCTTACAGAAGATTAGGCAAGGACTAAAAATGGCTAAAATTGACTGATCGTGTTGAGCACACAATTAGCCAATTTTTCATTTCTCTTCGCAAGCTACTTATGCAAAGTTCTCTTAAAATTAAATTTGCTTTTCAATACTCGAAAGCTAAGAAGAATACTGACAAGGAAATTTAATTTGAGAGAACCACATCATTATGGTTCCCTCAAATCAAGTCGAATCAATTAAAGATAAGACTTTAAGAGTTCAGGTGCTAGTGAGGAGAGTTCACGGCAGACCGAAGGAGTTTACAAAAAGTAAACGACTGGCAGGTCTAACAAAGAAATCTCCCACTAGCGGTTGAACCCTAGCAGGTAAAGCTATTAAGCTTTACCTACGTGCTCAACCACGCGCATCATGTTACATGTATAACCATACTCGTTGTCATACCATGCAACGACTTTAACGAAAGTAGAATCTAGTGCAATACCAGCGCCTGCGTCAAAGATAGATGGGTGAGAATCACCACGGAAATCTGTAGAAACGTTAGCTTCGTCTGTGTAACCTAGAACACCAGCTAGCTCGCCTTCAGAAGCGGCTTTCATTACTGAGCAGATTTCTTCCATTGAAGTTTCTTTTTCTAGCTCAACTGTTAGGTCAACAACAGAAACGTCAGAAGTAGGTACACGGAAAGCCATACCTGTTAGCTTACCGTTAAGCGCAGGAAGAACTTTACCTACCGCTTTAGCAGCACCAGTTGAAGACGGGATGATATTCTCAAGAATACCACGACCACCGCGCCAGTCTTTCATAGAAGGACCGTCAACCGTTTTCTGGGTAGCCGTTGCAGCGTGAACAGTAGTCATCAAACCACGCTTGATACCGAAGTTGTCGTTAAGAACCTTAGCAACCGGAGCCAAACCGTTCGTTGTACAAGACGCTGCAGAAACAATTGCCTGACCAGCGTATTCGTTATGGTTAACACCGTAAACGAACATTGGAGTGTGGTCCTTAGAAGGAGCAGACTGAACAACTTTCTTCGCACCAGCATCGATGTGTGCCTGACATGTTTCTTCAGTTAGGAAGAAACCGGTACATTCGATAACTAGGTCAGCACCCACTTCATCCCACTTAAGGTCAGCTGGGTTACGCTCAGCTGTGATACGGATTGTTTTACCGTTAACAACTAGGTTACCGTCTTTAACTTCAACAGTACCGTCAAAACGACCGTGTACTGAGTCATACTTAAGCATGTATGCTAGGTATTCTGGATCTAGAAGGTCGTTGATTGCAACAACTTCGATGTCCTGAAAATCTTTAGCCGCTGCACGGAAAGCCATACGACCGATACGGCCGAAACCGTTAATACCAACTTTAATAGTCATTGTATTTACTCCTAAAAATAACCAGAGCCAATCCTTATGATTGGCCTGACTTAATCAAAAATAGATTTTTATTCGCCATGCGAAAGCATGGCGCAAGAATGTTTTACCTGTAGCGGATTATTTACCCATTACACGGTTAGCTGTAGCCACAACATTTTCTACGGTGAAACCGAACATTTCGAATAGTTCATTAGCTGGAGCAGACTCACCGAATGTTGTCATACCAACAACATCACCGTCTAAACCAACATACTTGTACCAGCAATCTTTAACACCCGCTTCAACTGCGATACGCTTAACACCAGGAATCAATACAGAATCCTTATAAGCTTGATCTTGCGCATCGAATGCATCAGTACAAGGCATAGAAACAACACGAACCTTATTACCCGCTTTTTCAAGTTCAGCCGCAGCATCCATGGCTAGACCTACTTCAGAACCTGTTGCAATAATGATTAGGTCACAAGCACAAGCGCCAGCACTGCAATCACAATCTTTCAGGATGTAACCACCCTTCTCAATGTTCTTAACCTGCTCAGGGGTACGAGACATTGGTTCAAGTGCCTGACGAGAGAATACTAGAGCTGTCGGCGCGTCACCACGCATCATCGCTACTTTCCAAGAAACCGCAGATTCAACCGCGTCACAACCACGCCATGTCTGGAAGTTAGGGATCACACGCATAGTCGCTAGCTGTTCAACCGGCTGGTGTGTCGGACCATCTTCACCCAGACCGATAGAATCGTGAGTGTAAACGTAGATGGTACCGATCTTCATCAATGCGGACATACGTAGTGCGTTACGCATGAATTCCATGAACATGAAGAAGGTTCCACCGAACACTTTGAAACCACCGTGAAGAACCATACCGTTCATCATGTGAGCCATACCGAATTCACGAACACCCCAAGATAGGTAGTTACCGTTCGCGTTTTCTTTATTGACCTTAACCATCTTCGACCAGTTTGTCAGGTTAGAACCTGTCAAGTCAGCAGAACCACCGAACATTTCCGGCAAGATTTCACCCAGCTTCTCGATAGTTTTCTGTGAAGACTGGCGCGAAGCCAACTTTGGAGATTCTTCTTGAGTCGCTGCAATGAACTTATCCATTTCAACTTCGAAGTTAGCCGGTAGATCACCCGCCATACGACGTTCGAATTCCGCCGCTTCAGCAGGGTATGCCGCACGATAAGCTTCGAACTTCTCGTTCCAAGCCGCTTCATCTTGAGCACCTTGCTCTTTGTGATCCCAACCAGCGTAGATATCTTCTGGGATTTCGAATGGCTCAGCAGTCCAACCCAGCTCTTTACGCGCTAGAGCGATTTCTTCATCACCTAGTGGCGCACCGTGACAAGAGTAAGTACCACACTTGTTCGGCGAACCGAAACCGATCACTGTCTTAGTACAGATCAATGTAGGCTTGTCAGTAACTTTCTTCGCTTCTTCGATCGCCGCGTTGATTGCGTCTGCATCGTGACCATCAACGTTAGGGATAACGTGCCAGTCATAAGATACGAAACGACCAGGAACACCTTTTTCCATCCAGTCGCCGATATTACCGTCGATAGAGATGTCGTTGTCATCCCAGAACGCGATCAACTTACCAAGACCTAAAGTACCAGCCATTGCACACGCTTCGTGTGAAAGACCTTCCATCAAACAACCGTCACCCATGAATACATAAGTGTGGTGGTCAACGATGTCGTGACCAGGCTTGTTGAACTGTGCAGCCAAAGTACGTTCTGCAATCGCCATACCTACCGCGTTGGTGATACCTTGACCTAGAGGACCAGTAGTTGTTTCGATACCATCGGCATAACCGTATTCTGGGTGACCCGCAGTCTTAGCGTGAAGCTGACGGAACTGCTTGATATCTTCCATGCTTAGGTCGAAACCAGATAGGTGCAATAGAGAATAAATTAGCATTGAACCGTGGCCGTTAGACAGTACAAAACGGTCACGATCGGCCCACTTGGCATTGCTAGGGTTAAACTTCATGTGGCTGTTCCACAGAACCTCTGCAATATCTGCCATACCCATTGGCGCACCAGGGTGACCAGAATTTGCTTTTTGAACGGCATCCATACTCAAAGCACGGATTGCATTTGCTAAATCTCTACGAGTTGCCATACAACTTCCTCAACATTTTTTAAAAAAATTCGGTTTTTGTAGCGCTTGCATTTGCTGTATTTCGCCGTGTTTTTCACGGTGCAAATGCCCTTAGGATGACCTCTCAATCTATCGCTACCCTAAAATTTGGACGATTATTCTCTCTCAAAATCACAAAATCATCAAGTTTTCTTATCTGGTGATTGTTTTTTTTAAAGCGGTTTTTTAGGCAAAATCAGAACCTTATCGCCTCCTCGGCAGCTTTATTATCGATAGCGAACCAGCCAAATAAGGGATGAAAATGATTTTTTAGAGAATTATGCCGTTGTCAGCGCCAAATAAATTGACGCTTTTATGACATTAAGAAAAAATTTCACAACAGAATAAAAATTAGCAAAACAGTGAAACCATCATGACTTTGTAAAATATCTATTCGGGATGATTTGTCATGGCCAGCAATCCTTAACATTAAGCCTTGGTCATCACCGCTACCGTTTCACCTACCTGCATCTTATTCGGCTTCTGACCGAACCAACCTTCATAGATAGACAACATCGCCGGCAATACCAGCAAGATCAAGAAGGTCGAGAACATCAGGCCAAAGGCGATCGCCGTTGCCATCGGAATTAAAAACTGCGCCTGCAACGAGGTTTCAAACAGCAACGGCGTTAAACCGGCGATGGTCGTCAAAGAGGTCAACAATACCGCACGCACGCGTTGCACCGCGGCTTCTTCCAAAGCTTCATTGACCGACAAACCGGAGGCACGCAACGACTTGTAGAAACTCACCAAAATAATCGAGTCATTGACGACGATACCGGATAAGCCGAAAAAGCCGAACATCGATAGGATTGTCATATCCAATCCCATCCACCAGTGCCCCATAATCGCACCAATCAAACCGAATGGGATTGCCATCATCACCACCAAAGGCCAACCATAAGAGCCGAAGACCCAAGCCAGAACGATATAGATCATCGACAAACCGATCAGCAGACCTATTTTCATATCGCCCATCGCCTCGGCCTGACGCGCATTTTGTCCTTCAAGCGAATAGCTGATGCCGTATTTCCGCTCTAACTCAGCCAACGCAGTCTGCTCAAGCTTGGCCAAAATTCGGTTAGAGTTGTTAACCGTCTTATCGACATCGCCAACCACCGTTACCGCCATTTTGCCATCGACATGTCGCATCGCATCAAAACCACGCTGCGTACTCCAACTGGCAACCGAGCTGAGCGGGACTCTATCGCCATTAGGTGCCATCACCTGCATTTTATTGATCGTCGCCAAAGAGACTTGCTCATGCAACGGATATTGCACACGCACTTCTATCTCGTCTTCACCTTCGGTATAGATTTGCACCAGCCTACCGGAGAAGGCATCCGCCAACTGACGTCCCAAAGACACATAACTAAAGCCTAATGCCTTACCTTGAGCAGTCAATTGATAGACCAGCTGGTCACGTCCATAAGGCAGGTCGTCACGTACACTGCTGACTCCGGCAATCTGCTGTAAAACCTGCTGCAACTCTTGCGAAGCCTGTTTCAATACCATTGGATCAGAACCGAACAGACGGACATCAATATCGCCCCCCGGAGGCCCCATGCGCGGCGACTCGATGGTCAGGTTATCCAAACCCGCGACCTTACCGGCTCTCTCCTGCCAGGCTCGAACCAACTCGGTATTTCTTGTGTCGCGCAGATCCGGCTCTTCCAACTGCAGGTTAATCGACGCATAGTTAGCACCGGTCTGACCCGAGTTTTTATTGAACTGCAAAACCGCCACCTTAACAATGCCAGGCTCAAGCTCCTGCTCGACCTCTCGCAATGCCTGATAAACCTGATCGACATAATTCGCGGTCACATCAGCCGGTGTCCCGGCAACAAAACGGATATCGGCGTTCAGCTTGGTTGATTCGGGAGACGGGAAAAAGACAAAACTGATACGGCCGCCGGCCAATAATGCAACGGTAAAGATCATCAAGGCCAAGGTACTGGCAATGGTAATGCTGCGATGTGCCAACACCCAACGGATAAGATGACGGAATTGATGGTGACGGAAATGGTCGATAGCGCTTTCCAGGCGTGCACGCACCGAGCCCTGCTCAGGCTTTTTCACGCCTTTCAAGGCATGACGTAAATGCCCCGGCAGAATCGTAAAACTTTCCAGCAAGGAGGCAAAGATCACTGCGATAATCACCAGAGGAATAGCGAAAAGGATATTCCCCATCTCACCACCAATCAGCATCAACGGCAAAAAGGCAGCTACAGTGGTCAGAGACGAGGCGGTCACAGGCCCAAGCATTCGGTGCGCACCACCTTCTGCCGCTTCAAGACTCGGTTCACCTCGCTCATGATGGGTCAATGCATCTTCACCGACCACTATGGCATCATCAACGATTATCCCCAACGCCATAATCAAACCGAATAGACTGACCATATTGATCGAACCGCCGGCCAGATACATAATCATCAAGGTCGCCATAAACGAGACCGGAATCCCAACCGCCACCCAGAAAGCGACTCGACCGTGCATAAAGATATAGAGAATCAACACTACCAGAATCAAACCGCCGATACCGTTGTTCACCAACAACATAATTCGCTGATTAACCAGAGACCAGGTTTCATCGTAAACCTGTAAACGAATACCTTGCGGCAACTGCGGTTCGGATTCGGCAAGCCAGTTCTGCATGATTTTCGAGGACTTCAAGGTGTCGCCACTTTCTGCCCGCAACAACTGCATTTCAATCGCCGGCGAACCATCTACAATCAGATATGGCGAATCTTTTTTAGCGCGTAGCTCGATATTAGCGACATCACCCAGATTAACGGTTTCGGCAGCAGCGCTGACCAGCGGTATTTGCGCAAAAGCCAATTCATCCCGTTTTTGCTGCAAAGCACGAAGATCACGCACACTGTCGCTATCACCCACAGAGCCGGCTGGAAAATCACGACTCATGACCGAGATCTTGTTACCGATATCTTCGAGACTCAGACGATACTGCTCCAAAGCTTGCTGAGAGACCTCAATCGCCATTTCTTCTTCAGGCAAACCTTTAAACTCTACCTTATCAATACCGCGATCGAGTAACTCCCGTTCAAAGCCCCGCGCCAAGTGACGCAACTCCGGCAGCTCAGCGTTTTCAGCAATCAATAAAACGCGTGCAATCGACTCATAGCGCACTATGCGCTCAATCACCGGCTTTTCAGCATCTTGCGGCAGGTTACGTAATTCGCCGACCCGCTGATTGATCTGATCAACCGCCTCAATCATATCGGTGCCTTCACTGAATTTAAGCGAAATCGCCGCTATTCCCAGTGATGAAGTTGAGGTCATTTCCTCGAGATTATCCAGATTACGCAATACCCGCTCAATCGGCTCGGTGACACTTTTTTCGACATCCTGTGCATTAGCGCCCGGCCAAATCACACGCACCGAAGCATAATCCAAATCAAAAGTCGGGAAAAACTGCACATTGAGTTTCATCAGCGCGACAATGCCAGACAGGATCATGACAATCATCAGCAGGTTTGGCGCCACCTTATGGCGTGCGAACAGACCGATAATACCGTGCGATTTAAACGGCTTTTCGGTTAACTTGTAATCCTGATCTTCATTACCTGAAGCACTATGGTTATTGGTTATTTCGCTCATCAGTTAGCCTCGGTTACTTTCAGCCCGGTTACCGCATTCGGCAGATGGGTGATTGCAATTTTGGCACCGGCTGCAAAGCTCGGCTTAATCAAAGCCCAAAGTTTACCTTCACGCATCACCTCACCTAACAGGACAACGTCTTTTGCCTGCAAACGCTCGTTCTCGACGATATACACCTTATCAGAACCATACAGCGCGCTATAAGGCACTGCGGCCACATTGTGATAGGCTAGACCTTGCAGACTTATCTCCATCAACTCGCCGGGGCGACGATCTTGCAAGGCTTTAGGCAAGGCAAAAAACGCATCGACACCACTGGTGGAAGCTTGACCGGAAAGACGCAACAACGGCAGTTCGACACGGCTTTGCGCTCCCTTAGAAACACTACTCAAGCCACTATAGGAAGCCACCAATTTTTGCTTGTTTTGCAACGCCTGCTGCACCACCTGCAACTCTGCTGTCGGCAGCTTGGCACGCAATTCCATCGAATCCAGCGCATAGAATGTCAGCATTTGCGTACCGGCATTAACACGCGAACCTTCACTGACACTCACCTTGGCAATACGCGCATCATAAGGCGCTTGATAATTGCCGCGCTCAAAGTTGGCCTGCGCCTGAATCAACGAGGCCTTCGCTTGAGCCAGCAAAGGTTGATTTTGCTTCACCGCCAATTCAGCGCCGACAACAACAAACTCCTGTTTGGCCAAAGCCTCTTCAGCCGCATCCACACTGGACTGCGACGCCAGATCACGAGCCATCAACTGCTTTGCCCGAGCCAAAGCCTGCTGCTTCAATTTCAATACGTTTTGTTCATGAGCCAATTTATCGATATTGGCCTTATTGGCCAACTTCTGCAATTCATAGGCTGCTTTTGCCTGCAATAAAGGCGCTTCAATATCCGCATCACTCAGCTTCAATAACAGTTCGCCTTTTTTCACCTCGTCACCCTCTTTGACATTGAGCTTGGCGACCACACCACTGACCGGTGCCGCCAAAGAGACCAACGAATTAGACTCAACCTGACCGTAAAGGGTTTGCACCGGTGAGAGATTTTCAAATTTGGCGCTTAAGGTTTCCACCATCCAGACGCGTTCCGAGATTTCCACCGCAGGCTGTTGTGGCTTAGTCGATTTCATATAGATAAACAGTGCCAGCGCGGCAACAATAATGATCACCGGGATTAGCAAGCGTTTTATTTTTTGAAGCGGAGCCTGAAGAAAACTAAGCATAGGTATTTTCGCCTTTTGTTTAACTGTTTACTGCTAAATTAATTGTTTGGTAAAACCCACCGTTCTAGTGAGCTTGATAATTGTTCAAAAACTGTTTGATAAGATCGATCTGCGCCTTATGAATCGCCTCACCGACTTGAACACCCTGCACACCACTGGCCATGATTTCAGTCATATCGACCGCATCACAAGCTTGCAACAACGCCAGCCAGAAGGCTTTTTGCGGATAGGTACTCTGCTCAAATCCCAAACGACCTTTGGCATCAGCCTCACAAGCCATTAACAGCTCGGCAAAACGCTGCGGCTGCTTAAAGGCAGCGCAGGCTTTTAATACTTTCAAATAAGTCTTGGCCTTGAGCGCCGGCTGCTGATCACTATCCAACGCCTTATGGATTAAACCATGAAACTCTGTGACTTTTTCAGCAAACTGCTGGGTTTTCTTCGGCAAGCGATAACGTGCCGCCATCTTCTTTACAAGCGGCACACCAGCAACCTCATGTCCATGATGTTTCGGCCACAATTCCACTGGCGTCAAACCTTTACCAAGATCATGCACCAAGGCGGCAAAACGAATATCAATCTCGCCCGATAGTTGGGCTGCGGCATCAAGCACCATCATAGTATGAATCCAAACATCGCCTTCCGGATGATATTTCACCGGCTGTTCGACACCAATCAATGCACTTAATTCAGGAAACAGCCTGTCTAAAGCCTTAACCGATTTGAGCACTTCGAAAAACACGCTCGGCTTATCGGTTTGCAATGCCTTAACCACCTCTTGCCAAACACGTTCCGGAGTTAAATCATCCAACTCTCCGGAAACACTCATCTTCTCCATTAAAGCTTGCGTTTCAGCAGCGAGCTGAAACCCGAATGGCGCCAGCTTGGCCGCAAATCGAGCCACACGCAAGACACGCAAAGGGTCTTCACTAAAAGCCGGCGATACATGTCTTAACAAGCGGTCCTGTATATCCTGCTGCCCCTTGTAAGGATCGATAATCGTTCCGTCTGCGCTCTGTGCCATGGCATTGATGGTCAAATCACGACGCAACAGATCCTCTTCAATGGTTACGGAAGGAGCCGCAAACACATCAAAGCCGTGATAGCCCACGCCGGCTTTGCGTTCGGTTCTTGCCAAAGCATACTCTTCTTTGGAATCAGGGTGCAAAAATACCGGAAAGTCTTTACCTACCTGCTGATAACCTTGCGCCAACATCTGCTCGGCAGTGGCTCCGACAACCAACCAGTCACGATCGTAAACCTCGATATTCAATAAACCGTCTCTAACTGCGCCACCCACCAGGTATATTTGCATACTCTCTCTCTATTCCAATCTGCCCATCGCCTCGGGCTTGTTCTGATCATAACCGTTTCAAAGCCAATATTAAGCTTTTGATTCGATCAAGAATGGATTCTATTAACAATCAAAGGCAAAGACAAAAAAACCGTCATAAAGACGGTTTTTAAAAACGTTCGACAAGACTTGAATCGATTACACCAATTCGCCGCGATCACGGTTGGCTTCTTTACGATAGTAGTTATAACGCTCACGAATATGGTGCGGTGCCGCATAAGCCGAAATCACCGACTCCAAGCTACTTGGTACAAAACCGAACTGAGTGCTGAAATCGCTGTCGCTGACCATATCTTTTTTGAGTTGCGTATTTTGTGCCTGGCTCACAGTCGCCATAGGCGCAAAAGCACCTAGGAAAGACATCACTTTGGCGTTCAACTGACACATTGGCAATACCATCGCGTCTTTTTGCATAATCTCTGCGGTCAGCTGAGCAAGCTCTTTAAAGCTCAGACGCTCTTCACCAACCATTTCCAGCTTATGGCCATAGGTTGCTGAATCTTTGATAATGGATACAAACGCTTTGGCAAAATCTTTGATCCATAACGGTTGAACCGTGGTTTTGCTATTGGCTACCATCAATAAAGGCGCGCGATTGATTTGATTGATAAAACGTTGCGTAGAATCATCATGCTCACCAATCAACAAGCCAGCCTTGACAATAGTCACCGCCGCTTTGGCCGTATTGTGCATAAGATTATCGACCTCAGCCAATTCACCAAACCAGTCGGCATGCGGCGCATTACTGTCTGCACCAATCTGTGAAAGACTGATCACACGCTTGACATGACAACTTTCCATTGCCGCTTTCAGATGCTGGTTGGCAAGGGTTAAATCCGCCTGCTCAATCATTTCTGTACCGGTGGAACGGTCCGCCATCAGGTTGATGACGATATCCGATCCTTGAATCGCCGCTTGCAGCTGCTGTGCATTATCAAACGAGTCCAACGTTGCTAGACGAGTGTTTGGATAAAGCAAAAATTCACGGAAGCGCTCGGCGCGACGCACCACCACTCGAGTCTGATATCCCGCTTTAGATAATTCGTTCAATACCGCCTTACCGACAAAGCCTGTTCCACCAATTAAGGTGACTGTATTTGCTAACAACATCATATTGCATCCAGTCTTAACTATTTTTTTAGACGCGTAAGAATAAGGAAATCCTGAAATGAGGTCAAGTTTTTCGAACATTTCACTGACAAATAAGCCATTGAATTTTGTTATAATGCGCGCAAATTTTAGAAAGGAAAACCCATGTCTGCTATCCAAGTTTCGGCTTACAGAAGCCCAAAAAAATCAGAACTTTATCTGTTTCTTCCCCAAGCAACCAAGCTTGAAGACGTGCCGCAGGAACTACTGGTCATGTTTGGTGAGCCGGAGCATGTCATTGATTTTGATCTGACACCGGAAAAGAAACTGGCGCGTGAAGATGCCAAAACGGTTTACGAATCAATCGAGAAAAAAGGCTATTACGTTCAAATGCCGCCGAGCGAAGTGGAAAAAATCAGCGATATGCCTGCGCCTCCGGCTCACTTGGATAATATTTTCTAGATCCTTTTATCATTTCCTTTGTGTGTTTCCGACACAAACAATAATACCCGATTAAAACAGTCGGGTATTTACAAGCCCTGCCTCAGTAGCGATAATATAAGCGTTTAATAATCAATATACGGCCTCGCAAATTTTCTTTGCACTGTCTCGCTGTATCTTTACTTAAAAAATTAAAGGAAATACTCATGGCTTTTACACTTCCTGATTTACCTTATGATTACGATGCATTAGAAGTTTCTATCGATGCGCGCACTATGGAAATCCACCATACCAAACACCACAATACTTATGTCACCAACCTGAACAATGCCATTGCTGGTACTGAACTTGAAGATAAGTCGTTAGAAGAACTTGTTGCCAATGCCGGTGCTTTATCACCAGCGGTACGCAACAACGGTGGCGGTCACTGGAACCATGCATTTTTCTGGGACATCATGACTGGCGACAGCATGGGCGCGCCAAAAGGCGCTTTGGCTGACGATATCAATGAGACTTTCGGTAGCCTTGATGCACTAAAAGAACAGTTCAACACTGCTGGTGCGACACGTTTCGGTTCTGGCTGGGCTTGGCTTTCTGTTGATGCTGACGGCAAACTACAGGTTTCATCAACGCCTAACCAAGACAACCCATTAATGGATTGCGCCGAAGTCAAAGGCTCACCAATCCTAGGCCTGGATGTTTGGGAACACGCTTATTACCTACGCTACCAAAACCTACGCCCTGCTTATATGCAAGCTTGGTGGGATGTTGTTAACTGGGATAAGGTTTCTGAACTTTACCAGTCAGCCAAAGGCTAATTCAGCAGTCATACTACTGAATTAAAAGAAACCGGGCTAAGCCCGGTTTTTTTATTGCCACAACCCTCAAAGCCTTTATGGGCTGAAAACTTATTTAAATTGCCCGCTGAAAAACTTCTGTTAAACTAGAAACCGCTTAATTTCTATTCGCTTAGCAAACAATAACAACTCTTAGCGAAAACACTCTATGCAAATTAAGCTGCAAGCATTATTGAAAGCTTTATCTAAAAACCTTAACCCAGCGTTTTAATTGGAGAACTTATGAACCCTTTAAACAGCATTAAAGGCACTATTGCTCTTGGCTTTATCACCGCCATTATTGCAATTTTCGCCCTAGACATCCCTAGCATGTACCCAGCCGAATCCGGTGTAGGTAGCTTCTCATTCCTAATCACCGTTTGGCTACACGTGCTTGCCGGTATTGTTTGGATTGGTTTGTTGTACTATTTCAACTTTGTTCAGGTACCGGCAATGGGGGCTGCAACAGCAGATACAGATGGTCCGGGACCGGCGGCAATCGGTAAATACATCGCGCCTAAAGCTCTGCTTTGGTTCCGTATGGCGGCAGCCACCACTTGGTTGATCGGTGTCTCTTTGCTGGCGCAGGCAAATGGTGCCGGCGGTCAAGGTATCTTGGATGCCTTCTTACTTGCTGAAGGTTCAGAAGTGATCGGTGTCGGAGCTTGGTTAGGAACCATTATGGCATTTAACGTCTGGTTCCTGATCTGGCCGAACCAGAAGAAAATCCTAGGCATGGTAAGCGCTTCGGCAGAAGATATCGCCAAGGCAAAAACAACGGCTGCAATGGCTTCTCGTACCAACGTGGTATTATCGGTACCAATGCTGCTTTGCATGTTCGCCGCGCATATTTAATTCAAGCGCACAATGCAGTATAAAAAGCCCGCACTATGCGGGTTTTTTTGTTTTAGCAAAGCGCAAAACGGCAATGAGATGATTGCAGATAAGCAAAGCCTTGCTACAATAAATCCATTAATCATTTAAAACGCTTCGCGTTATCAGTCTTTAAGGATTTTATATGGTCAGTTTGACAACCCCTGTTTGCGACTTTGACAAACCTGCAATCGATTTTAATCTTCCTGGTGTTGATAACCAGCAATGGACATTGGATAAAGCCAAAGGCCCGAATGGTTTATTGATTATGTTTATCTGCAATCACTGTCCTTATGTCAAAGCCATTCAACAGCGTTTGGTCGATGATTGTAAAATTCTTCGTGATGAATTCGGCATCAATTCGATTGCCATTATGTCCAACGACCCTAATGAATACGCCGAAGACTCTTTTGAGAACATGCAGAAAATCTCACAGCAATTTGATTTCCCGTTTCCTTATGTGGTTGACGAAAGCCAAGCGGTAGCCAAAGCCTATGGCGCGGTTTGCACCCCCGACTTTTTCGGTTACAACGCCGATCTTCAACTGCAATACCGCGGACGTCTAGACGCTTCGCGTAAAGAGACCGCGCCTGCCGATGTACGTCGTGACCTATTGGAAGCGATGCAACAGGTCGCTCAAACCGGCAAAGGCCACTAGAGCAAATTCCGTCAATGGGTTGCTCGATCAAATGGAAAAACTAATCTTTTAACTCTGCCATGCAACGGCGCATGACGACAATAAACCCATACCACTAAATTAGAGATAGGTACCGTCTATGACCACTTACCTGATTGCGCCGGACAGTTTCAAAGGCTCTTTGGAAGCTCACCAATTCTGTCAGATCGCTGAAAATGTGATTCAGCAAATCAATCCTCAAGCCAAAGTCATTTCCCGCCCCATGTCGGATGGCGGTGAAGGCTTTGTCGACAGTTTTATCCATGCTGGAGTTGCCGAGCGTCAGAGCCTTTGGGTTTCCGGCCCGCTAGGCAGACGCGTTAAAGCCAATTTCGCTTGGCAAGCCGATAGCAAAACCGCGATTATTGAAATGGCACAAGCTTCGGGCATCACCAAAGTTCGTCGTGAAGAACTCAATCCCTTAAGCACCCACAGTTTTGGCACAGGCCAATTGATTGAAGCGGCGATTGAACTCGGGGCAGAAAACATTATTCTCGGCCTCGGCGGCTCGGCCACCAATGACGGCGGTGCCGGTGCCTTAATGGCTTTAGGTATCGAAATGCTCGATGCCAATAATAAACCGATCGGCTTGGGCGGTCGCAGCCTAAGTGATATTGCCAAAATCGCTCCGGTACCCTCAAAACTCAAACGATTGAATTGGAAAATCGCCTGTGATGTAACCAACCCCCTATTGGGTGAAGATGGCGCTACTGCGGTTTTTGGCCCTCAAAAAGGCGCTACCACTGAGCAACTCAATGCGCTCGAAAATGCCATGCACAACTATGCCAATGTATTGGAACAGCATAGCCAAAAAACCGTGCGCGACCATGCTGGTGCCGGCGCCGCTGGCGGCATGGCTGCTGGCTTTATGGCGCTGTTTGACGCCGAACTGGTGCCGGGTTTCGAACTGTTGCAACAGACCTTACAATTGAACTCGCTCTTAGAACAACATCAGGTAGACTGGATCATCACCGGTGAAGGACGTATGGATGAACAGACCCGTTTCGGAAAACTACCCTTGCGTATTGCCCAGCTCGGCCAGCAATATCAGGTTCCGAGCATAGCGATATGTGGCAGCCTCGGTTGCGGTGTTAATGAACTGCCAGAATTCAAAGCCATCTTCAGTATTGTCAATCAAATCCTTTCGGAAACAGAAGCCATGCAGCACGCCCCCTATCTGCTGGAACAAACCCTGAGCAGCATTATCGCCTTGCTTGAATGCAATGCCAGCAACGCAGAAAATTAAGCTTCCAATTGGCTAGATTGTCGATTTATAAAGATTTTTTCATGTTCGGTTAGTGCCGAAAGCAAAGAAAAGATACAATAGCCGCTATTATTTAAAAATAACAATAAAGTCGATTTCATGAGCAATGCGCAATTAATCCTGCTAGATAAACGTAACCAACCTTTAAAAGATTACCTTGTGGCGGTTGCCGCATCAGATGGCCTCACCATAAAAGGTGTCGAGGTCATGGCTTCTCCGGCTAAAGGCGAAAAATCATTGCTAAACGGCGGCATCATCATTCCACCTTTGGAACAGTATGATTACAACCCGAAGAAGCTGACAGAAGCCTCGTTGAAACAGATTAATGTCAATGATGAAATCATCAGTATCGAATGCTTTATTGACCGTTGTAGCAACGACGAAGCGGTGCGTAAAGCGCTGAGCAAATCGATCAATAAATTCTCCAAACAACTATTGACGATTATGCAGAGCTTTTGCGACTCGGAAGTGATCGACCTGATCAAAGAGCGTCGCAATGACGCGCTATTCAAGCTACACAATCATGCCAAAGACCTAAAAGGCAAAAAAATTGTTTGTATCGATATTGAAGCGACCAATATCTCCACTGACCCCGAAGCCGATATTATTCAACTTTCCGCTTGCGATCAGGACGGCAAAGAACTGTTTAACCAGCTGATCAATCCAGGCTACGATATTCCTGAAAACGATAAACACAATATCACCACCGAAATGGTTCAAGGCCAGCCTTTATTGGCTCAAGCCTGGGATGAGATTCACGATACCCTACGTGATGCCGATATCGTACTTGCTTACAGCACCGAAAGCGATTTCATGTATCTGCAAAAAAGCGCCGAGAAAAAGATGTTGCGCTTTGAACTTGACTACAATACTTGGCTGGATGCGGCGGAGATGAGTCGTGATTTGATTGGCGCCATGCGCTGGCACAGCGAAAAGATGTACTGGTTCTTTAAGACTCCTAAACTGACCGCTGCTTATGAGCACATTTTGGCAAAACCTTTCCCGGGCGATGCACATGATGCGCTGGCTGATGCGGTAGCGACAATGGAACTGTTACAAGCCATGCTGGAAAAAGGCAAGAAGTCGCAAGTCAAGCAACCAAAACCGAAAGCCAAGGCCGAGACAATCACCAACAACCCTTTTGCCGCCGCGTTTGCCAATGCCAAAAAAGCTTAAGGTCCGCAGGAATAAATCATGACGACAAACTTCAAACAACTTGAAAAAGCCAAGCAAGGCGATGAATTCGACTGGTCACAACTAGAATCACAAATCAAATTCGATAAGGATGGTTTAATTCCGGCCATCGCACAGCAATTCGACAGCAAAGAAGTGTTGATGATGGCATGGATGAATTTGGCTTCCTTACGAGAAACCCTGGAAACCGGACGCGTTTGCTACTGGTCGCGTTCACGCCAGAACTATTGGCGTAAAGGCGAAGAATCGGGGCAGGTTCAGCTATTGAAAAGCCTGAGTTTTGACTGTGATGGCGACACCATCCTGTTACAAGTCGATCAAACAGGCCCTGCTTGCCACTCAGGACGTCGCAGCTGTTTCTATACACAGGTCGACGGCACTCAGGCGACCATCACTTCTGATCCACTGATCGATCCGGAAAACCTTTATAAAAAGTAACTGACAACCGTTACTGACACCATTTCTGCAACATTCGAGCAAAGGTATGGCGCTCTATCGGTTTTGCCATAAAATCATCCATGCCGGCGCGAATACATTTATCACGATCATCCACCATTGCATTGGCCGTCAAGGCAACAATGGGGATATGTCTTTGAGGGTGAGCTAGTGTTTCTTCGGAACGAATCAAGCGTGTCACCTCATACCCATCCATTACCGGCATTTGACAATCCATCAAGATCATATCGTATTTGTCGGCATTCAAACGCCAGTCATCCAGCCCTTTCAAACCGTTTTCGGCAATATCGACCTTAGCGCCTAAACGTTCGACAAAAGAGGCAATCACATTCTGATTGATTTCATTATCTTCAATCAACAGGATATGTTTATTGTTAAGGCTTGCCGCTGCCGCGTCGTCAATCACCTCCAATGCATTGATGGCGGTCAGATCCGCGGCAATTTCAAAATTCAACTTAACCCAAAACTCGCTGCCCAGCCCCAATTGCGAATTGACACCAATCTCACCGCCCATCAATTCGACAATCTGCTTGGCAATCGCCAAGCCTAAACCGGTACCGCCATACTGTCTGGAGATATTGCTATCCGCCTGACTGAAAGAATCGAACAGACCTTGCAGGTGTTTCTCATCAATACCTATCCCCTTATCGATAACACGCAGCATTAAGCTCACCCTGTCACTGGTTTGACGTATCATCTCGATCTTAATCACGATATCACCCTGCTCGGTGAATTTGATTGCATTACCCACCAGATTCATAATCAACTGTTGAATGCGTATCCGATCAATCAAAAGGCTTTCGGGAATACGGCTGTCGAAATCCAGTTTCAAAGGCAGATGCTTTTCCTCGGCATTGGCCGACAGCAGATGAAGCGCTTCCTGGAGAATGTCTTTTAACGACGCCTCTTCTGCTTTGAGTTTAATCTCACCTTCTTCAAACCGTGCGAAATCAAGCACTTCATTGATGATATTAAGCAGCAATTGGCCGCTTTGTTTGATGGCGTGCAAATAGGTCTGCTGCTGAGGATTTAAAGGGGTGTCAAAAAGCAGGTCGGTCATCCCCAAGACACCGTTCATCGGCGTCCGGATTTCGTGACTCACCGTGGCGACAAAACGACTGCGAGCCTGCGCCAACCCTTCAGCCTGCTCTTTCGCTAATTGAAGTTGCTGCTGGGTACGGGTCTGCGCCGTAACATCACGCACCACCTTGATAATCGACTTCTTATTATTCAATTCAATCAGATTGAAAATCAAATCCACATGAATTTTCCGCCCATTGGCATCACGTATCAGAAGATTGGTCGGCATGGTACTTTGCTGTGAAGAAGTTGTCGCTTGATGAATCAATGTTTTCTTGCTGTTTTCATAAGCATCGAAACTGTCGATATCCACCCATTCACTAAAGGTTCTGCCCAAAAAAACCTGCTTGTCACAGCCCAACAGGTTTTCCGCTGCCTGATTGGCCTCAATAATCCTGCCGTTGAGAGTCGTGACAAAAACCGGTTCAGGAATCGCTTGAATCAGCTCATTAGCATTTTTTTCCGCGGTCTTTTGCGCGTGGATCGATGTGATATACCCCCTCAACAATAATGGATTGCCCATCTTGTCGTAGACAATATGAGTCAAGTCATAGATCCATTTGTATTCTGCGGTGTCTGCAGACAATACACGATAAATCAGCTCTACCGTATCAATACCTTTTGAATAGCTTTGAATGAGTTTTTTACGAATCGCCTCACGGTCGTCATCTTTTACCCAATCCATATAGGCTGCATTAATAAACCCTTGCTGTGTTCTGTGCAACAGGTTCTGCGCATTTGGCGAGGCGTAGGACATCGTCATGCCTTTATCGACACCACGCTCCAATAATACGGTCGGTCCGGCATTAAACATCTTATCGTGCTCGAACTGCTGGTCTAAACGCTGTCTTTCCGAATGCAAACGTCTAATCTGCTTGCTAATCAGCACACCAATCACCAGCAACAAAGCGAACAACACCATACTGACACTAAAGACCTGAATACGATATGCCTGCATTGACTGGTTTTTCTCAATCGCCAATATATGCCAGCCTACAGGCTGGATCGGTGCATGGGTAATCACAGGACTCTTTTCACTAAAACCAGAGAAGTTTTGTAGTAAATTGAATAGACGGTTATCGTTTTTCTGCACCTTTAGACTGCCCAGCAACGCGACATCACTATTGAGTTCCTCAACCATCACCAATTCATAACCATCTGACTGGGAATTATTGATAAAACTTTGCAAAGGCTGAAACGAAAAACGCATCCACAGTCCGGCAACACTATCCAGACTTTGAATGGGGATCATGTAATCGAAATGAGATTGGTTGGTATTGGAGATATGCGCCTGGGCTTCAACATTCGCCATCGGCAAAAAACGCATGGTTTTACGCATCAGTGCTTTGCAGTCATTGCCAATCACCAAGCGGTCGGAAGCCATGACCACTTCCCCATGCTGATTGGTGATGGCAAATTCACTGCCATCCGGTAAAACCCTATGCACATCACTGATTATCTCTTCCAGGTCATAAGGATACCCTCCCCCGGAGGCCAACTCTAGAATTCTGTCACGATGCAATTGCGCTAAAAACTTTGCGGTTTCTACCGAATGCGTAATATTTTTACCGATAAAAACGGCAAGACTCTTTGCATCGTTGGCCGCACTTTTGGATATCTGTTCTTCATTTTGTTTAATCAGATAAAAGTTGATACTCATTATCAACGCAAACAACAATGCCGCAATCAAGCTGAATAGCCACAGGGTGTTATTTGCCTTAGGTTCTGTTTTCAACATTTATTCCATGCCTTGCGTATTCTTTAATGCGATGCGATTACCAATGCTAATGGCCGACCTATACGATTACCGAATTTAGGCCAGACAGCGCAACACTATCATATCCAATTAATTGCTTAATTACATAACTACGTCTTATAGCCAATCAATTAAGCAAATCATTCAGGTTCTCGCAACTCACATAACTCGCGTAAAAACACTGTTGCAAAACAGCCTGTCGGCAGCTCAAAATCCAGCAACAGCGCTAACTGACCGTTATCGTCTTGCCACTGCCATGACAACTGTTTCGGCTGCAAACAAAAAGCTCTCTGGGCAGACTGAACACGCTGCTGACGCAGACCTTGATACCATTGAGAAAACTCAGTAACCACCCTGCTCTCATACTCAAAGGCCTGCTCTGTTGTTTGCAGGTCTTGATCACCGAACAAGGTCCCCATTACTTTTCCATCAATGACGCTATCACCTGCAATGGCGCTATTCCAGTTGCCATCTTCAACGCGCGCACTGAGTAAACGATTGAACATCCATGACCGGATTGCCGAAAGCGCCAGACTATTGAGATTGCGCTGTCCACCGCGTTTTTTGCTACGCCGCTTTTTATCGCGTGCAACGGGCTCTGTTAATAGGCGCTCTCCCAAGCTCAAATTAGCACACTGCTTGCCAAATCGCTGTGCGCCGTAGTAATTTGGTACACCTTGTTTTAACTGCTGTAAACGATCTTCTATTTGGGCTTTACAGTCGTTATCAGAACCTGCTAAATGACGCAATCTAATGTGAAAAAAATTGCCTGCCAGTTCGCCACGTCGCAACTTCCGATCGTGCCGCTGCGCCTTGAGAATTCTCACCCCCTCGCATTGGAAACTGTCTAGATCGAGAACTTGTTTCATCGCACAAGGTACACTGAACCACTGCCGTGTGATCGCCTGCCGATCCTTTTGCCCTGCAAAACCGATATTCACCAAACCGGTATTTAACCAAGCGGCCAATTTACGAGCCACCCAATCGGTATTTTGTTGTTTTTTTTCAATCCATAACCAAAGATGCTCACCGCTGCCGCTTAATGGATAACCCAACTGTTCTTCAACCATAAAATCCTCGGGTTGCTGTTTTAACGTAGCGCTAATGGCTAATGGAGGATAAGCGTGGGCAAATAAGGAAAAGTCATAAGACTTAGGTTCTGTTGACATAGGAGTTCTCAAAATAAACCCGGTAATAGATTGTCACAAACCGGGCTGAAATAGATGGCGGCAAAATGGGATGGTTATAGGTCTGAAAACAGCTTTTCAGCGATAGGCAATTCCTTACCCTCAGGCTCTTCATCATAAATTTGAATAAGCAGTTGGCGAATATTACCCGGCAGGACATAATCCTTGATTAACTGGCGCGCATCAAGCGGTGAATCCTTGTGGATATAAAGATAAACATTACGTAAATGACATCTTGCATCGGGATCCGATGCCAAAGGACGCAGCAAACCTGAACCGGTTATTTTCACCTCTTCTTTGGTGATAATGGTAATGCTATGGAAATAATTCGATGTCAGCGGCTTGTCGAAACATATCTCTAAAACACGGTCGAAGTTTCCGGACCCCTTATCCAAGCCTTGCACTACTCGTGCAGAAGTAATTTGTACCGGCTCTTTTGAGCAGGCAAACAGTCCTAATGACATAATCAATACTAACGATAGGGCAATCCGTCGTTTCATAATCTACCTCTACATTGAGTTAACAAGCAGCTATTCTGATTTTGCAGCAATTTCCGCCGCAAACACAAGCTTTATGCGAATTTCATGCTTAAAATTGCTTAATTCGTTTTGATTATAGCGAAGCGCTTGCCTGTTGGATACCTGCAATTTGCCAGTTGCCCTGATCATCGGCCAGGCGACGAATATGCCAAATTTCATTAAACGCGTGTGCGCCTTCGCCCATCTGTTCTTCGATAAAACCGCTGAAACGGATACTGACAATAAAATAGTCTCCATCCATCGCCATGGTTGCGACCTCGGCATAAAGCGTATCGACAATCGTTAAACTATGCCCCGGCTCAAAGCCTGCAAGTTCGGTTTTCAGGGAGTCAAACAACTCGTCACTGCAATAATCTTGAAGGGTTTTCAGATCGACGTTGTCCCACGCCTGCTGCAAGCTAATAAAGTGTTGTTTGGCATCGCTGACAAAACGTTGCTCATCAAACCAAGCTGGCGCGGTATCGAACAACTCAGCATTTTCAGACATACCTTTACCAAGCGGCTTACCAACATCCGCACCGATAATAGAACCTTGCTGAGTAGCAACATCTTCATATTGCTGACGCTGTTGAGCAGCCATCATGTTTTCTGACTTTTGCGGCGCTTGGTATTCGTAACCGGCCGCCTGACTTCTTGTAGAAGCCGCTCTGCGCACAAACAATTTAAAGAGCAAAAAGGCGATTAAGGCAAACACCAATATATCGAATAGCTGCAAACCTTCAAACCCCTCACCAAACAACATGGCCATTAAGATACCCCCGGCGGCAATTCCCGCTAGAGGCCCTAACCATTTGGCTGAACCTGTTTTTGCAGTATTCGTGCTCGCCGCAGGTTTGCTTGCTGTCGTGGTTTTACTGGTGGTTTGGTTGCTATAGGACTTAGGCGCGACTTGCTTGTTATAACCAAGACTTTTACCGCCACCAAAACGTTTCGCTTCAGCGACCTGAACAACACTCATTAATGAAAAGAACACACTGAAAAGTGTGATGGAAAGCAGTTTAATGGATTTCACAAAATCTTCCTGAATCAATTGGCATTGCCCGCATTTTAGACACTTTTGCAAGCAAAGCCAATCATCACGGATGATTTAAAGAACGACTAGCTTCCAGAGGCGCACAGCACATCGCTATTGAGCTCGCCCGATTCGGCAATCATGCTCAAATAATTCTGCACATCTTTACTGGCTTTTTCCATCATCTCCAAGGCTTGCATGGCAAGCTCCATATTGCCTTGACGGAAATATTGCAATGCCTGTTTACCGGCACTATGAACTAATTGATGTGGCGGTTCTACCTGCTTATAACCATCCAGCTTCGAAAAGTGCTCAACCCCTTCGCCTTGATAGTACCAATGCCCCAATCGGCAGTTATGATGGTCGACCAGATCTTCCGGCTGCAAATCGTTCAACCCCATAAACGCCTGATAGATATCCATCTTAAACACCATATGGTCAACTTTGGCGCTATGAACAAAGCCATGCAAGGCACTTGCCGAAATGGTTTTTTCCATTCGATGCGACGCTTCTATCAATTGACTGATATCGGATTCGGCACTGGCGCCTTTGTCTTTCAGGCTTAATGACTTATCCGCCACCTGTTGCATATCCTGTTGAGCGATATTGACATCGTCTTGGATCATTGCCACCAGACTGGAAATATCTGCCGTCGCTTTTGCCGTATTAGACGAAAGCGTTCTGACTTCATCCGCTACCACGGCAAAACCGCGACCGGCGTCCCCGGCCCGAGCGGCTTCAATTGCCGCGTTCAAGGCCAATAAATTGGTTTGCTCGGAAATATCTTCGATCAATTGGATAAATGAACTGATTTCATCGGCGCGCTGTTTAACGGTTTGCACAGCCCTGGCTGTCTTGCTTGATTCATCGCTGAGACCGATAACACCGTTGACAATATACTGCACACTTTGACGGGTATTATGAGAAAGCCTTTCAGATGCGATAATAGCCCTTTTCTCTTCCGACAGAGCCGTTCCCAATCCATGCATTGCCCCCTGGAACTGCTTGATGCCACCGGCATAGTCGCTCAATACATTGAAAAACCGTTTATAATCATATTCCGCCTGTGAATTGGTTTGCAGTGCATCGACATTGCTTTTCAACTGCTGGTTCTCAGCGACTAAACGCTCGACTTCCGCTTGCAAAAGCTGTTGTTGCTGAGTCGCATCAGCTAACTTTTGTTGTAATTCTGTATTCTGCTGTTTTAATTTGCCCGATCCGAACATGCCTATTCCTTGCCTTATAATTGCTAGCACCACCTGTAATCAATGAGGAGAAAGTTAGCAATATACAGGCCAATACCCTTTACTTAACTACTGTTTAACGCAACGTGAAATAGTGTAATCCTTACCTTGCTTGACCTTTTCGTAGTTACCGAAGACTTCATTGAAGTTACGCTTCATATACTGACGCAAACCGTTAATGGTGACCACCACCAACTGACCGCCCGGAGCGAGCTGTTGATGAATGTCATGCAACATAATGCTTAGCATCTCTTTACCGACCTTGGCGGGGATATTGGAAACCACAGTGGTGAATTGAATATCTTTTGGCACTTTACTTAAACCGTTCGACAGATAAGCCTTGGCATTATGCAGACCATTCAACTCGGCATTTTTATTGGCATACTCAATGGCGACAAAATCCTTATCCACCATATGCACTTGTCCTTTCGGCGCACATGCTGCCATAGTCAAACCGATAGGCCCGTAACCACAACCCAGATCCAAACAAATTTCATCTTCAGCCAGTTCCAGGTGCTTCAAAAACAGGTCTGTACCCGAATCAATTTCACGCGGTGAAAATATCCCCCAAGTTGACCGGAAAGTTAAGGCATGTCCTTTCAATTCGGCATGGATTGTTAAATCCTGTTTCAGTTGTGCAATATTATCCATATCAGACCATTCAAATTAAGTTGAGAGAAATAAGCAGTTGATAAGTTGACATTTTTTTCATCCAAGTTTAATTTAGAACCCAAGAAATCATTATTTCTACTTACGAGACTTCCTGTGAATCTAAGTAACCAAGTCAACCTACATCAGCTTGAGACCTATTTTATTGAGTCGAAACGCTCAATCGCCGGCAGCATCATACTTTCTTTCGGCATAGTTTATATATTATATACCCTAAGTGTACCGCTATATATCAGCCTTATCTGGTTTGCCGCAATCTTAACGACATCATTGGTTCGCCTCAAGCTGTCCAAACATTTCTTAATCCATATAAAGCCGGCGGCCAAATCAACCGAAAACTTGAGCCTCGCCAACCTGATCGTTTTAACCATCACCAGTTTAGTTTGGAGCTCTGCCTATATTGCTTTGATGTATTATGGTGACAATAGCTTCGACCTGATCGCAATCTTGATATTGATCGGCTTTATCGGCTCGTCGATTTTCTCGGCGGGGGCCTACCTCCCCTTTTATCTGGCACTTAATCTAATACCGACCGTTATCGCTTTCGTCTATTATTTCAATCAAGCCAACCATATAGTGCCGGTCACCGCCCCGCTGATACTGTTGGCGATTCTCTTTATCTTCTCTTCAGCCTATCGCTATGCCGAACAGGTGCGCGCCACCGAAACCAACCACTTGACGCTGCAGCAAGCCAAAAACGACATTATCAAGGTCTTGGGGAGTGCCGGTGAATACCGCGATGAAGATACCGGCAACCACATTTTACGTATGAGCCATAGCTGCTACCTGCTTGCCAAGGAAATCGGCATCGATGAAGAACGAGCCCGAGAAATTGAATCGGCCAGCACGCTGCATGATGTCGGCAAAATCGGCATCCCCGACAAAATCCTGTTAAAACCAGGGCCCCTTGATGACGCCGAACGGGAAATCATGAATGACCACACTGCCATCGGTTATAAGATTCTCGATGCGGTCGACAGCCCGGTAATCGATCTGGCTAAAATCATTACCATGACTCACCACGAGAAATGGGACGGTAGCGGTTATCCGCATGGCTTACAAGGTGAGCAAATTCCGATTGAAGGTCGTATTGCCGCGATCTGCGATGTATTTGACGCCCTGACCTCGGAACGTCCTTATAAAAAACCTTGGTCTCATCAGGACGCGGCACAATACCTACTTGATCACAAAGGCACACACTTCGATCCGAAACTGGTCGAGAGCTTTATCAACATCCTGCCGGAAATTATCTCTTATCGCCTAAGCAAACCTTAAATTACGATGACCGATTAGGTTAAAATAAGCTTTTTGATTAACGCCTCGATATGGCGATTAAGCTTTCTCATTTCACTTAACGGTTTTAAAGTAGTTCCCTTGCATGCACAGCCTGAATGATCGTCAACGCGAAGCGGTAAAACATATTGAAACGCCGGCACTGGTATTAGCCGGAGCCGGATCGGGCAAAACACGTGTAATCACTGAAAAAATTGCCTATTTAATTCGTCAATGCGATGTCAAACCTCACAATATCTATGCGGTGACCTTTACCAATAAGTCCGCCAAGGAAATGAAAGAACGTGTCACCAAGCTGCTAAAAGACGAAAACACCAGCGGTTTGAATGTATCGACCTTCCACAACCTTGGCCTGAATATTATACGCCGCGAATACAAAGCTCTCGGCTATAAATCGAATTTCTCGATTATGGATGCGGCCGACGCCGCGCAAATTCTGAAAGAGCTGATGCATAAACAGGATATCGACCCGGAAGCCTTGGAAGGCGCGCAATGGGATATTTCGGCCTGGAAGAACCAGCATATCAATCCGCAACAGGCACTGGAGATGGCCGAAGACGCCCAACAACAGGCACGCGCAATCATCTATGCAGCTTATGAAAAGCAGCTTAAAGCCTATAATGCGGTCGATTTTGACGACCTGATCGGCTTGCCGGTGCGTCTCTTCAATGAGAATGCCGAAATTCTGCAAAAGTGGCAAAACCGGGTGCGCTACCTGCTGGTGGATGAGTATCAGGATACCAATGCGGCCCAGTATGCGCTGGTTAAACAGCTGGTTGGCGTTCAAGCCCGTTTTACCGTGGTAGGTGATGATGACCAATCGATCTATGCCTGGCGTGGCGCTCAGCCGGAAAACCTGGTTCTGCTAAAAGAGGATTTCCCTTCCTTAAAACTGATTAAGCTTGAACAGAACTATCGTTCAAGTAACCGTATCCTGCAATCGGCCAACACTCTTATCGCCAACAATCCTCACGTTTTCGAGAAGACACTCTGGTCGGAAATGGGAATGGGAGACCATCTGCGTGTAATTGCCTGTGCCAGCGAAACCCAGGAAGTCGAGCGCGTGGTGTCGGAAATCATTGTGCATAAATTCAAAAACCGCACGAAAAACCGTGACTATGCGATTCTATATCGAGGCAACCATCAGGCTCGTTTAATGGAACGCGCGCTGCGCGAACAAAATATTCCTTATGTTATTTCCGGCGGTAAATCGTTTTTCGACCATGCTGAAATCAAAGATATCATGAGCTATCTGCGTATTATCGTTAACCCGGACGATGATGCGGCGTTCCTGCGAATCGTCAATACACCTCGCCGTGAAATCGGTGCCAGCACCTTGGAGAAACTGGCGACCTATGCAACCGGTCGAGACATCAGTTTATTTGACGCTACCCAGGAATTTGGTCTCACCACTATTCTTGCCGATAAGGCCTTAAAACGTGTTCAGCATTTTGGCAACCAACTACTTGATTGGATCAAACAAGCCGATAGCGCACAGGGTGAAGAAGTCATCTCATTTGTTCGCCAGCTCATTGAAACCATTGAATATGACAACTGGATTCATGAAAACTCGAGTAACCCGAAAACGGCAGAACGTCGCATCAATAACGTACGAGAACTGGTGCTATGGATTGAGCGCATTATCAATAAGGCGCTTGAAGAAGACGGCGAAGAAAAACGCCTGGAAACCATTGTCACCCATATGGCGTTAATGGATATGATGGAACGCAATGAATCCGAGCAGGAACACGACATGGTCAGCTTAATGACTCTGCACGCCTCCAAAGGACTCGAATTCCCCCACGTATTTCTGATCGGTATGGAAGAAGAACTGCTGCCGCATAAACAGAACCTAGAATCACCAGGACTGGAAGAGGAACGCCGCTTGGCCTATGTAGGCATTACCCGTGCACAACGTTCCTTGACTATGACCTATGCCACCAAGCGCAAAAAATATGGTGAAGAGATGGCCTGTGACCCGAGCCGTTTTCTGCACGAGCTACCGACAGAACTATTGCACTGGGAAGGCAAACCGGGTGTCGTGGTTTCCAAGGAAGAACAGGTTGAGCACGGTAATGCACAACTGGCCAATCTTCGTTCCATGTTAAAACGCTAGCCCCATCTTAAGTGAATGTTTACGGAGTCTGTTATGCCAATTGAAACCCTAACCAATAGCCAACCTGTTGCCGCCTTTCAATTCGCCTCCACTCCGGAAATCCATTTTGGCTGGGGTGTTCGTCAAAAACTGCTTGAGCAACTACAGCAACAACGACATACAAATCCTGTGCTGATTGTCAGCCCAAGTCAATTAAAGGACAACCGCTTTGGCCTCGCCTTACAGCAAGCCTTGCAAGACATGCCGTTGCAGACCTTTAGCGTCAGCGGAGAACCCTCTCCCGATCTGGTCGACGAAATCGTCGCACAATGTCACCGCACCACATCCATAGTCATCGGCCTTGGTGGAGGCAGCGTACTGGATACTGCCAAAGCGGTTGCCGGGCTGATCCCGAGTCAGACTTCAGTCATGGATTATCTAGAAGGGGTCGGTAAAGGCAAGGCGTTTCGCGTGGAAACGACCGATTTTATCGCCATCCCGACTACCGCCGGCACCGGCAGTGAAACCACCAAAAATGCGGTACTGTCACGTTTGGGTGAATTTAAGAAATCCTTTCGTGACAATAAACTTCTCGCTAAGCAGGCATGGCTTGATCCCGAATTGTTAACCACTTGTCCGCAAGACATTCTCTATGCCACCGGCATGGATGCCTTTACCCAATTACTCGAGTCCTATACAACACTTAAACCAAACCCTATAACGGATGCTTTGGCATGGCAAGGCATGCAACTGTTTCGCACAGCCTTCGACGATATCGATTCCAACGATAGTAATCTCATGCAACGAGGTTATGGCAATCTGATGTTGGCGGCGTGCTTATCCGGCCTGACTCTGGCCAATGCTGGCCTAGGCGCAGTGCATGGTCTCGCCGGCCCGATAGGGGCTTTTTTCAAAGCCCCTCACGGCATTGTTTGTGCACGCTTATTGGCACCGATTACAAGAGCCAATATCCACGCTCTGGTACAGAAAAATGACAACCACAGCCTGAGGGTATTGGATAAATACCGCGATGTCGCACTTTTACTTTGCCCGCATAGCGATTCGCAGGATTCATTGACACAACTCATCAACTACCTGACCAAGCTGGCCGATGACTATGCTCCATCAGGCTTGCAAGACTTTGGATTAACGGCAGCCAACATCGAACCTGTTATCGAAAACTGCCGCTCAGGCAGCATGCTTGGCAACCCACTGGTGCTGGATGATATGGCCTTGCGCCAGGCACTGCTTGAAGCGATTGGCTAAGGCCACTATTTATAAACCTTGGAGACATCTCCAACGGTTCAAGCTGAGACCTTGGGGCAATCCCGTTATTACCTATTTTTTCCTTTTTTTGATTTAAAAAAGTGTATGATTTTAATGAAAGTTTACCTAACAACTACGAATATTTGAGGAACTCATGAAATCATTCGGTTTTTTATTGGCTATTTTCACGCTTGCAAGTTCGCACACCGCTTTTGCGGCTGACAGCAAGCCATTCCCGCTCGATTACAACCTATCGGGTCAAGAGACCAAAGCACTGCAAAGCATTGACCCACAAACCGCCGATATCGTAGTGACAACTTATAAAGACCTTGATGAAGATGGCGTTGACGACAGGCTTGACCACTGCCCCAACACCATTTTGAATGCAGAAGTCGACGCACGCGGCTGT
This sequence comes from Thiomicrorhabdus sediminis, assembly GCF_005885815.1. NCBI lineage: Bacteria > Pseudomonadati > Pseudomonadota > Gammaproteobacteria > Thiotrichales > Piscirickettsiaceae > Thiomicrorhabdus > Thiomicrorhabdus sediminis. The sequence goes on along the minus strand of NZ_CP040602.1, from coordinate 274,311 downwards.
GAACTCGACAGCGATGCCGACAAGGTCGTGAACCGTTTGGATCAATGCCCTGACACCGCTCCGGGAGCGAAAGTAAATCGCTTCGGTTGTGAACCGGATGAAGATCGTGATGGCGTCGTCGATTCAAAAGATCAGTGCCCGGGCACTCCAGAAGGCACTCCAGTGGATGAAGTGGGTTGTACAATCATTATGGATGCGGATCGTGACGGCGTATTGGATGCGGACGATTTATGTCCAAATACGGCCGAAGGCGTTGTTGTCAACGAACATGGCTGTGAACCTAAAGCGATTGTTTTGACCAATATTGTTTTCGATTCATGGGAACACGCAATCCGCGACGACCAGGCAGCCATTCTAAAAAGTGATGCAGGTGCCTTGAATAAACTTGAAGAAGGCGAAGCTCTACTGATCACCGGCCATACTGACTGGCAAGGAAGTCAAGGTTTGAATGAACGTCTGTCATGGCGTCGTGCCAACAGCACCAAGGAGTTTTTGGTTAAAGAGTTCCAAATTGCTGAAGACCGCATTTTGATTGACGGTAAAGGCGAGACGCAGCCTATTGCTGACAATAACACCGCAGAAGGACGCCAACAAAATCGCCGTATCGAGATGAAAATCATCAAAATTGACGAAATCCCGACAGAAGCGCAAACCTTTTTGCCAGAGCAAATGCTGAAACGCTAGACTCCAAACCCGCTCGATTAAAGGCAACCAATTGGTTGCCTTTATTTTGTCTAAGGGTAAACTGACTGGATGATGAGTCAATTTCGCCTCCACGCATTTATTTTTGCGTTTTTAACCATTTTTGGAGCTGTCTGGGTTACCGCAGGCGAGGCCCCAAGGATTGTTAGCACCCAGGAGATATCCGATGTCAGGGCAAAATACGGCGATATGGCGGCCAGAAGACTGGAAAGCTGGCAAAAGGTTGTCGACAACAATCAGAATAAAACGGATCAGGAAAAGCTTGAGGTCGTTAATAACTTTTTCAACCAGGTGCGCTTTATAGACGACATAGTGCATTGGCGCCAGAAGGATTACTGGGCGACCCCGGTTGAATTACTCGCAACCGATGGCGGTGACTGTGAAGATTATTCCATAGCCAAATACTTTACCTTGAAGGCATTAGGCGTCCCGGAAAGTAAACTCTATATCACCTATGTTAAAGCCATTCGACTGAATCAGGCACACATGGTTCTTACCTATTTTGAGACTCCTCGCTCGATACCGCTTGTATTGGACAATATCAATCCACGCATCCTACAAGCCAACAAACGTAAAGACCTGGTTCCTATCTACAGTTTCAATGGTGACGGCCTTTGGTTGGCTCGTGAGCGAGGCCGAGGCAAGTCGGTGTCGGGTGGAACCTCAAGATTAAAAAAATGGAATCTATTGCTTAAACGTTTAAATCAATAGACGCTAGAGATAGAATAAAGAAACGCTTGTCGTAAAGGACTTTGATATGAGCTTAAATAAACAGATGATTATGTTTATAACCACGATGGTAATCATACTATTGGTGGGGACTTTTTGGCTCAATATGAACAACACCAAAAACTTCCTGCAAGAACAGCTCCAATCTCACGCGCAAGACACGGCAACGTCATTAGGCTTATCCCTTAGCAGCCTGGCCGACCCGAACGACATTTCCAGCATGGAAACCATGATCAATGCGGTATTTGACCGCGGTTATTATGCGCATATCACCCTCAACGACATGGACAACATCACCCTCTATAAACGTGAAAATACCAAAAGTATGGAAGCGGTGCCTGATTGGTTTATCAACGCCATTCAACTGGAAGCGCCTAGCGCACAAGCTCTGGTACAAACCGGCTGGATTCCGATCGGAACCTTAGATATTGCCAGCCATACAGGTTATGCCTATATCGAACTGTGGAAAACCGTACGCAACCTTCTGATGTGGTTTTCACTCGCAGCGGTATTCGCTATTTTAATTGTCATCTATGCATTGAAAATCATGCTTAAGCCGCTCAAAGACATGGAAAAGCAGGCCGAGGCGATTGTCAAAAAAGAATACCTTATCCAGGAGGACCTGCCGACAACTATAGAGTTTCGCAGCGTAGTCGGCGCCATGAACGCCATGGTCAATAAACTCAAAACCGTATTTGAACGCGATGCCAATACCGCCGAAAAACTGCAAAAAATGGCCTATCAAGACAGCGTTACAGAGCTCAGCAACCGTCGTCACTTCGAAATGATAATCGACAGTTTGCTAGATCCAAGCGAGGAAAATAAGCCCGGTACCATTCTGCTTGTCAGAGTCAATGAGTTAAAGCATTTAAATGACCAGTTCGGCTATCTGGTCGGTGACAAATTAATGAAAGCACTGGCTCAGCAGCTACAAATCAACTTAAAACATGAAAACAGCATTTTTGCGCGCCTCAACGGTACCGAGCTTGTCGCTGTCATTCCTGGTCTAAATGGCACTTTATTAAAGACTCCTGCGGAAAATATCGCCGTCAGCATTATCGGCATCCTTAGCGATCTTCAGGCCAATAAGGCCGATACTTGGCTATCTGTGGCCTATACCGATTTTGAACCCGGGCAGAGCCGAGGTCCTTTATTGGCAAATTTGGATTTTGCCATTGAACAGGCGGACAAGGCCGGAAAAAACGAGGCCTATTATTACAACACTAACAATCAAACTTCCGAACAAAGTGATCAAGCATTGGCGTTGATTGATCAGGCGATCAGCGAAAATCGGTTTGTGCTATTCCAACAGAGCGCCTATGCGACAAGCCGGAAAATACATTCACAAGAACTCTTTATCCGTCTTAAGGACATTGATGGCAGCATCCGTTCGGCGGCCTATTTCATGCCCGCGGTGGAGCGTCTGAACCGTACCCAGCAAATTGACCAAATGGTAATTAAACTGGCGTTAAACCACCTCCAGTTGAATCAGGATAAAAACCTTGCCATCAACCTATCCAAATCGATTATCGAAGACAATATCTTCCAGGCTGAATTGCTCAATGAACTGAAAAATAACAAACCGCTTTGTCCTCAGTTATCGTTTGAACTGCCTGAACGCTTGATTACTGAACTAAAAGGCAAATCATGGCCTCTAGTCAATAAACTCAAACAACAAGGCGTTAATATCGGTATCGATCATTTTGGTTCTCGATTAGGTAATATGGGCTATTTACAAGATCTGCATCCTAACTATGTCAAATTGGATGCCGCCTTTAGCAAGGCGATTGAAAACGATCAACAGACCCGTGACTATGTCTCCGGCCTCTGTGAACTGGCGGACAGCTTAGATATTGATGTCATTGCCATGACTGTTGAAAACGAGTCGCAATTAAAGGCCTTTAGTGAACTTGGCGTGAAATACTTCCAGGGTTATCACTTCGGTGCCCCCTCAGCTTTGTAAAAGTGCTGGCCTATTTGGATAAATACAGAAAAATAAACTTTATGAAAAATCTTCTTTTTGTTTTGGTGCTGCTGTTTAGCTCTCAAGCCATTGCCGGTTTTGATTTGGGCAATAAAGAGACGAAAAAAACAGTGACGGTTCAGCTCAAGTGGCAACACCAATTCCAATTTGCCGGCTACTATATGGCAAAAGCCAAGGGCTTTTATAAGGCACACGGTCTTGATGTCAAATTCAAGCTTCCTGAAGCTGGAGTCAACCCCATCCAACAGGTACTCAAAGGTTATGCCGATTTTGGTATAGGTACCAGCGAATTATTGTTAGAGTACGCTAAGGGCCAGCCCATCTTAGTCCTCGGCGTAATTTTCCAACACTCCCCATTGGCCCTGGTATCCCTCAAACGGCCGGACATTGATGTCATTACCGATTTAGCAGGTAAAAAGCTGATGATTGAAGAAAACTCCTCTGAGATTTATGCACTGTTGCAACAATCGGGACTGCACTCGGATGATTTTCAATACATTCAGCACGACTTCTCGATCAACTCCTTGATGGATGGCAGTGTTGACGCGCAAACCGTCTACACCACCACAGAACCCTATGCTATGTCACGTTCAGGAATCCAATACCAGACCTTTAGCCCACGCATGGCCGGTATCGATTTTTATGGCGACAACTTCTTCACGACACAGAACCTTGCCCATAAAGACCCGCAAACCGTTACCGCATTCCGTTCAGCCACTATTGAGGGTTGGCGCTATGCGATGCAGCATATTGATGAAACCATCAACCACATTCTGAGCCATTACAGCACCGACCGTAGCCGTGATGCGTTGACTTTTGAAGCTGAAGCGATGCAAAAACTGATGCGTATCGACCTGATCGAACCGGGCCATATGAGCCGTTATCGCTGGAAACATATCGCTTCTGTTTATCAAGATATCGGCCTGCTCAAATCGACCCCCAACTTGGACAAGTTTATCTATCAAGAACAGAACATCATTGATAATTACACTACCGAGCTCCAATACCTGCTCGCATTCTTAATCGGTACTTTGGTCGTACTGTTGGCCAGCGCTTATCTGACTCAGCGTTTTTTCCGCCTGCAAACCCAACTTTCCACCATGATTGACCAATCACCCATTGCCGTCATGCTTTTGAATGAGCAGTTCGAAATTATGGAGTGGAATCTACAAGCCGAAAAAACCTTTGGCTGGCGCGCGAGTCAAACCATTAACCATAATATTTTTGATTTTCTTGTCATAGAGCCGCACAAACCAAGGGTTCAGCAAAACTTGCTTTCGGTGCTTGATTCTCAGCAACCGATTCAAATAGAAAATAAAAATTACACCATCACCGGACAAGAAATCACCTGCCACTGGTCAAATGCTCCTTTCCATATCAATGGCGAAAAATTTATTATCTGTATGGCTGTTGATGTATCGGAACTGCGGTCCTTGAAAGCATTGACGATGGAGAAAGCCGTTTTCGTAAGTGACAACTCCATTACCAATGAAGAATTTTTACAACGCCTAGTCAACACTATGCAGCTATGTCTTCAGATCTGGGAAGAATCCACATCAAAAAGTAAAGTACAGTTCGCTGAAGACAGTGGCTTATGGCGTGTCAGTCTTGATGGCAGTACAGCCAAAACCCGTACCCTTGATAAATACCTGTCGACATCGTCAATCCCGCAAAAACCTCGCTGGAAACAGGTAATCAATACGGCTAATTTTATTTTGCGTGAGTTCCCCAACCACCCGAAATGCCAATTACTGAATGAATATAAACAATCGATACGCAAGCCAGAGGATTAGCGCTTTAGACAGGTTAATTATATTTTTTACCTAATTTGTCCTACTTTGATGACGCAAGCGCTCAAACTTTTGCATAATAGCTAGTGTTGCCATAACTATGCTGATGTTTTCTATACAAAACAATGCATAATTGAATGGCAGCGTATTAAACAATTCGTTTTTAGGTTAAAAGGTACAAGTCCACTACATGACTAATGCAGCAGAAAACTTGCAAGCAGAAAACAGTGCAGAAGACCAGGCAAAGGTCCGCCACACTGAGTTGAAAAGTCCGTTATTGGATTGCTTAGTCCTTTATACTCAGTTCAACCGCAAGCCATACAGCAAAGAAGCTCTGATTGCCGGCTTGCCGGTTGATCCTGACAACATCACTCCGGAAATCTTCAAACGCGCTGTACAAAGAGCCAATTTAAATGCCGCCTTTAAAGAGCGTGCCTTATCAGAAATTTCCAATTTGGTATTGCCCTGCATTCTGACATTGAAAAACAATCAGGCCTGCCTACTCGAAGAAATTGATGAAGAAAACCAGCTGGTAAAAATCATTACCCCCGAGGCTCCTGAAGGCAGCAAAACCTTAGCGTTAGAAAAATTGAACGAAGAATATCTCGGTTATGCCATTTACCTGACCAATAACCTTCATCATGATGAAAAAACCGAAAACCTAATGGGCTTCCAAGAAGGTCACTGGTTCTGGGGTACGCTTTGGGAATCTCGTTCCATATACCGTGATGTACTGATCGCCTCGATAGTCATCAATATGTTTGTCTTGGCCAACCCGTTATTTGTCATGAATGTCTATGACCGTGTGGTACCGAATAATGCCATCGAATCCTTATGGGTTTTGGCAATCGGTGTCAGTGTTGTCTATCTTTTTGACGTATTGCTGAAATATTTACGCTCCTATTTCCTTGAGATTTCCGGTAAGAAAAGCGATGTCATTATGTCCGGCAAGCTTTTTGAACAGACCCTAGGTCTGACTATGAGCAATCGCGGCGGCTCGATCGGCGTATTTGCCAACCAGCTCAAAGAATTCGACAGCATTCGTAACTTCTTTACCTCCGGCACCATTTCGACTTTGGTGGACCTGCCATTTGCGATCATTTTCCTTTTGGTCATTTTTTATATTGCCGGCAGCATCGTACTGATTCCCATTGCCATTATTTTATTTATTTTGATCTACAGCATTATGTTACGTGGCCCGGTGAAGCGCGCCATCGAGGCAACCTATGAAGCCAGCAGCCAAAAAAATGCGGTGCTGATTGAAACCTTAACAGCGATGGAAACCATTAAATCCCTTGGTGTAGAAGCGCGCTCGCAATGGAAATGGGAACAAGCGATTGGTGAAATTGCCAAGGCCAGCCTAAAATCTAAGATGCTGCAAAGTTCATTGGGACGCGTCACTGGACTGGTACAACAACTGAGCACAGTCATTATCGTCTTGGCCGGTGTTTATATTATCCAGGCCGGTGACTTGACCATGGGTGGACTGATTGCCACTGTTATGTTGAGTCAACGCGCGATTGGCCCTATGGGACAATTCGCCAACCTGATCACCAGCTACCAACAAACCAGAACGGCACTGAAGTCGCTTGATGAATTAATGGCTAAAGAGATTGAAAGGCCATTGAACAAGCGCTTCATTCAACACCCACATTTCGACGGCAAAATCGAATTCGTCAATGTCAGCTTTACCTATCCGGGTGAAACCAAACCGGCACTAAACCGTGTCAGCTTCACCATCAATCCAGGTGAAAAAGTCGGTATTATCGGTCGTATCGGTTCGGGGAAATCAACGATCCAAAAACTGCTGCTTGGTTTCTATCAAGTTGATGAAGGCTCGATTCTCATTGACGGCATCGATATCACCCAACTTGATCCGGCCGAAGTACGCCGCAATATGAACTATGTCCCTCAGGACGTCACATTATTCAGTGGCGATGTCCGTGACAACATTTCTTATCGCGCCCCTTATGTCGAAGATGACACCATTCTTCGTGCCGCCAAACTGGCTGGCGTGGATGACTTTATCAAACAACACCCTTCCGGATACAGTCTGAAAGTCAATGAAGGTGGGTCATCACTCTCCGGTGGTCAACGTCAAAGTATCGGCGTAGCGCGTGCCTTGTTGTTAGATGCGGCTATTTACCTGCTTGATGAACCGACCAATGCCATGGATGCGAAAACCGAACAACTGATGATCGATCGCTTGAAAAAAGGAACTCTAAGCAGCACGACCCTTGTGGTAACGCATAAGATGGCTTTACTCCAACTTACCGACCGATTGATGGTGATGGAAAACGGTAAGCTGATTGCGGACGGCGCCAAACAAACTGTATTGGAAGCCTTGAAAACAGGCAAAATCAATAAGAACACTTAATATGAAACAGAATAGAACAAAACCAAGCCGAATCTCAGAGCAAGACATCGCCTATATGTCTAGTCTCAGCCAGGCTGCGTTGGAAAAACCGACAATCAAATCACAACTGGTGGTTTGGGTGGTTCTATTGGTGATGATCTGGCTGATCGTTTGGGCCAGCATGGCCGAATTAGACAAAATTGTCCGCGGCGACGGTAAAGTCGTACCATCAAGCCAAATTCAAATTATTCAAAACCTCGAAGGCGGTATTGTCGAACAGCTTTTCATCAGCTCCGGTGATAAGGTTAACAAAGGCCAAATCCTGCTTAAACTTGATAATACCCAGTTCGCCAGCTCATTCGGTGAAAGCGAAGTTAAGGAAGCGGAATTAACGGCAAAATCGCAACGTTTGGCAGCAGAAGCGTTTGGCGATGTTTTCAGCGCACAGAAAGTCTCCGATGACGCACGCATTCAAGCCTTGTATGATCGTGAATTCCAGCTCTATCAAGCCCGCCAACGTCAACTCCATACCAATGACGATATCTTGGTAGAACAGATCGAACAAAAAAAGCTCGAGTTACAAGACGCCTACAGTCAGCAAAAGCAACTCAAACGCTCACTTGACCTATTACGTGAAGAAGTCGATGTAATGAAACCGCTGGTGGCGCAGGGCATCGCTTCACAGGTCGATTTACTTAAATTGCAGCGTGAAGAAAACGAAGCCCTATCCAAACTCAAGCAAGTCGAATACTCGATTCCAAAACTAAAATCTGCGATTACCGAAGCCCGTTCAAAACGCATCGAGGCCAAGGAGACCTTCTCCAACCAGGCGCATGAAGAACTCAATCAGGTACTTGCCGAGAAAGAGCAGCTCAGCAAATCCAAAGAAGCCCTACAAGACCGTGTTGATAGAACCGATGTAAAGTCTCCGGTAAATGGAACCATCAAGCAACTGTTCGTCAATACCATTGGCGGAGTGGTTCAGCCAGGTAGTGACATTGTCGAAATCGTACCGGATGATGATTCTTTGGTGCTGGAGACCAAAATCACACCGGCAGATATCGGTTTTATCTATCCGGGTCTGAAGGCCAAAATCAAATTTACCGCTTATGACTTTGCCATCTATGGCGGTCTTGACGGAACAGTTGAACGTATCACCGCCGATACCATTACAGATGAAGAAGGCAACAGTTATTACATAGCCCGCATTAAAACCGACAGAAACCACCTCGGCAGCGTCAAAGACCCGCTTTATCTGCTCCCGGGTATGACCGCAACCGTAGATGTCATCGTCGGCAAGCATACGGTTCTGGATTATTTACTTAAACCTATTATTAAAGCCAAGGACACCGCCTTGAGAGAATCCTAAGACGGTAGAGAATAAAGAAGAACAATTGATGAAAAGGCCCTTAATATTTGTACAAGACCCGAATGCGTTAAAAAACTGGCTTAAAGCTGCCGGTGATAGCGCGAAGGTATTGTTTGATCTAATGGATTTGCAATCACGCTATGCACCACAAAACCATATCCTGCTTATCCAGATTTCAGAGGCATCAAAAACCGAAACCATTGTCGAACTGGCAAAACAATACGACATTATCGCTTTTTCCAACACCACTAACGATTTTGAAGGTTTGCAACTTTTTCAGCAGGGTGTCAAAGGGTATCTGAATGCTTTCGCCACACCGGAACGCATTCAGCAAGCGATTGAGACCGTACAATCCGGCAATGTCTGGCTCGGTCAATCAGTTATGCAGGCGATGATAAGCTCTCTGTTGCAAGGACAACCTAATATGGCCAATCACTCCTGGAAGGAAAAACTGACCGAACGTGAACTGGAAGCCACCGAACTGGTTCTGCAAAGCAAAACCAATAAAGAGATTGCCGAATCATTAAGCATTACGGAAAGAACGGTGAAGGCTCACCTTCACAATGTATTTGAGAAGCTTGATGTTTCCGACCGACTGGCTCTGGTACTAAAAATAAATAATTGGGCTTAATTTTTAACGAATTTAACTTTTACATGGATACTAAGATGAAAAAGCGTAACACTTCATTGGCATGGTTAATTGGAATAACTCTTGCACTACCCGGCCTAACTATCAACACCGCTTCGGCGATGGAACTGGTACCGACGATTGAAGACGCCATTCTCCACAACCCAGAATATCGTGAACAGGTTAAGATATACCAAGGTATTGAAGCCGATAAACGCGGTGCACAGGGTTCTTGGTACCCAACCATCGATTTAGCTGCAGGGATTGGTCTGGAAGAGACGCAACGTCCAGGACAGGACAGCACCAGCATGACCAGACGAGAAGCTTCCATCGCTTTGACTGAAAACCTTTTTGAAGGCTTCAGAACCGAGTCGGAGATAGAACGCCAGCAGGCCAGACTGGATGCATCGGCCTATATTGTCGAAGCCACTGCCAATCAAATCGCTTTGAGCATGGCCGAAGCTTATGTCAATCTGTTGAAAGAACAGGAGCTCATGCGTCTGGAAGAACAAAACCAGAAGACCCATCAGCGCATTCTTGATCAGATTATGCAGCGCAGTGATGCAGGTATCGGCAACCAGGTTGAAGTCGATCAAGCCAAAGCCCGCTTGGCATTGGCAAATTCCAACCTTATGTCGGCACGCAACAACTACGAAGACTCCCTGGCGAAATTCCAACGCATCCTTGGACGCATGCCAGACAACGATCTGATTAAGTATGAAGCTAATTTCAGTTTTCCAGAAACACTTGATGAAGCGACCAATATCGCTTTATTGAATCACCCGCAACTTCGCTCTTCAAATGCCGATATCTCAGAGGCTTTCGCTCAGCACAAAACCGCGAGAAGCGCTTTTTATCCACGCGTGGACTTAGAGATACAGAAAACCATTGACGACAATATCAATGGTGTTGCCGGCATTAATGAAAACTTCCAAGCCATGCTAAGAATGGATTACAACCTTTATAACGGTGGTAAGGATATGGCCGAACGTGAACGTACGGCGGCGGCGGTACAGGAAGCGGCTGAGGTGCGCAATAATGCGCGTCGTCAAACTATTGAAAATCTGCGTTTTGCCTGGAACGCCAAACAGTTCTTGGGCGAACAGATGACCTACAGTCAGGAACACATCAAACTGACTTATGAAACTCTTGAAGGGTATCGTAAACAGTTCAGTTTGGGACGTCGCTCGTTACTCGACCTATTAAACACCGAAGACGAATACAATACTGCATTACGAACTTTGGTTAGTAATGAGGCGGACTATCTGATTGCCCAGTTCAGAATCCTTAACGGTATGGGCACCCTGCTCCAAGCGCTGCAGCTGAATGTCAACTATGCCGAAGTGGAAACCGATTACTCCAATCAGTAATCGCCATAAAGAAGCCCGGCATTGCCGGGCTTTTTTATAGCTTAATTTGATAACCGCTCATAAAACATTATCAGGCTGTCAGATTCACTGCCAAATAGATTTGCCAACAACCCAATATCACCACCGAACTACCGGCAACCGATTTTACTTTAGGATTACGCGACCAGCGCGTGAAGTAAAAGGCGAAACTACCCATTAACAATAAGTTCGGCAGGGTTCCAAGACCGAAAGCGAGCATTAATGCCGCTCCTTCAATCGCTCCGCCCGCAGTCATTGCCATAATCAACATACTGTAAACCAGACCACAAGGCAACCAGCCCCATAACAATCCATATAACCATGCCTGACGGTAATTTCGCACTTGTGCAAAACGTTCGGCAAAAGGCGCTAAACGCTGCCAGATAAGTTGCCCGACAGCTTCGACACGATTGATTAAAAACCACCAGCCGCCCAGATATAAGCCCAAAGCGATCATAAACAATCCAGCGATCAGCTGTAAAATCTGCTGAAACGGCACGACTGACTGAATTGAAACCAACACCATACCCAAAGCACCAAAAATAGCGCCTACCACCATATAACTGCTGATTCTGCCTAAGTTATAGAACAGCTGGTAACTGAACATGCGCCACCAGCTTAATTGCACCTTGGCATCAACACTAAAGGTTAAACCGCCGACAATGCCGCCGCACATCCCCAAACAGTGCACCCCACCTAATAAACCGACCAACAGCGCGGTGATATAAATTGATTCCATAAAAACTTAACTCATTTGTGAACGAAAGCTTAAAGCTTCGGCAATATGGACAATATCGATATCCGCTTGCTCTTGCATATCCGCCAAGGTGCGTGCAATGCGGATAATCCGATGATACCCGCGCGCCGACAATCCCAATTCAAGACCGGCTTTTTCCAGCAAATGCTTGCTTGGTTGATTGATCTCCGCATATTCGGCCAACTGTTTAATATCCAGCTGCGAATTATAGCAGCCTTGTCGTGCGAGCTGACGTTGTCGGGCTTGAGTCACCCTATGACGAATTTGACGTGATGACTCATTGGATTGGTCTGCTTTCTGGTGCAAGGTTTTGATTTCCATTGCCGGTACTTGCAGATGCAGATCAATACGATCCAAAAGCGGTCCTGATACCCTTTTCTGATAACGAATAATCTGCTCGGGTGTATCTTTACAGCGCCCTAGCGCATCATCAGGGAAAAACCCGCTTGGAGAAGGATTCATCGCACAAACCAATAAATTGTCCGCCGGATAGCTGACATGTTGGTTGACCCGTGAAATATTCACCTGCTTGGTTTCCAATGGTTCTCTTAACGCCTCGAGTACCTGTCGGTTAAACTCCGGTAACTCATCAAGAAACAAAACGCCTTTATGGGCTAAGGACAGAGCCCCCGGTTTAGGCACCGTGCCACCGCCGACCAAGGACGCCGCCGAAGCGGTGTGATGGGGTTGCACAAAAGGCCGTTGATAAAAACCGTTCATATCAATTTGCTGGCCGAGCAGCGACTTAATCGACGCCAATTCAATCGCTTCATCCTGCTGCAATGCCGGTAGAATTGAAATCAAGGCGGAAGCGAGCAAGCTCTTGCCTGCTCCAGGCGGCCCCACCATTAACAGTGAATGATGGCCTGAGGCACAAACCTCAAGCGCGCGTTTGGCCTGTAATTGACCAAAAATATCGGCGAAATCTTTAGTTCCGGGAGGTTCGCTTGGTTGCTTGGCTTGCACAGAAAGCTTTGCCAAAGGCTCTAGATCGCCACTTAATACCTGACAGGCCTGTAACAGGTTTTCTACCACAAAGACTCTATCTTTGAGCTGTGGATAACTGTGTATAAAGAGCTCGACTTCATCGCTATTGGCTTTCGGGACGATGAGCAAGCTGCTTGACGACTTTGCCGCCAACAAACTTGGTAGCAGCCCTTGAATAGGACGGATTTCACCATTTAAAGCCAGCTCGCCATAACACTCATAACAGCACGCTGCGTTAGAGACATTAACCTGTTCTGTCGCCAGCAATAGAGCCAGCGCAATCACTAAATCAAAGCGCCCGCCACTTTTGGGCAAATCAGCCGGCGCCAAATTGACCGTGATACGTTTCGGAGGAATTTGCAAACCAACATTTAATAAAGCGCTACGGACACGCTCTTTACTCTCTTTAACCGAGGTTTCCGGCAAGCCGACAATACTAAAGCTTGGCAGACCGTTACTGGCATGCACCTCTACCGCAACTTCAGGCGAGCCCATACCCACCAAAGCTCTGCATTGAAGTTGCGCAAATGCCATGGGATTTTACTCTTGTTGATTGGGCAGCAAGCGTTCCAGTTCTGCCACCTTCTTTTCCAAGGCTTCCAGCTTGGCACGCGTTTTTGCCAAAACGGCAGTTTGAATATCAAACTCCTCACGACTGACCAAGTCCATTTTCTGCAAACCTTTGGCCAGGGTTGTTTTGATTTTGGCTTCAACCTCATGCGGCATTTCACCGAACTGCGGCGGCACCATTTCAGCGACTCTTTTAGCCAATGATTCCAATTGTGAAGGATTAAACATAAATCACCCGATAATCTCTCTGTCTGAATAGACTTAATAATCAATAATTCGTACTAACTATACTCGTTTCATAGCAATATCGCCACTCGTCACTAATCTAAAAGCGTACCAGCGAGTTATTCAAAATGCCAAAAATTTCATGCTAAAATCAGTAACAGCTTAGCCAATAAGGGATAACAAAGTGGTTCTCAATATTCAAGATGCGCCAGATAAGGCCAAACGCATTTTTTCAATGCTGATTGAAGCGTTTGATGAGCAGGAGATTAATCCGACTCCTTTGAATTATTATGTCTGGTATCAGTACTTCAAAGGTGACAAGCCTCAATTCCGCCAGGAAATGGACGCCATTCTGGATGATGAATTTGGCTATAACGACCGTGTCGGCAGACGTTTATATGACGAGTATCTAGCCGAAGACGATAATCCTGCCAATGAATTTGACCGTGCTTTCCGCCGCCTGATCGAATCGGTGATCAAAAAGATGAACGCTTGGAGTGAAAAACTCGAAGCGCAAACCCGTGATCTGGATAACTGCAAATCTCAACTGAGTAATCCTGATTTGAATGCCGAGCAAGTCAAAGCGATTACCGATAGCGTTTTAAATACCGCTTCATCAATGCAAGAAAGCAGTCGCCTGTTTCAAGCGGAGATGCTCTCCGGTAATGAGGAGATCAGACACCTGCGCCAACAACTTATTGAAGCCCGTGCCGAAGCAATGCAAGATGAACTGACCGAAATCGGCAACCGTAAGGCATTTAATGAATCGCTGGCCGCATTGATGATGAGTGCCGAAGATGACCCGCAAAGCCTATGTTTGATTTTGAGTGACATCGATTACTTCAAGAAGTTCAACGATACTTTCGGTCACTTGGTTGGTGACAGTGTCTTGCGTTATTACGCCAGTATTATCAAAAAAAGCAAACGAGACAATGAAACCATCAGTCGTTACGGTGGCGAGGAGTTTGCAATCTTAATTGCGGAATCATCGCTTGCCCAAGCTACGGAAAGAGCCGAGAGCATTCGTAAAGCGATAGAGTCCGCACAGTTAAAGCGTAAAAATGAGACCAAATCGATCGGCACCATCACCGCTTCTTTCGGTGTCACTTGCATGCAAGCCGATGATGATGCGGAAAGCTTTATCGCGCGTGCCGATGAAGCACTCTATAAGGCGAAACAACAGGGACGTAACCGGGTTATCTCAGCAGAAGAGAAATCTTAACCGCGAGCAATAAATCCATATTACAAGGCCATTCCACAGACCTGAAAAAGGTTTGTGAAATCAATTCGACTGTTTAAACACTAGGGTGCTGGCACCTAAACGACGTAGAATATTGCGCTGTTTATTGAGTTCAAGACGATTATGGTAAGGCCCGCTTACCAAACGATAATAGATACGCTTAGTGCCTTGATACTCATTCAATTTAACCATTACGCCATGTTTGGCAAGACGCTGCTGTTCTTTGATGGCAATCTCTTTGGAACCAAACGAACCGGCTTGAATATAGTGCACCTTTTCAAGCTGTACAGGCAAAGGTTCAGCATCCACCAGGACTTCGACCTCACCAAGACCTTGATAAAAGCTATATACCGGTTCGGGAGCAGCAGGTTTGGCGGCTTGAGCTTGCGTATCCAGCGCACTGACCATAACCGCTTCATCAGCTTCAGTCTGCTCTGTGGAGCGGCCTAAAGAACCCAGAAAATCCTGCGCCGCTTTTAATGCCGAGCTTTCTTGCGAAACGTCAGCTTCACTGGTCTCGACAACCGTGTCACTATTATTTTCTGCGACTGAATCATCTTTTGCTGGGGCTACCGGGACTGTTTGTCTAACCGGTTCGGCGGGTTTAACTTCTGCAACCGATGCTTGATTTGCCGAATCTGCAGCGAATTGCTGGCTGATAAACAGGCCGATCGCAAGTACCAATCCAACCAGAAACACACCGGCCATAAACATCGGTAATAATGGACGCCCGGTGTACATAGCGGCGCTTTTTGCTTGAGACTTGCGTTGGTAGGTCTGTTTGCCCGCCGCTGTTTGTTTATGGCGATAATCTCGCGGCATAAACCCTTCCCTTAGTCTTGTTTACATCTGCTCTGGAGCAGAAACGCCAATCAATGTCAGACCGTTTTTCAACACCTGCTGTACTGCCGAAATCAAAGTTAAACGTGCATTACGCAAATCGTCATCCTCAACAATAAACTGGCTGGCGTTGTAGTAAGAATGCAGACCATTAGCCAAATCCTTCAGATAGTAAGCAATCTGGTGCGGCTCATAGGCCAAAGCGGCGCGAGCGATAATTTCAGGGTACTTCGCCAACTCGATTGCCAGCGCTGTTTCATGTTCGCTATCCAACATGGCCAGCTTCTCCAGACCGGCATTGATATCGAACTGATAACCCTTCTCGACGGCCTGAGAAAATACACGACAAATACGCGCATGAGCATATTGAATATAGTAAACCGGGTTTTCATTTGATTTTGATTTCGCCAAATCCAAATCAAAGTCCATGTGCTGCTCGGATTTACGCTGCACGTAGAAAAAACGCGCCGCATCACTGCCGACTTCTTCGCGCAATTCACGCAAGGTGACAAACTGTCCGCTACGCGTCGACATCTGTACTTTTTCACCGCCACGATAAAGCACCGCAAACTGAACCAATAACACCTGTAAGGCTTGCGGATTGGTTTCCATCGCTTGCATTGCCGCCTTAACACGCGGTACATAACCGTGATGATCGGAACCCCAAACATCAATCAGAATATCAAAACCACGCTCCAATTTATTGAAGTGGTAAGCGATGTCCGAGGCAAAATAAGTCTTGATACCGTTATCGCGCACCACAACACGGTCTTTTTCATCACCATAATCGGTTGAACGGAACCATAAGGCACCGTTTTTCTCATAAATCTTATCGGCTTGCTGCAACTTGTCGATAGCGGCATCGATAACACCGGATTCCATTAACGAGCGCTCCGAGAACCAGTTATCGAAGTTGACATTAAAACCGCGTAAATCGTCTTTAATATCACCCAGAATCGAATTCACTGCCGCTTGGAAGACCTGTTCGTAATGGTGCGCACCCAATAGATTTTTCGCTTTGATAATCAGGTCATCGATGTGTTTTTCTTTATCGCCGCCGGCTTGACCTTCGTCAGCCGTCACCCCGGCAAAGACTTCGATAGCCGGTTTTTGCAGGCTATTGCCTACTTCATTTTGCAAAGCGCTGACAATATCGAAAATATACTCGCCCTTATAGCCGTTGCTCGGGAAAGTCAGTTCTTCGCCGCATTGCTGCAGATAGCGCAACCATACCGAAGTCGCCAAGATATCCATCTGACGTCCGGCGTCATTCACGTAATATTCACGTGAAACATTGAAACCCGCGGTTTCCATAAGGTCGGCAACACTGGCGCCATAGGCGGCACCACGTCCGTGACCGACATGCAAAGGCCCTGTCGGATTGGCCGAAACGAATTCAACCAAAACCGACTTGCCTTGACCGACATCGCATTTACCGAACTGCTCTTTCTGCTGCAACACCGTAGCAACAATATCGAATTTTGCCGAATCGTTGACAAAGAAGTTGATGAAACCTGGACCGGCGATTTCCACCTTGTCGATAATCTCGACATCGGCCAAGCAATCGATAATTTTCTGCGCTAGATCACGCGGCGGCATAGCGGCCTGCTTGGTCAACATCATCGCCAGATTGGTGGCAAAATCACCATGGGCTTTATCTCGGGTGTTTTCGACATTAATACGCGGGCTGGCATCGGCAGGAATCACATCCTGCTGTTTTAATTGTTCAACAACGTCGGTCAAAATCTGCGCAATTTGCTGCTTCATGCGAATATCTCTTTTGTTGCAAGCGGGTGGTTGAGTCTTATGACACTAAAAAGGTGAAAAAACGAGCCGACTATTTAGTCAAAACCGGTTTCTTACCGAAGAAATTTAGCAATTCATTGGAATTTATAAAACAGGGTATTTTACTAAAATAACGCCACGAACTCGCAGTTATTTTAAAAATAAAAGCGCATTCCGCTATCCAAGCCTATTTAGCCTCTTTTAAAAGCGAGGCTAAACTTTGATAAAACAATGCGCAGATTGAAGAGTGTAAATCACCGCTTTAAGGAAAGCGGCTACTTTTTCGTTGCCGTAGTTTTCTTAGCGGTAGTTTTCTTGGCTGCTGTCTTTTTCGCCGCCGGTTTTTTGCTTGCCGCTTTTTTAGTGGTAGTTTTTTTCGCAGCGGCTTTCTTGGCCGGCGCCTTCTTCGCTGCTCCACGACCACGTTTTTTCGGTTCAGGCGCTTCATCGAGTCGCTTCTGACACTCTTCCAGCGTCAATTGCAAAGCGTCTTCATCCTTGGCGATTTTGGCATTTTTCTTGGTCACCAAATCGGTGATATAAGGCCCCCAACGCCCCTTAAGAATTTTGACATCGGTACCCGGGAATGTCTTAACAATCTTTTCGGCTTCAGTCTGAATCTTATTTTCCACCAGCGCGACCGCTTCTTCCAAAGTGATTGAAAGCGGGTCGAAACCTTTGATCGGCGCATAGAGCTTAGTACCATATTCCAGATAAGGCCCGAAAGGTCCTTGCTTGGCGATCAAGGTCTGACCTTTTTCGACCGAGAACTCCGAACCGTCAACTGCCTCCGCTTTGAAATCATGCGGCATCTGCCCGACTTCACGCGGCAATTTGAACAGATCAAGCGCTTGTTCCAATGTGAGCAGATCCATTTTCTGTCCCGGCATCAGGCTGGCAAACTGTGGTTTTTCTTCATTTTCGCCATCACCCAATTGCACATAAGGACCAAAACGGCCGATCTTAACAAACATCGGCTTACCGTTTTCCGGGTGTGGCCCCAATAAACGCGCTTGCCCGGCTTCTTCACGGGAAACGTCTTCAGCCGCCAAAACTTGAGGATGGAACTGGTTATAGAACTCTTGCAGCATCTGCTGCCATTCCAGTTTACCCTTGGCGATCACATCAAACTTGTCTTCCACCTTGGCAGTGAATTGATAATCCAAAATCTCTTCAAAATGCTTACTCAGGAAATTGGTGACAATGCCGGCGATATCGGTCGGGAACAGCTTGTTCTTTTCGCTACCGGCCATCTCGCTCAAGGTCTGCGCCTCAATACCATCCGCCGTCAAAATCAATTGACGGTAATCACGAGGTGTTCCCTCGCGATCTTCCTTGACCACATAACCACGCTGCTGAACCGTATCGATGGTTGGTGCATAGGTTGACGGACGTCCAATCCCCATCTCTTCCAAGGTGCGAACCAAACTGGCTTCATTATAGCGCGCCGGTGGTCGAGCAAAGCTCTGACGAGCCTGTAACTCGCCTAGTTGCAACTTCTGACCGATAGTCATCGGTGGCAATAGCCCCTGCTCTTCTTTACCTTCGAAGTTATAGACCTTCAAGAAACCGTCAAAAGTGACCACTTCACCTTTGGCCGTCAATTTATCGGCCGGCAATAGATCAATACCGACTTCCGCAGTGGTACGTTTTAATTGTGCCTCGGCCATTTGCGAGGCAATCGCTCGACGCCAGATCAGCTGATAAAGACGTTGTTCATTGCGCTCGCCGGCGACCGATTCAACATTGAAATCGGTCGGACGAATCGCTTCGTGAGCTTCCTGCGCTTCGGCATTTTTGGTTTTATAACGGCGCGGTGCGCTGTATTGTCCACCATAGTTTTCGCTGATTACCTGCTTGGCCTGTTCAATCGCCACTTCTGACAGGTTCAATGAGTCGGTACGCATATAAGTGATTTTCCCAGACTCATATAGGCGCTGCGCAATCATCATGGTTTGCTTAACCGAGAAGCCCAGTTTTGAAGCCGCTTCCTGCTGCAGTGTCGAGGTGGTAAACGGCGCTTTGGGAGCTCGCTTAGCCGGTTTTTCTTCCAATGAGATCACCGACAGATTGGCTTTTTGTACCGCGGCTAAGAATTCTTTTGCTTGTTCTTCATTATCAAAGGTTGCACTGCGTTTGACTTCCAAATCGCCAACAACCTTGCCGTTATCATCAAGTAGCTGCAATACGCCTTGAACACGGAAGACAAAACTTGAAGCGAAGGCCTCAATCTCTTTTTCGCGTTCCACAATCAAACGTACCGCCACCGACTGAACACGACCGGCCGACAAACCGGTACGAATCTTTTTCCATAGAATCGGCGACAGTTCAAAACCGACAATTCGGTCTAGGATACGACGCGCTTGCTGGGCGTTCACCAAATCCAAATCAACGGTACGCGGCGAGGCAATCGCCGCCTGAATCGCCGGCTTGGTGATTTCATGGAAAACAATACGCTTGGTTTCGTTTACATTCAGCTTTAGGGTTTCCGCCAGGTGCCATGCAATGGCTTCCCCTTCGCGGTCCTCATCGGTTGCGAGCCAGATGGCATCTGCCGTTTTGGCGAGCTTTCTCAGTTCAGCAACGTTTTTCTTTTTATCAGACGAAATTTCGTAGCTCGGTTCGAAACCGTTGGCAATATCAATCCCCATACCCTTTTTCTGGATATCGCGAATATGCCCATAACTTGAACGCACGGTAAAGTCTTTGCCCAGGTACTTTTCAATTGTCTTTGCTTTAGCGGGAGACTCCACTATTACCAAATTCGTCATAATTTAAAAACTCTAACCCAATGTTCACTAATACGGCCTTAAGAGACCATACTTTACGTTTGAAGATACCTTATATATATGTAACCCAAATATGGGCGATATAAATAATAGGCGCATATATTATAGAATTCTTATATGCTTTGCCTTTTTTTTACGATGCATAATTTTTTTGTTATTTGCAAACAGATTTTTATCTTTCTTTTGCCTCGACCCAGAATCAAGCGACACCAAAGCCTTATCTAGAGCCACTCGGCATAGCAAAATTTTTTTACTATGTTTTGGTGACGTCATTCGACAATTGAATATAAATAGGCTTTAATGCCATTAAGGCAGTTCAAAATTGTGCAATACTTTATTTCATGCTCAAGCGAGCATAGGAAGTGAAAACATTATGTCCACTCGAATCAAGCCATCAAAACCCTTCAGCCAAGCGCCGAATAGAGTCTTAGCGATAGGCTTTCACGGTGACGAAAAAAAGGCGTTACAGCAAAACCTTGGCGAACTGGCTTATAGCGCTGAATTTGTTGGCGACATAGAACACGCACAAAAAACCATCGAAAGCTTCTCTCCGAGTGACTTTTGCTGTTATCTGATTGCCGAAAATTGTTTTTCCGACGAACATTTTCAAGCTTTTCAAAGCTTACGCAACCAGCCTATCTATCAACACATTCCGGTTGTACTGCAACTGCAAAGCAATCAACCTGAAATCATTCAACAAGGACTGGCGATTGAGGTATTCTTCTACCTGATCGCTCCCTATTCGCTGGAGCTATTGAAAAGTGTTTTGAACGCCGCCAATCACGGCTTTAATCATTACCAACAGCTATCACCTAAAATCCGCCAATTCTCGGCATCTCAGCCGCTTTTACAATATGCCGAATTTAGTGTGAAAACCGTGGAACAAGCACATGATTTAGCCTCGGTATTATCCTATATGACACCGGACCCTAAAAAATCGACTATCGGATTGTTTGAACTAATGCTCAATGCCATTGAACATGGCAATTTGGAGATCGGCTATTTGAATAAAACCAAATTCATCTCCGAAGGCCGTTTAAAAGAGGAAATCAATCAGCGTTTATTCGACGATAAATACAAAGAGCGTAAGGTAAGTATCATTTTGAATAGAACCGAGGACAGCTTGGTCTTTACCATTAAAGACGACGGCAGCGGTTTTGATGCCGAGCCTTATCTTGATTTCAACCAAATGCGCGCCATGGACAACCACGGCCGCGGCATTATGATTGCCAACCAATTCAGTTTTGATGAACTGCACTACAGTGAGAACGGCAGCTGTGTCACCGCGGTGATTTATTTAAACCGATAACATAAACACTAGCGGATTTTACGCCAACGCCCCGCCGACAAGGATTCAATAACACCGTCCAACTCGAGCATCAGCAATTCGGCTTGCAAACTGGAAACCGGCATTTTAGAAAGCACCGCGAGTTCATCTAAAGAGGTTTCGTCATAATCCATCAAGGCCAGCAGTTTTTGAGCTGAGGGCGTTAACTTTTTTGCCCATTGCGGCGCGGTTTGGGCATCTGTTTCTCGATGATCAACCGTCGCGGTCAAAGGCTTCAAAGAGTCGCTGATTTCCTGCAGAATATCCTCGCCGCTTTCCACCAACTTAGCCCCCTGCTTGATCAACTGATGACAGCCTTTCGCTTGCGGGTTATGAATTGAACCGGGTACGGCAAACACTTCCCGACCTTGTTCGGAAGCCAGTCTGGCGGTAATTAAAGAACCGCTCTGCAATGCCGCCTCGACCACCAGCGTCCCCAGACTCAAGCCACTGATAATGCGATTGCGCCGCGGGAAATGATGACTTAACGGCTGAGTACCTAATGGAAACTCGGAAACCATCACCCCCTGCTCGACAATTTGCAGACCGAGGTTTTTATTGGCCGCCGGATAAATCCGATCCAGACCGGTAGCAACCACCGCAACGGTTTTCGCCAAACCTTGCAAGGCCCCCTGGTGGGCTGCGGTATCAATGCCTCGTGCCAGTCCGCTGGTAACAATCAAACCTCGATCCGATAAAAACCGGGCAAAATCTTCGGCGATATTGATACCCTGCTTAGAGGCATGGCGACTACCGACTATCGCCAATTGCGGATCATTCAACAGCTCAGCCTGACCGCGCACCCCCAAGAGCAGCGGCGCATCATCAATTTGCATAAGCTGTTTGGGGTAGTCTTTCGCGCCGTAAATCAACCAATTCTGCGAATCGCCTTGCGCCCAATCCAAAGACAAATCGACCTTACTGGCAATGTCTTCGGCAAACAGTTTTTCCAGTTGTGCATCAGTTAGGATCTGACTGTTTTGCCATTGTGACAGACTGGCATCCAAACCGTTTTGCAGACTGCCGAAATAGGCCTGTACCGACTCGGCCTGAGAGACCGTGACAAAGGCTTGTTGGTAGGCCAATAATGAGGGCAAATCGGTAAAAGTTGACATAGTCGCAGACAGAGTTAGCTATAATAGTGTTCAATTAAGGAATTTAAGTATAAACGACACTATGGAAAAACTCGATATCGTTCTTTATCCCGATCAAGGCTTACGTGAAATGTGCAAGCCGGTCGCTGAAATGTCCGATGATATGGATAAACTCATTGATGACATGTTTTACACCATGTACGATGCTCCCGGCATCGGTCTGGCCGCACCGCAGATTGCCGTGCAAGAACGCGTCATTGTCGTCGATGTATCGGAAAGCAAAGACCAACCGATCGCATTGATCAACCCTGAAATAGTCCGTTCCGCCGGTGAAATCACTTGGGAAGAAGGCTGCCTGTCGATTCCTGGCGTCTACGCCAAAGTGACTCGCCCCAGCGACATTATCGTGCGCGGCATGGATCGCGACGGCAACAACATCGAATTTGAAGCCAATGAATTATTGGCGGTATGTCTGCAGCATGAAATTGATCACCTCAACGGTAAACTGTTTGTCGACCACCTTTCAGGTTTGAAGCGTACTCGCGCGCTGCAGAAATTTAAAAAACATATGGAAGCTCAGCAGGCTGAATAACCGCTATTTGCCTTCATGCCCGCTTTGCATAAGCTAATCCACCACAATGAAAAGAATCCTATTTTTATGAGCCTGCGCATTGTTTTTGCCGGAACCCCTGATTTTTCCGTTGCACCTCTAAAAGCCCTTATAGAATCCGAACATGACGTGGTGGCGGTCTATACCCAACCAGACCGCCCCGCCGGACGAGGCCGCAAATTGACGGCAAGCCCCGTCAAACAGGTGGCTTTAGAGCAAAACATTGCAGTCTATCAACCGCTATCGCTTAAAGACCCGGACGCCCAATCCGAACTCAAAGCGCTTGATGCCGACATTATGATTGTTGTCGCCTATGGATTGATTCTTCCACAGCGGGTTTTGGATATGCCTAAATTTGGCTGCTTGAATATTCATGCCTCACTGTTACCTCGCTGGCGTGGCGCCGCACCGATTCAGCGCGCCATTGAAAGCGGCGATAAAGAAACCGGTATTACCATTATGCAGATGGACGCCGGACTCGATACCGGCGACATGCTCTATAAACTGCATACAAATATCAACGCCGATGACAGTGCTCAAACCTTACATGACCGTTTAAGCACTTTAGGATGCGAGGCATTGCTGGCGACTTTACGGCAGCTCGAAACCAACAGCTTATCGCCTGAAAAACAGGATGAAAGCCTGGTCACCTATGCTGAAAAACTGAATAAGGCCGAGGCCGAAATCAACTGGCAACAACCGGCACAGATGATTGTCCGCAAGATTCAGGCGTTCAATCCATACCCTGTCGCCTTTACCCATTTTGAAGACAAGCCGTTACGCATTTGGCAGGCCAGATTACTGAATGACGATGAAAAATCGCAATACCAGAACCAAGCCGGCAAGGTGATTGCCCTCAGCAAACAAGGCATGATTATCGGCACTGCCGATGAACCGCTTTGTGTCAGCCTAGTTCAACCGGCAGTTAAAAAAGCGATGTCCGCCTATGACTTCGCTCAAGCTCGTCAATTAAGCGGATATCAGTTCTAATGGATCAGCAAGCCAACAATGCGCTAAACAGCCGCTTTATTGCGCTGAAAATCTGTTTAACCGTTGTCGAAAACGGACGTTCTTTAAGCCAGAGCCTGCCGGAAGGTCTGGCGCAATTCAGTGACCGTCGTGAGCGCAACTTCACACAGAATCTGGTACTGGGCACCATCCGTTGGCAGGCTCGTTTGGAAGCAATTCGCGCGCAACTGTTAAAAAAACCGCTGAAAGCCAAGGATGAAGATGTCAATCAGTTAATCCTGCTTGGTCTTTATCAGATCCTCTATATGGATACACCTGAGCATGCTGCGGTTGGTGAAACAGTAGCGGTGGTGAACAAACTTAAAAAACCTTGGGCAAAGGGCTTGGTCAATGGCGTATTGCGTAATTTTTTACGCGATAAGCAAAGCATTTGTGATGAGGTCGACCTGAAACCGGCACAAAGATACTCACACCCGCAATGGTTATTTAAAGCGTTACGCAAAGCCTACCCGGACCAGTGGGCAGAAATTATGCAGGCCAACAACGAGATTGCCCCACTCACCTTGCGAGTCAACCGCCATCAACAAAGCCGCGACGAATTCCTTGCCAAACTCAGCAAGCAGGGCATTGAGGCCAGCGCCCACCCGGACAGCGAACACGGCATCATTCTTAATCAAAGTGCCGATATCAGCCAATTCCCGACTTATGAGGAAGGCGGCTTCAGTGTACAGGACGGTGCCGCCCAGCAGGCCGCATTGATTCTGCAACCGCAGGCGGATGAACGCATTCTCGATGCTTGTGCGGCACCGGGAGGCAAGACCACCCACTTACTGGAAGTCAGCGACAATCAAGCCAAGGTATTGGCCCTGGAAGTCGCCGAAGAACGCCTTGAACGACTGGCGGAAAACCTATACCGCCTTGATCTTGAGGCCGATTATCAGGTAGGCGATGCCAGCCAGCCCGATCAGTGGTGGGACAAGCAACCATTCGATAAAATCCTGCTTGATGCCCCCTGCTCGGCAACCGGTATTATCCGCCGTCACCCGGATATCAAATGGCATCGAACCGCTGAAGACATCGAAGCCTTGGTAGAAACCCAGGCGTCTATTCTGCAGGCTCTATGGCCGACCCTGAAACCCGGCGGGAAATTGCTTTATGCGACCTGTTCGGTGCTGCCTCAGGAAAACACCCTACAAATACAGCAGTTTCTGCAACAAACCGAGGATGCCGAAGAGATTAAGCTCGATTTAAGCAGCGCCATCAAACTGCCAACACCTGGTTCGCAATTTCTACCGGGCACTCACGGCATGGACGGTTTTTACTACTGTCTACTACAAAAGAAACAGGTGCAGTAAGCAATGGCTGCGGTTCAATCAGTCAGCTTCGGACATCTTGCCGCAAATTATTACCGCCTGTTTAATTGGACACGGATCAAAAAACATCTGGCCAAGGCATTAACGCCTGGCTTATTTGCCTGCTTTGTGCTGTTACCAATCGCCAGCCACGCGGCCGATGAACCCAAAATCGACATTCTCAATGTCACCGATTACCAGCAAGACAAACAGCTGCTGATCGATTCAACCAGTCATTTTAATATTCCCGAAAGGGTTATAGATGCGGTGCATCATGAGATTGCGCTGAATTTCAAAATCGAAATCCAGCTGACCGAAGCGAGCCGATTTTTAGGCTTTAAATATCAGCGCACCCGTAAAAACGTGATCTTTCACACCCAACTTTATGCTTATGGTGTGAGTCGCCAATACACTCTTTACAATAGCCGTAATAACAAGTCGCAATCTTTCCGTACCATCGATGAAGCTTTAAAAACACTTGCGACCCTGCAGGCGTTTCCAGTAGCATCCTTATCTGAACTGCACCCGGAACAACGCTATACTTTGCGTATGCGTATCTCTCTGGATTATTGGAAACTGCCAACGCCGTTAATTTTGGAAGCCTTGTTTAATGATGAATGGCACTTGGACAGTCAGTGGTTTGAAACCACTCTTAAAACCCCGTTGAGTTGGCAATGAATCGAGTTTTACGCTTTTTAAAACATTATGGCTGGTTAACCCTGCTATCAAGCCTATTGCTGATGGCTTTGGTGATCATGAGCCAAACTCTGCAAAACGCATCAAGCTTCGCCGACACCTACTCGACCCTCTTGTTTTTCACCTTTGGTGGCGTGAGCCTATTGCTCTTTATTCTGGCGAAAACC
The DNA here is from genome assembly GCF_005885815.1 of Thiomicrorhabdus sediminis. Classification (NCBI taxonomy): domain Bacteria; kingdom Pseudomonadati; phylum Pseudomonadota; class Gammaproteobacteria; order Thiotrichales; family Piscirickettsiaceae; genus Thiomicrorhabdus; species Thiomicrorhabdus sediminis. The sequence continues at coordinate 247,957 of NZ_CP040602.1, read as the reverse complement.
GCCTGGCACCTGTATGGCCAATTACGCCGCAGGGTTCCGGGAAGCAAGGTCACCTTGCGTTTAACCATTACCTCAACCCTACTGCTCGGAATTCCGACCGCGATTATTTTCTATTTTTCATTAAGTTTCATTCAGCAGGGTATCAACCAGTGGTTTGATGTCAAAACCGAAGTCGCGCTGAATAACGCCACCTCTTTGGTGCGCATGACACTGGATAACAAAACCCGAGACAGCTTGAACTACAGCCAATCGATCGCCGAATCGAATCAGGACCTACTGACCATATCGCCCATTCTCGGAGTCAACCGCATTCGTCAACAACTCAATGCGCAGGAAGTCGCCCTATTTCAGCTTAACCAACAGCTAGTCGCATTCAGTAGTGAATTTGGCGTCAATATCCTGCCGATCACTCCCGGGGACAACCTATTCCAACAAATTCGCAACAATAAGACCTACGCTGCGATCGAAACCCAACCGGGAGCAATCAATGAAGAGAGTTTTATTCGCGTCTTTATCCCGATCAGCGACAAAACTTTGGGCACCCAAAACGCCTTGCAGATTATTTTCTCGATTCCGGCGGAGATGATCAGTCTGTCCGAATCGGTTGCGGTCGCTTCCGGTCAGTATAAAGAGCTGTCCTATCTAAAAGGTCCATTGACCGCCAGTTTCATTCTCGTCCTATCGATGGTGCTATTGCTATCGTTGGTCACCGCGATTCTTTTCACCATTCGCGCGGTGCAAAACTTCACCCGTCCGATCCGCACCCTCGCCAAAGGCACCAAAGCGGTCTCCAAGGGAGACTATAGCGTGACCATGAAGGTCGATGACAATGATGAGTTCGGCGAGTTGATCCACTCCTTTAACGACATGATCCAGCGTATTTCACGGGCGCGAAACGACATCAAAATCGGACATCAACAGACGGAAGTGCAAAAACTCTATCTGCAAACGGTCATCAAGAACCTTTCCAGTGGGGTCATGACGATGGACATGAACCATCGTCTGCGCACCATTAACGATGCCGCCTTTGCCATCCTCAATACCGACCTGAGTCGTCATATCGGCAAAAAACTTTCCGAAGTCAGCGAGCGCGAAGACAGCATGCATCTCGAAGACATGCTCTCGCAGATCGAAGAGATGTTTGAAAAATCCGATAAACCCTGGGCGATGCAACTCGAATTTGCCTGTAAACGCGGGCAGAAGATTCTTTCCATACACGGCTCAACATTGCCGAGTATCGACAGCAAAATCGGCGGTTATGTCATTGTTATCGACGACATCACCGAACTGGTTCAAGCCCAGCTCCATGCGGCCTGGAGCGATGTCGCGCGCCGTCTTGCGCATGAGATCAAAAACCCGCTGACTCCGATTCAACTGTCTGCCGAACGTCTCAAATTCAAACTATTCAATAAGCTCGATGAAAGCGACCGTAAACTGCTAACCCGCATGGTCGAGACCATTACCGAACAGGTTTCCACCATGCAGAAGCTGGTACAGGCATTCAGTGACTACGCCAATACGCCGGAAGTCGAATTGAAGCCGACGCAGATCAATAAACTGATCGGCAATATCACCGATATGTATCAAGACCCCGAAGCCAATTGGCAAGTCAATGCGGAACTTGATGAAAACTGCCCTAAAGCGATCGTTGACAGCTCGCGCTTGCGCCAGCTATTACATAACTTGATCAAGAATGCGATCGAGGCCTGCGCCACGGTGGAATCGGCACAAATTGTCGTTAGCACTGCTTGCGAGGATGGCGAACAACTGCAACTTCGGGTCTGTGATAACGGCCCGGGCATTCCTGAATCGTCACAAAACTGGATTTTTGAACCTTATGCTACTGACAAACCTAAGGGTACTGGGTTAGGATTGGCTGTAGTACGTAAGATTGTTGAAGAACATCATGGGCAAATTTCCCTGGAATCTTCACCTGACAAGGGTTCGTGCTTTATAATCACCTTACCGACTATAGCTAGAGAGCGTTAATGAAACCCGGCAAACTGTTAATCGTCGATGATGAAAAAGATATCCGTAGCCTAATGGAAGAGATCTTCGCGGAAGAGGGCTACCAAGTGGAGACCGCCGCCAATGGCGTGCAAGCACAAGCCGCGTGGCGTAAGTTTATGCCCGATATTATCTTCCTCGATGTCTGGATGCCGGATATTGACGGCATCTCCCTGCTTAAGCAGATGCATGAAGAAGGTGTTCTCGAACACAGCAAAGTCATTATGATGTCCGGCCACGGTACCATCGAAACCGCTATCGAAGCGACCCGTCTCGGGGCCTATGACTTTCTCGAGAAACCGCTCTCGCTGGCAAAACTGATTGTCACCGCGGAACGCGCTCTAGAACACAGCCAACTGCATCAGGAAAACCGTCAGCTTAAACAGAAGCAGCCGGAACAATACCTACCTATCGGTAAAAGCAAGGCGGTCATTCAATTGCGTGAAACGCTCGATCGTTTATCAAAATTCACCATGCCGATTCTGGTCACAGGTGAGCCCGGTACCGGCAAACACCATTTTGGTCAGGCGATTCATAAGACCTCGCAGCGCGCGCAGAACATGCTGCGTGAGTTCCATGCCCAGGATTTCAATATCCTCTGTCAGCCGGACAATCAAGGCAACCTGAAAAAGGCCTTGCGCGAACTGCGCCAAGGCACTTTGCTTATCGGACATATCGAACAGCTTAGTGAAAGCGCTCAAGCCCTATTGGCGGGCATTGTCCTGAATCAATCCTATCAGCTTGAAGGTCAAGAAGAGCCGATGAGCACCGATATCAGGCTGATTGCATTGAGTCGGGGCGATATCGAAGACGCGGTCAATCAACGCAAGTTCCGTGAAGACCTGTACCAGCGCCTGAAGGTCATGCAAATCCATATTCCGGCATTACGTCAACATACCGAAGACATTCCTGAACTGATCGATTATTTCGTTAATCACTTCGTTACCTTGGAAGGTCTTGAATATCGCCATTTCAGCGTACCGGCACAAAATATCCTGCGCCAGCATAACTGGCCGGGTAATCTCAAAGAGCTGCAAAACCTGATTCAACGCCTGCTTATTTTGGGTAATGACGAAGTCGATGACGAGGAAGTCAAAGAGATTATCAACCAGATTCGCAGCAAGGATTCCGCCGGCGAAGTGGTTGATACCAGTGTCCCGCTGAAAACCGCCAAAGAGCAGTTTGAAGGCCGCTATATCAGCCAGCTATTGCGTGAGACGGGAGGCAATGTCTCAGAAACCGCGAAACGTTCCGGCGTGGACAGAACCAACCTTTACCGAAAATTGAAAAACCTCGGCATTGACCCGAAAAACCCCCAATAATCGGGTGTACAATAGCGTTAATGCCAGACTTCAACTGTGAGATAGATAGACATCAATGAATATTGTCATTTTAGGCGCCGGACAAGTCGGATCATCGTTAGCGGAACTGCTCGCACAAGAAAACAATGACGTCACCGTTGTTGATTTGAACCGTTTGAACCTGCAGCGTTTACAGGATAGACTCGATATCCGCACCGTTGCCGGCCACGCTTCTCACCCTGACATCCTTGCCCAAGCAGGATGCGAAGAAGCCGACATGCTGATTGCCGCGACCCAGAACGATGAAACCAATATCCTCGCCTGTCACTTGGCACACAGCATGTTCAAGACGCAAAAGAAAATTGCTCGCGTGCGCAGTCGCTCCTATCTCGACCATCCGGAACTGTTTGATCGCACACAAAACACCATGGCGATTCCAATCGATGTGTTGATCAGCCCGGAAACACTGGTAACCGAATATATTTTGCAGTTGATCGCCTATCCAGGTTCACTTCAGGTCATCGACTTTGCCGGTGGTAAGGTCCGTCTGGTGGCGATGCGTGCCTATGCTGAAGGTTTCCTGGTTAATAAACAGATCCGCGCCTTAAGTTATCACCTGCCGGAAAACATCAAAACCCGTATTGTCGCCATTTATCGCCGCAATAAGGCGGTTATCCCAACCGGTGATACCGTCATTAAGGCCGGGGATGAGGTGTTCTTCCTTGCCGAGGCCGACCATATTCCGATTATCGTTAATGAACTGCGCCGCTTTAAAGAGCGCCCATCACGCCGCATTATGATCGGTGGTGGCGGCAATATCGGTTTCAGCCTGGCCCAGGCATTGGAAAAACACCATCAGGTCAAACTGATCGACCACAATATGCAACAAGCTCGAGAGGTTGCCGAATCGCTCGATAACACGGTGATTATCCACGGCGACATTTCCGATAAAGACCTACTTGTTGAAGAGAATATCGAAGAAATCGACCTGTTCGTTTCGGTTACCAATAACGATGAAGCGAATATTATTTCCGGAATGATGGCGAAAAAACTCGGCGTCCATCGCGTTATCTCACTGGTCAACAACCAATCCTATGTCGAACTGATCCAACGTAACAGTATCGATATCGCCCTATCGGCGGACAGCATCACCACCAGCCACCTATTGAGCCATACCCGCAAGGGCGACACCATCAAGGTCGCCACCTTGCGACGCGGTGCGGCCGAGGCAATGGAAGTGGTCGCACATGGTAGTGAGAACAGTTCGGAAATCATTGGTAAAACGATTGGCGAGGTCAAATGGCCGAGTGACATCACCGTCGGTTGTATCATCCGTGGCGGCAAGGTCATTATCGCCCATCACAGCTTGGAAATCGAAGCCGAAGACCATGCGATTATCTTCCTTACCAATCCTGAAAGTGCCGAGCAAATCGCCAGACTGTTCTCACCGGAAGAAAAATCCAGCTGGTTTAATTTTTAAGGCAAGGGTCGAACGCGATGCATTCACGGGTCATTCTAAAAGTCTTTGGCTTGCTGCTGATGGTCTACAGCATCAGCCTGTTGCCACCGATTATGGTCGGACTTTATTACCAAGACGGCGGCCTTAATTCATTTACCAGCGTTATGATCGGTGTGTTATTGACCGGCCTGTTTATCTGGTATCCGGTACGCAACCACAGTCGCGACCTGAAAATCCGCGACGGTTTTATTATTGTGGTGATGTTCTGGGTGGTACTGGGACTCGCCGGGGCCATTCCGTTCTTTTTGGATGAGGATGTTCCCCTATCGCTTACCGACTCGATTTTTGAATCCTTTTCCGGCCTGACCACCACCGGTGCCACCGTCATTACCGGTCTTGATAACTTGCCACACGCCTTTTTGTGGTATCGCCAGCAACTGCAATGGCTAGGCGGTATGGGGATCATCGTATTGGCGGTCGCCATTTTGCCAATGCTAGGTATCGGGGGTATGCAGCTCTACCGCGCGGAAACTCCGGGGCCCATCAAAGACTCCAAAATCGCACCGCGTATTTCCGAAACCGCCAAAGCCCTCTGGTACATCTACCTCGGTTTAACTTTGGCCTGTGCTATCGGTTATTGGCTCGCCGGCATGAACTGGTTCGATGCCTTCTCGCACAGTTTTTCCACCGTCGCCATCGGCGGCTTTTCCACCCATGACGCCAGCATCGCTTATTTCGACAGCATTGAAGTCGAAATCGTCGCCATTGTGTTCATGTTGCTGTCGGGTATTAACTTCGCTTTGCACTTCACCGCGTTTCGCAGTCTGAGCGGTTATGCCTATTTCCGCGACCCGGAATTCAAAGCTTATGCCGCCCTGTTATTTGGCGCATCGCTGGTTGCGGTGGCTTATCTGTATTTTCAGGAAGTCTACGATAGCTGGTATGACGCGGTGCGTTATGGCCTGTTCCAAACTGTATCCCTAGCGACAACCACCGGTTTTGCCAATGCCGATTTCTCCATCTGGCCGGGCTTCTTGCCGATTATGCTGATTTTCATGAGCTTTATCGGCGGTAGCGCCGGTTCAACCGCCGGCGGCATGAAAGTCATTCGTTTTGTCCTGCTCTTCAAACAAGGAATGCGTGAGGTCAACGGTCTGTTACATCCAAATGCGATTATGCCGGTCAAACTCAGCGGCAAGACCATCCCGGAAAAAGTCATGATGGCGGTGTGGGGCTTTTTGGCGGTCTACGTCTTTACCTTTGCATTGCTAATGCTGGTAATTATGGCGCTCGGTGTCGATCAGGTCACCGCGTTTTCGGCGATGGCCGCTACCATGAACAATCTGGGCCCGGGACTGGGTGAAGTCGCCGCCAACTATCAGGCCCTCAGTGATCCGGTCAAATGGGTTTTGACCTTTGCCATGCTGCTTGGGCGTCTGGAAATCTTCACTTTGCTGGTACTTTTCACTGCTGCCTTCTGGCGTAAATAACAACTGTATAAATTGATGTCTGTATTATCTTCAGCCGAAAAATGGGATCTAAAATACGCCGAGAGTGATTTAAACACCGCGGCAGAACCCTGCTATGTCCTTCAACAACACAGTGGATTGCTGCCCTTTAATGGGCGCGCCCTAGACTACGCCTGCGGTTTAGGCGGCAACGCGCGTTTTCTGGCACGCTGCGGCCTGAAAACCGATGCCTGGGATATTTCCGATAATGCACTGACCTTGGTGAATAACTATGCCAGTTTGAACCATCTGCCGATTACGCCGTTAATCACCGACCTTGAGCAGATGCTACTGCCTTATCAGCAATTCGATGTCATTGTTGTCTGCCGCTATCTGGATCGAAACCAATTCAAAGCACTTGAAGATGCGTTAAAGCCAAATGGCTTACTGTTTTATCAAACTTTTCTTGACCCCGTGCAGGATAATGCGCCGAACAATGCCGATTTTTACTTAAAAAGCGGCGAACTGCCGAAAGCCTTCAATAAACTGCAAACTCTGGTATATGGTGAAGGCTGGTTGGCAAACGAGACCGATGCAGGGCAAAAAGCGCGCTATGCCTGGTTTGTCGGCCGCAAAACGGCATGACAACAGCACATCATGGCCACACTATCGGCTTTATACTCGCCATAGTGGGCACCGCGCTTTTCTCGGTCAAATCGATTTTTATCAAACTCGCTTATGCCGAAGGCTTAAACAGCGACGCCGTATTGATGATGCGCATGGCGATAGCCTTTCCGATCTATCTGTTTATTCTGCTCTGGTTACAGAACAACCGCTCTCAGCAAGTCAGCCCTCCTAAATGGCTCCTGATAACCTTTTTAGGCTTTATCGGCTACTACCTATCCTCTTGGCTCGATTTCAAAGGCTTAGAATACATCAGCGCCCAGCTCGAACGTTTAACCCTGTTTACCTACCCATTGATGGTGGCCTTATTAGGCGCGCTGTTTTTCGACAATCCATTAACACGCAAGGTCATTATCGCGCTGATTATCAGCTACGCCGGGCTTTGGCTGGTGTTTTATCAAGAGCTCAACCTAAGTGGTGACAATGTCGTACTAGGCACCCTACTGGTCGCCTTAGCGGCACTATCCTTTTCGTTTTATGTATTAATCGGCAAACAGCAAATCCAAAAACACGGCAGCGTCTGGTTTACCGCCGCGGCAATGACCATTTCCAGCTTGTTTATGCTGGTGCATTTTATCGCCTTAAACGACTTTGCCGATTTGCATATCACGGCCAGAGCATGGCTATGGCTGGCTTTACTGGCGATTGTCAGCACCGTGATTCCAAGTTTTATGATCAGTGAGGCGATCCACAAAATCGGCCCAGCGCAAACCGGTATTATCGGAACACTAGGGCCAATAATCACGCTTGGACTAGCGGTTTGGATTCTTAATGAACCGTTTGGTTTATGGCATGGCATTGGGGTTTTGATGGTTATTTTTGGTGTGGGGCTTTTGGGGTATCGAAAAAATAATTGATTTTCAGTACGTTGACATGCGTAACCATATATTCGTAGGATAATCATACAAAATTTTAACGACCGGAAAATACATGAGCTTAGAGCAATTTAACGCACATCAACAAGATGTTCGAAATAGAGCGGACTCTTTAACAAAAGCTATATTTATTCTATCGGGTGGAGCACTTTCCATATCCATAGGGTTATTTATAAACAATCAAGAAATTCCGCAAAATATTACCAGCATCCTAGGTTATTCATGGTGGTCATTAACTACAGCAATAATCAGCTTAACAATCATGTTATTTCTAGTGATCGCTAGAGATTATTTGTTTGGTGAACGTTGGAGAAAAGAATTAAGTGGATTAATTGATAATGCGAACAAAAATACCTCTGTAATCGATTTTTTCATTTGGGTATTAGCATTATGCGGTCTTATCACGTTCATTTCAGGTTACGTTGGACTAACCTATTGCGCAATTCAATTAATCTAATAACCCAGTTATCGAAATTGAGAAGCCTATTTGATTCATGATAAACCCTAATTCCCATCTATCAGGCTTCCCCTTACTTTGTTGCTTGTCCAACAAAGTAAGCAAAAAAAGACACCCTGCTCCATAAATAGGCAGGTTCTAAAACTCATTCACTGAAAATCCTGAACTCGCTACGCTCGGACAGCAGGATTTTTTAATCGTTCACTGCGTTAAGAACTCTGCACTATTTATTCCAAAGGGACGAGGTCGTAAAAGTCTTTTTTCTTAGATGGGAAAATATCTCTAGGTATTTCAAAACCTACGATAAAAAGAAAGTGGTTGAACCAAAATGACGTGCGCGGAACGGGTCCCCTTTTGTAAGCTCTTGTGATTTCACTTAGCGAAGGATGCGTTTAAGCATTCCTGCTGTTCGAGCGTAGCGAGTTCAGGAATGTCAGCAGACAAGCTTAGTGAAATAAAGAGTGTCAGCAGGGTGCCCTTTTTGTGGTTACTATTTTTGGGCAAGCAAAAATAGTAACGTGAAGCCCAATATAGGAATCAAAGGAATAACGATATTTATAAGGGCTTCGCAACTCAGCTAAAAAGAAAAGTGAGCAGAAAATGGCAACCCTAACTAGTCAACCACAATTTGATTACGCCCATTATGTTTAGCTTGATAAAGCTTTTTATCCGCCTCAGCGAGCAATTGCGATAAATCTTTGTCAGCTTTGCCTCCAATACCGGCAACACCACCACTAAAGGTACATTTAAGCGTATCGTTTTTATAGTGAAATACGGAAGACTCCACCAAAACTCTGCATTCCTCTGCAATGTTGGCAGCTTCCGCCTTAGGCATTTGCAACAATAAACAAAACTCTTCTCCGCCCAGGCGAAAAACGCTCTGTTCTCCGGCTATCTTTTGCATCAGCTGAGTGACTTGCTGCAAAATTTGATCACCGGCTTCATGCCCGTAATCATCATTAATTTTTTTAAAAAAATCGATGTCGAGCATCACTAAAGACAAATTGGATGACTTAACCGCATCACGGAAATATTGCTTCAAGCCCAAACGATTGTAGGCTTGCGTCAGCGAGTCTTTTAAGGCCAATTGCTGTAACGCCAGTTGTGCTTTCTTACGGTTGATTTCATAGGCACGACTGACGACCCATAACGTTAAATAGGCCAAAGCAAAATTGGTGGCAATGCGCTCAACCTCGTAAAAAGCCGAACTGTCTTTACTTAAAATATTAATAAGTTGGATAACTCCAATAATCAATGTCGCCCAGAACCCATGATCCCTGCCATACAGAAGATAAAATATCGTCGGTAGTATTAATGTCCAAAGATATAAACCGTTCTGCACCGGTGCGCCAACGGTTCCGAAAATGACCACGATTGCCAAAAAATAAGGCACGATTAACGATTGGAGAAACGTCAGCTTATGCCTTTCTATTTGGAAGTAGACAAAAATACACGCAAGCGCCAACCCCCATTCAAACACTGCAAGAGAGTATTGTTCCAAATAGATATTTAGTGCCGATAAAACAATTGCCAAAACGGTGAGTGCGATGGCAAGACCGCGCAAGACTCTATTTGTTAATAGATCGGGATCATAAATATTGGCTTCAGGCATAAAAATAGGCTTGCTTTCAAATAACGGCTAACATTCTTAATTATACGTAATTTATATTAGCTAAATTCAACAGAATACACAAAGGGTACTCGGTCCTGATTTAAAAAATGGACAGTTACAATCAATCACTCGCAGAATTATCCACTGCTGCATCCAAATCCGCATTACCTTGATGATTATCGTCGGCAATCAAAGGCTGCATTGCCGTCCATAGATTGGCGTATAGATGTTTGTTTTTCTTTTCCTGTTCAAGCAACAATTGCTTGGTTTCGGCTCGTGCTTGCGGCTTGGCATAACAAGCCGGGCAGTTATCGGGAATAACCGGTAATTCGGCTGCTTCGGCAAAATCACGGGTTTGATTTTCACGCACACGTACCAATGGACGGATAATACGGATATCGCCATCGTCATTTAGATAGTGCGCCTTCATGGTACGCAGCTGACCGGCATTGAAGGCCGACATAATGAAACTTTCCGCCAAGTCATCAAGATGTTGTGCCAAGGCGAGCACGTTATAGCCTTCGCGGCGACAGACGGTATACAAAATACCGCGCTTTTGACGTGCACAGAAACTACAAAAAGAATCGCCCTTCATACGTTCATTGGCAAGCCCAACCATATCTTCGCTTTCATAGAAATACGGTACGTCCATTTTGGCACACCACTCTTTCAGTGGCGATGGGTCAAACCCTGGGATTTCCGGGTCGATGGTACAGGCGGCCAGCTCGAACTTGATTGGAGCATGGCGTTGCAAGTGTTTCAAGATCACCAACAGGCTTAACGAATCTTTACCACCGGACAAGCCCAATAGAACACGATCACCGTCTTTGAGCATTTTATATTGCGCCATTGCACGTCCCACCAGTTTCATAATTGCCTTAGGCGGTATGATCCAATCTTTGGTACGTTCTTTTTTGGTTAATTTGATCTCTACTTGCTCGGTCATAATTTTTACCCTTTCTCAATTGCTGGCTATTTTACACTTGCTTGCCGCCAAGCTGAAATCGCATTGTCATATCACTAACAAAACTTGCATTCATGATTATTGCCATAAAGGTCGCCATAAAAATTCCTGTCCAGAAACGGTTAATTTTTAATGTGTAAAAACTCAACAAAAGCATTAATATGGAACTTATTAACCATAACTAGATGCCTTAATAACCAGACAACTCGTGGATGACCTATGGACGATTTATTTGTATTCTCAGAAGAACCGGAAAATACACCTGACCAATATATCAATCACAAAAAACCCTGGAAGGTACTCATTGTCGATGATGAAGACGAAGTCCACAAAATAACCAAACTGGTATTGGAAAACTTTGAATTTGAAGCTCGCAAACTGGAAATGCTGCACGCCTATTCGGCGGAAGAAGCTATAGCCCTTCTAAAACAGCAACCTATAGGTGCTCCGATTGCAGTTGCCTTTATTGATGTAGTAATGGAAACCGATACAGCCGGTCTGGATCTGGTCAAATATATTCGTCATCAGCTGGACAACCACACAACACGCATTATTTTACGTACCGGACAACCCGGGCAAGCACCTGAAGAGTCAGTAATCCGTGATTATGATATCAACGACTATAAATCCAAAACCGAACTGACTGCCAGCAAACTCAAAACCACACTTTATTCTTCGATCCGCTCTTTCCGCGACATTATGATGATTGAGCGCCAACGTATGGGATTGAATAAAGTACTGATTGAAATCGCCAACACCAGTGCCGAAAGCAGTTTGAAAGGCCTGACCTCACAAATTCTCGGCCAAATCGCAAATGTACTCGATTTGGAGGAGGATGCCATGTACTGCACGGTTTTATCGGAACCGCATAGCACAGATGAAGCTTCGGTCGAGTTTAAGGTGCTAGCCAAAGCCGGTGGTTTATTTGGTGATTTGGCGATCGGTGAGAAATGCAACCTTCCAGATGAATTGAAACACCTGTTTTTACGTGCCTGGAATGAAAAACGTTCGGTAAGAACCATTGAAGATTATGTCTCCTATATTGGCGATGACATGGGCAAGGCAAATCTTCTATATGTTCGCAAAACGCCATGCTTCAGTGAACTGGACTTGCACTTGCTGGACATCTTTATCGATAACTTTTCAAAATCCTATACCGCTCTAGCCTTAAAAGACGAAATTGAACGCAGCCAACGCGAACTAATCTATATTCTCGGGGAAGCGGTAGAAGTGCGTTCTAAAGAAACCGGTAGCCACGTCAAACGTGTTGGTGAAATCAGCTATATTCTTGCCAAGGCCTATGGACTGGATACCACAACCTGTGAACTCATCAAACTCGCTGCACCGTTGCACGATGTAGGCAAAGTCAGCATTCCCGATTCCATCCTCAATAAACCGGGCAAACATACCTATGAAGAACGTGAGATTATGCGCACCCACTCCGAGGCCGGATATAACATGCTAAAGCAATCACAATGCGTCTCATTACAGAAGGCTGCGATTATCGCTCTAGAACATCATGAATGCTGGGATGGTTCCGGCTACCCTAATCGAAAATCAGGCGAGGACATCAATATTATGGCTCGCATTACCGGTCTTGCAGATGTCTTCGATGCACTAGGTAGTAAACGCTGTTATAAGGACTGCTGGCCACTTAATGAAATTATCGAATTTATCCAACAACAAAAAGGCAAGCAGTTCGAACCTAAGCTGGTCGACCTATTGTTAGAAAACCTCGATGAAATCGCCAGTGTTCGCGAACGAATGCCAGACACTCATTAACTCATAATCGGGTATGCCGAGACCAAAACTTTATGAAAAATAAGACGCCACTGTTCTTACTTATCAGTTTTATACTCACCTTAAGTATCTTCGCCGGTCTGATGACCTACACCTTAAATCAGTTCAACGAAGTACGCATTAAAAGCGCCAGCATCGTCGAAACCAACAATACTAAAATCGACCTGATCAATACCATGCATATCGCGGCTAAAAACCGCCTACTGAATATGCTGGTGATGGCAAATATCGATGACCCTTTTATACAGGACGAAGTTTTTATGGACTTCAACCGACAGGGCTCTGTATTTACCGAGGCGCGCCAAAAGCTCAAACAACTGCCTTTAACTAAAAAAGAACAACAGTTAATCGATGAACAGGGTAAAAAATCGAATTTTTCGGTACCGATACAACGCGAGGTGGTTGAATTCATCCAACAAGGTGATCGTGAAAGCGCCATCGCATTATTAAATAAAAAAGGCATCGAGGCGCAAAACGATAATTTGAATACGTTAGAACAACTGGTAGATTTACAACGCCAAAGCTCTAAACAAACACTTGAAGAAATTGAACAAAAACATCAGGAAAGTGTCAGCCTTGTATTCACTTGGTCGTTTTTTGCTTTTATATTCGGCTCTATTCTCGCCTATATGTCTTTAGTAAAATCACCCGTAGCGAAAAACAACTGTCTCGTATCAACAATGAATTGGAACAACGGGTTTCCGAGCGAACTCAGGATTTACAAAAAACCAATGACAAATTGACCAGCACCATTTCCAATCTTGAAAAAGCACAAACCCAATTGATCGAATCCGAAAAGCTCGCTTCGCTCGGTGGCTTAGTTGCCGGTATTGCCCATGAGGTGAATACTCCTTTAGGCATTGGACTGACCAGCAGCTCACTTTTAAGAGAAAAAGTCGATCATTTGAAAAACCAAGTGGACAACAAACAACTCACGCAGACTGGACTCAACAGCTTTATTGACGAAGCCAACCAAACCTGTCAAATTTTGGAAAACAACTTATTCAAAGCGGCCGACTTGATCACCAACTTCAAACAGCTCGCGGTAGACCAATCTTCAGACCAGAGCTATACCTTTAATGTCTACGACAGCTTGCAAGCGACTAAGGTAAGCTTGAATCATATCCTTAAAAAACAGGGCATTCACACCCATATTGAGTGTTCACATTCTCTTAAGATGTTTGGAAATTCCGGAATTTTAAGCCAGATCATCACCAACCTGCTTACCAATTCCGCAAGCCATGCTTTTGAAAACGATAGTGAAGATAAGCAAATCCATATCAGAGCAGAATCGGTCTACAAGAAGCTTATTGTCGAATATACAGATAATGGTATTGGTATGCCCGAAGATGTTGTGAAGAAAATCTATGAACCGTTTTTTACCACCAAGCGAGGCAAAGGGGGCAGCGGTTTAGGCATGAATCTGGTCTATAATCTGGTTGTACAAAAACTCAAGGGACAAATCGATATTAAGACCGCTCCGAATGAAGGCACAACCTTTACTATTGAAATTCCCTTTGACAGGGAATAAGGGAAAGAACCCTAGATAAACACCGTCAAATTCTGATAAAGGATAAACACACCCATCAACACCAAAAACACGGCAAAACCTTGCTTAAGCTGCTGCTGATTGACCTTTGAACTGATTTTGTGACCGAACCAACCACCGACAATACCGATAATGGAGAAAAGCGCGATGATTTGCCAATCGATCTGTAAATGCAAAGCTTCCAGCACCGGCAAATAAGCGATAAAACCGGCAAAGGATTTAATGGCGATAATCACCAGACTGGTGCCAACCGCCAAACGCATCGACAGACCGCCGAGTAAAACCAGCGCCGGGATAATCAAGAAGCCGCCACCAACACCGACAAGCCCGGTAACCGCACCGACAATAAAACCGTCCATAGCAATTTTATACATGGCACGTTCGGCATGCTCGTTTTCGGCATCCACCAGTTTAATCGGCTTAAACATCAAAAACGCGGCGGTTAATAATAGCAAGGAGAAAACCAGCATCTGCACGGCATCGCTGACAAAGTGCGCCAACCATGCACCGACCGCCGCACCGGCCATTCCCGGCACACCGAATAAAATAACGGTACGCCATTTGACCAATTTCTGGCGTGCATAAGGAATTACCGAGAACAGACTGATGACAGCAACAATCATCAAAGAACCGGCGATCGCCACCTTGGTTTCCTGACCGACCACATAGGTCAACACCGGTACTGTCAAAATCGAGCCGCCAGAACCCAACAATCCCAATGTCAAACCGATAAATAAAGCGCCAATCAGGGCAAAAACCATTTAACTATCCTTTCTTTTCAAAAATACGCCGGACTCAATATGATGAGTATAAGGGAATTGATCGAACAGCGCTGAGCTGACAATTTCATGGCTGTGCAAAATATGCTCTAGATCGAAAGCCAGCGTTTCCGGGTTGCAGGACACATAGATAATATTATCGAACTCACAAACCATCTTGCGGGTCAGGTCATCCAAACCGGCACGCGGCGGATCAACAAAGATGGTCGAGAAATCATAAGACGCCAGATCGACGTCTTTCATGCGATTAAAGCTTTCACCCTGTAATGCTCGGCTGATCTCTTCAGCGGCCATTTTCACGACGGTGACATTATCAACCTGATTGGCTTCGATATTAAAATGCGCCGAAGCCACCGAGGTCTTGGAGATTTCGGTAGCCAATACCTTGTTGAAACAATCACTCAACGCGATTGAGAAGTTGCCATTGCCGCAATACAGCTCGATTAAATCACCGCCACCCTGCTCAGTTTGCACAAAGCCGGACACCTTTCTTGCCCAGGACAACATATTCTGCGCCATGTGGGCATTCGGTTGGGTAAAGCTATTTTCTATCTGCTGATAGGTAAACTGCTTTCCATCAACATTCAACTGCTCAATGACATAGTCGTTATCCAGCACAATCTTTTCTTTACGCGCTCGACCGATAATATGAGTAATCGGCAACTGTTGCTTCAACGCATTGGCGGCGGCCAACCATTCTTGGTCTTCTTTAATCGATTTACGATAGATTAAAGTGACCAGCATCTGTCCGCTCAAGGTGGCTAGAAAATCGACCTGAAACAAGCGTTGGCGTAAAACCGCTTGTTGGCAAATCGCCTGCATCAATTGCGGCATTAACTCATCAATGCTTTGTAAAGCCATCGGACACTGCTTGATCTTGACCTTTTCCTTGGTCTGCGTATCAAACATAATGTAATCGGTCGCATCGTCTTCATGCCAAACGCGAAATTCCGCGCGCGCGCGATAATGCGATTTATCCGATTCAAAAACCGTTAACTCCTTAAGATTCGGAACCAACTCCTGAAGTCGTGCGACTTTCTCGTTTAACTGTTTTTCATACTCTTGAGGAAATGTTTGGCAAAGCATCAGCATGACCACTTAGGCGTTTAAATAAAGCGCGCATTATAACAAGAATTAGCATTAACCCTATGCAAACTCTAAGTTTTTCACGTAAAAAAACCGGGCAAGCCCGGTTTTCTATAGGTGGTTGATCGACTTAATCAGCCGATACGTTTTGTCCCATCAGACAATTTGAATCGCGCTACGCTTTCTTGCAGATTTGCGCTTTCCTGCTGTAAGGATTCCGCCGCCGCCGTGGTCTCTTCCACCAGCGCCGCATTCTGCTGGGTCATCTGGTCAATGCTCGTAATGGCCACATTCACCTGTTCAACCCCTTTATATTGCTCATGCGAAGCCGCTGAGATCTCGGCCATAATATTGGATACCTGAGAAATCGACTCACTGATGGTTTTCAAGGATTCACCCGAATTCTTGATCTGCTCCGTACCTTCCTCGATAGTACTCACCGACGCTTCAATCAATGATTTGATATCGCGTGCCGCATCCGCCGATTTACCGGCCAGATTACGCACCTCACCGGCAACCACCGCAAAACCGCGACCGTGTTCACCGGCTCGCGCCGCTTCAACCGCTGCGTTCAATGCCAATAGATTGGTCTGGAATGCGATACTGTCAATCAGACCGATAATCTCTTCGATTTTCTTACTCGATTCAAGCATCTGGTTGACCGAATTGATCGACTGCTCCATCAACTCCATGCCTTGACGGGTTTGCGCTGTCGCATCGGTACTCAACTTGTTGGCTTGCGTCGCATTCTGCGAGTTCTGCTGAATAGTAGAGGTCAACTCTTCCATAGACGCCGCGGTTTCTTCCAAAGACGCGGCCTGATTTTGCGTACGCTCGTTCAGGTTCTGACTGCCTTGAGCGACTTCCCCACTCGAATTGGTCACCGAACCGACCACCATCACAACCTGATTAAGGACATCATTCAGATTATAAGCACTCTGGTTGATGGACTCTTTCAACAACTCCAACTGACCTTTGTAATCACCGGTAACATTCAGTGTCAAATCGGCATTCGCCTGTGCTTGAGCCACCTTGGCGATTTCCGCAATCGCCGACTCCAACTGCTGCATAGAACCGTTGATTTGCTGCTTAAGGATATCGAACTGACCGTTTAATTCGGCTTCAACACGACCATCGAATTCACCGACATTCAGTTTTTCCATCACCATGCCGATTTCCGACAAGGCATTCTCCATCGAGATCATCGCATTATCGACATTACGTTTGAACTCGCCTTCAACCGCATCACTCATACGCGCTTTGAAGTCGCCGGCACTGATCGCTTTCATGACGTCTTCCAGTGCCGCCATAGTCACATCGACACTTTGTGCCGAGGCATTAACGCCTTCTTTAAGAACCGCCAGATCACCCACCAAATCGGCTTCGATTCGGCTACTAAAATCACCCTTGGCAATCGCATCCATGATTTTATTGACCTCGGACATCGCTTCTTTGGTATTCGCCAAAAGCGTCTTAAAGGCTTCACTGGCTTGACCGATTTCATCATTGGTTTCCACATCGACCTGCGTGGCAAAATCAAAATCCTTACCAACCTGATTGATCTTATTGGCCAAATTGACTACCGGGTTCGCAATCGAGCGCGCCAACCAGAAACCGAAGCCCGCCACCAAAACAGCCACGATAACACCGATGATTATCGCTTGATTAGTTAACTTGTCGACCGCACTAAAGGCTTCGGCAACATCAATTTCAGCAATCAACAACCAGGTGTTATCCCCTAATACAACCGGACGATAGGCGGAGATGACCGGGTTATTGTTATAGTCCATAATAATTTTGCTATCGGTATTACCTTTTAAACCGTCACGCACCGCTTCGGTATCCACGGCACCTTTTTCCGGATGTTTAAAAGAGTTCGAGACACTATGATTTATCGGGTCAAGGAAGGAATCGGAACGCATCAGCTTGTCCGAACCAACCAAATAAGTCTCGCCGGTTTCGCCCATCCCCGTTCTTTCTGACATGATTTCGGTGATCTTATCGAGGGGCATCTGCACAATCAAAACACCCACACGCTCACCGTCTTCATCGATGGGCGTACTAACAAACGCTGCCGGCGCTCCATAGGATGGCGTATACAGTTCCATATCAGTGAAAAACACATCATCGGCATTCTCCGCCGTGATACTGGCATTAAAGGCTTGCGCCAGCCCCGACTCTTTCCAAGGACCTGTTTTTAGCGAGGTTGCATAATCCAGCTCTTTAAATACCGAATAGACCACTTGCCCGTTGTTATTAACGATAAACAGGTCATAGTATGCAAACTCTTTTACGAAGTTGTTATTCCAATCATGAAACTCACTGTGGGCCTTGGCATAGTCAGTGCTGTTTTTCAGCTCTGTCAGATTATTTTTTTCGCCCAATGGAGCCGAATTAGCGACAATAAAGCTGTACTGCAGATCTATGGCATTATCGCTTAAGGCATCAAAGGCTGCCATATCAAAGCCTGCACCTTCATTTTCTGCTTGATACTTGCTACCGAACTCATTCTGCCAGTAGTCTTTTACCGCTGCCTTACGCGCGGCAAAACTGTTACTGAATCCGGCCTGATCGCCATAACTAGCAAAACTTGCGGAAAAGGCTTTTAACGCATCCAAAGTGCCTTCACTGTCACCTATGGTCTTTAATTGCTTTTCCAGATTATCGAAATAGGCACGAATCGTCGTTTGCTTGACATCTCGAATGGCTTCGAGCTGGTTCATCACCTGCGCTTCCATCGCCGATTGAGTACTCATTGCCGATTCGATGGTGATACCGATAAACGGCACCAAACCGACAACCAAAAAGGCCGTTAATAATTTCTGCTTCAGATTAAGTTTCATAGGTTACGCTCCTCTAAAGGATCGAGCCAAACAGGTTCAATCCACACTTTGTCGCCGACACTCAAAGTGACTTTATTATTATTATTTTTTTGATTATTCACTGAAAACAACTATTTGCAAACTTTTTTATACAGACAACTCTAAAAAAAATTCACAAATAACTATTTCGTGCTTATTAAATTCATCTTTATAGAAAGACAATGACACCAGTCATTTTTTATCTAAAAAAACCCGTTTTGAAAAAACTAATACTAAACAAATTCGATTTCTGCGCTAGGAAAATTTAGGCAAAAATAACTATCAGACACGATTTAATAACTAGGAGTTAATAAGCCCCTTACCACTTGCCAAACCACACGTTTTAATATAATCAAGCGAAAAGCCTTTTAATTTCTTTTTTTAAACCATTTTCAGACAATCAATAAAGCACCGATCATATCCATTGCAATTCACATCAGAGTTATTCTGCCCCTGCTTTAAACCAAAGCGGTACAACGAAATTTAAAGAATTAGAAGCTTTTGCTTACTCTTAGGTTTTCAATCGGTTTTGAGTTAAAATACTCGCTTTTATTGACCCCGAACACCCGAAACCGAGTGTTAAAGATTTTAAAAACCAACAGAAACGGCAAAACCATGACTGACGCAAACCGCACACAACGCATCGCAACCCTTCGCCAACTGCTTCAACAACGTGTTGTTGTTTTAGATGGTGCTATGGGAACCATGATTCAGAATTTGAATCTAAGCGAAGAGGACTTTCGTGGCGAGCGTTTTGCCGACTACCCGATGGATATCAAGGGCAATAACGATATTCTGGTCATCACCAAACCGGATGTGATTCGTGACATCCATTTGCAATTCTTGCGTCAAGGTGCCGATATCATCGAAACCAACTCGTTCAACGCCACCACCATCGCACAGGCCGATTACGATATGCAGGCCTATGTTGAAGAGATCAACACTCAGGCGGCTCTGGTAGCACGCGAGGCCTGCGATATCGCCGAGGCCGAAGACGGCAAACCGCGTTTTGTCACCGGTGTATTGGGGCCGACCAACCGTACCGCGTCAATCTCGCCGGACGTTAATGATCCGGGCTTCCGCAACACCTCGTTCGATGAACTGGTCACCGCCTATAAACAGGCGACCCATGCCTTATTGAAAGGTGGCGTTGATACCATTTTGATCGAGACGGTTTTCGATACGTTAAACGCCAAGGCCGCTATTTTCGCGGTTAAGGAAGTCGAAGGCGAAGTCGGTTATGAAGTGCCTATCCAATTAAGTGGAACAATCACTGACGCAAGTGGCAGAACTCTTTCCGGTCAAACCACCGAAGCCTTCTATAACGCCGTGGCTCATGCCGAACCTTTGTCGGTCGGTTTGAACTGTGCGCTTGGGCCGGAAGAGTTACGCCCTTATGTACAGGAACTGAGCCGCGTTTGTGAAACCTATGTATCGATTCACCCGAATGCCGGTCTGCCGAACGAGTTTGGTGAATACGACGAATCCCCGGAGCAGATGGCCGCCGAGATCAAACACTGGGCGGAACACGGCTGGATCAATATTATCGGTGGCTGTTGTGGAACCACCCCCGACCATGTCGAAGCCATGGCCGAAGCGGCTTTAGCTAGCCCGGCGCGTCCATTGCCACAAATCAAACCGGCCTGTCGTCTATCCGGCCTTGAACCGTTGAATATCGATGAAGATTCGCTGTTCGTCAATGTCGGTGAACGTAACAACGTCACCGGTTCGGCTTTGTTCAAGCGCCTGATTATCGAAGAGAACTACGACGAAGCCATCGATATCGCGGTGCGCCAAGTGCAAGACGGCGCGCAGATTATCGATGTCAATATGGACGAAGGGATGCTCGATGCCAAAGCCTGCATGGTGCGCTTCCTGAACCTATTGGCATCGGAACCGGAAGCCTCGCGTGTGCCGATTATGATCGACTCCTCAAAATGGGACGTTATCGAAGCCGGTCTGCAGTGCATTCAGGGTAAAGGCGTGGTCAACTCAATCTCGTTGAAAGAAGGGGAAGAAGCCTTTATCAAACACGCCAAGCTGGTGAAAAAATACGGTGCCGCAGCGATTGTGATGGCATTCGATGAAACCGGACAGGCCGATACCCTTGAGCGCAAGATCGAAATCTGTAAACGCTCTTATGAGGTATTGACCCAGAAAGTCGGCTTTTTGCCGCAAGACATTATTTTCGACCCGAATATCTTTGCGGTGGCGACCGGTATCGAAGAACACAACAACTACGGTCTGGATTTCATCAATGCGGTGACCTGGATTAAAGCCAACCTGCCGCACGCCAAGATTTCCGGTGGGGTTTCCAATGTCTCCTTCTCGTTCCGTGGTAATAACCCGGTGCGTGAAGCGATTCATTCGGTATTCTTGTACTACGCCATTAAAGAAGGCATGGACATGGGTATCGTTAACGCCGGTCAAATGGCGATTTACGATGACCTGCCGGAGAAACTTCGCCTAGCCGTTGAAGACGTGATTTTGAATAAAGACCCGGAAGCCGGTGAACGCCTGTTGGAAGTCGCCGAAGAGTTCCGTGGCGACGGTTCCGCCGCAGGCAAGGTGCAAGACACCGCTTGGCGTGAAGCCTCTGTGGAAAAACGTCTGGAACATGCCTTGGTGAAGGGAATTACCGACTTTATCGAAGACGATACCGAAGAAGCCTATCAAAAACTCGGTTCAGGTCTGGCGGTTATCGAAGGGCCATTGATGGACGGCATGAACGTGGTCGGTGACCTGTTCGGTTCCGGCAAGATGTTCCTGCCACAGGTGGTGAAATCGGCGCGAGTGATGAAACGCGCGGTGGCCTATCTTGACCCTTATTTGCTGGCGGCTAAAACCGAAGGTCAGCAGCAAGGTAAGATCGTTATGGCGACCGTTAAGGGTGACGTACACGATATCGGTAAGAACATTGTCGGCGTGGTATTGCAGTGCAATAACTTCGAGGTGATTGATTTGGGTGTGATGGTGCCTGCCGAGAAGATTCTCGATACCGCCGTTGCCGAAGGTGCCAATGTCATCGGGCTTTCCGGTCTGATTACCCCGTCTCTGGAAGAGATGGTCAATGTCGCCAAATTGATGCAGGAGCGCGGCATGGATCTGCCGTTGCTGATTGGTGGCGCGACCACATCAAAAGCGCATACCGCGGTGAAAATCGAGCCGCAATACGAGCATCCGGTGGTTTATGTAAAAGATGCCTCGCGTGCCGTGGGGGTTGCACAAAGCTTGATTTCAAACGATTTGAAAGCCGATTTTGCCGCCAAGATTCGCGCCGAATATGAAACCGTGCGTGAAGAGCGTAAAGCCCGCGCCAAACAGGTCAAACGTGTGCCGATCAATAAGGCGCGTGAAAACCGTATCGACATCGACTGGAACGGCTACACACCGGTTAAACCGTCTTTCTTGGGCGAGCGCGTCATTGAAGACTTCCCGCTGGAAAAACTGCTTGAGCGTTTCGACTGGTCGCCGTTCTTCCAATCGTGGGAGCTGCACGGTCTGTTCCCGCGCATTCTGGACGACAAGGTAGTCGGTGAAGAAGCGCGTAAGGTCTATAAAGATGCGCAAGCGATGCTGGAAAAAATCATTTCAGAGAAATGGCTCACCGCCAAAGCGGTATACGGCTTCTATCCGGCCAATGCGATTGGTGACGATATCGAAGTCTATACCGACGAGTCGCGCAGTGAAGTGCTGACCGTTCTGCACAATCTACGTCAGCAGGCGGAGAAAAAACGCGGCGGTTATAACCAGTGCTTGAGTGATTACGTCGCACCTAAGGACACAGGCATTGCCGATTATGTCGGTCTATTTGCGGTATCCGGTGGTATCGGTTGTGATGAAAAAGCCGCCGAATTCGAAGCCGAGCATAACGACTATGAAGCCATTATGCTAAAAGCCCTCGCCGACCGTTTTGCCGAAGCCTTTGCCGAAACCTTACACGAGATGGTGCGTAAGGACGAATGGGGTTATGCGCCGGATGAAGATCTGGATAACGAAGCGTTGATCCGTGAGAAATACCAAGGTATCCGCCCTGCACCGGGTTATCCGGCCTGCCCGGAACACTCGGAAAAAGGTACGATTTGGGAATTGTTGAAGCCCTCTGAAGCGATTGGTTTGGATTTGACCGAAAGCTATGCCATGACTCCAACCGCTGCGGTTTCCGGCGTGTATTTCTCACATCCGGAATCCAAGTATTTTGGTATCGGTTCGGTGGGTCGAGATCAGGTGGAAGACTATGCCAAACGTAAGGGGTGGTCGGTTGAAGAAGCTGAGAAATGGTTGGCACCGAATTTGGGTTATGATCCTGAGGATTTTGCACAGTAATCTTTGAATACTGATGACTTTTGATAAAAAGGCTAGAATTAAATTAAGATTAATTTTTTCTGGCCTTTTTTATTGGCATGATTGTACAGATACCATCAAAAAGTGCTTTATTCAACGACTAGAGAAACTTGAATGATAAATACTTCTTCTTTACTTTTAATTCCCGATGGCGATTTTGAAGCAAATGATATTTTCGGTATCGCTGTATCTTATGCCAATACAGCACAAATCATTCAAAATAACATTGAACACATGAATGACCCTCGTTATTTATTTCCTGCAATGACTTGCGCTTCTTTTTCTTTAGAATTATTAGTCAAATTTTTCGTATTCAAATCGACTAAAACCGAGAAGATGTGGAACGAGAAATGCATGGACATAAGCTCAATTTACTATGGAAAAAGATAACACCTCAATTACAAGAAATCATCATTGGTATGCACAATAACAACACAGGGATACCATTGACAAACGCCTTAACTAAAAGACGTAAAGTGTTTGAAAGTGAATTAAACGAATTAGCTTTGTCAGGCAAATCAGGGCACGCCCAACCTTTTAATGATTGGAGATACCCCTACGAACTAAAAGATATGAAATTAATGTCTTTAGAAACAGTATTCAATCTCATGGAAACATTTGGTCAAGCTGCTCAATATGTAAAAACACACGAAGAGATGGCTTCAGAGGAAAACTAATCTAATTGCGAAGCCTTTTTAATTTCTTTTCTTTGCCTTAATTTCATCTAATAGGCTTCACCCTACTTTGTTGCTTGTCCAACAAAGTAGGCAAAAAAAGACACCCTGCTCCATAAATAGGCAGGTTCTAAAACTCATTTACTGAAAATCCTGAACTCGCTACGCTCGGACAGCAGGATTTTTTCATCGTTCATTTCGTTAAGAACTCTGCACTATTTATTCCAAAGGGACTTTTGGCGTCAAAGTCTTCTTTCTTAAATCCAATTAAATTTGGTTGGAAAATTAAACCCTCGATGAATTGCATTATTTTGTACCCAAATAGCGTGCGCGGAACGGGTCCCCTTTTGTAAGCTTTCGTTATTTCACTTAGCGAAGGATGCGGTCTAGGTGCCCCTTGAGGGTATAAAAATTCCCGCTGTCCGAACGAAGCTTGCGCAGTGAGTTCGGGAATTTCAGCAAACAAGCTTAGTGAAATAGAAAGTGTCAGCAGGGTGCCTTTTGTTTGGTTACTTTATTTGGGCAAGCAAATAAAGTAACGGGAAGCCCTATATGAAAATTAGGGATGACGATAATCTAGAAAGGGCTTCTCAACCCTAATAATCTAACAATTGAGGTCAGAGTAAAATTAAATAACCTGATTGCGAAGCCTTTTTAATTTTCTTTATTTGCCTTAACTTCATCTAATAGGCTTCACCTTACCTTTTCTCGTCTCTACAGCCGAGTTCTTTGTTTGTTGTTCGGCAAAAGGTAAGCGAAAAACGAACCCTACTCCATAAATAGGCAGGTTCTAAAACTCATTCACTGAAAATCCTGAACTCGCTACGCTCGGACAGCAAGATTTTTTAATCGTTCACTTCGTTAAGAACTCTGCACTATTTATTCCAAAGGGATTTTTGGCGTCAAAGTCGTTTTTCCTAAACCCAATTGGATTTATCTTTTTCAAAACCCGCGATAGATTGTTTTTCATTTCGTGGAAATGACGTGCGCGGAACTGGTCCCCTTTTGTAAGCAATCTTCATTTCACTTAACGTAGGGCGCATTTAAGAAATCCTGCTGTTTGAGGCGTACTTGTTCGCCGAGTTCAGGATTTTCAGCGTACAAGTTTAGTGAAATAGATTGCGTCAGCAGGGTGCCCTTTTTCTTGGCTCTTCAGCCAAGTTCTTTGTTTGTGGTTACTATTTTTGGGCACGCAAAAATAGTAACGGGAAGCCTAATAGATAAAATTGAGGATTTACCAATAATTAAAAAGGCTTCTCAATTAAAATGGGATAAACAACCACTCAAACAAAGAGCTATCTAATGACAATAAATTACACCCTCCAAACATTCGATAACCAAGAACCACCACACAGAATCAAAACCATCAAAATCAGAAACGCCTCGTCGTTGCCTACAATGGGTCACATTGTGAATGTGGATTTGGAGGATTTTGTCGTTAAGGAAGTGCGCCACCGAATCGGCTATAAATCCGAAACCTTCACCAGTGAAGACGGCATTCAAAGCAATTACCAAGAGGTAGACGATATTGTCGTTATCGCCATGCAAAAAGACAACAAGGCGACCTATTCACTGAAATAAAATTTCACCGACTTACCGCCCAAACAAACCATTACAATACGCGCAACATTTCTTTGCTCATTTACCGGAACCCAAATGACACCTAAACACCTGTTTGAACTGTTTATTTTATCGGCTCTGTGGGGCGGTTCGTTTTTGTTTATGCGTATTGCCGCACCGGAATTCGGCTCTTTTGAACTGGCTTCCCTGCACATTATTATCGGCGGTTTGGTGTTACTGCCGATTTTTGTCTGGATGGGGCGCAAATTCTTCGCGACTTTAGCGCGCCCGCAACAAACCCAAACATTGAAAAACATGGCATTGGTTGGCTTTGGCAATATGGTGATTCCGTTTAGTTTATTTACCTATGCGGCGTTGCATATCGAAGCCGGACTGATGTCGATTGTAAATGCGACCACACCTTTATGGGGTGCGGCGATTGGCGCTTTATTATTTGCCCACCGACTACCAGCCATTGCCTGGTTCGGCTTATTGATCGGTTTTATCGGTGTGATAGTGGTCACCAGCCATCAACTGATCGACGGGATGAGCGTTGAATTGCTTGCAATACTGGCTGTCGTCGGCGCCACCTTATGTTATGGCATTTTCACCAATTACAGTAAAAAGCACCTGATTGGTATTCCACCTCTGCTGGTAGCATCGGGCACCTTATTAACGGGTGGTTTGATGATGCTGCCGGTGGCGCTGTGGTTCGGCATCAATGACGACATTTCACTTAGAGCCTGGCTGAGCGTCTTGGCTTTAGGCGGTTTGAGCACCGGCTTTGCCTTTATCCTGTTTTTCCGTCTGCTCGAACAAACCCGTCCCAGCCACGCCATGCTGGTGACTTATCTGGTGCCAATCTTCGGCGTATTATTCGGCAATGTGTTTTTGGATGAAAGCTTTTATATCAATATGCTATTTGGTGGACTGCTGATTCTTACCGGAGTGATGCTGACAGCTGGACTCATCGGCCAGCGCAGCAGTAAATAAGCTAATCTATGCAACAAGCCATTCCATAAACCCCTGTTCTGCGCTATGCTTTATGGTATCAACCTTAACTATTAAGAGCGTCATGAAAAACCTACTATTAAAACTGTTTTCCCCTATTCTTACCCCGCTGGAAAACTCGGAGGGCGATTATCAATATGCACCTAGCCATCGCACCGTACTGAAAATCATGGGGATCTTGTTTTTGATTGTTGCCGGCGTGACCTTATATTTTTCGCTCAAAATTGACCAGATGGCCGGTCTTTTCCCGATGGTTCTATTCGGTGGTATCGGTTTGATTTGTTTAGGTGTCGCCTATTTAGGCAGTGACAAGGCCGTGGCCAAAATCTGGCGTAACCGCAACTAATCACGCTTCATGAATAACACTAATGACAACCTGTTGGATCAGGTCGATTCCCTTTTGCCGCTAATCAGGCAAGATGCCCATATAGCCGCACAACAAGGCCATTTAACCGATGCAGTGCTGGATGGTTTATTCGATTTACGGCTGTTTCGCCTGTTTATTGCCCGCGCCTATAATGGACAAGGCGCCGATCTGCCGAGCGCCTTGAGAATCTTTGAAAAAATCGCCTCGGCGGATGGCGCCACCGGCTGGCTGGTGATGATTGGTGCTGGTGGCGGTTTGTTTTCCGGTTTTATTGAAAAAGACGCCGCAGCACAGATCTTCACCCCGGAAAAAGCCGTCATTGCCGGTTCAGGATCGCCGTTAGGGTCTGCTCAAACCATTGCCGATCAATATCGCGTTTCCGGTCGTTGGCCTTATGCCAGTGGCGCTTATCACGCCACTTGGTTTACCGCGAACTGCCAGCTCGATAAGGAGCCTGACAAGATTATTTCCATCGCGGTTGCCAAAGAGCATGTCACCATCCACGACACCTGGTCGGTAATGGGCATGCAAGCCACCGGCAGCCATGATTTCAGTATCGAACCGACAAGCATTGATAAAAGCTATAGCTTTAATTTATTTGCTGAACCGCTAATTGATGAACCGATCTTTTATTGCCCGTTGCTGAGCCTTGCCCATTTGACCTTTGCCAGCGTGGCCTTGGGCATCGCTAGCAATGCCTTGAGACTGTTCGCTGAATTTTCCCAACAGAAAGGGACCTTCACACAAGCCGATACCAAGCAAGCCTATCATCAAGCCATGCAAAGTTTTTCACAAAGTCAGCAAGCCTTTTATCACACAGCCGATAAGAGCTGGCAGGCGTTAGTAACGCATCGCAATTTGGATGAGGCATTAGTTAAAGAGGTTGAGCAGGTTTGTCTGGATGCGGTCCACAATTGCTTGCATGCGATAGACACGCTGAAAACTCATGTCGGCATGCTCGTGGTGTTTAATGATTCTGAATTTGGTCGCGCCTGGCGAGACCTACATGTATTGAGCCAGCACGCCTTACTGAAAAAAACCGCTCGCCAATAAATCTTAACGGTTAACCGAATTAGGCGGTGGTATTGATATGATTGCCCAAATTCGCCGGCAACCCCTGGGTTGTTGGCGTTTGCGGTAACGAATTGATTAACATCATCGCATTCTGTGCCTGTGTATCCAACGCTTTTTTGAACATTGCCACACTGGCATCACCCTCTGCGTAAACCTGTTTTTGCGCCAATGCCGCACTGACAGCACCGGCTGCCGATACACCGGAAATATCCATTTCTTACTACCTCGATTCGGATTGTCTCGATATAGCTTAACGACCAACTTTCTAAAAACTTGAAATAATTTTACAGACTTATCAAATATATAAGCATTTATTAATATAAGTTTAGTTAATTTGGCTATCGCTAATTTTACGAGTAATTTCTTATGGTTAATTTAACGTATCCCAGAACATGCTTATTAATGGCGATAAAATTATTTTATGGAGACAGCAAAAAAGCCTTTTTGACTTAATCCGCGCTTAACTAGACAATACGCGGAAAATCTAAGGGTAAATAATCTATGGAAATCACAGTTTGGGCCGGATGGTTGAGCGGCATCGCCATCGGGCTTTTCGTCATCCTTCATTTTTGGCTAATCGGTAAGCCTGCCGGCTGTTCGACCGGTTACGGCAATGTGTGCGGTTATCTTTGCAAGAATATGCGCTACTTCAAAGAAGGCGAATACAAAAACCTGAACAACATCAAGCTGTGGTTCCTGATCGGTATTCCGCTGGGTGGGTTGATTAGCGGACTGACTTCGGAACAGCCTTGGCACCTGAGTTTCGATATGGGCATGTACGATGAAATCTTGCCGCAATCGGCCGCCGCCAAAGCGATCTGGCTGACATTCGGCGGCATGCTTTTAGGTTTCGGCGCGCGCCTTGCCGGCGCCTGCACGACCGGTCATGCTTTGGTTGGCGGTGCCATGCTCAATCCGCCGAGCCTACTTGCCGGCGTGGTGTTCTTTATGAGCGCGATGATTACCACTCACCTGCTATTTGGCACCTAAAGCGCGTTGGATTCAACGTCAGGAAAAAGAGAATACAAAATGCAAAAAGTCGACAACCAAATTTCTGTTGAGAGCGCAAAAAAGCCTTTATTGGGTCGTTACCAAACGCCGGTATTAGGGATTTTATTGGGAGCCACCTTTGGCTTTTTAATGAGTAAAGCCGGCGCGACCACCTTTGATTATCACGCCAAGATGTTCCTGTTTATTGATTTTCAATTAATGGAAGTGATTCTTACCGCTGTGGTGGTGGCGATGGCCGGTGTCATGCTGTTGAGACGTTTTCAGGTAACCGCCTTAACAACTGGCAGCGTGGTCGACTTCGTTAAAAAACCTTATCAGCAAGGTTTGATTGCCGGTGCCTTTTTATTTGGTGTCGGCTGGGCGATGACGGCGTCTTGCCCGGGAACCGTTCCGGCAATGCTTGGTGAAGGTAAAATCAGTGCGGTCTTTACCTTTATCGGCCTGTTACTCGGCACCATGGCCTATGGCGTACTGCAAACCTATATCGCCAACGACCGCTGCATCAACAACGCCTTTAAAGATTAAGCCAATCCGTTGACAATGTGCTTGTCATCCTTAAATGACAAGCCGTTGATTCCAAAGCACAAACACTTTTGATATTGTCGACAAAGCACAAAAAAGCCATTGCGACATTCGCTTGCTTGATCGGCTCAACCGATTTATATTGTCATAAAAACTATAAATTCCTTTAAATTTCATTATAATACCCTCTTTTTTCATCCTCTTAGCGGGATTCCAAAGACGTCAGCTTGCCTCAAACAACACAAGCGTCACAGCTAATACCTAGTATTCGGCGCATCGCTAAGACACAGCACACTATATAGAGAGTCATGTCCATGAGTACGGATAACATTCGCAATATCGCCATTATTGCCCACGTTGACCACGGTAAAACCACCCTAGTTGACCAATTACTACAACAATCAGGTACATTCGACGACGTTCGTAAAGACCTTGGCGACCGTGTCATGGACTCCAACGACTTGGAAAAAGAACGTGGAATTACCATCCTGTCGAAAAACACCGCGGTAACCTGGAACAACTACCGTATCAATATCGTGGATACTCCGGGACACGCTGACTTTGGTGGTGAAGTAGAACGTATCCTATCGATGGTTGACTCGGTATTGCTATTGGTTGACTCGGTTGAGGGACCAATGCCGCAAACGCGTTTCGTAACAGAAAAGGCGCTTCAGCAAGGTCTTAAGCCGATTGTGGTTATCAACAAAATCGACCGTCCCGGCGCGCGTCCTGACTGGGTACTGGATCAGACTTTCGACCTATTCGACCGTCTGGGAGCGACTGACGAGCAGATGGATTTCGACGTACTTTACGCTTCAGGTCTAAACGGTTTTGCCGGTCACGATGAAGATATCCGTGAAGGTGACATGCAGCCGGTATTCGAAACGATCGTAGAAAA
This sequence comes from Thiomicrorhabdus sediminis, assembly GCF_005885815.1. NCBI lineage: Bacteria > Pseudomonadati > Pseudomonadota > Gammaproteobacteria > Thiotrichales > Piscirickettsiaceae > Thiomicrorhabdus > Thiomicrorhabdus sediminis. The sequence continues at coordinate 217,614 of NZ_CP040602.1, read as the reverse complement.
AGTACCGGCGCCAGACGTCGATCTTGAAGGTCCTTTCCAGTTGCAGTGTATCTCTCTGGATTACGATAACTATAAAGGGGTTATCGGGACTGGGCGTATCAAGCGTGGTACAGCGAAAGTCGGTATGCAGGTGACGATTGTTGATTCGCAAGGTAAAGAGCGTAAAGGTAAGATCGGTGAAATCTTCGGTTACATGGGGCTTGAGCGTATCAACGTTGAAGAAGCTCACGCCGGTGACATTATCGCTTTCTCTGGTCTGGATCCACTAAACATCTCTGATACTTTATGTGATGTTAACAATCCTGAAGCGCTACCAGTTCTAACTGTTGACGAGCCGACGGTTAGCATGACATTCCAGGTTAACGACTCTCCATTCGTTGGTCAGGACGGTAAGCTACTGACTTCTCGTCAGATTCGTGAGCGTTTGGATAAAGAACTGCTAACTAACGTCGCACTTCGTGTTGAAGACACGGATGACGCGAACCGTTTCCGTGTATCGGGTCGTGGTGAACTTCACCTTTCTGTATTGATCGAAACCATGCGTCGTGAAGGTTTTGAAATGGGTATCTCTCGTCCGGAAGTTATCTTCCGTGAAGTTGACGGTGAAATTCAAGAGCCTTACGAAAACCTAACGGTTGATGTGCCAGAAGATGCTCAGGGTAGTATTATGGAAAAACTGGGCATGCGTAAAGCGGAAATGCAGGACATGGTTCCAGACGGGCACGGTCGTGTACGTATCGACTTTATTATCCCGTCTCGTGGTTTGATCGGCTTCCGTACTGAATTCATGACCGCAACTCAGGGTGAAGGTCTGATCTTCTCAAGCTTCTCACATTACGGTCCTAAGTTCTCTGGTACTTTGGGTGAGCGTAACAACGGTGTATTGATCTCTATCGGTCAAGGTAAAGCATTGGCGTTTGCTCTATTCAACCTACAGGAACGTGGTCGTCTATATATCGGCCACGGTGAAGAGGTTTATGAAGGTATGATTATCGGTCTGCATAGCCGTGCCAACGACTTGGGCGTTAACCCACTTAAAGGTAAGCAGCTGACCAATATGCGTGCCTCAGGTACTGATGAGGCTTTGATTCTGACTCCACCAATCCGTTTCTCTCTGGAACAGGCATTGGAATTCATTGATGATGACGAGTTGGTTGAAGTAACGCCGCAAAGCATTCGTATCCGTAAGAAACTACTTACTGAAAACGAGCGTAAACGTGCCGGTCGTGCCGGCAAGTAATCTCGCCAGCAACTGATAAAAACCGACCCTGAAGTGATTTCTCGGTCGGTTTTTTTGTGCCTAAAAAAACTTTGCAGTACACTGGTACGAATGATTACGCGTATTTACAAATAAGAGCATAATAACGTGAATATACCACCTTCCAGTCTTTATCCTGCATGTACGCCCTATGCACAACACAGCTTGCAAGTGGACAGCATCCATAGCTTGCATATCGAAGAGTGCGGCAACCCCGAGGGCATTCCGGTACTATTTATTCATGGTGGCCCTGGTGGCGGCTATGCGCCGATACATCGCCAATTTTTCAACCCTGAAGCTTATCGTATCGTACTCTTCGACCAGCGCGGTTGCGGTAAATCACATCCGCACGCCTGCCTGACCAATAACACCACCGCGCATTTGATTGAAGACATCGAAAAAATTCGCCGTCATCTACAAATCGATCAATGGCTACTGTTTGGTGGCTCTTGGGGATCAACCCTATCGCTACTTTATGCACAAGCCTACCCGGAACGGGTTTTGGGCATGGTGTTGCGTGGTATTTTCCTGTGCCGCCAACAAGATGTCGACTGGTTCTATCAGCAAGGTGCCGACCGTTTTTATCCGGAATACTGGCAAGACTATATTGAACCGGTGGATGAAGAGAAACGCGGCAATATGATTGAAGCCTATCACGAGATATTGACCAGTGATAACGAGGTGGCGCGAATGCGTGCCGCCGAAGCCTGGTCGATTTGGGAGGGCCGGACTTCGACACTGCGAACCGATGACGATATCGTCAGTCATTTTGGCGACCCGTCGCACGCTTTGGCGATGGCACGCATTGAATGTCATTACTTCTTCCATGAATCCTTTATCGAGCAGAATCAGATTCTCGCCAACTGCGATACCATCAAACATATTCCAACCACGATTATTCATGGTCGTTACGATATGGTCTGCCCGATCAATCAGGCATTCGATCTCAAAGAGCAGTTGCCTGAGGCGCAGATGGTTATCTGCAACCATTCCGGCCATTCGGCCTTTGAAGCCGAGATCACCTTGGCTTTGGTGAGCGCTACCGATGAATTTATCGAGATCATAAAAAACTCATGATTTGCTTAATCCAACGAGCTAAAAATGGTAAGGTCAAGGTCGACAACCAAATTATCGGCGAGATCGAACACGGTCTGGTTGTCTTAGTCGGCTTTCAGCCCGCTGACACTTCCCGGACTCTGGAAAAAATGCGTCATAAACTTCTCCACTACCGTGTCTTTGCCGATGAAAACGATAGGATGAACCTCAATGTGCAACAGGCGAAAGGTGGCGTCTTATTGGTTCCGCAGTTTACCTTGGCGGCCAATACTAAAAGCGGGCTACGCCCAAGCTTTTCGGATTCGGCGCCACCGAGTCAGGCCAGTCCATTGTTTGATGAGTTCGTCAACTTATGCAGACAAAGCTATGACAAGGTCGCAACCGGTGAATTCGGTGCCAATATGCAGGTCAGCCTGACTAATGACGGCCCGGTAACTTTCTGGTTAGAAATATAAATTAGGCAAATTGTGAATAATCAGCTACTTTTTATCGATCTTAATCGAGACCATGCGAGTGATGCCGAAGTCGAACTTGGCCAACTGATAGGTCAGCAGCTTGTCGAATGCGGCTATCAGGTTAAAAGCTGCCACTCGGCGCAATCGGCGTTTGCGGAGTTTATCAATGATCGCCCCGATGCGGTATTGATCAATCATCGCGCCGAGGCGAAAAAACTACTGCAATTAATCGATGCCATCAGTCACTACGAATACGATCTGATCACACCGATTATCGTTCTGTTTGCAGAAACGGATTGCGCCGATATAGAAGGAATCAACCTCCGACAGGCGATGCAACACCCGGCGATCAATGATGCGATTATGGCACCGATCACCTTGGAGCTGCTCCAACAGCGCCTCGCCTTTATCTTGAAACATGCCGCGCAAGTCACCGATTTAAGTCAGCAAATCGAGCAAGCCGATTTCAGCCAACAGTTGGCACGGCTCGGTTCATGGCAATGGTCGGCGAACAACGATATTATTCAAGCCGATAGCATGGCATTCGAGTTAATGAATTTGCCGCCGCAAAGCAGCAGTGATAAGAACACCTTTTTTGCCAATATCCAACAGCAGGATCAAAACCTGCTTGAACAGGCCATTGTTGATGCCCAACATGGTAAAAAACAGATTGATTTCAGCTTTCGTGTCAAACATTACCACAACAAAGTTTTACATATCGAATGCCTGGCCAAAGCAAATTTCGATGAACAGCAAAAATTGATCGGTTTAAACGGCACACTGCAAGATATCAGCAACCTGCATATCAGCCACGAACTGGTTGATTACCAGTCGCATTTCGACACCCTCACCGAGCTCCCCAATAGACAATATTTCAGTGAACTGCTGCAACAGCATTTGCAGGAACAGCCCAAGTTGTCAACGGCGGTGGTGGTTCTCGATATCGACCGTTTCCAGCAGTTCAACAATGAAATAGGCAATCTACAGAGTGACAAATTGCTGCAAACGCTGGCTCAACGCCTTGGCAAAATCATTCGTGAAGGTGATATAGCCGCGCGTCTGGGCAGCAATGAATTCGCCATTCTTGCCGGCAACTTCAATAACCTCGATGAACTCGGCCTGTTTATGGCTCGCTTGTTTGCCGATATCAATGCGCCGTTTATTGTTGAGAAACAAGAGAAGCTGATTAGCTACAGTTTAGGTGTCTCTTTGGTTCCTGAAGATGCACATAATGCCGAAGACGCCCTAAACCATGCCAACCTGGCTTGTAGCCAGGCAAAACAACAAGGCGGCAACCGCTACGAGTTTTATCATGCCGACATGAAACTGAATACCGAAAACATTCTGCAACTGGAAATGGATTTACGCCGCGCCTTGGAACGAGAAGAGCTGGAGCTTTACTATCAACCACAGGTTGATGCCTTAAGCCTGAAACCGGTTGGGGCCGAAGCGTTGATTCGCTGGAACCACGCGACGCAAGGCTTGATCTCACCCGCTTCTTTTATTCCGCTTGCCGAGGCCACCGGATTAATCGAAGCCTTGGGTGACTATGCTTTGAATCAGGCCATCAAGCAAACCGCCGAATGGCATAAACAAGGCCATCAAATCACTATCGGCATCAACCTTTCCTCGAAGCAGTTCAATCAGCATACCCTGATCGGTCAAATCCAGCATGCCATTGAAAAAAATGGTTTGGCAAGCCAATATATCGATTTGGAGATTACCGAAACCCTGGCAATGAATGATGCCGAGCATAATATCGCCATTCTCAATGGCCTCAAGGCGCTTGGCGTGAAACTGTCGATTGATGATTTCGGCACGGGTTATTCCTCGCTATCCTATCTGCATCGTTTTCCGGTTGATCACCTCAAGATTGACCGCGCCTTTGTGCAAAACCTTGATTTAGAAACCGGGCAAAGCCTAGCACGCACCATTCTCGCTATGGCGCAAAGCCTACAATTAACGGTGATTGCGGAAGGCATTGAAAACACGACCCAAGAATCCTTTCTGCAAAAGCATGGTTGCCAAATCCTGCAGGGTTACAAATATGGAAAACCAATGCAAAAAGAGGCTTTTTCCGATTGGCTAAACCACTATAATAGGCAAATTGATTTATAAGTACGACACCTGCCGGGATTGGCACCATGCATTTAGACACCGACAATTTAAACGCTCTTCAAGCCGTGATTGGTGAGCAAATTAACGAATTGCTGCAAATCTATCTTGATAGTACACCGCTTTATCTGCAACAAATCCAAAACAGTCTGGATGCACTGGATTTCGACAATTTGCAGCATGCCGCCCATACCCTAAAGGGGAGCGCAGGCAATATCGGCGCTGCGGATCTGGCCGATTTTTGCCAGCAACTGGAACAGCAGGCAAAAAATCAACAAAGCTGCGCCTTAGCTAGCGCCATTGAAAAACTGGCACAAGAAGCGGTGCTGGTCGAACATGAGATTCACGCCTTTTTAGGCAAAACAAGCCAATAGGAAACGCGATGCAATACCAAGTGACTGAGGACGAGAAGCGTCAAGCGAAAATACCTCACCATCTATTCAATATCAACGTGATTATCACTCACCTGTTTATTTCCATGATCGTGCTGGAAATTGGGCAGACCTGGCAACTGCTGTTGGTTCCGCTTATTTCCAGTACCGTTATTTTCTATTTGTTCAAGCGCCAACAGCGTTCCGTTAAGGAGGATAGCTGGTTTGTAGCGTCCCACTGGTTTATGGCCTGGCGCCGCGGACGCGTCTTACTGTTCAGTTATGCGGTTGCTTTGGCGATGGTAGGCCTCTATTTCCTTTTCAATACCCTCTTCCCCGGCGGTTTGAGCATGAATGACTTCTCAACCGAAGGTACCCAAACAGCGCTAGGCGAGATCATCACCTTGCGTTTTGCCGCAGTGGTGATTTTTGTCGCTGTACTGATTACCTTTATGCAAACCGGGATTGCCGTCTATGATGCGGGTAACGGCATCTCCAACCCGAATGTGGCGAAGTTCATCCCACGTGATGACTCCGCCAATGCCGAACTGCCAGAAAACCCAACAGGTGAATCTTAATGACTGCCAACAAAACACGTAAATCACTGCCGATGTTTTGGATTTTATTGCTCGGCAGCATGCCGATATTGGCCTTTATGTTATGGCTTCAACCTGAAAGAGCACCACTTGATCAAAAGACATTGCCATGGAATGCCTATTATGACGATAGTGGACAATTGCATGCCCTAGGTCTGCAAATCGGTAAATCTACTCTACAGGATGCGGTTGACCTATATGGCAAGGACGTCGAGGTCAAACTGTTTTCTGAAGCCGATGAAAGCAACAAAAGTGTCGAGGCGTTCTTTCCGGTGATGTATATCGGTTCAATCAAGGCAGGGCTGGCATTGCGTTTGAACGCTAGTGTCGAACACATCGAACAAGCCTACAGCAAGGGTAAAAAGACCCAGTTGACCAGCTCTGGCGCGCGTGAAGTGGAACTTTACAGTGAAGAGGTCAAAAGCTTCCTTAACAGCACCATCCACAGCGTCACTCTAGTGCCGCGAAAAAACCTCGATCAGGTTTCCATCAGCAAACGCTTTGGTGAACCTGACCGCAAGATCAAACAGGATGATGGTCTGGAACATTGGTTCTTCAACAAACTTGGACTGGAGATGATTATCGACCCTGAAGGCCCAGAAGCTCTGCAGTACGTACAGAGCCCGGCGTAGAATTTTCAGCCATACACAAAAAAGCCGGTTTTAAACCGGCTTTTTTATTTATATGAATTTTTCACTCATCAGGATTTAGTTTTGTCCTTCTCTATTGGCGTATCCGCTTCAATATCTGCCTGCTCTTTAGCGACATCCTGGCTAGGCTTGTCCTCTTCAAACTCCTCATCCATCAGGATACGGTTGGCCTGACCATCCATATCATCGAAATGACCGTTTTTTGCCATCCAGATAAATGCCACCACAACCAATAGCCCAGCAATCAAAACCATCGGTATTAAGCCATAAATTACGTCCATAAAGTGCCCCTGAGTAGTTTTCCGTCTATTTTACTAACCAACACCATCTAGCGGTTTATTGTTTGTTGGCGTGCCTTAATCGCCGTCGGACTAAAAAAGCTACGAATACGCGCGGCGTTGCCGATTACCACCAAGCTGCTTAACGGCATGGTAATTGCGGCAATCAGCGGTGTCAGCATACCGGTGACCGCAAGCGGAACCATAATGATATTATAAGCAATCGAACTGGCGATATTCTGCTTGATGGTTTTCAATGTTTTCGCCGACAAGGCTACCGCGGTGTCGACCGACAGTATCTCGTTATTCATCAAAACGATATCGGCGCTTTCCATCGATACATCGGTACCTGAGCCAAGTGCAATACCGACATCGGCACGAACCAAGGCCGGGGCGTCGTTAACGCCGTCACCGACCATGGCGACAGTAGAACCTTTCTGCTGAAGCTGGGCAATGACCTGGTTTTTATCATCCGGCAGGACTTCGGCAATCACATCCATCCCACCCAGCTGATCGGCCACACGCTGTGCCACCACCGCCAAGTCACCGCTTAGCATGGTGACCTGTTTGCCCTGCGCTTTGAGGCGTGCAATCAGTTCAACCGCATCCTGCCTGATCTCATCCTCTAAAAACAAGACACCTAGTACAACGGATTGTTTGGCAATCCAAATCGCGGTGCGCCCCTGTTCCGCCTGTACTTGAGCATGAGTCAAAAAGGCCTGATTCAAGCTAATACCTTGATCCGCTAACCAATTGGCGGTCCCGATTTGATAGAGCTCTTGATTGATTTCACCCTGCACCCCTTTACCAGCAACAATCTTAAACTGCTCAACTGTTTGCCACTCTCCACTCTTCAAATCAAAACGCTGTTGAATGGCTTGAGCAATCGCTCTGCCCAGGCTATGCTCGGACAAATGTTCAATTGAGCCAATCGCTTTCAGCAGGGCCTGTTTATCGATATTATCGGCATAAACTTCATCCGCGATATGCATCTGCCCTTTGGTCAAGGTTCCCGTCTTATCGAAAACAAAGTGGTCCACCGCGTGCAGCAGTTCAAGCACCGTACCGTTTTTCACCAGAATACCGTGCCTTGCCGACACACCAGATGCCACCGCTATCGCCATAGGCGTTGCCAGCCCAAATGCACAAGGACAAGTGATGATCAGCACTGCAGTCGCGGTAATAACGGCAAACTCCAGATCGGCGTTCATTAACCAGTAGGCGAAGCTACCTGCCGCCAACGATAAAGTCGCGGTGACGAAATACGGCATGATTTTATCGGCGGTGCACTGAATAGGTGCCTTCGAACCTTGTGCTTCTTCCACCATATGAACGATTTTACCTAACTGGGTATCTTGCAGAATCGATTCGACACGAACCAATAGATGCCCATCGACATTGATGGTGCCGGCGGCAACCAATGAATCGATTTCCTTGGTTACTTCACGCGACTCACCGCTGAGCATGGATTCATCAACCCGGCTTTCACCGCGAACCACCACACCATCGACCGGCATTTTCTCACCTGGCTTGACGATAATCACATCGCCTTTTAACAAGGTTCTTACCGGTACGACCTGCTCTTCATCGCCTACTTGTTTACGCGCCACCTTAGGCTGCAACTGCATTAAACGGCGCGATGAATCTATCGCTTTATTTTTAGATATCGCTTCAAGATAACGGCCAATCAGCAACAGGAACATAAAATCGATCAAGGTATCGAAATAGACATTACCAGGGTGTTCCGGGTTAATTGTCACCCAGCAGGAATAGAGATAGGTGGTCATCATCCCCAAGCTTATGGAGATATCCATACCGACGGATTTTGATTTTATCGATGTCCAGGCACCTTTAAAGAAGGGTTGTCCTGAATAGCCAAGAGTAATGGTGGCGATAATCAATTCCAACCAGTGGAAGTAGTGACGGTATTCCGGATCTTGATCGGCACCGGCGTAAAGGGCCACCGAGAACCACATAACGTTCATCATCGCAAAACCGGCAAACCCTAACCGGTAAAGCAGGTCGCGATTCGCTTGTCGATAAGCTTGTTCCGAGGCTGAAGGGTCATAAGGTGTGGCGTCATAGCCGATTGCATTGAGCTTTTTGATGATTTCCGACAGTTTGATACGACTGTTATCCCAGCGTACCTTTATCTGTTTATTGGTGAAATTCACTCGACCCAGCAATACGCCATCGATTTTCGCCAAAGTATGTTCGATCAACCAAACACAGGCGGCACAATGGATTGCTTCGGACATAAGCGTAATCTCACGCTTATCGCTGAGCTCATTGACATACTGCTCCTGCACTTCATCATAGTCGAAAAACTCGATGTCCTTGTTGGGTGCCGGAGGCGGAGACAGCAATTCGCCATCAGGGGTGCGTTTATAGAAACTTTGCAATCCGGCCTCATGAATCACTTCACAAACCGATGCACAGCCCTGACAACAAAACGATTGTTGCTGATTCTGGATTGGCCGAAGTACCAGGTCTTTTTCAGGAATCGCCTGAGCGCAATGATAACAATTTAGCGGCGAATTCATTCTGGATCTTGAACCATAATTGATCGACCGACATTAAAACGGATATCACCTTTGGTGACTTCCATAATCAGGTCCCACTTACCTTTTTTAGGCAAGGCGAAGGTCTGCTGGTATTGACCGACACCGTCCATTGCCTGCAATTCGACATGACCATCCAATTTACGATCCGATGGTCGATAGTAGTATAGAATCGCACTATCAACTGCTAACGCATTATCTTCCTTATCCAACACTTGCAAGGCGATAGTGTCTTGCTTGGCTTCACTTAATACCGGCAAGTCTATTTCTAATTGCCAGCCGATCTGTTCCATACGTTTTTGCTCGGCAAGAATTTCATCCATACGCTTGCCTTGATCATAATAGTCTTCAATGACCAAACCAGGATTGGTGACAATCGCCATACTAACCATAAAAAAATTAACCGTTAGCACGATGACAAGAATCGCCACCCAAAAAATGACAAACGGATTTTTCCACGCCACACTCCAATCTCGGCGATCTGGTTTGTCCTGACTCATGCATTTCTCCTGATTTAATCAATAAAAAAGCCCTTAATGGGCTTTAATTTAAGTAGCGCTATTATAGCCTGAGTTTGCGTTAGCGGCTAAATTGTTAATCCTGCAAACTCAAGCTTCAATAGTATAGTCAATATCACTTCAAGCTAATATAACCGCTACCTTAACGCGGTTCCGGACTAAAGAACGTTGTATCGTACGTAGTCTTAACCTGTGGGTTATCCAAATCCTGTACATAAACAGTTAAAGGTGTACTGCTGGACTGCAACAGTTTCTGTTTGATTTTAACGAACAAGGTGGTTGAGGCGACATTACCGGCTTGTACTTCAATCACTTCATCGGCTCGATCTATACGATATTCCAATCCATCAACCCCGCCGACATGCAATACGGCACGCATAGGTTCATTCGATTTATTGACCACCTTGATAGTCCATTTATTTTGGATACTGCCGTCACTCATCTTGACGAATAAAGGGGAGCGCTCGTGTAACGCTTTGACATCAATCGGCGACATGGTGGTTAAACCGTAGATAATCATCGCTGCGGCAAACAGCATAATCGAACTGTACACAATCACCCGTGGACGCTTATATATTGCAGGCATTGATTTATGAGCAAACTCGGCCAAGGATGCATAACGGATTAAACCGCGTGGTTTTTTGATCTTATCCATAACCGAATCACAGGCATCGATACATAAACCGCAAGTGATACAACCAAACTGTTGACCGCGTCGAATATCGACCCCGGTCGGACATACCGCAACACATAAATTACAGTCGATACAATCGCCGAGTTCTTCGACTGGCTCTCCCGGTTTGGCTCGTTTGATACGGCCTCGCGGCTCACCACGTTCAACATCGTATGTCGGCACAACGGTTTGGGTATCGATCATCGCGCCCTGTATACGCGCATAGGGGCAAAAACCGATACAAGTCTGTTCACGCAATATTCCGGCAAAGAAAAAAGTCGTTACCGTCAAGGTAATAATAATTGTCGATTCATAAGTACCCAGTTCAAAACGAAACAGGCGACCCCAGAGGTCATAGACATCGACAAAATAGGCGACAAAACTAAAGCCTGTTAGAAAGGCGATAAGCAGCCAGGCCCCCCATTTAGGTAACTTGGTTCTCAACTTAGTGAAAGACCACCCTGTCTTATCCAATTGCATGCGTTTGTTTGGCTGACCTTCGAATTTCTCTTCTAGCCAGGTAAACACATCCGTCCATACGGTATGAAAACAAAAATAACCACACCACATACGCCCGGCAATTGCAGTACTGGCAGCAAGCAGCAATGCAAAAAACAGCAATATCATTGCCAACACCCAGATATCCTGTGGCAGGATTGTCAGATTCAGAATATGAAACTGTCTGTTTTCCATATCGAACAAAAAGGCTTGATGACCATCCCAGCGCAGATACGAAAAGGTAAAGAATATTAACCAGAATGAGGCGGCAATCCATTTCAGGTTACGGAATTTACCGCCAATGCGCTTGGCATGCACGGTTCCTTCGGTATGAATAGGTAACAGCTCCACCCCAATGCTTTGCAGGGTTTTGTTATCCATATCCTTATCCTCGAATACAGAGGTATTCGGGCCATGTTGATGATGCTCAGACTGATTCTCAGACATTTACTGCAATTCCTCTATTAAAACTCTGTTTGCACGCTATTCTAGCCGATTGATAGAGACTTACGAGCCAAATAAATTTATTAATACCCATAAACAAAAATAGGCCGGTTAAGGCCTATTCTTGTTTATGAAAACTAATGGGTATTAGCTATCTTTGTTCTCGTCTTTTTCAAGACCTTCCATACCACGGAAAGCTTTGATACCAAATGCAGCAAAAGCAATGATACTGACTACTACAGATGCCAATGAAACCCATAGTACCCAATCGCTGTTTAATTCATTCATGACTTTCTCCATTTATTTAAATCATGTTTGAAAAGGAGAACCGCGGCTCTCCTTTAATATCAATAACCCGACCCTTAATGGCTGATTATTGACCACCACCTAAAGCGTGAACATAGACAGCTAGACGCTTGATGTTTACCTCTGCATCAGGCAGACGTTCTTTAAACGCAGGCATTACAGCTTGACGAGTGCCTTCAACATACTGACCGTTTTTCTTAACGTTTACACCGTTGGCGATAACGTTGCGAATCTCAGCGCGATCAGATGAAAAACGCCATACCTGGTCAGTCAAGTTAGCCGCACCAGCAGGAGCCAATGGCTTACCGGCAGGACCGTGACAAGCCAGACACATACCTTTTGCATAAACCGCTTTACCAGCAGCAACAGAAGCGTCGCCACCTTTACCTTCAGATAAGGCGATAACATAATCGGTTACCTGATCGATTTCTTCATCGGTTAGGTTACCCATCATACCGCGAGCTGGCATATTACCAATACGACCATTTGAGATAGACGCTTTGATCTGGTTGATATTACCACCCCATAGCCAATCATCATCAGCCAATACTGGGAAGTTAGGGTTACCTGCACCACCGGCACCGTGACAAGCGGCACAGTAGTCACCGAACAGTACTTTTGAAGTTGCTACCGCATAAGACTTTAGCTCTTCATCTTTAATGATTTCCGCTACTGACATTGAAGCAAGCTTTTCTTCTTTATCAGCAAACTTGGCATCACGCCAATCATTCAACACTTTAAAGTCGTCATTATATTCGTTGATCTGTGTCCAACCGGCAACACCTTTGGTGCTTCCGCCTAACTCATCCGTTAACGGAATGGTTGGGTAATACAACGCGTAGAAAACGATCATGATGAACCCCGCATAGAAAGACAGCATCCACCACAGTGGTGGCGGGTTATCTAACTCACGAATATCTTCATCCCAAATATGACCAGTATTTCCTTCATCTGGCCATGGATTATGATGTGCCATAATTTACTCTCCTCAAAATGACTAGTCTTCGTCGTCAAGAATCTTATATTTCTGCTCTTCCATCTCTTTACGTTTGCTTGGACGCAATGCCAAGGAAAACGTAATGACGATGCCGAGGAATACAATAATCGTGACGATCAACCCAGCCCAGTCTTGGGCAGTCATTGCTGCCCAATCAGTACTAAAATAACGTTCTAGATTACTCACAACTACTCTTATTGACGATAGACTTTGCTGTCATCCAGCTTAACCATCGTTCCTAGTACCTGCAGGTATGCAACCATCGCATCCATTTCGGTTTTACCTTCAATGGCGGCATCAGCGTTGGCGATTTCTTCATCAGTGTATGGAACACCTAACTGACGCATAGCAGTCAAACGCGCTTTCATATCACGCTTGGTACCGAAGAAATCTTCAGACACTGGAGTTTCTGCCAACCAAGGGTAAGCAGGCATTACTGACTCAGGCACTAAATCCTGTGGACGTAACAAGTGAAGCACGTGCCATTCATCAGAGTATTTACCGCCTAGACGAGCTAGGTCAGGACCGGTACGCTTCGACCCCCATTGCATTGGGTGGTCATACATAGATTCTGTCGCAAGAGAATAGTGACCATAACGCTCACGCTCATCACGGAACGGACGAATCATTTGAGAGTGACAAATATAACAACCTTCACGTAGATACAGATCACGACCGGCCAACTCCAGAGGAGTGTATGGACGAACTCCGTCACCGGCTTTCCAGTCACCTAGAACCCAGTTACCGTTTTTGTCCTGCTTGTATAGCTTCTTGTCAGAAACTAAATTGCCGTTTTCATCTTCTGTGAAAGTACGTTCCCAAACCAGCTCCGGGAACTTTTCATTTTTAACGTTACCGTATTTATCTGTTTCTTCTGTGTAATCCACAGCAGACTTGAGATAGAACAACGGTACGATTTCAACAATACCAGCAATTGACACTGTCAATGCGGTTGCTAGGAATAAGCCAAAGATATTTTGCTCTAGCTTTTCCTGCAAATTTTTTGGTGCTTGATTATCTGACATGAGTTTGTACTCCTGAACTCATTAAATTCCAATTTAAGCCGCCCTTTTCAGCCTAGCGGCTTATCTTGCTAATTTAGCGACTTATGCAGTTGCTGTTTGCGCAGCCTTAGCGTTAGCTGTACGAATTGTCATTACCACGTTATATAGCATGACCGCAGCACCGGTGAAGAACAATAGACCACCGAATGTACGCATTACATAATAAGGATGCATCGCTGCTACAGACTCCGCGAAAGTATACGCAAGAGTACCGTACTCATCATAAGCACGCCACATCAGACCCTGCATAATCCCAGACACCCACATCGCAACAATATAGAACACCGCACCGATCGTCGCCAACCAGAAGTGAATATTGATCAACTTCATTGAATACATCTCTGTGTTCCACAGTTTCATTACCATATGGTAAAGCGCACCGATAGAAACCATCGCAACCCAACCAAGAGCACCTGAGTGAACGTGACCGACGGTCCAGTCAGTATAGTGTGAAAGCGCGTTTACAGTTTTCGCCGCCATAACCGGACCTTCGAAAGTCGACATGGCGTAGAAAGCCAAAGCGATAATCAAGAAACGCAGGATATAGTCTGTACGTAGACGGTCCCAAGCACCCGAAAGGGTCAACATACCGTTAAGCGCACCACCCCACGAAGGAATGATCATAGCTAGTGAGATTACCGCACCCAAAGAACCCGTCCAGTCTGGAAGAGCTGTGTACTGAAGGTGGTGAGCACCTAGCCATACATAACCGAACATCAGACCCCAGAAGTGGATTACAGATAGACGGTAAGAATAAATTGGACGCTGTGCCTGCTTAGGCACAAAGTAGTACATAATCGCAAGGAAACCGGCTGTTAGGAAGAAACCTACAGCATTATGCCCCCACCACCACTGGATCATTGCATCTTGCACACCAGAGAATAGCGAGTATGAACGGAATAGAGATACTGGAATTGCTAGACCATTAACTACATATAGATATGTAATCATGACCATCATCCCCATAAAGAACCAGTTCGAAACGTAAACGCTTGGATGTGTTTCTTTATTACGTGATGCAATAGTCATAATGAAGTTGAACGTATACATTGTCCAAACAACAGCGATCGCAATTGCTAGCGGCCATTCCTGCTCATGGTATTCTTTACCAGTCGTGATACCTAAACCGATAGAAACCACTGTAGCTAGAAGACCAATCGTGAACAAAATCGCTGTCCACCAAGCCATATTGTTGCTCCACAATCTGACACCGTTCGTTCTCTGAACAGTATAGAAAGCGGTTGCCATTAATGTCATACCACCAAATGCGAAGATTACAGTATTCGTATGAATAACACGTAGTCGAGCAAAAGTGATTTCCGCAATATCAAAGTTTAACACTGGCCACGCTAGTTCTGCCGCTGCGTAAGTACCGAAAAAAGTACCCAACACAAGGAAAACAATCGCACCTACCGTTAAATACTTAACCACGCCATTATCATATTGTGGTTTTGCTGTAGTATCCATCAGCCGGATTCCCCTTTATAGTCTTAATAATTCACCTCAACCTGCCCGCTTTTTTATTTTCGTTAAACGGTTTACCGACAGGTAGAGCCCCTCAACGCGCATTATACCTACTAAATTTGTAGGCAAAGCAAAAGACCATTAAAAGTTAACTTACATCAAGAATTTCAGTAAATTAGGCTTAAAACGGCTTTATAACAAGTCAAGATTTGCTTAAAAAATCTTTCAAATTATCCCAGAAAGCGAATCTGCAAGCCACTTATGGGAGCCAAAAATAATTTATACCCCTATATCAATTTATTTTATTCGACCATCTAAAAATTGCAGTTTCAAAGCCTTAACATATCCAATTAATGCTTTTTCAGTTATCATATTGCCAATTTAAAAACTTTAGGAAATTCAGCGATGCGCACTGCGACAGTCAAACGCGATACTTTAGAGACTCAAATCGAAATCAGCGTCAATCTTGATGGCCAAGGTGAAGCTAAATTGGATACAGGTGTACCGTTTTTTGAACATATGCTCGATCAAATCGCCCGTCACGGCATGATTGATCTGGATATCAAAGCCAACGGCGACCTGCATATTGACGATCACCACACAGTCGAAGATGTGGGTATCACTCTTGGTCAAGCGATTGCCAAAGCGGTTGGCGATAAGAAAGGCATTACCCGCTACGGCCATGCCTATGTGCCATTGGACGAAGCCCTCTCTCGCGTCGTCATCGACCTGTCAGGACGTCCTGGCCTGGAATTCCATTGCGACTTCACCCGTGAACAGATCGGCAGCTTCGAAACTCAATTGGTGTTGGAATTTTTCCAAGGCTTTGTCAACCACGCCAACGCGAGCTTGCATATTGACAATATTCGCGGCTACAACGCACACCATCAGGCTGAAACCATCTTTAAAGCTTTTGGCCGCGCATTGCGAATGGCTTTATCCGCTGATGAGCGCATGGCTGGTAAGACACCATCTACCAAAGGAAGCCTGTAAATGGATCAAAAACTGGTTGCCGTAGTAGATTACGGCATGGGCAACCTACGCTCCGTTTCCAAAGCCGCCGAGCATGTCGCACCCGCCAATACAAAAATTCTGGTTACCAGTAATCCACAAGATATTGTCGATGCTGATGCGGTAATTTTTCCCGGCCAAGGTGCCGCCAAAGCGTGCATGGGCGCCTTAATGGACAGCGGCATGATCCACCCGGTACAGCAAGCGACGAAAGAGAAACCGTTTCTGGGAATCTGCATGGGTCTACAAGTATTAATGAGTCACAGCAACGAGAACCAAGGCATTGATTGCCTTGATGTCATCAAAGGCAATGTCAAACACTTTGAGTTCGGCGCAGACTCGTCACTGAAGACTCCCCATATGGGATGGAACCAGATCCATCAAACCCGTGAACACGCGCTGTGGCATCAAATTCCGCAGGACAGTCGTTTTTATTTTGTTCACAGCTATTACGTAGAACCGGAAAACCGTGATTTTATCGGCGGAGAGACCACTCATGGCATCACTTTCCCATCGGTTCTCAATCACAACAATATTTTTGCGATTCAAGCCCACCCTGAAAAAAGCGCCGATCACGGTTTACAGCTATTCAAAAACTTCCTTGACTGGAACGGGCAATAATTTCTAAAGGCTTTTATTTATGCTATTAATTCCTGCAATCGATTTAAAAGACGGCGAATGCGTTCGCCTTCGTCAAGGCGTTATGGAAGACGCTACCGTATTTTCCGGTGACATTGTCGCCATGGCCGAACGTTGGGTAAGCCAGGATGCACGTCGTCTACACATGGTTGACCTAAACGGTGCCTTTGACGGCAAACCGGTTAATGCCGAAGCGGTATATCAGGTTCGTGCCGCCTACCCTGACCTACCGATTCAAATCGGTGGTGGTATTCGCGACTTGGAAACTATCGAAGCCTACCTGAAGGCCGGTGTCAGCTACTGCATCATCGGCACCAAAGCGGTACACAACCCTGAATTCGTTGCCGAAGCCTGTAAAGCCTTCCCGGGACATATTATGGTTGGCCTTGATGCCAAGGACGGCATGGTGGCAATCAATGGTTGGGCCGAAGTCACCGACTACGAAGTGAAATCTCTGGCCAAACAGTTTGAAAACGACGGTGTTGAGGCAATTATCTATACCGATATCGGTCGTGACGGCATGATGCAGGGCGTCAATATCGAAGCCACACAAGCATTGGCACAAGCGGTCAATATCCCGATTATCGCCTCCGGCGGCATCACCAATCTTGACGATATCCGTCGTCTAGCGACGATTGAGGCCGATGGTGTCAGCGGCGCCATTACCGGCCGCGCTATCTATGAAGGCACTTTAAATTTCCAAGAAGGCCAGGCACTTTCCGATGAACTGGCGCCGAAATAACGAGAACCGATTATGAGTCTAGCAAAACGCATTATCCCTTGTTTGGATGTCGACAACGGTCGCGTTGTTAAAGGTGTACAGTTTGTTGATATTCGTGATGCCGGTGATCCGGTAGAAGTCGCTAAACGCTATGACAAACAAGGCGCAGACGAGATCACCTTTTTGGACATTACCGCCACTTCCGATAACCGCGGCACCACGGTGCACATGGTTGAACAGGTTGCCAGCCAAGTATTTATCCCGCTAACGGTTGGCGGCGGCATTCGTTGCGTCGACGACATTCGCACCATGCTCAATGCGGGTGCCGATAAGGTCGCGATCAATTCGGCAGCAATTTTCAACCCGGGGTTTGTCAAAGAAGCCTGCGAGGCGTTCGGTTCGCAGTGCATTGTCGTCGCCATTGATGCGAAAAAAGTCAGCACTGATAACGACGCCGACAAATGGGAGATTTTCACCCACGGCGGCCGTAAGGAGACCGGCATCGATGCCATCGAATGGGCACAAAAAATGGAAAGCTACGGTGCCGGTGAAATCCTTCTGACCAGCATGGATCGCGACGGCACCAAAATCGGTTTTGATCTGGCTTTGACACGCGCCATTGCCGATAGCGTAAATATTCCGGTTATCGCCTCGGGCGGCGTCGGCGAACTAAAACATCTCGCAGATGGCGTAACCGAAGGCCATGCCGAAGCGGTGCTGGCGGCAAGCATCTTCCACTTTGGTCAACACACTGTGGAAGAAGCCAAACTGGCCATGCAGCAACAAGGAATTGAGGTAAGACTATGAGCGATATTCTGCAACAACTGGATCAGGTACTTGAAGCGCGTAAAGCGGATTCACCAGATGAGTCTTATGTTGCCAGCCTTTATGCTAAAGGCATTGAAAAGATTCTTAAGAAAGTTGGTGAAGAAGCCAATGAGACCATTATGGCTGCCAAGGATCTTGAACATAGCATCAATATTGATGAAGACAAAGAGCATCTGGTTTATGAAATCGCCGATTTATGGTTTCACACCCTGGTTTTACTTGCTTCACAGAATTTAACAAGTGCCGATATTACGACAGAACTCCAACGTCGTTTCGGCCTATCCGGACATGCCGAAAAAGCAAGTCGCCCACAAGAGTAAGCGTTAATAACCTAAAACTCCAAAAGAGGACAACAGCCATGGTTAGCGAAGAAAAAACAATATTCAGTAAAATCATTGATCGTGAAATTCCTGCCGATATTGTTTACGAAGATGAAAAATGCATAGTCATCAAGGACATCAACCCCAAGGCACGAGTGCATTTATTGGTGATTCCAAAAAAACCGATTCCCACCTTGTTTGATTTACAGCCGGAAGACAAGGACTGCATGGGGCACATGATGTTATTGCTACCACAACTGGCTCAATCACAAGGTCTTGACGGCTTTAAAACCCAGATCAATACCGGCGAAAGCGGCGGACAGGAAGTTTTCCATATCCACATTCATCTGATTGGCAATTAACCCCCTCTCTAGATTGTTTGGCGTGCGTTACACGCCAAATTCCAATAAAATCTTATTTTTAAGTGTGACATTCTGGCGAATTTGGTATCATTAGCGGTCACTTAAAAAAGCGACCCAAAAACAGAGCCTTAAAAACACTCTACCAAGCCAATTCATTCAATACTATTGTGAAGGTTGGCTGACCAAATTTGTCGTATAGTTAACAGAATTTATTAAACGGAGTAAACCCATGGGTATTAGCATTTGGCAATTACTTATTATCCTTGCAATCGTATTAGTATTATTTGGTGCTAAGCGTTTACGTAACGTTGGTAGCGATCTAGGCGGCGCGATCAAAGGCTTCAAAAACGCAGTTAAAGAAGAAGAAAACAAAGACGGCGAAAAGAAGCTTGAAGACAAAGACGGTGACAACGTTTTTGATGTAAAAGCGGAAGAGAAAAAAGCCGACGCTACAGCAAAAACTGAAGAGAAAAAAGACTAAGCTTAATTCTTTGAATTAATGCAGAGTTATTGACGTCATGTTTGATATCGGTTTTCTTGAAATCCTGCTGATCCTGATTATCACCTTATTGGTAATCGGTCCTGAACGCATGCCTGAAGTGGCCCGTAAAATAGGCCAGTTCACCGGTAAGATGCGTCGCTTTGTCAATTCCATGAAGGAAGACAGTCAAGTTCAGGAAACTCTGCGTGAAATTCATGACTCGGTAAATTTCGAAGACGAAAAAAAGCAAATCGACAGCCTTGGCGCAGAATTACAGAGTGATCTAAACACTGGTTTTTCTGCCAGTAATGCCGGCGAAGAATTGGACATGGATCAGTTCCAACGTCCTTTCGGTGGCGACGTCAACCAAGCGGGCAGTCAATTTAACCGCGCTCCGACACAACCGAACCTACCTAAAGCGGATAGTGATTCAAACAAAGCAAGCGCTCGGCCTGTAGCCGCTCCAGCAAATGCTGACAAGGATGCTAAACCGGAAATGACGGAAAACAAAACCGCCCCTTCAGAAAGCCAAAGTGGCACAGAGCCAAGCGATAAAGCGTCGGCAGATAATAAAAGTTAACGACTATGAGCAATTCGGCGCTACCTCCTCAAGATAAAGAGATGACGCTTGTCCAGCACCTGCTGGATTTAAAAAGCAGTCTGACTCGCGGCATTCTTGCCATTATCGTTTTCTTTCTTATTCTGTTTCCGTTTGCCAATGATATATATACCTATATATCCGAACCGCTGACTCGTTACCTACCCGAAGGTACGAGTATGATTGCCACAGCGGTGGCATCACCTTTCTTAACACCGTTTAAGTTAAGTTTTGTGTTGGCTATCTATCTGGCCATGCCGTTTTTGCTATACCAGCTATGGCGCTTTATCGCCCCAGCACTGTACAAGCATGAACGTCAGCTGGTTGCGCCAATTCTGTTCTTCAGCTCGTTCTTGTTCTATTCCGGTGGCTTGTTTGCCTATTACGTGGTGTTTCCACTGGTATTCGGTTTCTTGTCGCAAACCGCACCGGAAGGCGTCACCATCGCCACAGATATCTCGCTCTATCTGGATTTCGTAATCAAGATGTTCTTTGCTTTTGGTATGGCTTTTGAAGTACCGATTGTCACGGTATTGCTGATTCTGACCGGTTGGACATCACCTGATAAGATGAGTCATGCCCGCCCTTATATCATTGTTGGCGCCTTTGTACTGGGAATGTTGCTGACTCCACCCGATATTATTTCGCAGACCCTACTTGCCGTACCGATGTGGTTACTGTTTGAAGTCGGTCTTTTAGTCGGTGCCTGGGTGATTAAGCGCCGTAAAACTGATAACAATATCAATGCCGAAGACGACAGCGAAGAGCCACAACCCTCAACTAAAAGCACTTATCAGACCGATTCTGCTAACGCTAAAGATGACATGGTTTTCGATAACCGCTATGCCGATCAAGTCGATGATGATTTCGATTGGGATGAAGAGTTTGATAATATAGATTCAGAAATGAGCAAACTTGACCGTGAATACGAATCACGCAAGCAGACCAAAAAAGACGCTGAGGCAGATGCCAATGACAGCAATAAAACTGAATCTAATGCAGTCGCCGATAACCCAGATCAAAATGAAGCTAGCGGCACTTCGGACAAGCCAAAAGACAAATAAGTCACGCAATCTATCGCCAGCTTCCGGTTTTCACCGTCCGCTGGCTTTAGCATTCCGCCTATTTATCGCTAGCATCACTAGCTTTTGCCTGCTATTAAGCCCTAATAGCTATGCCAATCAACTTATTGACCATAACAGCCCTTATCTGGCCATGCATGGCTCAGACCCGGTCAATTGGCGCCTATGGCAAGCTGACATTCTCAAACAAGCACAACAAGAGAATCGGTTGATTTTTATCTCCAGCGGTTATTTTTCCTGTCACTGGTGTCATGTTATGCAAAAAGAAAACTACCGCAACACCGATACCGCCAGCTACCTTAACGAGCATTTCATCAGTGTGAAAATCGACCGCGAGTTGAATCCTGAAATCGATAAGCCGCTGATTGAATTTGCCCGCAAAACCACTGGGCAAGCCGGTTGGCCGCAACATGTGATTCTCACCCCCGAGGGTTATCCGATTCACGCTTTTATCTATCTCGACAATAAAACCTTTAACAAACGGCTGAAAAACATCAACCAGCTATGGCAAAACCAACCCGATAGAATTCGCGCTCTGGCAGCGCAGTTTATCGCCGAGGAAAAAGCGCAACTGGACACCAACCACAAACAAGACAATCCCGACAAAGTACTAACAGCAAAAATTTTCGCCGAAGCCCTGTTTGCCCAACTCAGGGTACGTATGGATGATTTTCTTGGCGGTTTAAAAGGCACTAATAAATTCCCTGTCGCACCTCTGTTAAAAAGCCTGTTGCTGTACGATGATTTACCTGACGACATTGATGATTGGCTGGCTCTGACTTTGACGCAGATGCAGTCAGAACATTTATATGATCATGTCCATGGTGGCTTTTATCGTTATAGCGTGGATCCAAACTGGCAGACACCACATTTCGAAAAGATGCTCTATGACAACGCCCAGTTGGCTCAAGTTTATCTGCTCGCGTATCAGCGCTGGCAAGACAAGACTTATCTCGATACCGCTCTACAAACGCTGAACTACATCACTGAACAGCTTTATGACCCGCAAAACCGCATGTATCTCGGTAGCCAATCGGCGCTCGATAAACACGACAATGAAGGTGGCGATTATCTTTGGAACAGAGCCGCACTGGAAAACAGCCTAACCAGTGAAGAGTTTGCCTTAGTCAATCAGGCATGGTTACTGCAAAGTGCACCTCCTTATGATCTGGGCTGGCATCCAAAACCAATCGACAGCCCTTTATGGCAAAGCATTAAAGGCAAATTGAAAAAACCGCATATCCTTACCGACAGTAAAAATCTGCTCGGATGGAACGGCCTTTTGTTGAGCGCTTTGAGCCAGGCTTATCTCTCCAGCAAGCAGCCCCAATATTTAAATCAGGCCGAACAACTGGCGCATCGTTTGGCGGTGTTGATTATGCAGGACAAACCTCCTAGAGCCATTAGCGGCGACCAAACGTTAGGTGAAGCAAGCCTACAGGACTATGCTTTTATCTACCAAGGCTTGCAGGATTGGCAAACCGTTGCGGACAAGGAACCGACACCCCATCATGCAGAAAAATTAGTGCCACTGATTGAATCCAAGTTTTTAAGCCCAGTTGGCTGGCGTTACAATGCCACTCCCATTTTGCCCAACCAGCAGGGTGAAGCGGTAATGAGCGATAGTTTTATTCCCAGTCCAAGTGCGCTACTGAATTGTCTTGCACCGCAATACAGCCAGCAACATCAAGCCTTGCTGCTTGCCAACGCGATTGATTATGCCGGTTATGTCATCAATCTGGACTGCCGGCAATCTGCTGACATACAATAAGCGGCAAATACTCAGGGAGATTTATGGCGCCGCTCATTCTAGTTTTTGTTTTACTGTTTATTGTCACCACCCTGCCCAGCTTGTGGACCAAGGCGATTTTGACCAAACACCGCAAACCGCATCCAGACATTCCTGGCACCGGCTTGCAGTTCGCCGAACACCTAGTAGAAAAACTGCAGCTGGATAAGGTAACGGTGGAAGAGACCGAGGAGGGTGATCATTACGATCCCGTCAGTAAGACGGTAAGAATTTCCAGCGCCAATGCGCATTCGAACTCTTTAACCGCGATAACGACGGTGGCGCATGAAATCGGTCATGCTCTGCAAGACAAGGAAGACTACCCGGAATTGAAACAGCGTACCGCTTTGGTGGAAAGAGCCGCACTGATGCAGAAGTTTGCCGGTATGGCGTTGATGATTACCCCTTTATTGATTCCACTGGCTCATACACCTATGGTGGCTTTGATTACTTTTGCCGCCGGTTTTATCGCTATGGGGGTACCGGTGATAATTCATCTAAGCACGTTGCCGGTAGAGTTTGATGCCAGCTTCAAACGCGCTTTGCCACTATTGAAAGAAGGTCAATACCTGTCGAAAAAAGACCAGAAAACCGCGAAACGGATTCTGTTTGCCTGCGCCATGACCTATGTGGCGGCCTCGTTATCGAGCCTATTTAATCTATGGAAATGGCTTAAAGCACTAAAACGTTAACGCTAAATGGCAACGACCTTATTACGTCCGGATTCTTTGGCTTCATAAAGCGCTTCGTCTGACAAGGACATCGCCTTGTCTATACCGTTGGCGTTAAAGCAAAGACCGATACTGATGGTAAAGGCAACGCCCGTTTCGGCATAGGAATCGCTTTCGATTTGTTTGCGTAAACTTTCACAAATATCAATGACTTCTGCGGCCGAACTGGCGCTACCACAAACGGCGAACTCTTCACCGCCAAAACGAGCCGATAAAAACTTCTTGAAATGCTGCTGTATCTTTTGCGCAACAAACTGAATCGCCTTGTCACCGACATGATGACCGTGTTTATCATTAACCTGTTTAAAAAAGTCGATATCCAGCATCACCGCAAAATGATTATCTAAGCGCTTATCTTGATAAAAAGATTCTGCTTTTTCAAAGAAAAAACGACGATTATGCAAACCGGTCAAACTGTCCGTCTGGGAAATATATTCGATTTCTTTATAACGCTCGGCCTGCAATAAGTTAAGGCGCAAACGCACATAGAACTCTTCGGTACTGGTTTCGATATTGAAAAAGTCGTTAACGCCATACTTCATCATTCTGATACATTCAGAAACGTTTTCCGCACCATCTGTCAATACTATCGGCAACTGACTGGAGGAATAATAATAGCGAACCAACTGAACCAACTTTAGAGTCTTACCTTCACCCAATTCATTAATCTGATTAATCAAGATTAAATCAGGTACCTTACCCTTGATAGCCTTGGATAATTCTGATAAATCTTCGAATAGAAAAACGCGAAAACCTTGATTATTGAGCAGATGTCTTAAATGGGTAGCATTATCAGATGGTTTGGATACCAACCAAATGGATTTGTCGGCGTTTTCCACCATGGTTAGACAGACATTGACCGCATATTCCAGTGCAACCGGGCCATCTTTGATGACATAGTCGGCCACCTGCAGGTCAAACATCTTCTTGCGTATTTTTTCGCTGTAATTGGAGGTCAACACAACGGTAGTAATTCGGTGTTTGCGTAAAATCGGAACCGTCGCCCCTTCTTCTGCATCAGGTAAGTTCAGGTCGGTTAAACAAACCAAAATTTTTGCATCGGATTCAATTACCTCGACAGCTTGTTGAAGATTACGCGCAACAACAATTTTGATATCCGTTTTTTGGGATAGTTTATCCTCCAAAAAACTGGCCATGGATTTTTGATCTTCAATCAGCAAAATAATCGGCTCTGCCATTAACCACCCTAATATTTTAAGTTTGTTGTTATAAAGCATACACATAAGCGGTAGGGGCAATCAATACATCAACAGGACGAATTAGGTAAAAGCACCTTTTAATCGCTCATTTCATGGTTTTTGCCAAGGCAAGAGCCTCTATCCTTATGTCGGGCATCGCTTTTTTCATCTGTTTGGCCAAGGCTTGCATGGTCGCTCCTGTGGTGATCACATCATCAATCAATGCAATTGAGCGACAACCGGCTAGTTGAGCCATATTCACTGCAAAAGCCCCCTTGAGATTGCGTTCACGCTGAGAACGGCTTAACCGTGTTTGACTCGGCGTCGGCTTAACTCTTTTCAGCGCTCCGGACACCACTGGTATATGCAATGTTTTGCCCAGCTGCCTTGTCAGTTCAGCCGCCTGGTTATACCCCCTTTGTCTTCGCCTTAATGGATGTGCCGGCACAGGCAATAACACCTCAATGCCGGAAAAATCGATATGTTCGACCATCAAATCGGCAAACACCCTGGCATAAGCCAAATCTTCATGATATTTAAAACCATGAATCGACCGACTTAAATCGTCATTCAAACACGCCACCACCCGAGTCGAGTCATAACTGGGTGGATTGAACCGACAAGAACCGCATCGCATTCCCGATAAACAAGGTTCACAACAAACCGGACAAACCTCATTCGAATTAATCAACTTAAGGTTGAGCTTGGAATCTGAATTTTGCGGCATCGCCACATCCCCCAGCAACCAAGCCTGTAACAGCAGTGCAATTCGATTAACCCGATGAAACGGCATTCATCCACCTCTTTTTAAGCGATGCAAACTCGTCAAACATTAGCAGTAGATATTTTTCAAAGCAAATTCAAGCGTTTAATCGGTGAATATAAAAATCACTTTGTCTTTATAACCGTCATGTTTTTTTCAATAAGTTTTGCTTTGAGCGCTCAATTCAAGCGCTATTTTGGTTATAATGAAAAGATTAGGAAACGGTAATACCAACCATCTCATAATACTAATGCGATGGTGACACTTTAAGGCACGGCTATGCAAAATCTTGGACAAATTCGCAACGACTGGACGCTGGAGGAAATCCGCGCCATTATGGATCAGCCATTTAATGACCTGATATTTCAAGCGCAAACCGTGCATCGCATGCACTTTAATCCCAATGAAGTGCAGACCAGCACACTGGTAAATATCAAATCCGGTGGTTGCGCCGAAGACTGCGCTTATTGCTCACAAAGCGCACGTAACCAGACGGATATTGAAAAACAGCATATGATGGAAGTTCAGGAAGTGCTTGAACAAGCCTTAGTCGCCAAAGAACGTGGTGCCACCCGTTTATGCATGGGCGCGGCTTGGCGTAACCCGACCAAAAAAGACTTTCCGCGAGTGCTGGAAATGGTCAAGGTGGTTAAGGGACTTGGTCTGGAGACTTGTTTAACACTGGGCATGCTAAATGACGATCAGGTCAAACAACTAAAAGACGCCGGTTTGGATTATTACAATCACAATCTGGATACCTCGGAAGCCTTCTACCCGAAAATCATCACCACACGTAATTACCAGGATCGTCTTGACACGATCGACAAGGTTCAACAGGCCGGCATCAACGTCTGCTCGGGTGGCATTATCGGCATGGGTGAACAACATACCGACCGCGCAGAATTGCTGCGAACCTTTGCCACCATGCGCCACCATCCGAATTCCGTGCCAATCAACCTACTGGTTCCGATTGAAGGCACCCCATTGGCGCACATGAAAGACAAAACCGATTCATTCGAATTCATTCGCGTGATTGCCGCGGCTCGAATCGTTATGCCACAAAGTTATGTGCGCTTATCGGCGGGAAGAACCTCTTTGACCGACGAGGCACAGGCGTTATGTTTTATGGCCGGTGCCAACTCAATCTTCTACGGTGACCGTTTATTGACTACAGACAACCCTGAATCGGACCACGATTTAATGCTGTTTAAGAAGCTCGGCATTGAAATGCAGCGTGATGTCAAAGCCGAGGCCAAAGCGCAAAAAATGGCTGAACAGATCAGCGAACTGACCGCATAAAACCGATAGAGCACTCGATGTCGATCGAATCAAGGTTTCTGCCGCTACTGCAAAACAGAGAAGAACAGCACCTGTATCGCCGCCGTCCGCTGGCAACCAGTCCACAACAGGCGGCTATGCAGATCAATGGGTGGGAAGTGATCAACTTCTCTTCCAATGACTACCTTGGTTTAGCCAATCATCCGCAAATCAAACAAGCCTTAATCACAGCACTTCAGAGCGATGCCATCAGTTACGGAGCCGGAGCGGCTCATCTGGTAACAGGCCATCATCTGCATCATCATCTGCTGGAAGACGAATTGGCAGACTGGCTTGGTGTCGAACGTACCCTACTGTTTTCCACCGGCTATATGGCTAACCTTGCCGTCCAACAAGCGTTGATGCAAGCAGGTGATACGATTTTGGCCGATAAACTCAATCATGCTTCATTGATTGATGGCGCACAACTCAGCCAAGCTGAATTCAAACGCTATCCTCACCTCGATATGAAAGCGCTCGAACGCCGTTTACAAAACAGCCTGAAAAACGCCAGCCAGACACTGATTGTCAGCGATGGCGTTTTCAGTATGGATGGAGATATAGCGCCGCTTAACGAACTGCAACAACTGGCGCGGCAATACGATGCCTGGTTAATGATCGACGATGCCCATGGTATCGGCTGTCTAGGGGATCAAGGCAGAGGCTGCTTTGAATATTTTGGCTGTGAGCTGGACAGCAACACCATCTTAATCGGCACACTCGGCAAGGCTTTCGGTTGTTCCGGGGCATTTGTCGCCGGTAGCGAAATATTGATCGAAACACTGATTCAATTCGCTCGTCCTTATGTCTACACCACCGCCATGCCGCAACTCAACGCTCTGGCAATACGCGAGTCGCTCAAGCTGATTAAAACCGATCAGGCTTCACGTGAAACCTTGCAACGCAACATAAAGCAGTTTAAACAATCGGCGATAAAGATAGGTCTAAACCTGATGCCGAGTGATACCGCCATCCAACCGATTTTATTGCATGACAGCGCCAAGGCTCTGCAGTGGAGCGAGCAGCTCAAGCAACAAGGTTTCTGGGTTACGGCAATTCGTCCGCCAACGGTTCCGACCAATCAGGCTCGCCTGCGCATCACCCTGAGTGCAAGCCACACTGAGAAGCAAATCAGCGCATTGCTTAATGCCTTACAGACATTGCTTAACACCTCAGAGTAACCCGCAGAGAAGAATGCCTCTCCCATTTGGGCTGGGCTTTGCGCTATACTTTATTTATCCCTATCAAACATACTCGGGTTAATCGAATAGCTCGTTAAAAACCCATGGAGCGCTCATATGCTGGCTTGGATTGTTAGACACAAATGGATTACCCTATTCAGTAGCCTATTACTGATTATCTGGCTATTTATCTCGGTACTGCTTAAACCGATTACCCAGAAAATGCTGACCGACCATGTCAAGCCCTACGGTATTGAGCGAGTCGAGCTAGCCGATTTGAACTTCAATCCGTTAAGCGGCACCCTCAACCTTGAGAAATTAGCCCTCTATAAAGCTAACAGCGATTCTCCGACCCTGACCCTTGGCGAACTCGACATCAACCTTTCCGTTTGGGCTTTGCTACAGCAACGCATTCTGGTTGAGTCACTGGTTTTTGCCGATAGCACTCTGCCGTTTTCCATGCAAAAACCAAAGCAAGCGGGTATGGCACCGATCATCAACCTTGCCGGCATTCCGTTGAATGCGCAACAGGAAGAGCCGGCCAAAGAGTCCTCACCAAGCTTATTACCGGGTTTGGATGAGATCGAGTTAAGCAACATCGTTATCAGTCTGGACTATGAAAAGCAGCACAGCACACTGCAAATCGATGAGATGAGCTTAACCGACCTCTATGCCTGGTCGGCGGATTATGGCCTCTTGAAATTCAAGGCTCAACTTAATGGCAGCGCCATTCTGGCGACCCTCAAGCTCTATGCATTCGATGAGCTGCCTAAAATCGTCGGCACGGTGAAAACCGACCATCTGGATCTAGCCAAATTCCGTGATTTCTTACCGGAGGGCTTGCAAAAAACGCTGCAATATTCGGCGCAATTGAGTACCAATACCACCTTTACCGCAGAATTGCATAAGGAGGGCATCAAGCTATTCAACCAAGGAAATATTGATTTAAGCGGTATTCAGTTGAGCCAGTTTGATGAACAGAACACTGATAAAACCGTCGCGCTGGAAGCCAAAAACCTGAGCTGGAGAGGTGATCTCTACGTCACTCAAAAAGCGACCTTAAGCATTGCCACGGAAGGTGATTTAAGCGCATCAAAGCTGCAACTGGTTCAGGCCGATAACCGAATCAGCAGCGATAAGGTCAATATTTCCGGAGTCGGCTTAGTTGATTTGAGCGCACAACCGATCGTCAAACTGCAACAAAGCCTCACTTTAAATGGCTTTCAGGCAAGCACCCCGCAATTCAGTGCCGCAACCCATATCAGCAGCCGAGTTGATGCCACCATTGCCACCGCCCAACAGTCATTCGATGCGACCGGCTCACTCAAGCTCACCGGTATCAACGCCCAACAAGCCGAATTCTCCATTCAGGCAGAAGACTTCAGCCTGAACTTCAATAACCGTTTCAACTATGCCAATAACGAGCTGTTGGCGAATATCAACCAACTTAACCTAAAACAATTACAGCTCAGCAGTCGCACCAATAAACAGGCCATCATCAGCCAAGACAAGCTGGCAATCAAGTCTGTGCAATTCAATCATTTGGGTGATGCACTGATCGACAGTTTAACGCTCAACAACCTTCAAGTTTCACCTCAAGAACAACAGGCGTTTATCCAGTTAAACCAGCTCGACATCAACCGCATACAACATGATGCCAAAGCTCAAAAGCTATCGGTTGATACGGTGCAACTCGACGGCAGTCATAGCCAACTGACATTGCTGGAAAACAATCAATTGGCTGAAGTCGACCAGTTAATGCAAAGCCTTAATCAAACCGACAAAAAAAGCCAAGCCGATAACGCCGTCGACGTGGCTGCCAATCAGAAGCAAGCAAGCACACAGGATAAAACCACAACGACAGCTTTACATTATCAGATTAAGCAGATCCTTGTTAAGGGTGATAACACCTTGCAGCTCACCAACACTCAGGTCAAACCGGTATTTAAAAAGCAGCTCAAACTCACCGAGTTCAACCTGAACAATCTCGACAGCAGTAACAAAGAGAATCTGAATGACTTTAAATTGACTCTACAACTTGATGAATACAGCCGTCTGACCAGTGCCGGGAAAATCAGCCTGCTACAACCCAAACACCGTCTTGAGGCCAAAACCGATATTGATGGTATGGCCTTGAACGAGCTGTCGGCATTCAGTGAAAGTCTAATCGGTTATGACATAGAAAGCGGCCAACTCTCGGCTCAACTGCAAACCCAGATCAAAGACAATATTATCGACGCCAAAAACGATCTGCAGCTCAATAAACTCAAACTGCAAAGTGCTGATAGCAAAGTCGCCCAGAAAGCGCGCGAGAAATTCCCTGTTCCGTTGGAAACGGGACTCGCATTGCTGCAGGACAAAAATGACAATATCGAACTGTCTTTACCTATCAAAGGTGATATCAATAGCCCGGACTTCGATATCAACGATGTGATCAGTACCGCCTTAAGCAAAGCGATGGCTGGAGCCACCCGAACCTACCTGCTGTTTGCCCTGCAACCTTTTGGCGCTATTGCCATGGCAACCGAATTTGCCACCAGTCAAGCTTCGGCAATCACCCTGCAACCAATAGAGTTCACACCTAGCTCGACGGCCTTATCAAAGCCGATGCTCGACTACTTAAAGAAAATCGCCACTTTGCTTAAACAGCGCCAGGGACTGCAAATCAAACTCTGCCAAGGGGCATCAGAATCTGACCGCCTGGCTTTGCAGGCGATAATGGCCAAACAAGTGCAGCAATCAGCTCAACAAACCGGCCAGACAGCTCAGTCAACGGCAGTTGATGACCGTCAATTGATTCAGCTTGCCTCTGATCGCCAAAACGGCATCAAACGCCAACTGATCAAACTAGGCGTTGCCGCCAGACAATTGATTATCTGCAAACCTAAAATCAGCGCCGACACACAAAAGGCCTTGGTAGCCTTAAATATCTAGTTATGTCAGCTACCCTCCGAGCGGTTATAGTTTTTATTGCCAACACTATAGCCCGGCCAGAAAAACCGATCAGCATTTAATTATGGTTTCGACAAACCCTAAAAAAAGCTAAAATAGCGCGATGAATTTACACCGCTTACAGCCAAACATTGCTGACAATGCCGAAACCGATAAACCTCACCTCACCCTCATTCACGGATGGGCTTCAGAAAGTGAAGTGTGGCGGTCATGGGCACAAAAATATTTTGCCGAGGATTATCAATTAACATTGATTGACCTGCCAGGTTTTGGGCAAAGCCCGGCCTTGCCAGATAGCGACACCCTGCTTGACGACTGGATTGAGGCATTGAACCGAGCTTTGCCAAACCAACCCACCCATTTGATTGGCTGGTCACTTGGCGGATTACTTGCCCAGCAACTGGCATTGAAGTATCCCAATAAGGTCAAAAGCCTGATCTGCATGGCAAGCACACCTCGCTTTACCCAAAATTGCGGTTGGCAGAAATCGGTGAGTCCGGCAATCATCGCTGATTTTATCAAGGCAGTACAAATTGAAACCAATAGCCTGTTAAAGAAATTCTGGCGCTTGCAGTTTCAAGGCACTGACCAGGCTCGTGACTTGATGAAACGTTTTGGAAAGCATATGGCGACGTGCAGCATGCCTTCTTTGTCAGGCCTGCGACAAGGTTTGGTCCTGCTTCGTGATATGGATAACCGAGCAGACTTAACAGGCATTGAAGCTCCAACCTTATGGCTACTGGGAGAAAAAGATCCGTTGATTCCAGTCGATATTCGTGCCAATCTGGCTGACCTTCAGCCGCAAGCTCGCATTGAAACGATTGCCGGCGGCAGCCATATTCCCTTTTTCTCAGAACCAGAAGCTACTGCGCAATCCATTACGCAATTTCTCAAAAAACTTTAAGCCTTTTTATGCAAGATTTCAGTCGTCAACACATCAAACAACATTTTAGTCATGCCGCTCCGAGCTATGATGACGCTGCGATTTTGCAAAAAACCGTGGCGCAGCGTGTTGATGAACGTTTGGATTTAACCACGGTCGCTCCGCAAACCATTCTCGACCTCGGTGCCGGTACAGGGTTATTGACCGAGTACCTGCTGCAGCGCTATCCGCAAGCCGATATCTTTGCCGTTGACCTATCCGCTCAGATGCTGCAAATCGCCCAACCTAAATTGCAAAGCCCACGCTGGCCGTTTTTAGGCAGACGTCTCAATCAATGGCTCAAATCTTCCCCTGTCAGCAAGCTGTTTTATCAACCGGGCGTCATGCCCGTCAGTGCCGATGTTTATCAGCTGCCTTTTGCCGATAACAGTGTCGATATGATTGTCAGTAATCTGATGCTGCAGTGGTGTGATGATCTTGATGCCGTCTTTAAAGAGTTTCGCCGCGTCCTCAAGGACAATGGCCTCTTGATGTTTACTACTTTTGGCCCGGATACGCTCAAAGAGTTGCGTCAATGTTGGCAGGCTGTGGATAACCACTACGAACACGTTAATAACTTCATCGACATGCACGATATCGGTGATGCGCTGATCCGCAGCGGATTTGGGCAACCTGTGATGGACATGGAACTCTTTACCCTGACCTATGACAAACCGATCGGTGTTTTAAAGGATTTAAAAGCGATTGGCGCAACCAACGCCAACTCACAAAGGCCACAAGGCCTGATGGGCAAACAGCGTTTCATGCAGATGTTGAACGTCTATGAGAGCCTACGCAAGGCCGGTAAGATTCCTGCCAGCTATGAAGTGGTGCACGGTCATGCCTGGGCGGCACAAGAGGTGTTTAAGGGACCTAATCGCGATAAATCCGGCCATATCGAAATATCCCTGGAAGAGTTCTCCAAACAGACTAGTCAAAGTAAATAAACTATATTCCCTTTGACGGGGGTGTCTAGAAAAGCCTCGAGAGACTTAACCGCTTTTGAGCGATAAAAAAACGTTGTAATCAAGGCGCGCGACAAACACCGCAGAGTCCGGCAATTTCAGTCGCAAAAGAATTTAATACATCTCTTGCGGGTCAACATCTATCGACCAACGCACCTTGCGTGCCAACGGACTTTTTAAGATATGCGGCTGCATAACATTAAGCATACGATGCAATGCACCTCGGTTGGTCGCCTGCAGCATCAACTGAAAACGGAAACGTCCCTGCCTTTTTAACATAGGAGCGCTGACCGGCCCCCAAAACTCGACATCATCGCCACGATCTAACTGTTGCGCGGTGTTTTCCAGACCGGCTTTCAATGAATAAAGAAAGTGCATGGCATCGTCAGGGTTGTGCGCCTCGGCACGAAACAGCACCTGATATTGGTAAGGCGGCAAACAGGCTTGTTCACGCTCAGCCAAGGCTTTAACGGCAAAACGGTCATAACCGTGCTGTACCAGAGAGGTCAATAACGGATGATCCGGATGGTGGGTCTGAATCAATACCTCACCGGCTTTGGCACCCCGACCGGCTCTTCCGGCCACCTGCAAGACCAACTGCGCCATGCGTTCAGCGGCACGGTAATCGGCGCTGAATAAACCTTGATCGATATCGACCAACCCCACCAAGGTGACATTCGGGAAATCATGCCCTTTGGCGAGCATCTGAGTACCGATCAGAATATCGGCCTGACCGCTTTTCGCCTGTTCGGTCAACTCCGAAATAGAGCCTTTCAAACGGGTGGTATCTCTATCAATACGCAAAACCCTTTTGTCGCTAAACCACGATTCAATTGTCTCCTGCAAACGCTCGGTTCCCTGGCCGACCTTAACGAATTCTTCACTTTGACAGCTCGGACAAAGGCTCGGTTTAACTATCTGTTCATCACAGTGGTGACACTGTAAATAACCTAAATCATTGAGCGCATCGGTCTGATGGTAGGTCATATTGGCATCACAGCTTGGACAGCTGGCCTGCCAACCGCATTCATGACACATCAATACCGGTGAAAAGCCACGACGGTTGAGAAACAACAGTACCTGATTACCTGCTGCAAGGTGTTTTTGCATTGTCAATTTCAATGACTGCGACACCCCCTCTTGAATCGATTCCCCGCGAATATCGAGCAATTTCAACTGCGGCAATTTAGCTCCTTGTGCCGCTCTTTGGGTCAGGTACAAATGTTGATAGCGTTGCATTTTGGCGTTATAAAGGCTTTCCAGACTCGGGGTGGCAGAGCCCAGTACCACCGGAATGTTTTGTTGGCGGGCACGTTGAATCATTAAATCACGCGCGCTATAGCGAAAACCGTCCTGCTGTTTATAGGAAAGGTCGTGCTCTTCATCGATAATGCACAAACCCAAATCGGCAAAGGGTGCAAAAACCGCCGAGCGGGTTCCCAATAACACCTTAACCTGATTGGTTCTGACCATATGCCAAGCGCAATGCCTTTCCGATTCGTTCAAACCGGAATGCAACGCGGCAACGCGTGTTTGCAGATAGGCTTCGAAACGTTGGATCATCTGCGGTGTCAAACCGATTTCCGGCACCAGAACCAACACCTGCTTGCCAAGCTTGACCATCGCGTCAATCATACCCAG
Source organism: Thiomicrorhabdus sediminis (assembly GCF_005885815.1). Lineage (NCBI taxonomy): Bacteria > Pseudomonadati > Pseudomonadota > Gammaproteobacteria > Thiotrichales > Piscirickettsiaceae > Thiomicrorhabdus > Thiomicrorhabdus sediminis. The sequence goes on along the minus strand of NZ_CP040602.1, from coordinate 182,808 downwards.
ATAGACTTCAGTTTTACCGCTACCGGTAATACCTTGTAATAGAAACGCGCTGAACCGTGGGGCATAATTCTGTGCCACAAGCGCCATGTTGCCTGCCTGTTTCGATGGGTTATCGATCTGTGATTGCACTACCGCATCGACCGCCGCTTGTTGCTGCTCATTCAAGGTATGTTCAGGTTTTGCAGCGTAATCGCTTTCCAGCAGACAAGGCCCGGGATAACTTTCCAGCCAGTTTTTCTGTGCCAGTGTTTTGGCTGCCGCGCGCCAATTCTGTAAACGATGGTTAAGCTGATTTTCATTGAGTTTGCCGTGAACTTGCAAGGCACTGAACAACTCTCGCTGGCGCAATGCGTTTTTGGCGATATCATCCAGACTTTTTTGTTGGCCCAATTCACTCAACTGCCAATAGGTGACGCCTTCTATCTGCGCCGCTTCACCGGCCCTTAAACGTTTCGGTAAAGCCGCCTGAACCACCTCGCCAATCGGTTCATGATAATAATGGCTGGCCCACTGCAATAACTTGAGGGAATCCGCCGTTAAGATAGCCTCGTCATCGATAACCTCAAGCACCGATTTTGTTTTGCTGTCGTCATAATCCGACTGCTCTCCGACATCCATCAGCAAGCCAACTATTTTTTTATTGCGAAACGGCACCCAAACCCTCATACCCGCCTGCGCGTCAACACAGACCTCAGGTAAAAGATAATCCAAGGGGAACAAAAATGGTCCGGGAACCGCTACTTTGGCAATTTTCTGCTTCAAAAGGCCTACTCGTGATGGAAATACAAAAACATTTGAATCGATATTTTACAGCGTTTAAAAAACCGCTTGCAGAAAACTGGTAGCCCAACTCGACGAATGTTTACAGACTGATTCAAAGTTTTTACCAAGGTTTAACTATACTTTTTCGGATTGGTTGGTGGTAACCTATAGACTCACTCCAAAAGGGAGGAGAGAATAATGAAAGCGTTTTTTTCCGTCCTGCTGTTAGCCTCAGCATCCATGCTTTTAAGCGGGTGCCCGACCTACCAATCGGTGCATGCCGAAAGTTATCAAGGCCCGCAAAGTTACCACCCGGTGTTCAGTCGATCCGATCGCGCTAAAATCCGAGGTTACTATCTGTACAACTACCCTCATATGCGTAAGATTCCGCCCGGCCTGCAAAAGAAACATGATTACCGTTTTAAATTGAAGCACCCTCTTCACCGCGATATCTATTACAGCCATCTTCCTTACGAGATAGACCATAGGTTGCCGGCTTTACCGCGCAACTATATTCGTATTCGCATAGGTGACGACATTGCCATTATGAATACCCAAACCCGCATTATTTATGATGCCATGTGGATTTTCGAATAGTCGCTATGACAATCTAGCCCGGCAAAAACGACTTTGTCGGGCTATTAAGCGATGCTTAGGGTTTTAAACCGCCCGTTTTGCACGCCAAGGCCTCGCGCTCCGAGATTGGCTTTTGGCTCATTGCTGCTTTGCTATAAATCACCAAAATACCTGCAAAATCGTTAAAATAGCGGCAATAAACATAACTTTAAGATAGCAAACATGCAATTGAACGCATTTTTAAAACGCTTTATTGGTCTGCAAAACCAATTTCAAAACCGCATTGGTCATGCCACTGCCTGGCTAAGCTTAACCTTAGTACTCATCACCGCACTGGTTGTCGTGTTGCGTTACGGCTTTAACACCGGATCGGTCGCCCTGCAAGAAAGCATTATGTATAACCATGCCATTTTGTTTATGCTCGGCATGGCCTATACCTATGCGCAAGACCAACATGTCAGAGTCGATGTGTTCTACTCGCAATTCAGCGCGCAAAGAAAAGCCTGGGTCAATCTGATCGGAAGCCTGCTGTTTGCCTTACCGGTAGTGATATTTATTTTCCTCAGCAGCTGGGATTACGTCAGTGCAAGCTGGGCGATTAAAGAGGCTTCAACCGAGTCCGGTGGCATCGCTTATCTGTATATGCTCAAAAGTTTGATTCTGGTTATGTCCACCCTGCTAATGCTGCAAAGTCTGGCGGTTATGGCCAACGCTTATTTGCACATCATCGCTGAGCAGCCAACCGATTTGCCGGCTGACACTGAAGCGGAGGGCAAGCTGTAATGGAATGGTTAGCTCTGGTTTTATTCGCACTGGTATTTATTGCTCTGCTCACCGGTTTTCCGGTCGCTTTCACCCTGGCAGGGGTCTCATTAATTTTTGCACTGGTTGCCAATCTGTTCGGCGTTTTCGACATGGCATTTTTGCAAAGTATTCCCAATCGAATCTTTGGCATTATGCGCAATGAAACCTTAATAGCGGTGCCGTTGTTTGTCTTTATGGGGATTATGCTCGAACAGTCTAAAATTGCCGAAGGTCTGCTGCAGACCATGGATGAAGTCATGCGCGGGGTTAAGGGGGGCTTAGGTCTGGCGGTTATTCTGGTCGGCGCTCTGTTGGCGGCCAGCACCGGCATTGTCGGTGCAACCGTGGTGACCATGGGGTTACTGGCGCTACCGACCATGTTGAAACAAGGTTACTGCCCTAAACTGGCCAGTGGCACCATCTGCGCCTCCGGGACTTTGGGACAGATTATACCGCCATCGATCATCCTCATACTATTGGGTGATGTATTGTCTTCGTCCTATCAACAGGCACAGCTCGATCAAGGCATCTTCTCGCCTGAGACCCTGTCGGTTGGCGACCTGTTCATCGGCGCATTATTGCCGGGTATGATGCTGGTCGTCGCCTATATGCTTTATGTGCTCTTTAAAGCTTTTCGTAATCCTGAACTGGTTCCCGACAATAACGGGAAACCGGTCGAACCCGGTCTGATTGGGCGCGTTATTAAAAGCCTATTGCCTCCGCTACTATTGATTTTATTGGTATTGGGCTCAATCCTGACAGGTTATGCCACCCCAACAGAAGCGGCCGCTCTCGGTGCTTTAGGCTCACTGTTATTGGCCATTCTCAACCGCCGTTTGAACCTTCAACGTCTGCAAACGGTGATGCGCAATACCTTGCAAGTCACCAGTATGATTTTCCTTATTTTCATTGGAGCGGCTTTCTTCTCTTTGGTGTTCCGCGGCCTGGGTGGGGATGACCTGATCAGTGAATTACTAAATGATTTACCAGGTGGCGTATTCACCGCCATGCTGATCGTCATGGTATTGATGTTTATTCTCGGCTTCTTCCTAGATTTTATTGAAATCACCTACGTTGTGGTGCCGGTTGTCGCGCCGATTTTATTGATGATGGGGGTCGACCCAATCTGGTTGGGGATTATGATTGCTATTAACCTGCAAACTGCGTTTTTAACGCCGCCTTTCGGCTTTGCGCTATTTTACTTAAAAGGTGTCGCTCCGCCGGAGCTAAAAACCAGCGACCTATACAAAGGCACAATCCCGTTTATTATCATTCAGTTAGGAATGCTTGGCGTGCTGGCTATCTGGCCGGAAATCGTTACCTGGCTGCCAAGCTTGGTCTACCAGGACTAAAGCTTGCAAACATGGTGGCCTCATCAGCAATATTTATCGTTAAAAATTACATGATAAATAGTGCTTTTGGGGTTTTCAGAGACCGGTACATAGGCTAGAATCACTGTAACAAACCCCTATTAATTAAGGTGCCATTCTATTAATGAATGACAAGCTACAGTTTACCGAGCTGGAAAAAACCGTTTCTCGTTTAAAAGATGAGCGAAGTAACCGGCACGATATCTATAACGCACTGCATAACGGTATTATTCTTTTTAAGCAGGGGTTGGCTGTCCACCATATAAACACCTACGCCAAGCAGCTCTTGGTGATTGATGACGATTTCGATCCAGAATTCACCTTTCTCCCAATCTTCAAAAATAAAAAAGCGACCCTACCCTTCAAATTGCACCACTGGCTGCAATTCATCAAAGAATACCCGTCTCCGGAACCGACCGAAATCACCATTTGGCTGCGTAATCCGCAAACCCTAAAAGTCAAACCACTGTTATTAAGCGCCAAGGCGATGCTCGACAGCATGGGACGCGTGCGCAACGTTTTACTGGCCATCTATGACCGCAGCGTACACGCACAGGTAGAATCACAACAACGCCTGATGGAAGCGGCTTTCAACAGCTATAACGGCCAATTCATTGCCAATGAGCATGGCTTTATCATTAAGGCGAATGACAGCTTTATCGCTCTGTCCGGGATCGACCGCAGACGACTCAACAGCATGACCTTGATGCAATGGCTCGAACAACAGATCGACTTGAAAAACGACACCACCGGTCTATTGAAGACGCTGATCGAGCATAAGTTCTGGAGCGGAGAGGTGGAGCTGCACCCGAGCGAAGACACGATTTTCCATGCGATATTGAGCATCTCGATGGTGATTGATGAAGAGTTCAATATTGAACACTACATTGTCAATTTGCAGAGTATTACCGATATTAAAGAAGCCCATGCCAAACTCGAGCACATGGCTTATTTCGATACGCTGACAGGCTTGCCAAACCGTAAGCAGGCGCTACAGAACATCAATACGGTGATTGCTCAACATCGTCGCAAGAAGACTTTCAGCGCCTTGTTATGCATTAACCTGGAACGTTTCAAAGGCATTAACGATGCTTTTGGCCGCCGTACCGGTGACAAGTTCCTCGTTAAGGTTTCCGAGGCCATTCAGCGCGTCTTGCGCCCGAATGACAAGATTGCCCGCCTGGAAGGCGATGAATTCGTCATTATCTCTCAGGACAGCGACTATACCGCGGAAAAAGCCGCGCAAAGCGCGCATAGATTAGCGCTTAAGGTATCCCATATTCTTAACCACCATTTCGATGTCGAACAGTTAACCCTGAACAGCTCGGTGCGCATCGGTATCGTGGTGTATCCAGGCTATACCGAAGAATCACCGGAAGACCTGTTGATCAATGCCGATTTGGCGGTAGCGCACGCTAAAGACGTCAACAGCCAGCACAAAATCTTCACTTACGATATCGCCCTGACCGAGCAGGTCAAATACTGCCGTGAACTGGAAAGCGACTTGGTCAATGCACATAACCGCAATGAAATCGAGCTTTATTACCAAGCGCAACTGGATAAAGACAAAAACCTCTACGGCGCTGAAGTCCTTGCCCGCTGGCATCATCCCAAGCATGGCTGGATTTCACCTTGTACCTTTATCGAGATTGCCGAAGATAGCCGCCAGATCCTCAAGCTCGGTGCCTGGATTATGTACCGCGCCTTCTTGCAGGCGAAAATCTGGCAGCAATACAGTCATAAATTCCACCTTTCGGTGAATATCAGCCCGATTCAGTTCCACGAAGCGGATTTTATCGAAAATGTGCGCGCAATCCTCAATGAAACCCAGGTCAATCCAAATCTGATCACCATGGAACTGACCGAAGGCATCCTGGTCTCAGACATTGAAAGCGCCGTGCAGAAAATCGGCGAGCTTCGCGAAATTGGTTTCAAAGTATCGATCGATGACTTCGGTACCGGTTATTCATCTTTGACCTACTTTCAGAAACTGCCGATTCACGAACTTAAAATCGACAAGAGTTTCATTGGCCGCATTCCCGAAAGTAAAGCCGACATCGCCATTGTTGAATCAATTATCCGTTTGGCTCAAGCCAAAGACCTGATTGTCGTTGCCGAAGGCGTGGAAACCGAACAGCAGGTCGAGTTTATCCAACAGCAAAAAGACGATGTTCTGATTCAGGGCTTCTTTTTCAATAAGCCTTGCTCGGCAGACGAGTTCGAAAACACTTTCTTCAGCCAAGCCATCGCCGACAAAAAAGCAGTGCAAGAAATGGCAGGATCGATCGACGATTCTGAATAGCGTTTTTAAGCCATTGTTAAATATTTTTATCCGCCTATAAAGATTATTTGCATATCATTGCGCATTCTAGTAGAATCCGTGCCACAAAAATGCGATTCTGCAAAGTTAAGACAACTTTATTGAACGCATCGCAAGAGCGATTTGCCTCAGCGCTGTCTTAGACACGCCCTAAAACGAATTTTTTCGCGATTATTCTGCCGCAAACAGCTCTTTTACGGGAAAACTCCCTTATTGCAATTTGCCCCAGAATAACGACCATTCCAAAGAATCAGTTTTCTATGGAAAACTATTCTCTGCATAACAGTGATATGAATCTTTTTACCATTGCCATGAATTCTGTCACTTGTTATGCCGTACTGATATAGCATTTATTCCAGGGCACCGACTTCTCTATAACGAGAAAGGACGCCACATGACGACTGAAGTCAGCTTCAAAGACTTAAACTTACTGCCGCAGGTACTGCAGGCAATCACCGAAATCGGTTATGAAACACCGTCACCAATCCAGGCTCAAGCCATTCCAGCTCTGCTAGAAGGTAATGATATCCTAGGTATGGCACAAACCGGTACCGGTAAAACGGCCGCTTTTGCCCTACCGGCTTTAAGCATCGCCCAATATAACCAGAAAGACCCTCAGGTATTGGTATTGGCACCAACACGCGAGCTTGCCATTCAGGTCGCGGAAGCCTTCCAGAGCTTTGCCCACAACCTAAAAGGTTTCCATGTTTTACCGATTTACGGTGGTTCTGACTACGGTACACAGATTCGTGCGCTAAAACGCGGCGTACAGGTAGTTGTCGGGACACCGGGCCGTGTCATGGATCATATCAATAAAGGTACCTTGAAACTGGACAACCTAAAACTATTGGTTCTGGATGAAGCCGATGAAATGCTACGTATGGGCTTTATCGACGATGTCGAATGGATCTTGAAGCACACGCCAGATAGCCGTCAGATCGCTCTGTTCTCGGCAACCATGCCGAAAGAAGTACACCGTATCGCCACAAGTTACCTTGATAACCCGACTGAAGTCATTATCAAGCAGAAAACCACTACAGCGACAACTATCGAACAGAAATACCTATTGGTCAGCCAAGCGCATAAGCTTGATGCCCTAACCCGCATTCTTGAAGCGGAAGACAAGATTGATGCATCGATTATTTTCGTGCGTACCAAAACTGCGACCATTGAATTGGCCGAAAAACTCGAAGCGCGCGGCTATGCGGCAGCGGCACTTAACGGCGATATCGCTCAAAACCACCGCGAACGCATCGTTGATCAGTTAAAAACCGGTAAACTGGATATCCTGGTTGCCACAGACGTGGTTGCCCGTGGTTTGGACGTACCTCGTATCAGCCATGTATTCAACTACGATATTCCTCAGGACAATGAAGCCTATGTTCACCGTATCGGTCGTACCGGTCGTGCCGGACGCTCAGGTTCTGCAATCTTGTTTGTGACACCTCGTGAACGTCGTTTATTGAATTCGATTGAGCGCACCACTAAGAGCAAGATTCCTGAAATGCACCTACCTTCAACCCAGCAGATTAACGACAGTCGTGTCGATCGTTTCAAGGCACGTATTGTTGAAGCGACTAAAATGGATGAACTGGCTTTCTATCAGGATTTGGTTGAACAGGTTGAAAATGAACAAAACATTCCAGCCGTTGAAATCGCCGCTGCCTTGGCACGCCTACTACAGGGTGATATTCCATTCTTCCTATCGGAAAAGCCGATTGCGCAACCACGTGAACGTAACCGCAATGAACGCGGAGACCGTGGCGACCGCGGTGGACGCAATGAACGTCGTGAACGTAAACCACGTCGTGAATACAGTGCCACACCTGATGAGGGGATGACTCGTTACCGTATCGAAGTGGGTAACCAGCATGGCGTGCGTCCAGGTAATATCGTTGGCTGTATCGCCAATGAAGCCGGTATCGACAGCGAGTTTATCCGTCAACTACGTATCGAAGATAACTTCAGTATGGTTGATCTGCCGGCAAGCATGCCAAAAGATGTACGTGATGACTTGGGCAAGGCTTGGGTCTGCGGTCAGCAGCTACGCATCCGTGAAGTCAAGGACGGCGGCCTACCACCACGTAAGCGTCTGTCTCGTCATAAGAAACAAGGCAGCCCAAAAGATAAAGGCAAGCCACGCCGCATGAAGCGTGACTAATAAGCTTCAATAATAAAAACCCGCTCTATGCGGGTTTTTTATTGCCTAAGATATGGTCGTATCAATTAACCGTTGCTTCGCCAAACGGCTCATTTTCTTGATTTGATATTCCCGCTGGCTGGCACAGGAACGAGTCGCCACAGCCTCTTGATAGACCAATTGGCAGGGCCGCCTGCTTGCGGTATATTTTGCCCCTCCTTGAATCTCACCATTATGCTGACGTAAACGTTTGCCCAAATCGTTGGTAATACCGCAATAAAGCGTTTCATCGGCGCAACTCAGTAAATAAACCGACCATTTTTTAGTGACTTTGGCGTTCATAGAAATCTCTATTGTTATGAATCTTTGTTTCAGCGGTCAATACAAACCGAATCGACACTAAGCCTTTCAATGCATTATGCCTTTAATTCTTAACTCTCTTTCAATATATTTGATATTAGTAGTATTATGTAGTGTAGTTATGAGTGATTACAACGTCTTATTTGACAGCATAGGTATCTTATGAATAGAACCGATCAAACCCTATTGGAACAGATGCGCATCACCCAACTGGAGATCGAAAGCCGTAAAACGCTATTCAATATCTCCTATGAAGATGTCGAAATACTCAATAATGTCAAACCGCTCGTTGAACAAGAAATCGACGAAGTCGTTAAACTTTTTTACGAACTGCAAACCGATATCCCTGAAATTGCCCTATTGATTGGAGATGCCGATACCCTTGGGCGCCTGCGTAATGCGCAGCGTAAATATATCATCGATCTATTCAGCGGTTTCTATGATATCGAATATGTTAACAACCGTTTGCGTATCGGGATGGTCCATAAACGCATCGGGGTCGAACCCAAGCTTTATCTCGCCGCCGTCCAACAGCTGAAAAAACTTTTGATGGATATGCTGCAAAATATCTTGGAAAATCAGCCAGAGCAGCTCTTGCAAGCGCAGAGCGCACTGGAAAAACTGTTTATGTTCGATGTTTCCTTGGTATTCGATACCTATATCAGAAGCTTGATTTCAGAAATCGAAACCTCAAAAGAGAAATCCGAGGACTATGCGATCGAACTGGAACAAAAAGTCAAAGAGCGTACCCTTCAGCTGGAGATTCTATCGCGTACCGATGCTTTGACCGGTCTGTTGAATGTGCGTCACCTGAATGAGATCCTAACGCAAACACTAAGAGCCGCGCAAAGGCGTTTGGAACCGGTAACGGTCGCATATCTGGACATTAACAATTTCAAAAAGATTAATGATGAAGAGGGTCACCAACGCGGCGATGAGATTCTGCGTACCGTTGCCAATGCCATTAACCGCATCTCACGCGAGGAAGATCAGTGTTTCCGTTATGGCGGCGATGAATTCTGCATTGTCTTGCCGAAATGTACCGAGAAACAAGCCAAACAACTCTATAGCCGTCGCCTGATGGATGAAATTCAATTACATGAAGCTGACTTAACCCTGAGCGTCGGTTATATGCAAGCGGGGCCTGATGACTATCCTTCGGCGGAAGAGATTATTCACTGCGCCGATCAGCATATGTATGAAAACAAGCACGACTTTAAGGAAAACCATCAGGAAGAAACACAACCCGAACAGGACCAGGAAGAGACAAAATAAAACCCGCATAAAGCGGGTTTTCAATTATCGGAAAAATGAAACTTAGCGTTGCCAATGACCGGATTTCCCACCGACTTTTTCCATTAATTGCACCTGATCAATCACCATGCCACGATCGACCGCCTTACACATATCGTAAAGCGTCAATGCCGCTACCGATGCTGCCGTTAAGGCTTCAATCTCGATGCCGGTTTGACCGACCGTTTTACAGGTCGCCTCGATATTGACGCAGCTGACATCCATATCCGCAACCAAATCCACTTTTACCGAAGTGATCATCAAGGGATGACACATTGGAATCAGATCAGGAGTGCGTTTAGCCGCCATAATACCGGCAATTCGTGCAGTCGCCATGACATCACCTTTCTTATGCTTGCCTTCGACAATCATCGCCAAGGTTTCCGGCTGCATATAAATGATCGCGGTAGCGGTGGCCGAACGCTCGGTATGCGGTTTTTCACCGACATCAACCATACGTGCCTGACCTTTTTCATCCAAATGAGTTAATGTAGCTTCAGTCATTTTCTTCTCTTATTCATTTACGGCATTAAACGGGTAAAACGCAACCTTGTCGCCCTGGCGGATAACATTGTCTTCAGGAATCACCACAAAACCATCTGCCCATACGGTCGAGGTCAGCACCCCTGAACCCTGCTGCGGATAAATTTCGACAAAGCTTTGCTGGTTTTTATTGATCAAACGGGCGCGGGCGAATTCTCGACGGAATCCGGGTTTGGTCCACTCAAAATCTGCCTTTAGCCAAACCGGCTTGGCTTTATAGGCGCTTGCCCCCTGCATCTTCAACAGATAGGGACGGGCAAACAGGTTAAAGGTTGCGAAAGCAGAAACCGGATTACCCGGCAGGCCGATAAACGGCGTGCCTTGGATATCACCGTAAGCTAAAGGTTTACCCGGCTTCATTTTCACTTTCCACATATCTAGGCTGCCTAGCTGCTCGATCGCCGGTTTGATATGATCTTCCTCGCCTACCGATACGCCACCGGTGGTCACTACCACATCGGCAATTTCGGCCGCTTCTTTCATCGCCATGACAGTGGCTTCCAAAGTGTCTTCCACCCTACCCAAGTCGAGTAATTTAAAGCCTAATTCAGGAATCAAACCCGCTAACACATAGCGGTTAGCATTGAAGATTTTGCCAGGCTGTGGTGCCTGTCCCGGTTCAAGTAATTCATCACCGGTGGTAAAGGTCGCGATCGTCAATGGCAGGTAGACTTTAACCTCAGCGGTACCAATGGAGGTGATAAGACCTAGATCCTGAGCACGCAATTTATGACCTTGTTTTAGAATAGTGGCCCGCGCCTTGATGTCTTCTCCGACAATACGGATATTTTGACCGGCCTTGGGTTTCTGTGCGGTGATCTTTACCTGATTCTCCGCTAGCTGCTCGGTCTCTTCCTGCATAATGACGATATTGGCACCTTCAGGGATTGGGGCACCGGTGAAAATGCGGGCCGCGGTACCCGCTTTTAACGGTTCGGGCTGTGCGCCCGCAGGGATTCGCTGACTGACTTCGAGAATATTATTATGTTCCAAGTCAAAACTATGCAATGCATAGCCATCCATCATGCTGTTGTCATGTGGCGGTACATTCACCGGTGAAACCACAGGTTCGGCTAAAATACGGCCTAAAGCTGCACCGACGGGAACGGTTTCTGTTTTGGTCGTAATGTCTACATGAGTGAGTAAATGATGCAAGGCTTCATCAAAGGTTTTCATAAGCTACTCTTGTCGGTCTTTGAACGATTAATTTGGATAATTTAGCAATAAATTCAGAGTTGTTATCTATATCGAGCGTAATACAGTCAAACGGGTTATTCGGCCCAACGTTTTTCTGCTTCTTTGTCACTGATACGTGCATCAACCCAGCGTTCGCTACCATCCGGTAAAGTTTCCTTTTTCCAGAAAGGCGCATTGGTTTTCAGGTAGTCCATAATAAAATGGGCGGCATGGAATGCGTTTTCACGATGGCGACTGCTTACCGCAACCAAAACGATTTGCTCACAAGGATACATTTTACCGATGCGGTGAATGATCTTACTTGATTCCAAATGCCAACGCTTATGCGCTTCCAGACGGATATTCTCGAGTGCTTTTTCGGTCATGCCCGGATAATGTTCCAGCTCGAGGATACTCACCTCATCGCCTTCATTGATATCACGTACCGTGCCGACAAAACTGACCACAGCACCGATATCCTTATGCCCTTCACGTAGTTTGGCAACTTCAGTGCTTAAGTCAAAGTCTTCCGCTTGAACTTGGATAAAAGGGTATTGTGCCATTATCAACCACCTGTTACAGGTGGGAAAAAGGCAATTTCATCACCCGCTTTAATAGTGGTTTCACGCTGAGCCACATCGTGATTGACTGCAATTTGTAAATTTTGGTTATCACGCAATGCCTGCTGCCAGGTTTCACCTCGTTGCGCCAAAGCTTCCAATAGTTCGTTAACCGTCTGGTATTCAGCGGCCAACTGCTCTTCAGCCTGACCTAACACTTCTCTAAAGCTGGCAAAATATAAAACATTCAGCATTTTTAATTCCTGCTTAAATAATCAATAGATGCGGCTTAACCGCCAAGTTGAACCATTTGTCTAAATTCAATATTGTGGACGTTCTCATTGAAATAATGACGCTCCGGTTTTTTCAGCAAAGCATCCTTAATCAATTGTTTCAATCCGTCGTCACTGATTCCTTCTCTTAGCGGGGTACGCAAATCGACAGAATCTTCCTGACCTAAACATAATGCCAATACACCCTTTGCCGTCAAACGCACACGGTTGCAGGTCTCACAAAAGTGTTGCGATACTGCGGAAATAACACCGATCTTGGTATTGGTTCCGGCAATCTTGAAATTACGTGCCGGGCCATCATGGCTCTTACTGGCGGCCGGAATCAAATCGGCACCAACATGAGCTTTAATACGTGCAAGGATCTTATCGGCAGCATAGTGCTGATCCATCATTGCTACCCCGGCCGGACCGATTGGCATGGTTTCGATAAAACGTACTTCAACGCCTTTTTCCAAACCGTAATCAACCATGGCTTCAATCTCGTCATCATTGGTGCCTTTCATTACCACCATATTGAATTTGACCGGATTCATGCCGACTTCTAACGCTTTATCGACACCTGCCAATACTTTCTCCAAATCTCCACCACGAGTGATTTTGTTGAAGCGCTGCGCTTTCAATGAGTCTATGGAGATATTAACGCGATTGACGCCGGCTTCTTTTAAAGCAATGGCTTCACGGCCTAAATGATGGGCATTGGTTGATAAGGCGATGTCTTCAAGCCCTTCATAGCCACTGATCTGACCAACCAAGTCCGCAAGGTTCTTTCTTACTAAAGGCTCACCACCGGTAATACGTACCTTGGCAACTCCCAGATCAACAAAGGCTTTGATAATCCGCGACAATTCATCATAGGAAAGATATTCCTTATGGGTTCCGTCCGGATGCACGCCTTGTTCGGGCATACAATAGCCGCAACGATAGTTACATTTGTCCGTCACTGAAACACGGATGTATTCTATTTTTCTGTTGAATGGATCGATAAGTTCATTGCGCATATAATTTAAACCGTTATAGCCACGAGGGAATAACGGAATTTTACAGACAACCATATTAGAAATCAATGATTTGTTCGAAAAAAATGCCACAAAATCCCTTATAAAAACAACGGGATAACTTTCTTTAAGACACAAAAAAACCCGCTACTGCAAAACAGTAGCGGGTTTATCGAATTTAACTTATTTAAAGCTCGTTAGGCGCTGTTAAGGCAAGGCAGATGCAGGAGCTTACTCTCGTAAGCGACCTGCATCTAACACCGAATTAGCAGTGCATAACGAAACTTTAAATCGTTAAATTACATGCCGGCGTGACCAACACCTGGCTTATCTTCGTGCAGACGCTGAGGAACGTTGTACTGAGGTGTTCCATCAGGTAGACGACGTGCTTGACGATAGTTATTGATATCACCAGTACCATCACCTACAGTAGCCTTATCACAGTTTTCCATACAACGTTCGTTGTGGATAACTGGACGGTGGTCACAGAAGAAGTTACCTTGGTTCTTCATGTACTTGTTCATTTTCATCAGAACTTCAGAGTTGAAGAAAGTATCGTCTTCTAATTCAGTCCCTTCATCATCCATAGGGATGTAGTTAGACTGAAGGATGTAACCTGTCATACCCATGTAACCAGCGTCACCGATATATGGTGCGTTTGGTGTCCAGAAAGGCATTGTACGACGGATGTAGTCGAAAAGAGTTACAGCGTACGGCCAGTAGTTACCAACAGTTTTCATTGGAGCTGGATCAGAGAAGTCAGAAGTTGTTAGATCTTCTTCAACTGCTAGAGGTAGGTAACCTTTAGCACCTTCACCGAATTCACCGTGACACATACCACAGAACTGAACGTAAAGCTTAGCACCTTCAGCTACTGTCATACCAACCTTAGGATCAGGAAGACCTTTACCATCACCATCAACAACGATGTTCCACTTCTCTAGAGCCGCTTCAGCAATAGGAGTACCGAAACCGTAAGCTACGAAGTCAGCATCATCATAGAAGTTTGCAGCTGCGCTGTCGTGAACTTCAGTAAATGCCGCAGGAATCTTACACTGAGCGTTACCGTGGTTACCACCATCGATGCTGTCATCAACTTCGAAAGAGTAAGGGTTAGCAGGATCTAGCTTACCTTCAAGACCGTCACGACCGTGAGTTGCGTCTTTACCAAGGATTGCTTCGATAACCGCTTTATCTAGGTACTTACCATCAGCATTCTTGATGATTTCTTCATAGTTTGCTGCGTACTTACCGTTAATTTTTTCACCAGCTGCAGAGTTGCTGTCTGAAGAACCAGACATTGCGAATGCAGAAGCTGAAAATAGTGTTGCAACAGAAGCTACAACCAAAGTTTTCTTAGTACTGAACATTTTCAATCAAGCCTCCGTTTTTACCATCTTCCCAAGCGTGTACGCGCCATGTAACCATAGCTGTACGGTGGTAAACGTTGTTTGTACCTTCTAGTTTACGCATCTGCGGCATTGGCGGCTGAACGTAACCAGTTTCATCTGTAACACGGCTCATTAGGAATGCTTCTGAACCATCCCAATCCCATTCAAGTTCGAAACGAGTCCAAGCTTTATCAAGAACTGGAGAAGTAAAGTGAGCTTCTTTCCATGTCTTACCACCGTCAACAGAGATGTCAACGTGAGCAACCTTACCACGACCAGACCAAGCTAGACCGCGTAGGAAGTATTTACCAGGACCTTCCATTTTGAAGTCTGGTGATGGGTAAGTGATTACAGAGTTTGCTTCCATGTACCATGAGAAACGCTGCGCAGTACCATCTGGCATCAATTCTGTATACTTAGAAGTTTCTTCACGGTGCTGCATAGGCACATCGTGAACTTGGATACGACGTAGGTATTTAACCCACATGTTCGCTTCACAACCAGGAACAACTAGTCGGATAGGGTAACCCTGTTCACGACGTAGCGCTTCACCGTTTTGAGCGTAAGCAATGAAACAGTCATCCATCGCTAGATCTAGAGGGATAGAACGAGCCATACCAGCTGCATCCGCACCTTCAGGAATGATCCACTTACCTTCTGGCTTGATACCAGCTTCTTTCAATAGGTCAGATAGACGTACACCTGTGTATTCAACACAAGACATCATACCGTGAGTCCACTGAACAGAGTTCAACTGAACACCTTTCCACTCCATCGCACCGTTAGCAGGACACTCTACGAAGTGAATACGTGATACTGATGGGAAACGCTTAAGATCATCCATAGTGAAGATCAATGGGCGCTCAACAAGACCGTGAATAACTAGACGGTGCTCATCAGGATTGATAGTAGGTACACCACCGTGGAAACGCTCAAAGTGAAGACCGTTTGGCGTAATGATACCGTGTAACTGGTGTAATGGAGTCATAGTGATAGACGCCATTGAGTCAGGTGTCAACCACTCAAGAGTACGACGCTGAACTTCTTTCTCGAAAGGAGAAGGCATACCATATGGGTATTTACGAACACCGAAACCTAGTGTTTTACGCGCTGCACCATCTTGTAATACAGTTGTGATTTCTTCTTTACCTGCATAAGGTGCTACCGCTTTCTTAGCGTCATAGCCAGCACCTTCCGCTGCACTTGCTGCTTTAGTGAACATCACACCACCAGCTACGGCCGCAGAACCTTTCAAAAAGGCGCGACGACCTTGGTTGCGAGATTCTTCAGTCTGAACTGCAACCTTTTCTACGATTTGATCTGTCATTTATTGCTCCTTGATGGCATTTACCTGATTCCGAATAAATTAGGTAACACCCCAGATTCAAGAGTTTAAATTATCCAAAAATAGCCTGGATTGCCGTAAAGTTGATACTTCAACCAAGGCTAATACAGTTATTGCTAGCAGGTTATAATAAATTTTATGGCAACTTACTGCAACCTCTAGACTAAGAAAAATTAGCATTCTCTTATATAATTTTTTTATGATTAATTAGCATACTTTCTATACGGTTTTATGATTCAGCGCCTAAAACACATCATATAGTGGTATATCCAATACAATGCACATAGGCTTAATTTATATTACGTACTAACACTTAATACGATTATTTAATGTAAATCTTTTTAATCGCACACCATAAATAGATTTATCGCCGCTATCTCATTTTCCCCTACCCGGATAAAAATTGACCGTTTAACCAAGATGGACTATTTTCAACCGCCCTTGGCAGCGAGTCGCTTTATTTTTAAAACATGGGCAGGTATGATTCCTGCATATATTAATATTTGTACAGCAAAGGTCCTATCATGCTTAACCGCCAATTCCCGATTACCCGTATGCGCCGCATGCGCAAAGATGATTTCTCGCGCCGTTTAATGCGTGAGAACCAACTCACTGCAAGCGATTTGATTCTGCCGATGTTCGTTATTGAAGGTCACAATAAACGTGAAGCGGTTAAATCCATGCCGGGCGTTGAGCGTTTAAGTATCGACTTGCTGGTCACCGAAGCCCAGGAAGTCGCCGCTTTAGGCATTCCAATGATTGCCATCTTTCCGGTCACCCCCCTTGAAGCGAAGTCACTGGATGCGGCTGAAGCCTACAACCCGGAAGGCTTGGCGCAACGCGCGGTTCGTGCTGTCAAAGCGGCTTGTCCGGAATTAGGCGTTATGACCGATGTGGCGCTAGATCCGTTTACCACTCATGGACAAGACGGTATTATCGATGAAGACGGTTATGTCTTAAATGACGATACCATCGATGTATTGATGCAACAGGCGCTATCGCATGCCGAGGCCGGTGCCGATGTCATAGGACCATCGGATATGATGGATGGCCGCATTATCGAGATTCGTGAATTGCTGGAAGACCACGGTCATATCAATACCCGTATTATGGCTTACTCGGCTAAATACGCCTCCTCTTACTACGGACCTTTCCGTGATGCAGTCGGCTCAGCGGGCAATCTTGGCAAAGGCAATAAAAACACTTACCAGATGGATCCGGCAAACCGTAACGAAGCGCTTCATGAAGTGGCGATGGATCTGAACGAGGGTGCCGATATGGTAATGATCAAACCGGGACTACCTTATTTAGATATTGTCCGTGACATCAAGGATAACTTTAAAGCACCGACCTATGTCTACCATGTCAGTGGTGAATACGCGATGCTAAAAGCCGCCGCCGAAAAAGGTTGGATTGATGAGAAGCCGGTAGTTTTGGAAACCTTATTGAGCTGTAAACGTGCCGGAGCCGACGGCATCCTGACCTACTATGCGAAACTGGCTGCGATCTGGCTTAAGGAACAACAGTAACCCTTTAATCTACTTGCACCTTATTATCATGAGCCTTTATTCAAAAAGGCTCATATTTCTAAGGGCTATTCCCGGCTTAACTTTTTGGCTTAATGTATATCGAGAAAACTTTATGAGCGATAAATACGCTGTGGTCGGTTATCCGATTGCGCACTCCAAATCACCACTAATTCACCGCTTATTTGCCGAACAAACCAATCAGGATTTGAGTTATGAAGCCATTCTGATTGATTCGGACGACACCAGCTTTACCTGGAAAATGGCCGACCTGAAAAACCGTGGCTACAAAGGCATTAATATCACTGTGCCTTATAAGTTAGATGCGTTTGAATATGCCGATGAATTGACGCAACGCGCACAAATCGCCCAAGCGGTAAACACTTTTATTTTCAATGAAGATGGCAGCACAACCGGTGACAATACCGATGGCATTGGTCTGGTGAATGATATTGAACAAAACGGTCAATGCCCGTTTGCCGATAAAAGCGTGTTGATCCTGGGTGCAGGTGGTGCGGTACAAGGCATTTTAGAGCCTTTATTAGACAAGCATCCCAAACAAGTCCATATCGCCAATCGCACTGCCATGCGTGCCGAAAAACTCGGGCAGCGATTTACCACCAGCGTGCCGATGAGTGCCAGTGGCTGGGATGACATCCCGGCACAAACATTCGATATTATTATTAACGGCACCGCGGCCAGTCTGGAAGGGAAACTACCACCTATCAGCACAGGAGTGATTGCCAGTAACTCTTTGGTTTATGACATGATGTATAGCACCGAACCTACGGTATTTATGCAGTGGGCGAAACAGGCTCAGCCTGATTGTCAGACCATGGATGGTCTAGGCATGCTGGTTGGACAAGCGGCTGAGGCATTTTATCTATGGCGAGGCGTCAAGCCTGAAACCGCACCGGTTATTGCCGAAGTGCGTCAAATCATGCAGAACGAAGATTAAAGGCAAAAGTTAAAAACATTTTGCACAATATAAAAAAACGCTGCCGGCGCAAAGCTTGCAGCGTTTTTTATTTGATGCAAGGATCCCTATGTTCTATTCAAGGTCATAACGGTCCGCGTTCATAACCTTGACCCAGGCCGCGACAAAGTCGTTAATGAACTTCTCTTTATTATCGTCCTGCGCATAAACCTCGGCATAAGATCGCAATATTGAATTAGAACCGAACACCAGATCGACTCGTGTTGCCGTCCATTTCAATTCACCACTGCTACGGTCACGAAGTTCATAGCGATTTTCACCCGTCGGCTGCCAGCTGTTTGCCATATCCGTTAGATTGACAAAAAAATCATTGCTTAACACACCGACTCTATCAGTGAACACCCCGTCTTGACTGCCGCCATGGTTTGCCCCCAAAACACGCATACCACCGACTAAAACCGTCATTTCCGGCGCGGTTAACCCCATCAACTGAGTACGATCAAGCATCATCTCTTCCGGCGAGACGACATAATCGGCCTTAAGCCAGTTACGATAGCCATCATGCAAAGGCTCAAGGTATTCAAAAGATTCGATATCGGTCTGCTCCTGCAAGGCGTCCGCGCGACCACAGGCAAAGGGTACATTAATATTAACCCCGCCATCCTGAGCGGCTTTTTCCACCGCAGCGCTTCCGCCAAGGACAATCAAATCCGCCATGCTCACCGGCTTGGCAAAACCTTGCTGGATAGACTCCAGCACAGCCAACACTTTATTTAAGCGCTGCGGCTCATTACCTGGCCAATCCTTTTGTGGCATCAAACGAATACGCGCACCATTGGCACCGCCACGATAATCGGAACCACGATAAGTGCGCGCACTGTCCCAGGCGGTTGCCACCAATTCGGCCACGCTTAAACCACTCGCTAAAATCTGGCTTTTCAAAGTCGCCACATCGGCATCGCTTAGTTCACTTCCACTCGCCGGAATCGGGTCTTGCCAAATCAAATCTTCTTCAGGTACATCGGAACCTAAATAACGGCTTTTAGGTCCTAAGTCGCGGTGTGTCAATTTAAACCAGGCACGCGCAAAGGTATCGGCAAAGTACTCGGGATTCTCATAGAATTTCTTCGAAATTTCACGATAGACCGGATCCTTGACCATCGCCATATCCGCATCAGTCATAATCGGGCTATATTTAATGGAAGGATCTTCCACATCCGGCACCATGTCCTCTTCTTTAAGATTAATAGGTTGCCATTGATTTGCACCGGCCGGTGATTTTTTCAATTCCCAGTCATAATTGAACAACAAATAGAAATAACCATTATCCCACTGGGTTGGATTACTGGTCCATGCGCCTTCCAGTCCGCTGGAAACGGTATTGCGACCGATACCGCGAGAAGTGTGGTTATTCCAACCAAGCCCCTGCTCCTCAATAGCGGCCGCTTCCGGATCGGCACCAAGCTCGGCGGCATCGCCATTACCATGACATTTACCTACGGTATGACCTCCGGCGGTTAAAGCAACGGTCTCTTCATCATTCATCGCCATACGCTTAAAGGTCTCACGTACATCATGAGCGGTTTTCAATGGATCAGGATTACCATCCACCCCTTCCGGGTTAACATAAATCAACCCCATCATTACCGCCGCCAATGGGTTTTCCAAGTCACGTTGTCCGGAATAGCGACTGCCTTCACTCCCGGTTGGCGCCAGCCATTCCTTTTCCGACCCCCAATAGATATCTTTTTCCGGATGCCAGATATCCTCTCGCCCCCCGGCAAAACCAAAAGTTTTAAAACCCATCGACTCATAAGCCATATTGCCGGCCAAAATCATCAAATCGGCCCAAGACAGCTTATTGCCGTATTTCTTTTTAATCGGCCAAAGCAAACGGCGCGCCTTATCCAAATTGACGTTATCAGGCCAGCTGTTCAAAGGCGCGAAACGTTGGTTACCGGTGCCGGCTCCACCTCGACCATCGGCGACACGATACGAGCCTGCCGAGTGCCATGCCATACGAATCATCAAGCCACCATAATGTCCCCAGTCGGCTGGCCACCATGATTGGCTATCGGTCATTAGGTTTTTTAGATCGGTTTTCAGTTCTTCAAGGTCAAGGCTATTGAACGCCTTCTTATAGTCAAACGCTTCGCCCATCGGATTGGTTTTATGATCATGCTGATGAAGAATATCTAGATTCAATGCATTCGGCCACCAGTCCATTACCGAACTCGCCGTTTCCGTATTGGCACCATGCATAACAGGACATTTACCGCTAGAGTGTTCCATGAGTAACTCCTTTGATTTTTTTTTTTGCTGCTTAGGTCAACAAATCAAAAGTCATTGTTAATCAATTAATTACAAAATCAAAGTTAATAATTACTAACGAATCGATAGTTTTTTTCTATGGTGCAAAAATATCAAACGGCACCATTTCGCCATGCGAAATTTTGATTGTTTAATACGCCAACCGGCAGTAGAATTAATGGGTTTGTGAATTTATCTAAATCTTGGGCTAAAAGCTAAAAAGTTAAGTTAAAACCCAAATATATCAATCGATTACAACTTACCCATATTGATTACCTGGATTTATCCGATAACCTAGGGCTGCCATTGAACGGCAGATCCATCCATTGAATAAACCTATCCCTGCAGGCAAAATAAAATAAATTTTCTATTTCAGAAAATGCTGATAAATCAACTTATTAATACCGATATGCAGGCACAAAAAAGCCGGTCACTTGTATATCAGGTGACCGGCTTTTGTCAAAGCGTTTTAGACTTAGGCTTAAGCCTCTTCCTGCTCGGCATATTCATTTTTCAATTTGATATAGTGCTCCGCGGAATAACGGAAAAAGGCCAACTCCTTTTCGCTAAGAGGCCTTGCCTGCTTGACCGGCGAGCCGACATAAAGATAACCGCTTTGCAGAACCTTGCCGGGTGGCACCAGTGCATTGGCTGCAACCAGAACGTGTTTTTCCACTACGGCATTGTCCAAAACAACGGCTCCCATACCAATCAGACACTCATCTTCGATAATACAGCCGTGCAGTACCGCATTATGGCCGACAGTGACGTGTTTACCGACAATGCATTTCGAGCCGTTAGACATATCGCTTTCATGGGTGGTGTGAACGACCGCACCATCTTGAATATTAGAACCTTCACCGATTTCAATATCATTAACATCACCTCGTAACGTAGCATTAGGCCAGATACCGACATCTTTAGCCAGTTTACATCTACCAATCACTACTGCGTTGTCATCGACCCAGGCTTGCATGTCGATTTGTGGTGCTATGCCTTTATATTTTCTAATTGCCACCATCATCCCCTTTAATAATTTGCTCAATTGGCGAAACCATACACCAGACAACCGAAAATGCCAACTGGCGAAGCCTTCTGTTAAAAGAATTTAATCCAGCAAAAAAAGGCTTTATAACCTATCCGTAAAAATACGCCTATAATGGCAAGCAACAATCTTCAATACGAGACCAAGGTTTTCAATTTATGAAAGAAAAACGCCAACATATTCGATTCCCATCGAATCGGCCTATAGTGATGTTCTTAGGAGACCGGCAT
Organism: Thiomicrorhabdus sediminis; assembly: GCF_005885815.1. Lineage (NCBI taxonomy): Bacteria > Pseudomonadati > Pseudomonadota > Gammaproteobacteria > Thiotrichales > Piscirickettsiaceae > Thiomicrorhabdus > Thiomicrorhabdus sediminis. The sequence goes on along the minus strand of NZ_CP040602.1, from coordinate 160,832 downwards.
ATCTACGCCACCATGACCGATTTTTCACGTCATGGCGTTGGTTTTATTAGCAGCAGTCATCCCGAGGTGGATTCAAATATTGAGGTACATTTTGATATTGTCTCACCCATTGAAAACAATCGACTGCATCAGTTTCAATTCAAGGGGACCGTCAAACACTGTATTACCTATTCGCAAAATAGCCATATAGGTGTACGCCTAGAGGTGAACGATCAAGATTATTTTGATATTTTCGATGCCTTGCACGACATCAAAGACCATCAGACGGCACTTTATACAGACCCTAGAATGGTCAATTTATAATCTACCTAAATTTCGATTGTAAAGCGCGTTCTTTTTGCTATGATGAATCAATAACCTAGAAAGAAACCCAAGATTAATGAAAAGCCACGACAACAACAGTTCAGCACAGCAAAAAACCAGTCAAAGCTACATTGATCGACGCCGTGAAGCGCGTCTTCCTGCGCATTTACCCTCGATTCTTATCCAGAACGACCGTACCATCTATACGACCATTATCAATATGTCAGAGCATGGCATCGGTTTCTTATCTGCAGTCCCTTTGAAATCTGATGACGTGATTGAAATCAATTTTGAACGTAAATCGGCCAACACCATGATTCCGGTTAGCCTTAAGGTTCATGTCCATTCATGTCAGGAAGTCGATTTTGAATACTATATTGGCGGCAGCATCGCCAAGAACTCTTTAGAATATAAAAAGTTCTTTGAGACGATCGAAGGCGATACTCCTAGAGCTCTTGGTTGAGGAACTACTCCGTTAGTCAGCACATTCAATGCCGTTTTTCTCGATCAAATGCTCATAGCGCTTATCCGTCAAGGTTCTTAAAAAACAGACCATCTGCTCAACCTGAAAAGGCTTTAACTTCCTGCCGTCCTTTAACTCCTGCCAGGAAACCGTCTCGGCAAACTCAGGATCCAGCCATGGCTTGCCCGTCTCCGGATTGATTTTGTGCTTTGAGCCCAGCAAAAAATGATCGTAAAACTTGATGACCGTAGACAGGTCTTGGAAAACACCATTATGCATATAGGGTGCGCTGACCGCGACATTTCTCAGTGTCGGCACCTTAAATTGACCCAAATGTGCGCCACTGTTCACCGCCGGATTATCCAACAGGCCATGATCTTGTTGGGAAACGCCGTTGGCTTGCAACTGCAACTTGGCTAAGTCAGCATTTTTCGGCACACCAATATTATGGTATTCATAGTTGCTGAAAGTCTCTTTGTCATAACCGTTTGCATGGCCTTGATGACAGGTTGCACAGTTGGTGAACTGCTGTGAGAAAAACAAAGACTTGCCTGAAAGCTCCTTAAAACTGAACTCCTCTTCACCACGCAAAACACGATCATATTTAGCATCGAAACTGGACACTTCGGGTGATTTCTCAAACTCCGCGATGGCATCGGTCATCGCCCAGTATGCGTTATCGGTTTGAGCAAACACATTACTGCCATAAAAACGGTTAAATGCTTCTCGATACAACCTGTTCTCCTGTAACCGTTCAACCACCTTCTGTTTTGATGGCATCTGCATTTCCAGCGGGTTCAGGGGCGGCTGACCGGCTTGTTCAGCTAAGCCGGCTTCACGTCCGTCTAAAAACATGCCCCCTACAGGACCATGATAATCACTTTGCTGTGAATTAAAGCGTGAATGAGCCCCCTGCAAGTCGAAACTCGGCGTGAAAACGGCATAGGTGACGGTAGGTGTATTACGCCCGCCAATCGATTTATTATCGGTACCTAGAGAAGTCATCAGTCTGTTGCCCTTTTCATCGACACGACTATCGATAAAAGCCGCGGCCGGGTTATGGCAACTGGCGCAGGATTGCTGGCGATTCAACGACAGGTTGCGATCATTGAACAACAACTCTCCCAACTGCTGTTTGGAAACGATCGCGCTCTGAACTTGTTGCGCCTGAACCGTCATAGGCATGGTCAAGCTCACCATGCCTAATCCGATTAAAGCATAATACCAAGACTTCACTGAATTAACGCCAACCGGCTCGATCCATAATCTTTACCGCTTGAGCATTATAAATACCCAGCTCGGTCAGATTTAACGCGTCTGATTTAAACTCACCCCAATTCTTTAATGTCGGGCTCCATTCAACGTCTTCCACCGCCGGATATTCGTTATTGGTTTCGGCATACCAAGCCTGTGCCGGCTCAGAAAGCATAAATTCAATCAGTTTCAAGGCATTCTCCTTGTTTTTAGACGCTTTGGTCAAAGCGATACCACTGACATTGACGTGAGCACCACGACCTTGCTGGTTTGGCCAAAAGATGGCAACCTTTTCTGCGGCTTGTTTCTGTCCTTCATCCAGCCCACTTAGCATCTTGCCTAAATAATAGGTGTTGATAACCGCGATATCACACTGACCAGCGGCCACAGCCATCACCTGATCACGGTCACCGCCTTTAGGTTTACGGGCAAAGTTTTTCACCAAAGCGTCAGCCCATTGCTGGGTAGCCTGCTCGCCTTGCTGAGCAATCATCGATGCAACTAGCGACTGATTATAGATATTATTGGACGAACGAATACATAGACGCTTATGCCATTTCTTATCGGTCAAAGCCTCATAAGTCGATAACTCTTGCGGATCGACGCGGTCTTTAGCGTAGACAATCACTCGGGCACGGGTGGTCAGTCCAATCCAGTCGTTATCACGATCTCGCAAATGCTTAGGCACCGAATTCAAGATATTCTCATCGTTGATCGGCTGCAGAACACCCGCTTGCTTGGCACGATAAAGACGCCCGGCATCAACGGTTACCAGCAAATCCGCAGGGCTTAAGGCACCTTCCGACTGCAAGCGCTGCAATAAGGCATCTGCCTTACTGGTAATCAAATTTACCTTAATACCGGTGTCACGGCTAAATTCATCCAATAAAGGTTTAATCAATTGCTCTTTACGCGCCGAATAGACATTCACTTCTTGTTCGGAGGCCTGCGCGTAATTGATTGGTATCGCCAAACTCAGCAATAGCAATGTAAACAATGAGCCCTGTGCTTTTTTTATTAAAGACTGCAACATATTCATTCCTTCTCCATTTCATTCTTAAATTCGAATTCAACCATAACCAATTCTCTAAATCAGCTATGGATTGCCACCATGTGGTTATCCCACTTCATCCCTGGCAGATGTTTTCTCTGCGCCAGTTTTTCATTTAAATTCATCGCATCCAGCATACGCACCATGCCGAATGAATTCGTAATGGCAAACTCGCCGCTGGCGGCTTGATTGACAATTCCGCAGACATCCTGCAAAGCGTGATAACCGCTGAACTCGCCGGTATCAATGTGCCAAAAGCCCACAATATCGCCATGCGGGCTGGTAAAGCCTGCCAACCGAGACTCGCTATTTACCGCAACGCTACCGACATAGTCGTCCATCTGTTGCAGCACCATTTCCGGCTGAGCAAACATCTGTAAACCGGTTTTGGCATGATAACTCGCTGTCAAAGGCACTATACGGTCATGTCCGCAAGCCTCTCGCTGCACCTGCATACCAAAAGCGATGGTACCGTCATTGCTGACATCAAGATGGCGAATACTGGCTTTCGGTTCCGTCACCGTTACCTGCTCGTTTTGACTCCCGTTTTCAATATCCACCAAAGCCAAATTGGATTGCATGGTATCCAGATTGAGTTTTTTACGACCGCTTTCCGGACGCGTTAAAATCCCGCCATTAGCGATAACAAGCTGTTTGTTATCGGGCATCAGCATCAACTGGTGAGGCCCAACGCCATAGCTGTCATACTCTCCAAGATGCTGAAAACTGTGCGCATCACGAATACCGATCTTGCCGACATTGTTTTTCAAATCGGCTTCAGTGGTAAACAAGTAACGCCCATCAGCACTAAAGGCTCCATGACCGAAAAAATGACGATCCTTGGTCGCTTGGATACGGTTCACCACCTTGCCGCTATTCAAGTCAATCTCAATCGATTCGGTACTGGGACGGCGACCGAATAGGAAAATACGATGTTTTTCCAGTGGGTGCTGGGCGCCGCCGTGACCGCGAAAGCCACTCAAACCATCAAACTCATGCACGGCATTACGGTCCGCAGCCGGATGGGTTAGACCGCCATAGCCAAAACCATGCGCCTTATCTCCTTGCGCCGCAAACCAACCCTGCTGACCCTGTGCATCGCTAATTAGCGTTTTTGCATAAAGTGTCGGCGAAGCGGCCAATAAAGCACCCGCCAATGAGTTTTTTAAAAATGCCCTGCGATTTAGAGAAACATCCATATCAATACCTTTGAGCCGACGGTCTTCAGTCACCATCGACAAAATTCATTCCCAGATTCATTCCCAATGCTTTAGGAATCGGTTTTTCAAGATACCCGATCATCGCACTATAGGCTTTTGCCAAAGCAGCCTTATCGCGATTTTCGATAGCTATTCTGGCCAGATTCATTTGCTCATCAAAATCTTTGACTTCCTGTTTCCGCGCCGCTTTCCATAGATAACCGCGAATGCTTAAGTTGCTTTGGTTTCCGCTATAGAGCATTTCAACGGCATCCAAACCGGCGGCCAGATTAGGCCAACTCATGTCAGACAACTGCGCATCCAATCTGCCATTTAATTTACGCTGAGTGATGTAACGTAAATAGTCCTGCATGGCATATAAAAGCTTACTTAACGGTTGCTCACCACCCTCCAGCTTAGCGCTGACAAACAATTCTCTATAGCCGGTTTTTCCCTGATGACCGGAAGTCCAACCCGTCAACACATAGCTGGCAATACGTTCGTTCAAATCCACCATGCCCTGTAATAGCTGGCATTTTCTTGGCTGCTGATAACTCTTTAACAGAACATCGTTGGCGCCATCAAAGAGTAGAATTTCAATTGCCGGCATCCCCACCAGATTGAATTTCAACTTATTGAAATAGGCTTGATGCAAAGCTTTATCATCTTCTAAACGACGCTTGATATTGTCGCGAATCGAATGACTGTAATCACGACCTCTTTGGCGCATCGATTCAACAAAATGGATTTTTGGAAAAAACAGATTGTCTCGTAAAGGGCCAAAATCAAATAACATGACACCGTTCCAATCGAGATACAGCTGCTTAAAGTCTTTTTGTAAATCAACCAAGCCATCTTCATTTGGCTGCTGACAAAAATCCATTGTCGATTTTTGCATTAACAGCGCTGATTTTTGCCACTGTTGAATACGGGGAATCATCACCTCATCGGCACTGGTGTCGATAATCGACTGCAAGCCTTTCTTACCCAGCTCAATCTGCGCCAATGGCGCTTTCTTTAGCGGATCTGATTGACATGCTCCCAGCGCCAGTGCCGCTAAAAGCAAAAATACCAGGCGGGGTTTCAGGATCGTCTTTGTCTCGGCTTGCATAATATTTACCTATTTTAAAATCTGATCGGGAATGCTTTTACTAGATGGCTTTAATGAAGTCTAAAAGCAATTGACGTTGTTGCTGAGTCAATTTTACAAAATTTTGCTTGCTGAATTCAGCTTCTCCACCATGCCAAAGAATCGCTTCCTCAATTGTACGCGCCCGACCATCATGTAAAAAGTTATGACTACCGTTAACTCGTTCACTTAACCCTATCCCCCAAAGCGGAGCGGTTCGCCATTCGCGACCGCCGGCCAGAAAATCGCTACGATTGTCTGCCAAGGCCTCGCCCATATCATGCACCAGCAGGTCGCTATAGGGCCAGATCTGCTGATTGGACAACTGCGGAAATTGTTTATCTTCAGTGGTGACATAGCTTGCTTTATGACAAGCAATGCATCCCGTCTGCTTAAACAGCTTGTCGCCCTGTACGGATAGCGTTTTTCCCATCTGTCTGGCTTTGGGTACAGCCAGGTTTTTACTGAAATCGGCAACCGCTTGCAGCAATCTATTATTTAACTCAAACGGCTCCTTCGAGTTCCTGACATAACCTAACGGCTGCTGACGGCATTCTTTTTCATACCGCGTGCACGGCTGATCTGTGAACAGCGGATTACTGATACCGATATCCTGCTGAAACGCCTGTGCCGTCTGCACCAATACGCTCGGCTGATTGGCTTTCCAGCCAAAACGGCCGATCACCGTCTGGGCGCTTTGCGGATCAAACACCCTATTAACTTTTCCGCTTACCAGTCCTTGATCTGCCTGCTGTTTCTGGTTAGCGAGAATATCCTTTTCGCTAATCATTTCCAGCAGTCCAACGCCATGGATTGGCGGCGCATTGCGCAAGCTCAAACGCACCTTTTCACCCAGTTCACCATAAGCCAATCGTTGCAAACGCAACTTGGGATGACGCAGCTCGACCTTACTGCCATCGGCATAGACATACTGCTTATATTGCCAATCAATATAAGCATAGGCTTCCGGCTTTGGCTCGCTTTTATACAGGGATGCGGCTAGATTCAATTGATGCGCCAAGGCGATCGATTGTGTCTGCAATTGCTCTCCATATACCGGGTGCGCTCTGACACCTTTTTCATCCTCAACCGACAGGCGAACCACTCCCTGAGTCAGTCTCTGCTTGCCATCATTCGGCATTAAACCTCGTCCACCATTGATATGACAGGCTAAACAGCTTCTCGCATTATAGATCGGCCCCAAACCATCTCTGGCGGTGGTTGAAGCCGGAGCCTTGACCCACGGTTGATGCGCCAACGCTCTGGCAGCATGAAAGTCGGTCTTTGCATCTTCAGACATATTTGCCATTGGCAATAAATACGAAGCAAACGGCTGATATTCAACACTGCCATCACCGCCAGGTAATTTGGCGTTAGCCATAGCACTGTTCGGCAAGAACAACATCACAATGCAAATAGCCAACGCCGCTACGATATAACCTTGCATAACGCGACAGCGCTGCACTTGATAAACTGTATGGCTATATCGGTTCAACATGGTTCAATCAATGCTCTTGAAACTTTAGTGCTGTATATCAATCGCCTTAGCTAGTTTGGCAATTGAGGCAGACTGTTTATTTAATGCCACAATGGTGTCACGCATAGGCTTGGCTGCATCGCTACCTGGATCCATAATCATCACATCCACCGGAGTACCCTGACGCGCCATAGCGTCAATCTTGTTGGCGCCGTTTTGAATCAATGCCAACTTGGCTTCCACATCCTTGCCTAACTGACGCTCGCCGATATCTGTCAAATAGTCATCAATCCCATAGCCTTTAAGTGAATTTCCACTATCGGGCTTACCATCCAGATTAGCATCGTAGCCGCGGTAATCGCCATAATAGATATTGACGATACCTTGGACATCTAGCCAGATATCACGGTGCGTATTGTCAGAAAAACATGACTGCTCATCTTCTTGAGAATCCGCTGACAAGGCAATCTGCATACGTTCACCCGCTAATTCACCCTCGGCAAGCGTGCCTATGCCGGTCAGAATCTCGGCAAACTTCTGCTTGGCTTCATCAATGCTATTGACTGTGGTGAATTTGTCACGATAGTTGCCCTGCACACCTTGCTTCCATCCATCGACCACGGTCTGTAAATCGGCCACCAACTTATCGGTAACCACTTCCAAAAAGGTTAGACGGCGATCGGCCGCATCATTTTCCTGTTTGGAGATAAAATCGGTTAGCGGGCGCTGTCCACCGGTTGCATTAATCGATTGCCACGTTTTAACCGCCTGCTGACGTTTACCCTGTGTATCGGCCGAACCGCTATTATTCAGATCCTGTCCCCAAAGCATGAATTCAATTGCATGATATCCTGCCAACACATCGTGCTCATCTTCCGCTGTTGCTGTGTTCGCGATCAATGCTGGTGTGATCTCAATACTTGGCGTATTGATGATATTGGCTTGCAGACTATCGACCGTAATGGCTTTACCGCCGTTTACCGGTGTTTGGTGTGCGCTGACGCCTAATTGGTCATTGCCGAAATCATTACCGACCACCACATAATCGATTAGGGCTTCACCTAAAGGCCAGGCATTAATATCACCTTCCAGACCGTCTTCGTCTTTATAGTTACTTGAGTCGATCGGACTTAGGCGGAAACGGAACGCTTCACTCTGGCCATAGGGCTCACGCGCTACCAGCCAGGCTTTTCTAGCCGCCATTAAATTGGCTTGATTGGGTTGAGCACGTAACTCGGCAATCGCCTTACGCAACTGTTTTGCCGTATTCAAGGTATCGCTATAAACCGCCAAACCCATATCGGCATTGCTTTCCAGCACCTTTTTCATTTTGTTTAAATCATGCTCGACAGCCTGTACCGCAGTGCTCATCACTGCGGTTGATGCCAATAACAGGCTTGCGGCAAAAGGGGCTACTCGTGAAATCAATTCCATAATGTGTCCTTTACACTTTATGCCAGACCGACTACGACCGTTTACTTTAGGAGAGTTTTACAAACGCTACAAAATGGCTCTGGCGTTAAAGCGCTATCAAAATCTAGTTATTCTTAAAACTGAAGCTTAATGATAATAATTTGCATTAACTTTTATGGAGGCAATGTTAACGAGAATAATTTGCATTTGCAAGCGGTTCGATGAAAAAAATTATGAAGAATCTCTTAAGACATGCAAAACAGGATAATAATGGGATTATCAAACAGCGATATGCGTGCTCTGAAAACAAAAAACCCGCTTGCCCAATAAGGGCAAACGGGCTTTGGACTGCAGTGCTAAATGCAGATTAACGCATGGTAACAAGCTCTTCGGAACTTGAAGGGTGAATCGCAATGGTTGCGTCCAAATCGGCTTTGGTCGCGCCCATTTGCACCGCTACGGCAAAACCTTGCAGCATTTCATCGGCGCCATCACCGACAATATGAATGCCGACCACCTTTTCCTCTTCACCAGTAACCACCAATTTCAAAGCGGTTTTGATCTGATGCTCGGTAAAGGCATAACGCATTGGTGTGAAACTTGATGTATACACCTTAACATTGTCATGACCATACTTGGCACGCGCTTCATGCTCAGGCAAACCGACCGTTCCGACCGGAGGATGCGAGAAGATAACGGTGGGCACAGAACTTAAATCCAACTTCAACTCAGGCTTATTGTTGTATAAACGCTCGGCTAGATAACGGCCGGCACGGATCGCCACAGGCGTTAGCTGAGGTTGCCCGGTGACATCACCAATCGCATAGATATTATCGACATCGGTTTTATGATATTCGTCCACTTCGATAAAGCCGCGGCCATTCGCTTTCAAACCGACATTATCCAATTTTAGCGGCTCAATTAGGGTTTCTCGACCCACAGCCCAGACCACCTGATCAAATCCTTCAAGATGCTGCCCGTCTTCACTTTCTACCGTAATGGTACCGTCATCTGCCTTAATCAGCTTTTTGACCTTGAAGTGATACTCTTTGTGAATACCGGAGGTAATCATCGCATCCGTTAAGGTTTCGCGAATCATGTCATCAAAACCACGCAATACCAAGTCTTTGCGACTCAATAAACTGGTATCGGTACCAAGCGCTTGGAAAACACCGGCCAATTCAACTGCAATATAACCACTACCGATTACCGCGACTTTTTTAGGCTGCTCTGTCAGCTGAAAGAAACCGTCAGAAGTAATCCCCAAATCGGCATTTTCTGTTTCATTCGGAATCAATGGGCGTCCACCCGGTGCAATCACAATGGTTTCCGCCGTATAACGTTTACCATCAACATCGACCGTATGGTTATCAACAAAACTGCCCCAACCGTGCAGAACCTCAACACCTTTGTCGGCCATATAGCCGTTATACCAAGTGGTGATATTGTTGATATAGTTCTCACGTTTCTCAACCAGGGTGCCCCAGTCGAATCCGTTCTGGTTGATATCAAAACCGAAGTCTTTGGCATCACGAACCGCCTCAGCGATATGCGCACCGAACCACATGACTTTTTTCGGTACACAACCGATATTAACGCAAGTCCCGCCTAGTTTTTTTGCTTCCACTACGGCACATTTTTTACCGTATTCTGCTGCACGTTCAACAACAGATAAACCACCACTACCGGCACCAATCGCGATAATGTCGTAATCATATTTCATAGTAATTTCCTTGGCTCTTACTTTGAAGATTTACAGTCAGCGAACAAAAAAGCCGATAGATAAAATCCATCGGCTTTTTCTCAACAGCTAATACTTAGCCGTTCGCTTAGCGTACTGTTGCTAACTCGCATTACAGTCGCCATTCAGTCTAAATTGGCAATTAAGACGCTAGGAAGTTTGCCAATTCTTCTGAACCACCAATGTGCTGACCATCGATAAATACCTGAGGAACAGTTTCCGCTTTAGCAACCGCCCATAGAGTACGTGATGTAGTACCAGAATTAGTGATCTGAATTTCTTCAAAATGAATGTTGTTGTCGTTCAACATCGCTTTCGCTTTAACGCAGAATGGGCAACCTTCTTTAGTGAAAACAGTCGCAACCTTAGGCGCAGAAGCGTTAGGGTTGATGTAGTTCAACATAGTGTCTGCATCTGAAACTTCAAATGGGTCACCAGGAACTTCTGGTTCGATGAACATTTTCTCAATCTTGCCGTCTTTAACAAGCATTGAATAACGCCATGAACGCTTACCGAAACCTAGGTCATCCTTGTCAACCAACATACCCATACCGTCAGAGAACTCACCGTTACCGTCTGGAATTAGTGTTACGTTGGTAGACTCCTGGTCCGCAGCCCAAGCATTCATTACGAAAGTATCGTTAACTGATAGACAGATAATGTCATCAACACCGTTTTCTTTAAATACAGGCGCTAGCTCGTTGTAGCGTGGAAGGTGAGTTGACGAACATGTTGGTGTGAAAGCACCAGGTAGTGAAAATACAACTACTGTTTTACCTTTGAATAGCTCGTCTGTACTTACGTCTACCCATTCATTGTTCTGACGTGTACGGAACACAACGTTAGGAACCATTTGTCCTTCCATATTCTTAAGTGCCATGTTTTACTCCTAAAAGTTAACAAATAAAAAATTAATAATTCGCGAGAAATATATCAGTCGAAAACATCATATCTCGTCATGAGTTGCGATTGTAGTGAAATATCATGAATTAGTGAAATAAAATGTTTTAAACAAAATGATAGTTTTTACCTATCATAAATCTAGACGGTTCAAAACAAAGGTTTTATTGCAATGTCTCACCCTGCAGGTTGCGCATAAAAGGTTCCAAAAGATCTTTTTCCTGGGCGTATTTCATCATTAACGCCAATACCGCCTGATCTTCATGTGATGAGGCAATGCGCGCCGCCAGCTGAAAATCCTTATCGGTCACGCTGCCTTTGAAACCGCCCAATTCAAGTAGAGCAGCAACCACTCCGACATTTTTTAGCAAACAAGCCGCCTGTAAAGCTTTTACCGGCTCACCGGCGGCATCCTTGGCCACTTCCATTTGTGGAGAGACAAAATACTCCTGAACCAAAACCATGGTCATCCAATAGTTCATTTCCGGTTCCGCCTCGCTTTCCAACGCATGCATAAACATCTCTTTAGGATCATTATGATGTTTCTGTACCAATGTCTTGACGATATTCGAAAACGAATCGCGGTTTTTAAGTTCTAGGTTTAATAAGTTCATAATCGGCCTTTCATTTCAGTTGCGCCTATTATAGAGATTGGCATCATCCCATGCCAGCCCTGCAAAATTCGCTGACATCGGTTATGTACTTTCAGGAGACTTTTTGATACTTCAATAGCTGCGCATTGATTGCCACCACAATGGTACTCAACGACATCATAACCGCGCCGACCGCCGGGCTTAAGACAATGCCGACACCGATCAAGACTCCGGCGGCCAAAGGCATGGCCAAAATATTGTAACCCGCCGCCCACCATAAATTTTGCAGCATTTTCTCATAGGTCGCCCGAGCGAGATTGATTACCGCGACGACATCCCGAGGAGTATTGTTGACCAAAACGATATCCGCCGACTCTATGGCAACCTCGGTACCGGCACCGATGGCAATACCGACATCGGCCTGCGCTAATGCGGGGGCGTCATTGACGCCATCCCCCACCATGGCAACCACATAGCCTTTTTGCTGTAATTGCTGAATGGTTTGCGCTTTTTGCTCCGGCAATACCTCAGCAAAATAATCATCCAAACCAATTTGCTCAGCGACCGCGGCGGCAACTTGGCGATTATCGCCCGTCAGCATCATGCATTTAATCCCCTTTTGCTGTAATGCTTGAATACTGGCGCTTGCCTCTTCTTTAATCAAGTCGGATAAAACTATTGCTCCTTTTAAGACATTCTCAACCAGAACAAACACCACCGTCTTACCACTAGCGAACGCCTGATCAACCGCTTGGCAATCGTAGTCTATCGACTGTTCGGATAAATACCCCGGACTGACCACCTGCACCAAGCGACCATCTACCAGAGCCTGTGCGCCTTTGCCTGGAATTGCCTTGAATTCGCTGACTTTAAAATGACTTAGCTTGGCTTGTTTTGATACGGTTTGGCTCAAGGCCTTGGCAATCGGGTGTTCCGAATCCTGTTCCACCGATGCCGCCAAATTCAGCAACTCCGCTTCAGAGACATCTTGGGCCAAATTAATGATTGCAGTAATACCAAACTCCCCCTTCGTCAGGGTCCCGGTTTTATCGAACACCACCACCTCTAGTTTTCTCGCCAATTCGAAAGCGGCACGATTTCGCACCATCAAACCCTGTCGCGCCCCGATAGAGGTGGAGACCGCAACCACCAACGGAATGGCCAAACCCAATGCATGCGGGCAAGTAATGACCATCACGGTGACCGTTCGTTCCAGAGCAAATGCGATATCCTCCGATAAAAGCAAAGACCAGACAAAAAACGTTAAGGCCCCCCCGACAAGGCAATAAGGGTTAACCAGACCGCTGCCCGATTGGCGAGGTTCTGGGTGCGCGATTTACTCTGCTGAGCCTGCTCGACCAAATCAATCACTTTGGCCAAAAAGGAATCCTTACCGGTTTTCTCGACCTTGACTGTCAAGGCGCCTTCGCCATTCAGACTACCGGCAATAACCCGATCATCCTTTGCCTTACTGACAGGCATGCTTTCACCGGTCAGCAATGCTTGGTTAACAGAGCTTTTACCTTCGACAACCAAGCCGTCCGTGGGGACTTTTTCACCCGGTTTGACGATTACCAGATCATTTGGCAACAGTGACGCTATTTCGACATCAAGCAAACCCTCATCAGTCACTTTATGGGCGCTGGTGGGCATCAATTCAGCCAGCTTTTGGAGCGCTTGAGAGGCGCCCATCACCGATTTCATTTCAATCCAGTGACCCAGCAGCATCAAATCAATTAAAGTGGCCAGCTCCCAAAAAAACGTCTTGCCTGACAATCCCAAAACGACCATACCGCTGTATAGATAAGCGGTACTGATGGCAATCGCAATCAGTGTCATCATTCCCGGTTGACGGCTGCTTAATTCGTACCATAGGCCAGTTAAGAAAGGGGCTCCGCCGTAAATGTAGATCAGCGTCGCTAATGCCAGCAGCACGTAATCATCATGCTCGAAGCCGAGCGCTTGCTGCCAACCAAAAATTTGTTGCAGAAAAGGTGACAATAATAAAATCGGAATGGTGATCAGCAATGAAAACCAGAAACGTTTCCTGAAATCGGCAATCATATGCTGATGATTATGCTGACCGTGATGATGTGAATGCTGACAACCCGCATCTTGGCCATGATGATGCAAAGAGTGATTGGCGACCATCATCAACTCCTTTTTAATCTAACAGAGAAAACTTGCCTCTGTATGAGCCCTTCAAAGACAGGATATCAACGCCTATCTATTCGGTATCCAAGGTGTCTTTAATACGGCGATACTCCTGCTCATCAATCTCGCCACGAGCCAGCCTTTTTTGCAAGATATCCAGCGCCGTTTCATGATGAGGCACAGAGCTTCCGCCAGGTTTAACAAACCAAGCCAGCAACACCACCACGATCACGATCAAGAGCAACCAAAACCACATAAAACCCATTCCATCATAGCCATGCATATTCCAGTAATTCCAGTTCATTATTCCCTCCTTAGACGAGGAATCCGAATAACGTTGTCACTCAATTAAGACACGGAATCCCATGTCTTTATTACATAAAAGCCTTAGGCTTAAAAAACACTTAACTTTGACATTAATAAAAAAAGTTTGAAAATCAATACTCTAATGGCATTAATGTCATTTTCAATTTTCAGGTTTTTTATGTAACGACGTGGCGACGGAGGTAAACCCACGGAACAAGTGATGACATCTTTAATTGAACAAAAGAGGTAACACTATATGAAAACTGGAATAAAAACCCTGCTACTGGCAAGCGTTTTAATAACTCCTATGGCACTTCATGCCGAGGACGACTATGGCCCTATGATGCATGATGGTTATGGTTACGGCATGATGGACGGTTATGGTTATGGCATGGGTCCGATGAATTTAAGCGCAGAGCAGATTGAAAAAATGCAATCAATTCGTGCAGAGACAATGGATGAAATGTCGAGCATGATGAACAAGCTATGGAAAGCGCGTAATAAACTCTCCAAAGCGATGCGTTCTGACAATGACAAGGCGATTTCCAAAGCCTATGACGAACTTGCCGCCGCCAAAAAACAGGCATTTATGTATCGCCTGAAAAGGCGCGACAAAATGCAATCGGTGCTGACAAAAGAGCAGAAGGAAGCTTTTAGAAGCTGTTATCCAAGAATGATGATGGATTATTGAAAAAACCGCTATCCCCGATTGAGATCTCAATCAATCGCGATTCACTTCAAAAAGCCACTAATCCCTTAGTGGCTTGCTTACTCAATGATGTCCGACAATTTTAATGATTCAAGAAGCTTTCTCTTAGCTGTTTAGCCGCTTCGACCATATTTACCAAAGCCGGTTCGGTTTCTGTCCAGCCTCGAGTTTTTAGTCCACAATCCGGATTTACCCATAAACGCTCAACCGGAATCAGTTTTGACGCTTGTTCAATTAATTTCACCATTTGTTCCACCGTTGGAATATTCGGTGAATGGATATCGTAGACACCCGGTCCGATTTCATTCGGATAAGCGAAGTCGACAAAGGCATCTAATAGCTTCATATGTGACTTTGAAGTTTCGATTGTAATCACATCGGCATCCATTGCCGCGACCGCCTCAATAATGTCATTGAACTCTGAATAACACATATGGGTATGAATTTGAGTTGTATTAGCCACACCAGAGGTCGTGATCAAGAAACTATTCACCGCCCAGTTCAGATAATTTTGCCAATCTGCCTTTTTCAGGGGCAGGCCTTCTCGCAGAGCCGCTTCGTCGATTTGAATCATATGAATGCCCGCAGATTCCAAATCCAACACCTCATCACGTAGAGCCAAGGCAATTTGGTTACAGGTGATTTCTCGTGGTTGATCATTGCGTACAAATGACCAGTTCAACATGGTTACAGCGCCGGTTAACATGCCTTTCATGATTTTTTCGGTTTGACTTTGCGCATATTTCGACCAAGCTACCGTCATGGCTTTTGGACGAGACACATCGCCAAAGATAATTGGCGGTTTGACACAGCGAGAACCATAAGACTGAACCCAGCCAAACTGAGTAAAGGCATAGCCGTCTAATTGCTCACCAAAGTATTCGACCATGTCATTACGCTCAGGCTCGCCATGAACAAGGACATCAATGCCGATACGTTGCTGACGGTCGCAGACATCGCGAATTTCGGCCTGCATCGCTTCGATATACTGCGCTTCACTGATATCACCGCTTTTAAATTGTCGGCGTACTTGGCGTATTTCAGCGGTTTGAGGAAAGGAACCGATGGTCGTGGTCGGAAACAACGGCAAATGAAACTTAGCCTTCTGTTCTGGCGCTCGCTCCGCATAAGGCCGTGGACGCTTCAATGCAATCTCATCAAGCTTGGCAATACGCTGCTGTACTTCGAAGTCATTGACCAATTTAGAGTTTTTCTTTGCCGCGATTGCCCTGGAGTTATCCGCCAAAGCTTGCTGGTTCTCTCTACCATTCAAGGCATCGGCAATGAGTTTGATTTCACTCAGCTTTTGTTTGGCAAATGCCAGATAGTTTTTCAACTCGGATTCTAGCTTCTCCTCAACCTCTAAATTCACCGGCACATGAAGTAATGAGCAACTGGGCGCCACCCACAAATTCTCGGCAAACTTATCTTTTGCTTCTTTCAGTAACTTTATCGCTTCATTCAAATCGGTCTTCCAGATATTACGGCCATCCACCAAGCCGATGGAAAGCACTTTATTGACAGGATAAGCATTCACCAGTTGATCTAACTGCTTTTGGCCGCGTAAACCGTCGTAATGCAAGCCCGCTACCGGAAGCCGACAGGCCAGTTCAAGGTTATCCCCTAAGGTCTCAAAGTAGGTTGCCAAAAGCAATTTGGCTGGACTGTTAGCGAGAGTGTCATAAGCTTGATTGAATGCATTTTGCCAATCCTGTTCTAATTCCAATCCCAAAATAGGTTCATCGACCTGAACCCAGGAAATGCCCAATTTGGCGAGCCTATCTAACACTTCGCAATACACATCCAATAAACTCTCTAGACGCTGCAATTTAGGCAGAGAAGTGCCTTTGTTCTCGGCCAGATACAAATAGGTCACGGGACCGATCAGCACAGGTTTGAAATCGATATTTTTGCCATCCTGTCTTAACGCCAAGGCTTCAGCCACCTCGTCAAACAGACGCGTGTCGGTAATCTCAAAGCGGGTGCTTTCTTCAAACTCCGGAACAATATAATGATAATTGCTGTCAAACCACTTCTTCATGGCTCCGGCATAACCCGCTTTAGAATTGGCTTGATGATGAGCGCAGCAATGGTGGCCATCATCAGATGGTGCTCGACCCCTCGCCATGCGAAACGCTACCTCGACATCGTATTTTTCTTGCGCGAAACGTTCAGGAATAACCCCCAGCAAAGTACTCATATTGAGCACCTGATCATAATAAGCAAAGTCATTCACCGGTATCAGTTCAACACCGGCAGCAATTTGCGTCTGATAATTTTGGTAACGGATATTACGGGCTTGCTCTTCTAGCTCGACGAGGTTTTTTTCGCCTTTCCAATAGGCTTCAATGGTGAATTTGAGTTCGCGAAAATCACCAATTCTTGGATAACCCAAATTATGAATAGTCATGGTTTGATTCCTTGTTTAATAAATAGGCATTACTTTTTGAACAAGGAAAGTGTAGATTCTCACATTTATGAAAACAAACGATTAAAATTCACAAAAACATGAAATAAATTCATAATAAGACAATGATAGAACTCAAACATTTACGAACATTACAGGCATTAGCCCAAACACATAGCGTTAATAAAGCCGCCAATACACTCTGCATGACACAATCTGCGCTCTCCCATCAAATTAAACAATTGGAAGAGAGCTTAGAAATTGAACTGTTTAAACGTAAAACCTTTCCCATTCAATGGACTCCGGCTGGCCAGATCTTGCTGCAAGCGGCGCAGCAGGTTTTACCTCAAATAGAAAATGTCCAACGACAACTGCTGTCCTTGAAACAAGGAGAAAGTGGACGACTCTGGATAGGCGTAGATTGCCATACCTGCTTTGAATGGTTAATGCCATTATTACGGCCTTATCAAGAACAATGGCCCAGTGTGGATTTGGATATCGTGCCAAGTTTTAATCAAGCTCCGTTAACGCAACTGTCCTCGCAACAGCTAGATTTTGTCATTACCTCTGACCCGGAAACCTTAGAGGACATAGATTACACCGCGCTATTTAGCTATGAACTGGTGGCTGTTTTACCGTTGGAATGCCACCTGCTTCACAAAACATTTTTAGCACCCGAAGATTTCAAAGAACTGACCCTGATCACCTATCCGGTGGATAAAAACAAATTGAGTGTATTTAAAGACTTTTTAGATCCTAATGGGATCACGCCAAAATCTTTATCTTACTCAGAGTTGACGATAATGATGTTACAGCGTGTTGAAGCCGGG
Organism: Thiomicrorhabdus sediminis; assembly: GCF_005885815.1. NCBI lineage: Bacteria > Pseudomonadati > Pseudomonadota > Gammaproteobacteria > Thiotrichales > Piscirickettsiaceae > Thiomicrorhabdus > Thiomicrorhabdus sediminis. The sequence goes on along the minus strand of NZ_CP040602.1, from coordinate 142,903 downwards.
CGAGGCATCTGCGTTTTACCCAAGTGGTTATTGGCAAACCAGGCAGAGTTCAAACACTTGCCTTGGCGCCCGTTAAGTGAAGAAGGTCTTTGGACTAAGTTATATGCCGCAACACCAAAAGCGTTATCCAACCAACATTACGTTCAAGACATGATCGAGCTGATTGCACAAAAGGTGATGATTTAATTTGTAGCAGGCAAAAAATCACTTGGCTGCAATCAATTGTTGTTAGCATACGCAGATAACTAAAGTTAGCGAGAGAGACGAAGATGGCAAGAGCAGCGGCACTGCATATTTTGGTAAAGACGGAAACAGAGGCATTGGAGATTCTTGAGCAATTAAAACGCGGCAAGCCATTTGATGTCTTGGCCAAACGCCATTCAATCTGTCCTTCGGGCAAACGCGGCGGCCACTTGGGCGAGTTTAATCAAGGAAAGATGGTAAAAGCGTTCGATCAAGTGGTATTCAAACGCTCCCTGCTTGAGGTGCATGGCCCTATCAAAACCCGTTTTGGCTATCATCTAATCAAAACACTATATCGCAACTAGACTTATTACGGTTTGTCTATCGTGCAGCAGGAAGAATAAAATTACATCCCTCTAAAACAACTCTATTTGTTCACAAAGCCAATCCACAAGCCACCCCCGACGCCCATGCCCACTGGAAGTTATACCCTCCCAGGTGACCGGTGACATCAAGCACTTCGCCGATGAAATACAAGCCCGGTTGTTTTTTGGCTTCAAAACTTTTTTGTGAAACCTCGTCGGTATCGACACCACCTAACGTGACCTCGGCCTTGTCGTAACCGGCGGTATCCGATGGATAGAGCGTCCAATTCATTAATTGTTCGCCATAGTGGCGTAGACTGTCATCGCTGATATTGGCCATATCCGGCTGTGGCTGATCGTTCAACGGATACCATTCCAACCATTGTTGCACCATCCGTTTCGGTAAATACCGTTGCAGCCATTTGCTTAAAGAAGCGCCCTGCTTTTTCAACGCCAACAACTCGGCAAACACATCCTTTTTTGGCAATAGATTAATCACGATGGGCTCGCCTGCTTGCCAGTAGTTCGATGCCTGCAAAATGCCCGGACCACTTAAACCGGTATGAGTAAACAATATGGCTTCATTAAAGCTCCTGCCTCCTGCTGTCACCGAGACATCCAGCGCCAAACCGCTCAGCTCACCGAAACGTTTTTGCCAACGACCGGCAAAACTTAATGGCACTAAACCGGGACGTGTTTCGATAACATTCAAACCGAACTGACGTGCGATATCGTAACCCAAGCCGGTCGCCTTTAATTTGGCAAACGATAAAGCACCGCTGGCGACAACCAGTTTAGCACACTGGAACACACCTTGACTGGTGGTTAATCGATAAAGACCATCTTCATAGCTCAGCTGTTGAATGGCACAACGGGTCTGCACCTCGACACCGGCCCAATCACATTCAGTGCGCAGAATCTGAATCAAATCCGAAGCACGTTCACTGCAAAACAGCTTTCCCAGCTCGCGTTGTTCATAAGCCAAGCCATGGCGCTCTACCAACTCAATAAAGGCAGATGAGGGATAACGCGATAAGGCGGATTTAACAAAATGGGGGTTTTGACAAATATAGTTTTCACTGGAAATATCCATATTGGTGAAATTGCACTTACCCCCCCCTGAAATACGGATTTTCGCCGCCGCTTTCGGGGCATGATCCAAAACCAAAACCTGTTTGCCTTGATAACCGGCGGTAGCGGCACACATTAATCCCGATGCTCCAGCGCCGATAATAATGACATCACGAAAAGTGCTTTCCGAGTACGTGTTTGAAGAAGGGCTGGTGAAAGAATGATCAGGCATAAGGAACGGGGCTTTTAAAAATGGTGTTAGCGCAAAATTAAGCAAATATCATCAAGGCTAAAGAATGATCGCTATTGTATCAGTTAAGCGCTTACTCGCCTTTAAGATTCAATCAGCGTGTAGGATTGCTGGCGTTTCTCCATTTCCGCCAGAATCAACGCAAAACCTTCTTCGACAATGGTGGCTGGGCCTTCAACACCCAAATCAATGGTACGACGGCCATCTTGATGGATACTCGGCAGACTGAACAGTCTCAATTGCGGAAACCGCTCTTCAAAGTCTTGCATAAAATCAATCCACTCCGATTCATGGCCTTGATCGATTTTCACTGCTTTTTCGATAAACGGAATCTGAAAAAAATCGGCATAGTAATTATCCAACACCCATTCCACCATCGGTTTTGCCATCATCGGAAACCCAGGCATAAAGTGATGGTTTTGGATAGAGAAACCGGGAACTCGGTTATAGAAATTAGGAATAATTTGCGCGCCTTGAGGGTATTCTGCCATTAACACTCGTTTCGGATAGGCGTCTTCACCAAATTGCGCTTCAATTTCGGCCACTGCATCGGGATGTCGTTCAATTTTCACGCCTAAGGCCAAAGCGGCACTTTGGCGCGTACGGTCATCCGGAGTAGCGCCGATACCGCCGAAACTGAAAACAATATCGCCATCGGCAAAACTCTGGCGTAGATTCTTTACCAGTAAATCGGCATTATCGCCAAGCATCTTGACCCAACTGATGTGCAAACCACGTGGCTTAAGCAACTCATTAACTTGCGCCAAATGACGATCCTGACGCTTACTGGAAAGGATTTCATCGCCGATAATCACCAAACCGATGGGCGGCAATGTTTTATTCTCCGAATTTGCAGACATTTTCACCACCTTGGCAAGTTGGTCAAGCAAGATTATTCAGCGATCTTCTTTGCTTCCTGCTGAACCGCTTCGCCCTTTTCGGTAACCGACTCGATCGCCCCCTGCACTTGATCACCGGTTTGTTCCAGCTTCTCTACCGCAACTTTACCGCCTTCAAGTACCGCATTGGCAGCATCCCGGCTGCCAAACCAATCAAACATAATTGCCGCAGCAATCAATAAAACAATCCAAATAACAATACTGATTTTGCCAAAAAGGTTCATAAGGTTCCTATTTAAGTCGAATTAGGACTGAGTCAATAAATACTGTGTCAACTGCTCGGTAATCGATTCTGCCAACAGCTCCATCGATTTGGCTTCTGCTTGCTCTCGATTGCTGGCCTCAACGCTGATCGAGCTTTCCACGCCGACCACTTTCATATCGTATTTGCCCAATAATGAAATGGAGCCGTCAAACAACCACTTGCCCTGTTCGTTCTGACCTAAAGGCAATAGATAATAATCAAGAATAAAGTCAGGAATTCGTGCCGAATAAGGTACGCCGTACTTCTCCATTGAGGCCAGCAGTTGCGGCTCATAGGTGCGGTTCTCACGCACCAGCGCTTTAAGATTGAAAATCATACCATTGGCAAGAATGGAAATTCGCTTATCCAAATGTGGTAATAAACGGCTATTGCGCAAACGCGGCACCCTTATCTGGTTTTTTACCAGCAGCGCTTCAATTAACTTTCGCTCTTCGATATTTTTTAAAGCCGGCATCAAACGCTTTAACTGCTGGAAACGGCTGATCGATTCACTGACACGAACATATTGAGACAAATCGGCATCGAGCTTCTTGATTCTTTGTAGCAATGCATCGGCTTGCTCTGACTGGGCATTAAAAGCCGCGCCGATATCCGGCAGCGTCAATTGACGGCGTAAAGATTGACGCAAACCGGTATTGAAAGTGCCCTTATATTCGGGCAACGTATTGATTACCTCAGACCAGGGAGCGCTTTTGATATCGGATGCAAATACCGTTTTGGCAAAAGCCGGGGGTAGCAATAGGCAAGGTGTAATCACCAAAGTCGATAACGCAAATTTGTTAAGGTATTGGGAAATACGCATTGCTATGGAGTTCTCCGCTAGGGTTGTGCAGACAAGCCTTATTTTCGGACTTGTTATATCAATGTCAGCTATTGTATCAAAGCCTTGGAAATTAGCTATAGTGATGATCTTTTTCGTAAAAATCTCCTTTACCCTGACGCCATTGCCTGATTGCAAACCTTGCCGGATGCGAAGCATGATAAAGCGACAATGGTTGCGGCAAAGCCTCGCCTTCGATCTCCGCCAGCAAGATTTCGGCGGCGAGAAACACCGACATCAAACCTCGTGCACCATGCCCATTGCTGACATACAAACCCTTTTGATAACGCTGCTTATCGTAACGATATACCGCATGGGTATGGGATTGACCGATATAGGCCTTTTGCATCCAATCTGTCTGCGCGACAGCACCAATAATCGGTAAATGGTCCGGTGTTGTCGGCCGAAACGCAACTCTACCGGCAAGCTCAATCTCGGTTACTGAACTCGATTCACTTGCTGATACTGACGTCGCCAGCCAATCCGGCAAGGCCTGCTCGGCCATCGCCAAATTCTCCTTGTGACTAGCCAGTGACAAGGTTTCATCCATATTCGGCGCTTCAAAGGTCGCACCGGTTACCGCACCATGATGACAAGGGCTCGAATAGCCTTTATGAGTGACTGCCTTATCCAATACATAACGCTGCTGCTCCGGTTGTAAATGAGTGACCTGACCTTTCACCGGCCTGATCGGCAGACCAAGTTGTTGGTTTAGTTTGGCTTCCAAACTGCCTGTGGCGACAATGACAACCGGTGCGCAATATTGTTGCCGCCCATTATCGAGCCGCCAGGATTCATTTTCAAAAACCAGTCGGCTGACTTTAAACCCGCATTGCAAATGGATGTTGTGATGCGCCAGACAGCGCTCGATTACCGCACGAGGGTAGAGCCAACCGCCTTTGGGAAAGATAATTCCCTGATGACGGTGCTGACCTTGCAGATAAAGCTGATGCTCCTCTGCATTCAACCCCCTGACAAGCTCATGTGGCAAGCCGACGCGTTGCTGCGCCTGTTGAAAACGTTGCTCGGCGGTCTTATCGACAAAAACCTGAATCAGCCCGCTTAAATCACCCAAACGTTCACTGCCAGCCTCATTAAACCAAGGCAATACATGGCGTAAAGTCGCTTCATAGCCCTGCAGGTACCATTGACTGCGTAGATTCCAATCGGCGGTCAATAACGGATGCACCGCGCCGGCCAGATTTCCCGAGGCCTGAGTGGCGATATCGTCGGCCTGCTCCAACACGGTTACCTGCCAACCGTTTTCCGCAAGCTGGTAAGCGGCGGCGGCTCCGGCCAAACCTGCGCCGATGACTATCGCCTGTTTGTTGTCATTGTCTATAGGCTCAGGGCGCTCAAACCACGGAGTTTTCCAACTGAACGGGCGCTTGTGCAACAGAGTGCCGAAACACATCTCGCGTTTCTTGCCATAACCAGGACGTTTTTCGACCTGAAACCCCATTTTATGCAGACTACGACGCACATCACCGGCTGTCGTAAAGGTGGCAAAGCTTGTCTGTTGATGGCTTAAGCGTGCCATCTGCTGAAACAGAGTGGTTTGCCACATGTCGGGGTTTTTCGCTGGGGCAAAACCATCCAAAAACCAGGCATCGACCAAGCTGGAAGGAGTCGCATCCAGTTCCGGCAAGCCTTTATTGACATCACCAAACCATAAGGTCAAACGCACCCGTTTCTCAAACAGCCAGACATCATGCCAGCCCGGCAACAACAACGGGTAACGGCTATGCAATTCGCCAGCAATTTCTGCCAGTTCGACAAAACAGCTATGCGCACGCTGCATGTCGGCTAACGCCAATGGAAATTTTTCAAAAGAGATAAAGTGTAAGTTCGCGCTTGACGGTGCCTGTTGAAGCCATAGCCGACAGGCCAACAAGAAGTTCAACCCGGAACCGAATCCGGTTTCGGCAATACGAAAGACAGCATTCGGCGGCAATCCGGAAAAACGACTTTGCAACCGATTGGCATCGATAAAATTGTAATGGCTTTCTGCCAAGCCGTCATCGGTTGAAAAGTAAACATCATCGAACTGTACAGACACGGGAACCGACTGATTTGACCATTGCACTTGTGCTGGGGTAAGTTTATCGGATAACATGGGTCTGTTTGAGCCTCTTGGTAAAAACCTGCAACAACTTGTTATAAAACATAAAAAAGCGAATAAAGATAACAATTACAGCCCGTTATTATACGCTGTTAAGCCATCACGGATAACCACCTTGTCAGCTTATTGTTCGGCTGCGGGCTTAACGTATCAGAGGAGAATCGCTCATGCAGCAAGAAACACCTCAGGTTAATGACTCAGCGACAGAAGACTTCTGGAAAGAGAAATTAACCGATGAACAATATCAAATATGTCGATGCGGCGGCACAGAACCGGCGTTTAGCGGTGAATACTGGGATTTGAAAGAGACCGGTATCTATCACTGTGCCTGTTGTGACACTCCATTATTCTCCTCTTCAGAAAAATACGATTCCGGTTCAGGATGGCCGAGCTTTTGGCAACCTCTTAACGGCGAAACCATTCTCGAGCGTGTTGATCGTTCGCACGGCATGGTTCGTACCGAGGTGCTTTGCGCCCTGTGCCACAGCCATCTCGGCCATGTGTTTGCCGACGGGCCGCCGCCTACAGGGTTAAGATTTTGCATTAATTCAGCCAGTTTAAAATTTGTAGCCAACACTTAACTTCACAGAAGACGCCCACTTTAGTAGATATGCACGGTATGAACGACTCGATAACCAACCTTAACTCTTTGCGACAACAACTAAACAAGCAGCAACATCGAGCCTTAGTGATTATCAGTGGCGCCGACGGCTGGCATCAACAACAACTTGAAGACGTTTTCGCCAACCATGAAACCGTTTTCTGGGTTGAAACCCAAGACGAGCCAAACAACCCTATCGATCCGGCCAAGATCTACGGTGATTTTGAGGTTGTCGCCAGCAAACGACTCAAATACCATCTCGGCCAGGAAATCGATGGCGCCATTATCAATGTCAGTCACGGTCTAAGTGCCGATACCCTGGGGATTGTCTCCGGTATGATCCGTGCCGGAGGACTCCTGATACTGCTCGCCCCCCCGGAAAAAATCTGGCTTGGACAGACCAATCCGGAAGACCAGCGCTTTTTAAATACGCCCTATACACTTGAACAAGCCAACAACGGCTTTAGCCAACACCTTATCAACAGTTGGCAACACAGCGATGTCATCTGGCTGCATGAGAACCAGCTTATTGAATGGCCGCAAACATCGTCTACAGCGGCACCAGTCATGCCCTTGCCAAGTGACGACCAGAAACAGGCAATTGCAGCGATTCACTCGGTCGCCTTCGGCCACCGCAAAAGACCGCTCGTTCTCAGTGCCGACCGCGGCAGAGGCAAAAGCAGCGCCTTGGGTCTTGCCGCAGTCGATTGTCTGTTGGATGGCAAGAACCATATCGTCATTACCGCCAGTCGCTTGGACCAAACCAAGGCCGCATTCCAACATGCCGCCGAATCGCTCTACACCTTATTGGAGCAAGGTCTGGATATCGAACTGGTGGTCAATAAAACCGGCCATATCGAATTCCGCTATGAACACCAGACCAAACAGATTGAATTTGTCGCCCCCGACTACCTGATTCTCAATCCGAGCCATACCGATGTCGTTTTGGTGGATGAAGCCGCACAACTGCCGACACCTTTGCTAAAAGAGTTGTTGATGCGTTATCACCGCATGGTGTTTGCCACCACCCTGCATGGCTATGAAGGCTCTGGACGCGGCTTTGAACTGCGTTTTAAGAAGCTGCTACACAAACATACGCCGGATTGGAAAAGCCTGCATCTGGAGCAGTCGATTCGCTGGGCGACAAAGGATCCGTTGGAAACCGCGATTAATCGTGCGTTGTTACTGGATATCGACCTGATCAATAGTGACAGCGAAAAACAGGATATTAATATTGAAACGCTGCAGATCAAAGCGCTGAGAACTGAACAACTGCTCACCAATCAAGCGGTGTTGCAATCACTGTTCAGTCTATTGGTTCAAGCGCATTATCAAACCAGCCCGAATGATCTCCAGCAAATCCTCAACGCACCGAATATCGAACTGTTTGTCGCACGAAAGCCCGGTGAAGACAAGGTGATTGGGGCCGTACTCTGTGTTGAAGAAGGCCGGTTGAACCCCTCAAAAAACCGAGCCCACGGCCACCTTGTCCCACAACTGCTAACGAAGAACTATGCGCAAGACGATTTTTTAATGCTCTCGACCTGGCGCATTATGCGCATCGCGGTTGATCCGAGATATCAGCACCAAGGCATTGGACAGAAAATGATTCGCCATGTCGAAACGGAAGCCCTTCGTCGACGTATCGACTATATCAGTTCCAGTTTTGGTGCCAATGAAGCGCTGTTGCCGTTTTGGTTCAAGCAGCACTTCTGGCCTTTACATGTCGGAGCCAAACGTGACAAGGCTAGCGGCTGCCATAATTTGGTAGTGACCAAGCCGGTCAGCGCCATGTCGCGTCAGGCCTTGTCGCAAATACAAAGTTGCTTTCAAGAACAGTTCCCGCACCTATTGCTGGAGTCCCTACCCAATCTACCTCCGCAGCAGGCATGGCAAATCATCCAGACGTTCCGTTTCAAACAGCAAAATAGCGGTCTGGAAAAAGTCTTGTTGATGTATCAAAAAGGCGAACGCCCCTATGAAGCGATTAGCCATACCATGTGGCAGTGGAGCCTGCAGTCTGCCCAGCTATTGCTGCAAGCCAGCGAACAGGAGCAAGGTATCTGGTGCGATAAAATCATGAAAAAATTCAGCTGGCAGGATGTCGCCCATAAGTATCATTTGGCTGGCAGAAAAGGCGTCGAACAAGCCCTGCAGAAGATGATTTCCGGCTGGCTGCAACAGAAACGCCTGCCGATTCAAACATCGGAAAAAATCAAACGCTTCTGTTAAAACGAATTAGGCGTCAAACACCACGGTTTTATTGCCATGAATCAAAACGCGGTCTTCCAGGTGATAACGAAGGCCGCGCGCCAATACGGTTTTTTCCACATCACGACCCAAACGCTTCATATCATCGATCGTGTGCGAATGGCTAATGCGAATCACATCCTGTTCGATAATCGGCCCGGCATCCAACACCTCGGTAACATAATGACAAGTCGCCCCGATCAGTTTGACGCCACGTTCACTGGCTTGATGATAAGGCTTGGCACCGACAAAAGACGGTAGGAAGCTGTGATGGATATTAATCACCTGACCGGCATAATCACGACACATCTGTGGTGGCAGAATCTGCATATAGCGTGCCAGGACAATCACATCCGCCTGATACTGGGCGACAATTTCCTCGGTTTTGGCAAACGCCTGCGGCTTACTGTCCGGTGTGACCGGAACATGATGAAACGGCACCTGATACCACTCGACCATGGAGCGCAGGTCATCATGGTTGGCAACCACACAAACCACCTCACCCGGTAGCTCGTTCTCATGCCAGCGATGCAATAAATCGGCTAGACAGTGTGATTCTTTGGAAGCAAACAAGGCAATCTTTTTCGGGCTTTCCGAATCGGAGATAAACCATTGCATATCAAACTGGGTCGCCAGTTCGGCAAAGCCCGCTTCGAACTCCGCCAAATCACAATTCATCGAACCTTTTAGGATCTCATGACGCATAAAAAACCAGCCGTTACTGGTATCGGTATGATGGTTGGCTTCAACAATCGAGCCGCCCTTTTCAGAGATAAACTGTGCGACCGAGGCAACAATTCCGACCTGATCCGGACAAGAAATAACCAAACGATAGACGTGACCCATAACCTAACTGTTTCCTAAAAAATTGCGCTAAAGCCCATATGATACCAAAAGCTGCCAGATTTCCACGCTAAAAATATAGGTAATCAAAGCCGCTTTCAAATCGTTTTAAGCCAAATGAATGCCACAATTCGCTATAATCTGGGTATTCAATTTCAATGCCGTTTAATCAAGCCGAGCGGCTGTTGGCTATATTGCTACAAGCCTCAATTGGCAACGGCTAATACAAAGGTTTTATCTCATTTATGAAAATTGTCTCGTTTAACACCAATAGCGTACGCTTACGTCTTCATCAACTCGAATCGCTGATTGAACAGATTTCGCCCGAGGTCATCGGCCTGCAGGAAACCAAGGTTCAAGACCATGAGTTTCCGCTCGAAGCGATTGAAGCGATGGGTTACAAGGCCATTTTTATGGGGCAAAAAACGCATTACGGCGTTGCGCTGCTGTATCGCAACGATATTGAACTGATTCACCATCAAAAAGGCTGGGCTCACGATGATGACACCGCCCAGAAACGCATGATTATCGGTGATTTCGCTATGCCCAATGGTGAACAGATCCGCGTCATCAATGGTTATTTCCCGCAAGGTGAAAACCGCGAGCACCCGGTAAAGTTCCCGGCAAAAGAAAAGTTCTATGCCGACCTGATGGACTATCTGCAAACCGAATGTAACCCGGAGCAGGCTTTGGCGGTAATCGGTGACTTCAATATCTCGCCGACCGACTTGGATATTGGTATCGGTGAACCGAACCGCAAACGCTGGCTGCGTGACGGCAAAACCAGCTTTTTACCGGAAGAACGCGAATGGTGGCAACGCTTGTTGGATTGGGGGCTGGTTGATACCTTCCGTACCGTACACCCAGATACCAATGATGTCTTTAGCTGGTTCGACTACCGTTCCAAAGGGTTTGACCGTGAACCGCGTCGTGGCCTGAGAATCGATACCGTTTTAGCGACCGCCGCACTTAACGACAAAGCGGTCGCCAGCGAAGTCGGCTATGATATCCGTGCGATGGAAAAGCCATCCGATCACGCGCCGGTCTGGACCGAGTTCGCACTCTAATCAATGCATTGAAAATATAAGGATAGTCCATGTCTGAACATGACTTACAAGATGAATTGCATGTCATGAAAGTGGTGCATTTTGATGCATTTAACGATCATATCCGACAACTGCTAATGAAAGCGGAGCACCCGCTTAGCTATGAATCGGGCGACTATGTCATGCTCGGCATGAATAGCGGTGACCTGAAGCCGTTTTCCATTGCCAATGCGCCACGCGAAGATGGATTGATCGAATGCCATATCCGCATTATCGACGACAACCCATGGATGACCGAGTTTGCCAAAACGCAAGTCGGCGATACGCTGGTGGTTCAAGGGCCAAAAAAGCAGATGCGTCTGCAAGCCGGTCATGAACCGATTATTTTCGTTGCCGGTGGCACTGGTTTTGCCCCGCTTTACGCGATCTTGATCGAATCACTTCGGCAGAAATTGGAAGTCCCCATCAGTTTTTATTGGGGTGCGCGCTGCGTGGAAGACCTCTATATGCATGATACGATGATTGAATTGGCGCAACGTCATGGTCATATTGAATATATCCCGGTACTATCCGAGCAGTTTGACAACTGGACCGGCGAAAAAGGCTTGGTACATCAAACCGTGCTTAAGCACCACCCATCGCTGAAACACCATCGTGTTTATCTATGCGGATCCTGGCCGATGATTCAAACGGTAAAAGAGGATTTCATTGCTGCAAACCTAGCCGCCGATAATCTGATTTTTTAAAATTGTTCATAAAAACCTTTTAATTTTCAGAAAAATAAGCAAATATAACAATATCTTAGCGAATACAAAGCTGTTACAACTGATTAATAGATAATTCACTTTGCTCTGAACACCCAATTTGACGGTTTTCATCAAAGCTGCGAGGTCCGGCATAATGGCGCACTATCCTAAGCAGTACCCTTTTAGAACGCTATTAGTTAAACAGCTGTTATTAGCGGCCATCTTAGCGGCTGCCATCAGTTTCCCGATAACCTTCGTTCCGGCTTATTTCATTATCAATCATTCGGTCAACAGCGACATCAAGCAACTGCAATCGCAATCCTACCAAGCGATTAACCAGCATTTATCCACCGGCTGGACACCTTACAATATCAATAAAGTCTATCGCCAGCTCCGTGAAAACCTGCCTTCGGCGGCACTGTTTCTGCAAAAATCCTCAAGCTTTCTTGATGGAGCAGACAGCAAAATAAAAATCAATGGCGAAATCAGTCAAAACTTTTCCCGTTTAATCGAGCAGGTGGAACAGCAGGAACGCGTGCAGATCGAAACCCACCTATTTTCCTCAAGGGTTTATGCCGCCATTCCAATCAAATTCCGCCAGGACTGTTTGGCCTGCCACTCCCAAGGCGTGCTTAACGGTACCATTTACGATGGAGCTCTGGCCGGTGTTTTGACCGTAGAACTGCCGATATCCTTAGATCGCTTGTCGGCAACAGCGGTGCTGATTTTCAGCCTGATCTTTCTTTTCTGTTTTATCATCGCATCGATCTGGATTACCACGGATAAATTGCAAAGCAAAATCCTGATTCCGCTTGAAAAAATGGCTTTGCGCATTCAACAGCTGAACTTCAGCGATAAGGAAGCCAGCCATCAATGGCAGCGTACCCCTCAAGAACTGCTGGAAATGGACGATATTGATCAACAGCTCAGCAAACAGATAGAAACGCTGCACAACGTCTATGACAAGCTAGATATACTGATGATTAATGAACAGAATACCGGCCTATTCCATAAAGACCGTTTCAATGAGATTCTGCGCTATGAGATGTATCGCAGTCAGCGCTATCAGCGCCCTTTTTCATTAATGTTTATCCAACTCAGTGATATCAAGACGGTGAACCCGGCCGCTAAGAATATGGAAATGCATGAACCCGGCAGTAAATATATCTTTTTCGGCAGAGCGCTGAACCATGAAACACGTGATACCGATATCGCATTCCATATTGAGGAACAGCTGTTTGCCGTGCTCGCTCCGGAAACCAATCGGGCAGGAATTGAAAAGGTGAAAAATATTATTCGTGAACGGATTATCAATACCAATTTCGAAATTGAAGAGGACTTGAATACGGTACATCCACAATACGAAATGACTATGCGCCAAGGCGTGGTCACCTATAGTGGCGAAAGGTTATCGCCAAGAGACTTGGTGAAAATGGCACTGAATTCGATTGCCGAAAGCGATGTTGTGCACTGCCGCTATCCGAATCTGCATCATAATATCCCGCTAGCCCCCACGATTGATGAAGAACTCGAAAAGGACGATGATGACAGCCTGTTAAAAAGCTAGATGCCTACTTTTTCTCAAGCTGTAAAATCGCTTCCTTATAAGTCAAAGCAGCTTGGTTTTCCTGACCTTCGGCCTCATAACATTGTGCCAGCGCATGGAAGGTTTCGATCTCGGGACGAATTTTCAGGCTGCGTTTCAAATAACCTTGCCCCATACCCCAAAGCTGGCTACGACATGCCAAACGACCCAAGGTCAGCAATAGCACCGGATTATTCTCTTGATCGGCTTGCAACCAGCTCTCGGCGACCTTTAGACGGTCAAATGCCGGCCCTAGTGTTAAACGACCGTATTGATAAACCAGTCGGTCGTTCCACTGTTTTTTGATGGCTCGCTCGAGCAGGTTCTTCAAATCCGCTTCCTGTCCCCACCCTAAACACTGTTCGACATACTCGGCGACAATTTCCGCAATCAGCTTCTGCTTGCGGTTAAGACCTTGCCAGATAGTTTGCAAAGCATCAAAATCGGTCGCCGCAGCCAGTTGTCCCGCCCACAGTTGCTGTTCCAATAGGGAATATTCAGCTACCGAGAAGCCAGCACTGCGTTTCACCTTGGGCATTAATTCAGCCAAACTCTGCCAGTAACCCAAATCACGTAATGCAAACGCCAATTCGGCAAGAATGGTGGCATTTTTAGGCTGTTGTTGATGCAACTCCTGCAAAATCGCAACCGCGGCCTCCAGCTCGTCTTCTTTAAGCAGGCGCGCTTCCACCAAACCAATCGTGACATACTCGGCAGGGTAAAGCTCGCGAGCCTGTGCTAGATATTGATTACGACGTTGATGGGCTTGCTGGTTATGCGCCATTTTTGCGGCACTGAGATAGTGTACAAGACCGGCTTCACTGTTTTTGGCACTTTTCACCAGCTCTTTTTCCGCCTTGTGCCAATCACCATATTCCAATGCGATCATGCCTTTTGCCATGGCATTTTCCGCACGGGAATATTGCTTCAGGCGTTTACGGCGACGCCAGTAATGCGGAATATGCCAGATAATCACCGCAAAGCGGATCGCCATATAACCGACAATAAATACCACCAGAATCACTGCGAGCATAAAACTGGCGCTGGCTTCCAGAATCCAGTCTCCCCATTCCAACGACATTCGACCATTGTCGTACAACAACAAGGTAGCGATTGCAGTGGCGATTAACAAAGCGACAGCAAAACTGATCAGTGTTCGCATAGAGTCCTTTCTCTTCCAGTATTGAGTGATTTAGAGCCGGTTAATGCCGGCTTTTTGTTATTCAGGTCTGGCAACCTGCTTATCCAATGTCATAATCGACAAGGCTTCACGTGAAACAAAATCAACCTGTTTGAACGGTGTCAATAACAGAGCGAACCGCTCGAAATCATCAGGATAATAACGCTCCATAAATTGTTCTATCGATAGAATCGATTGCTCGGTCTGGGTTTCCGATTGCATTTGCAACGCCCAGTGCAATCGCTCTACCAATAATGCCAAACGCTGTTGCAGTACATCATTCATAATCAAACTTTCCACCGAGGTTAATTCCCCCTCTTCGCTGCGTTTACGCAGGCTGAACATCTGCCCGAACTTACTCATCAACTTATCCCAGGTGCCGTTTTCAGGAGCACTTGCCTGTTCAGCGCTATTGGCAGACGGGTCAGATGATTGTGGCAGTTTGCCGTTGGCTTTTTTCAAGCTTGGGATCGCTTGATAAAGTTCACTGATCGGTTTTTCAAAATCAAGTTTAGCGGCCGTTTGATAGTCTTGCAGATAACGCAGATCGGCACCGATTAAACGAGTCAACTGCGAGGTATACCCAAAGCTGCTTAAGTTGACCGCTTGTTCTAGAGCCAACAACTGTTGGCGCGTGCTGGCGACTCTGCCTTGCAGAATCCATTGGGTATTGATTTCCACTATCCATTGCTGAATCTGCAGACTGTCTAAAGGCTGTCCCGGTTGCGCTTGAGTCAAGCTTGGCTCTGTTTTTTCTGCCTGATTTGCTTGCTGCTGGGTCTGCTGTTTAAAATCGAATAGTTCGCCTAATTGGTTCGCCATGGACTGTAATTCATTGGCGAATTTTTGTTCCAACTGTTGTAATTTCTGCTGAGTTTGTGGTGATGGCGTCAAAGTCTTCGGCATCTCTTCAGCCAACTCATTGAGTTGCTTGGCGGCTTGATCTGCACTGGCACCGGCTTGTTCGCTCAGCTGCTGCAATGCTTGCTGCATTTTCACAATTTGCCGTTCGGTTTGCGCCTTGAAACCATCCAAATCGGCTTGGCTCAATAAGGGTTTGTTCTCTGCCGAGTTAAGCTGAGTATCGAACGTCGATAACTGCTGTTGCTGTTCTTCAATCTCGGCATTCAATTGATCCACCTGGGCTTGCAAATCATTGATGCGCTGAATTTGCCAGTCGGTATCTGGTCGGGTGTACCAAAGCATCGATAAAATAATCAATAAGGCAATAAACCAGGCCAGCAACTTCCCCCAAACGGATGTTTTTTGCGCTGCATTCTGTTCAGACTGTTGCGCCAGCGAATCCAAAGTCGGCTGCTTCTCACCGGCATGTTCGTCAGCTTTGGCTTGTGAATAAGCCTTGCCGCGCTCTATCTTTTTATCAATGTCGGCCATCGCTTCGACATCAGCTTGAGATTCCTCTGCACGGTCTTCAACGATCTCTTTTTGCTGAGTGCTGTCAGCATCTACAACACGTTGCTTTGCATTAGGAACAATTCTATCTGCCATATATCACCTAGCCTTAACCAAAATTGAAAGGTTACTGATTTGATTTACCTGTTAACGCATCGATTGCCTGCAAGACCCCTTGATCGCTCTGGGTAGACAATATTTGAATATGGCCGTTATAACCATCTTCAACCAGCTGGTTTGCAATACGTTCACTATAAACCAGCACCGCATCGATTGCTTGCCAAATTTGCGTTTCAGCCCGCTCGTTAAAAAGGTCTTTGAGTTGATAATAGGTTGCCAATTGCGACTTTAATTGCTCCCAGGCCTGCAAACTGCTGATAAGCAAAACCGGTTGTTTTGAGGCCAGAAACTGCTGCCATTGAAGTCGGCAAAAAGGCGCGGGTTGACGTCGATAGACAAAAACCTCATCGAGCTGAGCACCTCTTTGCTTAAGAGTCTGTGGCAATTTCTGGCGGCCGTTTTCACCCGTGACCAGTAAAATTCGCTGGCCTTTCAAGTTCTGCATACTCGAGTGTTGCAACAAATGTTCGGAATCGAATTTTTGTTCACTTAAACAGGTTAAATCGATATGGTTTTGCCGCGCTTTGTTTTGCGTTGCCTTACCGATGGCGATACCTTGCTTGAAACCGATTCGGTTCGCTGGCGATGACTGCTGCCAGCACAACCAACCGGTTACCGCATTGGCGCTGGTAAACACCGCTCTGTCATAGTCATTTTTTAATGCACTTGATTGCTGATTAATTGGCTCTTTCGGCATTAACCAATCAATCTCAATCAACGGGCAAGACAACGTCTCGATACCGGCATCGGCAAGCAATGCATTCAAGTCTTCGGCTTGATGCTTGGGGCGCGTATTCAACAGCGTATAGGCCATGGCTGACACCACCTCTTAGGCGAACTTAACCCTTGGAGCTAATCTCTTCAGCATAGACTGCGGCGAGAATCTTATCCGCACCCTGTTTCAGCAGGTCTTCCGCCACCGCAACACCTAATTCATGTGCATTTTCCGCTGGGCCTTCGGTTTGCGCGTGCAATACCGTTGAGCCGTCCAATTCGGCAACCAAGCCACGAATCTTGATCCGCTCCTTTTCAAGCTCGGCAAACACCCCGATTGGCACCTGACAACCGCCTTCTAGACGATGGTTCATGGCTCTCTCCGCTGTAGTGCGAATTTCGGTTGGCTTATGATTCAACACTTTGATGATATCCAGTGTTTCCGTGTCCTTGGCAAAATACTCAATACCCAGGGTACCTTGGGTTACCGCCGGCAAACAGGTTTCGGCAGGAATCTCATGACGGATACGGTCATCCAATTGTAGACGCTGCAAGCCCGAAGTCGCCAAAACAATCGCGTCATACTCTCCGGCATCAAGCTTACCCAAACGGGTACCGACATTTCCGCGAAGGTCGCGTACCACTAAGTCCGGACGCTGCGCCATCAACTGCGCTTTACGGCGCAGGCTTGAAGTTCCCAGAATAGCGCCTTGCGGGAGATCTTCAAATTTCTCATAATTATTGGAGACAAAAGCATCGGTTGGCGAATGACGTTCGAGAATTGCGCCTAAGGCGAAACCTTCCGGCAACTCCATCGGCACATCTTTCATCGAGTGTACTGCGATATCCGCTTCACCGGCGATCATGCGGTCTTCCAATTCTTTGGTAAACAGGCCTTTACCACCGATTTTCGCTAAAGGAACATCTAGAATCTTATCGCCTTTGGTCGACATCGGCAGCAGCTCCACCTCTAGTCCTGGGTGCGCTTTTTCCAATTCGGCTTTAACAAATTCTGCCTGCCACATGGCAAGCGGGCTTTTTCGGGTAGCGATGCGTAAGGTTTTTTTCATAAGACTTCCAACTTCCGGTATGCCAAATCCACAATGGCTTTACCGTTTTGTGTTCCATTTGTTTACTGCAAAACCCCCATTTTACTGAAAAAAGCGATCAAGTTTTAGTTAAAATAGAGTTGAATGGTATTCGCCTTGCAGAACTGCTGTTTTATCAAACATTTCAACCAAGGAGCAGTAAATCATGGCACGATGGATGAGCTCTATCTTATTATGTTTGGCATTGGTCGCCACAAGCACTCATGCCGGCTGGAAAACGGCGCTGACCGAATTAGACGACATCGGCAAAATTGCCCAAAAATCGGCTGAGTTAAAGTTACCCATTATGTTGGTGTTCAGTGCCGAGTGGTGTGAATTTTGTGAAGTACTGGATGAAAAAGTCTTTACACCAATGGTCAAAAACCGACTTTATGATGAAAAGGTGGTGTTACTTCGCCATGTCGGTGTGGATTTACAAGATCCGATTACCTTATGGGACGGCCGCACCATGAAAAAATCGCAGTGGGCCTATGAAATCGACGCCGATTTGACGCCTACCGTATTGTTTGTCGATGCCTATGGTAAAGAGATAGCACCGCGAATCGTCGGCATTCAAACACTGGATTTATATGCCACGGTAATCCATCAGAATATTAATACCGCCTACCGCAATATGGGGCTAGATAAACAAATCCCGAGCACTCCAAGAGCCTTGGAACTGCAAAAACAGAATTAACCAAAAATTTGAGATTTATATGAGCAATCAACACAATCAGGAAAAACTTTCCAGCGCACGCTTTAGCGAATCCACTGACGCCTTTGTTGAAGCCTTCACCGCATCGATTCAATTCGATAAGCGTATGTACAAACAGGATATTCAAGGCTCTATTGCCCACGCCAAAATGCTCACCAAAGTCGGCATTTTGAACCAACAGGAACTGAATGACATCATCAACGGTCTGCAACAGATTGAAGCTGAAATTGCTGCGGGGAATTTTTCCTGGTCGATCAAACAGGAAGATATTCACATGAATATCGAAGCGCGTCTGACGCAGATGATCGGCATTACCGGTAAGAAACTGCACACCGGTCGCTCACGTAACGACCAGGTAGCGACAGACATCCGCCTTTATATCCGTGATGAAATCGATGCCATCCTGCCTGAGTTGAAGCGCCTTCAGCATGGTCTTTTAAGCATTGCAGAACGTGAAGCGGCAACCATTATGCCCGGTTTTACCCATCTGCAAACCGCACAGCCGGTGACTTTTGGTCATCATATGCTGGCGTGGTTCGAGATGATCAAGCGCGATGTCGAACGCCTGCAAGATTGTCGTAAACGAGTTAACACCCTGCCTTTGGGTTCTGCCGCACTGGCAGGCACGACCTATCCGATCGACCGTCATTACACGGCCGAATTGCTCGGCTTTGAGCGTATCAGTGAAAACTCGCTAGACGGTGTTTCTGACCGTGATTTTGCCATAGAATTCACTCATTTCGCCGCCACCTTAATGATGCACCTGTCGCGCTTCTCGGAAGAGCTGGTGTTATGGTCTTCGGCGCAATTCCAGTTTATCGACCTGCCGGACCGTTTCTGCACCGGTTCTTCAATTATGCCGCAAAAGAAAAACCCGGATGTACCGGAGCTGGTCCGCGGTAAGACCGGTCGCGTTTATGGCCACCTCATGAGCTTGCTGACGCTGATGAAGTCACAGCCTTTGGCCTATAACAAAGATAATCAGGAAGACAAAGAGCCGTTGTTTGATACGGTGGATACCGTCAAGGGCAGTTTGCGTGCTTTCGCCGATATGGTACCGGCGATTATCGTCAAAAAAGAGATGACTTATGAAGCGGCCAAACGAGGTTTCTCAACCGCCACTGACCTTGCCGATTATTTGGTAGGTAAAGGCTTGGCGTTCCGTGATTCTCATGAAGTAGTCGGGTTGGCTGTGGCTCACGGCATCAAAACCGGAGAAGATCTATCGGAAATGTCTCTTCAAACCTTGCAAGGTTTCTCTGACAAAATTAGCGAGGATGTCTTTGAGGTACTGACGCTTGAAGGATCTGTCGCGGCGCGTAACCACTTTGGCGGCACCGCACCGGATCAGGTTCGTGCCGCGGTGGCCAGAGGATTTGCCGAACTGGCATAAGCAGTAGCTTACTGAAAAACAAAAAAGCCCCGCTTGGTCGGGGCTTTTTTATTGCCTGATTTTACTTGGAAAACTAGGCGATATTCTTTAAACGGGCGAATTCGACGACACGGTTACGACCGCTTTGTTTGGCATGATACAGCGCCTGATCGGCCTTATCGATCAACTCAACCTCATCGGTCACCTGAATTTCAGGGTAACCGCAAACACCGACACTGATAGTCATCACAATCTGCTGATTGTCTTCTTTGAAGATCGTATCTTTGACCTGATGACGAATACGCTCTGCGACCTTGGCCGCATCGGCCGAACTGGCTCCCGGCAGAATCATCAAGAACTCTTCACCACCGTAACGTACCACGACATCGCCATCACGCGAGATGTTTTTCAAAATCGATGCGATAATGACAATCGCTTTATCACCGACCAGGTGACCATAGGTATCATTAATATTCTTGAAGTGATCGATATCGACCATAATCACACTTAGCGAAGACTGCTCACGGGTAGAGCGGGCAAAATCTTCTTTCAGGCGCGCCATACCGAAACGTCGGTTATAGACATTAGTAAGACTATCATAAGCCGCCAAACGCTGGAACTTGGAGTGGATAAGGGCGTTATTCAACGCCAAGCCCATGCTTCTGGAGAACAATTGTAGAATCACGCGGGTTTTTTCATCGGCCATCAAAGCGCCGGTTGCCGCCACCATTACTCCCAAATGGGTACCTTTGAAATCAATCGGTTCAATAAATACTTCCGATGGGGTGAAATGCGTCAAAACACCATCCAACTGAACATGCTTAGGCAAGTTTATCTTCTGTGCGCGACCTTTATTGACCGCATCCATTACCGATGGATGCTTGGTCAACTTATCGGCATCGGTAATACCGCGTGTTGAGGTCAATTCGATTTCTCCGTTTTTAAACAGATAAATCGCTGCGGCCTCGATTCTTGTCGCTCCGATCAACAGGTCGACCGTCTCTTCGGAAAGCGTCTGAACTTCCAAGCTCTCCGACATGATTTTGGAGAATTTATTGAAAACCTGCTCGGTCTCATGTGCCGACATCAATGCATTTAAAAGTTCATTGTAGGCACTGGCACTGATACCGATCTCATCATTCGAGACCACTTCCATCGCGCACATATTCTCGTTACATTTTTCCGAATAATCGAGAAAATCCTTTGAGTTGATATTAATCGCGATGTCCTGCATTTTATTGGACAGGGTTTTCAGATGCGGGCGAATAACCAGAGAAATCATTAAAAAACTGATTAAACCGACTACTTGGCCGGCAACCTGGGTCAGAATATAAAACTCGGTTGTCAGTACCTGCTCAGTGGCAAAACCGTACCACACCAAAAAGTGAGGGAACGCCAAACCTATCAAAACGCCGACAAGTTGCATATAGATAAATTGGTCTAAAAAAATACTTTTGGTGAGGCGAGGGATTTTCATAATGGAATCCGTTAAATTTTAGTCTTCAAATTGAATGACCGAGCGCACGGTCATATCTTTATAACTGAAACTGTTTAGACTGGCTAAATCGATTAAGCAAGCCATACCGATGACGTCATAACCCACTTTTTCACAAAGCTGAGCCGCCGCTCCCATGGAACCGCCGGTGGCAATCAAGTCATCGAATAACACCACCTTACGACCATCGCCCTTTTGCATCTCAAGCTTATCTGAACCGTATTCCAATCCATATTCGATGGATGCCGCCACATTTGGCAACTTACCTGGCTTACGTACCTTGATAAAACCTTTGTTATGTTTATAGGCTAACGCCGAGGCAAAAATAAAACCGCGTGATTCAATGCCTGCAAGACAATCGATTTCCGACCATTCTTGTTCAGAAAACAGTTCGCTCATGGCATCAATGGTTGCTACGAAGTGATCTTTTAATAAAGGTGAGATATCGCTAAACAGGATGCCCGGTTTTGGAAAGTCTGGCACTGCATCCAGAAATTTAGCTAAGGGGTGTTGTGACATTGATGCTCCTACTCTATATCAACTTGGCATAATCGCCACTGAACAAACCAAGATGACTTTACTCAAAAACAGTTTGTGTTTATTCTAAACGCAATAGTGGCGATTAAAACCTAATTCGTTTTATAGCGCTAGAAATTTTTCTTTGGACAAAAGACACGATTCAAACTATGCATCTTGTTGAAAATAAATATGAAACCGCAGGCTTACAAGCCCTTGCACCGAATGCACGAGATATCGCCGAGCATCTGCTCACGGTAACCCCTTTAAGTGAACTCGTTCTAATGGTGCAGCAGCCTTCACCACGGTTCGAATTGCTGATCGAACATAAGGTGAATGCAGACCTGTGGCCGGCAATTGTCAAAGCCGCTCTATTGGCCAAGGCGACTTATTTCCTGCCCAACCGAAACTTCAACAAGGATGAAATCAGCTATCTGATGAAAGCCGCTGCCTTGGCGGTGGATATGCCTCTTGATATCTATAGCGTCAAAGACATAGTACAGCTTCATCATAGCCATTATCCAGTGCTGGTGGATTGGCTGAAACAGATGCTTGAGCTAATGCGACGCAATGATATGGCTCAGCAGCAAGCCTAAATCAACTCGCTTGGCGAGACACCTGTAACAACTGTTTGATATGCGTCATTGCATTTTCATCGCCATAATGTGCGGCAATTCCCAACCATGATCTGGCCTGCGCCATATTCGCCTCGACACCACTGCCATGCATGTACATGGTTGCCACGGCATTTTGTGCCTTGTCATAACCACGCATCGCTGCAAAACGATAAAGCTTGAAGGCATAACTGACATTGGCCGCCATACCTAAGCCCTGCTCAAACATCTGTCCCAAAAAATAAGCGGCCTCAGCATGCCCCTTTTGAAAGGCTTGATGATACATATTCGCCGCCATCGCATAGGACTGACTGACCGGCTCTCCTTTTTGATAAAGTTTTGCCAGCTCGTTTTCAGCCAGACTGTAACCTCTAAAAGCACAATTTTCATACAGATTAAATGCGGTTTCCAAGTCGCCGTTTTGCTGACATTGCTGCGCCTTAGCGAAAATCGGATATAGATAGTGCTCATCGGCCAAGGTCATCAAGGCATCTTCCGGATAATTCTTATCAACGCGAATTTTCAGGTTTCGCACCCATTCCGGTACCACCGTATCCTTAAGCCAGGTTTTCAATTGCTCAAGTGTAGGGCGTTGCTGCGGATCTTTCTGGGTCATCCAGATAATCAAATAACGCCAGAAAATAGGCAGCTTATTGATTTTGTGAATTTCATGATGAGCATGCGCCCACATCATATTTTCTCGACTGTCGTTGGCCTTCAAGCGGTAGATATGTTTACCGGTCAGGGCAAAATAGAGCGTACAGCCAATTAAGTAGATATCGCTGGCCTCATCCATCTGGCCATTCAAACGTTCCGGTGCCATATAACGCAAATCCGCCGGCAACTGCTCGGTTTCACAGGATGGTAAAGAAGGAATCGCATTACGCCAATCGATCAAATAGAACTTTTTCTTGCCACATACGATGTTTTCCGGTGAGATGGCTCCGTGGACAAAGCCAACTGAGCTGGCGATATCAACGGTCTCTATCAGATCCTTCAGTAGACGGCGCATCGCCTTATCCGACAAAGGCCCCGACTGCCTCAGCTTCTGTTCAAGATTACGCTTACCTTTGTAATCGAAAAATTCCAGGTAAAAATAGCCGACCTTGCGAATCTCGTTAAAACGGGCAAACGGCTTGAATTGATTGAAATAATTGAGGAGGTCTTTTTCGCGTTTAATTGCGTAGTGGTTGCGGATATCGCGAATCACACGAACGATCTTGTTCTCTTCACCGTGTTCGGTAACCTGCTTCACCTTATATACACAAGCATATTCACCGCTACCAATCAGTTTTACCTTATTTATATCGGGCTGTTCTTGGACAAGTGCCAACATCTCATCTGACATTGAGTATAAGCTCCACTAAGCAAAAAAAAGGGCACCCATGGTGCCCTTATAAGTCTACATTAAAAGTTAGTCGTTTTGATAGTCAATATTGATGTCATCAAGACCTTCTACCACTGTATCTTCCAAAATAATGCTACGGACATCATCGGTAGTGTTCGAATCGCCGTCGGTATCGACATCAATGCGAGTACCGACCGCCTGAGTGGCATCATTGGTTTCATTGCCTTGCGAATCCAACATCGCAAAATCAAGATAATCCGCTAAGGTATCCGCCGTCGCCGCATTATCAGTAATCACTTCGCTCAGATCGAGCGAGTCGCTCTCTGTATCGAAGTTGGTGATATTGGTATCCACTGAATCTGCAACGATAACAGAGCCTTCAAATTGACTTGCATCGATATTACTATCGGTTTTGGTGTTCAAACTGAAGTTGACATTAAACTGCGTACCGATCCCCTGTTCATCCGATGCAACAATATCGAATGTTCTCAATGGATCATCGTCCATACCGTTATTAACCTCACTATCGCTGACACTGTATAGATAGTTACCGTTAGTGAAGTTAAACGTCAGTTTACCGACTCCGTCTGGAGCATCATTACCAGATAAGGTCACGCTACCGTTGGCATAATCAGCAGCACTGTATGTAATTCCATTCACTACAATTGCATCAAAGGTTACAGCACTATCGGCAACAACATTATCAGATACGGTACCCGAAACGGATATGGTTGTCGGATCAATCGCCGCTTCAAGTTGCGCAACATCGGAGATCAACATCGGTGTCGTGCCACCAGCTTGCGCCAATAGATTCAGGTAGGTCGGATCCTGAATATCGTTACTAATACCCACCACATATAAATCATCAACATAATTATCAACAAAGCTGTTCCAGCCATTCTGATAACTAGAATCAACCCAACCCGATTCATCGAACCATGAACCATCACCGTCTTTCGATTTATAAACCTCAGATGTATAGCCAATATTTTCTGCGGTTGGCTCACCATCGGTAATAAAATAAGCGACTGTCTTATCAGCAGCCGGTTCAGAATAGTTGTTATAGGTGTTATACATGGCATCTTCAAAGTTTGTCCAGCCACCTGTTGCCAAAGAATCAACCTTCGCCTTCGCATCAGTCAACGACATCCATTCCGAACCATTGCTGCTTAACACGCTACCTCTGGTGTCAAACGTGGTAATTCGAACATTGACATCACTTGAAGCCCCGTACTGATCAAGCATATTGTTAATGGCTTGTTTAGCCAGATCAATTCTGGATTGGAAAATGCTCGGATCATCATTGCCATCCTTAGTCATACTACCCGATAAATCCAAGGTAATATTCACATTGACAGTATTGCTAATCGCGGTGAAATCCAAGACCTGAAGCTCGTCCTCACTCTGAACTGATTGCTGATAACCAGAACCATCCAAGTGAATATCCACTTTACCGGAATCGGTATCGCCATCGGCATCAATCAAGTCGTAGTTAAATGACATATCGATATCGGTGTTGTAATCGAATACATCCAAGCCTTCAAAACCTAAGCGGTAGTCATCAGAACCGTCAGCCTGGAATTGAACCTCCGTAATATAACCACCGGCAGGCGCGACGATATCGAAGTACTCATCGTTAGTTGATGAAGCACCTTGGCCTGTACCCAGGACTTCACCTGTCAAGGTCACTTCATTACCGTTTGCATCAATCGCTTTAGCTGTCCATAGTGCTTTTTCACCGTTATTCAAGCCGTTACAAGAGAAGTTGGCTTCCTTGACCTGACCATCGTATTTGAATGTCAGAATGTTGCCATTGCCACCTTCAATCCAGTTATTGTCGACACCGATATATTTGTCACGTGTATTGACGGTATCTGAATCGGTAGTATCGTTATCCACTGACGTCACGGTTGCGGTAGTCATAATCTTACCGGTAGCGTCACTGAAACCGAACTTGGCTGTATCGGTGTTACCACCAGAGATCACATCGAAAACCGTTGCTGTCGCAACTTGTCCTAATGCCGTCTGACCATCCATCGTCAATGAATAAGTCGAACCATTACCATCGGCCAAAGTTGGGTCTAATGTAAACACTACTTTACCGTTTGTATCGGTACCGATCACTTTATCGCCATCAACAGAGAACGAAACTTCTTTACCATCGACATACAACGGTGATGGGATAGTGCTGTTATCCAAATCCCAAGTCAGTGTCGTCTCATCTTCAGGCACATAGGCACCCAAATCCGCACCGGTAATGGTGATAGAGCCATCATTTGCTTCGTTAATAACTACATCAGCAGCCGTTGGCTTATCATCATTAATCAATACATTGATATCTGCGTTAATCGTTCCGGTTGCCGAAGTACCAACAACCCCTAAAGCCAATTGAACATCGCTTTCAGTATTGTTGTCCACGGCATGATCGACAGACTCTTTTAGCGCCACGGTATAAGTCTGTGCATTTGCATCCAAAGTGGCAACAAACACAACCACACCATTGGCAGAACCAACAATCGTTCCACCATCTGCCGAGGTTGTCATCAACACAGTCTGACCGTTATGTTTCAAGCCTGAATCGGCATTGTCGTAGCTAGCGAATTCAACGCTATTGACACCTTGGTATGTGAAGGTACCTGTCACCGAATCGTCACCCGAAACTGAGATCAAGTTATCTTCATCCAAGGCTCTGTCAGCCGCGGCAATATTCATTTCAACGACTTTATTCACCACCACAATCTCATAAGGTGCTGTTGCTGTCGCTTCTAGCGGGCAATTTTCACCCTGCTGTTCAGCCGTAATATATTGCTTAATGCTTTCCGTAGACGTTGCCACTACATTAATGGTATACGCCTGTTGCGCCGTATCACCAATATAATCTTCCGGTACCTGAACCTGGAGCTGGCTTAGATCCCAGTTGGTCACATCTACCGACTGACCACCATTGGTTGCCGTAAAGTTATTTGTACCATCGGTAATAATCATGCCAACCGGAATATCGTTAACCAACAAGCCTAGAGATTCCGAACCGTCAGTGTCTGTTACCGCGGAATCGATTGTTAAATCAACAATGCCACCTTCTAAAACAGATACTGAATCTTCACCGTTCTCAGTTGTATTCAGCTTAATCTCATGGATCAAGAAATCTGAACCGGAACCGGTCGGCTTAATGACAATACGATCAAACACTTCACCATTGGCTGGTGCTAAATCCTGAGAGGCTTCTACCTGATCGTTACCGCCAATATCAAAAGACTCACCGACTTTGACATAAGAGCCGTCAGCCTGTTTCTGATAGAACTCATAAACGGCGTCTTCATCCGGGTTCTGCCATGAAAGTGCCACGTTAATCGAGCTGATCGGGCTATCCAAATCAACCACGATTGATTCAGACTCACCGGTTGCACTGTTGTAACCGATTTCAGATGCCGCACCATTATTGTTATCAACCGCACCCTGAACACCAAAACCGTCATGGTTCGTACCGGTAATTACCGAAATCTGACCTTCACTTCCGTCGGCATTAAAGGCGGTGATCTTATAACCCAAACCATCATTGATATTGTTTACATCAATAGTATGTGATGTGGTGACAGAACCACTGACACCCAAATCCGGCGTATCCGCAACCGGCGTGACATCAACCGTCATGGTCGCTGCATCACTCCAATTCGAGCCATCGGATACGCTGAAGTTGAACTGTGCGTAATCCTGCTTCTGATCACCGGTACCCGCTGTTGGCAACTCATCACGGCCAGATTCATTCAAATCTGGTTCGAATGTCAATTTACCTGCAGTCACGTCTGCTACAGAGACTTCTGTACCGGCAGAGATCGCTTGACCATCAAGATAAATAACACCATCGGCCGGCAAGCTATCAATACGGACTGACTGCATGGCATCACCATCCGCATCACTGTAATTGAAGTCCGAAACAGTGAATGTGTAGGTTGTATCCTCACAGGTGATGACATTACCTCCCGCTGCATCAGGGCGCGTATCGTCATCAAGAATCGTTGCATCAACATTAGCATCGTGAACCACATTATTAGTATCAGTAAAGCCGTTAATATCAACTTTCTCGAACTGGCCTTTTGCATCAACACTGTTAATTTTCGCGTTGAAAGTTTCATCATTCAAATCAACATCCACATAGGTCTGCACATTGAAAGTCTCTGAAGAACTATTAGGGTTGATTGTTACTGTCTGAGTGGTTGCATCATAATCACCTACTTCCGCTGAACCGTTGGTGAAGACAATTTCAACCTCTGTCGCTTCTGTAACAGTTACAGGGTTACCATCTTTATCCAATAGTTTCACAATGAAGTTAGCCGTCAAATCACCTTCCTTAGTCGGAACAGGCCCTTCAATTACGGCATAAACAGTATCTTCTGGCCCAGAAACCGTTTCATCTGTAATTGTGGTAACAACTTTGTCATCACCCAACTTAACTGTTTCATACGCCGGAGCAACTGGGTTTGTGATCGTTACATTGAACGTTTCACCGTTGTCTTTGATGTAGTCATCTAATGCGTCTGCACTGAACACTGTGCCTAACGACTGACCTGTGATGTTCGCTGCTGAGTAGTCCGCGTTACCCGCTGTTCCATCTGTGAACGTGACATCCGCTGTTCCTGTCGCACCATTGATGATCTGACCATTTGGATCTTTCGCCACTAACTTGTAGTACGCTTTATCACCTTCCGCTACTTCTGACTTACCAAGGATATTTCCTTGCGCGTCTGTCGCTACGATCGAGATCGTTACTACGTCTTCGCCACTTTCTGTGCCTGGAGTAGAGTTATCTGTAATTGTGGTAACAACTTTGTCATCACCCAACTTAACTGTTTCATACGCCGGAGCAACTGGGTTTGTGATCGTTACATTGAACGTTTCACCGTTGTCTTTGATGTAGTCATCTAATGCGTCTGCACTGAACACTGTGCCTAACGACTGACCTGTGATGTTCGCTGCTGAGTAGTCCGCGTTACCCGCTGTTCCATCTGTGAACGTGACATCCGCTGTTCCTGTCGCACCATTGATGATCTGACCATTTGGATCTTTCGCCACTAACTTGTAGTACGCTTTATCACCTTCCGCTACTTCTGACTTACCAAGGATATTTCCTTGCGCGTCTGTCGCTACGATCGAGATCGTTACTACGTCTTCGCCACTTTCTGTGCCTGGAGTAGAGTTATCTGTAATTGTGGTAACAACTTTGTCATCACCCAACTTAACTGTTTCATACGCCGGAGCAACTGGGTTTGTGATCGTTACATTGAACGTTTCACCGTTGTCTTTGATGTAGTCATCTAATGCGTCTGCACTGAACACTGTGCCTAACGACTGACCTGTGATGTTCGCTGCTGAGTAGTCCGCGTTACCCGCTGTTCCATCTGTGAACGTGACATCCGCTGTTCCTGTCGCACCATTGATGATCTGACCATTTGGATCTTTCGCCACTAACTTGTAGTACGCTTTATCACCTTCCGCTACTTCTGACTTACCAAGGATATTTCCTTGCGCGTCTGTCGCTACGATCGAGATCGTTACTACGTCTTCGCCACTTTCTGTGCCTGGAGTAGAGTTATCTGTAATTGTGGTAACAACTTTGTCATCACCCAACTTAACTGTTTCATACGCCGGAGCAACTGGGTTTGTGATCGTTACATTGAACGTTTCACCGTTGTCTTTGATGTAGTCATCTAATGCGTCTGCACTGAACACTGTGCCTAACGACTGACCTGTGATGTTCGCTGCTGAGTAGTCCGCGTTACCCGCTGTTCCATCTGTGAACGTGACATCCGCTGTTCCTGTCGCACCATTGATGATCTGACCATTTGGATCTTTCGCCACTAACTTGTAGTACGCTTTATCACCTTCCGCTACTTCTGACTTACCAAGGATATTTCCTTGCGCGTCTGTCGCTACGATCGAGATCGTTACTACGTCTTCGCCACTTTCTGTGCCTGGAATCGTATTATCAACGATTGTCGTTACAACTTCAGTATTGCCTAGCTCAACAGTGTTGTATTGCGGATTTACGACACCGGTAATGCTGACGCTATATTGCTCGCCGTTATCTGAAATATAGTCATCGTTGGTTTTGACCTTAAACGCTACTGAAGTGGCGCCTGCAGGAATAATGACGTCCTGAGTGATTGCAACATAGTCTCCATCCTGCGTTGTGATATGTCCTGTTGTCACAGTAACTGTGTATGGCTGATTTGAAACCGTATCGGTTGTCAATGTATAGGTAGCCTCACTACCTTCAGCAACTACTGCATCACCAGAGATACTCACCACCGGAATAATCTCTGCAACCGTATTGGCATCACGAACCACGTCTGTAAAGTCTTGCTCATTGGCTGTAGTATCAAAACCTGAAGTAACTTCACCCTGAAGCCCTAGACGTTCTACAAATACACCACCATCGGAAGCGCTTCCAATCAATAAGGCTTCACCGGCAGCTGTCGCTTCAAGTGCATCGAAGTTACCTTCCAGTACCGCCTGCTGAAGAGCCTCAACGTCTACCGCTCCTTCCGTCGCAGAGTCCATACCGGAGGCTTTACCGACCACATCATCATCCAATCGCATCTGCGTATCGCGACCTAAGGTCAGCAAGGTGCCGTTATCCATATCGACAACCACACCACCCTTACCGGAAGTCTGAATAATCTCTCCGGCTAAAACCTGACTGCCTTCTTCTAAAATACGAATTTCACCTGTGACAGGATTAATCGCGCGAACCACGCCTTCGATTTTTGATACTGTACCAACGACTGTAGACAATAGAACCACTCCAAAATTATGTGAGCAAAATACGTTTTATAGCTTCTCTAAAACGTTATAAATACATTAGATTGTTGGTCATATTACGCCCTCTGTCATCCTCTGCCTACTGTACCTAAGGACAATATCGCTGCTTTTTTCCATGTAACAATGACTTAACCACTATATATACGCCATAATTTCCTTTGCCAACTACATATTGTTGATAACTAGTGGATAAAATTTTTATTTATTATTTTTATGTAGCACAACAAGTCGATAAATTAATTAGACATCTGCATTTCAAGATTTATAATTATCCATATAAATCAATTACTTTTAATGACCGGAGGTTCAAAATGATTAGTATGAACCCTAACCTGGCTTCGGCGGGAATTAGTGCACAGACACAGCAAAATGGCGCAACTATAAAAGCCGAGAACAAGGTCAGCGAACCGACCGAATCTCAGCGTGTGGCGCAAAGCGGAAACAGCTCGGTAAGCCTATCGGATGCGAGTGTTGATAACGCGGTTGACTATTCGGAACTGGCCCAAAATCAGACCGTGCGCAGTAGCGATTCAACCGAAAACCGCTCCACTGAAGCAAACCAAACCCAGAACGGCTTAAGCTATGCATCAAGCTTGGAATTGCAAGCCAACTATGCGGCCAAACAGGCAGAAGAGGAACGTGCTGACAAACCGGCAAATGAAGCTTAATCATTTGCTCATGGTTCACTTTTATTTAACGAAATAACAATTATCCAAACTCTTTCAAGACTTCTTCAAGATTTGGTCATTGTTAAAAATTCAGTAATCGCTAAACTGAAAGTGACTTTATAAGTTACCCCTCAATTTATAGTTTTAAAAGTCAATTAGGTTGTATTCAGCCACAATTTAATTGCTTATTAGGCAGTAGCGTTTGACCAAACCTACTGCTTTTTCTTTATCAGCCCCTGACAACCGTCTTTACTAAACCCTATTAGTTACACTACTATTCTTGATACGCCCTTTATTTGAGGATTCTGATATGGAAATTTCTCACCAAAACTACCGCTTTGGCCATGGTTCGGACGAGCAACACAAAAAAGACCAAGCTTTATTCGGCAAATTACTCGAGCATCATGACAAAATCCAGCGCTTTACCGAAAAACTAGAAAACGGCATTAAAAGCCAGACAGTTTCCGCTGATGCCGAGATTGCCAAAACCATTCAAGAACATGTTGTCAGCATGGAAAACCGTTATGCGGCAAATCGCGCCATTCGTTCATGGGATCCTCTATTTGCCGCCTTATTTGAATATAAGGATTTAATTGATATGCAATATATTGCAATCGAAAACGGCGTTGAAGCGACAGTGACCAGTGCAGACCCGAAAATCATCGAACTGATTCACAGCCATGACCTGACGGTGCATGGTTTTATCGATCGAGGTTTTGCCGCGGGCGGAGAACAAAGCCCCAAACCGGATTGGCTAAAATAAGCCTTGAAAATCCATTACGCGCCCCTATAACAGTGAGTAACGAAATGATTAACTTTATTGTTGAAGGCTAGGAAAATTATGATTGTAATGTGTCCCCATTGCGCCGGTTTAAACCGTCTTAACGATGCCAAGCCGGGCGCAAAATGCGGTAAGTGCAAACAAGAGCTGTTTAGTGGTAACCCCCTAGAGATGAATGCACAGCAGTTCAACCGCGCTTTACAAAAAACCGACCAACCCTTGGTGGTTGATTTCTGGGCACCTTGGTGTGGCCCATGCCAAGGCTTTGCACCGGTTTTCAACCAAGCCGCACAGCAGTTTGAACCGGCCGCCCGCTTTGTTAAAATCAATACCGAAAATGAACAGCAGCTGGCGGCACAATTCGGCATTCGTTCGATTCCAACCCTGGCAATTTTCCAATCCGGCAAGGAAATCACCCGTCTGTCGGGCGCATTGGATATGCAAAGTTTTAGCCAGTGGTTAAACCAAAATCTGCCAAAATAACTTTGCGAAGCGCAATGACTATGCGATATTGATGACAGCTCAATATCGCTATTAAGGAAATTTGCATGGAACTTGGCTCGGCTCAACACAAACAACTGCTAATCAGGGCGATTTTACGCACCGCAATAAAAACCATCACTCTTGGTCTAATAATTGGCGGCGCCCTGATGATCCCATTTATTTTCCGCGACAACCTCTTCTCAAGCGGACTTTTCTATGCCGGCAGCGCAATCATTTTTATCAGCTTAATTTATGCCGCCTATATTGGTGTAAGCAAATACCGTCATTTAATGAAAGGTTTTGACTGAAAAAATACGCTGGCAAAGAGTTTATCTGCGCCAGTTTAGCCACTGCGCATAAGCCTTGAAATAGCGGCTAATTAGATTTTTTCGCGGCAACAGCGGTAAATGCTTCAGCCAACTATGCAAAGCCTTCGAGAAAGCCTCCTGAGTGATTTTTTTATCAGCAAACAACTGCTCGTTAATCAGTCTTAGTAAACTCTGCAAAGCCTCATTTTCAGCCTCCCTAGGCTGCACCAGCCGTTGATACCATTGCAGCCATAAGGCGGCCACTTGACTGTGCGGCTGGCCTAGCTCAAATGACTTATCCATTAAGGCTTGCTGGGATGCTTGCCAATTCTGTAATTGCTGCCAGATCTGTTGCGCCTGCAGGGTGGAAGATTGCGCTTTATCGGTCTGTTTCAACGCTTTCTTAAAGCGCCTATTCAACCAAACCTGTTTGCCGACAAACACCAGCATAAAAAAGCCGAGTAACGCCAATAGCAACAATAACCACTGCGCTAACCAAATTAACCAGCTTGGTAAAGCCAGCAAACTCTGGGGGGCAAGATTTTGCTGTTCCACCTTGGCGTTATCCGCATTGAAATAACGCAAACTCAACGTCTGCAAAACATGCCGCCCACTGGTTTCGACCCTGAACGGAATCTGCACTTGCATCTCCACTCGCATACCTTGATCCGTAACCGTCTGCTGAGCACTGAAAGACTCACTTAGCCAGGCGACATCTTTAGCCTGCAATTGCTGTAGCAAACGATACACAGTCGCTTTTAACGCCTGCTCACTCATATCCGCTGCTTGGAATCTCCATGTCCAGTAATAGAGTTTTTGACTCTCGACAAACCAAGGCAAAGACTCCGCCTGCCAGTCAATCTTGCCAACCGATGCTCCCATCGGCAGAAAGCTCGGCAAGGGCTTCAAGGTCATGATCTGCTGAGCATCGAAAAACTTCCAAACTCGATTACCTCTGTTTTTGATATGCACCACCGGAGAACGCAGTTTAAAAGTTGCCGCTTGATCGATTTCCGGCATTTGAAAACTGGCCGTGAGCTGGCGTAGTTGCGAAAACGAGGCTGCGGTTTTGGGTAAAAACAATTCAATCGCCTCATCCAGTTTATGCGGCGCATGCAAGCTGACCTGATAAGCCGGATCAGCCACCTCTATCTGCGCCTGCCATTTCACCATCTGCTTTGATAACATCTCTAAGGCCGGGGCTTGCCAAGTCACTTGGGCTTCGGGATTAGGCAATACCTTAATGGTTGCCTGTGGCAGAGTCAGCTCACCGCTTTTCTGTTTTTGCAAGACAAACTCACCCGGTTTTAGCGGGTAAAAAGTCAACCTGAAACGGTTCTCGTCCTGCTCAAGGTCATCAACGGCAAAATCCTTTCGATAGCTTGGGATATCGACACCTTTAAGCACTTGATGCAAGTTCTGGCCTTCGATAATCAACTGAATCGGTTGCCCCATCATCACTTGTCGCGGACGCAGTTTGACTTGGATCCCTTGGACTGGTTTTTCCTCGGCAAAAGCGCGATTGCTCAATGGCTGCTGCTCATAGCTGACCGCCCAGACCTGAGACCCCAGACTCATCATCACGCCTACACAAAACACTCTAAGCCAATTCACTGCATTCATTACCATGGCTGCACCCCCGGTACTGGATGCGCTTTATCTTGTGTGGCTTCAAAACCTTCTTCCCGTTCGAATAAACGTATCAATAAAGCCTGCTGATCATCTTTAAGCTGCTGTAACTGCGCCTCCAATTTTTCCGCACGGCGTTGATTGTGCTGCGCCTGCCAGACCGCATTGCTGCTATTGGCGGCATTAGCATTTAGCTGCAATTGATTACGCTTGGCGGTTAACCCCAGTTCGGTCACGGTTTGAGCTTGCGGTAACACATAATCTTTAGCGCCAGTTGCACCATCAATGTCATCCGCCCCCAAACCATCATTAGTGGAATCATTACTCGGTTTTTGCCCGCCATAAAACGCGCCCTGATTGTCTTTTTTGCCGCTGCCGTCCTGCTCCTCGCCATCATCGCTCTGCTGCTGTTTTTTTACCGCAATTTCCAATTGATAACGTCTTTGAGCCAGCTCTAAATTATGCTTGGCCTTGACATAAGGTGATTGATAAACCAGTGCCTGTTGAAAAGATTCAATCGCCAATTCGAGCAAATTGGCCTGATAATAACTGTTGCCCAAATTATAAAGCGCCTGGGCGCGCAACGAATCGTTGGGTGCTTGCCAAGCCGCTTGACGGAAATAAATCACCGCGGCTTCCATATCGGCATTTTTATAAGCCGCCGCGCCGGCACCAAACCAGCCATCAAAGTTGGTAACGCGATCATATAGACTTTGCGACTGCTCATAAGCTTGCGATTCAAATGCTTGATAAGCCTCGTTTAACAAGGCCTGCTCTTCTTCCGGCGCGGCAAAAGACGGTTCGCTGTAGGTTATCGCGGTGGCACCAAAACCGCTTAACAGCAACACTGTCAGCAAACTATTGGCGCCGCTTTCGGTCGTCTTGCCTTTTACTAGACGCTTGGTGATCTGCATTAACCCGGCCGATAAACTGCGCAGGTAAAACGCCGCCAATAAAAACAGCACCGCGGCGATTAAGAAGCCATGTCCGTAATCTTGCCAATAAGTCTGTGAGGTCGTTGTTGTTTGGCTCGATGCCACTTGCTTGATATCATCAAGCAGCGCTTGGATAAACTGAGGTGAGGTGCTGGCCAGCCTATAATCGCCTTGAACTTTTTCAGCCAGTTTCATCAACTGCTTCTGCTCCAAACGTGTCTGTACCAATAAGCCGTTGACGTGCAAGGAACCGCTGTTATCTTCGGCATCGGGAATCAATGCCGGTTGTTTAGAGCCAACCCCGATATAGATCACCTTCACCCCGGTATCGGCAAAGGCTTGTGAGCGCGCCGCGGCAAGCTTGGCATAAGCTTCCGGTAACGGCTGAGGTTTCCAGAATAAGGGCGCTCCATCGGTAAACACCAACAAGACTTTCGCCGCGGATGATGTCTGTTGCAGACGATGAATATCGTGAATCAAAGCCAACTGCAAATCACTACCCATTGTTGGCAACATCCCTGGCGAAACCAGATCGGTGGCATGGTTGAAAACCTTTTTATCGAAGGTTGGCGGCAATACCAGATGCGGTTTGGCAGCGAAGATACTCAAACCAATACGGTCATCCGCTTGCAGTTGTTGCGATAAGCTCTGCAGCAGAGACTTAGCCATTAAAAAACGGTTGGGCTGCACATCTTCGGCCAGCATCGAACGCGACACATCCAGGCTCACCAGAATATCGACACCTTGGCGACTTTGCTCAGTGTAACGCTCATCAAGCAAGCGCGGCCCGGCCATGGCAATCACCAGCAGCAACCAAGCAATCGTCAATAATTTCAACGGTGACGCGCCGTTAAACAACAAGCGTATGACATTTCGCCCAAACGTGTTTGTCTGCGCTTTAAGCGGCGCTGCACTGTTATCTGCCATGACCCAAGGCCAAAGGGATTTATCGGCATAACTCACCTGTTGATGTTGGCGTAATAGTTTTTGTAACAGCCACCATAATCCTGGCAAAGCTAACGCCCAAAGCCATAAACTTTGACGCCACTGCAGTTGTCCATCAATAAGCGCTTGCAATAAATCCATTATGATTGCGCTCCCGTCTTCTCACTACGCTTGCTCCAAAGCAGTAACAGTGCGGCATAAAAAGCAAATAGCAGCAACATTAAGCCAAGCGGATAGAAATACAGTTCAATTCGCTGATCCGGCTTGGGCGGCAAAACAAACGGTACACCTTCGGCCTGATTGATTAAAGCCAATACTTCGCCGATTTGCTCACTGCTGCCGACACGGTAATATTTGCCATGGGTCTGCTCAGCCAACGCCTGTAAAGACTGCTCTTCCAATGGCTGGTAAAGCAAACCGGTGAACTCGCGTTTATCGGCTTCATCGCTGCCGGCTCCGATACCGATGGTATAGATTGGAACCTGCAACAGTTGGGCATAATTGATCACTTCGGACAACTCCACCCGACTCTGCTCGGTTAAACCATCACTAATCAACACCACTATACGTTTACGGCTGGTGGTATTGGCGTCCTGTTCGGTGGCCCTTAATGCCAATCCCAGCGCTTCGCCCATCGCCTCATCGGTACGACCGGCCAAATATGGCTGTAGGCGTTGCAGTGTCAAACGCGCCAAGTCCTGATCCGCCGTCAACGGCAATAAACTGTAGGCATTTTCGGCGTAGATACTAAAACCGAAACGGTTGCCCGGTAGTTGAGCAATAAAATCATCCAAAACCGATTTCACCACCTGCATACGTGTTGCCGATTGGTTATTCAATTGATAATCCGGTAATACAAAAGACGCCGAACTCTCAATAACAAAAACGATATCACGCACCGTCTCGGTTTGCGGTTCACTGTCGGAGGCAACCTTTTGCACCGGTGAGGCCAAAGCCAACAGCAGACAAAACAGGAGCAAACCTCTTAATAAATTCATCGCCAATAAACGCCACTGCCAAACCGATTTGCTGCGCACGCCTTGTTGACCGATAAAACGCTCGATAAACGGATGTTTTACCAATAGCGTATGACTTTGTTGTGCTTGGGATATATCGTCCTCATTCCGAAAATGACTGAGCCACCAAAGTAGCGGCCAAAGCAATAACAACCAAAACCACTGCGGCTGCTCAAATAGCACAACAGCATCGGTCGGCAACTGCGCAAAAAAAGCAATCTGTTGTAATAACCACTGCTCCACTAGCGCACTCCTCTATCGGTTTCAATATCGGCTTTCTTGGCAATTCTGCGTAAACTCAAAAAGGCTTTTAAAGCCTTGAAAAGAGACTGTTGCAGGCGCTTAAAATCCGATTTGAACAGTTGCCAAACACTAATCCTAGCCATCAATTCCTGTGCCTGTCGCAAAAGAGCCTGAGCATCGACCTGCCGTTTGGCAAACAAGGTCTTCTCAAGACTTTGATAAGATTGCGTAACATGCTTGCTTAACTGCTTGTCGTCATAACTGGCAAATGCGGTCTGCACAAGCCGATGCCAGCGATACAGTTGAGCGGGCAACGCAGAAGCATCCTTTCTGGCGATAGCGGCCAGCAGTGCTTTGAGATAAAACAAGCGTATAGAACAAGGTAAAAGCACCAGCAAAGCGTGGCTGCCCTGACTCCGGTAGTGACGCCACAACCAACCTAAAAGCAACAACAGCGCAACAACAACCATCAACAAAACCAATCCACTTAACCATTGCGACCAATCCACACCCGGTGCCGCAGGCAATTCGATATCAAAGATCTGAAAAGCACTATTGGCTTGTTCAAGTTCTGCATTGATTTGTTGTTCATTGGCCATTTTTACCACCTATGCCTGCGTAGTTACCGTGTGCTGCTCGGCATTCCAAATCAACGGGTTTAGCGCCTGATTAATCGTGGTCAAATCGCTATCTGCGGCCAATAAATAGAGCTTACAATTAGCCTGTTGCAAAAGTGCAGAGTTCTTGTCCAGTTGCTGTTTTGACCACTCTTGATATTGTTGCTGCGCTTGTTGGCCGCTGAGTTGATAAGTCTGCGCATTGCCAATCGATTGCAACTGCAACCCTTCGACATTCGGCAAGCGGTTTTCCACTGCATCACGAATCCAAACCGCCTTAATCGCCACCTGATCCTGCATTGCGGTAAGAATCTCACTGGTTTTATTGTCGATATCATGGAAGTCACTGATAATCAGTAAACGGGTACCGGGCATTAAACGCGGTTTAAGGCGGATCAAAATATCGTTAAAACGCGGCTCCTGCCGGCTCTGCTGTGCGCTCAGCGGCGGGCAAGGCTGGCTCAAGTGCTGCATAACATGCATATAGCTCGATTTCCCTTCAAAACTCGGCGAGATTTGCAGCCCTTCGCCGATTAAAGCACAGCTTAACGGCAATCCTTGCTGTTGCGCCAACCAAGCATAATAACCGGCTACCCTGACCGCTTGAGTCGCCTTCAGACGCTTACGACTGCCAAAACGCATGGTGGCGCGATGATCGACCAAAATAAACCAGTTCTCTTGACGCTCCTCTTGAAACAACTTGGTATAGGCCTGACCGGTGCGCGCCATCAAGCGCCAGTTGATACGGCGAATCTCATCACCCGGTTGATAAAGACGACTTTCCTCATATTCGAGTCCCGCTCCCATAAAACGGCTGGTCTGCTCCCCCTGACGCATGGCTTCACTCTGTTTTAGATTGGCGCTAACCTTGCCGGAAATCTGTTCCAATCTCTCGGCGAGACGGATAATTTCAGCAGTATCCATAACCGGCTGCTTGGTCAAAGGCGAATGGATAGTGCTATTTTTTGACAAGGCAAGCAGTGAATTGAAAGCTTTCTGGGCAGCTTTCAACAACAGCTGCAAAAAGGAGTCATTACGGTAGGACTTGGATAAAGCCATGCAATCAACCTGAATTTAAGCGTCTAAAGGAACGCTGACCAAATCAATTAAACGGCTGATGATCGAATCGGCATTCCAGCCCTGGGCACGACCGCTAAAGCTGACAATCAAACGATGGCGTAATACATCGGGCAACATGGCGATGACATCATCCGGTGTGACATAGTCTCTGCCCTGCAACCAAGAATAAGCACTGGCGGCATGCAGTAGTGCGATTGAAGCGCGCGGCGAGGCTCCAACTTCCAAAACACCTTCAAGTTGGCTATCCAGTTCACCCAACTGACGAGTGGCGGCAATCAAGCCCACCATATATTTTTCGACCGCTTCGGAAATATGTTGCTGAACTACCGATTGACGCGCATGCATGACATTTTCAGGGGTAAGAAACGCCTCGGTTTTCACTTTTTGTTTGGTTTGCATCTGTGCGGCGCGATCACGGCGCAGAATCTCCAGCTCATCCGATTCGGTTGGATAATTAAGCACTATGTGCAACATAAAACGGTCTAACTGCGCTTCCGGTAACGGGTAGGTTCCGTTCTGTTCCAACGGATTCTGTGTCGCCATCACCAAAAACATTTCCGGCAAGGCTCGTGTTTGCCCACCGGCAGTTACCTGTTTTTCCGCCATGGCTTCAAGCAAAGCCGATTGCACCTTAGGTGGAGCACGGTTGATTTCATCGGCGAGGACGATTTCATTGAAGATCGGCCCTTTGACAAAATTCAATGCGCCGGAATTAACATCCAACACTTCGGAACCCATGACATCGCCCGGCATTAAATCCGGGGTAAACTGAATACGCTGAAAGCTGGCGTGCACACCGGTTGCCAAGGTTTTAACCGCAGTGGTTTTCGCCAACCCAGGAGGCCCTTCCAATAAAACGTGTCCACCGGTCAATAACGCGATCATTAACTTATCCAATAAGGTTTCCTGACCGACAATGACCTGCTGAAGGTGTTGCTTTAATGTTTGGAATTCGGCTTGCGTAGACATGGCATTTCCTAACTGATTTCTCAAAAAAGTTGCTCTATTGAATCGCTCTAACAACCCTTAGATTTTCTTTTTTCGGGTTATTAACTCAATCAATATCCGCTTATTATGCCATGTAAGAATGACTTTTTTCGGTTCGCGTTGATTAGGGCGCAGAGGATTCAGCAAAAACGGCAAGAGTTCTGCGTAAAACGGAACATTATCGGCCTGCAAAATCGCCTCAGCCATAAAACAGGCCGTTATACTTACTGCAGCCATAATAATTAGTAATCAATGACTTATCATGCCAAATTATGATTTACAAATATTTAGAATTGGATACTATAACTCTAGGGATAGCATAAAAAATTTAATGGAGACAAAACATGAAGTTGAAGTTGGTACTGATGCTTGTAGCGGTGTTCTTGGTCGGTTGCAGCGAACAAAAGCCACCGGTCAAAGTTTTGTCAAATGCCTGGATTGGTTTTACCCCTTTGTTTTATGCGCAGGAAAAAGGCTGGTTGAAAGAAGCCAATATCGAACTCTCGACCGTGGTATCGCTGGGCGAATCGATGATGATTTTCAGTAGCGGCGATTTCGATGGCATGACCGGTACTCAATATGAGTTCAATAAACTAAAAAGCAAGCAATTCGACATGGTGCCGGTCGTCATGTTCGACCGCTCCAATGGCGGTGACATGGTCATGGGTAATATCGATATTGATACCCTACGATCGTCTGATCAAGCCGTTGATGTGGTACTTGAAATAAACTCTATCAATATGCCGTTATTCCAAGATTTCGTGCGTCGTCATCACCTGGAAAATGTCGCCTTCAACTTCATCAATAAAGACCAATCCAAACTGGTCTCTTATATCAAACAACAAACTGATATAGGACCGACCCTTGCCGTCACCTATATTCCTTACAATTTCGAATTGCAGACCATTGGCTTCAAGATCCTTGCATCGACCAAAGACATTGCAGAACTGCTGGTTCTCGATGCCCTCTATGTGAAACGCGATTCAATGCAAAAAAACCAACATTCCTACCAGAAACTGGCAGAAGCCGTGCAACGTGCATTAAAAGACTTACATGAAAACCCGAAAGTCTATTACGAATTGGTGAAACATTATCTGGAAAATCCGAGTTATAAAGAGTTTAAGGCTAGCTTGGCGGATATTGAATGGTTAAGCCCGCCATTTAGCGAAAAGCTACAAAACCGAATGCAACAAATTGATTTTCCATACCAAGACATAATGTAAGGTGCATTCTTAGTGTTGACCATCCATCGTTTTTTCGCATTGCTGTTTTTCCTGATTGTAGGCGGGCTTTACACCAGTTTTGCCGCTTTCTACTTTCATGAACAAAAGGCCAAGTCTGAAATCATCGCTGCGGATTTTCAACGCACCTTGAATGAAATCGGTTACCAAATTTACAGCGGCGTCAGCAGCTTTGCCGAACTTGAGGAGATGCGCGCCGGCATTCAACGCAAAGCCGCGCAAAACAACCTTATCGATGACATTTCCATCCAGTACGGCAATAAAACCATTCTCAGCACCGATCCTAAAATGTTCAATCACAGTCATCAGCAATTGGATGAAATTGATGTCTTATTAGAGTCTGAACACCTCCGCGTCTATCGTGATATACATGCTGATGTGATGTTTTATGACGGCGTTAAACCGATCAACCTGCGCATTATACTTAGCCCAAACGGCGACGAGCTGGATAGACGTTTTGATGAGATTATCAATAGTTATATCAATTACTCTTTATTACCGACTTTGATTATTGCCGTCCTGCTGTTTTTATTGATTAAAAAGCGCCTGATCGCACCACTGGAAAAACTGCGTCAGTTTGCCTATTACCACAATCACGTACCAAACCAATTCAAGATTCGCGAGCTGGAATCGATTCGCAACTCGATGCAACAAACCTTCAAGCGCCTCAATGAAGAAGCTGAGGCTCTTTATAACTCGGCTAGAACCGATGATTTGAGCGGCTTGCCTAATCGCCAACAGCTCACGGAAAGACTCAACTGGCTTATCAGCGAGTCATCACGCACCCAGGAAGAGTTTGCCTATCTGTTTATTGATTTGGACAACTTCAAGCATATCAACGATACACTTGGCCATGATACAGGTGACGAGTTATTGATCGAAATATCGCGCATTATGCAGGCGGAACTCAGAGGTCATGACATTATCGCCCGTTTCGGTGGCGATGAATTTGTCATGGTGCTTAATAAATACCGCAACCACCTCGAACTGAACCATATTATCGAACGGGTTCTTAGAGAGCTGCAGGAGATTGATTCGATCTCCAATCAGACCGTATCGGTCTCCGCCAGTATCGGGGTAGCGTTTTATCCTAAGGACGGCAAAAACGCCCAGACCTTGATGAAACATGCCGATATTGCCATGTATCAAGCCAAAGAGCGGGGGAAAAACCAGGTTCACTATTTTACCGAAGAGCTCAACCAAAAGATTTTGCAGCATGTCACCTTGGAGCAAGATCTACGCAGCGGCATCAAAAACAAAGAGTTCGAACTGTATTATCAACCTAAGGTTAAGGTCGAAACCGGAGAGATTAGCGGTTGTGAATGTCTTATCCGCTGGCATCATCCAACTCGAGGGTTAATACCGCCTAATCAGTTTATTCCCTTGGCCGAAAACAGCGGGTTAATTGTCCAACTTGGCGAATGGGTGCTTGAAGAAGCGATTCAGCAACAGCTGTTCTGGAAAAAGATGTATGGCATTGATCTGCCCATTTCGGTGAATGTCTCGGCGCATCAATTTGCCCATGAAAATTTCTATACGCGCTTACAACAGATTTTTAAGGACTTCGAATTTGAACCCAATAAACTCGATATCGAAGTCACCGAATCGGTTTTACTGGACGACTCAAACCATAACTTATCCATTTTAAAAATGATTCGTTCTTTAGGCGTCACCACTTCTTTGGATGACTTCGGTACCGGTTATTCGTCTCTGGCTTACCTGAAACGCTTCCCGATCAATGTGCTGAAAATCGATAAAAGTTTTATGGACGATTACCTATCCCGGACAGGATCGGTGTTTATCCAGACCATTATCACCATGGCCCACAACCTCAATATCGAAATTGTTGCCGAAGGTATCGAGCAGCAAGACCAACTAAATTACCTGAAGTCGGTGGATTGCGAGTTCTATCAAGGTTATTTTTGCAGTAAACCGCTACCGGCAAAAAACTTTATCGAACTGGTTCAAGACAGCCTTAACAAACAGGCGAAAACTTAATTGTCGGTAAACTGAATCAAAGCCTGTAAAAAACGATCCAAATAACGCAGACTGTCTTTATCGATCAGATTGCCCTGACTATCAAATTTATGGTTACTCTGGTTAATCGACAATTCGGGTTTATTCAACATCCGCGCATTCAGATACACCAGTACCTGACGTAAATGCATCTGCGCGCGCACCGTACCATTCATCGCAGGACTCGCTCCAAGCAGTGCCAACGGCTTATTATCGAAAGGCTTGGATTCAACACGCGACAACCAGTCCAGAAGGTTCTTCAACACCCCCGGAAACGAATAGTTATACTCCGGTACCGCAATAATCACCGCATCTGCCGCCGAAATTTTATCGCCAATCAATTCAACGCTCTCGTGCATGCCTGCATCATTAACGTCTTGGTTATATAGAGGCACATCACTGTAATCGATAATCTCAATCTGCACATTATAGGCGCCAATCGCCTGCAAACTTCGCAATAATCCGCTATTAATTGAGTTGGCACGTAAACTACCGGAAAAGGCAACAATCTTCATAGCTCTCTCTCGTTTAGGGTATGAGGTCAGTCTAGCCAAACTTTTCGGCGCTTGGTTTCTTCTTCAATAACATTGTTTTAACAAAAATAGCACGACGCCATTACAATTTTTGAATAAACTAACCAAAAACGTCAATTATTTAGCTGTCGCAGGCCACCTCATCGATTGATGACGATAAGCCAATCCAGCGCCTGCACAAGTAGAGGTCTACTCCATAATGCAAAATCAAAGCGGCTACCGATCCACCCTTTTTGCAATATCAGACTCGCTATCCGTGAGCTTGATGCAATTGTTATTAAGCGGCCTTTTATTGGTGTCATGGCAACAGGCTCAAGCCGAAAAACCGCCCATTGCGGTGATTGGTTATCAGGTTGAAAAAGTCAGTGTGGACCAACAACTCAATGCTTTGGGAAGCCTGCAGGCACAGCAGTCGACCCAACTGGCATTTGGCGCCAGCGATATTTTGCAAAAAATTCATGTTCGTTCAGGGCAAACCGTTAAACAAGGCGAGCTGTTATTCGAACTGAATCATAGCGAGCAACTGGCTCAACTTGAGCAGGCCCGAGCCATT
This sequence comes from Thiomicrorhabdus sediminis, assembly GCF_005885815.1. Classification (NCBI taxonomy): domain Bacteria; kingdom Pseudomonadati; phylum Pseudomonadota; class Gammaproteobacteria; order Thiotrichales; family Piscirickettsiaceae; genus Thiomicrorhabdus; species Thiomicrorhabdus sediminis. The sequence goes on along the minus strand of NZ_CP040602.1, from coordinate 98,428 downwards.
GAAAAAGAGGCACAAAACCAATACAACCGTGTCAAAAAAGGCTTAAGCCGCACCACCGTCACCCAAGCACTACTGGATGAACGTTACCGCCAATGGCAAACCGCTATTGCGCAACGCAAAATCTACCAGCAGCAAATCAGCGACCGTAAACTATACGCCCCCTTTGATGGTGAAATCGGTTTAATCAATCTGGCAATCGGCAAGGTCGTCAATAGCGGAGATCCTCTCACCACTCTCGACCAGTTAGCGACAATGAAAATGAATTTCCTGGTGCCGGCCGATTATCTTGCCGAACTGTCGGTCGGACAATCGGTCGAAATCTATACTTCGGCCTATGCCGATCAGTTGTTTCAGGGGCAAATCAACGCGATCAGCGCTCAACTTGAAGCGCAAAGCCGCATGATTCAAGTTCAGGCATTGGTCGATAACCCACAAAAATTACTGAAAACCAATATGTTGGTGGAAGCACTGATTAACCTTAAACAGAAACAGCAACTCCAGGTTCCCAATAGCGCTTTGCTAATGCTCGGCGACAAGGTTTTTATATACCGTCTCAAGGCGCAGGACAACAACCTCTATAAAGCAGAAAAAGTACAGGTCAAGGTGGGTGACGTCGGCCCTGTATACAGTGAAATACTAAGCGGCATCAATGCTGGTGACAGGGTTGTCAGTCAAGGTGTGATGCGCGTTAACAGCAAGGCAAAAATCGCCCTGAAAGGCTTGCAGAATGATGTCTCACAAGCCGAACTATTAAAACCGGGGCGCTAATATGTGGTTATCCGATACCTCTGTTAAACGCCCCATCCTGGCAACCGTTGCTTCTTTATTGCTGTTTGCCTTCGGGCTGATGGCGTTCGATCGAATGAGCTTGCGTGAATACCCGAATATCGATCCGCCAATTGTCACCATCGACACCAAGTACCTCGGTGCTTCCGCTCAGGTGGTGGAAAACCGCATTACCAAACTTATTGAAGACCGCATTTCCGGTATATCCGGTATTCAATACATCGAATCGACCTCCTCGGACGGACGATCACGCATCAAGGTGGAGTTCTCGATTGAGCGAGATATTGACGCGGCCGCCAATGATATCCGCGATAAGGTATCGCGTATTTCCGACAACCTGCCGGAACAGGCCGACCCACCGGAAGTGGAAAAGGTCGATGGCGATGAAAACGTCATTATGTGGTTCAACCTCGCCAGCGACCAAATGACCGTACCTCAGTTGACCGACTACGCCGAACGTTATCTGGTCGACCGTTTTTCCGTGCTTGATGGCGTTGCCCGTGTCCGTGTCGGCGGCGGCCAGTCTTATGCCTTGCGTATCTGGCTGGATCCGAAAAAGCTCGCTCTGTACGGCATTAGCACCAATGACATCGAGCAGCAATTACGTGGCGCCAATATCGAGTTACCGATTGGCTCGATTCAGGGCGAACATATGATGTTTACCCTGCAAGCGAGCAAACCGCTCTCCAGCCTGGAGGATATTGAAAACCTGGTTATCAAACAACATCAGCAATACGGCCAGCTTACTCTCAAACAAGTTGCCAAGGTACGTCTGGGGGCGATTGAGAAGCGTCGTATTTTTCGTGGTAACGGGGTGCCTATGGTGGGTATCGGTATTATCAAACAATCCAATGCGAATACTCTGACTGTCGCCAAGCTTGCCAAAAAACGCTTTACTCAAGTGAATGAGACCCTGCCGGAAGGACTCAAATTAAGAGAAAGTTATGACTCCTCGGTGTTTGTCGAAAATGCGATCAACGAAGTCTATAAAACGCTCTTTATCGCCTTAGCTCTGGTCGCTTTGGTAATGCTTGCCTTTTTGAAAAGCTGGCGGGTCGCTCTGGTACCGATGGTAACCCTGCCGGTTTCGCTGGTGGCGACATTCGGGATTTTATGGAACCTGGACTTTTCCATTAACCTCTTAACCCTATTGGCGCTGGTACTGGCGATTGGTCTGGTAGTGGATGACGCCATAGTGGTATTGGAAAACACCCAACGTCATATCGATAAAGGCTATAAACCCATTGCAGCGGCTTTTTTAGGCACCAGACAAGTCGGTTTTGCGGTGCTTGCCACGACCTTGACATTGATTGCGGTGTTTCTGCCCATTGCCTTTCTGGAGGGTCAGGTCGGCAGGCTGTTTTCCGAATTCGCCATTACCTTGTCGGTTGCGGTGATTTTTTCCAGTTGGGTGGCATTGACCCTTTCACCGGCGCTGGCATCGAAAATTCTCAGTCCAAGCAAAAAAGCCAGAATCTCGACCAGCCACAGTAAATTACCACGCCGCTTTAAGCGGCTCTTGATTAAAAGCCTACGCCGCCCATGGCTAGCGCTAATGAGCTTCGTCATGATTGTGCTTGTCACCCTATTCTATAGCCAGCAGCTTAATCGCGAATATGTTCCGGCTGAAGACCGCGGTGCCTTCTTTATTATGATTAAAGGGCCCGAAGGGGCGAGCTTTGAATATATGCAAAGCTATCTCAATGAAATCGAAGAACGGATGATGCCTTTGGTCGATAACGGTGAAGTCAAACGCCTTTTGATTCGCACACCACGCTCGTTTTCCAATACCGAAGTGTTTAACTCCGGTTTTGTTATCGTGGTGCTCAATGACTGGTCGCAACGCCGTAATGCCTATGAAATCATGGCCGAGGCACGCAAAAAACTGGCCGATTTAACCGGCGTCAAAGCGATCCCGGTAATGCGCTCGCCAATCGGTGGTCGCATTCAAAGTCCGGTGCAGTTTGTTATCGGCGGTTCAAGTTATGAGCAACTGCAGCAGTGGCAAACCTTGATGAATCAGGCTCTGCAGGAGAACAACCCGGGATTGATCAATATCGATTGGGATTATGAACCGAACAAGCCGCAACTCAAGCTGCAAATCGATTACCAGCAAGCCCGGGCATTAGGAGTTTCCTATCAGGACATCAGCGAAACCTTGCAGATTCTGCTCGGCAGTAAACGTGTCACCACCTATCAGCATGAAGGCGAAGAGATCGATATTCTGCTTAAGGCCGAGCATCAATGGTTCCAATCGCCGCAGGATCTTGACCAGATTTATCTGCGCTCGGACACCACAGGCAAAATGATACCCTTGTCGGCCATCAGCAGCGTCAGCACCGTCGGTGAATCCTCCAGTTTGACGCGTTATAACCGCGTCCGTTCGATTACTCTATCAGCCAAACTGGAAGACGATTTGGCACTGGGTGAAGCACTGGATTTTCTCAATAGCTTAACCCGGGAAACACTGCCGCCTGAAGCAGTGATTGATTACAAAGGGGTCTCGCGTGATTTCCAGAACAGTACCAGCTCTTTTTATATGGTGTTTGTACTCGGTATTCTGGTGATTTTTCTGGTCTTGGCCGCGCAGTTTGAAAGCTTTATACATCCACTAGTCATCCTCTTTACCGTACCTTTGGCATTGGCCGGCGGCGTCTTCTCATTATTGAGTTTTGGCTTGACCCTGAATATCTACAGCCAGATCGCGTTGGTTCTGCTGCTTGGTCTGGCAACCAAAAACGGTATTTTGATTGTTGAGTTCGCCAACCAACTGCGTGACAAAGGCATCGGTTTCTATCAGGCTCTGGTCGCTGCGACTGCATTGCGCTTAAGACCGATTCTGATGACTTCAATCACCACCATTGCCGGTACTCTACCACTGATATTCTCGACAGGAGCCGGAGCCGAAACCCGATATATTCTAGGTATAGTGCTATTTTTTGGTGTCGCCTTTGCAACCTTGCTCAGTCTTTTTATTATTCCGAGCATCTATGCGTTGCTCGCCAAACGCAGCGGTTCGCCTTTGGCAACCACACGACAATTAGAAACCGCTCTGGCAGAGCAGCCAAACAATCGAGACTAGGTATAGAATAGCGCTTATGCAAGATTATGCCACCCATCACATTCTGATTACTTTCGGGGCTCTGTTCATGCTTGGACTGGTTGCCGACCTACTCGGCCGACACACGCCGCTGCCCAGAGTTACCCTGCTGATTATCAGCGGTTTCCTGATTGGTCCTGAGGCACTGAACTGGCTGCCGAGCTTCACTCAACAATGGTTTCCTATCCTCACCGATATCGCTTTGGCGATGATCGGCTTTTTACTCGGTCAAAGTCTGACCAAAAACAAACTCAAACGCATGGGACGACCCATTCTAGGTATTTCACTTGGCGTAATGTTTATGACATCGATACTGATGTTTAGCGGCTTATTGCTATTAGGCGCGCCACTCGAATTGGCGCTGATTTTCGCCGCCATAGCCCCCGCCACCGCACCGGCACCGGTGGTGGATGTGACCCAACAGCTCAATGCAAAAGGACCGCTCACCGATACCTTGCTGGGAATTGTCGCAGTGGATGATGCCTGGGGGTTACTACTGTTCAGTTTATTGCTGGTCAGTGCCGCTTTTCTAGCCGGAGAAGACCAAAGCCTATTCAGCCTCTACAGCGGACTTTGGGAACTGGGTGGCGCACTTGCATTGGGGCTGGCGCTGGGCTTTCCGATGGCTTATTTAAGCGGCCATATCTATCCCGGAAAATCGACTCAGGCAGAGGTGCTTGGCCTAGTTCTGCTCTGTGCCGGTTTGGCAGAATGGCTCGGCGTATCTTATATTCTTTCGGCTATGGTGATGGGCACCATCGTAGCCAATTTCACCAAACACCATCGCCACCGTCCCTTTGAGGATATGCAGCGCTTTGAATGGCCGCTATTGATTCTGTTTTTCCTGCTTGCCGGCGCCCAATTACAGCTTGAAGCCTTGCAGCAAGCCGGGATTTTCGGTTTGGCCTATATTTTATTGCGCGTTTTAGGACGCATAACCGGCTCTTATTTAGGTGCCCAATGGGCAAGATGTGAAGCGAAAAACTATCATTATCTGGGCTTGGCGATGCTGCCTCATGCCGGGATTCCTATCGGGATGGCACTGGTGGCGATCAATCATTTCCCGGAATATCAATCGGTTATTCTATCGGTCATTTTAGGATCGACCATCGCCTTTGAATTGATCGGCCCCCCGATTACCCGAGCGATTTTGATCAGATCCGGCGAGGGTCATCCGGTTAAATTCAAAGCGCATAAAAAATAGACTGAAAACAACGCTAGGACTTAACCGCGAACTTGCCTACAATAGCGCGATAAAATTCATCTCCGATTATCCACGAGCTTTACAACAAATTTATGAAAACCAATCGAAGCCTTATTAACGCTGTCATCCAGCTACTGTTCAAACACCCTAAAATTCTTTTCGCGCTACCCGTTATTGCGGTGATTTGGTTTGGTTATGAAAACCTGATTGCCAGACCGGGCATGGCGTTTATGGGAGTGCCGCAAATCACTCAAGCCCACCGTGATAAAGGGTTATCCCATATTCTCCGCAATGACGGCTTTATGCTCGAATATTCCGAAGGGCTACGCAATCCTTTATGGGTCACCTATCAGGTGACCCAAGCGAACTATAAAAGCGGTAAACGTCCGCGACAGTTCTCCAGCGATTGGCGCTCCTTGCAGTCAATCAGTCATCAAGACTATACCGGTTCGGGATTCGACCGCGGCCATATGGCACCTAATTACCTGATTGCCAGCCGTTACGGACGTAATGCGCAGTTGGATACCTTTTTAATGACCAATATCAGCCCGCAAAAAGCCAACCTCAACCAGAAATCCTGGCAGCGATTGGAAGAACTGGTGGCAAATGATTTTCATGACTGGTTCGGTGATTTCTGGGTCGTTACCGGACCGATTTTCTCCGCCACCCCGAAAACCTTGAAAAACTCATCGGTGCGAATTCCGGATGCTTTCTACAAGATTCTCATCAAGCCTGGCCAACAGGCGGAAAACCCACAGGTTCTCGCCTTTATTTTTCCGCAAAATGCCGGTGCCAATGACAGCCTCATGAAATTTGTCAGCACCATCGATGAAATAGAAAAACGAACCGGATTGGATTTTTTCCATCAACTCGACGATAACATTGAAGCACTTATCGAAGCGGAAAAATCACCGCAGAAATGGCGCTTGTCCGAGGTGGCAAAACGCCCTAACCGTTATTGAAAATAGCGCTTTTTATCCAAGCAAAAGCTCGGTATGATGCAGTGATGGATAAACAATTGATGCCATTAACTGACAACTCAGCCGACAGCGCATCAGCTGTCAGTCGCCGTCACTGGCTTAGCGCCGCTTTTATCGGTGCCGCGGGCTTGGCGAGCGGCGGTTGTACCGTCAGCCAAATCAGGCAGAGTATCAATGCTGCCAGCCATTTAAAAGACGGAAATGTTTCCCAAGCGATTGTCAGTCAGATACCCGGTACTGGCATAGTGCCGATTGATTCAGCTCTAAGAAAAGAGTTGGTCGGTTTGCTCGATAGTATCGGGGAGTTCTGGTCTGATAAAAAAACCGCCGGTACCCGTACCTATGTCAAATATAGCGATCATTATCAAAGCCGAGCCATTATCGACTTTGAGTCCGGACACATCACCGTCGAGACCGTGGTTGAGCAAGAATCTAAAGCGGCGCTGAAAAAAGCCATAGTGCAAACCCTGCTAACGCCTAGAGATCCGACTCAGGTCGACCTGTTCAGCGCTAAACCGCCGCAAGTCGGTGCCGAACCTTTTTTACTGCATCTGGTAGAAGATCAAGACAAACAAGCCATTCGCTATCTATGGCGTGCCAACCGTTTTGCCGACTATCTGCTGGCAAACCGTTGGCAAACTCGACAGGATGGCGACAAGACCCGCTATCAGGTGCAATTCGATATGGTCGGCAACTACCGTATGCAGCAACGGCGCCTGTATGCAAAAGCGGTCTATCAACAGTGTCAGCGTTTCGGTATAGAACCGGCCTTGGTATTTGCCATTATCGAGACCGAAAGCAGCTTTAACCCTTTTGCGGTAAGCAGTGCGCCGGCCTATGGTTTAATGCAGATTGTGCCGCAAACGGCGGGGCGTGATGTCTATGAACTGCTCAATCAACGTTCCGGCTCACCGAGCCAATCGCTGTTATTTAACCCCTTGCGGAATATCGAATATGGCACCGCTTATCTGTCGATTTTGCAGAACCGCTACCTCAACCCTATCTACAATGCCCAAAGCCTTGAATACTGCATGATCGCTGCTTATAACACCGGCGCGGGGAATGTATTAAGAGCCTTCTCGGAAAATAAAAGAATCGCCTTCAAGCAGATCAATCGCATGGACAGCGAACAGGTCTACCAGCACCTAAGACAATACCTGTCGACCCATGAGGCACGCCAGTATTTGTATAAGGTGCGCCACAAGAAAACCAAGTACCTGACTTGATAACTTAGTGCGAACGTCCTAACAGTTGAATGATTTCCTCTTCGGGTAGCGGCTTGCTATACAGATAACCTTGCGCTTTTTGACAGCCGTTTTCCACCATGAATTGTGCCTGCTGTTCGGTTTCCACCCCCTCGGCAATCAAATCCAAACCAAGGCTGTTCGCCATGGAGATAATCGCGCGAGTGATTTCGCAATCTTCACGCTCTTCAGGGATATTGCGAACAAACGACTGGTCGATTTTCAGCTTATCAATCGGCATACGTTTTAATTCGGCGAGAGACGAATAACCGGTACCGAAATCGTCGATAGAAACGGTAATTCCCATTTTTTGCAAGGCGCTCAATACATTGGCCGCATAGTCATAATCACTCAAAACCAGACTTTCGGTGATCTCCAACTCAATCCATTCCGGCTGGCAACCGGTAGCCATCAGACTGTCTTCCACCAATTCCAGTAAACGCTCGTCCTGGAACTGTCTGGCCGAAACGTTAATGGCAATGCGCTGATCGATGATGCCTGACTTACGCCAATTTACCGCTGCCAGCATGGCATCGAACATGACCTGCTGACCGATATGGATAATCATCCCGGTATCTTCCGCCAACGGAATAAAATCGATTGGTGGAATCATGCCTTTTTCCGGATGCTGCCAACGAACCAGAGCTTCGAAACCGGTGATTTTTCCCTCGGCAATATCGTATTGAGGCTGATAATGCATAACGAATTGACGGTGTTTGATCGCTTCACGCAGGTTTTCTTCCACTTCCAGACGATAGAGCGCTTTTTCGGTCATTTCCGGATCATAGAACGCATAATTGTTGCGACCCGATGCCTTCGCTTGATACATCGCGGTATCGGCATTTTTCATCAATTCAATTGGATTCTTGCCATCAGTCGAAGACAGGCTCACACCAATACTGGTCGTCAGATAGAAGGCGCGTTTATCAACAAAGATTGGATGGGCAATGACATTGAGCAGGTTCTGTACAATATCGGCAACCTCTTCACTTTTCTTCACCTCATCGATAATCACGGTAAATTCATCGCCACCCAAACGCGATACGGTATCGACTTCGCGGACCGCCGATTTCAGACGTTTGGCGCACTCCACCAAAACACTGTCACCCACTCGATGACCGTGGGTATCGTTTATCTCCTTGAAACGGTCCAAATCGATAAACAACACCGCTACCACCGTTTTGGAAATGCGACAGTGGTCTAACGCCTGCTGCAATCGGTCTATAAACAGCACGCGATTGGGCAGATGGGTCAGAGAATCATGATAAGCCATGAAATCGAGCTCTTTTTTCTGCGTTTCAAGCTGATTTTTGGCTTTCAGATAAGGGGTAATATCATGACCGATTTCAATCACCTTTTCGACATGACCATAATCGTCAAACAAAGGCGTTGAGGTGAACTCGAAATAACGTTTCTTACCGTTTGGCGCGATAATTTTCTGCACGATACTGGCCGATTTACCACTGCTGAAACATTTTTTAATCGGGCAGATACGATGATCCTGCTCACAAGGCTGGTCAACATTGTAGATATCGTCCCTGCAATTCTGACTGTCGGTTTCCACCAAATCGGCAAAATCATAATATTGCGCCGCATTGTTTTTCAGGGTAACAGAGAAATCGGCTTCCACTACCTGAATGGTGTGATCCAAACCATCGATAATGCTCTGCCAGAAAAAGCTCTGATGCTGTAACGCCTGATCCTTGGTTTTCACCTCACTGAGCAGGCTTTCATTAAAATCACTGGCTTTTCGCGACACTCTATTGGCACGACGCCATAAATACAAAACCAACAAAAACAAGTAGATAAAGGTCAGGATGCCATAAACTTGCAATGACGCTTGATAGGCACTTTCCAGCACTGGCTGTAGCGGCTGGAACAGATAAATCACCGCCAAAGGCTGATTTTCGGTGCCGTAAAGTTTTTTGAAGCTGACGAACAGTTGCTCTTTAGATAACGCAATGAAGTTTGTGCTATTTGTCCGGTGCTGCAATTCATACTGGTCGATAAGCTGCACCAGTTCCGGTAAGGCATTGACATTAGCGATATAGTGTTTACCCAGAAAGCGCTTGGAAAACGGGTTTTTCAATTGGTTTTGGTAACTTTCGTCAACCAGAATGACCGATTCGATACCTCTATCGGTAAGCTTTTGCGCTATCGAATTAAACTTGGCCAATACCTCGAAAACACCAATAAATTGACCGTCTTCATACACCGGCACCATGGTTTTAAAGGTCAAATCAAAGGCGCCGACACTGACACTCTGCATAATGCGCGGATTGGCATAAAGAAGCTGCAGGTCTTTGCGTTTTTCAATGATTTTATCGCCATGTTTGTCGGTCCAGCTACGGTATAAACTGTTGCCTTCAGCATCTAATAGCTGAATCCAAACATTTTTCAGACCCGAGTAGTTCGACACCTGTTCCACGAATTGACTGAAATCGATTTCTGAGGACTGGCGCTGTCTTAAAACCGTTTTCAGCGAACTTTCCTGCACCAGAGATAATGCAATCAACATCACCTTATCTTTTTTTGCCTGCACCAAAGTATCCACCAGATTCGCTGTCTGCTGGGCGGATTGATGAAAGCGTTGCTGGGTGTCTATTTTGGTTTGTCGTTCCAGGTAGCTGTAGACCAAAAACAGCACACCCAAAAACAGTACAAAGGAGACCAGCAAACGTTTTAAAAGCTTAGTGGAAATCAGAACCGGAACCTCATTAACAACGGCTTACAAATGGATTTTCAATATTAATATTCGGTTATTGTAGCCTAATATAGCAAAAACTTCGTTAATCGCCTTAAATGCGAAGCTATTCTGTTGCCATTAACTAATATTAACGACGCGAAAATCAACGATTTGTTTTAAAATAACTGCACATTCAACATACTGACTTGATAATGTTTTTTTGTCTAGTCGCGTATTCGCCTGTCTTATAAATGGTAAATTCGTTGTAAAGGTCACTTATGCAAAAAGACACTCTCTACGCCTCAACTCATGAAGCACTCGGTGCTTTCCAATTTGATGAGTCTGTTGTCGCGGTCTTTCCCGATATGATCAGCCGCTCGGTGCCGGGCTACCAAACCATTCTCACCGGTATTGGCGAATTGACTCGTCAATATGCGCAAAAAGACAGTCAACTGTATGATTTGGGTTGTTCATTAGGCGCGGCAGCCCTAACTATGCGCCGCAATGTTGAAGTCGAAAACTGCAAGATTATAGCCATTGATAATTCAGAAGCGATGATTCAACGCGCCACCGAGTATGTTCAGGCCTACCATTCCGAGGTACCGTTGATTTTACAGCAGGGTGATATCGCCGAGATTGAAATTGAAGACGCTTCGGTTGTCGTCATCAACTTTACGTTGCAATTTATCGCCCCGGAACAACGTCAATCGCTAGTGAATAAAGTCTATCAAGGCATGAAACCGGGAGGCATTCTGATTTTGTCGGAAAAACTGCATTTCGACGACGAGCAGATGCAACAAGCCATCGAACATTTGCACCTGCAATTTAAACGCTCCAACGGTTATTCCGAATTGGAAATCAGCCAAAAACGCAGCGCCTTGGAAAACGTCCTGATCAGCGACAATCAGCAGACCCATTTACAACGTATGCAAGACGCCGGTTTCAGCACTGCCGGCATCTGGTTTCAAGCCTATAATTTCGCCTCATTTCTGGCTATTAAATAACCTTTTTTACTATGCAAAACCCTTTTAAAATTCATTTCGAAAACCTCTGGCAGGCTTTACATGACAATGAACCGCTAAATAGCTGGTCATCATTGTTACAACCGGCGTTGGAGGCAGCGGTTGCCGCCGAAAACAACGGCAACCTAGTTCGCTGGTCGCACGCCTTGGAGCAAATCAAGGCGTTTCCCAATAACGCCAATTTCGCTATCGACCAAGCCAGCGTCAGCGCCAGTAGCGCCAGCAGCTTATCAGAGCAGGAAAAACTTGCCCTCACCGAGGCATTGAAAGGCTTACACCCTTGGCGTAAAGGACCGTTCGATCTGCATGATATTCATATCGATACCGAATGGCGTTCGGATTGGAAATGGGATCGCGTCTATCCCCACATCGCCTCACTGGAAAACCGAACCGTATTGGATATTGGCTGCGGTAGCGGTTACCACCTGTGGCGTATGCTCGGCAGCGGCGCCAAACTGGCGGTTGGTGTCGATCCAAGCCTGCTTTCGATGATGCAGTTCCTTAGTGTCGAACATTTCATTAAACAGCAACAGCCGGCTTATTTTCTTCCTCTAACGCTGGAACAACTCCCGATCGATAAACGTGGTGGCGGATTTGATAGCGTATTCTCCATGGGCGTGCTCTACCATAGACGCTCGCCTATCGACCATATCTACGACCTCAAAAGCCAGCTACGTGGCGGTGGTGAATTGATTTTGGAAACGCTGGTCATTCCTGAAGACTATGGACAGATGCTATTGCCGGAAGACCGTTACGCGCAGATGAGAAATGTCTGGTTCTTACCGAATGTCAAAGAGCTGCAGCACTGGTTACAACGTTGCGGCTTTATCAATGTGCGCTGTGTTGATCTTAACCCGACCAGCATTGATGAACAGCGCACCACCGAATGGATGGAATGGAACTCTCTGGAAAGCTTTTTAGACCCGCAAGACCATAGTAAAACCATTGAAGGTTATCCGGCTCCTTTACGTGCCGTGATGGTCTGCAATAAACCTCAATAAGATACATACAAGACTTATTACGATAAATTTTCCTTGCGCTACTCAAGATTTTTTTTAGAAACGCAATAAAAGGCTTGTGCTTAAATAATCGCCAGAAAATAACAAGCTGGCGCTTAACCTTTAAGAGAAGCCTTAAATTCATGCAAGAAGCTATTAAACGAGCCGTTGCTGTCATAAACAGCGTAAAACTTCCCGAAATGCCGAAAGAGATTGCCGATCTCGACCAAGAACTTAGTCATCCGTTGAGCAATAGCCGTAATGTGGCAAAAATCATCGAACAGAACACCACCTTGACCGGCGATGTGCTGAGAATCATCAAAGAGCGTGGCTTGAATAAAAGCGGCCAACCACTCAACTCGATTTACGATGCGGTCAATCTCGTCGGCTTGACCACCATCAGAAACGTCATCCTCACCGCCGCCTTTGAGCGCGCCAAAGGTCGAGGTTCTCTATTTGCCAATATTATTGAGCAGAATATCGATACCGCCTTCTGTATGGCGGAATTAGCCGATCATGTTCATGGCATAACGCCAAACGAGGCTTTTATGCTCGGCTTGATGCACAATGCCGGCGCTTTGGTTTTGGCGGAAAAAGACGCCTCTCGTTATGAAAAACTGCATAACCATTCATTGGTTTACCCAACCGGCATCATTGATAAAGAAGAACGGGTCTTCAATACAAATCATGCCATGATCGGTGCAGTTCTCGGCAGAATGTGGGGGCTAAGCTCGGAAATGATGAGCGCGATTCGCTTTCATCATATGGCAGATTGCAGCAGTATCGCCGATGAAAAAATCCGTTCAATGGTCGCCATGCTGAGAATCGCCTGGTCGATAGTCGCAGAAATTACCGGCGACAGTTTCCGTAGCGAGGATATGAAGAACTTTGAGCTTAATGGTCTGGAAGAGCTACTGATCGATAGCGACCATATTCAAACCATCCGACGCGCTTTAATCATCCGTACTTAACGGCGTTTGATCGAAGTGCCGGCTTTTTCTTGCAAGGGCTGTTCCGGCCAGCGATGTTTCGGATAACGGCCCCGCATCTCTTTAGCAACCTCAAAATAAGAACTCTGCCAGAAGTTTGCCAAATCGGCCGTTACTTGAATGGGGCGGCGCGCCGGCGACAATAACTCAAAGCTCAATTTTTGCTGCCCCCAAGCCAACGGAGGTGACGCCAACTCACCAAACAACTCCTGCAACACCACCGAGACCTTAGGCAATTGGCCAATTTGATAATCAATCTCGATGACTCTGCCACTTGGGGTTTGATAGCTTTCCGGGGCTTGTAAATCAACCTCCTGCCATAATTCATAGGGCAAGATCGCCTGTATCAAGCCATGGAGATCAATACGTTTTAAATCTGACAGACTCTGTAAATCGCTAATATAGGGCACTAACCACTTATCCATATTATCGATCAAGGCTTGTTCGCAAAGATCTGGCCAATCCTCAGTCTGCTCTGGCGCATAATTCCTCAACCAACGCACCCTTTGCAACCAACGCAAAGTCGTTTTGGACCATGGCAAAAGCTGTAATCTTGTCTGTTGCAAAGCTTGATATAAACAGCGGTTAAACGCTTGTTGGTCAAATTCCTGCAACGGCGTTTGCTGCAAGGTTATCGCCCCTAAATTACGGCTTTGGTAACCGTTGATTTGCCCGCTGTCTTGCTCATAACGATAAACGGCTTGCTCGACAATATTGGCTTGCTGTTCAATTTGCGCCGCAGCAATCGGCATGGCCAGATAAATTCGACCATCACGACGTTGACCATCCAAATCGGCGACCACAATCCACTCGCTTGGCGGCAAGGCGTGATGCTCAGGCCACTTGACCCCTTTACCGTTGGCCAATAAAAACTCATGACTATTGTTGCGTCGTTGCTTGGCGATTCGATCGGGAAATACCTGCGCCAGCAGCTCAGCAGCATGCTCTTGCAGATAAGCATCACTGTGCACGATTAAGCGGCAATTCATTAATCGCGCTAAACGTTTGGCTGTTTGCGCAACCTGTTCGGTCACCGCAGCCTTAAGCGGATAACGTTTAAGCGCCTGTTGCGCTTGCTGACGATAAGCCTGTAAAGCACCTATACGATTAATGAAAAGCAAATCGTCACCTTGCTGGTAAAAATGCAAATCAGTTAATAAGGCGGCCAGATCACAAGCCAGTGCCTTACGCGTCTCGTCCGCATCACTATTTTTCTCCAACATCGATGCAATTCTTGCATCGAAGTGAAGACTTACCGACTTTTTGCCGCTTTTAGTGATTTTATTTTCTGAATCTATCAGTTCTAATTGTTGTAAAAGCTGTTGCGCTTTGGTCAGGTGAGCAGGCGGCGGAGCCGTCAACCATTGTAAATCGTCGGCACCAGCTCCCCATTGACTCAAAGCCATTTGTAGAGCGGTTAAGTCACTGGTGATAATCTCTTCCTTTGGATAATCAGGCAAGGATTGATGTTGAGACTCGCTCCATAGGCGGTAACAGCTACCGGCTTGGACGCGGCCGGCACGCCCTTGGCGCTGAGTAGCCTGAGCCTTACTGATGCGTTGGCTGATTAAAGCGGTCATGGCGCTGCTGACGTCATAGCGGGCAACCTTTTCCAACCCGCTATCCACCACGGCACTGATATTGGCGATGGTCAAACTGGTTTCGGCAATATTGGTGGCGAGCACGATTTTTTGCCGACCCTGCTGATCCGCTCGCAATGCCTGTTCCTGCTGCGCCGCTTTTAAAGCCCCATATAACGGACAGATCAGCACAGTATCGGCTTGCTGCCGCCAAAACTCTTGCAGACTCTGCTGCAAGCGCAAAATATCGGCTTGCCCCGGTAGAAAAACCAGTATGTCGCCATCTGTCTGCTGCTGTGCCTGAATCACCAGTTTTTGCAAAGCGGGTAACCAGTCACGCCAATGCAGAGAGCTCAGGGGTTTTTCTAAAAAATGGGTTGTCACCGGGTAGCTTCTACCCTGACAACTGACAACAGGTGCCCGATTAAGGTTTTGACTTAACAGATCACTATCGATAGTGGCTGACATCACCAGCACTTTCAACGATTGATTGAAAACGCTACGGATATCATGGCTAAGGGTCAGCGCAAGATCGGCATGGATGGAGCGTTCATGGAATTCATCGAAAATAATCAAACCGGTACCGCTTAATTCCGGGTCCTGCAGCATACGTTGGGTCAATATCCCTTCGGTAATGATTTCCAAACGGGTATGCGCACTGACACGACGTTCATTGCGCACCTGATAACCGACAGTTTGACCGACCTGTTCACCAAGCTGATTAGCCAGATAATGCGCCAACGCCTTGGTCGCCAGACGCCTTGGCTCAAGCATGACAATTCGCTGGTTTGCCAATTCCAAGTGTTGCAACAGATATAGAGGCACAGCGGTAGATTTACCCGCTCCCGGCTCGGCTTGCAGAATCAGGCTATCGTTATGACTCAACAGCTCTACAATCTGAGGCAGGTGTTCAGTAATGGGAAGGTCTTGGAAAATGGCCATTAAAATGCGAATACACTAACTAAAAAAGACCATTATAAAGCCTAGCTTAAGTGTGTTGGCGCTAAGCGAAGATATCCAGGGATAAATCGACTCTTGGCAGACTTTGAAAACCTGGCTTGGCAAAGTAAAACCCTTGCATCAGATAGACACCGTGATGTTTGAAATAAGCCGCTTCTTCATAGGTTTCCACCCCCTCGGCAAGCAGGCTAATGTGTAAATCCTTGGCAATGGAAAGCATGCCTTTGAGGATAGACTGTTTAACACTGTCTTTATGGATATCACGAACCAGATTGATGTCCAGTTTCATAATATTGGGAATGAATTTCGATAAGGTATTCAAACCGGCATGACCAGCACCGAAATCATCTAACGCGGTGATAAAACCCTGTTTCTGATAATACCGGAAAATCTTGGTCAGATGATCCAAGTCATACACCGCTTCGGACTCGGTGATTTCGAACATGATTTTTTCATGGGGAAAATTGCAGATTTTGGCGGTCTGTAAAGTACTTTGAATACAGTGCTCCGGTTCATAAACCGCATTCGGCAAGAAGTTGATGCTTAAGACCTTATCAAGCCCCAGTTTAGCGGCCAAAGCAATTGCCTTCATACGACAAGACTGGTCGAAAGCATAACGGTTATGGTCATCGACTTTTGACAACACATGACCGGCTCCCTCTTGGTTGACTCCTCTGACCAAGGCTTCGTAACCGAAAATTTCACGCCTCTGCACATCAACCAAAGGCTGGAAGGCGAAAGTGAAATCAAACTCCAATAAGGATTCACACTTTTTGCAGCCGATTTTGACTTCTTCAACAGAAGGAAATTGCGTTGCCATAATCTGAAACCTTTACATCATTGCCATGGAATAAACTGAATATTATACAGAATATCGCGAACACCGTTTTTCAAACCAAAAAGCCCCAGTTCAGTACAAACCAGTGCGCTTGGTAAATTCCGTTCTTTTTAGTTGGGCAGAACTTCGTTTAAAGCGGCCAAACAGAACAAAACCTTCTCTTTACGCGCCGTATCGCCCATTAAACCGATACGCCAAACCTTACCGGCAAAATCTCCCAGACCGGCACCGATTTCAAGATTATATTCGTTGAGCAGCGTACTACGAATCTTAGCATCATCGACTCCTTGAGGAATCCATACCGAGTTAAGTTGCGGCAATCGAGATGCCTCGTCGACGACAAACTTGATCCCCATTTTCTCAAGACCGGTTTTTAACTGCTGATGCATATCAGCATGACGTTTCCAGGCGTTTTCGATACCTTCTTCTTTGAGCATTAGCAAAGATTCATGCAGTCCATAAAGCGCATTGACCGGTGCAGTGTGATGATAGGCTCGCTTGGCACCGCCCCCCCAGTAACCGAGCACCAAATTCAAATCCAAAAACCAACTTGGCACTTTACTGGAACGGTTTTTGACCTTTTCCAAAGCCTTTTCGTTGAAGCTGATTGGCGAAAGCCCCGGTACACAAGACAGACATTTCTGGGTACCGGAATAAATCGCATCAACTCCCCATTCATCAACTTTCAGCTCAATCCCACCCAAAGAAGTCACCGCATCGACAATGGTCAAACAATCATGTTTTTGCGCAATCTGACAAATAGCCGCTACATCCGAACAGGCACCGGTAGAGGTTTCAGCGTGAACAAAGGCGACAATCTTTGCATCAGGATTGGCTTGGCAAGCGGCTTCGACCTTTTCTGGTGTGACCGCAGTGCCCCAATCATCGGCTACTACTATAGCCTCACCACCAAAACGTTCGATATTCTCTTTCATGCGGTTACCGAAAACACCGTTAATGCAGACAATCACCTTGTCGCCCGGTTCAACAAGGTTAACAAAACAGGTTTCCATGCCCGCCGAACCCGGTGCCGATACCGGCATGGTCAACTCGTTGGTGGTCTGAAAAGCATACTTAAGCAACTCTTTGGTTTCATCCATCATGCGAATAAATTCAGGATCCAAATGACCGATAGTTGGTCGAGCCAGTGCTGACAGGACTCTTGGGTGAATATCCGAAGGGCCTGGGCCCATTAACGTACGCACTGGAGGATTAAAAGATTGCATAAGCACCGCCTTTCATTTAATAATAGGTTTTAAATTTCATTCACTTAAAGCAAGAACAGGCTCCAATTATAGTGTTGAAGCTCTTGCAGATACAAGGTTGTATTTAAGCTTACATCAAAGGTGACTATGGCGCTAATCGAAGCCTTGGAAAAAGCAATCGGCAAAGACAATGTCCTGTCCAGCGAAGAAGCCTGTCGACCCTATGAGTGCGATGCTCTCTCCGCTTACCGACAAAAACCGCTGGCCGTCGCCCTTCCCGAAAATGTCGACCAGGTCAGACAGGTGCTAAAACTCTGCAAACAGTATCAAACACCGGTTATTACCCGCGGTTCCGGTACCGGGCTCGCCGGAGGCACCTTACCGCAAGCCGACAGTGTGATTCTCGGTCTCGCCAAACTCAACCAGATATTACAGATTGACCCTTTACAGAGAACCGCCATAGTTCAACCTGGTGTACGCAATATTACCATTTCTGAAGCGGCTGCCAAATATAACCTTTACTATGCCCCCGACCCTTCTTCGCAAATCGCGTGTTCCATCGGCGGCAATGTCGCCGAAAATTCGGGCGGCGTTCACTGCCTGAAATACGGTCTTACCGTACATAATGTTACCTCTATCACCGTACTCGATATGGACGGCGACCCGATTATCTTCGATGAAAAGGACGATGGCATCGATCTATTGGCGTTAATGAACGGTTCGGAAGGTCTTTTGGGGGTGATTGTCGAGATCAAACTCAAACTGCTACCCAAGCCGGAAGCGGCTCAATTGGTCATGGCGGCGTTTAATTCGGTCGATCAATGTGCCGATGCGGTCACCAGCGTATTAAAACAGGGAATTATTCCGGCCGGACTGGAAATGATGGATCAGTTTGCCATTCAGGCTGCGGAAGACTTCGCTCAGGTCGGCTATCCCACCGATGCCGCAGCACTGCTGCTTTGCGAAGTCGACGGCAGTCATGATCAGGTTCAGGTAGATAGCCAAAGAGTTGCCGATATTCTGAGTGCAAACGGTGCCCACCAGATTCAAGTCTCCCAAAATGAAAGCCAGCGCCTTGCTCTGTGGCAGGGACGCAAAAACGCTTTTCCTGCAGTGGGACGCTATTCTCCCGACTATTACTGTATGGACGGCACGATTCCGCGCAGCCAGCTGGCCTACGTCTTGCAGAAAATCAGCCAATTATCGAATAAATACGGCTTAAGGGTAGCCAATGTATTCCACGCTGGTGACGGTAATCTTCATCCATTGATTCTATATGATGCAAACAAACCCGGCGAACTGGAACAGACCGAAAAGTTCGGCGCTGAAATCCTCCGCTTGTGTGTCGATGTCGGCGGCACCATCACCGGGGAACACGGTGTCGGTGTCGAGAAACTCGATTCCATGTGCCACCAGTATTCCGATGCCGAACTGGAGGTTTTCCACGGCATTAAAAAGGTATTCGACAATACCGGCCTGCTCAATCCGGGTAAAGCGGTACCGACCCTGCACCGTTGTGCCGAACTGGGACATATGCATGTGCACAACAATCAACTGCCACACCCTGAATTGGAGCGTTTTTAATGGCGCTAGACACCCATAACGCTGCAAGCCCCTTCGAACAACAACTGATCGAGCAGATTCAGCAGGCGAAAACCGAACAGAGCAAAATCCAGATTATCGGTCACGGCAGCAAGGTGCCGATTGACCATCAAGTCGAACACCTCAGCCTGAAAGAACATAGCGGCATTATTCAATATGATCCGGCGGAACTGGTGATTACCGTGAAAAGCGGTACCCCTTTGGCTGAACTGAATGCGGTACTGGCGCAAAACAATCAAATGCTCGGTTTTGAACCGCCCGAATACGGTAATTCGACCATTGGCGGCACCTATGCCTGCGCCTTGACCGGACCCTCCTTTCCATTTCGAGGACGCTTGCGCGATTACATTCTGGGCAGCAAGGTTATCGACGGTCGTGGCCATTTAATGCAGTTTGGCGGCAAGATGATCAAAAACGTCGCCGGCTACGATGTCTCACGCATGTTATGCGGCTCCAAAGGGTCACTGGCGGTGGTCACCGAATTGAGTATGAAAGTGCTGCCGAAAATTGAGGAAACCACCTACTGCATAGAGATGCCCGAAGGTGAAGCGATTCTATTGATGAACCAGATGCAAGGCACCGCCCTGCCTATTTCCGCCTGTGCCTATTATCAGGGCCGATTTTATTATCGCGTTGCCGGTGAACACCCAAAGCAGGACAACCGGGTTGAAGTCAATCTGTGCACTAACGATATCTGGCAAACCCTGAACCCGTTCAAACCCGATCTGCAACAGGGGCAAAAACTCTGGCGTTTGGATGTGGAAAGCACCAACCCGGCGATTGAAAACACCATTGCGGTCAGTATGGGCGGTTCACGACGCTGGGTGGCCAGTGAAAACAAACCCAACCACCCTTATGTCACCCTGTGGGATCAGCGTTTCCTGCCGAGAAACAATGATAAACCTTGCGTCAAACGCATTAAATCCGGGCTCAAGAAGGTGTTTGATCCACATGGCATTTTTAAAGACCTTTAAGGCTATGGACAAAGGATAGAAGCGACTATGCAAACAGAGCTTGCTAAAGATTTGTTGGAAACCGAAACCGGTCAAACCGCCGATCGCATTTTACGCTCTTGTGTGCACTGTGGTTTTTGTCTGTCTACCTGTCCGACCTATGCGGTGCTCGGCGATGAACTGGACTCTCCCAGAGGCCGGATCTATCTGATTAAAAGCCTGCTTGAAGGCAATCCGGCTGGACACAGCACCCACCAACATCTAGACCGTTGCCTAACCTGCCTGAATTGCGAAACCACCTGTCCTTCAGGGGTTGAATACGGTCATCTGCTCGATATCGGCAGAACCTTGGCGGAACAACAAATCAAACGCCCCCCGGCGAATCGACTGGCACGATTTATTGTCCGTAAAAGCCTGACCACTCCCTGGCTATTCAATTCACTGGTCGCATTAATGCCTTTTTTACGTCATTCAAAAGCGGTGCAACTCAGTATCGAAGAACAGGCTTTGCAACAGGAGCTGATAAGCCGTGAGGATGCGATCAAAAACAGTGTGATTTTGCTGTCCGGTTGTGTCCAGCCCAGTCTGGCTCCAAATATCAATCAAGCCACCGTTCGGGTACTCAATAAACTCGGTTTGAATGTCATCAAAAGCGAACAGAAAAACTGTTGCGGAGCCATGGATGAACACCTTTGTGCCAGTGACGATGCGCTGATTAAGATCAAACGCAATATCGATGATTGGCTTCCCTATCTGCAACAAGGCTGTCAGGCGATTATCAGTAATACCAGTGGTTGCGGAGTCATGCTCAAAGACTATGCCCATCTGTTGAGAAACGATGAGGAATACTCAGACAAGGCGCGAATTATCAGTGATGCCAGTGTCGATATCGCCGAATTTCTCGCCAAGCAGGATCTATCGGCCTTCACCCACTATAAAAACCAGCGTGTCACCTATCATTCGCCCTGTACCTTGCAACATGGACAGAAATTACCCGGCCTGGTGGAAGATACCTTGCGCCGTTTGGGCTACCGTGTCAGCCTGCCAAAGGATGCTCACCTTTGCTGCGGCTCGGCTGGCACCTATTCAATCCTTCAACCGAAGCTCGCCAAGCAGTTACGCGCCAATAAAATCGAGCAATTGGAAGACACCAAACCGCCGATTATTGTCACCGCCAATATCGGCTGCCTGATGCACCTGCAAAAAGCCACCAAAACCCCGGTAAAACACTGGATAGAACTGCTCTAAAGCACTATTTGAACAACTCC
Organism: Thiomicrorhabdus sediminis; assembly: GCF_005885815.1. Lineage (NCBI taxonomy): Bacteria > Pseudomonadati > Pseudomonadota > Gammaproteobacteria > Thiotrichales > Piscirickettsiaceae > Thiomicrorhabdus > Thiomicrorhabdus sediminis. Next base: position 77,013 of record NZ_CP040602.1, on the reverse strand, counting down.
TCGCAACGACACTCTGAACAAAGTTTTACTTTTCGCTCTCAACCCTGCCACCCTGAGACGATTTGAGTATAATGCGGGGAAACGCTTTTACTAGAGCCAAACAAAAAGGGTGTATTTGTGGCCAATAACCTCGCACAGGATTTTCAACAACTACAACAGCAAATCAATCAACATATTATCGGTCAGCAGCACTTAACCGAACGTCTGTTAATTGCACTGTTAGCCGATGGTCATCTACTGGTCGAAGGCCCACCGGGTCTTGCCAAAACCAAGGCAATCAAAACCCTTGCCGATTTTATCGAAGGCAGCTTCCATCGCATTCAGTTCACCCCCGATTTGCTGCCGTCTGACATTACCGGTACCGAAATCTATCGCCCGGAAAACGGCGCTTTCGAATTCCAGTCCGGGCCGATTTTCCATAACCTGATCCTTGCCGATGAAATCAACCGTGCGCCCGCTAAGGTGCAAGCCGCTTTGCTTGAGGCGATGGCTGAAGGTCAGGTCAGTGTCGGTAAACGCAGTTTACCGATGGAACAGCTTTTTATGGTCATGGCGACCCAAAACCCGTTGGAGCAGGAAGGCACCTATCCATTGCCGGAAGCGCAGCTCGACCGTTTTATGCTCCATGTCAATATCGGCTACCCGGATGCACAAAGCGAACGTCAAATTCTTGATCTGGTCGAAAACGAAGCGCGTCGCAAAGAAGCCACCGCTGCAGCCAGCCATTTAACTCAGGATAAGCTGTTCGAGGCACGCCAGCAGATTCTCGATATCCATGTGGCCGACAATGTCAAAACCTATCTGGTCGAACTGGTCATGGCTACACGCGAAGCCAAAAGCTACTCCGATGAACTTGCCCAGCAGATTGCCGTAGGTGTCAGCCCGCGCGCTACCATTGCGCTGTCTCGCTGCGCCCGTGCCCATGCATGGTTACACGGTAAAGACTTTGTCAGCCCAGACAATGTTCAGGCGGTGATCCATGATGTCTTCCGCCACCGGCTGTTATTGAGTTTCGAGGCCGAGGCACAAGGCGTTGATTGCGATACGGTTATCAACCAGATTCTTCAACTGGTTCCGGTAACCTGATTCAGCGCTATCTTGAGATGATGCTTAGTTATGACTGCGAATGCTATGGATAATGACAGTCTGTACAGCCAATTGGATGAACTGGTGGCGTTCAGGTTTCACGTGAAGCAAAAGAAACTCAAACACCAGCCCAATCAACTCGCCCATCACAGTGGTGAGCATACTGCGTTGAAAAAAGGTCGTGGCATGAGCTTTAGCGAGGTACGCCAATATCAACCCGGTGACGACATCCGCCATATAGATTGGCGTGTCACCGCACGCACGCAAAAACCGCATACCAAGCTGTTTATTGAGGAAAACGAACGTCCCGCCTTGGTGGTGGTTGAACAGACCGCCAATATGTTCTTCGGCTCGCGAGTCCATACCAAAGCGGCGCAGGCATTAAATATCGCGGCAATCTTGGGCTGGGTCTCATTACAGCAAAATGAACGTATCGGTGCTCTGCTGTTCAACGGGCAAAAACACCACTGGCAGGCGGCAAAACGTCAAACCTCGGAGTGGGGTTTTTGCCTGCAACAGGCGATTGCCTTACAAAACCAGTTGCGTCAACCGCAATCACCCAACGCCAAAGACTGGCCTCAGGCACTCAAACAACTTTTATTGAGCCCGAGCGCCAACCACAAGGTGTTTTTAATCGGCGATATGATCAATATGACGCAATGCGCTACCAAAGAATTACTGCAATTGAGCAAAAAAGCCGATGTCAGCGCGATCCACATTTATGATCCTTTGGAAAAACAGCTACCACACTTCGGTTGGCTTAGCCTGACCCCCTCTTTGCAGAGCGATAACTGGCTGCAACTCGATAGCAGTAACTCAAAAACCCAAGCCGCCTATCAAGACCTTTATCAAAAGCAGTGGCGGCAAACCTTTGATCGATGCAGTCAACTCGGTATCGCCCTGATAGAGGTATCCAGTGCGGCAAACCCGATGTCGGCTTTAATGCAACAACAATTAATTGTCTAATGGAGGCGAAGTCTTGTGCCCAATGTAATGGACAACCCGAATAACCTGAATGATGCGACTCAGCTAAGTGCAGCGCTTGGCCAACAACTGCACGATATTCAATTGCCCGACCCTGTCGGCTGGTGGCCGCTTTCTTATAGTTCCTGGCTACTGATTTTCGCTCTGATAATGGCGATTGTCGGTGTGACTTGGTATTTCCTCGAGCAGAAACGCCGCAATCGCTACCGCCATCAGGCACTAAAAAAATTACAGGTCATTCAACAGGCCGAACATCTTAGCGCCAACGAAAAAATCGCTGAAATCAACCAATTGGTAAAGCAGGTCGCACTCAGCGCTTATGGACGTAATGCCACCGCGGCATTGATAGATCAAGCCTGGCTCGATTTTTTGCAGAACCGCTGCAAGTTCATTGCCCAACCGGATAATCTCAATGCGATTATGATGCTAGGTTATCAGGAGCGAACCGAAATACAAATAGCCAATCAGCAAACTCTTTCGGTAAAAAATGCGGTGCAGATCTGGTATGACTATGCCTACAAATGGATTAAAGGACATCACCAATAATGTGGAACGGTTTGCTGAATCATATTGCACAAGTTGATCTGCTCTGGCCGTGGATGCTGGCTTTATTGCCACTACCCTGGCTACTGCGCTTTGTCATAAAACCGGTCAAACAGCAGCAGTCTCCGCTATTGGCACCGCAAATCATTCAACGCATCAATGGACAAATGCCTGAACAAAGCCTAATCGATCCGCAACAACAAAAATCGAGGCTATCGGTTCTGGCGGTTTTACTCTGGATCAGCTTGATTCTGGCCGCAACCCGTCCGGTTTACTATCTTGATAGCACACCCTTTGAAGCCAGCGGCAAGGAGATGATGTTAGCCGTCGATTTATCCGGCAGTATGCAAAAAACCGATATGTATCTAGGTGGCGATGAAGTCAATCGACTGCTAGCGGTCAAAGCGGTGGTTTCCGAGTTTATCAACCAACGCCGAGGCGACAGAATGGGGTTGATTGTCTTTGGCAGTCAGGCTTTTTTACAGAGTCCTCTGACCTACGACCTAAATACGGTAAAAACCCTGCTAATGGAAACCGAAATCGGTATGGCCGGAAACAATACCGCTATCGGTGATGCGATAGGTCTGAGCCTTAAACACCTCAACCAATATAAACAGCAACAAAAACTCAGCGATTCGGTGCTTATTCTGCTCACAGACGGTTCCAATACAGACGGCGAAGTAGATCCGTTCGATGCCGCCCAGCAGGCAAAGAAAATGGGCTTGAAGATCTATACGGTTGGGGTCGGTAAGGTTCGTAGCCGGGTCGGTTTGGATAATTTCCTCGCGCAAAAGCCGGATATGGATATCGAAGCGCTAACACAAATCGCCAAAATCACCGGGGGTGCCTTTTTTCAAGCCAACGACACCAAACAACTGGCACAGATTTATCAGCACATCAACCAGTTGGAATCGGTTGAGCATGATATCTACAGCTACCGGTTACGGAGTGAACTCTATATTTGGCCTTTGGCTTTGGCTCTGTTATTAAGCTTTTTCGCCGCCGCATGGCGGTTTAGGAGCGCGCTGTAATGGAAATCCTTAATCAATTGCACTTTTTACGTCCTTGGTGGTTTTTGGCTCTATTGCCGATGTTGCTATTGCTTTATCTAGGCTGGCAAAAACAACATCAAAACGGTGCCTGGAACCAGATTATTGCCGCCAAGTTCCAAAAGCTACTGCTAGCAAATAGCGCACAACAAGGACCTAGCCTGAATCAGAAAATGATTCTCGCCTTGCTCGCTTTTGTCTGGATTCTAATGATATTTGCCCTATCAGGCCCGTGGCTTAAAGCAATAGAGATTCCGGCAAAAAAGTCTCATCAAGGTAACGTGATTGTTTTGGATTTATCGCTGTCGATGATGGCGGACGATATACCGCCAGAGCGCTTGCAGCGCATTAAATATCTGCTTACCGACCTGTTAAAACAACACCCTGAATATGCCACCGGGATGGTGGCTTATGCCGGTTCGGCGCATACGATCAGTCCGATCTCCGAAGACAACGCGACCCTGCTCAACCTATTGCCATCACTCGATCCCTTGCTGATGCCGGGCTATGGCTCGGATCCTCTATCAGCTTTGCAACTGGCGGCTAAACTGTTAAAGGGTAATCAGGTCACGCAAGGGCATATTATCTGGATCACCGATGATCTGGAAAACGACCAAATCCAACCAATCAGCGAATGGTTGGCAAAACATGATTACAGCATTAGTCTAATGACCGTTGGCACACAAGCCGGTGGCGTAGTACAAATTCCCAATTACGGCTTGCTTAAAGACAATAGCGGTCAATTAGTGCATCCCACCCTGCCACTGGATAATTTTAGGCAATTGGTGCAAGTCGCCAATCAACGAGGTGTGACATTCAACTGGACCCAGTTTAATGCCGCCAAACAGCAAACCGGCAGCTTGTTACCGCCATTTGATAAGGGCGCAACCCATAATGAAAAAGAGCCGGGGAAATCGGTACAACATCCATTGGATGTCGGCATCTTTTTACTGTTTTTGATTATTCCAGCGGTGGCTCTGTTTTATCGTCGCGGCATTTTATTCAGCCTGTTTTTCATTTCACCACTTTTAACCCTGCAACCACAACCAAGCTATGCTCAAGCTAATGAAACGGTATGGAGCGATCTGTTCAAATCACCCGATCAACTCGGTTACCAAGCTTGGCAAAACAACCAGTATAGCGCTGCCGAAGCACAATTTACCGACCCTCAATGGCGCGCCAGCGCTTTATATAAGCTAGGCAAATATAAAGAAGCGGCTCAACTTTTTGCTACCGATAAGAGTGCCCAAGGGTTTTATAATTTGGGCAATGCCCTGGCGATGGATAACCAACTTGAAGAAGCGATAAAAGCCTATAAACAGGCATTGCAACTCAAACCTGATTGGCAGCAAGCCAAAGACAACCTGGCCGTGGTTGAGCAACTTAATCAACAGCGAAACAAAGCCGAACAAAATCAGAACCGTAGCAAACAACACCCACAAGAATCCGCTAAAACTGAAAGCAGCGAAAAGACCGAGCAAGCTTCTCCAACAACAGAAACTAAAGACACCAAGCACGAAGGGCAACAACAAAAGCAAAACGCTCAAAACAGAGATAAACAGTCGGCCGATCCTAAATCAAAAGCCAATCCGTCTGCGGAGGATAAAGCCGGTGCTTCCCAACAAGCACAAGAAAGCAAACAAAAAGACGCCGATATCAACAAACAAGATCAAGGCAGTTCGCAACAAAATAATGCAGATAGCGACAAAAAACCTCGATTAACTGATAAAACTGCTAAAGAATCACAAAAATACCCAAGCGATAATAAGGCTGCTCAATTCGATTCAGACGAGCCACTAACCGAACAGCAACAGGCGCAGCGTAACTGGTTACAGCAGATTCCAGATCAACCCGGACTGTTTCTAAAACGTAAATTCGAATATCAATATCAACAGAATCAGAACCATCAGACAACAACGGATAAACCATGGTAAATAGCTACCGTACAACAGAGTTTTTTTTGTTTTCCTCAACCAAGCGGCTCAGCAATTGTTTTATGCAAATTTGTCTGCTTGGTGTTTTATGCTTGGCCGCTAATAGTGCCATTGCCGACTCCATCAGCGTTAAAGCCGACCGCGACAAGGTTGAGTTGAGCGACATTATCACTGTCATAGTGGAAACAGACTTTCAAATCGCCAATGCCAGTCTGGATACCTCTATTTTGCAGGACCAATTCGATGTATTGAGCCGCCAGCAAAGCAATCAAATACAGATTATTAATGGTGATTTCAGTTCCACCACCCGTTGGCAATTGCGTCTGGTGGCGAAACAGACAGGTAAATTGATGATCCCACCTTTTGAACTCAAAGGCGTTAAAAGCAAACCCTACCCGATTGAGGTGACCAAGCCGAGCTATAAAGCCGGAGTCAAACCTTATTTTCTTGAAGCCAAAACCGACTTGTCCGAGGTATTTGTCCAACAGCAAGTTATCTATACCTTGCGTTTCTACCAGCAAGGCACGCTTTTAAACGGCAATATTCGTCCGCCCAATTTCGCCAATGCCCAATCGGAAACCTTAAAAGAGCAGTCGGTCTATGGCAAAACCATCAATGGTCAAGCTTATACCGTTTACGAATGGCGTTATGCGTTGTTTCCCCAACAAAGTGGGGTTTTAACTATTCCCGGACCTATGTTTACCGGAATGCTCAGTCTCGGTGGCCGCCAAAAAGGCATCCAAGCCAGTGCCGAAGCCATCAAAATCAAGGTATTGCCTATTCCGCAAAACACTCCCCCCTGGTTGCCGGCTAGACAGGTCAGGATTGATCAAAATTGGTTAAATTCTGTTGATCAGGTTCATTTGGGCGATAGTATCGGTCGCGAAATCACTATTCGTGTCGAAGGTTTGAAATCAACCCAGCTGCCGAAAATAAATATTGATGGCGGCAAGGATTTAAAGGTTTATATCGATAGCGAACAGGATGGTCAGCAGCTCAATAGCAATGGTGTGACGGCGATAAAAACCCTTAAACTAGCCTTAGTACCGACAGCAACAGGAACCATCACGGTTCCGAAAATATCGATTCGCTGGTGGAATACCGAATCCCAGCATTTTCAGGTGACTGAATTGGCGGCACAGAATATTGAAGTGCTAGCGGCATTAAATTCAATCGCCCCAACAACGCCAATTGATGGCCAAACAACAACGGTTGTTAGCGAGCACAACTCCGACAGCGGTTATTGGTTCTACATCAGCTTAATTATGGTTGTGTTATGGCTGAGCACGCTTTTTTGGGTTTATCGATTACAACAGCGTTTAAACGCGCTTAAAACCTTATCTACAAGCATACAAGCGCATACTACTTTGCCTGAAGTGAAAGCACTGCCGGTTGAATCTCTGCCACAGTTCTACCATCAAACCTTGCAGAAACTGCGTCTTGAGCAGCACATCGAATCATTACATGACATCGAAAACCCCTTATTGCAGGAACAACTTCTGGCTTTGGAAAAGCATCTTTATCAAAATGCAGAATTGGCGGATGACTGCATTGCCAGTATCCAAAAAGAGATGAACGCTTTCAATAAAACCGATCATTCCGCCAAAACGGATTCGGCTCTCACCGCACTTTATAGACCAAAATAAAAAAACCTCCAAAGCCATAAGCAGAGGAGGTTTTCTTTGCTTTGTAAGAACAATCAACTGCCGCCGGAATGCTGCTCGGCCAATTTCTGTACTTCCGGATAATTGGTTTTACCGGTACCCAATACCGGAATCGATTCAACCAGAATAACCGTTTTCGGAATCATCAATTCCGCTACTTCCGCCAATCTTGCCGCATCACTGACCGTTTTTCTGCTCAGGCCTTCATCATCGGTCACCAGCACCAGCTTCTCGCCCTTACGTTCATCTGGCACGGCGACAACCACGTGATGACCTTCCGGGCTTGCCTTATTGATATAACGCTCTACCGCGGTCAATGACACCATTTCACCGCCAATCTTTGCGAAACGCTTGGCGCGGCCTTTGATCCAGACATAACCTTCTTCATCGACCTGAACAATATCGCCGGTATCGTGCCATCCATCGGTTGGCGGCTGTAATACACCCGGTTCACCGGGCATCAGGTAACCCAACATGACATTTGGGCCTTTAACCAACAATCTGCCAGCATCCTTGATACCTGGCACTTCTTCCAAATGGTATTCAATACCGGGTACAAACTGACCTACCGAACCGTGTTTATAGGCGGTTGGGATATTCACCGCCAAAATAGGGGTGGTTTCGGTAACTCCATAGCCTTCATAAATCGGTTGATGGTATTTATTCGCATAAAGCTCTCGAGTCTCTGGGCGCAAACGCTCTGCGCCAGCAATCATCATACGCAAATTGAAGAAGTCGTAAGAGTCCGCTTTGCGCGCATAACCGCTATAGAATGTATCGGTACCGAAAATATATTTGGCATTGCTCTGATAGACCATTTCCGGCACTACCGCATAATGCACCGGTGATGGATACATAAAGGTCTTGGCACCTTTTAACACCGGCAAAAGCAGACCTGCCGTCAAGCCAAAACAGTGGAACGTCGGTAACGCATTGAAAACCTTTTCTGTCGGAATCAAATTAAGCATCGATATCGCCTGTTCAATGTTGCTGGTGACATTGTTATGCGATAGCACCACACCCTTCGGCGCCCCTTCAGAGCCTGAGGTGAACAACACGACAGCCTCGAAATGCGTCTCGGTCTTATAACCCGGTAAGGATTTCGCCGGTGTTAAAAGCCCGCTGATTTTTTGCCAAATACCGATTTCACTACGAATATCTTCAAGATAAACAAAGCGAACCTTGTCTTCCAAGGACTCGACCAACGCTTCAATCTCAAACGCTTCGATAAAGCGGCGTGAAGTGACAATGGTTTGCAGCTCTGCGGTGACACAAGCCGATTCAATAGCCGCCTTACCGGCGGTGAAATTGATCATAGCCGGCACATAACCATATGCCTGCAAAGCGAAAAAGGTCGCCGGCATACCGGATACGTTCGGCAACATCAAACCGACACGCTTTTCTTTTTTGAGCGTTTTCTTCAAAGCTCTACCAAGAATGATCGATGCCAAAGTCAATTTTTTCAGACTAAGGTTCTGACCATTGATGTCTTCTATGCAGACATCCTTACTGTGATATTTTTGTTTGGCCTTAATTAACGCTGCATACAACGAATGATTGGTTTCGGCAGCAAAAAAACTCGAATCCCGCAGTAACTTGAATACCGCCTGTTTATAGAACTTGTGTTTTTCTGTCCCTTTAAGGTTTTGCGGATGGCTAATTTGTGTATGCGGTTGAATGCTTATGGTGATTTTAGGAAACCACTGCTGTTTAATAAATCCCGATTTAGTGCCGTCTAGATAAGACAAGCGGCTCAATTCGGCACCGCCAATATGCACGCTGAGCACCGCCGCTTGAGTTTTATCGGCAACCAGTCCGGTACCTTCGTAGACCTTCATTAAGGCACCGGTAGTGGAAATCCTTCCCTCAGGAAAGATCATGCACTGCTTGCCTTTATTGAGCTCCTCAATCATGTGTTTGGCGGCATAAGGACTATGGGTATCAACGGTGAAGTATTCGCTCATGGAGAGAATAAATCGCTCAAACCATTTTTGGGTATGAGATTTATCGACCATAAAGGCGGTATTACCGGGAATAAACAGGTCCAGTAAAGGGCCATCCAATAAGGAAACATGGTTGGCGATAATCAATAAGGGGCGGCCACTTTTTTCAGCGGCCTGGTAGTTTTCCAGTCCTTTGACTTCAACTCGATAACACAGCTTGAACAAGCCTTTGACAAACAGTTTTAATAAGCTTTTCATTTATACATCTCAAAATAATCCTGTAACTATTGTATAAAATTTTTACTATGTCGATAACCAAACACCAGCCAGGCAACTAATAAATTAAGCCCCGCTAAAATCAACAGCATATTCAACAAGCTCAGGCTAACGGCAAACCCGATCATGATCAATACTGCCGAAAGTACCATCAAAAACGAATTAACAATATTGTTTACCGCTACCATACGTGCCCTGGCGAACTCAGGAGTTTGTGTCTGCAGCAAAGTATAAAGCGGCACGATATAAGCACCGCCCAAAATGGCTAACAAGGCCAAAAAAAGCATGGTGAGATTAAGCGGATAAATGGCAATAAACTGCTCAATGGTGAAGAATGTTTCACGTGAAACGCTGAGCGATTTTTGTAAATCCGCAAAATCTGTCGCTTGAATTGAAACCACTGTCAGCAGCAAACACAAGGACATTGATGCCAACCAGACCCAGTGCCAACGCAAACTGATAAAATCCGATTGCCTAGCGACCAATGTCGAACCAATGGCGATACCAACAGAAAAAAGGGTTAAAAACAGAACTACAACATTATCATCGGCAAATAATTCATATTTAACCAGCGCCGGAATCTGGCTAAGCAAGACTGCGCCGATAAACCAGAACCAAGATATTGCATAGACCGCAAAGCGCGCCAATTTGAAATCCCGGGTGGCTTGAATAACCTGCCAAGTACTTTGCAAGGGGTTGTAGTCGATTTTTATATCACCGTTTTTGGTTTGATCGGAATATAAAAAAAGACTGAAGCCATAACCGATACCGGCTACCAGTATTACCGCACTAGCCATAATCAGCTCTCCATCCGGCAGCATAATGCCAATGCCACCAAAAATCGTACCGATCAAAATAGCAATAAAAGTCGAACCACTAAATATGCCATTGGCTTTGACCAGGTGATTCTCTGGCATGATTTCCGGCAAAATAGAGTATTTGATCGGGCCAAAAAAAGCCGACTGGGTACCCATTAAAAACAGTGTGAAAAACAGTAACCATAAGTCCTGGTTAAGCAAAGCCAAACCACCTATCAGCATAATCAAGACTTCGGCCAGCTTGATCTTTTTAATAAGCAAGGCTTTCGGGTACTTATCTGCCAACTGCCCCGCCATTGCCGAAAAAAGGAAGAATGGCAAAATAAACAAACCTGCTGCCAGAGTAATCATTAGTCCTGTCTCGGTCATTTGTTGACTGAGCTTAAAAGTGATCAAGATAACCAGAGCGTTTTTAAACAAATTGTCATTGAAGGCGCCAAGAAATTGAACGGCGAATAGGGATTTGTAATTCGGTTGATGAAAAACATCAGCAAAGGAAGTGGGAGAATGGCTCATCAAGGGTTACCGCTTATTGGCTTAAGACGGCATACCCTAAGCCAGAAAAAAATTTAGATTTTGATGTATTTCCAGCCAGAGGTCAGACGCTCAGCTAGACGATCAATCGCCGGACGATCGAATACCGCTTCAGGAATCAGTTCAATTGGCTTGCCAGCCTTTTGGGCTCTTTCTAGCGCTCTTTGACAAGCATACACTGTCAACCCATCAAAACGTTTTAATAAACCCTGCAACTCTTCAGTGGCAGGATTATTTTTATCCAACATCTCGATTCCTGTACTGTTGGAAACCAAATCAACCTGCACCTTATCGGTCGATTCGACAAAAATCTGCTCGATCTGCAACAAGGCTGCATGCTGCTTTTCGATATCATTGGTATCAATATGCACTAAAAATCGATTGTTGCTTTGGTTTTGCTCCACCAAAGCTGAATTCATCACATTAGGCTCAACCGAATAGGTAATCAAGCCGGCACCAATCATAACACCCAAAAACAATGACGCGGCAATATTGAAATAACCATCTTTAAGATTGCTTTTTTTCTCTTTAGGCGTAGCAACATATTGTTCAATTGGTAAATTCAAGTAAGCTTTTTTCACATCAGATTTCAGGGTACTGAACTTTTCCAATCTAAAACGTAATTCGGCATCTTCTTTCAATGCCTGCTCAATCTCGAGGCATTCCTCATGTGTTAATTCGCCATCTAAATAGGCGTGTAACTGATAATTTTCTATTCTATTTTTCATTTCTCTATCCTCTTAATGGGATAATCTTTTTTTGTTCTGTATTTTCTAGCTGCTGCAGTCGTTTCGCTAGGTTTTCTCGCCCACGTGAAATACGGCTCATAATGGTTCCAATCGGTGTATCGGTGATTTCGGAAATTTCCTGATAGGTAAACCCCTGAATATCAGCTAAAGCGATGGCTTCTCTCTGTTCAAAAGGCAGAGAGGCCATCGCCTTACATATACATTCGGTAGTCTGAGCAGCGATTAGGGTCGTTTCATTACATGCCTGCGCATAGAGTTCGTCTATTTCATTTTCATCAGCCCACTGCCAACGCTTGTTTGTGCGCATAATATCCAAAAATAAATTGTGCATTATTTTAGCAAGCCAGGCATCTAGATGGTCTAAACTAGACAGATCATTGCGGTTTTCCAATGCCTTTAAAAAAGTATCCTGAACCAAATCTTCAGCCATCACTCTTTGATGACACCAAGCGTAGGCCAATCGATATAGACGACTATATCGTTTTTCTAGGATATCGTTCAAACGCTTCTTTTCTTTTGCTGCACAAAACAGATCAGCGACTTTGCTGTTGAAAATCATAAGAACCCAATTAATAGTTTTTTTTCGATAGTAATGAAATTTTCACCTTTTGTAAAACTAAAAAAACATAAGCAAATCCTTAAATAAAACAAGCTGTTCTAGACATAAAAACCTTTGCTGCAAAAATATGGAATAAATTTCCAGCTGGTTCGTTATTACCAGTGAAGCCGATGTAAATTCGGGATCCAGCAAAGAGGAAAATTTATGTTAAAAATCAAAAATTGCATTGTCTTGTTATTAGGCATCTTTATGCTCAATACAGCAATTGCCGAAGTCCCAGAACCAACAATCCCTGATACCTTTGCAAAAAATAAGGTTGTTTTGCAGATCAGTGACAGAGACCCTTTCAAGCAAACTCTTGTTTTGAATGTTGCCAATAATCTTATGAAGCATTACGGCGCAGATTTGGATATTGAAATCGTTGCATTCGGTCCTGGTGTCCGTCTTCTACTCGACGGCAATGTAAACACCAAACGTATCAAACCGATGATGGAAGCCGGTGTGCGTTTTTCAGCCTGCGCCAATACGCTTGGTAATTTCGGCAAAAAATTAGGCAAGAAACCTGACGTTATGGAAGGTGCAACCATTGTACCGGCTGGTGCGGCTCGCATTCTTCAGCTTAATGCCGCAGGGTGGCAAGTCCTTAAGCCATAAAAAGCAAACCGACAACAACCCGTATAAGTCCAATAAAAAGAGGTCATTATGAAAATACTATTCAATACCCTTAAAGCTTTTTTGTTTGTCTCACTTGCTTTTGCAGGTGGCAATGTCCAAGCCAACGACAATGCTTACGGTAAGCAAAAAGTGGTTTACCACATCAATTATGACAATGCTAAGAAGCAGTCATCAACACTGCGCAATATTCAAAACCATATCAATGCCGTAGGTGCTGATAACTTGGATTTACGTGTGGTCATGCACGGTAACGGTTTGTCTTTGATTCTAAAGCCTGAAGCATTAACGAATGTACCTAAGTTCAAACATGCGAATGCCGATCAAACCATGTCCCAAAAGATCGATAAGCTGAAAATGCAAGGTGTGAAATTTAATGTCTGCGCCAACACGCTAAAAGGCCGCAACGTTAACGTGGATAGAGATCTATATGACGCTACCAAAGAAGATATTGTTGCCAGCGGTGTTGCAGAACTAGCACATCTTCAGCAACAAGGGTTTGTTTACCTACGCCCATAGTCAAACAAATAACTAAATATATTTAGACAGCATTTAAGAGGAATCTTATGAAACTTAAATTAAAAGCAACAAAAGCCGGTATTTTACTAGCCCTAGCGGGCGCTCTAGCCGTACCACAAGCCAATGCAGCCAACTGGCTAATGCTTCAAGGAACTGAAAAACCCAACCAGGCACCGCGTGCCAAGGTTTGGGGTTTTGCTCAAGTAGATTATCAACAAACAAATGATACAAAACTACCAACACTTGTTGGTGGTGCAGCAGGATACTCTGGTAAAAAAGCTGCTTTTAACCAAATGGCACCTGACCTAAAAACCTCTAGCGGATTCAATATTAAACGTGCACGTATTGGTGTTCGTGGTGCTAACTTTCCATTAGATAAAGATGTGAATTACTTCTTAATGATGGAACTAGGTAACAATGGTATTACTACAGGTAACTCTGGTTCTCAAGGCCAATTAACCGATGCTAGTGTTACTATCAATAAAATTGACGGTGCAAGAGTTCGTGTAGGTCTATTTAAGACACCAGGTTCTGAAGAATCCTTTAAAGGTATTCCTGTTTTCAACTATGTAAACTTCACAACAGGAACCGATCAATTATTAATTGAGAAGAAGTTCGATCCAACAACAGGGGAACGTACAGACCCTGCCTTTGCAGCCCGTGATACTGGTATTCAGGTTTTTGATGCTTTCAGAAATGGCGACTGGGAAACTTCCTATGCGCTTATGCTAGGTAATGGTAATGGATTAGCATTCACCGATGATAATGAATCAAAAGACACTTATCTATACCTTTCTACCGAAAAAATCTTTGGTGATTCTAAAGGACCGCGTCGACATGGAATGAAATTCTATGCATGGAACCAAAATGGTAAACGCACCTATAATGGGGCAGATTATGACCGTACCCGTACAGGTGTTGGTATGACATACTTTGATGGAAAATACCGTGCAGCCGCGGAATACTTCACTGCTGATGGTATGATTTTTGGTGGTACAACCGCCGGAGCAACTCCTGCTGATGGTGCAAAGTTCTCTGTTCAAACAGATGAAAAAGCAACCGCATATCAAATCGATCTAGGTTACCGCATTAAACCTAACCTTGAGCTTAATATTCGTTATGACGCTTTGGATAGAGGGACTGAAGATCCTAATAACCTTCGTGAATTTAGAACTACTACTTTAGGTGCGCAATATTTCTTCAATAAGAAAACATCTGTTCGTTTGAACTATGAAATGCGTGATCAAAAAGCTCCTAATTATACAGCTGCGCAAAATCCTGCATTAGTTGCTACGGCATTAGACGACCGCCTATCTGCGCAGCTAATGATGATTTTCTAATTTCTTAAAAAACCCATTTTCGTTGCTACGGTTGATAGCGAACCCAGAATTTGCTAGCCGTTTTTTACCCTTACTTTCGAATGAAAGTAAGGGTTTTTTTATATCTCAATTTAGCCAATCATACTTTAAGGATTGATCATCACAGACAAAAAAAGCCAGCAAAAGTTGGCTTTCCAAAACTATAATCCAATTTTATTTTTAGCTGACTACTTTTCTCATGTTTATATCAAGCAGCAATACCACTATGGCGAAGTAGAGCATCGATTTGGGGTTCACGCCCTCTGAACTGTTTAAACAGCTCCATAGGATCAATTGAGCCTCCAGCAGCTAGAATAGTGTTTCTGAACTTTGCCCCGGTATCTGCATTCAATACGCCGGTTTCTTCAAACAGACTGAACGCATCTGCAGATAGCACCTCAGCCCATTTATAGCTGTAATAACCGGCAGCATAACCACCGGCAAAAATATGACTGAAGCTATGCAGCATTCGACCATAGGCAGGCGGCTTTATTACCGCTACTTGATTACGGATTCGATTCGCCAACTCTAGGATATCTTCCGGAGTGTTTGGATCATAGAAGGTGTGCATTTCAAAGTCAATCAATGCGAATTCAATCTGACGCAACATCATCATCGCCGACTGGAATTTACGACCCTTTTTCAAAGCTTCAAACAAATCATCAGTCAAGCTTTCACCTGTTTCAATATGAGAGGAAATAAGATCGAGGCCCTCTCTTTCCCAACAGAAATTTTCCATAAATTGGGATGGCAGCTCAACCGCATCCCATGGCACACCGCTGATTCCAGATACATCGAGCTGCTCCATTTTGGTAAACAGATGGTGAATGCCATGACCAAATTCATGGAATAAAGTGGTGACTTCATCATGGGTTAGACAAGCTGGTTTGTCTCCCACTGGCGGGGTGAAATTACAAACCAAATATGCCACAGGTGTCTGCAACTGCCCTTGTGGATGTTTCCATCGTGTGATGGCTGAATCCATCCAGGCTCCACCTCTTTTGTTCTCACGTGCATAAAGATCCAGATAGAAATGACCGATGACTCCGCCATGTCTATCTTTCAATTCAAAAAAGCGTACATCTTTATGCCAGACGGCGACAGAATCCGTCTGTTTGATTTGAATATCAAACAATGTCTTTGTGATGCTAAACAATCCATCCAATACTCTTTCGACCGGGAAAAATGGTCGCAAGGTTTCCTGTGAAAGAGACAAAGAAGCATTTTTAAGCTTCTCTGATGCATAGGTGATATCCCAAGGCTCTAAATCATGCAAATCTAAATTGTCAGCCGCAAATTTTTGTAAATTATCTAACTCTTGTTCTGCCTGAGGTTTGGATTTAGCTGCTAAATCTTTTAAGAACTGTAGCACCTGCTCTGTCGATTCAGCCATTTTTGTAGCCAAAGAATATTCGGCGTAGTTACTAAAATTCAGTAAAGCGGAAATTTTATGACGGTCGGCTCGAATCCGTTCAATCAACTCAGAGTTATCAAAACTTATGTCTAAAGCCATATTAGAGGCACGTGTACTGAAGGCCTTATATACCTCTTCACGCAATGATCTATTGTCAGCATGAGTCATAACCGCCAAATAGGATGGAAAGTCAAGTGTGACACACCAACCATCCAATTCTCTTTGCTCGGCTAACTGTTGTAACAGCCCCATCGATGATTCAGGAATACCCGATAAAATCTTGTCGTCCTCAATATGCTTGAACCAGGATTGGGTTGATTTCAAAACATTGTTGGCAAATTGACTACTGTTGTTTGACAGGTTGGCACGTAATTGCTTGAACTCGGCCTGCTGTTCTGCCGGCAAACCAATACCGCTTAATTCAAAGTTACGCAATGCATTTTCGATCACTTTCTTTTGCGCAATCGAATACTGGTTGAATTCACCCGACTCGTACAATGCTTTGAACTTCTTATAAAGCCCTGCATTTTGTCCCATTTCGGTATGGTATTGGGTCACTTGCTGGAGACAATCATTATAAGCTTCATGCCATGAATCACTATTCATGGTGGCATCCAAATGGCCGATGGGCCCCCAGACTTTTTCGAAAAGGTTATCAATTTCTTCCAACGGCTCAATAAAGTTTTGCCAGGTAGGACGGCTCTCATCAGCTACCAATTGCTCGACTTTATTTTTGCTATTGGCCAATAAAAACTCCATCGCCGGTCTGATATGTTCCACGTGAAACTTATCAAATTCCGGAAAATGACTGCCTGATAGAAAAGGATTGTTGATTGCTGCTTGTGAATCTACTGTCATTGATATGCCCATCTAATTGAATATTTGTCTGGGCATTATAACGAGGCGTTAGAGGAACTTAAATACGTTATTCACCATGCAGAGTAATAACGATTTGACGCGCGCCACCGTCATTGCGGTGTTCACATAAATAGATGCCCTGCCATGTGCCTAAATTGAGTAATCCGTGGTGTATCGGGATGGAAAGTTCAAATCCGAGCACACTGCCTTTAAGGTGTGCTGGCATATCATCACTGCCTTCATAGGTATGGGTGAAATAAGGCTTATCTTCGGCGACTATGTCGTTGAAAAACGACTCAAAATCTGTTCTTACTGATGGATCGGCATTTTCATTAATCGTCAATGAAGCGGAGGTGTGCTTAATAAATAGATGCATCAAACCGACAGTATAGCCTTGCAGTTCGGGTAACTGATTAAGGATTTCCGAGGTAATAAGATGAAACCCTCTGCGTCGAGGCTTAAGGGTAATTGTTTTTTGAATCCACATAAAATTTCCTCAAAGATATCGGAACCAACAATTATAAAACACCCATCAGATTGCCGATTCCGTTCGACCTGGCTTTGCTTGCCAAACCAATAGAGCTGATAGCATAACAAAAATTGCTGAAGCCAATAAACAGATTTCCATACCATAATCTTGATATAGATAGCCGGATAACATCATCCCGGTCAAACGCCCTACAGCATTCGCCATATAATAAAAGCCGACCTCCTTTGAGGCACCGTCTTCATTGGCAGCGGAGACAATCAAGTAAGAGTGTACCGATGAATTCAGTGCAAATAATATCCCGAAGATCATTAAACCAATAACGATAATTAGCGATGCATTAGTAGTGACCGAGGTTAAGGGTTCTGCTGCCTGTATATTGATTAATTGCCAACTCATCAGCAATGGAATTAAGCCTAACACAAAAGCGAGTTTGGCCGCAGTTGTTGCATTAGGGTTTTGACGGTGACGCAAGATTTTAGGCGTCAGAGCCTGGATAAGTCCATAACCAATAATCCAAAAAGCCATATAGGTACCCACTGCTATATAACTCCAACCCAATGCGGATTGAAGATATAAGGGTAAAGCGACCGCAAACCAGATATCACGAGCACCAAACAAAAACAGTCTGGCGGCAGATAACCAATTCACCATAGCGGAGGGTGAAAACATCTCTTTAAATTTGGGTTTATTGCTCGCCTTACCTAATTGATTATCCAAACCGATAAAAGCCACAATAAAAGCAATCACTAACCATGCCACCATTAACCACAACGCATCAGCAAAACCGAACCATTCAAAGAGCATCGCACCGATTAGAAATCCAAGCCCTTTTAAGGCATTTTTTGAACCCGTTAACAAGGTAACCCATTTATAGAGCGTTCCATCTTTATCCGATGCCAAGCATTTAACCGAGCTTTTAGCGCTCATTTTGTTAAGATCCTTAGCAATCCCCGATATCGCCAGGGCACACATCACATAAGCCATTGTCAACCAACTTTGATCAACCGTTAACATCAACAATGCCAACATCTGTAGTGCCAAGCCACTTATCATCGTGATATGCAGACCACTACGCGCACCTATCCAACCGCCGATAAAATTCGTCACTATGCCGAAAATTTCATAAAACAAAAACAACAAGGCAATTTCTACCGGGCTGAAACCGATATGGTAAAAATACAAAAGTACCAACATTCGTAATGCGCCGTCGGTTAAAGTAAATGCCCAGTAATTTACAGTGACTAATAGATATTGTGATTGTGGGTTCATAAATTTTGACCAAGAATTCAGATTTACTAAGTGTACATTCAAAGACAAATAAACAGATTAATTTTTTATTGCGCTATCAACCTGTTTCACGTGGAACAAAAAAATTAGTTGTCTGAAAACAATCTTTCATAAATTCTATAAAAAATATCTAAAATAAAGCTCGTCACAGGACTTTTGTTCAGAAAATAGGCAAATGCATTAGTGATATATAGAAAACTTGATCAAGGTGTGTTTTTGGAAGCCGTTTTTTGAGAAGAATTGTTTAAAAATTAAGCAATCCAATTTAAAAAAAGAAATATGACAAAAACGGCTGAACAACAGCTAATCGACTTTTTGCGATTCACTAGGCGCTTCTGTTTTTTCATCGGATGCATTTTCCAGCTGCAATTGAGCGACACGTTTAGCCAAACTGTACAATTGTTTGAAACCTTCGATCAACTGCATCTCATTTCTGAAAATCGAAAGTCTTTCTTGTGAAGGTTGGAAGCGCTTGATCTGATGTTTAAGCGAATCCTTCAACAATAGATTGATAGTGCTTTCCATTGTTGTCGTCTGTAAAGCCAATTGATTGTCTTGCTTGTAAACCGACTGCAAACTATTGGTTACTGATTTCGCAACCTCATTGGTCAACTTACCGACCAATTCCAGCATGGTTGCACTGGGCTTTTGCTCGTTCTCAACCATGTTCTGTAGGACATTGAGAATATTGTTTTCAATCGCATCCAACATTGATTCCAAGCTATTGATTACAGACATAAGCAAGAGGAAATGTTCTTGCTCATCGGCGGTTAATTCGCTTTGTCCTACCCGCCCCAAATAACTTAATAAACTACGCTGGTAATTTCTAAACAGTTGGATATTGAGATTTTCTTTACTCAATTTATCAACCTGAGGTTTTTCAATCAATGAGACGATGCGATGATAAAACAGGTTTTGTTTCTGTTGATAATGTTCCAGTTCCAAATTAACCGCTTGCAGAGCCAAAGAAGGCGTATCGATAAAGTTTTCATCAAGAAAATCCGCTTGTAATGATTGGGTTTTTTCATCCTCCATAACCGGAACCAACCGATGTACCAATAGGACAAAAATCGGAATAAATGGTAGAAAAATAACCATACTGATCAGATTAAGAAGTGTATTGGCGTTTGCGATTTCACGAGGAGTATTTTCTGCAAGTAATAGAAAATTTTGGCCATTCTCAATCAAATCATGGTTGGAAATATAGGTCGCCATTTGCGCCAATTCCGGAATGAATGGCAGCCAGATCAAGACTGCAGAGATATTGAATAATACATGGATTAACCCGGTTCTTAATGCTTCTCGTGACTTACCAATTGTAGCCAGAATGGCTGTAATGGTAGTACCTATATTAGCGCCCATAGCTAAGGCAATACCAACAGGTAAAGTCAGAAAGCCGTTGCTGGCCATAACGATAATGACCCCGATTGTAGCGGATGAAGATTGTACCAAGGCGGTGAAAACAGCGCCCACCAAAATAGCCAGCAATGGATTCTGCATGGATAGCATAATATCCATAAAGGGTTGATAATCTCTTAATGGAGCCATCCCTTCACTCATCACATTCATACCGAAAAAGATCAAACCCAAGCCCATTATCAGTCGGCCAAAAGCGATTCGTCTTTTCAAGCTGGAAAAGAACTGAATGGCAAAACCGACCGCTAATAAAATCAAGGCAAAACTGGTGACTTTAAAGGCGATCATTTGTGCCGTGACCGTAGTACCTAGGTTGGCCCCCATGATTACGCCGGCTGCTTGCGTTGCTGTCATTAGCCCTGCCGAAACAAAACCTACCGTCAATACCGTCGTCACCGATGAGGATTGAATCACTGCGGTTACACCGGCACCAGTGACAGCGCCCATAACCCGGTTGGTAGTGAGGCGCGCCAATAAGGTCTTGACCTTATCTCCGGCAACCGTCAGCAAGCCCTTGATCATCAATTCCATACCATATAAAAACATCGCCAAACCACCAACCAGCCACATTGTCATGGTGAACCAATCCAGCTCTTTGACCGGTGCCTCCTGAGCGAAAACCGGGTTAGCCATGATTAACAATAAGGCAAAAATGACAGTGCTGTATTTCATAAATAAGCCTTTGATATACCTATGATATGAAGGGATAAATCAATAATAACCTTAAACTTTGCCTGATAATAGTTATCAATGATCGGTCATTGCTTTTTTTTTACTGCAACAGAGCAATAAAAAAGCCGCAACCCATAAAGAATTGCGGCTTCGCATGAAATTAAAAATAATAAGTTTTTAGGTCTTAAGCCCTTTCAAAACAGCCAATATCATTGCCGATAAGGAATCTTTTTCAATCGCTACAGAGACCTTTTTCTCGTTATCTACCTGTAAATAGAAATAGGCGATAGCCTTGGCGTTTTTACCACTATCATCATCATTCATATGAACGGCATGTTCTGCATAATCGATAATGTCTACATTCTGACCTGTTCGCTGCTGCCAAGCGTCGCATAATGCACTGATAGTACCATTGCCCTCACCGGTCCAGGTTTCACCGTCAACATCCAAACTCAATTTCTCGATTTCACCGTCCAGCTTCAATTGGAAGTTATTGACATCTATACGCTTTTCATCACAACCATAATGCCTAGTAAATGCTTGATAAAGGTCTTTATGACTGACAATACCACCCTGCTTTTCGGCCAGTTTTTGCGCCGTCGAAGCAAAGTCGATCTGAATCCATTTTGGTAGGTTCAAACCGTACTCCTGTTCCAACACAAAAGCGGAACCCGCTTTACCCGACTGGCTGTTAACACGGATAATCGCTTCATAATCGCGACCGATATCCTTCGGATCAATCGGTAAATAAGCGACATTCCATTTTTGATTATCGTCCTGTTTCAACAGACATTTGCGGATCGCATCCTGATGACTACCTGAATAGGCGGTATAGACTACTTCACCTACCCATGGGTGACGCATATGGGTTTTGATCTGAGTTACCTGCTCAACCACCGGAATCCAATCATTCGGTTTTGATAAATCCAATTGCGGATCAATACCTTCACTATAAAGATTCATCGCCAAGGTGACGATATCCATATTACCGGTACGCTCCCCATTGCCCAATAAAGTCCCTTCAATACGGTCGGCACCGGCCAGCAATGACAATTCTGCAGCCGCTACAGCACAACCTCTATCGTTATGGGTATGGATTGAAATCAACGCCGATTCACGATTAGGTAAATGGCTAATGAAATACTCTACCTGGTCGGCAAAACGATTAGGAGAAGTACTTTCAACGGTTGCCGGCAAGTTTAAGATACATTTGTTATCAGGCGTCGGTTGCCATACATCCATGACCGCCTGACAAACCTCAACCGCGTAATCGGTTTCCGTTTGCGAAAAACTTTCCGGTGAATATTGGAAAACCCACTCAGACCCCGGATGAGTTTGATCGGCTTTAATCGCATATTCCTGAACCCATTTCGCGCCCTGCACCGCCATCGCCTTAATTTCATCTTTGCTCTTTTCGAACACCTTTTCCCGCTGCACGATTGAAGTGGTGTTATAAACGTGGATGACAGCTTTATTGACGCCGATCAATGACTCATAAGTGCGCGCAATCAAATGTTCACGAGCCTGCACCAAAACCTGAACCGTGACATCATCGGGAATACGATTTTCTTCAATCAGACGACGTGTAAATTCAAACTCGGGTTCTGAAGCCGATGGAAAACCGATTTCGATTGTTTTGAAACCCATCGCCACCAACTGATCCCATAAAGCCAGTTTTTGCTCTACCGTCATAGGATTGGCCAGCGCCTGGTTACCATCACGCAGGTCAACGCTTACCCAGATAGGAGCTTTGCTTAAATGGTTGTTTGGCCATTGACGATTGGGCAAATCCGGCGTCGGAGTTCGCTGATACTTATTCGGGTTCATCACAATTTACTACTTCCATATTAGAACTTTGTGATTTATATTTTATTCGTTAGATACCCTAATTTTCTTGCAAAGTCTTGATATATTAAAAAATAAATAGCAATTAAATTTTAATTTATTAAAATAAGAAACAACTTTATTTATTAAAAAATGAAATTGGTGAAATCATGCAGCTGGATAACTACGATAAAGCGATTTTAAATACCTTGCAGAACAACGGCCGTTTAAGCAATCAAGAGATCGCCGATAAAATCGGCTTGTCACCATCGGCCTGTTTGAGACGCTTCAAAGCTCTGGAAGAAAGCGGCATGATTACCGGATATCGCTGTTTGTTGGATGCCAAGAATCTTGGTTTGGATTTGATGGCAATCATCAATATCGCCATGGACAGACACACGCAAGAACGCTTTGCTGAATTCGAAGAAACCATCAGCAAAATACCTAATATTTTGGAATGTTTGTTGATCACCGGACAAACTGCCGATTATCAATTAAAGGTATTGGTTAAGGATTTGGATGCTTATCAGGATCTGTTATTGAACCATATCACCCGCATTCCAGGCGTGACCGGTGTTTTGACCAGTTTTGTATTAAGAAAAGTAATTGATAAA
Source organism: Thiomicrorhabdus sediminis (assembly GCF_005885815.1). Classification (NCBI taxonomy): domain Bacteria; kingdom Pseudomonadati; phylum Pseudomonadota; class Gammaproteobacteria; order Thiotrichales; family Piscirickettsiaceae; genus Thiomicrorhabdus; species Thiomicrorhabdus sediminis. Next base: position 53,750 of record NZ_CP040602.1, on the reverse strand, counting down.
ACCGCTATTCCATTAGATTAGCGGACAACTTAATCTTTTTTCTTTTTGGCAAAACCGCCGTTTTTGGTTTTTGCCTTGAGATTCAGGTTTTCGACGATTTCCTTATAGTCTAATCCGGCCTTTTTCATTTCCACAAAACAGACCACGATTACCGCTATCGGATTAGGCACTTCATCTTTTTTCTTGTAAGACTGTAGATTCTTTTCACTGACTTTAATCAACTTACTGAACTTGGGCAATGAAATTTCAGCGTCTAACAAATGTTTTTTAAACTCGATAAAAGTCATAAAAATCCATTAACAAAATTAATCTGATAACAGTATATAAAATTCCTAAAAAGAAACCTAATATTAAGCGCTTGTTTAGATGCCAATATAGGTTAAACGGCAAAAATTTGTCAAAAACTCCTAAAATTTGTCTTTTCATCCTTAATAAATACCCATTGCGGTCGTTACAGCCAATCACAGACAAAAAAATCGATAAATTTTTCTATCAAACTTGAGTAAATACAAATCAACCCTCAAAAATCCTATTAAATTAGTATTTAAACCATTGTTTTTTTTGAACTAATTTAGTAAATTATTCGCTCTTTTTTTATACGGTTTACCGATTGGTAATTTTTTTATTGGCTGAAAAACACGCTAAATATTTGATCGACGGTAAAAAATATTTGCAAAGTCAAAAAGTTGGAACAAATCTAGCTAAGTTTTCTATTGCTATAGAGAAGATGCAATTTATAATATCGCTACACTAACGAGAAGCTGAATACCATGGCAATTGATAAAGACATAAATATATTAGTTGTAGATGACTTTTCTACAATGATCAGAATTGTAACGAACCTGTTAAAAGAGTTGGGTTTTACAAATATCGATGATGCAAATGATGGTTCAAAAGCATGGCCAATGATTCAGTCTGGTAAATATGACTTTGTAGTCAGTGACTGGAACATGCCGGAAATGACCGGCATCGAGCTTTTAAAACGTGTTCGTGCCGATGAAAACTTGAAAGACATGCCATTTATGCTGATTACTGCCGAGCAGAAACGTAGCCAGATTCTGGAAGCCGCTCAGGCCGGTGTCGACGGTTATATTGTAAAACCTTTTACCGCTGCGATTCTAAAAGAGAAAATCGACAAGATCGCGGAACGTAAAAGCTTGGAAAAACGCGGCGTCAAAATGAAAGCGCCTAGCGATGCCAACCGTCAGTTCGCCGAAGAACAGAAAGCCAAACTACAGAAAATGCTGGCTGCCATGCCTCCGGAAAAACGCGCTGCCTATCTGGCGAAACTAAAGCGTGAACAACACTCTTAAGTTTATCTTTGGTTAAGCCTTGACTGGCTTAGCCAATAGCATAAAACGCGCTCTGATCATCACTCCTAAAATATTCCCCAGTAAAGCGAACACCAACCAAACCCAACCGTGTAAACTTCCTGAAGCGACACCGCTGAACAAGGCACCTATATTACAGCCGGATGCCATTACCGCACCAAAACCCATAATCAAACCACCGATAATGCTCATAGCTGCTCCCAAAGCGGTAAATGGAACCTTCTTGCGTTTATCTAAAAGGGTCACTACCAGTGCTCCTAGAATAACGCCAAAGGTCGTCAAACTGACACTGTTTAAGACCCCTTGCTCAAAACTATTTCGATTTTGCTGTATAAAATCCCAAAAGAAAAAGTCTACAGGTAAGCTGACCCATTGCGCTAACTCTTTACCCCATAGAGGAAAGACAAAACTGATCGACCAGGGTTGGCCGGAAAAAGCAAATAACAACGCATTGAATATTGCCAATAAGACACCCGCTTTCAAGAAAGGATGTGCGAATTTAAACGACCACTTCTTTTCTGTCAGAGGGTTGATATAACGGTGTTTTTTATATTCAAAACGCAACAGAAACTTGTATAACAACAACAATATTGCCAGTTGTGCCAATAATCCTATTGGCCAACCCAATTGCTGCTGAAAAGCAACCGGTGCAACAGCAGGCAGCCATTGCCAGCTGTTGTAGGTATAGGCAGCGAAAGTTCCGCCTATAATCATAAAAAACAGCGTCAGAAAAGATAAAGGTTGAAGTTGCCCTACCCGATTCAAAGTACCGGAAGTACAGCCGCAACCTATCTGCATACCTATGCCAAAAATAAAGGCGCCTATAGGAATCGCTAAGGTTAGCGGCCTAATAAAACCGTTATAATCACCTTCATCCAATTCTCCTATCACCAACATTGGTGTAAATAACAAAATGGCGATCGCTAACATCCAAATCAAGGCACGAGCCCCTAAAGTGTCTCTATCAACAATCAAAGCACGAAAACTTGAGCTAAAACCAAATTGAAAATAGTTCAAAGTAGCACCCAAAAGGCCACCTAAAACAACGAGATATAATATATCAGTCGATAAAATCATAAGGTCTTGGGTTCCAATCCATATCATAAATTTTGTTAGGGTTATGGTATCAATAAAACTATTGACTCTTCCCATATTGTTTTATGGTGTGCATTGATAAGATTTATGTAAATTATCGCTAGTTATCCAAGTTCTGGATTTTTTCAAGATACAAAAAAACCGGAGAATACACCGGTTTTGATTGAGAAAATAGGCAATTATTGATTGTCTGATTGAATATTTTTGGTTTTTTGGCTTTGCCTGACTTGAATATGGATTGCCGCTTTCGCCATCAAATGAGCGCCGATAGGTGCCGTGATAAAAAGAAAAACTGTCACTAATATCTCATGCAGACTGATCGAGTCCTGCTTGAGACTGAAATATATCGCTGAAGCGATCAAAATAGCCCCTACACCTAACGTACTCGCCTTGGTAGGACCATGCAAGCGCATATAAAAATCAGGCAGTTTATAAAGGCCTATAGAACCCACTAAAGTGAATATCGCACCAATAATAATCAATAAACCCAATAGGATTTCTGTCATTTCAGTCATTTTCTGCCCTTATTCCATAATATCGCCACGAAGCAGGTACTTGCTCAAGGCAACGGTACCGACAAACCCCATCACCGCAATCAGTAATGCCGCCTCAAAATACAAATTACTGTTCAGATAAAGACCTGATAACACCAAAATGGCGATGCTATTGATATAAAGTGTATCCAGGGCGAGAATTCTATCCGGTAAACTCGGCCCTTTTATAAGACGATAAAAACTCAAAATCAAAGCTATTGAAATCAATAGAAACGCAATCTGCAAACTCAACTCTAACATGTTTCAAATACCTTTTTTAGGGGCTTTTCATAACGCTGTTTGATCTCATTGATGGTTGATTCAGGGTCGGATTCATGCAAGCCATGCACCAACAATATCTTCTTATCTTCACTCAAATCACATGAAACAGTACCAGGCGTCAATGAAATGGTATTGGCCAAAATACCGATTGCCAGAGGATTCTCTAAATCCAATGGGATATGCAAAAACTTAGGTTCCAAATTATGTTTATTGCCTAAAATCAGTTTAGCGACGATGACATTGGCAATCAAAATATCCCAAAGCACGATCACGACAAACTTAAATAATGTCGCTGGATATCGAATACACACCGATTCCGGCCAGAATTTCGAAGTCAATAACGGAATGACGATTGCCAGAACAGCACCAAGAATCATGTGGCCTGCAGCGAGCGTATTATTAAGTAATAACCAAACAAGCCATAGAACCAAACTCAAAATTGGATGAGGTAAAAAACGATTCATTGCACTAACTCCTTGTGGGGATTAGCGATTGTTTCAACCTGTAACACCTGCTGCTGATACAAATTTTGATCGAACACCTGGGTGGCAATTGATCTTGTCAATTGATGGAAATGATTTGCCCAAATCACCAGAATAATCGCTACTGATAATAGCCCTATAATTGAAGAAACCCCTTTTATATTGAGTGATTTAGGCGCTTCACAAACCGGCTTACCGTCCACAGTGTGACACTGCTCTTTCGGCAATACGTTATAAAATAGCAAAGATCCGGCTCTGGCAAGGGCGATAATCAACAATAAACTGGAAACCAGAACAGCCGCCAAAATCCAGAAAAAATCAGCATGATCCAAAGCCGCTGAAAGTACCAGTAATTTACCCATAAATCCGGATAACGGCGGTAAACCGGCCATAGCAATCGCAGCGACCATAAAAATACCACCCATCAGCACGGCATTCGGCATGGCATGCGCCTTGATGAAATTGTCTTCTGCCTCACCACGTCCCTGACGGATGAGATCGGCAATCAAAAACATGGCACCAGCTATCAAGGTAGAGTGAATCAGATAGAACAAAGTCGCGGCCATAGCTTCTTGACTGTGAATTCCAACACCAATCAATAAAGTCGATATCGAAGCCAACACCACATAAGCCACCTGTTCACGCAAGTTTCTCGATGCCAAAGCACCTAGCGCAGCTAAAACAAGAGTGATAATCCCCAACCATAAAACCCATGGAATATGAATAGCGGATAAATCGCCAGCTTGATCGCCAAAAAGCGTCCCGTGAATACGGATAATGGCATAGATCCCCACCTTGGTCATAATCGCAAATAGGGCGGCGACTGGAGCGGAGGTATTGGCATAAGCCTGAGGTAACCATAGATACAAAGGGAACATCGCCGCTTTAATACCGAAAACCAATAACAGCATCAGACCAGCCGCAGCCACCACACCTTGATCATCAGCCGATAGGTTCGCCACCTTAACAGCCATATCCGCCAAGTTGAGTGTACCTAAAATACCGTATAAGGCACCAACGGCAAACAAGAACAGGGTTGAACCCACCAAATTCAATGCAACGTAATGCAGACCGGCGCGGGTTTTCAATCGACCACCACCGTGAAGCAATAGACCATAAGAAGCTAGTAATAAAACCTCGAAAAATACAAACAGGTTGAATACATCGCCGGTCATAAAAGCGCCATTTAAACCGAATAACTGGATCTGGAACAACACATGAAAATGAGAGCCCTGTTGATCCACCTGTTGTCTGACCGCAAACCACATAGCGGCTAAGGCCAATAAAGAGGTCAACAAAACCATGGTCGCCGATAACTGGTCCAAAACCATGACGATGCCGAAAGGCGCCACCCAGTTACCTAATGCGTATACCTGTGGAGGCAAATCAAAAGCCACCATTAACGAATTGGCGTTGATTACCACTAAAACAAAAACCGCCAGAAAACTGATGGCTCTTTGCCATTTAAAACCGGCACTTTTGGCAAGCAATACAACAATAGCACTCAAAAGAGGCCACAGAACCGGTAGGAACGTCTCCAATAACATTAAAACTTACCTCCCGCTGATTGAGAAGCTTGTCTAGGTGGAACGGTCTCTTTAAGTGACTCTTCATCTTTCGCCAGATGAATGCCATCAACATGGTCATTACCTAACTCAGAACGCGCTTTAAGCGCCAGTACTATCAAAAACGCCGTCATACCGAACGCAATAACAATCGCGGTCAATACCAAAGCTTGCGGTAAGGGATCGGTGTACTGTGTCTGCACATCATTGATAACAGCAGGAATACCACTATTTAGGCGTCCCATAGTAAATAAAAACACATTAACCGCATAAGCCAACAACGTCAGACCTAATACCACAGGAAAAGTTCTGGCTCTTAATGTCAAAATTACACCGGCTGCCGTCATTATGCCAATGGCAATTGAAATCAACCATTCCATTTAGTGACTCCCTTTAGTTTCTTTTAATTGGGATTCAACAACACTCTGGTTTTTATGTGACAAGGTACTTAACTTGCCTAATTGAACCAAGCTCATAACAGTCGCACCCACTACGACCAAAAACACCCCTAAATCGAAAGCGATCGCACTGGCGATCTCAAACTCACCAACTATCGGCCAATGGATATGACTGAATGCGGATGTTAGGAATGGGTAACCCAAAGTCATCGCAACCAAACCGGTAGCGGTCGCGATTAATAACCCCAATCCGATCACCAAATGCATATCGGTAGTCAAACGTTTCTGTGTCCATTCGATACCGTTCGATAAATACATCACGATCAATGCGACGGAGGCGATCAAGCCGGCAATAAAACCACCGCCTGGCAAGTTGTGGCCACGTAAGAAAATATAGACAGCCACCAAAATCATCAATGGCATCATCAAACGCGTGAAAGTCTGCAGAATCAGCGGATGGGCATCCTTATTCCAGATTCGTCCCTTGATATCATTGCTCGGAGCCGGCAACGCCAATCCTTGCAACATCGCATAGATCCCTAAACCGGCCAAAGCCAATACGACGATTTCACCCAAAGTATCAAAACCACGGAAATCGACCAGAATCACATTGACCACATTGGTTCCGCCACCGCCAGGGACACTATTATTGAGGAAATAATAAGAGATAGGATCAAACTCACGACTCAATACCATCATGGTGAATAATGTCACCCCAATCCCGGAAACCAGAGCCAGAAGCAAATCCCTGGCAAGTCTTGTCTTACCAACTTCTTTCGGTGTACTTTGCGGTAAAAAGTACAAAGCCAGCAACAATAGAATAATGGTGACAATTTCCACCGAAATTTGTGTCAAGGCCAAATCCGGTGCCGAAAACTTAATGAAAATCAGCGCAATCACTAAACCGATAACACCAATAACCACCAGACTGACCATACGTTTTCTATGCCAAATAGCGGTTACCACACTGGCGATTACCAGCAATGAAACGATGATAACGCTGACCATATCGACAGGCATCAGTTGACGTTGTCCCAACACGGCGCTGTCGAAAGCGAAGAAACCATAAGCTGTGATGACTATCGAAGCGAAAATGATCCATGCCGCGGCATTCTGAAGAGAACCTTTATCAAAGGATCTGGTCACTTTGACACTGAATGCCAATAGATACTCCAAGGCTCTCATAAAATAAGCCTTGGCGTTGATGTGTTCATGACGTTCATAACTCGCAATCAAGACATCACGTTTGAAGTAAATCCAAGCTCCTACCGCCAGAGCGATAGCACTCATCATCAACGGTAAATTAAAGCCATGCCAAATAGCCAGACTGTATTCTGGCGGAGCGCTCTGCAAAGCTCCTATCACGGCGATATCCAGAATCGGCGCTACGGTGAACATCGGCAAGATTCCTACTGCTAAACAGACTATCACCAACAGATCCACCGGTATCTTCATAAAACGTGGTGGCTCATGAGGCTGTTTGGGTAAATCGACCGGCTCGCCATTGAAAAACACATCATGAATAAATCGCAAAGAATAGGCGACTGAAAAAATTCCACCAATCGTCACCAATACCGGAATTGCCCAAGTGTAAATCGATTCCGTGGATGCGCTCACCGCTTCTGCAAAGAACATCTCTTTACTTAGGAAACCATTCAACAAAGGCACGCCAGCCATCGCAAGAGAAGCAATAATCGCCAGTGCGGCGGTATGAGGCATATATTTAATCAGGCCGTTGATTTTTCGCATATCTCGTGTGCCGGTTTCGTGATCGATAATGCCGGCCACCATAAACAACGAAGCTTTAAAAGTGGCATGATTGATAATATGGAAAATGGCTGCGACGGCCGCCAATTGAGTACTAAAACCAAACAACAGGGTAATCAATCCCAAATGACTGATGGTTGAATAGGCCAACAACCCTTTCAAGTCATGTTTGAACAGTGCGGTATAAGCGCCTATCAACAAAGTGATCATCCCGGCACCGCCGACTAACCATATCCAGATATCCGTACCTGACAAGACCGGAAAAAACCTGGCCAAAAGGAAAATACCCGCTTTGACCATGGTGGCCGAGTGTAAATAAGCCGATACTGGAGTCGGAGCCGCCATCGCATGCGGTAGCCAGAAATGGAACGGGAATTGCGCCGACTTGGTGAATACCCCCAAAAGAATCAAAATCAAAGTGATTTCATAAAGAGCATGATTACGAATCAATTCGCCTTGAGATAAAATATCGCTTAGCTGATAGCTACCGACGATGTGACCCAGTAACAACACCCCACCAAGAAGTGCCAAACCACCGGCACCAGTGATTGCCAAAGCCATTCTGGCGCCTTCGCGCGCGTCTTTGCGGTGTTGCCAATAACTGATCAGTAGAAAAGAAGTGATTGAAGTCAATTCCCAGAAAACAATCAACTGCAGAACATTTTCGGATAGGACAATACCGAGCATCGACCCCATAAACATCATCAGATAGGCATAAAACCTGCCCATAGAATCTTTTTTGGCCAAATAATATCGGGCATAGATAACGACCAACAAACCGATAATCAGAATCAACAGGGCGAACAATAAAGCCAAACCATCAAGGCGGAAGGCAAAGAATAGACCTATATTTTCTAACCACGGCCAACTTTGTATCAAAGTATGACCGGAGAACACCTGCGATATTGACGGAAACAAAAATGCCAGGCTCAATAGCGTTACAAAACCACTAACATAAGCAGCAGCCAAGCGATTAAATTTTCCGGCATAAGCGGCAACAATGGCTCCCAAAAATGGCAGTAATACCACTATCGGAAGATTGAATGCTAAAAGGTTCATAACACTATTAACCCATCATAAATTAAATTTATAGAGCGTAAAGAATACTAGAAACTGCTTTTTAGTCAATCGCTATGCTTTGATTTTAATTATTCAAAATTAAAATCATCCAGTGCCGGTTGTGGTGGCTTACCATCATAAATCAAATTGGTTCTATGCTGCAGATAGCTCTCACGGCTAAAGACATAAGGATCCGGCTGATTTTTAATATCATCAATCAAATTGACCACTTTCGAATATTGGATGAAACCGTCTGTCATGTAGATCAGACGACGTTCGCCTTCATCAGCTTCGATCCAATTGATATAGACCGGGTCATAACTGGAATCAACCAAGCCACCGGTTAATTCTCGAGTCGTGAAAGGGCCGACAAACGGTAGAACCAGATAATTACTTTCTGTCCACATACCCCAAGTGTATAAGGTCTGGCCCAAATCTTCGTTTTTTGCTTCTAGACCGGCCGGTTCGGCAATATCCAAAATACCAAATAGACCAAAGGTTGAGTTAATGGTAAAACGCATAATTTCTGACAAACCGTCTTCTACCTTGCCTTGCAAGAAACAATTAACGGCAGAAATAGGTGTCGACAGATTATCAAATACATTACTCACCCCGGTTCTCAGCGGTTGCGGCACAACATTGTTGTAGGCATTGGCGACCGGTTTACCGATGGAATCATTAAAAGCCATATTAAAAGCGAACATGGAACGGTTGAAACCTTCATAAGGATCAACACTATTCATCGGCTCAGCCTTAACGGCTTGCTGCTGTAAAGAGTTATCGGTTTGAGCGACAGCGTTTGAGGCGGAGACAAGCACCGCAGTCCCCATAGCTACCGACAAGATGGATTTTTGAAATACAGCCTTTTTCATAATGAAATCACTTTTTAATTAATTCACCGGGAAACTCAATCTGTTTGATCGCCTTTTCAAAAAGATCAAAAACTTTATCTCTTGTATAGGTTTTACGCCATGCTAGAGCAACTTTTCGGGTTGGTACAGGGTCTTGTAGTGTTTTTATAGAGAAAAGCCCCTGGTCACGTTCTGAAAGCGATGTGGCAGGTACAATCGAACTACCTACACCCGATGCGACCATATAACGAATCGTTTCTAAAGAACTGCCTTCGAAGGTTTTCTGTAACGCAGCGTGATTATAACTATTGTTCTGCAATGTCGGAAAGGCTTCTACCACCTGATCCCTGAAACAATGACCTGAACCGAGTAACAATATATTAGTATGAATTAGATCTTTAGCGGTTAATAGAGCGGTTTTTTCTGCCAAAGGGTCATCATTGGGCACGATTGCCATAAAAGGCTCTTCATAAAGCTCTAAGGTCTCTATATTGGCTTCTTTGAAAGGTAATGAGAGTATAACTAGATCCAATTCACCATTCTGCAGCTTTTCACTCAATACCGTAGTAAAGTTCTCTTCAATGATCAAATGGGTATCAGGAGCCAGTTTTTTAAGGATTGGAACCAACTTAGGTAACAGGTATGGTCCTATCGTATAAATAATCCCTAAGCGCAGTTCGGTATTCAGATCATCAATTGAATCCTTAGCTATCTGTTTAATCTGCTGAGTTTTCTCAATGATATTTTCGGCTAATAGAATGACCTGTTCACCGATAGGGGTAATCAGAATATCTTTTTTTCGTCTTTCAAATAACGAAACGCCTAACTCTTCTTCAAACTTTTTAATCGCTACACTAAGAGTTGGTTGACTGACAAAACACATTTCGGATGCTTTACCAAAATGTTTCGCTTTCGCTAAAGCAACAATATATTTCAGTTCACTTAAAGTCATTGGTTATTTTCGCTGGTTGTTAATGACGTTCGCTTTTTAATAAGCAAAACGTCAAATGAGGTGTGAATTGGATAATTTCGTGTTGTTAGTTATATAGTATTTTTTTATATATACACTTCTTTGTTATTCTTATTAGGTTAATAAACTTTGTAGATAAAGAACAATTCAATTAGTTTATCAAATAGTTAGCTTGTGACTAAGTTGTGTGTAGGCTTTTTGAGAAGTGCTGTGAATAAATGTGCGTCAAATGTGGATAAAAAAAGCCTTTATAATATTTGCCATAGTTATCCACAATTATGCCCAATTTATCCAAAGGCATTTTGAATAAAATAGCCGCTGTCTGTTTTTGCACAGGACTTGGCTAGCAAAACTAATTTTAAAGGATCTTTATGACATCGTCGGCCATTCATTCAGAACAATTGTTAAAATTTATTTTGAGCCGTAGAACCTGTTATCAGTTCATTGATAAAGCGCTCGATAAAGAGCAGCTCAATCAATGTATTCAAGCAGCTATCAGTGCGCCTAACCATAAACTAACCCAACCTTGGTTTTTTTATATAGTGGGTGATCAGACTGCTCAATCATTGTCGCATATTTATGCTGATAACCGGGCAAAGAAAAAAGCCGGTGATGATTTGGATTGTTATCAGATTATGTATGACAAGGCGATTGCCAAATATAACGCTATTCCGCAGGTGGTATTGATAACGCAAAACCTGGCAGATGATGAAGTGACACGTCAGGAAGATTATGCTGCTTGCAGTTGTGCGATTCAAAATATGCAGTTAATGGCCTGGTCTTTGAATATCGGTATGCAATGGAGTACCGGACCGATTATCAATGACGAGAGAACCTATCAATTATTATCTATAGATTCGTCAAAACAGCAGATTATCGGCGCTATCTATATGGGCTATACCGAGCTTGATTGTCAGGCTAAAAATCCGCTTAAGCGTAAATCGGTTGATCAGGTCAGCAGGTATTTAAAATAATTTCATTAAGGCAATATTTAATGGGGTTTTACATTGCAATAAGACCTTAATTGCTCTAAATTAGCCGACAATTTCATGTCCGACATCTTGTGATTTTATGATCACAAAATTCATTTTCAGCATTAAAAGACTTTCATAAACTTTATGTCTCATTCAGCCATCGACGTTCTGCAGTCGGTTTTTGGCTATAGCCAATTCCGCCAGAATCAGCAGGAGATCATCAACGATCTATTACAAGGCGACGATTGCTTTGTATTAATGCCGACCGGGGGCGGAAAATCGCTCTGTTATCAGATACCGGCATTGATGCGCAATGGTACCGCTATAGTGGTCTCTCCACTGATTGCCTTAATGCAGGATCAAGTTGCTGAATTGCGTGCCAATGGTGTTGCCGCAGCCTATTACAATTCAAGTTTGCAGGCAGAAGAGGCCAATCAGGTATTGAGCCAACTACACAATGGTCAGCTCAAATTACTTTATGTTTCACCGGAACGTTTATTGAGTGGCAGTTTTATTCAACGCCTCCAGCAATTACCGATTTCATTATTTGCTATTGATGAGGCGCATTGTATTTCACAATGGGGACATGATTTCCGACCGGAGTATCGTCAGATAGGACAGTTACGTGAATATTTTTCACAAGTGCCGTTTATCGCTTTGACCGCAACGGCGGATCGAGCCACTCGTCAGGATATTTTGCACAGGTTGCATTTCCATAGTCCGAAGGTGCATATCAGCAGTTTCGATAGACCGAATATACGCTATAGAGTGGTGGAAAAAAACAATCCGAATAAGCAATTATTGGCGTTTTTGCAAGAGCACCGTGATGAAAGCGGAATCATATATGCTTTGAGTCGAAAGCGCGTTGAAGAGGTCGCCGAAAAACTCAAACAGCAGGGCATTAATGCCAAGGCATATCATGCCGGTCTGCCTGGAGAAATTCGGCAAAACGTGCACCAACAATTTATACGTGATGAAATCGATGTAGTGGTCGCTACGGTCGCATTTGGTATGGGGATCAATAAACCCAATGTACGTTTTGTCGTGCATTATGATCTGCCAAAAAATATCGAAGGTTATTATCAGGAAACCGGTCGTGCAGGGCGTGATGGCCTGGAATCGGAAGTATTGTTACTGTTTGGTATGCAGGATGTCGCCACCGCGAAACATTTCGTTGAGAACATCAGTGATGAAGAACAGCGTCGTATCGAGAATTTCAAACTCTCTAGTATGGTTGATTTTGCCGAGGCGCAAACCTGTCGCCGTAATGTGCTATTGAATTATTTTGCCGAACTCAGCGATAAATCCTGCGGTAATTGCGATATTTGCCTTAATCCTCCAAAACTGTTCGATGGCAAAGTAGCCGCACAGAAAGCCTTATCTTGCGTGTATCGATTGAATCAAGGATTCGGTAGTCGTCAGGTAATCGATGTGTTGCGCGGTTTGGATAATGAAAAAATCCGTAGTCAGGGGCATGATCAATTGAGTACCTATGGTATCGGTAAAGAATATTCGGCGCAGGAGTGGTCGAGTATTCTGCGTCAATTGATTCATCGCGGCTATTTATATCAGGATATTCAAAATTATTCGGTTCTAAAGCTGACAGAACGTTCTGGAGAGGTTTTAAAAGGTAAGGTAGAGTTGCAACTGGCTTTAGCGCAAAAAACCGCTACAAACATCGCTAATCGTAAATCGCCAAGAGACAGTCTTTCTGGTAAAGATAAGCTTCTTTTTGAAGAACTCAGGCAGTTGCGCAAGGAAATTGCGGAATATGAAGATATTCCCGCTTATCAGGTATTTGGCGATGCTTCTTTAGTGGAAATGGCTCAACAGCGTCCGAATGACGATTATCAGATGTTGGCGATCAGTGGTGTCGGAGAAGTCAAACTGGCGCGTTTCGGTTTTGAGTTTTTAGCTCTATTGCGCCAGTATCAGGACTGATTACAGATTAATCAGTTCTTCGTCATCAGCAAAAGTGTTCGCTTTGTTACTTATATTACGAATGGTTTTCTTGAATAGAATCTTATTCTGTACCGGATCCGGTAGATCGGTGAACAGAATAATGTTTTTATCGATTAATACATCAACTAAATCTTCGATAATTCGGACCATATCTAAATCCAAACGATCCAGTACTTTCTGTACGATTTCATCACTGTTAGGGGCATGTTCGATAAAGTCTTTCAAAGCCGGATCATGCAGACTGATTTCCTCACGGCCTTTACCTGGTGAGAATTCGATATTTTCGATATCGCCGGCCGCATTTCGTTCGATATAAAGCATAAAAATTTCCGTTTAATGATTAACTTAAAGAATAAGGAATTTTAATTATTCCAAGCAGTTTAGCATGTTTATGGGATTAATCATCGATTTCAGATAGTACATTACCCAATAGCGCTGTAAGACGATCGTTTTGCGAATAATCGACCGGACAATCAATCACTGTAACGGTCGGTGTTTTCAAGGCCGATTGCAAGGTAGGCAGCAATTGCTCAGCTTTTTCAATGCGCACACCTTTGGCGCCGAACGATTTGGCATAATCGACAAAATCCGGATTTTTAAAATCGATATAGGCAGAACGGCCGAAACGGCGTTGTTGTTTCCATTCGATCAAGCCGTATTGGCTGTCGTTCCAAATCAAAATCACGATTGGTGTTTCACAGCGTAAAGCCGTTTCGATCTCTTGTGAATTCATCATAAAACCGGCATCTCCGGTGACTGCGACCACGCCTTTTTCGGGGTAAGCCATTTTTGCGGCAATCGCCCCCGGCACGGCAATCCCCATACCGGCAAATCCATTGGAGATAATGCAGGTGTTGGGTTTATCGCAGCGGAACATACGCGCCATCCACATTTTATGGGCGCCGACATCACTAATGGCGATATCGTCCGATTTCATCGCGGTACGCAAATCCCAAATGATCTTCTGCGGCAGCATCGGCCAAGCATCACTATCTCGACAGCGATCCATTTCATTTATCATGGCCTCGCGCAGCAGGAATTCGATATGGGTTTCGCTAATCGGTTCATCTAACATTTCGTTTAAAGCTTCACCCATAGCGACCAGATTAGGACCGATATTACCGATCAATTCGATTTCTGGAATATAGCGGTTATCGACCTCCGCTTTTTTGGTGTCGATATGAATGATTTTGTGCTGACGGTTCGGATTCCACAGATGAGGGTGGTATTCGACCATATCGAAGCCGACACAGATAATCAGGTCGGCTTTGGCAAAACCGGCATTTTCATAATCCCCTTTTTGCAAACCAGCGGTACCCATTGCCATATCGCTATAAAACGGCACGATGCCTTTGGCCATAAAGGTATTCACCACCGGGATTTTATGCTGTTCGACAAATTGCTCGATATGTTTACCGGCACGTGCGCGCACCGCACCATTACCAACCAGTATTAACGGGTTTTTCGCCTGTTTAACCAGTTCGGCGGCATCTTTTAATAGATTACGGTCGGCAAAGGTCAAACGGTTGGTACTGGCCGGTAACGGCAGTTCATCGGTATGCATTTCGGTAATGTTTTCAGGCAGGTCGATAAAGGTCGCTCCCGGTTTTTCCGCCTGCGCCAGCTTAAAGGCTTTACGTACCACTTCCGGGATGGTTTCCGGTTCCAGAACCTGAGTGGAGTATTTGGTAATCGGTTTGAACATCGACACCAGATCAACTACCTGGTGAGATTCCTTATGCAAACGGGTGGTGCCTGCCTGCCCGGCGATAGCCACCAATGGCGCATTATCCATATTGGCATCGGCGACACCGGTGACCAGATTGGTGGCGCCCGGCCCAAGGGTCGACATACATACCCCTGGTTTGCCGGTCAAGCGGCCATAGACATCCGCCATAAACGCCGCGCCTTGTTCATGTCGGGTGGTAATGAACTTGATATCGGAATCCAGTAGAGCATCCATAATATCGAGATTCTCTTCACCGGGAATACCAAAGATAAATTCGACTTCTTCATTTTCCAGACATTTGACAAATAGATTGGCGGCTTTCATAACAGACTCGCTTTAAACGGATTATTTCTTGGTCTTTGAATTATAGGCAAATTAACGCCGAGAATGAAACTAAAGCTGATTGGGCTTTAATGGTTGCAGCGCGCCATAAATAAAAAACGGCCAATTAAATTGCTTTAATTGACCGTTGCAAACAGGTTTTAACCTAGTGTTATTTGTTGCTTAGATCATCAACAATTTGCCACATCTTATCGCGGCTACCGGCCATAGGCACATCGGTAAGGTATTTACCGTTAACAACAATAGAAGGTACACCTTCAATACCGTAGTCACGCGTCAGTTTTGCCGCGCGGCGAACCAGTTGATCGACCTTGAAGCCTTTGAACATATTCAAGAAATCTTCTTCCTTAACACCGAACTGGGTGAAGAACTGAGCAATTTTTTCCGGTGTGAACAGTTCTTTTTTATCACGGTGTAAAGCGTCAAAGAAGGCGTTGTGTGATTTATCCAGTACACCTAACTCTTTGGCGGTGTAGAAAACACGCGCCATAAAAATCCAGTTAGGGTGGTTAAACACGACCGGCATACGTTCGAAATGCACATCATCGGCTTTGGTCTCCAACCATTTGTGCAGGCTGGGTTCCAGGTTATAGCAGTGCGGACAGGTGTAACCAAATACTTCGATTACCTGTTTTTTATGCGGTGCGATAGACTGTGGTACAGGAATATTTTTAAATTCAACACCACCCATCAGATCCCCATGGTTATGACCGGCATGGTCACCGGCAGCCATAGCAGTGTTTAACCCGAAAAAGCTCAATGCAAAAACCAAAAAGCTTTTTGTAATCAATTTTTTCAACATACTTACAGTTCTCCGTATGAATGCAGACCAGAAAGGAACATGTTCACACCAAGGAACGCGAAAGTGGTGACAAACAGACCGATAATCGCCCACCATGCCATAGGTTTACCGCGCCATCCTTTGGTCATGCGAATATGCAACCAAGCCGCATAGTTAAGCCAAACGATTAACGCCCAAGTTTCTTTAGGGTCCCAAGACCAGTAACCACCCCAGGCTTCGGCGGCCCACATGGCGCCAAGAATCGTTGCTATAGTAAAGAAAGCGAAACCAAGCGAGATGGTTTTATACATCAAATCGTCCATTACCGACAGCTTAGGCATTTTGGTTGCCATTACACCGTCAGGGTTTTTTGCAGCCGCTCTTTCTGTCAATAGATAAGCGATACCGATCATTGCCGCGATAGAGAAGGCACCATAACCAACAAAGTTTGCCGGTACATGTATTTTCATCCAATAACTTTTCAGCGCCGGTACCAGCGGTTGGATTTCATGGGCACCGCGATCGAATGTATACCAAAGCAGGAACGCTACGGCCGAACTGATAATCAACATAACAAAACCACCTAGTGAGCGGGTTTTGTACTTCTGTTCGTAATACAGGTAAATCAATGCTGTCAGAACAATGAAAAGAATGAAGACTTCATACAGACTACTGACCGGGATATGACCGTAATCAGGGTTGATGATATAAGACTCGCGCCAGCGAACCATCATACCCACCAGACCGAATATCGCACCGGCCCAAACCAGAACGGTCGAAATCTTAGCGGTATAGTCGGACTTGGCGAATAGGGCAAAGAAATATGAGAAAGTCGCCAATACAAATAGCGCACTCATCCACATAATTGCGGATTGGCTCGATACCAGGAATTTCAAAAAGAAAGCCTGCTCATTGGCGGTAATCACATTGCCGTGGCTGTTGTAGGTCCATAAGGCGATAATGGATAAACCGGCAACCCATAATGAATAGGGCTGCAGACTCGGCCAAAAACGACCTAAAGCAATCAAACCGATTGTTGAACCGATTAGAATTCCGACTTCATAAACATCCATTAAATTGCTGTAGTGCATCCATGAATAGATGGCACCGGCAATAACCAATAGTGCCCATACAACCTCTTTGATTGATATTGCAGAACTATTGGAATCTTTAAATTCATCCATGTAATTTTCAGTTTGCATAGTCTTTGCCCTATTTATCCATTTGTTGGTTGCGGCTTATCAGCTGCGGCCAACTGTTTTTCATTATATTTTTTGACCTGGTCAACCAAGTCATCAAATTCATTTTTCGCCTCTGGCAAGTCTTTATTGTCTTTACAAGCCATAGTCACATCATTACCGTCTTCATTCGGTTTAACCAAAATCCAGGTACGGCGCTGTCTAACATAAAACAGGAAGAACACACCGATTGTCAGCATCGCACTACCGAAGTAAACCACATCTTTACCTGGAGACTTGGTGATCTGTAGACCGGTGGCCTGAATATGCT
Organism: Thiomicrorhabdus sediminis; assembly: GCF_005885815.1. Classification (NCBI taxonomy): domain Bacteria; kingdom Pseudomonadati; phylum Pseudomonadota; class Gammaproteobacteria; order Thiotrichales; family Piscirickettsiaceae; genus Thiomicrorhabdus; species Thiomicrorhabdus sediminis. Next base: position 36,120 of record NZ_CP040602.1, on the reverse strand, counting down.
CAAAATTGGCAATTTCAAAATACATCGGCGGCCCGTAAGCACTTAAGCCGTTGATCGCATTCAGAGCGTCTTCAAACCAAACCTTATCAAAGTCGTTGATCTCGGCATTGTGATCGGCAACACGACCTTCTTTAACCAATAAATCCATATACAGCGTCTGCAGAATAAAACTGGTTTGACCATAGTAGTATTCCGATACACGCTCTTGTTGGTCTTTAGGCACATTCTTATTTACAAATTGAGTGATGCCGGAAAAACCTTTATTACGGAATAACACAACCAACTGTTGTAATAGACGCGATTGGGTCTCATATTCTTTCATACTGAGGTTTTGATCGCGAGGGTAAAGAGTGGTCAGCAAATCATAAGTATTTTGCGGATTATTGATCATCTGCAAGAATTTGAAGAAACGCTTGTTCTTACGCTCGGCATCGGCCGGAATAAACATATATCTGAAAGGTTCGACATTGCTGGTACGCACACCACTCATAAAGAACCAACGGCCGTCCTGCTTATTTGGAATCATGTAGTTTTCATATTCCCAAGCCTTACCTTGGTCATTACGTACCTTAAAGATAATGGTCGGACCATTATTCTGCATCTTATGACCGGTCTCTTTCAGGCGCTCTTCCGAAGATGGCACAATGTTATGCATCTTAAAGTCGTTAAGTTCGACTCTGAAAGTACCGACCGGGGTCTTTAAGGGTTCGACACTATTAATGGTGGTATCGAGCTTCAAGTTATTTTCAACCGGTGCCATCAATGGGTGAACGATTAAATTCAATTTGGTTCCACCGTCACCGAAAGAAGACTGATAAATCGCATAGTTTTTATAATACAGCGGTTTATTGACTTCAATGGTCTGGCGAATCGGTTCGTCCAAATCTGGAGCGGTCAATACCAGATCACTCTCAAACGATTTCGGCATACCGGTATCGTAATATTCGATACGGAAGTTTTCATTTTTTACCGTAAAAGGCAATTTTTGCGCTAAGAAACCGTTGCGATAAGGCAAAAACAGCATATCGGTGGTATCACCTTCCGGAACATTTATAGTGCCGCGGAAAGATAGGTTATCTTCACTTAACCAGGCTTCTTTATAGATTTCATCCAATGGAACCGAACGCGTTTCGGCTTTTAAAGAACCGGTCAATTCACGGTATTTCAGCAATAGGTCACTATCAAGCAAGGCGCCGACACAGATAACGATAATCGAAATATGGGTGAAAAAATAACCCAGTCGGTTCCAGCGCCCCTTAAGACCGGCAACCATAACTGAGCCATCATCGCGCTGTTTGATTTTGGTTTTATAGCCATTGTGCTGCAATAAAGCCTGAGCATAGCCTTGCTGCTGTTCAAGCGAGATTTGAGTAGTGAACTCAGCATGGTGAGGCTGGTGAACCAAGGCGCGTTGTGACAGTTTTTCACTGTACTGTTTCATGTCTTTGGTGAAAGTAGGGGTGTGGCGGGTTACACAAACACTGGTTGAAACCAGCAGGAAGACCAGAACCAAAACAAACCAAGCGGCTCCATAGACATGATAAAGGCCTAAATCATTGAATACCTGAGACCAGAAAGGGCCAAATTTCAGTACATAATCTTGCAGGGTTTCGTTCTGTTTAAGAACGGTACCAATAACCGACGCGATCGACAGCATAACCAATAGGGTCACCGCCAGGTTCATAGAACCTAAGAAGTTTAGCCATACGCGGCCACTGAGAATCGATTTTGTGGAAATATTGCTGGGTTGTGTTGTTTTATTTGTCATAACGGCCGTGTTAAATCTATTGCTGGTCAATGGTTCTGCCATAGGGCAAAAATGTATTAAATCGCTTTTTTATTTGGTTTTTTTGTATTGATAAAAACCTTATAAACAAAGGGTTTTATCGGTTTTTTTCAGCACAAAAATGACCAGGCTGACGAATTAAAAAATAGGATAGAGTATATACCTATGTAAATCATTGATAAAGTATTAAAATACCTTGCTAGTGCGCAGATTGAGCCGTTTTTCTGGTAATTTTTGCGTAAATCAAAACCTTAACCAATAAAATCATTGGAAAACTTCATGCAGCATCCGCTCTATCAAAAAGCCGAATACCTAAAAAGTGTGCCGACACTGGATCTTTGTCCTGAAGAGATCGTCTATGAAGTGGCTTTTGCCGGGCGTTCCAATGCCGGTAAATCCAGTGCCTTGAATGTCATCACTTCACAAAAGAGTCTGGCGCGTACCTCGAAAACGCCGGGGCGCACTCAGCTAATCAACTTCTTTCCGGTAGACGAAACTCGTGCTCTGGTGGATTTACCGGGTTATGGTTTTGCCAAGGTCAATATCAACACCAAGCGTGCCTGGGAAGCCGGTTTAAGTGAGTATGTCGAGAAACGCGAACAGCTAAAAGGGCTGATTCTATTAATGGACTGCCGTATTCCACCAACCGAAATCGATCTGCAGATGCTCGATTGGACGGCAGAGATCGGTCTGCCGGTGCATGTGTTATTGACCAAGGCTGATAAATTGAAGAAAGGCCCTGCCAAGGCGCAGTTGATGCAATTGAAAAAAATGCTCAAAGCAGAGTATCCGCACGCCAGCGCACAATTGTTTTCATCATTGAAAAAAGACGGTTTGGATCAAGTCTGGCAACAACTCGACACTTGGATGGAATATGAGCGCCCGGTCAAGGAAAAAACAGAAGACAGCGGTAAAGCCAAAAAACCCGCACCTAAAAAGAAACCGAAAACCAAAGGCAATATTCGTCGTTTCAATTAAAACTTGCCTAAATCATCAGTAATTAAAAAAGTGCATCTTGCCATTGAGATTAATTATTGAAAATAATCGTAATTTCGCTAACCTTTTATTATCAATAATTGTCTATTTCTACAAATCTACAGTGGTTGCGGGGGTGAGATGCAGGCAGATCAGATCAATCATAATCGGGAAATCCTGTTGAAGCACCTTCTCATGATTGAGAAGGGTTCGGCGCAGATTCTCGACGCCTTCAAACCGCTTAGTTTCTATATTAACGACAAGCCTACAGAGATGCTTTCCATACTTTATGAGCCATCACTGTGTATTATTTTGCAGGGAGAAAAAGAGGTTGGTATCGGTAATAATCTGATTCGTTATGACGCCAATCAATTTCTTTTGGCTTCCATGCATACGCCGGCTAAAGTCAGAATCGCCAATGCGAGTAAAGAGCAGCCTTATATCGGCTTTACCTTAAATTTCTCGATCGAACAGATTTTTGATGTCATTAAAGAGATGGAACCCAGAGAGGCGGTCAGTCAAAGTAGTGATAACGGTCTTTATTTCGGCAAATTGGAAAACCATCTGTTAGAGCCTATTGTCAGGCTGTTTAATACCCTCGAATCGCCGGAGCAAATTAAGGTTTTGGCGCCTTTGTATATGAAAGAGATTCTCTATTACTTATTGCAGGGTGAAAGTGGCTGTTTTATCCGCCAGTACCTGAAAGAAGGCCATTCCGCACAAAAGGTGTTGGAGGCAATCAGCTTGATCAAAAACCGGTTTTCGCAGAATTTGAATATTAAACAGCTCGCTGAAAATGTCGGTTTAAGTGAGTCTTCCCTATACGCCAGTTTCAAAAAAATCACTACCATGAGTCCTTTGCAATTCCAAAAGACCCTACGTCTGCAAGAGGCCAGAAATATGATTCAATTTCAGAGTTTTAGTGTTACCGAAACCGCTTATAAAGTCGGCTATGAAAGTCCTTCCCAGTTCAGTCGAGAATATTCCAGAATGTATGGTCTATCCCCCAAAGCCGATGCCATGAAAATGGCACAGGCCTAACTAAGCCAATTTATTTTTGGAGTTTTGTGCAAAAAAAACGTAGAAATAGATATGTTGTCTGAGTCTACGTAATTTTATGATGACAGCAGTGTCTTATCGATAATCCCATCCCTCTTATCAATTAGAGGAAAAAAGGAGACTTGGTTATGAAGCTGTCACTTAATGTCAATGACCAGCAATACAATCTAGATGTTGATGCGGATACGCCTTTACTCTGGGTTATTCGAGATCACCTCAAACTCAATGGAACAAAATTCAGCTGCGGGAACGGCTTATGCGGTGCCTGTACGGTTTTATTAGACGGTAAAACCGTGCGCAGCTGTTCTTATCCGGTATCGAATCTCAAAAATCAAAAAATCACCACCATTGAAGGCATTGACAGCGATCACCCTGTCGCTCAGGCATGGAATCAGCTCGATGTGCCGCAATGTGGTTACTGTCAGTCCGGACAAATCTTATCTGCGGTGGCGTTATTGGATCAAAATGCCAACCCAAGCGATGCCGAAGTCAAAAAAGCCATGAATAACCTATGTCGTTGCGGAAGTTATCCGGAAATCAAAAAAGCGGTTGATTTGTCGACAGAGCTAAAGAGCAAGGGGGCATAAGATGCAGGACTTAATGAAAAAAAGCATGAATTCATCACTGTCGTCAGCAAATGCACTTCAGGTTGAAGTATTAGAACCGCAAAATATGGCCAGACGTGATCTTTTCAAAGCCGGTTTATTGGGGTTAGGTGGGCTGGTGTTAGGTTTCAGTTTGCCTTCAGCACAAAAAGCCTATGCGAAAACGGAATCCGTAGCTCAAAAGTCATATCCCGTCAAAGCTTGGTTGCAACTTGATCATCAAGGCGGTTTGAATCTGGTGATTCCGGTCTCAGAAATGGGACAGGGATCGCAGACTGCAATAGCCATGATACTTGCCGACGAATTGGGTGCCGACTATGACAATATTTCGGTTCAATCTGCATTGAATAGTTCCATATACAATAACCCGGCATTCGGTATGCAGTTGACCGGTGGTAGTACCGCCGTTAGAGCTTGGTGGCAACCGATGCGAGTCGTTGGTGCGACCTTGCGAGAAATGCTGGTTATGGCAGCAGCCCAGCAATTAAAAGTTGATGCATCTGGCTGTAAAACTATGGCAGGTAAGGTCATTCATTCCGCTTCAGGTCAGGAAGTGGCTTTTGAGCAACTCATTGATATCGCCAGCAAGCTGGTGCCTCCTGTTAAACCAATGCTAAAGGACGCTAGTGAATATCGATATATCGGCAAACCTATGCCTCGAGTTGATACCGCCGCTAAAACCGATGGTTCAGCGGTGTTTGGTATGGATGTCGTGCTGGATGATATGTTGATTGCCACAGTGGCACAATCACCGGTTTTTGGCGGTGAAATCGACAGTTACGATGAAGCCGCAGCCAAGTCTGTCAAAGGTGTTAAGGCTGTAGTCGAGCTGAATAACGGCATTGCCGTGGTCGCTGATAGTTATTGGCAGGCTAAAAAAGGCCTGGATAAGCTCAAGCCGGTTTTCAAGGGTGGCAATACATCGGGTTTAAATACACAGTCGATTGAGCAGCGCTTACAGAAAGGGTTGAAAAAAACCGGTGTCGAGGTGAAAAAATCCCAATCGGTCTCGGTTTTTGCCGAGCAACACCAAGCAGTCTATCAAGCGCCTTATCTGGCGCATACGACTATGGAACCAATGAATGCCACCGCTCATGTCACCGACTCCAGATGTGAAGTATGGGCGCCAACGCAAAACCAGGCGATGACCGCTAAGATTGCCGCCGATATCAGTCTGTTACAGCCTGATCAAGTGGTAGTGCATACCACCTATTTAGGCGGCGGTTTCGGTCGTAGAGCCTTTGTCGATTATGTCGCTCAAGCCGTTCACCTCTCAATGGAGATGGAACGTCCGGTTAAGGTTATCTGGTCACGTGAAGAAGATATCCAACATGACTTCTATCGCCCAGCGGCGGTATGCGGTTTTGATATTAAAACCGATAAAAAAGGTATGCCATTGGAGTGGCAGGTAAAAGTGGTTTCCGATTCGCCTATGGCCAGTTTTACCAATGGATCATCGACAATGATCGATAACTCTATGTCGGAAGGCTTGGCGGACCAGGAATACCAAATTGGTAACCTGGGTTTATCGGTTGTGCGCGAGGATATGAAAATCCCTGTCGGTTTTTGGCGTTCGGTAGGCCACTCCTATAGCGGGTTTTTCATGGAAGGCATGCTCAATGAATTGGCGCTAAAAGCCAAGCAAGACCCCTTCGATTACCGACGCGCTTTATTAAAACCCGATTCTCGGACTGCCGGTGTGCTTAACCATTTGGAGCGCTTATCCAATTGGAGAGTTAAAGCACCAGAAGGTGTGGGAAAAGGCGTTGCTCTGGTCGAGAGTTTCGGCAGTTTCGCCGGGCAGGTGGTTGAAGCCCGACTGGTCAATAACCAAATCAAGGTCGATAAAGTTTACTGCGTGATTGATTGTGGTTTGGTCGTCAATCCGGAAATCGTCAAGCGTCAAATCAGCTCTGCGGTGATTTACGGTTTGACCGCAGCGTTAAAAGGCAAGGTACATTTAGAGGGAGGTGCCGTGGTTGAAACCAATTTCGATAACTATCCGATGTTAACCATGCAGGAAACACCGGATATCATTGTTGAGATTGTCGATAGCCATAATGCACCAGGCGGTTATGGTGAACCGGGCGTACCGCCGATTGCACCGGCATTGGCGGCGGCCGTAAGCCAGTTAACCGGCAAAACCTATCGGGAACTGCCTATTAAGGTATAGTAGTCTGTTAACCACCCAAGCCCGTTTGGCATTTGGAGCGGGCTTGGCAACTTTTTAAAGAACCTAAATGGTTAATAACTCACTTGGTTTTTTCCGTTATTTTTCGATTGGTAAAGTTTTTCATCGGCACGCTTGATAACCTGCATATAGTCAGGATGATTGGCGAACTCTGCAACACCCAAAGAGCAAGTGACGGTTAAGCTTTTGTCTGCTTGATGCGTTTCTATGATGGATTGCTCCAGTTTTTGACGTAGCTTTTCAGCGATATGAATTGAAGTTTTCAAATCTGTTTCTGGTAAAAGTATCAAAAACTCCTCTCCACCATATCTGAATATATAGTCAGATACGCGAATATTCGTTTTCAAAATTTTTGAGACATGTTTGATAACATCATCACCAACCTGATGACCAAATTGATCGTTGATGAGTTTGAAATTATCGATATCCGCCATGATAACTGAGTATCTGGATTGCATTTGCAAAGCGATTTGAGTTTCTTTCTGCATAATAGGATCTAAGAAACGTCTTTCAGTCAGTGAAGACAGAGCGTCGAGTTGATTAGACTCATGAAGGTTAGCATTTGCGATTTCGGTCAATAAGAAATTCAATTCGGAAATTTTCTTTTGCAGCAAAAGAATGGCTTCGGAACGGTTTTCTGTATTTTGAGAAATCTCTATATGAATTTGCTCTATTTGATTGACTGTGTCGTTGATGGGCTCTAAAAAGGACGGTTTGTTAACATATTGCGGTAGTTTATGAATAATCCATAACACGACATCGTCTTTGTTGATTGAACGAAATTTATACTCTTTATTTGATGCCAGCACAGCCATTAAGTTGGATAGCCATTTATAGGTTTGTGATTTTATACCTTCGATTTCCAGAGCGATTTCCTGCGCCGACACATGCCCTTTGTACTCTTGCGCGATGCGTTCATTCTCAACCAAGTCTTTCAGATATGATTGATCGATGATGGCCAGACTTGCTGACAAAATCGCATCGACAAGGATAATGGCGCGGTTTTTCATCTCCTTGTCTAGTTGAGAATCGAGAATGGATAAAAATACCGTATGTTTAATTAGAAACATGGCTGAATCGACAAGGTCCATGGGGATGTCTATTCGAGCATGAACCTCACCAATAAGATATTGTTTGTCTATCAATGTTGGAATATCCGTTTCTGATTTTGGAGAAAGGACATCCTCAATCCAGGATTTAAGTTCATTTTTCAAACGATCCTGTACCATTTGTTCAGAAAGAAATTTCTTGGATTTCTCAAAACTGGTCAACTCATTATAAAAACGTTCAACTGCACTTTCTGTACACCCATCAATGATTTGGCTGATACCGGCTAATACTTGGTTATTTTGTTTGCTATATAAGTTTCGTAAGTGATACTTTTTTAAGCCGATACCTGTTTTAAAAGTTGTTGCTGGCATATGAAAAGCCTCATTTTAAGTATTCAATAATTTCATTGAGGGTTAGTGAGCCTCATCCCAATTATTACCCTGACCGATTTCAACAATCAGTGGCACATCGAGCTTTAAAGCGCCTTCCATAAGCTCTTTAATGTGCGGTCTCACGGCATCGATCTGGTCTTCCTTGACCTCAAATACCAATTCATCGTGTACTTGCATAATCATTTGAATATCGAATTCACAGTCTTTTAGCCAGGCTTCGATTTTTATCATCGCGGTTTTGATAATATCGGCTGCGGTTCCCTGCATAGGTGCATTGATCGCGGTGCGTTCGGCGTATTGTCTTAATTGGCCGTTACGCGCATTGATATCCGGCAGATAGAGACGTCGACCCATCAGGGTTTCAACATAACCGTTGGCCTTGGCGAAATCCTTGGTACGATCCATATACTCCAACACACCAGGGTAGCGTGAGAAGTACAGGTCGATATATTCCTGCGCTACGCCACGCGGTACATTCAATTGTTTGGCCAAACCAAATGCCGACATGCCGTAGATTAAACCGAAGTTAACCGCCTTGGCGCTGCGACGCTGTTCTGTAGTGACTTCGTTTAACTCAACACCAAAAATCTCTGCAGCGGTGGCTTGGTGGATATCTCGGCCTTCGGCGAAGGCGGTCAACAATCCATTATCGGCGGAAAGATGCGCCATAATTCTTAACTCGATTTGCGAGTAGTCGGCGGCGATTAGCTTATAGCCCGGACGAGCGATAAAAGCCTGACGAATACGACGGCCTTCGGCGGAACGAATAGGGATATTCTGCAGGTTCGGTTCGGTTGATGACAAACGCCCGGTGGATGCCACGGCTTGCTGGTAAGAGGTATGCACACGGCCGGATTTCTGTTCGATCTGCTTTGGTAGAGAATCGGTATAGGTCGATTTCAGTTTTGCCAAAGAACGGTATTCCAAAATCAGATTGGGCATTTCATGGCCTTGCTCGGCCAGTTCCACTAAAACTGGTTCAGCCGTTGATGGTTGGCCCTTTGGCGTCTTCTTAATAATCGGCAGTTCCAGATTCTCAAATAGGATGACCTGTAACTGCTTGGACGAGTTCAAATTGAAGTTCTCTCCGGCCAGTAAATGCGCTTTTTGTTCCAGTTCAGTCAGCTTGGCGCTGATTTCTTGACTTTGTTTGGCAAGCATCTCGGTATCCAGTAAGACGCCATTACGCTCCATGTGAGCCAAAACTGGCATTAAAGGCATTTCTATGTCGTTAAATACGTTCACCAAGCTTTGTTCTGCTGTTAATTGCGGATAAAGTGTTTGGTGTAGCTGTAAAGTGATGTCCGCATCTTCAGCTGCATAATGTGCGGCGGTTTCAATCTCAATTTGGTTGAAAGTCAGTTGTTTTTTACCTTTACCGGCAATCTCTTCAAAATGGGTGGTGCGGTGATTCAGGTATTTCAGTGCCAGGTCATCCATATTATGACGGGTGGCAACACTGTTCAGGCAATAAGACTCCAACATGGTGTCGAACTTCATACCTTGAAGTGTGATACCGTGATTTTGCAGCACATGCCAATCATATTTTAGATTTTGACCACATTTAGCGACATTTGGATTCTCTAGAATAGGTTTTAGGCGATTTAAGGTGTCATTTAAATCCAATTGTGCCGGGGCGCCTTCGTAATCGTGCGCCAATGGAATATAACAAGCCAGGTTGCCGGCTTTATCCGGGTTTTTTACCGCCAGACAGATACCCACTACTTGAGCTTGTTGAGTATTCAACGAGGTGGTCTCGGTATCGATCGCGAATAGCTCGGTATTTTCAATCAATGCCAGCCATTTATTGAACTGTTCTGCGCTAAAGACCGTTTCATACTGGCTATCGGCTTTTTCGGCAACAGTGGTTTCTACCGGATTCGTTTCATCTGGTTGGGCGGATTTTTTGGTTACCGTCTGGCTATGTGCTTTGGCACCATTTGATTTCGAGAAAGGTGTTTCGCCTTTCATCACCTGATTTAACCAGGTGCGTAGCTCATATTCGCTGAATAGTTCTTGTAAACGCTGCAAATCAGCGGGCTGACGCTGAATATCATTAAGGCCAATCGGTAGGTCGCAATCAAGGCGAATTGTGGTCAGTTCTCGTGATAATTTAAGTTGATCGAGGTTGTTGCGCAGGTTTTCACCGATTTTCCCGCCGATCATCGGCGCATTTTCCATCAAATTATCGATATTGCCGAAAGAGGTCAGCCATTTGACCGCGGTTTTCGGCCCGCACTTTGGAATGCCCGGGATATTGTCGGCACTATCACCGACCAGAGCCAGGTAATCGATAATCTGGTCGGGACGCACACCGAACTTTTCCACGACACTATCCGGAGTGGATAAGGTGTCGTTCATGGTGTTGATAAGCGTGACATGTTCATTGACCAGCTGTGCCAAGTCCTTATCACCGGTGGAAATCAAGGTATCGTGCTCAACTAGGCTGGCTTGATGCGCCAAGGTGCCCATGACATCATCGGCCTCGACCCCTTCTATGCAAATTAGCGGCAGGCCTAAGGCTTTGACGATTTCATGGATCGGTTCGATTTGTGAGGCAAGTTCTTCCGGCATTGGCGGGCGGTGCGATTTATATTCGCTATACATGTCATGGCGAAAGGTTTTTCCCTTGGCATCGAAAATCACCGCCATTTTTTCCGGCTGGTACTGTTCAATCAGTTTACCGAGCATATTGATGACACCGAATATCGCCCCCGTCGCATCACCTTTAGAGTTTGTCAGCGGCGGCATGGCATGGAAGGCTCTGAAAAGGTAAGAAGAACCGTCCACCAAAATAAATGGGCTGTCAGGGTTAAAGGTGATTGCTGAATTTGATTCGGTCATTTAACTTGCTCGTTGTGATAGAATTTGCATCGTTATGGATTACATAACATGTTACTTATTTGAATAGCTCGGACTATTCTACCGAATAACTTTCTATCTATTAACCTTGTATTGATTATGGGTTAAAGATATCTAGTAAAGAGACGAAACTTTATGTCTGTTTATACAGTCGTTGAGACGCATCAATTGGAAGCGTTTTTAGAAGACTATGATGTGGGTATTTTGGAGTCGTTTGAAGGCATCAGTGCCGGTATTGAGAATACCAATTATTTTGTCACCACCAATAATCACGGTCAAATTGAGCAGTTTGTCTTAACGATTTTTGAGCACCATAGCTTTGAAGAATTGCCATACTTTTTGAATATTATGGCGTTTATGGCCGAACACAATATTCCGACAGCGCACCCTATGCCGACCAAATCGCACAGCTTTTTGAAAGAGTTGTGCGGTAAGCCTGCGGCCTTGGTCGAAAGACTGGTGGGAAGCGGTGTGGAAAACCCATCTGTAGCCCAGTGTGGTGTCATGGGAGGCCAGTTGGCGAAATTCCATATCGCCGGTCAAGCTTATGAGCAGCATAGAGACAATGACCGTGATATCGGTTGGATGAGCGCGACCTTTGCCGAAATTCGTACCCGTCTTGAGGAAGACGAGTGCAAGATGATTGAAAATGAATTGCGTTTTCAGGCAGGTACCGATTGGCAGAACCTGCCAATGGGGGTGATCCACGCCGACTTGTTCTGTGACAACGCCCTGTTTGTTGGCGATACCTTATCGGGCATTATCGACTTGTATTATGCTTGCAATGGCCCTTTGCTTTATGATTTGGCGGTCATGGTCAATGATTGGTGTCGAGTGCATGATGATGACCCAGCGCGTATCGCATTTGATCAAGAGCGAATCGATGCGATGTTGTCCGCTTATCAAACCCAGCGTTCTTTGACCGATGATGAGCTGAAAGCTTGGCCGTCGGCATTACGTTTGGCGGCATTGCGCTTTTTCCTGTCGCGTTTGAAAGACAAACATATTCCGCGAGAAGGGGAAATGACAATGATTAAAGACCCTAATGTGTTTAAGCGAGTATTACAGCTGCACCAGTAAGTTTTTGCTTTATCGGCTTAAAATCGGCGCTTTGCAAGGCGCCGTTTTTGGTTTAAATGAAGAATAAATATGACAGACACCAGTTTACAGTCACAAATCGATCAAGCGGTTGCTTTACTGAAGCAAGGCCAGACCATCGCCTACCCGACCGAAGCCGTATTTGGCCTGGGTTGCGATCCATTTGACAAGCAAGCGGTTGAAAACCTGTTTCACGTGAAGCAACGTCCTATGGAAAAGGGCGTCATTCTGGTGGCGGCATCTATCGAGCAGATTCAAGATTATGTTGAGCTGTCGGGTGCGCCTTGGCAAAGCAAGGTGGAAAAGAGTTGGCCGGGGCCGGTGACTTGGGTGTTGCCTTTAAAGCAAGCCATGCCGGATTGGGTGACGGGAGGACGTGATACGGTGGCAATTCGTGTTTCGGATCACCCTGTGGTGCAGGCGTTGTGTGTGGCGTTTGGCGCGCCGATTGTCTCGACCAGTGCGAATATATCTTCATTTGAACCGGCTAGAAGTTGTGTCGAGGTTAAGCAGAGCTTTGCCGATGAGGTGTTCTGTATCGATGCGCCTTTAGGTGGTTTGGCACAACCTACTCAAATCTGGGATGCTCGGACACAAACCCAACTTCGTTAACGGCGTTTTGATGAATTGGTAGATTTGCCGTTCTGTTTTAGTCTTCTGTTATTTTGCGCTCTGCTCTTATTCGCACCCGGTTTGTTCTGGTTGGCACCTGCTTTATGGTTTGCTTTGCGTCTGTTTTGCCTTTTCGGCTCAGCTTGATCTGTTTTGTTCGTGGTTCTTGGCTGACGCATCGTTTTATTGAGGTTAGACGGCGTTGTCTTTTTCTTGGGATTTGCTGCGTTGGCATGACTTGAGGTTTTACGAGAACCGGCCAAAGCCTGATTCAGTTCGATCATTTCCTGCTCATTCAAATGGCGCCATTGACCCGGTTTCAGTCGACCTAGATCGACATTCATAATGCGCACGCGTTTCAGTTTCATCACCTCATAGCCGAGATATTCGCACATACGGCGAATCTGACGATTCAATCCCTGAGTCAAAACAATGGTAAAGATGAATTTGCTATTTAGCGTGACCTTGCAGGGTTTGGTGACAGTGCCTAAAATAGGAATGCCTGCGGCCATCTTCTTGGCGAAATCCTCATTCAATGGTTTATCTACCGTGACCACATATTCTTTATCGTGGGCGTTTTCCGCACGCAGAATCTTATTGACGATGTCGCCATCGCTGGTGAGGAAAATTAGTCCTTCGGAAGGTTTATCGAGACGTCCTATCGGGAAAATACGTTGTGGGAAGTTGATTGCATCGACAATATTGCCTTTTACCTTGCGTTCGGTGGTGCAGGTAATGCCAATCGGCTTGTTGTAGGCGATATAAACACGGTCTGTCTTGTCTTTGGCGACCGCCTTGACCAATTTACCATCGACGCGAACTTCATCTTTATCGAAGACCTGAGAGCCAAGATCCGGTTTGTTACCGTTAAGGGTGACGCGATTTTGTTCAATAAGACGGTCGGCTTCACGGCGTGAGCAGAAGCCGGAATCGCTGATGTATTTATTAAGGCGTTTGCCCGCAGAGTCGGTCATGGGGGATACCATTTGATGATGAATTTATTGCAACCCATTGACTGAGTCAGTTATACAAGCATTGGCAGGCAAGCGTGGCTCGCCTCAACGGTTGAGATGAATTTTAACGCTTTACCGCCTGTAAAAACAGAGGTTCGACAATTTTAGCGTAGCGTTTCAAATCGGCAATACGGCTACTGTGCGACGGGTGTGTACTGAGCAGTTCCGGTGGTTGGCCTGACGATTTTTGTTGTGCCATCTTTTTCCAGACATTGATTGCCGCATAAGGGTTGTAACCGGCACGAGCAGCGAGCTCAACGCCCATTCTGTCGGCTTCGACCTCATGGGTACGGCTATTTGGCAGGGAAACGGTGACATCGAGCGCCAGCGATGCCAAATCCATTGACGGGCCTTGAATACCGGTTACCGCTCCGAGAACACTCAAGCCGACACTGCTGACAACCTGTTGCGAGGCGCGTTCACGTCCATGTTCTCGTAACGCATGGGCGATTTCGTGTCCCATAATGGCAGCGATCTCATCATCGGTTAAATTCAGTTTTTTAATGAGCCCGCTATAAAAGGCGATCTTACCACCAGGCATACACCAGGCATTGAGTTGGTCTGATTCGAGTACATTCACCTGCCAGTCCCAGCTCGGCGCATCGCTACGGAAAACCGCGGTCTGCGGGATAATATCGTTGGCAATGCGCTTTACTCGACTGAGCATCACCGGGTCTCGGTTGAGTTTGCGTTTGTCCGAGGCCTGTTCAAGTACATCGTTATAGGCAATGGAGGCGCCTTTGGTCATCTCTTGCGGTGAAATCAGCAGCAGTTGTTCTCGATCGACACCAACGCTGCCGCCTTTGGTGCTGTTCGAGGTACATGCCACCAAACTCAAACCCATCAAAACGGCAGCGGCCAATCGGGATAAGGTAGCGATACTAGACATGAATCAATTCCCAAATACTTTTTTCAAAAGTTCAGTTGACTGTTTAAGCGGATCCTGACGAATCGCAGCCTCTTCTTCAGCAATATAATAGAACATTCCATCCAGTGCCTTGCTGACAACATGATTGAGTAAGTCTGTTTTCACGTCCGGTACAAAAGGCAGGTCTTTGTATTTGCTGATGGCACCGTCATAGGCTTGGATGGCGCCCACCTGGTTTAGCGTGTTTTCAACAATGGGTTTCATTTTCTCGGTCAAGGCGGGGCTGGTTTTGCCTTTCAGGTATTGGGTAGCACTATCTTGTGGGCCCTTGTAGATTTTTTGCACATCCTCAAAAGTCATCTGGCTGATGGCATCCAAAAACAGCTTTTTTGCCTCCGGTGTGGCGGCTTCCGCAGCGCGATTGAGTTTGAGCTCAACATCATCCATATAGGAACCCATACCAAAACGATCCAAGGTGGATTGCACGGTTTGCAGATTTTTCGGCAAAGGGATATGAATTTTCGGGTCGGCATTAAAACCGTCCTTGACACTGAGTTGCTCAACCACAACTTTAGAGCCTTGCGATAAGGCTTGTTTAAAGGCGGTTTCGATATCGGTATTGGACAGGGTGTTACTGATTGAGCTGTTCTGTGTAGTGTTAGTGTCCGCGGTTCCTTGTAAGCTTTTAAGTAGCTCCGCTCCCTGTTCCCACCAGTTTGCCTGTGCAGGTGCTGTCAGGGTTAAGCTAAGCAGTCCTGCGAGCAGTAAAGATTGGGTTTTAAGGTTAACTGAGGTAGGTATCTGAGTCGGCATTGATCTCTCCGGAGCGGGCACTAATTTAGAGTCAATTTATCACAAACTGCTGATTTTGTAATGGTGAGATTAAGCGTTGTTTTCCGAGTTATTTATGTTGCTGTTGCCTATGTCCCTAATAAAATTTTTCAAATCGTTGATCCCCATGGGTTTGGCGAAATAATAACCTTGATACAGGATGCAGCCGTAACTGGTAAGTTTCTTTTTCTGTTCCAGCGTTTCGACCCCTTCGGCAACCGTGTACATACCTAAATCATTGGCGATTTGGATGATGTTGTTGATTAGAGTGGCGTCCTTGTCATCGGTAAGAATATCATCGACAAAAGCCTTATCGATTTTTAACTCTTGAATAGGTAGTTGCCTTAACAGGCTAAGGGAGGAGAAGCCGGTTCCGAAGTCATCCAAGGAAATAGACACGCCTTTTTTACGGAAGTTGTGGAGAATACCGAGAATAAAGTTCAGGTCTTCGATAAACAGGGATTCGGTTACTTCAATGGTGATATTGGTCAATTTGACGCCACTTTTCTCGGCAACCTTAATAAACTCTTCAAAGAAATAGGGCTGACTGAACTGCTTCAATGAGATATTGATTGATACTTGGAATTCTTGTTGCAGTTGCTGTTGCAGTTCGGCCATCTGTCGAAGAGAGGTTTGCGTGATGTAATGACCCAGTTCGGGCATTAAACCGATATCCTCGGCCACTTTGATAAATTCATTTGGCGGTACAAACCCCAAATCCGGATTTTTGCCAACGTACCAGACATTCAACACCGTAAAAGCGTCCTTCTCGGTCGATTTGCGGCTGGTAATTCAAATAGATTTCGTGGTTGGCAATAGCCTGCCTTAACTGGATCTCCATCTGTGTATGTTTGATTGAAGATTGGCGAAGCGATTCACTGAATACTTCCACCGAGTTTTTGCGTTTCTTAGCTTCATACATGGCCAAATCGGCTTGACTCAACAACACATTCAAATCCGCCTTATCGGCGGCAATTCGCGCCAAACCGATACTGGCTCCGATGGGTAAAGTTCAACTGGTCGATAATATAGCTGACAGAGATGGTCTGGATGATTTGCTGGGCGAGTTCGACATCATAAATGTGTTTATCAACCAGCAGCACGACGAATTTCGTCACCACCAAAACGGATAATATCGCCTTTGACACTAAGCTGCTGTTTGAGACGGTCTGCGACCTGAATTAACAATTTATCGCCGATATGATGGCCAAAGGTGTCGTTGACGTTTTTAAAGTTATCTAAATCGATAAACAGCAGGGAAATACTCGACGTCGCTTTGATGGTCTGGCTTTTAAAATGGTTTTCCAAATAATAGCGGTTGGGCAGTTCCGTTAAAGAGTCGTGCTCGGCCTTGAACTCAAGTGTGTGGATGGTCTGTTGCTCTTTTTTGCGCAATACATAAATAAATGTCGCCAATAAGAAAATGGTGATTAACAAGAAGATTAGGTAGATGGCTATCTCATTAAACAGTTTTGAATAGATCGCGGTGATAGGGGGTTTCTACCGTTACCCAATAAGCATATTTTGGTTCATACATTAGGCTTATCAAAACATGATTGCCAAAACCATTATGTGCTAAAGCTGTCAGGGGTGTTTTGGCAAGGTTCTCTTTAATGCCTTGCAGATTGTAATGATAGCGTTGCTGGAAATGGTCTGTAATTTCATTAATAGTTGTTTTCGCAACAGGTTCACTATAGAGCTTTTCAAAGCTGACTTGATCATCGTTGCTGGAAAAAATTCGGTAGTAACCGTGGTCACTAACAATACTGGTAACGGTTTGGTCGGCTAGAGTGACATCGATCTCATTGCGGATATTTCTGATATTCATTCCGGTGGAAATCATGGCGATGACTTTGCCGTCAATACGAATGGCTTTACGGAAAGGGGCTACCCAAGTATTTAAAGGCTTAAAATAGTAATTTTTACCGATAGCCATCTTATCGGTTTCTAGGGCTCTTTGAAAACCTTCTTTGGTTTTCGGGTGTCGGAGCAGGTTAGGTGTGCCCTCTTTTGTTACATTGCTGCTTGAAGCAATATAGCTTCCGCTTGCTGTGGTGACGAGAAATCCGGCCAAGTCGGGCCTCATAGCAAGGTTTTTGTCCAATAAAGCGCTAATGGCTTCAGGGCGTTCGAGCAGATAGTTTTTGATGATCTGTTCACTGGCGATATTCAGGATTAACTCTCGCTCGGCAACACGGTATTCAAAATGTTTGGAGATGGTCAGCAGTTTTTTTGCTTGTTGATCTTCGAATTCAGAGACCAGTTGTTCGTATTTGAAATGGGTCAGAGAGGCAATCAAAGAAAGGACTAAGACCGCAATAGCCACGCCATAGAAAGAACGAATGTGTAAAGTCATAACCAGTCAGCAAATTGTTACAGATATCTATCGAGTCATCTTAAGATTTAATTTGCGTTTAAGTTTATCATTAAAAATAAAAGGAAACTTGCAGATTGAGCAGATTATGGCCTTTAAGTAGCTGAGTTAATTGGTTATTGGCATCAACATTTGTTACCCATCGTGAAGTCATCTCCAGAGTCCAGGATTTATTCAAGCGTCTGCTGGCTTCCAATTGCCAAATTTGTGACTGGTCATCCAGATCGTAGATATGTCCAAGTAAAAATTCGGTACTGGCCGCATCGTTCCATACCCAGCGCAAGCCGGTCATCCAGTCTCGCTGAAACGGTGTAATCGCCGACCATTCGTCATAGAGGAATTCACCGATCAGTCCCAAATCATGTGATTTTTCGTTAATATCGTAAAAGGTATATTCAAATCCAGTAACCAGAGCCTTGCTGTTATAGGAATAAAAGCCTTGGCTCGTGTTGTAATTGTGGCTGAAACGCCATAAAGCTTCGGCTTTCAATAGCCAGTCGGCCACGATATATTGGCCGTCGATAGCAAACTGTTGGGTTTGTACATAAACAGGCTGTAATTTGATTTCGCTGCCAATCAGTTGCGCATTCAGAACCGGGGCGCGTTGGGTTCCGGTGAAATAACTCAGGCCAATATCCAGATCGCCGAAATAATGGCTCCAGCGAGCCGCTAAATCGATATGGCTGTCTTTATCGGCGGATTGATAGATTGCCGGTTGGATAGTGTTGATTGCCGGGCGTAGATCGGCTTGTCCGAAGTCTTGTTGACGAAACCCCGGCAAAATGAACAGGTCCAATGTGCCCCAGTCCTTGATGAAGCGGTTTTGCAGTATCGGTTGACCCAGTCGCTGTTCATCATCCAGACTCTCAATAAAATCGGTTTGATTGACCGTATCGACCAAGTGACGGCTTTCCGTGGTTCCCCAGAAGACTTTGCCGATTCCGGCCCTGAATTCCCATTGGTCGGCAAAGTGGTAATACATCAATTCACGAATATCACCATGAGTGTTGCTCGGACTTTGTCCGTCATAGCGATAGAAACCTTGTGCACGGATTTCATTATTGGCATCGATGCCATAAAACAGCTGCGGTTCGAGTTTGATGGATGTGTAAAAATCCTGTTGCTTGCTGTTACTGCCGGCCTGTTGGAATGCTTGCGCTTGTAAGGTGGTTTTAGCCGTGAATTCAATGTTCTCTGCAGCCAACACAAATGGCGTTTGCCAGCAACATAAGCTCGCAATCAATATATGACGAAATTGGCGCATAGAGTCCTCTAGCGTAAACGGCTGAGTTTGGATTTATTGAAATCGGCATCATCCAGTCCGGTTTTAAACTGGTAATTGCTAAAGGTAAGCACTGATTTTTTACCGGTCTGGTGGTTTTCCATCGTCATATTACTGGCGCGCCAATATTGTTTAAGGTACTGCTGATAATTGCTCAATGTTAGCGTTTTCAGTAAAGCATTCTTGCGGTCATAAAAATCGATTCTTATCGGGCGGTATTCTTGTTGGTCAATCCAGCCGATCTGTCTGCTATAGCCGGAAAATTCATCTACCGGATAGCGTTCCAATTTAAAGCAGGTCAGCTGTTTGCCATCGACCTGGCAAGGCTCATCAGCGAGGTATTTGTAAGTGTATTTTTCCACTTCCTGAGAACTCATGTCCTCATAGGCAAATTCAGAGCCCATGAACGGGCCGGATTTATTGCGTGAACTAATGCGCTTGACGCGTTTCAATGCTGGTAAATAAAGCCATTGGTCATCGGCCTCATTGGTGTGGCTAAAGGTCAGAAATGCGGTGCCACGGACATCCTTGGGTTCATCGAAAATGGTCAGGCTTTTATCTCCGTCACCCTGCACCTCTAGGGTTCTGGTACGGATTTGACGTTCGCTGGTATCGCCCTGTTTATTGATAAGCAGCATGGTCATATTGGCACTATGGTCACCCCAGCCGTTATCGCGAGCATTGGCTTCTTTGGCGATTTCCAAGCCTTTTTGTTCAGGGCTCTGCGCTAGGGTGGTTCCAGAGCTTAATAGCATGATGCTGATAACCAGTGTGAAAGTCGGTTTAGCTGCATTCATAATTCTTTTCCAGTTTCGTTGAGGGCTGTAGTAAGGGGTTTGTTTGTGTCGTCTTTATCAAATTTAAGCAATAATGTCGGCAAAAACAGAAAATCCAAAACCAATGCCGCGCTGATGGTAATCGCCATTAGAATGCCGACCTGTTGATTGACTAAAAAGGCCGACTGCGACAGCAAGGCAAAACCTATCACCAGAACGACGGTGGTGACCCATATCGCTTGACCGACAGTACTGAAAGCGTAACTTATCGCTTCTGCTGTGTTCAAGCCGTTTTCACGTTTGGCGCGCAGATACTTGCTCAAAAAGTGTACCGTATCGTCAACCACGATACCGATCGAGATGGCAAACACTATCGATGCCGCCATGCCCAAAACGCCATAGGTCAAGGCCCAAATACCGAGAGCGGCAATCGCCGGTGTCAGATTGGGGACAAGACTGAGTACGCCGAGTTTGATGCTTCTCAGCGCAAATAACAGCAGTATCGAGATCAACACTAAGGCCACGACAGAACCTTCTAGCATGCTGGCTATATTGCGCATGGTGATGTGTGAGAACATCAACCCGGTACTGGTGCCTAAAATAGCGATATCCTGATTGTCACGGTAAATATTGTCTTTTAACCACTGCTCGCTGCGCTGATTGAAATCGAGCATTTCCGAGGTGGATAGGTCTGTAAGCGTCACCGTGACTTTGGTTGCCGATTTATCGATATTGATCTGATTATTCAGATCCAAACCATAGGGGAGAGACATCTCATAAAGCAGTAGGTATTGGGCGGCCAGCTCACGTTCTTGCGGGATCTGGTAATAAGTCGGGTCATCGCCATGCAGGTTCTTATTGAGGCGTTTGAGGATATCGCTGAGTGATTGCACATGCACGACTTCCGGCTGCTGGTAGAGCCATTGTTGAAAATTTGCCAGAGAGTGTAAATATTCAGGCTGGTTGATACCCTGTGCTTGGCCTGAATCAATCGAATAAAACAGCATATTGATACCGGTCAGGTTTTCGATCACATAGTCTGAATCGGTGCGGAAATCGATACTTTTATCAAAGTAGGCGACAAAATTATCATTGATTTCAATGCGCGGAATCATCGCTATCATAAAAACCAGAAACAGACTGCTTGACCAGAATAGGGTACGTTGTTTTTTAATCACCCAAGCGGCAAGCTTTGACATCTTGTCTTGATGATCCGGATCAAGGTTCCTGGCGACGCGAACCGGTAATACCGATACCCATGCCGGTAAGAATGTGATCGAAAACAGCAATGCGAACATGACGCCGATAGCGGTGATATTACCCATATCATGGAATGGCGGGGCATCGCTGGAATTCATTGCCAAAAAGCCGATGGCGGTGGTAATGCTGGTCAGGAAAATCGGTCCGATATTAATACGCAGACTTTCGGCTATCGCTTCATGCTTGCTGTGGCCGCGTTTCATTAGCGCGAGCATGGAAATCAAAAAGTGCACACTGTCGGCCACCGCTAGGGTCATGATAATGGTCGGCGCCGATGCCGAGGGAGGGGTTAAGCCGATATGAAACCAGCCCGCCAACCCCATTGCTGCAGCGATGGAGAAACCGATCACCAAGACAATGCCGATCAAGCTTGTGAGGGATTTCAATAGCCACAATAACAAGATAAAAATAAACAGATACATTATCGGTATCAGGTTGGTCATGTCGTGCACGCTAGCCTCTGTAAAGGCGTTATTAAGCATGGTGATACCACTTAAGTGCACCTCGAATTGCGGGTATTTTTGTTTGAACTCAGTGACGAGATTGCGAGTGAATTCTATGCTTTCGGGTATCTCCTGCTGGCTGAGCTGGGAAAACTGGTTAATGATATTGATACCGGTAACCGAACCCTGCGGGTTGATCAGAAAGTTTTTCAATTGCGGTTCAGTTAAAGCCACCTGACGGATTTTTTGTAGCTGTTGAGGGGTGAGGTTTTCTGCTTTATATACAAGATCCTCAACAATCAGCTCGTCATCTTCTGCATAGGTGTATTGGAAATTGGTTATGGAATCGACCCGGTTCGAATAGGGTATTTGCCAGGCCTGTTTGGTAAGCCATTCGATCGCGGCTAAATTGTCCTGAGTGAAGATATCGCCATTTTCCGGGCTTAAGGCTATAAGGATATTGTCTTGTTTGTTATAGGTGTTTTGAAGCGCATCAAATGCCTTGAGTTCGGGGTTTTCTTCACTGAAGAAAACCTGATAATCGGTGGTGAAAATCAGGTTTTTTGCTCCCATCGCCAGCAATACGCTAATGCCGATAGATAGAAAAATAATCCACCATCTGTAGTGAATCAGGTTATCGGCATAGGTTTTTATCCATGAATTTGGCATTAGATATCGACAAAGTGTAATGGCTATTACGCTTATTTTATGCGCTTGGTCAAGTATTCACCAATGATAATTATTTATGAGTACAAATAAGTCGTTCTCAGTTTGTTATGCGGGCATGCAAAAACAATCAATAAAGACTAAAATAGCTTAACCAATCCGGTGTTTTATGATTAAAATCAGCTCACCAACTGTAACTAGAAAATCTTGGGAAAACGCATGTCAGCAACACAAATCAATATTGAAGCCGTTAAGGATTATTTACTCAGCCTGCAAGACGATATCTGCCGTCAGTTGGCGGAAGAAGACGGTTCTAAAGATTTCATAATCGATGAATGGCAGCGTGAAGGTGAAGAGGGGGTGATGCAGTTGACCGGCGGTGGTCGTACCCGAGTGATGGAAGAAGGCGCTGTGATTGAGAAAGGCGGAGTCAACTTCTCTCATGTACAGGGGAAGAACCTGCCGCCTTCGGCTACCGCACACCGTCCGGAATTGGCCGGTCGTTCTTTCCAGGCTTTGGGGGTGTCGTTGGTGATTCATCCGCGTAACCCTTATGTGCCGACTTCTCATGCCAATATCCGTTTGTTTGTCGCCGAAAAAGCCGGTGAAGAACCGGTTTGGTGGTTCGGCGGCGGTTTTGATCTAACCCCTTATTACCCGAATGACGAGGATGTGATTCATTGGCATGAGCAGTCTAAATCGGCTTGTGAACCTTTCGGCGCAGAGATTTATCCGAAATACAAAGCTTGGTGTGACGAGTATTTTTATCTTAAACACCGTGACGAGACCCGTGGTGTTGGTGGCCTGTTTTATGACGATCTGAACGAAGCGACTTTTGGTTGGGATTTCGATAAGTGCTTTGAATTTATGCAATCGGTGGGTAACCATTATATCAAGGCGTACCGTCCGATTGTCGCGGCGCGTAAAGACCAGGAATACGGCGAGCGTCAGCGTGATTTCCAACTCTATCGTCGTGGTCGTTACGCCGAGTTCAACTTGGCGTTTGACCGAGGCACAATATTTGGCCTGCAAACCGGCGGGCGTACTGAGTCGATTTTGATGTCGATGCCACCATTGGTTACCTGGAAATACAACTACCAGCCGGAACCGGGTACAGAAGAAGCGCGAATCTATGATTATCTAACGCCCAAAGACTGGTTGAACGAACTGAAATAATGGATAAATTACGCGTTGATAAATGGCTCTGGGCGGCGCGCTTTTTCAAAACCCGTGGTACGGCACTGGAAGCGATTAAAGGCGGAAAAGTCGAACTCAATGGTTTTAAGCCGAAGCCGAGTAAAACAGTTAGCGAGGGTGACAAACTGAAAATCACCCAAGCGCACAGAAAGGTTGAGGTGACCGTTTTAGTGCTTTCCGACAAACGCGGTAATGCCGAAGCAGCCCAACTGTTGTATCAATTGGATAGTGAAGAACTTAACCAAAAAGCCCCACATCCATTAAAAGCGGTGATCGGTTATCGAGAAAAAGGTGCCGGTCGCCCGACTAAGCGCGATCGACGTAAAATCGATAATTTCGATTTCTCCTGAGCGCTGGTTTTACCTCTAATGAGAAAAGGTCATGTCTGAGTTTACAGTAATCTATTCACGTGCAGAGGAAACAGAGTTTAAGGCTCAGGTTGAACCCGCTATGGCAGAAATCAGTTGCGATTTCTTGGCCTTTGAAAACGATATCAAGGCTTTGCCCGAAGGTGCCAAGGTGATTTTCTGGGGTAGCGATGACCTTCTCAGAATAATCATCCCTCAACTGCAACAGGCTCAATGTTCTATTGGCTTTCTGCCGCATCCCAAGTTAGTTCGAGTTAGCCAAAATTTTTATATTCCGTCTGCAATGGATAAGGCGCTGCAAAATATTTTGGATAGCGCAGATGAACACGAAAAAACCGATTTGATGTATTTCAATGATCAGTTGGTACAGGGTTCCGTAAAGATTGGTCAAGTTGAGACAATGAAAGCTTCGGCCAGCGCGGTGGAAGGCTTCTGGAGCAAACTATGGTATCTGCTGACATTAATCTTTTCGTTAAGTCATTCCCGACTCTGCCCTTATACTCTGACGACTTCTAATCAAACCGAAATAAAAACTGCGGCTCTGGGAATGACGGTGGTTTACCGCCTGGCAGGAAGCACTTTTACCAAAGATGCATTGGGTTCAAGAAGTTATGACGAATCCAGTCTTAATGTGGTGGTCTTGGCACCACGGAGTATTTTGGAGTTGGTGACCTTTCTGCTGAAACGCGTGTTTGTGCAACAGAGCTTTGACAGCTCTTTACCGACTTATTTAGGTCATATCAAGTCCCAATCGATAACCATAGAGTCGAGCTCGGGTTTTGCTTGTCTGGTTGATGGTGAAGAGTCAATGCATGATAAGGTTACGATTTCTGTTGCTGAAAATGCCTTGAGGGTGATGTCGGCCAATTTGCCGGAAAAATCTACCAATGAAGAACAAAAAGAGTCTATCCGCACACAATATCTTCCCAGAGGCCAGGCGGTTAATGAGTTGACCAATAAGTCTTTGCCTTGGATTTATCACACCGATATTGAAGAGGTTAAGGAAACTTTTGTTACCCTCAAGGATAACTCCCAGGCCAGTCAGTCCTATTGGGTCTTGATGGTGCTCTCCAGTTTATTGGCGACCGTGGGTTTATTTGCTAATTCGGCACCGGTCATTATCGGTGCTATGGTGTTGGCGCCCTTGATGGCTCCGATTATTTCGCTGTCGATGGGAGTGTTACGTCAGAACGCAGAATTATCGCTTGCGAGCGCCAAGACCTTGGTTCTTGGGATTCTATTGGCATTGGTTTTTGCAACCTTGCTTACTCTGGTTACGCCTTTGCATATGATTAATAGCGAGATCAGCGCCAGACTAACGCCGACCATTCTTGATCTGGCGGTGGCGATTATTGCAGGTACCGCAGCGGCCTATGCGCATTCACGCTCTGAAGTGATGCGCAGTCTCGCCGGTGTGGCCATTGCCGTGGCATTGGTACCGCCTCTGGCCGTTTCCGGGATAGGTATTGGTTGGATGGATTGGCAAGTCTTTTCCAGTGCCTTTCTTCTTTTCATTACTAATTTGTTCGGTATAACCTTGGCCGCCGCCATGACATTTCTGTTTATGGGGTTCAGTCCATTTGTACTGGCAAGGAAAGGGGTATTGATATCTTTATTGGTGGTCAGTCTGGTTAGCATTCCGTTATATGTGGCTTTTCAGAAGATGGTTGTCAAAGAATCGATTGTTGCACAATTGGATGGCATGTCGGTTGGCGATATTCAAATTAAAGATGTTCAGGTGCGTAGTGAAAATCCGTTGTATATATCGGTCAAATTATTATCACAACAGCCGCTAAATAAAATGGAAATCGATAGCGTCAAAAAAGCGATGGAAGCCAAAGTAGGAAAGTCGATTGTTTTAGAAGCTACCGAAGCAGTCCTGTTAGATTAAATGAGGGATTATTAGTAACGGTGGATTCAAGGTATAAAAAAACCCGCGAAAGCGGGTTTTTTTATTAAGGCTAATCTGTACCGGCGATTAAGCCATAGATGCACGTTTTTTAGCGATTAGTTTCTGGATGATCGGAGTCATAATGATATCCATCGCGTCAACCATCTGGGTACCAGAACAGATCATAGTGTGATCGTTCTGTAGCCAAGCACCTTCGATCTTGTCAACGATCGTCTTTAGATCGACTTCGTCGTGACGCACGTGAGTGATAACCAGTGAATCTTCTGGAGCAGGACCCATTGGCGCTGTTTCAGTCTGGGTTGAGAAATGGATCAGAAGTATCAACCAATGGAATACGCTGGAAGTTAACGTGTGTACGGTGGAACTGAGGCACGATGTACTCGATGTAGTCATCCATGCGTTCCATGATGACGTCACGTACCTGACCTACTGAATAAGGACGCTCAGAAGTATCACGGTAGATTTTCTGCATCCACTCGATGTTTACAACCGGAGCAACACCGATACCTAGGTCAACGTGCTGTGCCACGTCGTATTTACCTTCTTCAGGACCGTGATCCATACGCTTAACCATACCGTGTAGACCTTCGTAGAAAAGAATGTCCGTACCTTCTGGTAGGTCTTCCCAAGGTGTGAATTCACCAGGAACCAAATCTGTACCTAGACGGGCGTTATGCTCATCCGCTTCTTCGTCAGAGTGGATGTAGTAACGACGCTGACCAGTACCTGTTTCTTTATAGGTCTTGAACAGTTCTTCAAGCTTTTGGAATTCGTTCGCATATTCAGAGAAGTGAGTTAGCACCGGGCCACCGTTCTCTTTAGATTCTGCAACCTTAGCACGCATATCAACACGAGAATACTTGTGGAAGCTATCACCTTCGATAATAGCTACGTTTAGGCTTTCACGAGCAAAAATCGCTTCAACAGCGCGTTTTACAAATGATGTACCTGCACCGGAAGAACCGGTAACGGTAACGATAGGGTGTTGTACTGACATAGACAGTCTCCTAAAAGTTTATAAAACTCGCCCCAGAAAGAGGGAGTTTTGTTTAGATTTTAAATAGTTATAAATCTGGAATGGGCGCTATTAGAAACTAAAAGCGCCTAAAATTCAAAATTTGTTGCAGTTGAGGGTCGGTTTTATACGTCCAAATTCTCAACCTGTAAGGCATTTGACTCGATGAATTCACGGCGTGGTTCAACTTCATCACCCATTAGAGTGGTGAATACCTGATCGGCTATCATGGCATCACGAATGGTGACCTGTAATAGACGACGTGCCTCGGCATTCATGGTGGTTTCCCATAGCTGTTCAGGGTTCATTTCACCCAAACCTTTGTAGCGCTGTATGTTTTGACCACGCTTGGCTTCGTTAAACAACCAATCAATCGCTTCCTTAAAGCTAGTGATTGATTCAGTTTTCTCACCACGCTGGATATAAGCGCTGTCACTCAGTAGCCCTTGTAAGGCTTTACCAAGCTCGACAATTTGTGAGTAATCTTTTGAAGCAAAGAAATCATCATCAAAGATCTGTGAACTCAGCGTACCGTGTTCACGTTGCTGCAGACGAAGTTGGAACCTGGTTTTGCTGTCCAAATTTGCTGCAGGTTCAGCAGTTAGCTGGTATTCAACTTTATTGATTTCACCATTGGCCTTTAAAGGCGCGCTAATGTCATTGATCCATGCATTGAGCTTGTCGTAGTCATCCAATAAATTATTGTCGACTAAAGCCTGGTCTACCATCAACTCCAAGAATACGGAGTTGTAACGGCGCGCCAAACGGTCGATAACACGTTTGGTGGTGAAATACTGTTTTGATAATTGCTCTAAAGCGATGCCGGTAATGGCCGGAGCACCTTTTTCAGTAACCAGCTGAGCACCGTCAATAGCGGTTTGCAGTAGATAACCTTCGAGTTCGGCATCATCTTTCAGATAGGTTTCCTGTTTACCTTTTTTGACTTTATAAAGTGGTGGCTGAGCAATGTAGATATAGCCTTTTTCGACCAATTCCGGGTACTGGCGGTAGAAGAAGGTCAATAGCAATGTACGGATGTGCGAGCCATCGACGTCGGCATCGGTCATGATGATAATGCGGTGATAACGCAATTTTTCGATATTGTAATCTTCGACACCGATACCGCAACCCAGTGCAGTAATCAGCGTACCGACCTCGGCAGAAGAGAGCATCTTGTCGAAACGGGCTTTTTCGACGTTAAGGATTTTACCTTTCAACGGCAAAATCGCCTGAGTACGGCGGTCACGACCTTGTTTTGCCGAACCACCCGCGGAGTCCCCCTCCACTAGGTAGAGTTCAGAAAGCGCGGGATCTTTTTCCTGACAATCGGCCAGTTTACCTGGCAGACCGGCAATATCCAAAGCGCCTTTACGGCGAGTCATTTCACGGGCCTTACGGGCGGCTTCACGAGCACGAGCCGCATCAACGATTTTGGCGAAAACCGCTTGCGCATCCTTTGGGTTTTCCAATAGGAATTCGGCGAACTTTTCGTTCATCGCGGTTTCTACCGCGCTTTTTACTTCCGATGAAACCAATTTGTCCTTGGTCTGTGAGGAGAATTTCGGATCGGGTACTTTTACCGAAATCACAGCGGCCAAACCTTCACGGGCATCGTCACCGGAAACATTGATTTTGTATTTTTTGGTCAGACCTTCGGCTTCGGCATAGCTGTTTAGGCTTCGAGTCAAAGCGGCACGAAAACCGGACAGGTGGGTACCACCGTCACGCTGCGGAATATTGTTGGTAAAGCAGAAAATCGATTCTTTATAGGCTTCCGACCACTGCATAGCGACTTCAACGGTAATGTCGTCTTTAACTGTGGTGAAGTAGAAGGCTTTTTCGTGAATCGGTGCTTTATTGGTATTGATATAGTCAACAAAAGCTTGAATACCACCGTCAAACTGGAAGATTTCGTGACGATCGTCACGCTTATCGACCAATTCGATATGTACCCCGGAGTTCAGGAATGACAGTTCTCGCAGACGTTTCAGCAAGTAATCAAAACTGAAATCGACAACATTGGTGAAGGTTTCGCGACTTGGTAGGAAACGAATCTCTGTACCGGTCTCGTCACCACATTCGCCAACCGCTTCTAGAGGCGCATCCGGTACACCGTGGGTATAAGACTGTTTCCAAATCTTGCCTTGGCGTTTGATAATCAAGTGCAGTTCTGAAGAGAGAGCGTTTACAACCGAAACACC
This sequence comes from Thiomicrorhabdus sediminis, assembly GCF_005885815.1. Taxonomy (NCBI): domain Bacteria; kingdom Pseudomonadati; phylum Pseudomonadota; class Gammaproteobacteria; order Thiotrichales; family Piscirickettsiaceae; genus Thiomicrorhabdus; species Thiomicrorhabdus sediminis. The sequence goes on along the minus strand of NZ_CP040602.1, from coordinate 7,284 downwards.
AACCCCGTGAAGACCACCGGAAACCTTGTAGGAGTTATCATCGAACTTACCACCGGCGTGCAGTACCGTCATAATAACTTCGGCAGCGGAAACGCCTTCTTCAGGGTGGATATCAACCGGAATCCCTCGACCGTTATCAGTAACGGAGACGGAACCGTCGGTATGAATGGTAACGACAACCTTGTCACAGTGACCGGCTAAGGCTTCATCAATACCGTTATCGACAACCTCGAATACCATGTGGTGAAGACCTGTACCATCGTCAGTGTCACCAATATACATACCAGGACGTTTACGGACCGCATCAAGACCTTTTAGGACTTTGATGGAGGAGGAATCGTATTGTGTTTCTTCAGACATAAAACTCGATTTTTATTATGGAAATTTGAAAGGCCGCAAAGCCCCAAATCTCGGGTTATTCTGATTACTTATAAAGCCTTCAAATTATAACACAGCCAGTATGGTTTTGCTAAATCTGGGAAATGGTTTTTTAACTATTTTAAGTTGTTGAATATTAAGGGGATATTAGTTTTTTTATGGGTCTATTTAAAGCTTTAAACGAGGGGGTAGAAAAAGTGTGCAAAAAATCCCATAATAAAAATCGGTGAAAGCAAAGATTTTCATCGCAAATGTCTATTTCTTTTATAGAGATATATTGCCTAAATAAGGAGGCATTATGAGTATGTTATTACCCTCAATGAACCGTTTTGACCCCTTTAAGGAATTTCGTGATTTGGATAAACGACTGCATTCCATGTCCGTCAGTCTGGCCGATGATGAAGGTAGTGGTTTGGTCAGTTTTGCTCCAGCGGTGAATACCAGAGAAGGCGACTATGCTTTTCATGTCGAAGTGGATTTACCCGGCGTGAAAAAAGACGCGATCAAGGTGGAATTGAAAGATAACCGTTTAATCATCAGTGGCGAACGCAAAACCAAGGATGAAAAGAAAGCAAAAGACTATTATCGCGTTGAGAGTCAATACGGTAAATTTGAACGCAGTTTTACATTGCCAGATGGTGTCGATGCAGAAAATATCAGTGCCAATTGTGAAGATGGCGTGCTCGAGGTGGTCATTCCGAAGCGGGAACGCAGCACCGGCAGTAAAACTGTTAAAGTCACTTAGATCATTATTGCAAACTAGGGAAAAGGTCGCATTTATTGCGGCCTTTTTTTATGTGTCGATTAGATATAAATCATGCCTTCAATACAAGTGTGTGAAAGGCCGCGAATCCAGATATTGTTTTCGGTGAAAAGTAATTCCAGCCGGCCTTTACGTTGCAGCATCCGTCCTTGGGAGCTGCGAATCGCAGTCGGGTTTTTAAAGGCCAGCTGATAGTGCCGGATATAGGCTGCTACACTGCCATTGCCACTGCCGCAAACCGGGTCTTCATCAATACCGCAGATTGGCGCAAATGAACGCACTTCTATGTCATGGATAGAGCCTTCAGGGTAGCGGCCAAAAATGGTGACTCCAGTGATATGCAGTGCGGAACTGTGCTTTTTGAGCTGGGCAAAGTCGGGTTGGCAATTCAATACTGCATCGGCATTTTGTGCCTGCATGACGACCCATTGCGGTCCTGTATCGATAATGGTGGCAGGGTGTTGGCTGTCGCACTGACAATTCATCAAAGCCGCGAACTGCTTGCTCTGGCCGGCAGACAAAGCGGTGATTTTCTCCCTCGGAAGTGAAAAGGCGATGTGATACTGTTCGGTATTATCGACCTTGACATCCAAAGTGATTAATCCTGCTTTACACTGCTGGATAATACGACCGTTTTGCGGCAAAGCAATCATACCCGATTCAAGTAAAGCGTGGGCGGTACCCAAAGTAGGGTGGCCGGCAAATGGTAATTCACCTTGCGGGGTGAAGATTCTCACCTGATAGTCCGCAGTGGTTTCAGTGGGAGGTAGAACAAAAGTGGTTTCGGAAAGATTGGTCCAATTGGCAACCGCTTGCATCTGCTCGGAACTTAAACCATGAGCCTCTAAGACCACGGCAACAGGGTTGCCCTTATAACGTTCATTGCTAAAAACATCGACCTGTTTAAAACGCACGGTTTGCATCGGCCACTGTCCTCCATAGGGTTTTAGCCATTATTGAGTGGTTTGCCAATGGAATCAAGCCCAATAATAAAAAAGCCGCATTAGCGGCTTTTCAATAAGAGGGTATGGAGGTTAGCCGAACATCCAGCTTGCAGGGTCTGGGACAGGTTGTTTTTGACCGAGCAGTTTAATGCCTTTGGCGGCGCGGATAATCAGCCAGATGATATAGAACAGAATAATCAACCAGCCGATCATGACAACCGTCAATAAGGCTCCAACGATTACATACAGCAGGCCAATCCAGAAAGTACGAATTTGAAAACGGTAATGGGTTTCCAGGTAATCGCTGTTGCCGCCCTTATTGATGTAAGCCATGATTACGGCAATCAGACTGGTGAAGGGAATAATCAAATTGGCAATAAACAACACATAGATAATGGTTGGGATGGTGGTATTTTCTACCGGGCTATTGGTGTTTTCTAGTGGAGTATTCTGTACTTCTTCGCTCATAAAAGTTTTCCTGTAAACGGGTGATCTTGTCTGTATCGATTCTAGCAGAATAGCGGATAGGGTGAATAGAATGTCTTAGCTAATTAACAAGCCGTATTTATTTGGTTCAGTGTACCCTCTGGATGTTTTATTGCGCACTGACTTGGCCTTTACGGATTTGCCAGATGGCGGTTGTTTCGGCATCCAATATTGGAATTAAATCTTGTGCCGTAGTGGTGATAATATGCTGAATATTTAATAGCTGCAGGAGTTCAAGCAGCTTCAGTCTGTGGTTGGCATCAAGCTCGGCCGGCAGGTCGTCAATCAGCATAATCACCGGTTCATTGACCACCTTCTCATGCAGGCTGGCTTGCGCCAGAAGCAGCGCACAGACAAAGAGTTTTTGTTGTCCACGTGAGAGTATCTGCATCGCCTCCTGATTATTGAACCTAAAGCGGATATCGGCTCTGTGGGCACCGTATTGGGTATGCCCCAACTGCTGGTCCTTGATCAGGTTGGCTTGCAATAAGGCACTCAGGTCCTCGGTATTTTTCGGCCAGCCGGCACGATAGTGACAGCGCACCTCAAATTCGATTTCAGGCATCAACGCTTGGCAGAATGTCACCAGATAAGGGGTCAGGTCGTCGATATATTGACGACGGTATTGATCCACCTGTAAGGCGCTATCGACCAGAATCTGATCCCACAGCTGGATTTGCGCCGCGGGCAGTTTTTTCTTCAGTGCCTGATTACGCTGTTTCAGTGCGCGTTGATAATTACGCCATGGCGGCATAAATTCCGGCCATTGGTGAAAACAGCCCCAATCCATAAATTGACGGCGTGCCTTAGGACCTTCCTCAAGCAGTTTATGGCTTTCCGGGGTGAGTAATTGGATCGGCAAGAGTTTGGCCAATTCGGTTTGTGATTTAACGTTGTCGCCATCAACACGTAATAAGGTGCTGTCAGCCGATTTTTGCATACCAAGCTTATGGCGTTTGTCGGTATCGGTTGAGCTGGCAACTTCGGCAAACAGGGTACACTGACTTTGTTGGTGGCGAATCAGGTGATGATTTTTTTGTGAACGGAACGAGCGACCGGTCGCCAATAGCCAGACGGCCTCAATTATGGCGGTTTTGCCGGCGGCATTTTCTCCGATAATTAGATTAAGCCCTTTGCTGAGTTGGAAGTGGCTTGATTGGCAATTACGGAACTGTTCTATATTAAGCTGTAACAGCTGCGTCATTGAATTTCATGACCCCAGTTATGATGGGCTTCATCGTGGCGTAAGCTGACCGGCTCTTGGTGAATCATCACATCCATGTCATCAAATTCGGCGAGTAGCCGATTGGTGACCTTTTCGGCGATATTGTGGCTTTCCACCAGTGTGAGGTGATCGTTCAGCTCCAAATCAAATTGGACAAAACTGTTTGGACCGGAACGGTAGGTACGCAAATCGTTCATGCCTTGTACACCGGGTGTGGCCAAAACGATTGTACGTATCTGCTGACGAACCGTTTCCGGCAGCTCGTGGTCGAGTAGCTGGTTTCCGGCTTTTTTGCCTAGGCCGAAGGCCGAATAGAGAATCCATACGCCGATCAGAATTGCCAGAATCGGGTCAAGCCACTGGTAAGCGCTTAACAGCAAAGAGACGATAATCAAGATGTTGGCCAACACATCGGACAGATAATGCAGTGAATCGGCTTCAATTGCGGTGGACTGGGTTTGACGAATCACGTAGCGCTGGAACAGCACCAACACGATGGTAACCAGTAATGAGATGCTCATTACCAGCAGACCCAAATCAATATCGATAATCTCTTGCGGGTTCCAAAGACGTTCAATCGAATACAGAATCAGATAGACGGCGGAGCCGCCGATAAAGACACTTTGTGCCAGAGAAGCAAGTGGTTCGGCCTTGCCATGACCGAAACGGTGTTCGTTATCGGCCGGTTGCTGGGCGATATAGACCGCAAAAGCGATCATCACCGAAGCGGCGATATCCAGTCCGGAATCGAGTAAGGATGCCAGAATACTGACCGAGTCGGTTTGCCACCAAGCATAGGTTTTCAGTAGTAGTAACAAAACCGCCACCAATACCGAAGCATAGGTGGCGATACGAATTAACTTTGCTTTTTTCATAAGCAGGCGTATTTAAGACTACAGGCGCATCGGCATAATGACGTGCTGGCAGTGACATGCATCGGTATTGGCTTCAATCAAACAGCTGCTGTTGGCGTCTTTCAATTGCAATGTGACACAGTCCTCGGACATCGAGTTCAACACATCAAGGATATAGTTCACATTGAAACCGATTTCCATTTCCGAACCCTGATAGTCGATCGCCATATCTTCATGGGATTCGTCTTGTTCGCTGTTCGAGGCATTAACTGCAAGCAGGTTATTGCTCAGTACCAGACGAATGCCTTTGAATTTATCGTTGGACAGGATCGACGCACGCTGTAACAGGCTGCGTAACAATTCGCGGTCTGTCTGGATCATTTGATCGTTGGTGCTTGGAATCACGCGACGGTAATCCGGGAAACGACCGTCAACCAACTTACAGGTAAAGACAGTCTCTTCGAATTGAACGGTCAGGTAGTTTTTCGCCAGCGCGAATTCGATTAGCGCATCGTCATCACCGATTAGCTTCGACAGTTCCAATACCCCTTTACGAGGCAGGATTGCCTGCGTTGGGGTCAGGCCGTCAATTGCCAAGTTGGTCGAGCAGGTCGATAGACGGTGTCCGTCAGTCGCAACCACGCGCAGAGCTTGGTTGCTGATATCAAACAGCATACCGTTCAGGTAAAAACGCACATCCTGGCTTGCCATGGCAAAGCTTGAATGGGCGATCAACTGCTTCAACTGATGTTGCGATAGAGCGAATGACATATCGGTTTGTGTCAAATCGATAGTTGGGAAATCTTCTGCCGGAAGGGTCGACAACTTAAAGCGGGAACGACCGGCAGACAGGGTACAACGCGACTCTTCAAAGTCGAGGACAATGGTCAGGCCATCAGGTAGAGAGCGTACGATATTAATCAGTTTCATTGCCGGCAGCGTAATGGCGAACTGACTGACTTCGCAGGATTCCAGTTCGGTTTGCGCACGGGTTTCGATTTCTAAGTCTGAAGCGGTAACGGTTAGGGTGTTTTCCGATACCTGAAACAGGACATTACCTAAAATGGGCATGGTTTGTCTTTTTTCGACCACGCCGCCGACGGTTTGCAAGACTTTTAAAAGGTTTTCACGCGTTAAAGTGATTTTCATGCCGAGTTGCCTTTCCCTGATTTATTAATTGGTAATGATTCGAACTAAACTATTAAAATCTTCATCAATATGATGATCGGTTTCGCGCAGCTCTTTCACCTTACGAACTGCATGTAACACTGTAGTATGGTCACGCCCGCCAAATGCATCACCAATTTCCGGAAGACTATGGTTCGTCAACTCTTTGGCAATTGCCATGGCAATCTGTCGTGGTCGCGCGACATTGCGCGAACGGCGCTTTGACAGTATATCCGCTACGCGAATTTTATAATAGTCGGCAACGGTTTTTTGTATGTTTTCCAAGGTGACCATCTTCTGCTGTAGAGCGAGAAGGTCCTTTAAGGCCTCTTTAACAATATCGACGGTCAGCGTTTGCTGAGTGAACTGGGCATAGGCACCGACACGTTTTAGCGCGCCTTCCAGGTCACGAACATTGCCGCGCAGACGTTTGGCGATAAAAAAGGCCACTTCATCCGGCAGTACGACATTAAACTCAGCCGCTTTTTTCAATAAGATTGCAACACGCATCTCGAATTCAGGCGGTTCGACCGCTATCGTCAAGCCCCAGCCGAAACGTGATTTGAGCCGGTCTTCCAAACCGTCCACTTCCTTAGGGAAACGGTCACTGGTTAAGATTACCTGCTTATTGCCTTCTAATAAAGTATTAAAGGTATGAAAAAACTCTTCCTGAGACTGTTCTTTATTGGCAAAGAACTGAATATCATCGATTAGCAGCGCATCCAATGAGCGGTAGAAGCGTTTGAATTCGTCGATTTTATTGTGGCGCAAGGCATTGACCATATCGGCAACAAAACGTTCAGAGTGCAGATAGACCACGCGTGCTTTTGGGTTGTCTTTGATCAATTTATTACCGATGGCGTGCATCAAGTGGGTTTTACCCAGCCCTACACCACCGTAGATAAAGAACGGGTTATAGCTGCCGCCCGGGTTTTCCGCTACCTGTCGCGCCGCGGCTGCGGCCAGTTGGTTGGCTTTACCCTCAACAAAGGTTTCAAAGGTGAAACTTGGGTTTAGGTTGCTTTTGATGCCGTGGCTTGGTGCTTCGGCTTTGGATTCGGCTTTTTTGGTCTTGGTTTGCAGAGGTTGTGGAACCGTCGGCTCAGGTTCTTCGACATTGTCGAGGACATAGTCGCCGATTTCCAGTTGGATTTCCGGCGGGTTGGTTGGTGCGACAATGTGTATAGCATTGCGAATATTGTCCATCAAGCGCTTGTTTACCCAGTCAAGAATAAATGTGGAGGGTGCCAGCAAACGAATCGATGATTCTTCTTCAATCGCTTGTAATGGCAAAATCCATGTATGGAACTGCTGACCGTTGAGGTCGTTTTCCAAATGTTTTAACGCCTGATTCCAAAGTGATGCCAAGATGCTAATCCTTACTGCTATAAGCCATGGCCAAGCACCTTGTAGATGCCTGTCATGGTTAAGTTATTTATTTAGGCCAGTTGAGATGTCTAGTCGTAG